>BCWJ01000079.1 GCA_001592145.1 Xylanimicrobium pachnodae JCM 13526 = NBRC 107786 | reverse complement strand
CGGCGAGCACGGTGGCGAGGATCGCGGTGCCGAACGAGCCGCCGAGCTGCTGGATGAGCCGGGACACGATGGACGCGTCGGGAACGTCGTCGTGCGCGAGGCCGCTGAAAGCGTGCGCCATGAGCGGGATGAGGGCCGACCCGAGGCCCAGGCCGCGCCCCAGGAGCACCACCAGGAGCCAGCCAGTGCTGGTGGTGGCGGTCGCGAACGCGAACGGGACGGTGGCGAGCGCGGCCACGAGGAACGAGACCAGGGTGATCCAGCGGGGCGCGACCTTCTCGATGAGCTTGCCGAGCGCGACCCGGCTGAGCAGCGCACCCACGCCCTGCGGGATGAGCAGCAGCCCGGCCTGGAGCACGGTGGAACCGCGCAGCTCCTGGAAGTAGAGCGGCAGCAGGAACATGGCGCCGAACAGCCCGAACCCCGACAGGAACATCAGCACGGAACTGGTCCACAGGGGGCGGTGCGCGAGCAGCGAGACGTTGACGAGCGCGCGGTGGCCGCGCGGCAGCGCCCAGGTGCAGAA
>BCWJ01000078.1 GCA_001592145.1 Xylanimicrobium pachnodae JCM 13526 = NBRC 107786 | reverse complement strand
GTCGGGGTCGGCGCCTAGGGCAGTCGCAATGCGTAAGCGTCTTGATCCGCGTCGTCACCGTCTCCTGGAATGGGCTCTCCTCGCCGCCTGCGTCACCATCATCCCTCTCCTGACACCGCTCGCCGGGTCAGGTTCCGACCTGAGGAATCTTCTGGTACGCGCCATGCTCTACAACCTGGTGCTCACCGCTCTCGTGAGGAGCCTGCAAAGAGACATCACAGAGTGCGGTTTCACAAGGCAGGAGACACGTCACAACTCCAAGACAATGCGGTGGGCCAGTACCGCCATCCTGGTCTTGAGCATGATCGGCGTCGTCACCGCAGCCATCTTCGTGTGCGAGGCAACCGTGTTCGCGGTGCAGGGACGCTGGCTGCTCGGCTCGATCATCGGTTGTGCCCTGCTGGCCGCCCTCGCCGACCACCTGCGCACATGGCTGCGCGAACGCCGGTTGCGGCGCCTGCCGGTCGCCTCCGACACCGGATGGGTCATCGACCCGGACCGTACGGCGTTCCCCCGTGGCTGAGGCGTGCGCCTGCCCTGACGTGCTCGCGCTCGACGTGCACGGCG
>BCWJ01000077.1 GCA_001592145.1 Xylanimicrobium pachnodae JCM 13526 = NBRC 107786 | reverse complement strand
CACGGCTTCCTGAACAAGCCGGCCGACACCACCGGCCTCACGGCGGTCGGGGCCCGCTACTACGACCCCACCCTCGGGGCGTTCGTCAGCGTCGACCCGATCATGGACCTGACCAACCCCCAACAGTGGAACCCCTACACGTACGCGAACAACAACCCGGTCACGTTCAGCGACCCGTCAGGGCTCATGTGGGACGGGTGGACGGCCAGCTACCAGTACACCCACCAGGGAGCCAGCGGCGGGTACATGGAGCGCAAGACCTCGTCGTACTCGACAGGTTCCGACTACCCGATCCAGGAACAAGTCTCCATGTGGGCTGTTGGGAAGCCGCGGACCACCAGATCTCAGCAGGTCCGCGTCAACACGGCGAAGGACCAGGACAAGTACGGCGGTGACAGGGAACCCGCGGGTCCGGTCACCTGGAGCCAGCTCGGGAAGGTAGGCCACGTCGCACTCGATATCGCAGGACTCATACCAGTGGTCGGTGAGCCCGCCGACGGAGTCAATGCGGCCTGGTACGCGATCCAGAGGGACTGGGCCATGGCCGCCACCTCAGGCGCGTCCACGATACCCTTCTGGGGTTGGGGCGGCTTCGCCGCCAAGTTCGG
>BCWJ01000076.1 GCA_001592145.1 Xylanimicrobium pachnodae JCM 13526 = NBRC 107786 | reverse complement strand
TTTCACGCCGATGGGACTCGCCACTCGTTATCGTCGGCGGCAGCGGCGGCGGATTCGCGGCTCTTCGCCTCGCCGAGGAACTCGGATCCATTGCAACGGCTTTCGTTTGGAACCCGCAGACCGACTTGCTACGTTACGAACCGGGTTCCGTCCATGATTATCTCAGTTCTGCCTATCCCGAGTTGCGCGATGAGGTATCGTTGGAGAAGGTCAAATCGGCGCCCGAGTCGGTGCGGCAATCTCTCGCTGGATATGGGGTGAAATCCGTTCTGGGTTATGCGTCGGCAGGCGCCGTGGTGCTCCAGAATGTATCTGACTGGCATCTTGAGGCCCATGCGCGTCCTTACGCGGAGCGGCGCGGTTTGGTAGCTGGCAACTCATCGCAAGCAGACGACGCCACCGTTGTTGCCTACGGGAACTGGGGCGAGGGCCACGTTGCACCGCCACGTGAGGTTCTGGTAGCTGGCACACAAGCACTACTGAGCGGTGCCAGTCCCGGGAGTTGCTACTCGATGCTCCTAGATAAACACCCATCAGTGTTTGCCTTGGACCCGAAGCCGATCTCCTCGGTTTCGCCCGCGTCCTTCGTTGCGCGCCGCCAACCCCGTGGCAATGTGTCATACCTGGGCGACCCAGAGGGACTTGAGTTTGCCTTCTACTTCAATGGCCGGGAAGGGCGAATCGGACAACGATGGTACTCGCCCGCACCCGATACTTCGATTCCCGAAGATCTTGT
>BCWJ01000075.1 GCA_001592145.1 Xylanimicrobium pachnodae JCM 13526 = NBRC 107786 | reverse complement strand
TGAGGCGAAACGGCTCGACGACAGCGGCTGGTCCGTCCTGTCCGACGCCCTGCCCGCGGCACCTGTCGCCGACCCGGTGGTGCGGACCGTCGTCGGGCGCGTCGAGCCGGGCGAGGCAACCCGCACGCTCGATGTCGCCGTCCGCGTGCTCGCCGTCCATGGGTGGCCGGTCGACGTCGCGCGCGTTGCCGTCGACTACGTCAGCGACCGGCTCGCGAACTGTGGCGGCCGGCGGCAGGCGTACACGTATCTGCGCCGTGACCGGCACGCCCTGGTGCTCCTCGACCTGCCCCACACATCGTGGCTGGCCCTGCTCACCGCCCTGCTTGGGGACCCCGGCCAGCCCGAGACGTCGGATGCAGGGCGCGGGCTGCTGCTGCGCACCCTGCTCGGTGATGACGGGGACGCCCTCTGCTCCGACTCGGTACTGCAGGCGGTGCTCGACGGCGGCGCGCCCACCGGTGCGACGGCGGTGGAGGTGTCCCATGACTGAGGGCCGACCGGTCACGGACATCGAGCGGGCCATCGACTCGATTCAGGTCGGGACCCGGTTCCGCTCCGATCTGGGCGACATCGACGCACTGGTGGCGTCGATCGAGAAGACGGGGCTGCTCCAGCCGATCACCGTGACCCCCGACGGCGTCCTGGTCTCCGGGCAGCGCCGCCTCGCCGCGCTGCGTCGGCTGGGGTTGCGCACGACGCGGGTGTGGGTGCGTCAGGGGATCTCCGACCCGGCCGATCTCCTGGCCGCGCAACTGGACGAGAAT
>BCWJ01000074.1 GCA_001592145.1 Xylanimicrobium pachnodae JCM 13526 = NBRC 107786 | reverse complement strand
GTTCTCGTCCAGTTGCGCGGCCAGGAGATCGGCCGGGTCGGAGATCCCCTGACGCACCCACACCCGCGTCGTGTGCAACCCCAGCCGACGCAGCGCGGCGAGGCGGCGCTGCCCGGAGACGAGGACGCCGTCGGGGGTCACAGTGATCGGCTGCAGCAAACCCGTCTTCTCGATCGATGCCACCAGCGCGTCGATATCGCCAAGATCGGACCGGAACCGGTTCCCGACCTGGATCGAGTCGATGGCCCGCTCAATGTCCGTGACCGGTCGCCCCTCAGACACGGGACACCTCCACCGCCGCCGCGCCGGTGGGCGTGCCGCCGTCGAGCACGGCCCGCAGCGCCGGGTCGGCGTAGAGGGCGTCCACGTCGTCCCCGAGCAGGGCGCGCAGCAGCAGGCCGCGCCCGGCATCCGACATCTCGGGCTGGCCGGGGTCCCCGAGCAGGGCGGTGAGCAGGGCTAGCCACGAGCGGTGGGGCAGGTCGAGGAGCACCAGGGCGTGCCGGTCGCGGCGCAGGTAGGTGTGCGCCTGCCGCCGGTCGCCACAGTTCGCGAGCCGGTCGCTGACGTAGTCGACGGCGACGCGCGCGACATCGCCCGGCCACCCATGGACGGCGAGCACGTGGACGGCGACGTCGAGCGCGCGGGTTGCCTCGCCCGGCTCGACGCGTCCGACGACGGTCCGCACCACCGGCTCGGCGACAGGTGCCGCGGGGAGGGCGTCGGACAGGACGGACCAGCCGCCGTCGTCGAGCCGTTTCGCCTCG
>BCWJ01000073.1 GCA_001592145.1 Xylanimicrobium pachnodae JCM 13526 = NBRC 107786 | reverse complement strand
TGTCGCAGCGCATTGATGTCAAGAGTCTGAACATCTTCTACGGCGATTTCCTGGCTGTGGAGGATGTGTCGATGGTGATCGAGCCGCGGTCGGTGACGGCGTTCATCGGTCCGTCGGGGTGTGGGAAGTCGACGTTCTTGCGGTCGATCAACCGGATGCACGAGGTGATCCCGGGGGCTCGGGTCTCCGGTGAGATCTTGTTGGAGGGGGTGGATCTGTACGGGCCGGGGGTGGATCCGGTGGCGGTGCGCCGGAATATCGGGATGGTGTTCCAGCGGCCGAACCCGTTCCCGACGATGTCGATCCGGGACAACGTGCTGGCGGGGGTGAAGCTGAACAACAAGAAGATCGCGAGGGCGGACGCGGACGAGCTGGTGGAGTCGTCGTTGCGGGGTGCGAACTTGTGGAACGAGGTCAAGGACCGTCTGGAGAAGCCGGGTTCGGGTCTGTCGGGTGGGCAGCAGCAGCGGTTGTGCATCGCGCGGGCGATCGCGGTCAAGCCGCAGGTGTTGTTGATGGATGAGCCGTGCAGTGCGTTGGATCCGATCTCGACGTTGGCGATCGAGGATCTGATTCAGCAGCTCAAGGATGAGTACACGATCGTGATCGTGACGCACAACATGCAGCAGGCGGCGCGGGTGTCGGACAGGACGGCGTTCTTCAATATTGCGGGGACGGGGAAGCCGGGGAAGCTGATCGAGATGGATGACACGCCGGTGATGTTCTCCACGCCGCGGGAGAAGTCCACGGAGGACTACGTCTCGGGCCGCTTCGGCTGACCTGGCCTCGAC
>BCWJ01000072.1 GCA_001592145.1 Xylanimicrobium pachnodae JCM 13526 = NBRC 107786 | reverse complement strand
CGGTGGGCGCCATGGCGCTGGGAGTCGCTGCCGCGGGGGTGCGGTCCGTCCGCCACAGCGCAGTCGCCGTGACCCCGGCAAGGATGAGGGCCGCGACCACGCCGCCGATCAGGGCGGTGCGCCACGTCCGGGTGCGCGGGAGGCCGTTCACGGTGTCACCCGCTGCGCCCGGGCGGCCTCACGCCCGGCCTGCGCGACGACGGCGAACCGGTCGAGCTGCGCGCGCACCCGGTCGAACCGGTCCCACTCCTCGTCCGTCATGCCGCGCCCGACGTCGTCGGCGTCGAACCCCTCAACCCAGCCGTCGAGCGTCGCGATCGTCATGAGGAACCCGCGGATCGTGCCCTTCCGCTGGGTTGCTGGCTTCCTGGCGCCCGAGCGCGCCGAACGAGGGTGCACGGCCGTAGGGCCGCGGGTCTCCGGTCCGTCGGACGCCGCGGGACGGCCAGCGGCGGCAGCCTTGGCGGCGAGGTGTCCCTTGATCGTGTCGTAAAGCGGCTGGACAGGGGCACCGGCCTCGATCTGGCTGAGCGCATCGGCGGCAGCCTCGCGGATCTGCGCGTTCTGGTTCTGGTCGTCGCGGATCCGTTCGAGGGCGCCGATCTGCTCATGGCGCGTGTAGGCAGCCGTCCCGTTGACGAGCATCGACGCTTTGCGGCGGCTGTCCATGCTGCCGGACGGTCCCGCCGATTCGGCGGGACCGTGGCCACCTGCGGGAACGCCGTTACCTGCGTCATGGGCATCGCGTGCGGGCTGGCGGCCGCCGCTGAACTGCGTCGCGGCCTTCCGCTGCGCCGCCAGCCGCTCGAAGTGCAGTTTCGCCGCACGGTAGAGCGCAGCCTGCTCGACCGGGTTGAGCGGCTTGTGCGTCGC
>BCWJ01000071.1 GCA_001592145.1 Xylanimicrobium pachnodae JCM 13526 = NBRC 107786 | reverse complement strand
GCCGGGGGTGGTGCCGCCGGGGACCGTCGTGCCCGTACTGGCGAGGGTGGTCGAGCTGGCTTCGGTGCCGGTGCCTGCGCTGATGGCCGCATGGGCTGCGGAGTGGAGGTCGAGGGTGCCGTCGTCGAGGAGGAGGGCGCAGGTGATGTCGGCGCGTAGCTGGCCGGTGGTGCGTCCGTCGCCCTCGGTGCGGATGGCTTTGGCGGTGGTGGTGAGGCGGTCGGTGATGGCGCCGATGGCGGGGGCGGGGGCGTAGAGGGTGAGCCAGGCCATGCCGTCGGTGCCAGGGTCGGCCCATACCCCGCGCTTGGTGGCGGCGTCGGCGTGACGGACCTCGGGCGGGGTGGGGGAGAGGTGTTCGCGGGTGCGGCGCAGGGTGCGGGCGAAGCGGCGGGGGTTCTGGCAGGTGGCGGGGTGGGCGACGGCGGTGTCGAGGCGGGTCGCGGTGGACGGGTCGAGTTCGGCGACGGCGTCGGCGACCTTGCCCGCGTTCGTCCAGGGCACGCGGCCGTCGATCGCGGCGGTCAGGGTGTGTGGGGCGCGGGCGACCAGGGCCTGGGCGCGGGCCGTGCGGGTGGCGACCGCGTGTTCGGGTTGGTGCAGGGCGAGGGCCACCTCGGCGACGGCGGTGCGGCACGCCAGTTCGCGGCGCCGGGCGCTCGACGCGGCCACGACCATGGGTTCGCCCTGGTCGAGGAGGCCGTCAGCGCGCAGGGCTTGACGGCGGACCCGTTCCAGGAGGAGTCCCGCCAACGCGTCGAGGGTGTTGATGCGTGCCTGGACGGCTTCGAGGGTGGTGATCGTGGCGTCCAGGTCCGTGACCGACACCGTGCCGCGCACGGTCACGAGTTCGGTGATCTGCGCGGGCAGGGTAGAGGCGTCGTGCCCGGGTCCGGTGGGGTCGAGCAGGGACCGGCCCAGGATCGCATCGACCAGCCCCGGGCG
>BCWJ01000070.1 GCA_001592145.1 Xylanimicrobium pachnodae JCM 13526 = NBRC 107786 | reverse complement strand
GCGGCTTGACCGTGACGTGCTGCACCTTCGTCCCGTCCTCCGCCACGTACGACGGACGCTCCTTCTTCGGAGCCTTCGCACAGAAGATGAACGGCGGCAGGTCGAGTGCCGGGCCGTCACCGGGCTTGCGGGCCACCACGATCGGCTCGTACGCCGGTTTGAGCGCCGTGCCGTACCCCGACCACAGGCGGGCGGCGAGTGTGGCAGGAGCGGTGAGATCGCTGAATCGCCCGTTGGCGGCAGAGTGCGATAAGCCGCCCATGAGAGACGATGCACCGTGCATTCGCTCGCCAATCACCGCCCGCTCGAACTCCGCCTCGTCGTCGGCGGTGACTCCAAGCGCGTCGCGAATCAGTCGCCAGTTCTTCTCGGAGGGAATGTGACCTTCCTCGGTCCAGTCCTTGAAGGACTTGGCATCCGCAACTCCCTGCGAGACAACCCAACGTGCGTCGACACCACTTCGGGCAACGAAGTGGCTCAGTTTGGCGCGACGCATCTCTCCCTGGCTTGCCCTGTCGATTGCCTTGGACACGTCCAGGCTCTTGGGGAAGCCTGACGCGTACGCCCAACCGACGACGCCGTGCGGCTCGAACCCCGCGGCGTAGATCGCGGTGGCCATCCGGTGCCAGGTGCGGGACCCGCCGAACGTGAGCAGCGGCGCACCGGGCCTCAGGACGCGCAGGCACTGCTCCGCCCACTGCCCGCACCACAACCCGAACGCGGTGTTCTCTTTGAGGTAGGTGCGCTGCTGGTCTGCACTGTTGGACGGGTTGTGATTCCCGCCAACATGGTCGAACCGGGTCGACTTCTTCGCGCGGCGTTCGACGAACGACTTGCCAGGCCCGTCCCATTCCTTGCCCATGAACCCAAGCCCGTACGGAGGGTCGGTAACGACGGCATCGACCGATGCGTCCGGCAGATCGCGCAGCACTTCGAGGCAGTCGCCGGGCAGGACGGTTGCGTTGGCGGCGCTCATGCGGCCACCCCCGCGGCGGCGCCGAGCACCTGGTGGGCGCGGGCGATGCGCTGCTCGATCAGCGGCAGGTACGACGCGTCACGCTCGATGACGATGACGTCGT
>BCWJ01000069.1 GCA_001592145.1 Xylanimicrobium pachnodae JCM 13526 = NBRC 107786 | reverse complement strand
CCTGGTCCGGGCCGGTGGCGACCGCCCCGGGCAGGCCGTCCTCATGCGGGGGCGTCGCCGCGTCGGCAAGTCGCGCCTGGTGCAGCAGTTCGTCGACAAGGCCAAGGTGCCCACGCTCTTCTTCACCGCAGACAAGAGCACCCCGGCCGAGGCGATGCGCCTGCTGGCCGAGGAAGCAGGACGCTCCACGCTCCCCGGGGCCGCACTGTTTGACGACCAGACCCCCACCACGTGGGACGCTGTCTTCCGCCTGCTCGGTGCCGCGCTGCCCGCCGACACAGCCAGCGTGGTGGTGATCGACGAGGTCCCCTACCTCATGGATGGCCAGCAACAGTTCGAAGGGGCACTCCAGCGCGCGTGGGACCGGGACCTGTCGCGCCTCCCGGTGCTGCTCATCGGCGTCGGCTCCTCCCTCTCGATGATGGAGCAGATGAACTCCCACGGCCGCCCGTTCTACCAGCGCGCCACCCCGATGCGCGTGGATCCGCTGACTCCGGCCGACCTGGCAGACATGCTGCACCTGCCCGCCGCGGACGCCCTCGACGCCTACCTCGTCACCGGTGGCCTGCCGCTGCTATGCGCCGACTGGCAAGACGGCGCCGGCGTCCACGACTACCTCGCCGACGCCCTGGCCCGGCCCACCAGCCCGCTCGTCGTGTCAGCCGAACTCTCCCTGGACGCCGAAGTGGACTCGACCCGGGAGACCCGCGCCGTGCTCAGCACCATCGGCCAAGGCCAGATGGAGCCCGCCCAGATCGTCGCCGCCCTGGGCGGCCAGGTCTCCCCCGCCACGGTGGAGCGACGGTTGGACAGCCTCCTCGCCCTCGGCGTCGTCGGCAAGGACCAGCCGCTCTCCACCCGGACCGCGCCGCGCACGGCCCGCTACGCGATCCGCGACCCGTACCTGCTGTTCTGGCTCAGGTTCATCGAACGGGCCGTACCGCTGATCGACCGCGGACGCGGCGCCGACGCACTGAACCGCATCGACGCCGACTGGACCACCTGGCGCGGCCGCGCCATCGAACCCGTGGTCCGTGAGGCCCTGCTGCGGATGCCGCCAGACCGCCTGGGCCTGCCCGAGCCGCACG
>BCWJ01000068.1 GCA_001592145.1 Xylanimicrobium pachnodae JCM 13526 = NBRC 107786 | reverse complement strand
AGCAACGTCGCTAACAGGTTCGACATGTACGAAATGTTCTCTGGTGCGACGGCGTTCAACCAGGATTTGTCCTGTTGGCCCGTTGCTACAATTACATTCGCTCCCGACGGCTTCGGCGACACCGCCGGATCCTGGTCGTCGCCGCGTCCCACGTGGGGCACTTTCGGCTGCTGGTTACACCGGTATGAGATGGCCTATCGCACGTCCGCGAACCTGACCCCAACTCAGGTGTCCGCCGGGGGCGCGCCAGCGACAACGCGTTCGTATGCGGTTCCGACCCTGCTGCCGGGCGAGTCCGCTGTGTTCACAGTGACGGCGACCTTCTTGCGCCCCACCGGGACGGACCAGGTGGCGGTGTTGCAGGCGTGGACGGACTCCCCGAGCACGCCGATCGCCGGGCTGCTGCCCGGCGGGCGGACCACCCCCGAACCACCCGTGGTCCCCGCCGCGACGGCGATGGTTCCGGCGGGGGTGGCGGGGAACCCGACCTGCAACACCGACGCCGACCCCGACGGGCAGGCCACCACGTACGAGTCCCGCCGCCCGGACGTCACCGAGGACTCCTGCGACCAGGTTCCCGCCCTGCTCACCCACCTGCCCGACCAGATCACAACGGGCTCCGTGTCCGGGCGGGTATGGCTCGACACGTCCGGCGACGGCGTCGCCAACGAGAACCCGGTCACCGGGCTGGGCGGCGCCACCGTTCAACTCCTGCGCGCAGGCACCGTCTACGGGGACGTGACCACCGGCCCCGACGGCGCGTACGCGCTCACCGCGGTCCCCGCCCAGGACGGGTACACCCTCCAGTTCGCCGTCAACGGCCTGGACACCGGCACCGACACCGCCTACGCATTCACCCAGACCGGCCCCGACTCCACCGTCGACCCGGCCACCGGCGCCACCAGTGCGTTCACCATCCCCGCAGGTGGCACCGCCCGTCAGGACGCTGGCGTGGTCACCTACGGGCCCGCCCTCACCACCGCCCTGACCAACCCCGACGGTGAGGCCACCAGCACCCGCATCACCGCCCCCGACAAGGCACCCACCCCGGTCCCACTGACCATCACCGTCACCAACACCGGCAACGAACCCG
>BCWJ01000067.1 GCA_001592145.1 Xylanimicrobium pachnodae JCM 13526 = NBRC 107786 | reverse complement strand
TGACCTGCCCCAAGTTCCTCGGACAGTTACGATTTCCCTGAATGACTCGAAGGGAAACTGTTGTGGCAGCCCAGAAGTACAAGCAGGAGTTCAAGGACGCCTGTGTCCAGGAAGTGATCCGTAACTCGCGCGCTATCCCGATCGTCGCACGAGAGCAGGGCGTGGTCGAGCAGACATTGCGGAACTGGGTGGCCGCTTATCGAAAGGCACATCCCGATGCGGAGCCGGCGCTGACCGTGTCTGAACGGGAGAAGCTGAAGAAGCTCGAGTCAGAGAACCGGGAACTGCGTGCTCGGGTGGAGTTCTTGGGAAAAGCGACGGCCTTCTTCGCGAAGGAGTACCGGTGAGCGCGAAGTACGCGTTCATCAACAGCGAAGAAGGAAACTACCCGGTGCTGAAGATGTGCCAGTGGGCGGAAGTATCACGGTCGGGCTATCACTCCTGGAAGAACCGTACGCCGTCACAGCGCGCGAAACGGCGTGCCGAGCTGACCCGGCTGGTGCGATTCAGCTTTGACGAGTCGGACGAGACGTACGGGTACCGCCGCGTCCACGCCGATCTGGTCGCCTGGGGGTACGGCGTCGACGACGAGACCGTCCGCTCGATCATGCGCACAGAGGGCCTTGTTGCCTGTCAGCCCAGGCCCTGGCGCCCGACCACCACCGTCGCAGGCGACGCAACCACCCTGCCGGACCTCGTCAAGCGAGACTTCACCGCAACCGAACCCGCGACGAAACTGGTCGGGGATATTACCTATATCCGCACCTGGGAGGGGTGGGTATATTTGGCGACCGTCCTCGACTGCTTCACGAAGAAGGTCGTCGGATACGCGATGGCAGACCACATGCGCACCGAACTAGTCACCGACGCGCTTAAGATGGCAGCCCGCAACGGTTACGTCCGCCACGGGATCACAATCATGCACACCGATCGAGGCTGTCAATACACATCCGACGACTACGCGCGGTACGCTAGAACGGTCGGAGTCCGCCGTTCCGTGGGACGAACCGGCATTTGCTATGACAACGCCTGGGCCGAATCATTCAACGGCACACTCAAGAACGAACGCGTCCACCGCACCGCATACCCGACACGCGACGCCGCACGATTCGACATCACTCGCTATATCGAGCTAAGGTACAACACAAGACGACGCCACTCCGCCCTCGGCTACCGCACCCCCGACCAAGTCGAGAAAGAGTGGTACGCCGAACGATCCGCCGCATAACAAGAATCGGAAATCAACCGTCCGAAATTCTTAGGGCTCCTCA
>BCWJ01000066.1 GCA_001592145.1 Xylanimicrobium pachnodae JCM 13526 = NBRC 107786 | reverse complement strand
AATGCCGGGAAGTTAAGGGTCGGGGGTTGGTGTCAAGGGGTCGAGTTCGATGGTGATCTGGGCGCGGTAGGTGCGCCGGTCTCGGTCGCGGCCCTTGGCGTTGTACTTCGACATCGCGCGCTTGACGATGCGGGCGTTCGTCCGAGGACGGCGGGCGGGGAGTCGGTCGTTCAGGACGGCTGCGCCGATCTTGCCGAGCAGATCAATCGTGGTGGCGTTGATGGCTGTGGTCGCTGCGGTGATCTGATCGCGGGCCGCGGCCAGCGCGATCGTGAACGAGGCCCGGTCGGGTGGCAGGTGGGGGTCGTGGTTCGTCGCGTCGGTCATCGCGGTGCGCAGCGCCTGGTAGGCGATGAGCAGGGCGTAAATCTCCTGGGTGATGCCGGCGGGAGTCCGCGCCCGTAGAACGCGTCCGTGCAGGATCGTGGACTTCAGTTCGCAGAACGCGGTCTCGATCTCCCAGCGCTGGTGATACAGGCGCACCAGGGTCATCGCGGGAGCGGTATCCGGGTCCAGCAGCGTGGTGACCAGCCGGTAGGTTCCGCTCGTCGTACCGGCCTCGGTGCGCATGCGCACGCGGGCCTGGATCACGCGCACCGTGGTCGTCCCGTGGGTGGAGAGCCAGGTCCCGTCGGCTAGGCGGGTCAGCACGGGTAGGCGCGCGCTTCGCTGGCCGTCCTTGATCCGCATCAGCAGCTTCGCCCCGGTGGCGTGGACCTGGGCGAGGAACGTGGCGGAGGGGAAGTTCCGGTCGCCCAGCAACAGCATCGAGGGCGTCAACGCCCGGCACAGTTGCGGGGCCAACGCGGTCTCCGAGACGCTCGCTGGAGCGAACACCGCGTCGATCAGGTGCCGGGTCCCGCACGAGACCAGCGCGACCAGACGTGCCACCGGGTAGCCCGAGGCGCCGTTGGGACCCGAGACGTGCTTGGCGTAGCGGACAAGGTTCGCCTCGGCGTCGGCCACGAACACCTGGGTGCCATCGATCGCCACCGGGAGCAGGCCCGCGAACCGGATGTTCGCGGTGGTCGCGCCCGGCCCCTTGAGCACGTCGAACAGGCGCACCAACGGCTCAGGACCCACCCGTCGCAGCGCCTGAGCGATACCCGCACGAGACGGCGTCGTGAACGTGCCGGGCAGCCCCGCTACCAGACGCGCCCATACCTGCTGCCAGCCCAGATCCGCGAACAGCGCCCCCGCCAGGAGCAGGTACACCACCACCCGAGACGGCAGCCGCCGGACCCGATGCTCACCGCGACGGGCCTGCGCCAAGACATCATCGACGAGCTCGATCGGGACCTGACCCGTCAACTCTCCAAGATGCCCCGGCATGAACGCCCCACAGGCGTCACGCCCCGCGTCTCGGCTGGCACAATCAGACACCGCAGCCCCTGTAGTTGTCGTGGTTCAGTCTTGGCGGACCGAACCAGTACTACAGGGGCTGCGCCCATCCTGACCTGCAACGACACACCCTTGACACCAGACCCAGGACCCTAACTTCCCGGCATT
>BCWJ01000065.1 GCA_001592145.1 Xylanimicrobium pachnodae JCM 13526 = NBRC 107786 | reverse complement strand
GTCCCGTCCGTCCCGATCGCGGCCCAGTCGGATGCGTGGCGCAGGGTGGTGGGTACCGGTCAGATGGTGCTGGGGTTGCGCAGGGATTACCTGGACTCGTTGGCGTTGGTGCAGGCGGAGATCGGGTTCGGGCACATTCGTGGGCATGGGATCTTCCATGACTGGATGGGTGTCTTGCGCCGGTATGACGTGGGTGGGCATGCGGGGACGGCGTACGTGTGGACGTATCTGGACCAGGTGGTCGACGCGTACCTCGCGGCGGGGATCAAGCCGTTCCTGGAGCTGGGGTTCATGCCCGAGGATCTGGCGTCGGGGGACCAGACGGTGTTCTGGTGGAAGGGGCACGTGACCCCGCCGTCGGACTACCGGGAGTGGAACGCGTTGGTGGCGGCCACGTTGAAGCATCTGATCGGCCGGTACGGGCGCGCCGAGGTGGCCACGTGGCCGGTCGAGGTGTGGAACGAGCCGTCCTTGCCGGAGTTCTGGCAGAACGCGTCCAAGTCGGAGTACTTCCGCCTGTATGACGAGACCGCGCGCACGGTCAAGGACGTCGACGCCGACCTGCAGGTCGGCGGGCCGGCCACGTCCCCGCAGTCGGACGACTGGTATGTGCCGTTCGCGGAGCACACCGACACCTCGGGCGCCCCGGTGGACTTCTTCTCGTTCCACGCGTACACGACCGGGCCCGCCCAGCACGTCCCGTTCGGGGTGTACCAGACCATGCACCCCCAAGGGTCCCTGCTCGAGCAGTTCGCCCGCCCGCGCACCATCTTGGGCGGGCACCGGTTGGCGTCGGTGCCGCACCACGTCACCGAGTTCAACACCTCGTACCGGCCGGACAACCCGGTGCACGACACCGCGTACAACGCCGCCTACCTGGCCCCGACCCTGGCCGGTGGGGGTGACGTGGTCGACTCGTTCGCGTACTGGACGTTCAGCGACATGTTCGAGGAACAGGGTGTCCCCGCCGCGATCTTCCACGGCGGGTTCGGGCTGCTGACCCACCGGCAGATCAAGAAGCCCACCTTCCACCTGTACGCGTTCATGGCCGCGATGGGCCCCCACGTCCTGGCCCGAGGGGAGGACCACCTGGTCACCCGGCACGACGACGGCCGCCTGTCCATCCTGGCCTGGCAGCCCGTGGGCGGCACCGACGACCCCACCGAGCCCGACACCCACACCCTGCACCTCGACCTACCCGTCACCGAGCCCGTCACCGAGCCCGGCACCGGCACCGGTACCGGGGCGCGCCCGGGCAGCGTGTACGTGCACCGCAAACGGGTCAACAACCACGACGGGAACGCGTTCACCGCCTGGCAACACCTCGGCCGCCCCGCCTCACCCACCACCCGCCAGCTCGACCGCCTCTACGACGCCGCCGAACCCACCCTCACCCACCACTCCCTCCCCATAGGCCCAGACGGCCGCATCACCCTGCCCCTGACCCTCGCCCAGCACGAGATCACCCTCATCGAGATCGACCCCGTCACCGACCACACCCCCACCTGGACCGACGACACCCGCATCC
>BCWJ01000064.1 GCA_001592145.1 Xylanimicrobium pachnodae JCM 13526 = NBRC 107786 | reverse complement strand
CCCGACTTGGGCCAATGTGGTGTCCCCTCAGCGGGCGGCATGATCGATCTTGTCGAGGGCTTGACGGAGGTCGTCGGGTAGCGGCTTCCTGATCGGCAGGGTCTGGGTGCCGACCTTCGCCCAGGTCGTGCGGTACTGGCGGGCGGTCGTGACGAACCTCTTGATGGACCAGCCGGTCGTCGTCTCGATCCAGTGGGACACGGCCATCGCGGCGAACACGATCGTCAAGTGCGCGTCGATCGACTCGCGCAGCCGGTGGTAGACGGGCCGCACGGCGAGGTCGGACTTGGCCATCCGGAACGTCTTCTCGATCTTGTAAAGGTTCTGGTAGGCGCCGATCACCGCCTCGGGGGTCGGGTCCGGGACGTTCGTCAGGTAGGCCTTGAACCCTGCCAACGCGCGGGTCTTCGCCTCGAGGTCGCGGTTGATGGACTTGGTTGCGCCGTCGAGCTTGATGAACCTGTTCCGCTTCACGGCGGCGTGTCCGTCGACCTGGACCTGGGCCTTGGCGATCTGCTTGTCGATCCCGCGCAGGGTGCGTGCCGCCCGGGCGCGTTTGAACTGGTAGTAGGTGACGTGGTCGGCGCGGTTCTTCTTGCCCGTGCCGACCGGCTCGCGGGCGACCCAGACTTGCCCGTCCTCGTACTCCTCGTCGGGGTGGTCGGTGCGCCACTTCTCGACGGCGTAGGGCAGGTGGGGCATCTTCGCGCCGAGGATGAAGGAGAACCCCTCGGCCTCGATCGCTTTCCAGTTCGCCTCCGAGATCATGCCCGCGTCCGCCACGACCACGACGTCGTGCAGGCGGTGCGCGGCCAGGAACGCCTTGAGGGTCGGGATCATCGTCTTGGTCTCGGCGGTGTTGCCCTCCCACGCCGTGATCATCAGCGGCATCCCGGACGCGTCAGCGAGCAACCCGATCTGAATGAGCGGCTCGACCCTCCGCTCTTTCGAAAACCCGGGGACCCTGAACTCGTCCTCCTTGTCGGTCTCGAACCACAAGTTCGTGACATCGAAAAGGAGCAAACTCGCAGGTCCCAGCCGTGCGGCGCGCGCACACGCGGCGGCAAGACCGTCCCGGAAGCCCTCGGCCGAGTACAGGCGCAGGCGCCGCTTGAGTGTCCGATACGACACGTGCGGGACGCCGATCTCGGGCAGGACCCGCTCGACTGCGGCCTGCTTCGAGGTGGGCTCGACGATCCGCGCGAGAACGAGATCACGGAACGCGCCGTCGCCGGCGGCCTCGTCGAACCCGAGCACCCGGAACGCCGTCGTCAGCGAATCCCACAGGATCGCCATCTGCGAGGCGACCTCCTCGAGCGGCTCACCCGCCCGCCGAGGGCCATCAAGACCAAGATCGAGAACGCCCTGACCTGCGTTGATGCGCTCACGGGCCTCGACGAGCAGCAGCTCGATCTCCTCGTCACTGCGGCCCGAGCCGACGTACTCGACCTTCCGCTTCCCGCCGACCTTGCCCCACACGATCTGGACCTGCCGTGTCCCGTTCTTCCGGTGCAGAACCCGCGGGGACGCCATCCCGCCAGCCTATGGTGCCGCCGTGGTG
This sequence comes from Xylanimicrobium pachnodae JCM 13526 = NBRC 107786, assembly GCA_001592145.1. Taxonomy (GTDB): domain Bacteria; phylum Actinomycetota; class Actinomycetes; order Actinomycetales; family Cellulomonadaceae; genus Xylanimonas; species Xylanimonas pachnodae. The sequence continues at coordinate 81 of BCWJ01000064.1, read as the reverse complement.
TCCCCTTCAAGCCTCCACATCACACATCACACCAGGTCAGGAGCGTGCGGGCCGCTCAAGCCCGCCGACGTGGCCCAAGTC
>BCWJ01000063.1 GCA_001592145.1 Xylanimicrobium pachnodae JCM 13526 = NBRC 107786 | reverse complement strand
CGACGATCTACGACGGGCTCCTGCGTCCCCGGCAGACCCAGGCGACGTCGTTGGACGCGGCCAACCCCGGCCGCGTCATCACCGACACCATCTACGACTCGCGGGGCCTGATCAAGGAGACCGACACCGGCTGGCTGGCCACCGGCACTCCCGCCGCCACGCTCCTCGGATCTCCCGGGGCGGGCGCGCTACCATCGGTGACCGAGACCACGTATGACGGTGCGGGGCGGGCCACAGCCGAGATCTTCAAGGTCCAGGGGGCCGAGAAGTGGCGCACCACCACCACCTACGGCGGCGACCGTGTCACGATCGACCCGCCCACCGGCGCCACACCCACCACGGCCGTGTCGGATGCGCGTGGCAACACCACCCAGCTGATCGAGTACCTCGGGACCTCCCCGGCGGGGACCTCGCAGGCCACGACGTACACCTACGACGTCGCGGGCCGCCTGGCCGGGATGAAGGACGCCGCCGGGAACACCTGGACGAACACGTACGACCTGCTCGGCCGCCTCACCGCGGCGTCGGACCCGGACAAGGGCACCACGACCACCACCTACGACGACGCCGGACAGGTCATCACGACCACCGACGCCCGCGGGAAGGTCCTCGCTTACACCTACGACGCCCTCGGCCGGCGAACTACCATGCGTGACTCGTCGATCACCGGGACCGTGCGCGCCTCCTGGACGTACGACACGGCGGCCAAGGGTAAGGGCCTGCTCGCGTCCTCAAGCCGCATCGTGGGCTCCTCGACATACACCACCGCCGTGACCGGGTACGACCACCACGGACGCCAGCTCGGCACGTCGGTGACGTTGCCCACCTCGGCGGGTGCGCTGGCCAGCACGTACACCTCGACGGTGACGTACAACGTGAACGGGACCGTGGCCACGCAGAGCGTCCCGAAGGCGGGCGCGCTGACCGCCGAGACCGTGTACACGGGCTACGACGCGGCCGGAATGCCGAAGGACATGACCGGCTCGGCACCCAACGGCGTGTACGCCCTGTCCGCGACCTGGACCGCGTACGGCGAACCCGTCTACCAGGACCTCGGGTCGAACTACTCCGTCCAGCCGAACTGGTCCTACGAGCTCGGCACCCGGCGGCTTGCCTCGACGTGGGTGCTGCGGGACGGGCAGGCCGGGTATGACCAGTCCGCGACGTTCACCTATGACCAGGCGGGGAACCCGACGTCGGTGTTCGACGCACCGACCAACACCGGTGCGCCGAAGGACCGCCAGTGCTTCAGCTACGACGGTCTGCGCCGTCTGGTGAACGCGTGGACGCCGACGTCGGCGGCGTGCTCGACCGCGCCGACTGTTGCGGCGCTCGGGGGTGCGGCGAAGTACTGGAACACGTACGCGTACACCGCGGTCGGTAACCGGACCACGGTCACGTCGCACAACACGACCGACACCGTCACGACGTCGACCTACCCGGCCGCAGGCGCATCAGGTCGACCGCACGCGGTCACCAAGACGACCGCTGTGACCGGCACGACGACGAAGACCAACACGTACACCTACGACGTCGCCGGGAACCTGACGGGCCGCACCCTGTCCGGGGCGAAGCCCCAGACGTTGACCTGGGACTCCGAAGGCGAGCTGGCGTCAGTGGCCCAGGACGGCAACGGCGACGGTGACACCGCGGATCCGGCCGAGACGGACTCGTACGTGTACGACGCGGACGGCAACCGGCTGCTGCGCATCCAGGACGGCAAGACGACCGCCTACCTGCCCGGCGGGACCGAGGCGACCCTGTCGGGCACGAC
>BCWJ01000062.1 GCA_001592145.1 Xylanimicrobium pachnodae JCM 13526 = NBRC 107786 | reverse complement strand
AAAGACGACCAGAACTACACCATCACCGCCACCAACTCCGACGGCTACAACACCGTCACCGACACCCGCAACCAAGCCACCGCCTTGCTGAACGTGTCCGTCACCTCCTGGCTCGGCTCCCCGAACACCCGCACCATCTGCGCATCCGGGGCATCCACCAACGGCTCTGTCTCCTCGGTCACCGTCGGCGGCGTCGGGGTTGCCAACGGCGGCTGCAACGACCGCCTCACCGACGGGGTCTCCCACCCCGTCACCGCCACCGCCACCGACGGATACAACTCCCGCACCGCAAGCGGTTCCCGCGCCACTGCCCGACTGGCAACCCCGATCGCCGTCGCGCCTACCTGCACCGTTGAGCACACCGGGCGCGGCGAGTACGCCTTCGTATCCTCGTTCACTCACGGCCCCGCAACTACATCCGGTACCTACCGGTCGGGGAACTACTTCATCGGCTGGACGAAGGTCACCAAGTCCCTCTCGGACGGGTTCAACACCAACACGGCAACCGATCAGAAGACCTGCCGGTCCGAGGCGATTCTTGCGGTGCCATCCTGCCCTGACCCCGGGTTTATCTCAGTCATCTCCGGCCTGGACAAGTACTCCCGCGCCTTCGGAACGAGTCAGGGAGCAACGCCCGCAGGCGCGTTCGGGAAGCCCGCCACCGGGGTCACGCGAAGCGTCAGCAACTATGGGTCCCTCGTGACTTGCGGCTACACGCGCCCGATGCACCTAAACAAGGGCTCCGATGGAATAGTGAACTTCGAGGCTTACACGCAAGCCACATTCAAGGACGACCCGGTGTTCTCCTTCGGTAACCCACACCTCGGCGGGTGGACCTTCTTCGTCTCGGGTTCGCTGGGAGGGTTCTGACCCCCGGACAAGAGCACACTGTCACCGATTCGCGGGATCAAACACCGGAGCCACCCCATGACCACCATCGACACCAACGGCGCCCTGCACGACGCTATCGGGCAGTACGCCAACAAGAACACTTCGAGCGCCGGGTACGACTTGTACCCTGGCCCGGCAGGGGAGATCGATTTGTCGAAGAAGGACGTATACGCCATCGGGGCGGGAATCGCCATGCTCGCGGGTGGGGTCGCGGGGTGCTCGGTCGGGCAGGGCATGGGACCTGACACCTCCATTCCCCCAGCGGTGGTAGCGGTCACCCAGTCCCCCGGGCCCGCCGCCAGCAGCACCCCCACTCCTCATCCGTCGCCGTCCACCGGTGCCGCAGCAACCATCAAGGAAGGCGCCACCTCGGACGGGCGCGCCTTCAAGTCACTCAAGCCGGGCGACACAGTTGCTCTGGCTGACTATGTAGGGGCGCTGCGCGCCGGGGTCAAGATGTTCCGGTTCGAAGACGGGTCCGCCGCGGTCCTGGGCGACTCGGGCGATCTGCCCGAATCGGTGGTGTCCTTCATTTCCACCGGGTTGAGCGACGGTCTGCCCCTATCGCAAACCCAAAGCCTGGATGTGCTTGGAAGGATCCAGTCATCTCCAGTGAGGGCGTTCGTTGTGGTCCCCTTTTACCATAACGAGACTCCGTCCGGGTGGATCGTAGCGCGGAGCAACCTACCCGACGTCTCTCCAACCACCACCGACATGGCCAGTGCCACCATCGAGGGGGCCATTGCTGCCCGGCAGGCAGACATTGACGCACACCCAGATGTGGTCATCATCGGCCCGAACGGGGTCATCCCCCGCGGTTGATCCGCCCTGACACCGTTCCGCACGCCGATCCGTTTCCCGGGTCGGCGGGCGGCGTCCTGCTCGGGGCGGGGACGCGGTTCACCGTGCACCTGACCTGGACCGCTCGGAAATCTAGGCCCCCGGACAAGTAGGGGTCAGGCACGTGCGCGTTTTCTGCGCATGGTGTTCTACGAGTAGTTCCATCAATTACAGAGGCACAATGATGCGCACCTTGTTCCGTCACCCTCACCGTCGAGCGGTGCGCCTGGATGGT
>BCWJ01000061.1 GCA_001592145.1 Xylanimicrobium pachnodae JCM 13526 = NBRC 107786 | reverse complement strand
ATGCTCAGACTCTCCGGACCCGTAGAGTTCACCGGGACCATTGACGAAGGACGGGACAACACTCTGTCATGGCAGTCCGCTGCTCACACACCCCATCCGGCGCTTCGAACATGGGCGGGCAGAAGGACGAGCTGATCCGGCGTCGGCGCCCGGCCCGGCGCGACTACCTCGACCTGGATCGCGGCGCGCCGTGCGGGAGGCACTGTGCGGAACTCGCAGTGACGGAGGCGCAGTGATGGACCAGGTCATCCTGGTGTGCGGACCGGCCGGCTCCGGCAAGTCCACCTACGCCCGCACCCTGGAGTCGCGCGGCTACCGACGGCTCTCGTTCGACGAGATCGCCTGGGACCTGGGCTACCGCGAGCACCCGGTCAGGCCTGCCGCGGCCGACATCGTGCACGGTGTCATCCAGGAGCAGCTCGTGCGGGTCCTCGCCGACGGCGGCCGCGCGGTCGTCGACACCTCGTTCTGGTCCCGCGCATCCCGTGCGCGCTACCGCACCTTCCTCGCACCGCTCGGCGTCACGCCCGTCGTCCACTACCTGAGCACGCCCCGCGAGACGATCCTCGCCCGGCTCGCCTCCCGTGCGGGCACGCACGGCGACGACGTCGTCGTGCCTCCCGACCTGGCGGTGGCGTACCTGGACGGTTTCGAGGTACCGACCGCGGACGAGGGGCCGCTCCGGGTGATCACCGGCTGACCCCGAGGCTGGGTGGCACGACGCCTGGTGCCGTGCCTACCCGGCCGCGAGCTCGGCGGCCCTGCGGTCGACGGCCTGTTTCGCCTCCAGGAGGTCCGCTCCGGTGAGCTCCCGGTACCGCGCCACCGCCGCGATCAGCTTGCCCTCCCGCAGGAGGGCGTCGATCTCCTCGACTCCCTCGACCTCGGCGGTGGCCAGGCCGAGGTGGGCCGCGATGGCGTCGACCTTTCGCTCCAGGCGCTGGTGGTTCGCAGCCTGCGAGCGCTGCTTGGCGTCGATGCTGAGCCACGTCATCAGGCCCAAGAGCAGGACGGCCGCGATCATGATCTCCATGGCCGCAAGACTGCCACGCGAGTCCGGCGCCGACGACGGCGCCGGACTCCGCGCACGCCGCCCAGGCACTTACAACTCCGCCTCCGCGTAGCTGGTGAGCGCTGCCTGGACGAAGGCGGCACCGTCCGGGCCGCCGTAGATCTTCACGAACCGCCCCTCGGCCGGGTACCAGCGCGCGATCCCCAGCACGTACGCCTTGATCGTGGCGGGATCTCCCGACGACGCGGGCGTCCCCGGGATCGCCTTGAGCCAGTCCACGTGCGCCCGGGCCAGCGTGCGGGCCGCGGGCCCGTCGGGCGCGGCCCCCGATGCGGCGAGCTCCACCCAGGCGCGGGTGCGAGCCGCGAGCGCCTCCTGGAACTCTTCTCGCTGCTGCGGGGTCTAGGCCTCCCACCACGCGTTGCCGCGTGCGAACGCCTCCTTGCCCCACTTGCCCTCCACCTCCTCGCGGTGCTCGGAGTGGTTGAAGCCGTCAAACATCTGCGTGGTGTCCATATCCGTGTCCTCTCGTATCGCGTCGAGCGTTCGCTGCACCGATGCCAACTGCCGGCCGATGCGCCGCCGCTCGCCGCGCAGCCAGGTGACGTGCTCGGCGAGCGTGGCGGCCAGGCCGACCTGCCGTGCGAGCACGTCCGCGATCGCCGGCAGCCCCAGCCGCAGGTCGCGCATCAGCAGGATGCGCTGCAGGCGGATCAGGCTGTCACGGTCGTAGAACCGCTGGCCGCCCGGGCCCACCTGGGACGGTCGCAGCAGCCCGACGGCGTCGTAGTGCCGCAGAGGCCGGCTCGTGGTGCCCGTGAGGGCGACGACGTCGGTGATGGCCAGCTCGCCGGTGTTCCTGCTCACGACGACGCGGTGACCACGGCGGCGACGTCCGCGGTCGCGTCGACGGTGACGATCGTCTGGGTGGCGAGCCCGTCCTGCGAAGGGATCGGCGCGGAGACGTCGG
>BCWJ01000060.1 GCA_001592145.1 Xylanimicrobium pachnodae JCM 13526 = NBRC 107786 | reverse complement strand
GTACCCGCCCGGTCATCTGTTGACAGGGCCCTGGCTGAACCCAATACTCCTACTAGCTCACGACAGTGAGTTATATGCCCAACGAAAGTGAGGAGCGAAGGTGCAGAACTCTCTTGTGCGTCGTCGCATTGCCCGGTCCGTCCTCAGCGTCGCCGCCGCGGCGGCATTAATGGTTCCGGCAGCAGGCGCGCACGCGGCTGACATTCAGCCTTATGGCGTCTGCGGTGACACCTTCAACCCATCGGTGACTGGAGGAAAGGCCAGTTGGACCCTGAGTTGCAGTGGCAACAACATCACGATCGCGGGATGGGTTGAGGACACCAAGGCGGACGGCAAGTGCGCTCGGGTGACGGCGTACTTCTCGAACAGTGAGACCACCACGTGGAAGGCTTGCCCGGCGGGTACGCGGACCAACTTCAGCGCCACGAAGCCCGGGTCCCTGATCGACGCATACCTCACCGTTACCGAGTGACCCGACGACGGGCGCTCACCCCGTCAGAGCAACGGAGCTTCTCAGTGCTTCCCGCACCAACGCGATGACGGTCTCCTCGTCGAGCTGCTCCCTACGGGCAGTCTCGACGAGGAGACTCGCCGCCCTTCTCGTACCGGACGAGTCGGATTGCATCTGGGTGGGGCGAGTGACGCGGGTTCCAGCACGCCGCTTGCTCACGATGAGTCCGTCGCGGTCCAGCTCCGCGTACGACTTGTTCACCGTGTTGACTGCGACACCGAGGTCGGAGGCGAGGTCTCGGACAGTCGGCAAGCGGGCCCCGTCCGGTAGGCGACCCGCGCGGATCAGGTCAGCGATCTGTGCTCTGATCTGCTCCGAGAGCGGGATGATCGAACGGACATCAATGACGATGTCAATCTCCTCGCCCATGCGAGGCCTCCTCCCTACGCTCCGCACGGCGCGTGACCGCCAGTCGCTTCGGAACCGGCACGGCCATTGCCGCCGCCGACAGCCCGATCACCAGGCCCAGGTAGGCGACTCCCGTACCGACGTTGCCGATCCATGTGCCACCGAATGCAATGGCAACCGCGGAACCCGCGAGGCTCGTCAGCAGCCCATCAGTGATCAGGAGCACGCCCGTCGTCACGCGCAGCACGCGCCCAGCAGCGGCCTGGCGTAGCGCAAGATCCTGCTCGCGTTCCGCGCTCACCACATCGGGCCGGCGCACAGTCGCAGTCATCGCCAACCAAGCGAGCGCCAGCAGGATCACCACCACCAGCGTCAACGGTGCCGTCACGCGCACGCCGGGGAAGGTGGTGTTGGTCAGGACCCCGAGGAACTCACCAGAACGCTCGTTCCAGCCCCATGCGAGCGTCAGCCCGTCTCGCGATAGCGCCGCGCCCAGCACCACGATCACGCAGAAGAGACCCACCGCGACGCCGTGCGCGACGAGGAGCGGGCGTTCCAGGACATCGCCAAGACTGCGGGGCTGCATCCGGGCGCGGCGGGCCACTCCTCGCGCCTTCGGCCAGGACAACTCCAGGGCCAGGCTGAACGCGGCGTGCACGGCACCCACGAGCGATGGGACAGCAAGTAGATAGACGAACCCTGGCACCGGACTCCACGGACTCTGCTGCTGGGCGACCACCAGGCCACCCAGCAGCGCCGCACCGACCAGCGCCACGGATGCCGATGCGAACGTGCGACGGCGAGCTGCCTGCAAGTTCACCGGCTCACCATCGCGCCGCCGATCCGACGGGATGAGGTGCCGAGCCGTCACACCGCCACCGTTCGAGAGCATCGCCATGTCCACATCCTCCTATATCTGACAACAGAAAGACAATAGTCGACCGCCGTGATCCCCGCAGCCTGACCCGCGCAGGCGTGATCGACGTCAGCACGACCGACCCGACAGGGCTACTGCTCAGCGGCCGGTCGGCTGGTCGGATGCCGGGACCCGCCCCGGGAGCAGGAACGACACGGCGACGGCGACGGCGGTGAACACGACCGCCCACCAGAAGGCGTGGTCGAAGGCCACCGCGCCGTCGGCGAGTGAGGTCGCGTGGGTGGTGCCGG
>BCWJ01000059.1 GCA_001592145.1 Xylanimicrobium pachnodae JCM 13526 = NBRC 107786 | reverse complement strand
CTGCTGACGGTTTTAGTGTCGGGCGCTGGTCGTCACGTGGGCAGGGTGTCGAGAACGAACTCGTGATCCCACTCGGCTTGGAGCAGGCGTGAGAACGCTTCATCGCTGCTCGCGACACACCACGGTGTCGCGTCGGGGTCGAGGACGGCGATCTCGACGGGGGCCGCTAGCAGTCCCCACGGGTTCACGGCGTTCGCTAGCCAACCGCGGATCCGAAGTGCGGCGTACTCGGGGGCCCACCACACCTTCGCGGCTCGCTGCAGGTCATCAGGGTGCACGGCAACCCACACGCCGTAGCGGACGGAGTACCCACCAGTCAGCTGTACGGGCAGCAGTGCCCGAATGAATGCGCCGACGCGCGGAACCTGCATCATCACCGACTCCCGAGCGGTGCTGCCGGTCATCCACGTTCCCTCGGTAGCGTCCCGCTCAGGGAGGCTCAAGACCGGGTCCGGCAGGGTGAATCGAATGTCCCGCTCATGCTCAGAGAGTTGTCGTCCGCACGATGGGCACGTGGCAGCTGTCACACGCGGATGGTATTGCCCGCCTGACCGCCGAGGGACTGCCACGCCAAGCGGTGACACTTCGTGTGTCAGGACATCGGTGACGGTTGGCCGGTGGGGATGGTGGGGTTGCCTCGGCGACGGCCGGCGCTGCTGACGGTCTTGATGCCGGGCGCGGGTCGACGGTGGTCGATGATGAACTGGCCGTCCATGGTGCGCACGGTGATCAGCGTCCCTTCGATCACGACGTCGACCTCGAGCAGGGCGTAGCGCTGGCCGATGCCGTAGCGGACTCCGTCGAGGGTGAGGGTGCCGTCGGTCCGGATGAGGCAGACGAGTTTTCCAGTGCCGTGGGAGTCGAAGGCGTAGCGGTGCGGGGCTGCTTTGCCGTTGCCGACGTACTTCGTGCCCGGGGCGGCCTTGGGGAGCTCGGCGATGATCTCGCCGTGCGGGTCGGTCACGATGATCGTCTCGCTGGTGATCGCGACGAGGACCTGCTTCTTTGCGTGGTCTCTGCCGACTTGGTACTCGCATCCGCCGATGAAGACGGCGCCGTTGGCCTGGACCCTGCGGACGTTGTCCGCCGCGCGTGCGGACCGTGCGGCGGGCTTCTTGCGGCGCGGCCTGGGCGTGATGGCCTTGGTGGCAGGGCGGGCTTTCATGGGGCGGGGCCGGGGCGCCTCGGCCTTCTCTGTGGCGCCCCAGGCCGCCTGGGGTGTGATGCGGCCGGGTAGCCCTTGGTGGGGCCGCTCGGTGTTGTAGATCCGGTCGAACTCGTCGACCTGCGCCTGCAACTGCGCGAAGGTCGAGGCCAGGGGCTGCTTGTCGAGGTAGCGGAACAGCGTCTGGTGGAAGCGTTCGTTCTTGCCCTGGGTCGTCGGCTTGTAGGGCTTGCCGGTCATGGCGTGCACGCCGAGCCGCTCGACGTGCTCGACGAGCTGTCCGGTGATCCCGCGCCGTGTGGGGTTCAGCGCGACGCCGTTGTCGCTCAGCAGCCGCTGGGGCACCCCGTGCACGGCGACGGCCTTGTCGAACACCGCGATCGCTCCCTCGGAGGTCTCACCGTCGGCGACGTGGGAAGCCACTGCGAGGCGGGAGTGGTCGTCGATGAGCTGGAAGATCACGCACTTGCGCCCACCGGTCAGGACGTACTCGGTCGCGTCGAGCTGCCAGCACGCGTTCGGTGCCGGGTAGACGAACCGCCGCCACGACGCCCTGGGTCGCTTGCGCGGTTCCAAGCGCGCGACGCCGGCCTGACGGAAGATCCTCGCCAGCGACGTGACCGACGGGACGACCGGCAGGCCCATCGCCTTCATCTTGTCGTGCACCGAGATCGGACCGTGATCCAGGCCTGAGGATTCGAGCGCCGCACGCACCTTGACCGCTTGCTCCTTGACGTCGTCGGCCAGGCTCGTGGGCGTTGTTTTCGGCCGCCGCGACTGCGGCTCGAGGACCGCAGCCTGACCCTCGGCCTTGGCCCGCTCGCGCAGCTTGTAGAACGACTTGCGGGAGATGCCGTGCTCCGCGCAGAACGTGGACACCGCTCCGCGCGGGGCGTCCTCGGGCCACTGGGCGATCGCGAGACGGACACGAGGATCGATGGGCTCAGGAGCGGGTGCCATGCCCCGAACCTCAGCGCCTCGGCTGCCACACCCGCCGAAGTGTCACCACCAGAACGCCCAGAAGTGTCACCGATGTCCTGAGGCAGAACTGTCACCTATGTCCTGGGACATGACA
>BCWJ01000058.1 GCA_001592145.1 Xylanimicrobium pachnodae JCM 13526 = NBRC 107786 | reverse complement strand
GGTTGGACGCTGATCGAACTGGCTACCGTGATGCTGTTGATGGGGCTGTTGGTTGGCATTGTGATCTCGCTGGTGATGTGGGCGACGCGCACGTTCGTCGCGCAGGACTCCGGGTCGACTGCGTGGAACCGGGTTCTGGACGCGAATGTGCAGTTGCAGCGTGATGTCAATGACGCGTCCGCGATCACCGTCGCCTCAGACCAGGTCATCACGCTGCTCGTGATCCGGGACGACAAGTGCCAGGAACGCACCTGGGTGGCAGACAAGGCCAAGGGCACCTTGCAGGTCGGCACCAAGCAGTACCAGCAGGTCGCGTGCGAGGGACCGACCACCGAGGACGTGCACACGGTCATCGGGGTCGGGAACGCGGACTACGACGCGAAGTACGTGCGCGAGCACACGTTCGTGTTCTACGAAACGGCCACCTCCCCCAAGATGACCGACCCGATCGACCCGACCCGGGTGCGGCGCATCGAGTGGACCCTCGAAGCGATGCCGGACCCGAAACGCCCGGACCACACCAAGCAGTTGCGGTCCGCGGCGGCACTGACCCCCCGCCACGTCCAGTTCGGGCACGGGCAGGACAACGAGCCCGGCGTCCCGATCCTGTACCGGGGCCTGCGTCAGTTCGACGTGACCACCGCCGCCGCAGCAGGCACCACCCTGCCCGCCGGGGCCGGGGCGGCAGGCAAGATCGAGGGCCGGGACAAGCCGATCCTGTTCTGGGGTGACCCCACCCCGGACCTGACCCAGGGCTGGACCCTGTTCCGGCTCGCGAACCCCGAGGGCATGTCCCCCAAGGACCCCGCCTACCAGTCCCAGTTCGTGCGGATCGCCACCTTGACCGGCACCGCCGCCAACTACTTCGTGGACTCCACCCTCCCCGATGGGTACACCGCCCAGTACGTCATCCAAGCCCTGGTCGCCGACGGGAACGGCCCCAAGTCCAACCAGGTCGTCACCGGGCTGCGCCCCCTGTGGGACAACAAGGCCAAGGCCCTGACCGTCAAGGGCACGGACAACCAGATCGACCTGTCCTGGACCCCCGGCACGGTTGGCGCCACCGGATACGACGTCTTCCGGTACGACGCCGCGGACGGCAAGACCGCCGCCCCCAACGGCTACCTGATCGCGCGCATCTCCAACGCGGGCACCGTCACCTACTCCGACGGCACCGAGGCGGAGTTCCCAGACGTTGCGGTCGCCGACAACAACGCCGCCACCCGCCGCGACTCGTGGCCGGGCAAGCACATCGTGGCCGGGTACGGGCACACCCACAACTACGTGGTGGTACCCACCAACCGGTGGGAAGACGTGATGCGCCAGCCCGGGTCCGCGTCAGCCGGGCAGAACAAGCCGTCCGAACGCGCCAACCTCGGCTCCACCGTCGACCCGAAGGTACGCGACTCATCGAACAAGGCGGGAGCGTTCACCGCACCCGGCATCGCCACCCTGACCACCACGCATGGGGAGAAGCCCGGCGCAGAACGATCCGCGACCCTGACCTGGACCCCCGCACCCTGGCAGGGCTCCGGCCCCACCGCATCCGCCGTCACCCAATGGAAGCCATACACCCGCCTCTCAGACGCCCCCGGCTGGGCGACACTGCCCGCGGTCAAGCCCGGCCCCACCCTGAACGCAGCCGTCTCCACGAAGCACGGATCAGCAGCGGCCAATCTCAAGCCCGGACGCTGGTACGAGTACATCGTTCGAGGTGTGAACTCCTCAGGTGAAGGCCCCGCCTCCGGCACCGACCTCACCACCGGCGCCCTACCCGACCTGGGCAAGTTCACGAACCACCAGGGGCACGAATGGACCCGCCCCGCGAACCCGACCCCGTCCACCGCGCTCGAAGGCATCCCCTGGAACACCCGGTCCGTACGCGTCGCAGGCGCCCTCGCCGCCACCAAGGACGAGAACTACGACCCCCTGACCGCGATCACCGTCAAACGCGACGTGCCCGGCACCGTCTGCTGGGAGACCACCCCGGCCACCGCACCCGCCCCCCTGACCGCACCCGTGGCCGGGTCCGCGATCACGAAGGACTGGTGCAAGAACGGGTCCCGCATCGACCAGTTGGCCCACTCCACCAACCACGGGTTCCTCGTACGCGCCCACGGCTCCGGCGGCTACTCCGACGAAATCGGCACCACTCACACCACCGACAAACTCGTCGTCGCCACCACCGGATCCTCCTCCACCACCCGCTCCATCACCACCACCGCGACCGCAACCAACGGCAACACCCGCAAGATCACCGTCAACGGAACCGCCAAGGGATTCACCCCCGGCACCCCCGTCACATTCGACCCACTC
>BCWJ01000057.1 GCA_001592145.1 Xylanimicrobium pachnodae JCM 13526 = NBRC 107786 | reverse complement strand
CCTCGGTGGGCGCCTGGTGGACGCGCACCAACTCCATCGAGGTCGACGTCGTCATCGGCGACCGCCCCCGCGCCCCCGCACACCGGGTGCTGGCAGTCGGGTCGATCAAGTGGACGGCGTCGGCGTTCGATTCCCGCAGACTCCACGACCTGGCAACCGCCGCGCAGAAGGTACCCGGGTACGACCCTCTGTCGAGCACCCTCCTGGCCGTGTCACGGCACGGGTTCCACGGCACCCTGCCCGACCGCGTACTCCCACTCGGGCCGGACGACATCGTGGACGCGTACCGCCCAGCGTGAGAGATGCGGCATCGCGTGGCCAGACTCGACGACACCCTCAACGAGCTGCTCCCGCACCTGGGCGCGGTCGCACTCGAAGGCGCCAAGGGCGTAGGCAAGAGCGCCACCGCGGGTGGTCACCACCGGCGAGATCGCCTACCGCCGCCCCGACGGCGTCGCCGTCGTGCCCCTCGCCCTGCTGGGGCCGTGACGCTCGGGCCAAGCCATCGCCGTCGTGTCCACCGAGTTTGAGCAGAGTTTGATGGAGCGTTGAATCACGACGCTCCATCAAACTATCCTCAAACCATGCCCCCCTTCCAGGAAGCTGTTACCGCACTGCTCAACGGCGCAAACGCCGACGAGATCGAGTCGACGACGCTGGAGTGCAAGCAGGAGGACGAGTCCGTCAAGCAGACGTTCGCCCTGCTCGCGGACGTCGTCGTCTGCCTGGCGAACACCGAGGGCGGCACCCTTATCGTCGGCGTGCACGACAAGCTGCGAGGGCCGGACGCCATCCTGGGCGTCTCGGAGGCGCTGAACGCCGACCGGACCGTCAAGGGGATCTTCGACCGCACCCGACCTCCCCTGTCTGTTCCCGTCACCGAGCATGAAGTCAACGGCAGGCGGCTGCTCGAGATCACCGTCCCGCGCGGGGCGACCTTCTACGCCAACGCGAAGGGCACCTCGACACGGCGCGTCGGCAGCGCATGCCTGCCCTTCCCGCCCGAAGAGCAGCGCCAGTCCCTGGCCGCACGCGGACTGTACGACTGGTCCGCGGAACCGGCCGGGACGTCCCAGTACTCAGCGGAGGAGCTCGGACGCGTACGCCGGCTGCTGCGCGCCTCGGGCCGCACGGAACTCGCCGACCAGGACGACGTCGCCATCCTTCGCGATCTGCGCCTCACAACGCCCTCAGGCGAGCTCAACCGCGCCGGCCTGCTTCTTGTCGGTGACCCGGACCAGATCGAGACCCTGGTCCCGACGTACGGCTACTCGTACCAGCACCGAACCAGCCCCGGGGCCGAGGCCACGTATCGGACCCGCGAGCGCCGCGGCGTTCTCGCCGCAGTCGAGCAACTGATCGACCTGGTCGACGCTCGAAAGTCGGTCCGCCCTCTCAACATTGCCGGCGGGGTTCAGCTCACGCTCCAGGACTACCCCACGGACGCGGTGCGCGAGCTCGTCGTCAACGCGCTCGTCCACCGCGACTACGAGCGCGCGGGGTCGGTCGATATCGAACAGACGCCGTCCCATCTTCGGATCACCAGCCCCGGGAGCCTCGTCCACGGCGTGACGCCGGAGAACATCCTGAGCCATCCGTCAACACCTCGGAACACCCGGCTGCTCGATGCCGTCACCACGCTCAGCGTCGCGGAGCGCTCAGGTCAGGGCATCGACCGCGCTTACCGCGTCCTGCTGCGCAACGGCAAACAGCCGCCCACCTTCACAGACACCGGAACACTCGTCGAGGTCGACGTCCCGGGCGGAGCAGGCAACGACTCGTTCGTTCGCTACGTCACCAGCGGCCTGGCGGAGAACCTGTCCTCCGACATCGAGGTGCTCCTGGTGCTGGACATGCTCCGAAACCAGAAGTCCGTGAACGCACAGCAGGTCGCCCCCGTCATCCAGCGCACCACCGCACGCGCACAGACCGCCCTGGCGCACCTGGCCGCTGAATGCATCCTCGAACCATCCCGCCGGACGGCCACGAACCCCTATCCCAACTACGGCCTCACCGCGGCGACACTCACGGGGCTGGGCCTGGCGGTCACGTACCACCGCCGGTCGAACGACGACGTCGACGCGAAGGTCGTCGCGCACGTCACGGAGTACGGGTACATCACCAACCAGACGCTGCGCCGGCTGTTCGACGTGGATGTCTATGCCGCCCGCGACCTGCTCGCCGACCTCCAGCGGCGCGAGATCCTTGCCAAGGAGCCGGGGATGACACGCGGGCCCGGGGTGCGGTACGCCAAGGGGGCGCGATTCCCGACCTGACGCCACCCGTTTGGCGCAGGGCGTGCCGCGGAGTTTGCACAGAGTTTGAGCGACCGTCGAACCTCGACGCCCAATCAAACTCTCCGCAAACTCGGACCGTGACAACCACGCACGGTCGGCACTCACCTCGTCCTCGCCGGCCCGGAGGAACGGGACGCGCCCACCACCGCCATCCGCCGGCACGCCGCCCACGATGGCATGCCGCCTCCGGAGCAGCGACGTCGTGGTGACGCTCGATTCCATCAACATTGATACCATCATCGGTGACGGTATCGATCGAGAGGGTTTTGCGATGAGGAGCTTCGTCGGTCGCCACGGAGAGCTGGCCGAGTTGGCCCGTCTGCTCAA
>BCWJ01000056.1 GCA_001592145.1 Xylanimicrobium pachnodae JCM 13526 = NBRC 107786 | reverse complement strand
CAGTGGAAGATCCCTGTAGGCGGCCAGTAGATCTCCCCGTACGCGGTCAGTAATTCTCCCTGTTCTTGGCCGTGGCCGGCGGCGTGTCGGTCCGGTATGGAGACGCCCTCCGGGGCTCTGCTCGAGGTGTTCCACCACCGTCGTGCCGGAGCCCACGGAGGGCGCAGATGAAGTCTGACAGGGAAGTCATGGAGATTCTGGAAGCGTTCGATGTCACGGGGTGTGCGCACTCCGCGGGGAGGTTGGCGGGGGTGGACCCGAAGACGGTCCGCGCCTACGTCAGGGCAAGGGACGAGGGGCGCCCGGTCACCGGGCCGCGGGAGCGGGTCAAGCTGGTCGACGGGTTCGCGGAGAAGATCGAAGAGCTCGTCGACAAGGCGAACGGATCGATCCGGGCGGACAAGGTCCACGAGCGGATCGTCGCGATGGGGTTCACGGGCGCGGAGCGCACCACCAGGCGTGCGGTGCGCGCCGCGAAGGAGCGGTGGCGCGCTGGGCACCAGCGGTCGTTTCGGCCGTGGATCAGCGAGCCGGGGTTGTGGCTCCAGTTCGACTGGGGTGAGGGGCCGAAGATCCCCGGCCCGGACGGCCGGGTGCGGGGCACGGTGCTGTTCTGTGCGTGGTTGGCGTGGTCCAGGTTCCGGGTCGTGATCCCGGTGTGGGACCAGACGTTGCCGACGCTGATAGCGTGCCTGGACGCGACGTTGCGGCTGCTCACGGGGGTTCCGGCGTTCATTTTGACGGACAACGCGAAGACGGTCACGGTCGATCACGTGGCCGGGGTCGCGATCCGGCACCCGCAGATCGTCGAGGCGGGCCGCCACTACGGCTGCACCGTGCACACGTGTGTCCCGTATGACCCGCAGTCCAAGGGTGGGGTCGAGGCGACAGTGCGGGTCGCGAAGGCGGACCTCGTGCCTACGGACGCGAACCTGCAACCGCGGTACGGGTCGTTCGCCGAGCTGCAGGCCGCGTGCGTGGCGTTCATGGGCAAGGTCAACGGGCGTCGTCACCGCGAGACGGGCCGGGTCCCGCACGAAGCCCTCGCCGTGGAGCTGGAGCGGATGCACCCGGTGCCGATCGCGCCGCACACGGTCGGTCTTGGTGAGACGCGCCGGGTGAACACGGACCAGACGGTCCGGTTCTCCTCGGTGCGGTACTCGACCCCGCCCGGGTTGGTCGGCGCCGAGGTGTGGGTCCGCATCGCGGGCGACGAGCTCGTGATCGTCGCGGACCTGGACAAGGTGATCGGCCCCAAGCCGTCCTGGGCGCAGGGCAGCTACGGGCTCACGGAGGTCGCCCGGCACAAGACGTCGACCCCGGGCAACCCGCGCATCGACCTGGCGCACTACCCGGGCCACCCCCAAGACGAGCACGGGATGCCGCGCCCACTGAGGGTGCGGGCGGGCTCGATCGCGGAGACGCAGTTCCTCGCGATCGGACCCGGCGCGAAGGCCTGGCTCATCGAGGCCGGCACGGCAGGTGCGCAACGGGTGCGAGCGAAGATGGCCCACGCCGTGGAAGTAGCCGCCCTGGTCGGGCACCGCAACGTCGACCAGGCCCTCGGCATGGCGGCGGCCGCGGGCCGGTTCGCCGACGACGACCTCGACTCCATCCTGGACCACATGATCGGCCAGGACCGCGAGATCGTGCACGCCGACGAGACATTCTCGATCCAGCCGGGCACGAACCCGTGGGCCGGGTTCACGAACACGAAGGCGAGCTGACCATGCCCGCCACCATGACCCCGCCCGCCTCCGTGACGACGACCGTGGCGACACCGACGCCGCCGCCGCTGCCCGACGACCTGGATGCCGTGCTGCGCCGCATGCGGCTGCCCTACCTGCGCAAGATCGCCCCGGACGTCCTGGCTACCGCGAAAGCGCAACGCTGGGACCCGGCCGAGACCCTGCGCGTGCTGATCGCCGAGGAGATCCGCGGCCGAGACGAGGCCACCCGCCGCATGCGCCGCAAGGCCGCCGGGCTGCCCTCGGGCAAGACGTTCGACTCCTGGCGGCCCGCGGACTCCTCGATCCCGCTGGCGACCCAGCAAGCCCTGACCACCCTCGAGTGGGTGGGCCGGGCCGAGAACCTCACGATCACCGGACCGTCCGGGACGGGGAAGACGCACTTCATCGAGGCGCTCTCGAACACGGTCATCGACGCGGGCATGCGCGTGTCCTGGTTCACCCTGGAATCGCTCACCGCGGCGCTGACCAGGGCCGCAGTCGACGGGTCCGCCTCGAAAGTCATCGCACGCATCACCCGCGCCGAGCTCGTCGTCATCGACGACATCGGCATGCTGCCCGCCGGGCAAGCCGCCGCCGAAGCGTTCTACCGAGTCGTCGACGCGACCTACGAGAAACGCTCCGTGGCCGTCTCCTCGAACCTGCACCCCGCCGGATTCGACACGATCATGCCCAAAACCCTGGCCACCGCAGCAGTCGACCGGCTCCTGCACCACGCCCACGTCATCGTCACCGAGGGCACCTCACTACGCCTCGCCGACGCGACCTCCGGAAGAGGGGTGATCCCACTGAACTAACCGCACGAACGGGAGAACTACCGACCACCGGCGGGGAGAACTACTGACCGCCCACAAGGAGAGTTACTGACCGCCAGCAGGGAAAACCCAGTGGCCGTTGAC
>BCWJ01000055.1 GCA_001592145.1 Xylanimicrobium pachnodae JCM 13526 = NBRC 107786 | reverse complement strand
AGGCTCGACCACCGGCGGTTGAGCCCGTCGAAACCACGTCCGGGCGCGTGATGCTCGCGTCGATGGCGCGCAGTGTTCATGTCGCGTTCACCCGGTGGCGTCCGGCGCGCTACCCGGGGTGCCTAACTTCCTGTCCAGCACCGGCAGCCGGCCGGTGGCACATTGTGCCGACAGGATGGACAGTGACGTGAAGCTCAGCCGCATCTCCCGCACCGGTTACGCCGTCGTCGTCGGGGTGCTCGCCCTGACCGTGACGGGTTGCGGGTCGGACGACCCGACCGGGACGGCCACGACCGGCGCAGCCGCCGCACGCGCGGACGACGCCGCCGCGATCACCGGCACCTTCAAGGGCGCGGGGTCCAGCGCGCAGGAGAACGCCGTCAAGGCATGGACCGCGTCGTTCCAGGGTGCGCACCCGGGCGTCACCGTCAACTACGAGGGCGTGGGCTCGGGCGCGGGGCGCGAGCAGTTCCTCGCGGGCGGCATCGCCTGGGCAGGCTCGGACTCCGCGATGAAGCCCGAGGAGCTCACCGCGGCCCAGGATCCCCAGGCCTGCGGTGCTGACGGCGCGATCGACGTCCCCGTGTACATCTCCCCGATCGCGCTGGCATTCAACCTGCCGGGCGTCACGAGCCTCAACATCTCGCCCGCCAACGCCGCCAAGATCTTCACGGGTGCGCTGACCCGGTGGGACGACCCGGCGCTCGTCGCGGACAACCCGGACGCGGACCTGCCGGACCTGGCGATCACCGCGGTGCACCGCTCGGACAAGTCGGGCACCACCAACAACTTCACCGACTGGCTCCACCAGACCGCGGGTGACGTGTGGACGGCCGAGAAGGGCGACGAGTGGCCGCTGAAGGGCGGTGACGCCGCGGAGAAGACGTCCGGCGTGATCGGCGTCGTGACCTCCACCGAGGGCGCCATCACCTATGCCGACGAGTCGGGGGTGGGCGCCGCCCTGGGCGTGGCGGCGATCGGCGTCGGCGACCAGTGGGTCACCCCGAACGCGCAGGGTGCCGCGAACGTGGTGTCCACGTCGCCCCTCGCGGACGGCCGCGCGGCGAACGACCTGGCCGTCGAGCTGGACCGCACGGCGGCGGCCAAGGACGACTACCCGCTGCTCCTGGTCTCCTATGCGATCGCGTGCCGCCACTACCCGGACCAGGCCGAGGGCGACTTCGTCAAGGCGTGGCTCGGCTACCTCGTGTCCGCCGAGGGCCAGCAGGTCGCGGCGCAGGCGGCGGGCTCCGCGCCGCTGGCCGGCGCCATCGCTACGAGCGCCGCGGCCGCCGTCGAGGCGATCACCGTCGGCTGATGAGCATGGTCGACTCTGCGACCCACCGGGCGCGGGAGGCGTCGGTGGCGCCGGTCGTCCCGGCGTCCGGTGCGGTGGTGGTTCCGTCCCGCGCCCGCCGTCGCCGGGTGCGGGACGAGGCGGGCGCGTCGGCGCTGTTCCGGTGGGCGGCGACGTCGTCGGGCGTGGTGCTGCTGGCGGTGCTGGCCGCGGTGGCGATCTTCCTGCTGGTGCGCGGCTGGGCCGCGCTGACAGCCCCGAGCGCGACGCTCGTCGCGCAGGGCGTCCTGCCGCAGGGCGTGGGCAGCCTCGGGGCGTACGTGGCCCCGCTGATCGTCGGCACCCTGCTGGCGGCGGCGCTCGCGCTGGCGATCGCGACCCCGGTGGCGGTGGGCATCGCCCTGTTCGTGTCGCACTACGCGCCGCGGCGGATCGCGGGCGTGGTCGGGTTCGTCGTCGACCTGCTCGCGGCGATCCCGTCGGTCGTGTTCGGCCTGTGGGGTGCGCAGACCCTCGCGCCGCTCATCGCGCCGCTGTGGGCCCGGGTCGCGGGGCTGCTGAGCCTGCTGCCCGGCGTCGAGGTCACGGCGACGCCGACCGGCCGCTCGCTGGCGACGACGTCGCTGGTGCTCGCGATCATGATCCTGCCGATCATCACGGCCGTGTCGCGCGAGGTGTTCCTCCAGACGCCGCGGCTGCACCAGGAGGCGGCGCTCGCGCTCGGTGCGACGCGCTGGGAGATGGTGCGCACCGCGGTGCTGCCCTTCGGCCGGTCGGGCGTGATCTCCGCGGCGATGCTGGGCCTGGGCCGCGCGCTGGGCGAGACGATGGCGGTGCTCATGATCCTGTCGCCGGGGCTCGGGTTCTCGCTGAACGTCTTCGGGGCGGGCGAGCACCAGACCATCGCGGCGAACATCGCGGCCAAGTTCCCGGAGTCGAGCGGTCTGGCGGTCAACACGCTGATCGCCACGGGACTCGCCCTGTTCCTCATCACGATGGTGGTCAACATGGTCGCGCGCTGGATCGTCGGGCGGCGCACGGAGTTCTCGGGAGCGAACGGATGACCGCGCAGGTGGCCTCGGCGGTCCCGGCGCTCGTCCCGGATGCCGCCCGGCGGCGCCGGGACCGCTGGATGGCGGCGGTGGTGTGGGGGGCGTTCGTGCTGGCGATCGCCCCGCTGGCCTCGCTGCTGTGGACGGTGCTGGCCAAGGGCGTGCACCGGCTCGACGGCGGGTTCCTCTTCTACTCGATGCGCAACGTGTTCGGGGGCATGGACGCGGGCGGGGCGTACCACGCCATCGTGGGCACGCTGCTCATCACCGCGGGCACCGCGCTCATCTCGGTGCCGCTGGGCCTGTTCGTGGCGATCTACCTGGTGGAGTACGGGCGTGGCGGCCCGCTGGCCCGCGCGGTGACGTTCTTCGTGGACGTCATGACCGGGATCCCCTCGATCGTGGCCGGGTTGTTCGCCTATGCCGTCTTCGTCATCTTCCTGGGCGCCGGGGTGCGCATGGGCATCATGGGATCGGTGGCCCTGTCGCTGCTCATGACGCCCGTGGTGGTGCGCTCGTGCGAGGAGATGCTGCGGCTGGTGCCGAACGAGCTGCGCGAGGCGGCCCTCGCGCTCGGGGTCCCGAAGTGGCTCACCATCGTCAAGGTGGTGCTGCGCACGTCGATCGCGGGCATCACCACGGGTGTGCTGCTGGCCGTCGCGCGCGTCATCGGCGAGACCGCCCCGCTGCTGGTCGCCGTGGGGGTGACGGCGTCCATCAACACCGACATGGCGTCGGGTTCCATGATGACGCTGCCCGTGTTCATCTACGACCAGTACAAGGCCGGCCCCGTCCCGTGCGCCGCGCAGGCCGCGGACTGCGTCGCCACCGTCAATGTCGACCGCGCGTGGACGGCGGCACTCGTCCTCATCGTCATCGTGCTGGTGCTCAACCTGCTGGGCCGTCTGGTGACGCGGCTGTTCGCACCGAAGGGGGTCCGGAACTGAA
>BCWJ01000054.1 GCA_001592145.1 Xylanimicrobium pachnodae JCM 13526 = NBRC 107786 | reverse complement strand
CAGTTCTCGAAGCACACCCGGCGCCGGGCCGTCATCCGCGGCACCGTCGGGGCGGCCACCACGGTGGCACTCCTCGCGGTCGGGTGGGGCGCACCGGCACAAGCCACCCCGCCGTTGCAGGACGAGCGCGCGACGTGGACCCTCGAGCAGCGCACGGCCCACGGGCAACAGCTCGCGAAGAGCGACTCCCACGAGCGCACCACCGACGAGCTGTTCCCCGCACTCGAGGTCGAACCGCCACACTCCGTGAACCCGGGTGAGCCGGGAACGACGGCTGATGCGGCCAGCCCGCCTGCGGACCCGGTCCAGGACCACCCGCTGGAAGAAGCCACCGCGACCCTTGAGGTCGGGCAGGCGCCCGAGGACGGGTTCCCCGTCTCGGTGTCAACACCCGACCCGCGCGCTCGGCGCGATGCGGCGGCGCCAGGAAGGGTCAAGGCCCAGGTCCACTCGCCGGAGGATGCTGCTGCACACGGCCTGGACGTGGCGATGGTCTCGCTGACCGCGCAGGCCGAGTCCGACGGCACGGTGGACGACAAGCGCCGCACCGGTGCGCTGACGGGCGAGGAGTCCGACGCGTCACGCGTCAAGCGCGAGAGCCCGGGTGAGGCAACCGGGACGACGGCGACCGGGGCGACGGCGACCGGATCACAGGTGAAGCTCTCAATTGATGTCTCCGATGCGGTCGCAGGCCAGTCCCAGGACTTCGTGTCCCGGCTCCGCCTGGTCACGCTGCCGGGGTGCGCGGCGACGACGCCGGACGACCCCCAATGCCAGGTCGCGACCCCGGTACCCGACCAGTCCGTGACCGATGGCGTCCTCACCGGGACGGTCGCGCTCAGCGAAGCTCGGGTCGGGGAGGTGCAACCTGCGGCGTTGATCGCGGGCGTGTCTGCCTCGGTGGCAGGCGCGGCGGGCAACTGGGGTGCCACCCCGCTGTCGGCGGCGGCGTCATGGGGGGTCTCGGAGCAGACGGGGTCGTTCTCCTGGTCCTACCCGTTGCGGGTGCCGCCAACGCCGGGCGGGCTGGAGCCAGAGGTGGCGTTCACGTACGACTCCGGTTCGCTCGACGGTCGCACGACAGGCACGAACAACCAGTCCTCTGCCGTCGGTGACGGGTGGGACCTGTCGACCGGCGGGTACATCGAACGCAAGTACATTCCCTGCAACGATGACAAGACCGGCGGCAACAACGCGTCGCTGACGGTCGGGGATCTGTGCTGGGACTCCGATGGCGCGATCCTGGTGCTGGGCGGGCGGGCGACCGAGCTGGTCAAGACCGGCACTGATTCGTTCGTCGCCGCCAACGACGACAACACGCGGGTCACCCGCAGGCGCCTACCGGCCGGGTGGGGCAACGGGGACAACGACGGCGAGTACTGGCAGGTCACCACCCCGGATGGATCCGTGTACACGTTCGGGCGGTCCAAGCGGGCCGCCGACGACGCCGAGCAGTACTCGGCCTGGACGGTGCGGGTCTACGGCAACCAGCCCGGAGAGCCGTGCTATCAGGCGGCCTTCGCATCGTCGGGCTGCAACCAGGGGTGGCGCTGGAACCTGGACTACGTCCAGGACACGCTCGGCAACTCGATGTCCCTGGTCTACACCCGGGAGTGGAACCGCTACGGGTACAACAACGGTCAGGGCGTCACCAGCTATGTCGCCGGCGGAAACCTTGCCCGGATCGAGTACGGCACTCGTGCCGGTGCTGAGAAGGGGCAGGTCCCACCTGCCCGCGTGAACTTCGCCCTCGCGGAGCGGTGCCTTGGCGCGTCAGCCGACTGCGAGCCCGCCGACCTGACGGACGCGACCAAGGCGTCCTGGCCGGATGTCCCGTTCGACCTGATCTGTGCCGACGGGGCGACGTCGTGCCCCGGGCGGACGGCGCCGTCGTTCTTCACCCGCAAGATGATCACCAAGGCCACCACGCAGGTCGTCACCGACCCGGCCGCAGGCAGCTTCCGTACCGTCGACACCTGGACCCTCGGGCACCAGTTTCCCGACCCCGGGACGGGCGACCTGTCCGACCGTGTGCTGTGGCTGTCCTCGATCACCCATCAGGGCAACGGAGCCTCCCCAGCCGTGACGCTCCCGGCCACCACGTTCGTCGGCTCGCAGATGCCGAACCGGGTCGACGCGCTCCTGGATGGGCGGTCCCCGATGACCCGGTTCCGGCTCACGAGCATCGTCTCCGAGTCTGGCGCGCAAACCTCGGTCGTCTACACCCCCGAGGACTGCGTGAACGACGGCACCACCGTGTCCCTGCCGCCGAGCCCGGAGTCGAACACCCGCCGGTGCATGCCGGTGTGGTGGACCCCGGCCGGGTCGTCCGGGCCGGTGATGGAGTACTTCCACAAGTACGCCGTCGCGCAGGTCACCGAGCAGGCCCGTGACGGGCGCTCGGACGCGACCCGCACCGACTACGAGTACGCCGGTCCCGCGTGGGCCTACACCACGAACGACCTGACCCCGGCGAAGTACCGGACCTGGTCGGACTGGCGCGGCTTCAAGACAGTCACCGTCCGCCACGGTGAGCCCGCGCTCGGCGCGGCCCGCGGCAAGACGGTGTCCACGTTCTTCCAGGGCATGGACGGTGACCGGTCGAGCTCGACCGACGCCCAGGCCAAGCGCGTGGCCGCGGTCGACGGCATCAAGGATCTCAAGCAGTTCGCCGGCCAGCCGCGCAGCACGAAGGTCTACTCCGACGGCGCCTCGACAGTGGTCGCGACCACGACATCGACGCCCTGGCGTTCCGCAGCGACGGCCACCGACGTCGCTGACGCGTCCAAGCAGGCGTTCCATGTCGGTGTCTCGCGCACTGACGTGGCGACCCCGGTCACCGGGGGCACGCGCACGACGTCGACAGTCGTGACGTTCGACTCGTACGGCATGCCCGTCACCGTCGACGACCAGGGCGACACGTCCACCGCCGCTGATGACCGGTGCACTCGCACCACCTACGCCCGCAACACCGCAGCCAATATCGTGTCCACCGTCGCCCGGGTCGAGACCGTCGGGGTTGCGTGCGCTGCAACCCCGGCGCGTCCTGCGCAGGTCATCTCGGACACCCGGGTGGCGTACGACGGCGGTGCGGTGGGCGCCGCACCGACCAAGGGCCTGGTCACCGTGACGCAGTCGGTCAAGGCGTACTCCGGCGCGACGCCCGCCTACGTCACCACTGCGACGACGACGTACGACGCGTGGGGGCGCCCGCTGACCGTCACCGACGCGCTCGGACGCAAGACGACCACGAAGTACACCGACACCAACGCCCTGACCACCAGCACCGCGACCACCACCGCGGACCCTGACGGCACCGGCAGTGCGACCGCGCTGACGGCGACCACGGTCCTGGACCCGGCGTGGGGTGCACCGACGAAGACGACCGACGCGAACGGCAACGTGACCACCGGCACCTACGACGCGCTCGGGCGGTTGGCCAGCGTGTGGGAGCCGGGCCGTGTCCAGGGCACGGACACTGCGACGACTATCTACGCGTACACGGTCTCCGCGACCGGTATCAACGCGGTCGTCACCAAGACGCTGAACACCGCTGGTACCGGGTACATCGCGTTTT
>BCWJ01000053.1 GCA_001592145.1 Xylanimicrobium pachnodae JCM 13526 = NBRC 107786 | reverse complement strand
CGACCGAGTTGAGAGCATCTCGTGCTTCGTTCGAAATGCCGTGCATGAAAAGGTGCGGGTAGAGGTCGTGCTTGATGCATAGCTGTGCCATCTACGCGCTGCCAACGCTGGCGATTGTTGGCGCCTCGCGATAACCGGCTCTTCGCCGATTCGGTGGGATCAGGTGGTGAATCCTCCTGCGGCGAGGAGCACGCGTAGCCGGTAGTTGGCGCGGTTGCGGTAGCCGCAGGCGAGTCGTCGGTGGAGTTCGATGATGCCGTTGATGGCCCCGGTGCCGCAGTTGTTCACTCGGCCGGCGGTGAAGCCCGACTTGTGCTTCTGACCCGACTTACGACAACGTGGTGTCCCCTGAGCGGGCGGCCTGGCTGATCTTGTTGAGGGCTTCTCGGGGGTCGTCGGGTAGGGGTTTGCGGATCGGGACGGTCTGGGTGCCGATCTTGGCCCAGGTGGTGCGGTAGCGGCGGGCGGTCGTGACGAACTTCTTGATCGACCAGCCGGTCGTGGTTTCGATCCAGTGGGACACGGCCATCGCGGCGAACACGATCGTCAGGTGCGCCTCGATCGAGTCACGCAGCCGGTGATAGACGGGGCGGACGGCGAGGTCGGACTTCGCCATACGGAACGTCTTCTCGATCTTGTAGAGCCGCTGGTAGGCGCCGATCACCGCATCCGGGGTCGGGTCCGCGATGTTCGTGAGGTAGGCCTTGAACCCGGCCAGTGACCTGGCCTTTTGCTCCAGGTCCCGGTTGATGGACTTGGTCGCGCCGTCGAGCTTGATGAACCGGTTCCGCTTGACGGCGGCGTGCCCGTCGACCTGGACCTGCGCCTTGGCGACCTGCGCGTCGATCCCGCGCAGCGTGCGCGCCGCCCGTCCCTGCTTGAACTGGTAGTAGGTGACATGGTCGGCACGGTTCTTCTTCCCCGTGCCCACCGGCTCCTTCGCGACCCAGACCTGCCCGTCCTCGTACTCGTCCTCGGGGTGCTCGGCGCGCCACTTCTCGATGACGTAGGGCAGGTACGGCATCTTCGCCCCCAGGATGAAGGAGAACCCCTCGGCCTCGATCGCCTTCCAGTTCGCCTCCGAGATCATCCCCGCGTCCGCCACGATCACCACGTCGTGCAGGCGGTGCGCGGCCAGGAACGCCTTGAGGGTGGGGATCATCGTCTTGGTCTCGGCGGTGTTGCCCTCCCACGCCGTGACCATCAACGGCATCCCGGACGCGTCCGCGAGCAGCCCGATCTGGATGAGCGGCTCGACCCGCCGCTCCTTGCTGAACCCGGGGACCCGGAACTCGTCCTCCTTGTCGGTCTCGAACCACAAATTTTATGCCGACCTTTCGATTATGCCGATGGCTGTGGTGTCGTAGCAGGTCAGCCGGTGAACGCCTGGCCGTGATGTCGGCATAACGGGCGGGGGTGCCGTTTCCGAGTAGTCGTCTACTTGGAGGTGGTCATCGTGGAGAGAGTGATGCCGGCTGTGGCTCGTGGGCCGCTGGCCGGGGCGGTGTTGGAGCGCCTGGCGGCGTGGCTGGCGGCCGAGGGGTACTCGGCCCGGATGGTCTCGCAGGTCATGGCTGTGGCGCGTGGGCTGAGCGCCTGGATGGACGATCATGAGGCGGCGCTTCGGGGCTTGCGGGCTGAGGACCTTGACCGGTTCGTGGCCGAGTTCGGTCCGGGCGTGGCGGGCCACGCGATCGTGAGCATGCGGCTGCCGGCGGTGCGCAGGTTCCTGGTCGAGTCGGGCCTGGTGGCCGGGGTTCCGCTCTCGCGCAAACGGCAGCGGCGCCCCCTGGCGCAGGGTCCGGCCCTGGTGAGCGTGGCGGCCGAGGCTGAGTTGGTGGCGTGGGGCCGGTGGCAGCGTGAGGTGCGCGGGATCACCGACGGCTGCGTGCGCTATCGGCGGGGGTGGGTGGCTTCCTTCGTCGAGAGCCTCGTCCGGGACGGCGTCCTGGACTGGAGCGCATGTGACGCCGACGCGCTCAACGCGTTCATCACCGAGCGTTCGGCTGGGTTCTCGGCGGCGTCGTGCACGGCCATCGTCGACGCGATGCGGTCGTTGACGCGGTGGGCGCATGCGTCCGGGCGGGTCGGGGGTGACGTGTCTGCGGGGATACTGCGTAGCCGCGGGGCGAAGGCTGCACTGCCCCGCGGCCTGACTCCCGCCCAGGTCGAGGCGCTGTTCGCGGCATGCGACCCGACGACGGTCACTGGCGTTCGCGACCGGGCGGTCATCTTGACGTTGTGTCGGCTCGGGGTGCGTGCCGGGGAGTGCGCGGGTCTGGGGTTGGACGACGTTGACTGGGCGGCCGGGCGGCTCACGGTCATCGGCAAGGGACAGCGCCGCTTGACGCTCCCGATCCCGCAGGACGTGGGCGCCGCCCTGGTCGACTGGCTTCGAGTGCGCCCACAGGCTACGAGCGTGCGGGCGGTGTTCGTCCGGATGCGGCCACCAGCGGGGCCGTTGACCAGTGCGGGGATCTCGGACATCGTCATGCACCGCGCCGCGGCGGCGGGCCTTGGGGTCATGCACGCCCACCGGTTGCGGCACACGGCGGCGATGAACGTGATCGCGGCTGGCGGAACGCTCATCGAGGCACGTGAGCTCCTCGGCCACACGTCCTCGACGAGCACCCACGTCTACGCTCGCACCGACCTGACCTCGCTGCGCACCCTGGCGGTGCCGTTCGGGTGGTGGCCACGGTGAGCCTGCACGACGAGATCGACGTCTACCTGGCCCAGCGGCGGGCGCGAGGCTTCAAGCTCAAGACGGTGGAGTACCTGCTGCGCCAGTTCTGCGCCTGGCTCAACACCGAGGGAAAGAGCGACTCGTTCACCATTGATGACGCCGTGGCCTGGGCCAGGAGCCCGCACGGGGCGGCACCGTCATGGTGCTCGCAGCGGCTGACGGCCGTGCGCCCCTTCGCGGCCTGGCTCAACACGCGCACCGGGGCCGTGCCCGTCATCCCCACGGGACTCCTGCCCGCGCGCACGACCAGACGCGACCCCTTCATCTACACCCAGTCCGACCTGGACCACCTGCTGGCGGCGTGCCCGTTCGTGTTCACCAACGTGCGGGTAGCAGCGACGATGCGCACGATCATCGGGCTCCTCGCGGCGACCGGGCTGCGCATCGGGGAGGCGCTGCGGCTGACTGCCGTGGACCTCGACACGGTCAACAACGTCTTGACCGTGCGGGCCACCAAGACCCCACTGGACAGGATCGTCCCGCTCGATCCGAGCACCACGACGGCGCTGGTCGAGTACATCACCTCGCCCGAACGCCTCGCAGTGCACCCGGCACCCGACGGCCCGATCTTCGTGAACTACCTCGGCCGCGTCATCACGCAAGACGCGGTCGAGCACTACTTCCACGACCTGACCGACGCCCTCGGCCTACGAGTGGCCGGGCGCCCCTCGCCGCGTCTGCACGACCTGCGGCACACGTTCGCGACCAGGCACATGATCGCCGCCTACCGCCACGACGGCACCGACCCCGCCCGCACGCTGACGCTGCTGGCGACCTGGCTCGGGCACACCGACCCGGCCCACACCTACTGGTACCTGTCTGCCGCCCCAGAGCTCCT
>BCWJ01000052.1 GCA_001592145.1 Xylanimicrobium pachnodae JCM 13526 = NBRC 107786 | reverse complement strand
ACCGTACTTGCGGGCCAGGCCCGCGTACTTGCGCGCGCAGAACCTCATCAGCTCGGCCGCCTCCGGGTCGCGCGCCCACGAGCGGGCCGGGTTCTCCGCCAGGTCCGTCAGCAGGTCGCGCAGGTGCTCGCCGTCGGCGAGCCGGGCAGCGCTCACAACGACACCCCCTCACCGAGAGACGGTGTCGACGGCAGTGCGGGCGGGAGCGTGCCGCGCGCACGCGCCACGGCCCGCCGCCGACGCAGCGCAGCCACCGTCCCGGCGGGGGCGCGGTACACGGTGTGCATGAGCGCCCGCTCCAGGGCGATGCCCTTGCCGACCGCGCCCTGGGCCGCGTGGACCGACAGGTCCGCCACCCGCATCCACTCGTAGTTCCCATACACCCGGGCGTGCGCGGCGATCGTGCCACCCGCAACGGTCGGCCGGTGCGACGGGTCACGGTGGACCGCCAACGGGTCAGGCACCAGTGCGCGTGCCGGCTCAGGCCGGGGCGCTTCGCGGTGGGGCAGGTTGAACGGGTCGGGGATCACTGGGTCACCTCCGGGGTGGGGTCCGGGCGGCGACCACCGCCACCCGCGTCGGGAAGGGGAGCGGTGGTGCGGAACGCCGAACGGATCGTCCGATCGATCTCCGGCACACCCAGGCCGGCATGCTGCGCCGCGTCACCGAGAGCGCCGAGGGTCGAGTCCAGATCGAAGCCGCCCTCGACCATCCGGCACGCCGCCCAATGCAAGCCAGCGTTCCGGCCGCCCTCGGGAAGCTGCGCGACGAACGCCGCCAACCGTTCCGGGCTCGCACCTGCGCCAGGCGTCGCTGCCGCCGGGAAGGCCGGGGCCTGCCGGGGCGGGTCGAGGAACGCCCTGAGCGCGACCGCGTCGACCGGCGACGTCGGGTGGTGGGCGACGGTGATCACCTCGTACCGCCGCGGCCCGAACTCGGTTACGCACCACGACGGCGGGACCACGACGTAACCGCCATCGCCACGAAAGTCGACGTGCGCGTGAGGGGACGTCCACGAACGCTGCTCGACACCGGCCGCGTGCTCGAAGTACGCGTGGATCCCGCCCGACGGCGTCCGCACCACCATCGACCACCCCGGCACCAGCCCCGCCCTCCGGGCCAGCTCCCAGGAAGGGAAGCCCGAGGCGTCCTCGCCCTTGAGGTCGACATCGACGACGTCGAATCCCGACGTGGCGCCGGTGGGCAGGCCGATGTTCGCGTCCGGGCGGCGCTCCCACCACGACGCCACCTGGTCCAGGTCCGTGGTCGCGTCGCGGAACCCGCGCTGCGTCAACGGCTGCTTCGCCGTCGGCACGCAAGGGAACACCGGCAAGCCCGCACGCGCAATGTCGTACGCGGCAGATGGCAGCGAGTCCGCCTGCGTCGCCCGGCGCAGCGGCATGAGGTTCCGTGGGAGGGCCGGAGTGGTCGTGGGCATGCCACCCACGCTCCACGCCCAACGCTCGTGAAACCGCACCCTGAGCGTTGCACTGCACGGTTCCCCGAGCGTTGGAGCGCGACGTGTTATCGCAGGTCGGACAACGCTCGTGCCCTCGGTTCCATCCTTCCCCCCGATGACCATGCGGTGCGCCGGGTTGCGGGCCCAGACCCCTCCCTTGTCACGAGAGGGCCTTCGTGTGGTCCTGATCTGATCTGGCTGGTTGTTCACTCGTGGAATCTGGAGCTATTGCTTGACGGGAGCTGAAGTGGCCCCTACGTTCTGATCCACCGGGTGCAGACCGACGTGGCTTCTGTGACGGGTGCTGGTGCTGGTGTTGGTTCAGTTCTGGGCTCGTTGCGGTACTGCGGCGCGCCCCCGTCATCTGGTGGTCATGTGTCTGCATTGAGTGTTCGCCTCCGGCGTGGTGTTGTGCCGGTGGTGGTGGTCGGTCTGGTTTTCGCTGGCAGCGACGGAGCCGTCGCTGACGACACCGTTGATCCCGTTGCTTCGGAACCTCGGTGTGCCGCGACCGCTGAGACGGTCGAGGAGGCTGGGGCTATCGCCGCGGTGTGCGACTTCGATGTGGTGGTTGCGGGCCTGACCGATCCATGGTCGATGACGACCGTGCGTGCTGACGGGCTGGTCGAGTGGACCTCGGGCATTGTGGCGGAGCGTTCGCAGACGCCTGAGGGTGACTGGGTTCCGATCGATGCTTCGTTCACGGCACCGCAGGAGGGTCGTGTTGGCCTGGTGGCACCGGCGGTTGACATGACGTTCAGTGACGGCACTGTCGGTGAGCCGCTGGCGGTACTGGTCAAGGACGGCCACGAGCTCGTCTATGACATGCCGTTCGACCTGCCTGCCCCGCTTGTGGATGCCGATGCAGGGCAGTTGACGTACCCGGGTGTGCTGGACGGGGTCGACCTGATCGTGACGGTCGCGTCGGACGGGTCGGGCTTCTCGGAGGTGCTGCGGATCGAGTCGGCGGAGGCGTTGGCGCAGCCGGAGCTCGCTGACCTAGCGATCCCGGTGGGCTTGTCTGATGGCTTGTCGTGGGACCGGGCCACGAATGGTGACCTGGATGCGGTCGACGAGTTGGGTGAGGTGGTGTTCACTGCCCCGGCACCGATGGCGTGGGACTCGTCTGCGGATGTCTTGGCGTTGGCGGGGGGCCCGGTGAAGGGTCTCTCACCGGTGCTTGCTGACCGCTCCGCGCTCTTGGCTGCTGGAACGCCCGCTGGCGAGGGCATCGTGGGTGCGGACCTGTCTGACCTCGGTGAGCTGGAGCCTGCTGACCGGGCCGCGGCGCCGGTTGATGGCGACACCGTTGCCCCGCTCGAGGTGGCGGTTGGTCGTGACGGGGAGGACCTGATGCTCGGGATCGACGAGGACCTCGTCGATAGCGCGGTGTTCCCGTTGTACGTGGACCCGGCGGTGTCGGGGTCGGTGAAC
The DNA here is from genome assembly GCA_001592145.1 of Xylanimicrobium pachnodae JCM 13526 = NBRC 107786. Classification (GTDB taxonomy): domain Bacteria; phylum Actinomycetota; class Actinomycetes; order Actinomycetales; family Cellulomonadaceae; genus Xylanimonas; species Xylanimonas pachnodae. Next base: position 1,802 of record BCWJ01000052.1, on the reverse strand, counting down.
GGGCGGGCGTACGTGCAGTCGGGGTGGCCGACCACGGCGCACTGGAACGACGTGACCAACTATGGGGTCGGGCGCTGCGACGCGGCCCTGGGCTGTTCGCGTCTCAACATCTACCGCTCGTACTTCCAGTTCAGCACTGCGGGTCTGAAGGCAGCCCAGAGTGCGGATATTCAGTCGGCGACGCTCACTCTCTACGGTCAGCACTCGTACTCGTGCACGGCCACCGCGGTGAATATCTGGCACACGGGTGGCATCAGCTCGGGCACTACGTGGAATGCGCAGCCGTCGCTGCTCAGCGTGCAGGCATCCGCGTCTCTAGCTCACAAGGCGGCGTGCTCGAACCAGCGCGATGTGTCGTTCAGTGTGCTCGGGGCGGCTCAGTACTCTGCGGACGCGAACTCCGACCAGATCACGTTGGGGGTGATTGCTGCTGACGAGGGCACGAACACGGGCTGGAAGCGGTACGAGAACCCGCGGCTGTCGGTGACGTGGAACCGGCTGCCCAACGCGCCGTCCGCGTACTCGATGACGTCGCCATCTGGCAAAGCGTGTGGTACGAAGGCGGCGCCGGCGCTGATCAACGACTCGACACCGAGTTTCTCGTGGACGGTTTCGGACCCTGATGGGGGGAAGGTGATCCGCAACTTCGACCTCATCAATCCGGCGGGCACGAACGTGAACAACCTTGCTGAGAACGTGCAGGGGAACACGTTCACGCACACCATCCCCGCTGGTGTTTTGGTCACGGATACGAAGTACAACTGGAAGGTGGGCGGCCGTGATGTGGCGGCACGCGCGGCGGGCGTGTACGGGCCGATGGCGAGTTGCTGGTTCATCTACGACGGCACTGCGCCGGCGAGCCCGTCGGTGACGTCAGCGAAGTTCAGCCAGACGCTCGTTGTCCAGATGCCTGCCGCGGCGGATCGCTTTTTCACCGTGACAGACAAGTCGGCGGATGTTGCGGGGTACAAGTTCGTGTTCGACGCCGATGACCCGTCGGGCAAGACGACGACGGCGGCCGACGCGAACCAGGGCCTGAAGATCACCTTGCCGTCGACAATCACGTCCGGGTCCCACCGCCTCGTGGTCATGGCGATCGACAAGGCGGGTAACGCGTCGGAGAAGACGCCGTTCTGGTTTGCGATCGCGGCACCCCCAGTTGCCGCGTACTGGAAGATGGACGCCGCGTCAGCAAAGATCCCCGACTGGTCCCCGTCCGCGGTCGATATCACCGGTGAGACGCCGATGAAGGACTCGACCGTCCAGAACCTCGTGTTCCCCGCGGCCCCGGCCCAGACGGCGGGCGTCTACCAGGACTGGGGAGTCGCCCCCGCGGGGACGACCGACAAGGCCCTGAGTCTCGCGGCTGGTGCCGCGTCCGGAGTTGCGAGGGACTCGAACGGGTTCGTCGCTCCCGTGATCGAGCGCCCGGGCGACGGGTTCACCGTCACTGCCTGGGTCAAGCCTGCGACCACTGCCCCGACCACGGATGGTGTGGTCATCTCGATGGACGGCACGAAGACCTCGGCCTTCACCGTCGGGTTGGTCAGGGGTGGCGCCGGTTGTGCCACCGTGTGCTGGGCGTTCACCAAGACCAGCGCCGACACCGATGCCGCCGCAACAACCGCCGCCCGTGCCGTGTCGTCGGTCCCGGTGACCGACGGATGGGTGCTGGTCGCGGCGCGCTACACCGCGACGACGAACGCGATGGAACTTGTCGTGTGCGACCCAAGTTCTACGGACCGGACGTGCCGGCCCGATCAGTTGGCGGCCAGTATCAGCAAGCCGACCACGGCTGTCCC
>BCWJ01000051.1 GCA_001592145.1 Xylanimicrobium pachnodae JCM 13526 = NBRC 107786 | reverse complement strand
GGTTCTGATGGTGTGCGTCGGTTGTTTGAGAACTCAACAGTGCGTTTGATAGTCAATGCCAAATTGATACCCTCGTTGGGGTTGCCGTTGTGGTGGCTCTGGGAGGATTCCTTTTTTTGGACAGATGAGCAGTTCAGCTCGTCTGGCCTGGTTTGAACGCCGTATGGTTGTTACCCCGTTTGGGGTGGCGCGATACTTTTACGGAGAGTTTGATCCTGGCTCAGGACGAACGCTGGCGGCGTGCTTAACACATGCAAGTCGAACGGTGAAGCCCTTCGGGGTGGATCAGTGGCGAACGGGTGAGTAACACGTGAGCAACCTGCCCTCCACTTCGGGATAAGCCTTGGAAACGGGGTCTAATACCGGATATGAGCGCCTGCCGCATGGTGGGTGTTGGAAAGTTTTTCGGTGGGGGATGGGCTCGCGGCCTATCAGCTTGTTGGTGGGGTAATGGCCTACCAAGGCGTCGACGGGTAGCCGGCCTGAGAGGGCGACCGGCCACACTGGGACTGAGACACGGCCCAGACTCCTACGGGAGGCAGCAGTGGGGAATATTGCACAATGGGCGAAAGCCTGATGCAGCGACGCCGCGTGAGGGATGACGGCCTTCGGGTTGTAAACCTCTTTCAGCAGGGAAGAAGCGCAAGTGACGGTACCTGCAGAAGAAGCGCCGGCTAACTACGTGCCAGCAGCCGCGGTAATACGTAGGGCGCAAGCGTTGTCCGGAATTATTGGGCGTAAAGAGCTCGTAGGCGGTCTGTCGCGTCTGGTGTGAAATCCCGAGGCTCAACTTCGGGCTTGCATCGGGTACGGGCGGACTAGAGTGCTGTAGGGGAGACTGGAATTCCTGGTGTAGCGGTGGAATGCGCAGATATCAGGAGGAACACCGATGGCGAAGGCAGGTCTCTGGGCAGTTACTGACGCTGAGGAGCGAAAGCATGGGGAGCGAACAGGATTAGATACCCTGGTAGTCCATGCCGTAAACGTTGGGCACTAGGTGTGGGGGCCATTCCACGGTTCCCGTGCCGCAGCTAACGCATTAAGTGCCCCGCCTGGGGAGTACGGCCGCAAGGCTAAAACTCAAAGGAATTGACGGGGGCCCGCACAAGCGGCGGAGCATGCGGATTAATTCGATGCAACGCGAAGAACCTTACCAAGGCTTGACATGAACCGGAAAAGTGCAGAGATGTGCTCCCCGTAAGGTCGGTTCACAGGTGGTGCATGGTTGTCGTCAGCTCGTGTCGTGAGATGTTGGGTTAAGTCCCGCAACGAGCGCAACCCTCGTCCCATGTTGCCAGCGGGTTATGCCGGGGACTCATGGGAGACTGCCGGGGTCAACTCGGAGGAAGGTGGGGATGACGTCAAATCATCATGCCCCTTATGTCTTGGGCTTCACGCATGCTACAATGGCCGGTACAGAGGGCTGCGATACCGTAAGGTGGAGCGAATCCCTAAAAGCCGGTCTCAGTTCGGATTGGGGTCTGCAACTCGACCCCATGAAGTCGGAGTCGCTAGTAATCGCAGATCAGCAACGCTGCGGTGAATACGTTCCCGGGCCTTGTACACACCGCCCGTCAAGTCACGAAAGTTGGTAACACCCGAAGCCCATGGCCCAACCCTTTGGGGGGGAGTGGTCGAAGGTGGGACTGGCGATTGGGACTAAGTCGTAACAAGGTAGCCGTACCGGAAGGTGCGGCTGGATCACCTCCTTTCTAAGGAGCATTTTTCTCCGCCGGCCTTAGCTGGTGGGGTGGCTGCCTGACTCACCGTACGTGTGGGTGGTGGTTGCTCTGGGTGGAACATTGACTGTTGAGCCTGCTGGTTCCTGTGTGGGTCTAGTACGCCGGTCGTCCTCTTGGTGGGGGTGGTTGGTTGGAACGTCCGTGTGGGGGTTGGTGGGTTCGTGAGCGCACTGTTGGGTCCTGAGGCAACCGCCGTGATGGTGGGGTCCTCGTACGGGTCATCTGCGGGTCTCGAACCGTCTCCTGGCTGTGGTTGGGGGGTAGGCGGGCCGGTGTGGGTGGGTTCGTTCGTTGCTTGAGAACTGCACAGTGGACGCGAGCATCCAAGATGTTCAGACGGCATGCCCCCCCTTGGTTGGGTGGGTGTGTTGCCCTGACGTCTCTGTAGTGTGATCGTATGAGCCTGCCGGTTGGTGGGTTCATCGTTTTGTTGAAGTTTTTAAGGGCACAGGGTGGATGCCTTGGCACCAGGAGCCGAAGAAGGACGTCGTAGCCTGCGATAAGCCTCGGGGAGTTGGCAAACGAGCTGTGATCCGAGGATTTCCGAATGGGGGAACCCAGCCGCAGTCATGTGTGGTTACCCGCACCTGAATATATAGGGTGTGTGGGGGGAACGCCGGGAAGTGAAACATCTCAGTACCGGCAGGAAGAGATATTCCGTGAGTAGTGGCGAGCGAAAGCGGATGAGGCCAAACCGTGCACGTGTTAAAGCTGTCAGGCGTTGCGTGTTCGGGGTTGTGGGACCTTCTAGTAGTCGCTGATGAGGCTGCAGCCAGTGAGAAAGTCGCGTCATAGTCGAACCGCATTGAACGGCGGACCGTAGAGGGTGCTAGTCCCGTAGACGAAATGGCGTGGCCTGGTTGAGGGGATCCCAAGTAGCACGGGGCCCGTGAAATCTCGTGTGAATCTGGCAAGACCACTTGCTAAGCCTAAATACTACCTGGTGACCGATAGCGGACTAGTACCGTGAGGGAAAGGTGAAAAGTACCCCGGGAGGGGAGTGAAATAGTACCTGAAACCGTGTGCCTACAATCCGTCGGAGCCTCCTTGGTTGGGGTGACGGCGTGCCTTTTGAAGAATGAGCCTGCGAGTTAGTGCTCGGTGGCGAGGTTAACCCGTGTGGGGAAGCCGTAGCGAAAGCGAGTCCGAATAGGGCGTGTGAGTCGCCGGGTCTAGACCCGAAGCGAAGTGATCTAGCCATGGGCAGGCTGAAGCACTGGTAAGACAGTGTGGAGGGCCGAACCCACCAGGGTTGAAAACCTGGGGGATGACCTGTGGTTAGGGGTGAAAGGCCAATCAAACTTCGTGATAGCTGGTTCTCCCCGAAATGCATTTAGGTGCAGCGTCTCGTGTTTCTTGCCGGAGGTAGAGCTACTGGATGGCCGATGGGCCCTACCAGGTTACTGACGTCAGCCAAACTCCGAATGCCGGTAAGTTTAAGCGAGGCAGTGAGACTGCGGGGGATAAGCTCCGTAGTCGAGAGGGAAACAGCCCAGATCACCGGCTAAGGCCCCTAAGCGTGTGCTCAGTGGGAAAGGATGTGGAGTTGCACAGACAACCAGGAGGTTGGCTTAGAAGCAGCCACCCTTGAAAGAGTGCGTAATAGCTCACTGGTCAAGTGATTCCGCGCCGACAATGTAGCGGGGCTCAAGCACACCGCCGAAGCCGTGGCAGCGCAGCGCGAACCCAAGCCGCAGACTTGTTCTGTTGGTTCAGGGGCTGTGCTGGGTAGGGGAGCGTCGTGTGGGCGGTGAAGCCGCGGAGTGATCCAGCGGTGGAGACCACACGAGTGAGAATGCAGGCATGAGTAGCGAATGACGGGTGAGAAACCCGTCCGCCGAATGACCAAGGGTTCCAGGGCCAGGTTAATCCGCCCTGGGTAAGTCGGGACCTAAGGCGAGGCCGACAGGCGTAGTCGATGGACAAGGAGTTGATATTCTCCTACCGGCGAAGAACCGCCCATACCGAATCTCGTGATGCTAAACGCCCCAACCATGCCACCGTCACCTTCGGGTGACACCGGCATGCGCGGCGCGTGACCCGATCGGGTAGTAGGTAAGCGTATTAACAGGGGTGACGCAGGAAGGTAGCCCGGCGTGGCGATGGTAGTCCACGTCCAAGGTTGTAGCCCGGTGTGTAGGCAAATCCGCACACCATCAAGGGTGAGAACTGACAGTGACCGCGTATGCGGGAAACGGGTGATCCTCAGCTGCCAAGAAAAGCCTCGACGCGAGGTTCTAGCCGCCCGTACCCCAAACCGACTCAGGTGGTCAGGTAGAGAATACTAAGGCGATCGAGCAAATCGTGGTTAAGGAACTCGGCAAAATGCCCCCGTAACTTCGGGAGAAGGGGGGCCCGAACCGTTCAACCCCTCGCGGGTGAAGGCGGGGAAGGCCGCAGAGACCAGGGAGAAGCGACTGTTTACTAAAAACACAGGTCCGTGCGAAGTCGCAAGACGATGTATACGGACTGACGCCTGCCCGGTGCTGGAAGGTTAAGAGGACGGGTCAACTTCGGTGAAGCCCAGAATTTAAGCCCCAGTAAACGGCGGTGGTAACTATAACCATCCTAAGGTAGCGAAATTCCTTGTCGGGTAAGTTCCGACCTGCACGAATGGCGTAACGACTTCTCCGCTGTCTCAACCGCGAACTCGGCGAAATTGCACTACGAGTAAAGATGCTCGTTACGCGCAGCAGGACGGAAAGACCCCGGGACCTTTACTATAGCTTGGTATTGGTGTTCGGTGCAGTTTGTGTAGGATAGGTGGGAGACTATGAAGCCCGGGCGCCAGCTCGGGTGGAGTCAACGTTGAAATACCACTCTGACTGCAACGGATATCTAACCTCGGTCCGTGATCCGGATCAGGGACAGTGCCTGGTGGGTAGTTTAACTGGGGCGGTTGCCTCCCAAAATGTAACGGAGGCGCCCAAAGGTTCCCTCAGCCTGGTTGGCAATCAGGTGTCGAGTGCAAGTGCACAAGGGAGCTTGACTGTGAGACCGACAGGTCGAGCAGGGACGAAAGTCGGGACTAGTGATCCGGCGGTGGCTTGTGGAAGCGCCGTCGCTCAACGGATAAAAGGTACCCCGGGGATAACAGGCTGATCTTGCCCAAGAGTCCATATCGACGGCATGGTTTGGCACCTCGATGTCGGCTCGTCGCATCCTGGGGCTGGAGTAGGTCCCAAGGGTTGGGCTGTTCGCCCATTAAAGCGGTACGCGAGCTGGGTTTAGAACGTCGTGAGACAGTTCGGTCCCTATCCGCTGCGCGCGCAGGAAACTTGAGAAGGGCTGTCCCTAGTACGAGAGGACCGGGACGGACGAACCTCTGGTGTGCCAGTTGTACTGCCAAGTGCACCGCTGGTTAGCTACGTTCGGGAAGGATAACCGCTGAAAGCATCTAAGCGGGAAGCCTGCTTCAAGATGAGGTTTCCATCCCCGTAAGGGGTGAAGGCACCCAGCTAGACTACTGGGTCGATAGGCCGGATGTGGAAGGCAGGACTAAAGACTGCCGGAGCTGACCGGTACTAATCAGCCAACAACTTCAACACCCACACACATCACATGCTACGCGTCCACTGTGCGGTTCCCGAGAAACGGGCAACCACCCCCCAACCCCACCCCCGCCCATCAGGCGGGCGGCACGGGAACCAGGGGGGCACCCGACAACTCGATACTGTTACGGCGGTCATAGCGTAGGGGAAACGCCCGGTCCCATTCCGAACCCGGAAGCTCAGCCCTACAGCGCCAATGGTACTGCCCTGGAGACGGGGTGGGAGAGTAGGACGCCGCCGGACACCCATTCACGAAAGGCCCCACACCACCCGGTGCGGGGCCTTTCGCAT
>BCWJ01000050.1 GCA_001592145.1 Xylanimicrobium pachnodae JCM 13526 = NBRC 107786 | reverse complement strand
CATCCGCGGCGCTCGCGCCGCAAACACCGCAGACGATGTTGTGCGGGCGGTGCCTCACCCGGAGCCTGTCTTCAAGCCGAATGGTGCTCCTGATCGGAGCAGCCCTTGGTACGTGAGCTATCGCGATGCGGATGGGAACCTTCAGACGGTTGGCAACCTGAATGGGGTGCACACTGAGGTTCGTATCCAGGAGCGGATGCCTGGGACGCAGATGAGTCGTCCCTGGGGCTGGCGCACGCTGGACCCTGCAAAGGGGCCGGAATGGGTTGAAGGCACCGTGTGTCAGAGTTGTCAGATCTTCCCGCCGTCGCTCTTCCCGCCGGGCACACGAGGCGCTCCGGGCGGTCCTTGGGGGCACGGGTGAACCCGGTCGCTGAGCGCTTGATTGAGGAGGTCGACTGGTCGACCTATGAGGTGACCATCGGCCCCGCAGTCAGGGTTGGAGCGGCGCTGCGTGGGCTCCTCTCTAGTTCGAACATGCAAGAGGCGTCAGCGGCGTGGGACGAGCTCGAGGAGTTCGTCTTCTCGCAGGGGAACATCTACTCGGCGGCTGAGCCGACGGTGTCTGTGATGCTTGCGGCGCTGACGGAGGATCAGCCGCCGTGGCGAAGTGGTCGGATCCTGGATCTGCTGTTCTTCATCGTGAGTGGTGCTTCGTTGACGGATCCGTCGCTCCAGGAGCGCTGCCGGAGTCGTGCGCGCGAGGGGCTCTGGTTGTTGACGCGGTGGGCTCTGACGCATGACGGGTGGGGACGCGACAACGCGCTTGAGGTGATCGAGGTCGTGGCGCCTGATCGCGTCGATCTCATCCGCTCGGCGATGACCGGATGAAGGCGGTTCAGACCGCGCCTCGGACGATGCTCGGCTGAGCGCGACCGCGCGCGAGACGGTCCGCTCTCGCCAGTGCGTCGGGGATCCGGTTCGGTCCTGTCATCGCCCTGACGATCCGCACTGCCTCGGCGACGTCGAGCCCGGCAGCAGTGACGTAGAGGGGACGCGTCGCGATGCCGCGGATCACCTCGGCGGCGTGCGTTGCGGTGCGAAACGGAGTCTTCGCGACGCCGATGACCGGTATCCCTAGTGCTTCGGCGGCGTGCGCTCCGAGCCCGGGCCGGCCGTGGGGGTCGAGGGTGGCGTATCCGTCGATGACTAGCAGTTCAAGGCGGGGCCCGAGGGCGAGGACTGCTCGGATGCACGGGAGTTCCCGCTTGAACAGTGCCCCAGGCTCATACGGCTCGACCTGAGCGATGCTGGCGACATGCTCGGACTCCACTGCCGAGTAGGTCAGCTTGCGGCAGACGACGAGGGCCGCTCTTGCTCCGCCTTGGTCGTCGTAGTGGACGTCCACCGCGCCGACCGTCGTTGCATGCTCCACGACGAGTTCAGCTGGCGGCGGTGTTGAGGGCGGCGCGGATGCGGGTGTTGGCGAGGAGTCCGTCGAGGATGTGCAGGAGGGCGTCTTTGTCGGCCGCGGTGAGTTGGTCGAGGTCTGCGAGGCGTTGGGCGAGGGGGTCGTCGACCTGGCGGTAGGGGCGGCGGGGTGCGCCTTCGACGAGGAGGTAGTCGCATGAGACGTCGAAGAGTTCAGCGAGGCGGATGACGGCTTCGACCGAGGGTGTGATCTTGCCGTTTTCGTAGCGGCTGATCTGGCCTGGGTCGCCGGCGATGCGGTCGGCGAGGTCGGCTTGGGACCAGCCGCGTTGTTTGCGGAGGTTCTTGATCTGCTCGCCGATGGGCATGGGCACCTCGCTTGGTGGGTCTGCTACTGGCGTCAAGTGTGCCGTCATCTTGGCCTCCGGTGTTGCGTGGTGGTTCACGTCTCCTTGCTAGTGTCGCGCGTCAGACTTTGTGGCAGGGCCCGTTGCTTGCGGGCCTGACCTGTGAGGAGTCTGATCGTTCATGGCAAGACCAGCAGCCATTCCGGCTGAGGAGAAGACCAGGATCGTGTTGTCGGTCCTGGCCGGCGAGGTCACCGTCGCCGAGGCTGCCCGGCGGGCGAAGGTGTCCGAGCAGTCGGTCGGGAACTGGAAGCGCCAGTTCCTCGAGGCGGGCAAGACGGGCCTCGCGGCGGGGAAGTCGGGCCCCTCGACGCGTGAGCAGCAGTTGGAGGCCGAGGTCGCCGAGCTGACCCAGGCCCTGGGGGAGGCGCACCTGGAGGTCCGGGTGTGGAAGAAGTCCGCGGAGGGCCGCCTGGGCCCTTCGAGGACCTCGAGGTGATCCGCGTCGAGGCGGGCATGCCGACCGCGAGGTTCTGCTCCCTGGTCGGCGTGCCCGAACGGTCCTGGCGGCGCTGGCAGGCTCGCGCCCGGACCGGTGCACCGGTCAAGGGGCCGTGGCCGCGCCCGGCCCGCGAGAACGTCCGTGAGGCGGCCCGGCGGCACGCGCTGGCCCATCCGGCATGGGGGCACCGCAAGGTGTGGGCCATGGTGCGCCACGACGGCCACCGGGTCTCCCAGGCCACGATCCTGCGCCTGCTGCGCGACGAAGGGCTGATCTTGCCCGCCGCCTACCAGCGTGAACGCCGCCAGCTCGCCGCACGCAGGAAGGCCGCGTTCGCCGACGAGCCGACCGGACCCAACCAGGTGTGGCAGCTCGACTTCTCCGAGTTCGAGACCACCACCGGTGGGACCTGGCGCATCGCCGGCTGCCGGGACTACTGGTCCAAGTACGAGCACCCGTGGCACGTGTCCCCGACCGCGAACCAGCACGACGCGATCGCCGCGATCGAGCTCGCCCTGGCCGACTACGAGACGCTGTTCGGCCGCCCCCTGATCGACGCCTGCGCCCGCGACGGCGACGGCAACGTGATCCCGGCGGTGACCGTCGTGACCGACAACGGCGGTCCGTTCCGCTCGTTCCGGTTCGAGCACTTCATCACCGCCCACCCCGAGCTGCGGCACGTACGCACCCGAGTCAGGACACCCGGGCAGAACGGGTCACGTGAACGCGGGTTCGGCTCGCTGAAGTACGAGCGACTCTTCCTCGAAGAGATCGACGACGTCCTGTCCCTCGTCGCCCACGCCGACGACTACCGGGCCGACTACAACACCGTGCGCCCGCACGAGGCCATCGCCTGGAACCGACCCCTGGAGGTGCACCTCGGACTGGCCGACCCCCTGACCCCCAACTTTCCCGAGACCCAAAACCTGCCAGCAGCTTGACGCGGGACAGCTACCTCGCCGCCGTTTCCCGCCTGCTGCCCAGCCCGTTGGCCGTGATCGTGCAGTCGACGTCTGCGGCGGGCAAGTCCGCGGTGATGGAGTCGGTCCTCGGGTTCGTGCCCGAGGAGGACCGGGTGTCCTTTTCGGCGATGACGGGCCAGTCGTTGTTCTACCTGGGCGAGTCCGACCTCGCCCACAAGGTCCTCTCGATCGCGGAGGAGGAGGGTGCCTCGCGGGCGGCGTATGCGCTCAAGCTGTTGCAGTCCGAGGGCGAGCTCTCGATCGCGAGCACGGGTAAGGACACGGCGAGCGGGCGTCTGGTGACGCACACGTATTCGGTGAAGGGGCCGACGGCGATCGTGTTGACGACGACGGCGATCGACGTGGACGAGGAGCTGTTGAACCGGTGCCTGGTGTTGACGATCGATGAGGACCGCGACCAGACCCGGGCCATCCACGCCGCGCAACGCCACGCGCAGACGTTGGACGGGTTGGCGGCGCGCACGGGGCGCGAGCAGGTGGTGGGCCTGCACAGGGATGCGCAGCGCCTGTTGGAGCCGGTAGCGGTGGTGAACCCGTTCGCGGACCGGCTCACGTTCGCCGACGGCCGCACCCGCACCCGCCGGGATCAGGGGAAGTATCTGGGCCTGATCGCCGCGGTGACGTTGCTGCACCAGCACCAACGAGCCCGCAAGACGGTGGTGATCGACGGGACGACGGTCACCTACGTGGAGTCGACGATCGCGGACATTCGGATCGCGCACCGGTTGGCGCACGCGGTCCTGGGGCAGTCGTTGGACGAGCTGCCCCCGCAGACCCGCCGCCTCCTGACCGCCGTGCACGACTACGTCACAGTGCAGGCGAGGGCGCGGGAGATCCCGGCCGATCTGGTGCGGTTCACCCGCCGCCAGCTCCGCGAGCACCTCGCGGGCGCGGGGGCAGGGTGGGGTGACACGCAGTTGAAGGTGCACCTGGCGAGGCTGACGGATCTTGAGCTGGTGATCGCGCACCGGTTGGACTCGGGGGCGTTCGGTTACGAGCTCGTCTGGACCGGCCACACCGAGACCGGCCGGGTCCTGGCGGGCCTGACCGACCCCGACACCCTCACCGCGCGCACGCCTACGACGACTACGACGGCGGCGGCTGCGACGACGGCGGCGGGAACGGGTACGACGGCGAGCACCAGCCCGAGCGCCGACCGCGACGACGTGGAGGCGGCCACGACCGGGTATGACGGCGAACTGGTCGGGGGTTCGGTGGCGGTGGTCGGCCCCTGGCCGGGGGCCGGGCGGGGCCCGGTCGGCCCCCAGTCGGACCCCTCCAACGACGACGCGCACACTCTCGACGGCGACGTTCTCGCTGGCCTCGCGCATGCCGCTGGGGGCCGGTGATGGGCCGCCGCGGTGAGCGCACCGCGCAGGCCGTGCCTGGGGATCGTGGTGACCGGCACGGGTTCCCCGCGTTGGTCGAGGAGTTCTGCACCGACCTGGGCGCCCGGGGTTACGCGGACGCGACGATCCGCGCGAGACGCCAGGCCCTCGCGCAGCTCGCGGGCTGGCTCGCCGACCGGGGCGTTTCGAGGCCGGTGCAGGTGACCCGCCCGATGCTGGTGCGCTATCAAAGGCATCTGTTCCACTACCGCAAGCCCGACGGGCAGCCGCTCTCGTTTCGTTCGCAGAACGCCAGGTTGTTGCCGGTGCGGGCGTTCTTCAAGTGGGCGGTGCGGGCCGAGCACATCGGCTCGAACCCCGCGAGCGAGTTGGAGCTGCCGAAGGTGGAGCACCGTCTCCCGAAGCCGGCCCTGACGATCGCGGAGGCGGAGCAGGTCTTGGCCGGCCCGGACCTGGCGACGACGGCGGGTCTGAGGGACAGGGCGATGTTGGAGACGTTCTACGGCACCGGGATCCGCCGCGCCGAGCTCGCGAGACGGAACCTGCGCGACCTCGACGCGCAGCGGGCGACGTTGATGGTGCGGCAGGGCAAGGGCCGTAAGGACCGGATGATCCCTATCGGCCCGAGGGCGATCGCCTGGATCAGCAAGTACCTCACCGACGCCCGACCCGACCTCGCCGCCGGGAGCAGGACTGGAAGTGGCGGTGACGGCCCCCTCGACGACGGCACGCTGTTCTTGACGGTGGACGGGACGCCGTTCTCGTTGGACCGGCTCACCCAGCTCGTTCGGGGTTACGTGAAGGCTGCGGGGGTGGGTAAGGAGGGTGCCTGCCACCTGTTCCGGCACACCCTGGCCACGTTGATGTTGGAGGGCGGGGCGGACATCCGTTACATCCAGGCGATGCTCGGCCACGCTGAGCTCTCGACGACGCAGATCTACACCCAGGTCTCGATCCGAGCCCTGCAGGCGGTTCATACGGCGACGTTCCCCGGAGCGGTGAACGTACCCCCTGCCGCGAGGAACGTTTCCCCAGGCGAGGGGAACGTACCCCCCACGTTCCCCCCGACAACCTCGACGACGGTGCCGGAAGCAACGACGGTGCCGGGAGCGATGACGGGGTTGGGTCCGGTGGGGAAGGTCTCTGCTCACCAGTTGCTGGCTGTTCTTGACTTGGAGATCGAAGAAGAGAACCGCGCCCACCCCGGACCGGACGACCGGTGAACGAGCGCGAGGCCCGTGAGGTGGCGGACGAGGCGGCCGAGGCGGTGCGGGCGTTGAACCATGTGCTGCTGGCCGGTGGGCTGGACGTGACGGACGTCTACGACACGCTCACCGCCCTGGCCGTGCTCGCCGCCCGGCTCCCACAGACCGCCGGGCAGGCGGCGGCCCTCGTGGACCGGCTCGTGGCCGGCGGGCACGTCGTGATCGTCGATGGTGAGCACACCGGCAACCCCGAGACTGCCGCGGCCCAGGCGAGATTGCGGCTGGCCGCTGCGGCCCGCGCCGCTACCGCCCTCGCCCGGCACCTCGACGAAGCCGCGCAAGGGCTGGCCTGGGCTACCCACCACGAGCCGCGCTGATCCGCCGACCCGACCCGGTGGGCGCACTGGCGAGCCCGGGAGTCTGGGGTGCGGTGAGCGGCGACGGATGCTTGAGCGGTGGTGACGGACGGGTGCTGCGGGGTATGGGAGGCCGCCGGGGCGGGAGCCCGGGAGCCGGGGGCGGAACCGGGTGGTTGAAGACGGGCGGATCGTGGTCACGCCTCTGGCACCCAGGGGCTCCCACAAGGTTTCGACGGTGACGCAACACAAGGCCCACCGACAACCAGCAGCCACGACGACAGACCACCGAGGGAAGCCCCATGGACACCAGGGCACCGAGGAGCCGAGAACGAGATCTACCAGGCCGAGGCCGAAGGACCACAAGGCCAGGAGCCACCAAGGAGAACGACCAGACGAGGGATGCGCACACCTCTGCCACCCGAGGCCGGCAGAGTGTTTCGCCGGTGACAAAACCCTGTTCCGGGCGCACCCTGGAAGGCATGACCACGAGCAGGCCCCGCCGCCACCCCACCACAGGGCCGCGGGCGACGGCGAAGACGACGAGGGCCCGGCAGCCGCCCACCGTCTGCGCCCGTTGCGAGGCACCGCTCCCGCCCGCGGCGGGCACGGGACGGCCGCGGGTCTACTGCTCCCAGGCGTGCCGCAAGGCCGCCTACGAAGACCGCCGCGCCCACCGCCCCGGCGCCGTGCAAGTCAAGCTCGTAGACCGGATCATCACGCAGACCGTGGAGACCACGATCCGCCCGCCCGCGACCCCCGCCCACACCCGCACGGACTGCACCCAGGCCGTGCTCGCGAGCCCGGCCGCGATCCACCAAGTCCTCATGGGCCTCTCGCGGCAGCTCGGCTCGGACCAGCTCACCCCGGACAGCGACGAGAACTTCTGGACCCTCGTGAGCTCGACCGGGTTCCTCCAAGAAGCGTTCGGCCGCGCCCTGGACCGCTACGAGCGACGGCGCGCCACCTCATGACCAGCCCGGGCGGCGCTGCCACACTGACCCCTGTGACCAGCCCCCAGCAGCCGACGGCGAGGCCGCGCTGGGTCCTGGCCGCGCTGACCGCGCTGCTGGTCGTCTGGGCTCTTCTCCTAGCCGCTGGAACTGCATCGGCGGCCACGGCACCTGCAGCCGAGAACCGCATCCGGGCCTCCGCCTCCGCGGCGCAGACTCTCGACCGGCCTCCGCAAGATGTTTCCGCAGATCAGCGGCTAGGAAACGGGCTCTCGCAGCCCGGAATCGTGGTGGCTACCGGTGTTGCCGCAAACACCGCAGCGAAGGTGGATATCTCGGGTACGAGATGGGCGCAGACGTCGTTCAGTGTCAGCGG
>BCWJ01000049.1 GCA_001592145.1 Xylanimicrobium pachnodae JCM 13526 = NBRC 107786 | reverse complement strand
GAGTGCCTCGTACCTCGGCCCGCACCCTCCGCTTCACCTCTGCCGCAGCACCGTCCACCCCGTCACGCTGCGGCCACGGCTCCACTCCGGGCGAGTGCCTCGTACCTCGGCCCGCACCCTCCGCTTCACCTCTGCCGCAGCGCGGCGGCAACGCGGGCCACGTCCAGCACACCCGTCACCCGACCGTGGTCGACGACCGGCACGATGCGCGCACCCGCCG
Organism: Xylanimicrobium pachnodae JCM 13526 = NBRC 107786; assembly: GCA_001592145.1. Taxonomy (GTDB): domain Bacteria; phylum Actinomycetota; class Actinomycetes; order Actinomycetales; family Cellulomonadaceae; genus Xylanimonas; species Xylanimonas pachnodae. Next base: position 7,279 of record BCWJ01000049.1, on the reverse strand, counting down.
ACGTCGCCGCCAGATGTTCCAGGAACGGCGAACCGGTCAGGCTCACGTCCACCGCGGAACCCGCCGGGAACGGGACCACGACGGCGTCGACCGGCGTCGTCGTCACGACCGCTGCCGGGACGGTCGCGGCGGTCGCCGGGTCCACCCAGCCCATCGGCGCGCCACGCAGGTCGACGACGACGAGGGCGGCCTCCGGCACCCCCTGGACGGCGCGGGGCGCGTCGGCCACCGCCGTGCCCGTGAACACCGTCACCGCCCGGCCCGCAAACTGCCGCGCGGTGAGCGTGTCGATGATCTCGCGGCGCCGCGCGCCACGGATCGCCTCGCCCGCGCCCTGCCAGAGGAAGGAGCCGACGACGGCGGAGAGCGCCACGTCGAACAGGTCGGGGCGACGGCCCGCGAGCACGGGGGCCACCAGCGCGACCGCGAGGACGGCGACCGCGACGACCCGGCCCACCCAGCCCGCGGCGACCGTGCCGCGACGCCGCGACCCGGTGGCCCTCCACACCAGCGCCTCCAGCACCTGGCCACCGTCGAGCGGCAGCCCGGGCAGCAGATTGAAGACTCCCACGAACACGTTCGCGAAGAACGCCAGGCGCAGCAACGCGGCCGCCAGCGATCCCTGCGGCGCCGCCTGCGCCGCGAACCAGAACCCGGCCGCGAGCGCCAGGTTGGTCAGCGGGCCGACGATCGCGATCAGGACGCCGTCGAGCGGGTGCTTCTGCGTTCCGGTGTAGGCGGTGTGGCCACCCCACAACGTCATCGCGAGCTCCGTGACCTGGTGCCCGCGCCTCTTGGCCACGAGGGCGTGCGCCGCCTCGTGGCACAGGACGCTCACGAAGAGCAGCATCACGAACAGGAACGCCGCGAGCCAGATGCCCCCGCTGGCGAGCGCCGGCGCGCTCGCGCGCACGGTCGGCGTGAACACGAAGGTGAGCACCACCGCGGCGACGAGCCAGGACGGGGTCACGATGACGGGGGCGCCGGCGATCTTGCCGATCACCCAGCCGCGGGAACGCTGTGGCGAGGAGGTCACCGGCGCAGCGTATCCGGGCGCGCTGTGCGCTTCCGGGGTGGAGTGTGGGCGGCGGCTCGTAAGGTGGCCGCGTGACGACGCCCGACGCACCGCCCAGCACCTCCGCACCGCGCGCTCCGTCGCGCGCGCCCGCGTTGTCGCCGTCCCGCGCGAACGACTTCATGCAGTGCCCGCTGCTGTTCCGCTTCCGCACGATCGACCGCCTGCCCGAGCCGCCGTCGTCGGCCGCCGCTCGCGGCACGCTGGTGCACTCGGTGCTGGAACAGCTCTACGACGCCCCGCTCGGCGAACGCACCCGGGCCGCAGCCCTCGCCCTGGTGCCGTCCGCGTGGGAGAACCTCCTGGAGCGTGAACCCCGGTACGGGGAGCTGAACACCGGTGGGGACTGGTTGGACGGCTGGCTCGACGGGGCGGGCCGGCTGCTCAGCACCTACTTCTCGCTGGAAGATCCCAACCGGTTGCAACCTGTGGCGCGCGAGCTGCGGGTGGAGCACCAGCTCGCCGGCGGTCCGCTGCTGCGCGGCATCGTGGACCGCCTCGACGTCGCCCCTGACGGCGCGCTGCGCGTGGTCGACTACAAGACCGGCAGGTCACCCCGTCCGGGCTACGAGTCGTCCGTGGTGTTCCAGATGCGGTTCTACGCCCTGGTGCTGTGGCGGGAGCGGGGCATCGTGCCCGCGATGCTCCAGCTCGTCTACCTCGGCGACGGGCAGGTGCTGCGCGCCCAGCCGCGGGAGCGGGACCTGGAGCTCACCGAGGCGAAGGTGCGCGCGCTGTGGTCCGCGATCACGCAGTCGGCCGCGTCCGGCGAGTTCCGGCCCCGGCGATCCGCACTGTGCGGCTGGTGCGCTCACCAGGCGGTGTGCCCCGCCTTCGATGGCACGCCGCCGGAGTTCGACGCCGACCTGGCAGCCGAACGTCTGGGCTGTGCCACGAACGATTGACGACGGCGGACGGCGCCGCTCTCCGGGCAGGCCGTCGCGCTTCAGGGCAGGTCGAGCACGTGACCGGCGCGCATCTGTGCCAGGTGGCGCAGCGTGACGCGCTCCAGCGAACCCGCCCGGCTCAGTCCCGGCCGTGGCTCGATGGGGACCACGGCCTCAACGCCGAGCGTCCGGGCGCCCGAGGCGAGGGCCGACGTGATCCCCGTCGGTGAGTCCTCGATCGCGACGCAGTCCTCCACGCGCACCCCCAGCTTCTGGGCGGCCGTCAGATACGACTCGGGATGGGGCTTTCCGTTGACCACGTCGTCGCCCGTGACCACCACTCGCAGTGCGCCGTCGGTATGGGCCACGACCTCCGCCGCGAACCGCCGGTACGACATGGTGACCAGGGCGCAGGGCACGCCTGCCTCGGCGATCGCGGCGAGCAGCTCGCGCGCACCCGGGCGCCAGGGGACGTGGCGGCGCACGGCGTCGACCACGCGGTCGAGCAGGTAGTCGACGATCTCGTCCGGCTCGAGCCGCACCCCGGCCTCCTGCAGGATGCGGGCCGACGCCAGCAGCGAGTTCCCGACGAGCTGGAGCGCCTGCTCGTGCGACCAGGTTCCGCCGTGCGCCGCGACGAGCTCGTGCTCGGCAGCGATCCAGTACGGCTCGGTATCGACGAGGGTGCCGTCCATGTCCCACAGGACTGCGGCGGGCAGGGCGGTCACAGGGCACGCTCCAGGGTGTGTCGAGGCGGGGACGCACACGACCCTAACGTCCTAGGGTGGTCGGATGACCACCCCGCCCGGGCGCCACACCGCCCGCAACACGGTGCTGATCGCCGCCTTCGAAGGCTGGAACGACGCGGGCAGCGCCGCCACCAGTGCGCTCGAACACCTGGGCGACGTCTGGGGTGCCCACAAGGTGCGCGAGCTCGACCCGGAGGAGTACCACGACTTCCAGGTGAACCGTCCGATGGTGGGCGTCGGACCCGACGGAGAGCGCCAGATCACCTGGCCCGCCACGACGTTCTGGGTGGCCGACCTCCCCGACCGCACGGTGGTGCTGCTGCACGGCATCGAGCCGTCGATGCGGTGGCGCCGGTACTGCGCGGAGGTGCTCGACCTCGCCGAGGAGTACGACGTCCGGACGATCATCACCCTGGGCGCTCTGCTCGCCGACGTGCCGCACACCCGCCCCATCCCGCTGACCACCACGAGTGACTCCGAGGGCCTGCGCGCGGTGCTGCCCGACGTCGAGGTCAACACCTATGAGGGCCCCACCGGCATCGTCGGCGTGCTCCAGCACGAGGCGTCGCGCCGGGGCCTGCAGGCGGTGTCCCTGTGGGCGGCGGTGCCGCACTACGTGGCGAACCCCCCGTCGCCCAAGGCCACGCTGGCCATCCTGACGCGCATCGAGGAGCTGCTGGGCGAACCGATCCCGCTGCGCGACCTGCCCGACGATGCCGTCGCGTGGCAGCACGGCGTGGACGAGCTCGCCGCGGAGGACGCGGAGATCGCGGAGTACGTCCAGCAGCTCGAGGAGGCCAAGGACACCGCAGACCTGCCGGAGGCGTCAGGCGAGGCGATCGCCCGGGAGTTCGAGCGCTGGCTGAAGCGACGCGACTCCGGCAAGGACGTCTGATCCCGCGCCTCGCTGCGCTCGATCACGCTGGGACGACCCCGCCGGACCGCGGGGCGGGGCGGGTCCCGGGCTACAGCTCGACGCCCAGCAGGGCGTCCACCGTGGCGGCCAGGACGTCGGCGCTGCCCCCCGGGTTCGCCGCCCAGCGGTCGACGGACGCCAGGGCGCGCGGCGCGTCCAGGTCCGCGGCGAGCGCGGCCCGCACCTCGTCGAGCACCCGGGCTGCGGGCTCGCCGTCGTCGTGCGCGGTGAGCAGCCCTGCCGTCCACGCGTCGAGGCGTCGTTGCGCCGTGTGCAGCTCGGCGTCGGTCCACTCCCACTCGTCCCGGTAGTGGTGCCCCAGCAGCGCGAGGCGGATCACCATCGGGTCGACGCCGTCAGCGAGCAGCCGGGAGACGAACACGAGGTTGCCGCGCGATTTGCTCATCTTCTCGCCCTGGTAGGCCAGCAGCCCGGCGTGCAGGTGAACCCGCGCCCCGGCACCCGACGGCCGGCTCAGCATCCGGGCGTGCGACGTCGACATCTCGTGGTGCGGGAACAGCAGGTCCGCGCCCCCGCCCTGCACGTCGAACGGCAGCCCCAGGCCGTCGCGGGCGATGACCGCGCACTCGATGTGCCAGCCGGGGCGCCCCGCGCCCAGCACGCCGCCGTCCCACGACGGGTCGCCGGGCTGCTCGCCACGCCACAGGGCGGGGTCGAGCGGGTGCCGCTTCCCGGACCGGTCGGGGTCGCCGCCACGCTCGGCGAACAGGGCGCGCATGGTCGCGGCGTCCAGCCCGGCGACGGTCCCGAAGGCGGGGTCCGCTGACAGGTCCGCGTACACGTCCCGGTCCACCCAGTAGGCGGCGCCGGCGTCGAGCATCGCGGTCACCGCGTCGACGACGGCGGGGATGGACTCGACCGCCCCCGTCCACGTGGCGGGCGGCAGCATCCTCAGCGCCGTCATGTCGGTGCGGTACAGCTCGGTCTGCTCCAGCGCGAGCTCGCGCCAGTCGACACCGGTCGCCGTCGCACGTTCCAGGAGCGGGTCGTCGACGTCGGTGACGTTGGACGTGTACGTCACGCGCTTGCCGGCGTCGAGCCAGGCACGCTGGAGCAGGTCGAACGTGAGGTACGTGTTCGCGTGGCCCAGGTGCGTGGCGTCGTAGGGCGTGATGCCGCAGGCGTACAGCGTGGCAGTGGGGCCGGGTGCGGCCTCGGTCAGCGTGCGCGTGGTGGAGTCGTGGACCAGGACGGGGGCGGCGGCTCCCGTGCGGGGCAGGGCGGGCAGGTCCGGAGCAGGCCAGGCGCGCATCAGGCGTAGTACCCGGACAGCGGGGTGAGCACGCCGACGACGAGCAGGATCACGACGACGATCGCGAGGATGATCCGGTACCAGACGAACCCGCGGTACGAGTGCGTCGAGATCAGCTTGAGGAAGCCGATGATGACCACGTAGCCGACGGCGAACGCGATGATCGTCGCGACGAGCGTCTCCAGGCCGCTCGGCGCGCCCGGGCCGGCGTTGGCACCCAGCGAACGGAAGAGCTGGAAGAACCCGGAACCCATGACGGCGGGGATCGCGAGCAGGAACGCGTAGTCGGCGGCGGCCTTGCGGGTGAACCCCATGAGCAGGCCGGCGGTGATGGTGCCGCCCGAGCGGGACACGCCCGGCACGAGCGCCAGGGACTGGGCGAGACCGTACGCGATGGCCCGCTTGGGGGTCAGCTCGCTGAGCGTGCGACGACGCTCGCCGATCTTGTCCGCCCAGCCGAGCAGCAGGGCGAACACCGCGAGCATCGTGGCGGTGATCCACAGGTTGCGGAACGACGTCTCGATCCAGTCCTGCAGCGCCAGGCCGAGCACCACGATGGGGATGGAGCCGAGCACGATGTACCAGGCCATGCGGGCGTTCTCACGGTGCGCCCCGAACCGGGCGGCACGATCGGTGCCGTCGTCGCCGCGCAGCGCCTTCCACCAGTCGACCAGGATGTCCCGGATGGTCTTGCGGTAGTACAGGACCACCGCGGTCTCCGTGCCGATCTGGGTGATGGCGGTGAAGGCCGCACCGGGGTCGCCCGCACCGATCAGGCTGCCCACGATGCGCAGGTGCGCACTCGAGGAGATCGGGAGGAACTCGGTCAGGCCCTGCACGAGTCCCAGGACGATCGCTTCCAGCATGTTCACGGGCCACGACCCTATCTGCTGCGACCGGGGGCCGATAGCCTGCACCCGTGAGAGAGCGGCGTGTCGGCACATCTGGTCTGCGCGTCTCCGCGCTCGGGCTCGGCACGATGACGTGGGGCCGTGACACGGACGCGGACAACGCCGACGTGCAGCTGCGCGAGTTCGTCGAGGCGGGCGGCACCCTGGTTGACACCTCCTCCGCGTACGGCGACGGCGACGCCGAGCGGATCGTCGGCCAGCTGCTCGCGCACAGTGTCCCGCGTGAGGACGTCGTGCTGTGCACCACCGGCGGTCGCGACGCGTCGCGGCGGAGCCTGCTGGCGGATCTCGACGGTTCGCTGGAGCGCCTGGGCACGGACCACGTGGACCTGTTCCTGGTGGCGTGCCCCGACCCGGCGACACCGCTCGAGGAGACCGCCTCCGCCCTGCGCCTGGCCGTGACGAGCGGACGCGCCCGGTACGTGGGCCTGTCCAACCATCCCGGCTGGGCCAGCGCCCGCCTCGCCTCCCTGCTCGACGACGTCGGGCTGACCGCGCTGGAGGTGGAGTACTCGCTGCTGGAGCGCGGGGTGGAACGGGAGGTGCGACCGGCGGCGGACGCCCTCGGCATGGGGCTGCTCGCTTGGTCTCCGCTGGGGCGCGGCGTGCTCACGGGCAAGTACCGCCGCACGGTTCCTGCGGACTCGCGGGCCGCATCACCGCACCTCGCCGGTTTCGTGGAGCCGTACCTGACGGAGCGGTGCGGCGCGATCGTGGAGGCCGTGTGCACGGCTGCCGACGGGATGGGCCGCGCACCGGGTGACATCGCGCTCGCCTGGTTGCTCGCCCGCAGCACGGTGGCCGCCGCGATCGTCGGGGCCCGCACACCACACCAGCTGCGCCAGTCCATCGACGCGGCTGCGCTGGGCCTGCCGGTCGAGGTGCTCGCGGCGCTCGACGACGTCTCGGGCCTCCCCGCGACCTACCCGGAGGCCTGGCCGACGCGCTGACGCGCGCGTCGCCGCGGCTCAGGCCGCATGCCACGCGCGCGTCAGGTGCCAGCTAGCAGGCGTCAGGCGCGCGCGTCCTCGACGTCGTCATCACCGTCGAGCGCGTCATCGTCGTCGTCATCATCGTCATCGTCATCGTCGTCGTCGTCCTCCTCCAGGACGAACGGCAGCACCTCGCCGTGGACCTGCGCGAGGGCGTCCTCGTACACGTCGAACGCGTCGGCGACGACGTCGTACGCGTCGTCGACGTGAGGGTCGTCATCACTGCGGCGCGACACGATCGCGTCGAAGTGGGCCTCCAGGGCCGCGATCAGACGGTCCAGCGCGGCACGCGGGTCAGCGGTCATGGCATGACGCTACCGCCCAGCGCCCCACAATGAACACGTCAAGGCAGTGGACGGCACTCCCGGCCCAGCGTGGACCCGCGTGAGATGGAGCACGGTGGGGTGGATGACGAGATCCCACGGTGGATCGGCAGTGGGATCGGGCAGTGGGATCGGGTAGTGACCGCTAACCTC
>BCWJ01000048.1 GCA_001592145.1 Xylanimicrobium pachnodae JCM 13526 = NBRC 107786 | reverse complement strand
CGTGGGCAACGGTGGGCACGCAACACTGTGACCTGCGACGATGTGTTCGCGGTTTGCCCTGCTGTGCCTACATCGGGGGCGGCCCGCCGTGTGTTGCGCATGGTGCCGGGTGGATGAGCACCCCCCCCCGGAAGGTATGCGCACGCACACATGGCCGTCGAACGAGTCTCTGTCCCGGACCTGCCCGCCGGGTTCAACCCGGACAAGCACGCCGCGAAGATCCTGGCCAAGGTGTGCGAGAAGAAGGGCGACGGCTGGGAGGTCGAGTCCTACGACCCGGACGCGCACCGCCTGACCCTGACCCGGCAGGGCAAGGTCATCCAGACCGTCGCGGGCCCCAAGGGGCAGACGCTGACCCTCGCACTGGGCAGCGGTACCCGCCCCACCGACGGGGACCGGATCGCCTCCAAGTTCGAGGATGCCAACCCCGGCTACACGCTGACCGAGTTCAAGCCGTTCCTCGGGCAGGCCGTCATGACCAAGTTGACGCCCGCGGAACGCCAGGCACGCGACGCGACCGCATACGCACTGGGCATGAAGCCGTACACCATCCAGGTCGCCGCCCGGCGCGGGGGCGGGTTCGTGCTGACCCTGCCCTCCTACACCCCGTCCAAACACGACACGAAACTGGACGAGGTCGCCACCACGATCGTGGGCAAGCCCGGCTGGTACGTCGTGGTCGACGCCAAGACGCTGCAGGTATCCATGATCCCCGGCGAGTTGCCGACCTTCGACGCGGTCTACCACTTCGACTTCGCCTCCGCGCCCCCGGTCAGGACCTGGGACAAGGACGGCGACAAGAAGAGACTACGCATTGATTTGGCGATGGCACTCGGCGGAAATGGCGTCCCGAACCAATCAATTGTCATGGACCTGGACGATTCAATCGGCGCCCTTATCGTGGGGCTCCCAGGCAGCGGGAAAGCGACTCGAATGGACGCCACCATTCCTGTCCCCATTTCGGAGCGCTTTCCGAATGGGTGGGCAACAAATGGTGAGTTGCGTATCGGGGATGACATTTATGCGGCGGACGGGTCGCTGACGCGTGTCATCGGGTTCTCCCCGACGGTGAGCGTCCCGGCGCACACGGTGACGTTCTCGGACGGGCAGACGGTCACGGTCAGCGGCACCCACCTGTGGAAGGTGTCCTCGCGGGTGTCTCGGGTGGTCAACAACGACGGACAGCGCGCTAAGGTGGCGGCCCGGTCAGCGCACCGACGCGAGGTAGCCGCGTCCATCGGACGCGAGGTCGACCTGCGCAACTCGCGCAACCCGGATGACACGGCGCGGGTTGCCGCGGACCTGCGCGCCCTGGCCGCCACGTTCGGGGCGGGGACCGTGGGCACCTTGACCGACATCGCACGAATCGCCGGGTACGAGGACACCAGCCTGTACCGGCTGCGTGACGAGTTCGCACACCTCGGCGTCCCGATGCGCGCCTACGACGAGTCCAGACCCGGGTACGCGTACGACATGTCCGCCGTGGCCGACTACTGGCAGGCGACGATGGACGGGAAGCGCCCGGGCCCGCACCGGGCCGCCATCTCGGGGCACACTCTGACCCGCGGCGAGATCGACTCGGTGCGTGGCCAGTGGATGGACGGGTCCACCCTGATCGCCCACCTGGAGTCACTGGGGGCCACGTTCGCGGCGGGCGCCAGCCAGAAACTTGCCGTCGCCGCCCGCACCTGTCACGCCCCGCGCAAGCAGGTCGGGGTGCCGGTAATGATGACGATGTACCCGGTGGACGAGGTGCTGGAGATCCTGGCCGAACGCGCCGAGGCGAACGTGGCGCACACCCCGATCGAGTCGCTGGTGACCACCGCGGAGATGCTGCGCACCCTGCACGCGGGGGACACGGACGCTCGCCTGAACTACGCCGTGCGGGTGCCTGCCGCGATCGACGGCCCGGACGCGGACCTGCCGGTGGACCCGTACGTGCTGGGTGCGTGGCTGGGGGACGGGAGTGAGAGCGATGGCACGATCGCGGCGGACGCCTGCGATCAGCCGCACCTGATCGCTCAGGTGACCGCCGCAGGCTACCGGGCCTACCCGCTGCCCTCCTCCAACCAGGTGGTGGGCACCCGCGGGCTCGCCACCGCCCTGTGCCGGGCCGGGGTGCTGGGCAACAAGCACATCCCCGCCGCCTACCTCCGCGCGTCCTACCGGCAGCGGCTCGCGCTGCTGCAAGGGCTGATGGACACCGACGGGACCATTGACGCTCGGCACGGGCAGTGCGAGTTCACGCAGGGCGGCGTGCACCGCGACCTGGCGGTGCAGGTGCTCGAACTGGTGCGCTCGCTGGGCATCAAGGCATCTGAGGTGTCCGACGAGCCCAGCCACTACCTGGACGCGAATGGGAATCGGGTGACGTGCTCCGGCAAGCACCGGATCACGTTCACCACCACGCAGGACGTGTTCCGGATGCCGCGCAAGCGGGCCCTGCTGCCCACCGAGGTGCGTGCCACCCAGCAATGGAACTACGTCACCGACATCACCGTCTCCGAGCCGGTCCCGATGCGGTGCATCAAGGTGGACCACCCCGAACACCTCTACCTGACCGGCGGGTTCATCCCTACCCACAACTCCGTCGCGGTCCAGTCGATCGTCTACCAGGCGCTCGTCAAGGGCTACCTGCTCGCGGTGCTGGACACCCCCGCGAAGAAGGGCGACTTCCGGTGGGCGGCGCCGTACACCGCCGACCACTGGTGGGGGTGCGAGTCGCGCGCCGAAGCGCTGACGGTCGCCACCTTGGTGGACGAGGAGGGCGGACGGCGCGGGGAGTTGATGAACGAGTACGGGGTCACCCGCTGGCAGGAGTTGCCTCCGCAGGTCAAGGCCGCGAACCCGCCCGTGCTGCTGGTCGCCGACGAGTTGGCGGCACAGATGAACGCGCCCGCCGTGCCGGGCGGTCTGTCCAAGGAAGCCAAGGCGAACCCCACGTTCGTGAAGATGGCGCAGGACTACCTGGAAGCGAAACTGCTGACCGCGAAACTGAACAACATCGTTGCAGTGCACCGTGCGGTCGGGGTGCGGGTGATCTACCTGACCCAGCGCCCATCCAAGACCGAGGGGTTCCCGCCCGAGTTGAAGTCGCTGCTTCCGCACCGGGTGATGCTCGGCCCGACACCGTCCGAGGCGGACAAGACGATGGCGTTCCGCGACCCGCGCAAGGTGCCGAACGTGCCGTCGTGGATTCAGTCCGACCCGAAGGCCGCCCGCGGCAGCGGCACTGCCGACCTGGACGGCATGTCCCCGGCGGTGATCAAGGGGTACTACGCGTCCAACGACGACTACGAGGCGTGGCTGCGCAAACACCTGGGGAACGGTGACCCGTCCCCGAGCAGGATTCGGCCCACGCCCGCCCAGGTGCACCGGGCCGTGCCGCGCGAGGAGGAGGAGTTCCCCGACGACGGTCCGCCATCCTCGGCGTTCGACGCGGGTGGGTTTGGCGGGCCGGACGGGCGGGACGTGGCCGCGCGGGACCGCCTCCAGGGGGCCGCCGCCGCCAGCCACGCCCTGGCGATGGACGCCGCACTGGCCGCGAAGCGGAAACGAGACGCCGACACCACGTAACCGGCGGGTTTTCTGCGCATGGTGCCAAGCATGAGCACCATCAAGCACAGCCAGAACCACCACGCCCGGTGGTTCGTGGGCGCCATGTCGTCCAGCGCGTTGCTGCTTTTGCTGGTGCTTGCGCGTCTTCATGGGTGGGTCTGTATCGCGGCGCTTGCACTGACCGCACTGGTGGCCGTCGGGGTAGCACAAGCCGCTTCGGCAGCAGCGGGACGAGTTGACCGCGAAATGTTGCGAAACGACCCCGGACAAGTGACCCCCGACATAGTCACCGCATCGCAGAACCCCCAACCGGCGGGCGACCGCCTCGACCACACCGGAGCAACACAATGATCAGCACAATCCTCGTCGCTGCGCCCCTGGCGGCCAAGGTGGAGGACCCAGGCCTGGCAAACGCCTGGGACCAGGCCAAGACGGTGCTTGAAGGGACCGTCGGAACCGGCTTCCTCAACGTCATGGCAGGCATCGGCATCCTTCTCATCTTGTTCGGGGTGTTCAAGCACTTCTGGGACAAGCGCCGTGGCAACGGTGGCGACACCAAGAAGATGTGGTTCGCGATCGGCGCAGGAGCGCTCCTGGCGGCTCCCGGGATTCTGATGGGCTTCCTGCTCACGCTCGTGGACTGGGCTCTGATGGGCATCATGAAGGTCGCCGACTACTTCACCAGCAAGGTCTCCTTCAAGTAACCGACCCAGGAGGCGAGACGCCAGTTGGCAACGATGTGTCTGGCGCCTCGTCTCCGCTACCTGCAAGGAGTCGGCGATGGAGTCGCACGAGAACGTTCCGCATCTTTACGACCTGACCCGTATGGTCGGCAAGCGGCGCAACGAGGACCGCACCATCTTCATCGCCACAGTCGAGGTTGAGCGGCGTACATTCTGGATCCTGCTCTCGGGTCTTCCGGCATCCTTGCTTGTCTTGATGGTGTCGTTCGCGTTCGTCGGCGTCTGGTCATTGTTCGCGTTCGTCGTCGTCGAGGGCGGGTGGGTGCTGGTCATGGGGCACCGCCGGTCTACCGGACTACAGGTCAACGCGTTCGACGCGATGAAAGACCGAAAGACATCCACCGCGGGGAAGTACCTGATGTGTGGTCAGGCGATCGACCCGTTGCACGGCGTCGGCGACTTCCAGTTGGTGCACTCGGACGCCCCCGTGACCCGGCGCGCCAACCCCGAAGGCGCCGTGCAGGTCGTCGACCCGTCCGAGGTGGATCCGGTGCTGCTGCCGACAGCGCGATCGGTGAGTGCCGGGCGCCGCCCGGCACCTCCGCCCGCCGACATGCTCGCCCACCTCGACGTTCACGCCCGCTGACCGGAGATTCAGATGCCGTTCCGTTCCTCACTGACCCGCAACCCACTGCTTGCGCGGGCACTGGCGGTGCTGGGCTTGCTCGTGGCGTTGCTGGTGGTCTCGATGCCGCACGCTCAGGCGGCAACGCTCTCGTCCACTGCGCACGCGACGGTTCCGGCCTCGGCCTCGGTCACGACCGCGTTGCCGGGCGCCCCGCTGGCGATGAGTTGCGGAACAGGAGACCGTGGCGACAATCTCCTGCCGGTAGATCGCTGGGCCAGTGCGGTTGACGACTTCCACTCCCGGCTCCCTGGAGGGATCCTCGACTTCTACACCATCAAGACCACTGTGATGCGTGACATGATGTCCGGCAACACGATGGGGATCGGTGGCGCACTGTGGGGATTCACCGCCAATCTGGTCGAGGGAGCGTCCACGTCGTGCACGTTTGACCACCTTGGGTATCGGCTCGACCAGGCAGCCGGAACGATCACGAACTCCGTGCTGTTCGGGCAGCCAGGCATGCTGGGGCTCGGCGGCGGCATCCTTGTGGTGTTGATCGCTGTCACCGTCTGGAAATCCATGCGCGGGAATGGTGGTCAGCACTGGAAGATGTTCGTCAAGAAGGTGGCTGTGCTCGGGGTCCTGTTCGTGATGACCCAGGGATCTCTCGCGACGACGGCCAACGCGGACGGATCGGGGGATTACGGGACGTTCTCGCCCGGATGGGTGCTGCACATCATCAATAACACGGTCTCCAAGGTTTCGGCGACCCCCGCGAAGGCGTTTACGCTCGCTGCCAGCGACATTTCGCGGACCGACACCGGGAACGCGGATATCGACTGCTACGACTACCAGGACACGCTGTACCGGATCTACGAGGAGGCGCTGGGGTCGTCCGGGTCGCCCGCGGTATCGGAGACGCTGAACTCGATCTGGGAGCAGTCAGCGTTGCGCACCTGGCGCAACATCCAGTATGGCCCGGAAGAGTCCAGCCAGAAGATGTCCGAGTACTCCTACTGTCACCTGCTGGACTCGATGGCGGGCGTCCCGCAGGGGTCGTCGGACGGGGCGCCCACGGTTCAGCACACCGTCGGAGTCCCCTTCCAGTACGAACCGCAGGCGGCGAACTACTCGCTGACCGGGCGCGCTTCGCAACGGTACGTCTGGGCGCAGACTGTGAAGCACGGTGATGAGGGTGACAAGCACGAGTGGGCGAAACTGACCGATCCGGCGAATGGTATCCCTGAGAAGGGGTCGCAACCGCTGCGGATGACCGGGTTGATGGGCCGCGACACGTCGATCTTCGCATGGTCCGCGTGCCAACCTGACGGCAAGGGCGGTTGGCAGTGGCGTGACTTCGGGTGGGACACGGTCGATAAGGTCGGTTGGGCCACCCCGGTTCGCACGGACGAGGATCACCCCGTTCCGGCGCAGGCGGGCGCACTGACCGGGAACGCCCCGACCGGCAACGCGGCCACCGGGAACCCGGATCAGGTGGTGCCGCACGGGTTTCAGCAGGGAACACTGCAAGGCACGAGCCCGTACGGCCTGAAGGGGGCCGCGGTGACGCAGGCTCACCCGGACGCCGCTGCGGCAACCCCGGCGGCGGCGCCGAGCGCTGGCAAGTACGACCCGAACACGGCGTGCACCGCGTGGATGCACACTAAGTGGGAGGCACGTGACTCGGTGTGGGACTTCGCGGACGACCCGGGCAAGATCGGCGCCCGTGCCGAGGGTCTTGAACCCGTGCAGACGATGGTCTCCGCTGTGCACGGGGCGTCGAACAACACCGACGCAATAGCAATGTCGACGGGGTACATCATCTCCGCGGTGTGCACGTCACTTGTGTTCGTGGTCTTGGCAGGAGCGGTGTACCTGGCCAAGATCGCCATGTCCGCCATGGTGCTCTTGATGATGATCGTGCTGTTTGTAGCGCTGATGCCGAGTCAGCAGATCGGTGCCCGACTCGGGGTTCTGTTCAAGAAGTTCGTCGGGTTCTCCATCTTGGCAACCGGCGGTTCCTTGATCCTGGCCGTGATCTCCCTGATGACGGCCATGATCACCGAGGTTGGCGCCTCCGTGTTCACCCCAGGCGGGATCGCGTTCACAGTGTTCTCCGGTTTCTCCCCGTTGCTGGCCGTGTGGGTTATGCACATGCTGTTCACCAAGGTGCTCAAGGTGGCCTCCCCGATGACCCCATCCGGGCTCAAGCAATGGGCCAAGTCGTCGGGGTCGATGACGACTGCGGTTGCGGGTGCGGGCGGTGCAGCCGGAGGGTTCCTCGGTTCGCAAGCGGCACAGCGCCTGGGGCGTCGATTCAAGAACAACATGACCGACAAGGTGGTGGGGCGTGCCGACCGCATGACGGGCGGCATGTTGTCGAAGGTTGGCATGACGAAGCACTCGTCAACGAAGTCCGCGCAGCGGGCAGGTGGCAGAAAGAAGACCGCGGCGACCCAGAAGACGTCCGCCACGTCCGCCACGAGCGCGTCTCGGTCACCGCAGGCCACCGATCCGCAGACGGGCGCTGCAGGCGCCACGGTCGCCGGATTCACGGGGACCGCCGCGGACACCCGGCGGGCCCGGCGCGGGTTCGAGTTGGGCACCCACGACGCGGACGGCAACGAACTGACCCGCGACCAACAGCGGCTCGCGTTCGAGAAGGTGGGCCGCGAGGAGTTCGCGAGGAACCGTCAGGAGGACGGCGGGTACTCGTCGGCGCTGGGAGGCTACACCGACACGGAGCCGTCGCAGGAAGAAGCGGCCCGGCTCGGAGCCCAGACCCTCAAGAAGCAGCGCAAGGAGCGGCTGGCGCAGACTCGTGCCGACATGGCGCACCTGCGTGCCCAGGATGCTGGGACCAAGGCTGCTGCCTTGGCGGACTCGACCCGGAGGGCTGTCCAGGCGGCTCGTTCTGGTGCCTACGCTGCGGGGCTAGCCACCCACGGGTCACGGATCCGCGCCCATGTGGACGCTCACAGGGCAGGTAGCGAGGCATACTCGCAGGCTGGCGGGCGGATGAGAGCCGCAGTCCGTGACACCTCGAACGCTGCCAAGCGGGCGCCTCAACGGGTCAAGGAGGCCGCGAAGAGCCCGGCCACCTATAAGCGCACCGCGAAGGTGCTGGGGGCTGCTGCGGCCATCACCGCAACAGGTGGGTTGGGCGCGGTGGCGGTTGGAGCACTCGCTGCTCGAAAGGCACTGGTCCAGCACGACCAGCGCAAGGTCACCGTGGCGGATCGCCACGCGTCGAACGATCGCCGCCTGGCTGCTTTGCAAGCAGACCGTGCAACAGCAACGTCGAAGCCAGTGAGCGCCACGGCTCCGGTCCAGGCGGATCCGGTCCAGGCGGCTCCGGTGCGTCAGGCTCCGGCCC
>BCWJ01000047.1 GCA_001592145.1 Xylanimicrobium pachnodae JCM 13526 = NBRC 107786 | reverse complement strand
GGGGCGCGCGGGCCGGGATGGCCCACGGGTGGCGGGCGGCTAGCGCCGGGGCGCGCGGGCCGGGATGGCCCACGGGTGGCGGGCGGCTAGCGCCGGACCAGGACGGCGGCCCGTCCCACAGGACAGGTATGGGAACCGAGATGAGGACCGCGACCGCGGCCACCGACCCCGCCGTCTGGACGGAGGACGACGAGGAGTTCTCCGCCGTCAGCAACTGCGGGTGCACCGCCTGCGACCGCCGGTACGCCGCGCTGGTCGCGAAGTGGTTCGCGGCCACCGAGGGGGCGAACGCGTGACGCTGCTGCGTACCGAGATGGGGGCCGTGCTGCGTGCGGTCCGGTTGCGTGACGGGCGTACCCTGCGCGACGTGTCCACCCAGGCGGGCACCGCGCTCGGGTACCTCTCGGAGGTGGAGCGCGGCGGCAAGGAGGCGTCCTCGGAGATCCTTGCCGCGATCTGCGCGGCGCTCGGGGTGACCCAGTCCAGCGTGCTGGCCACGGTCGCCGACCGGATGCGTGCCACGGAACACAGGTGCACACCGACCAGGCACCGGCCCCGCCCTCGCGCGCGGCAAACCACCGGCGCTGCCCTGGCCGGTGCCCGATGACCGCGCCCCAGCCGTTCGCGGTGCGAGCCCGCGCGTACGCGGACTTCGTGGCCGAGCATGGGCGCCACCCGGGCCACCACGCGCCCGATCGAGTCGAGCGGAGCCTGGCGGGCTGGCTGCGGGACGCGCGCCGCGGCACGGCCCGGCTGACCGACGATCAGGTGGCGCTGCTCGACCGGGTAGTGCCCGGCTGGCAGGACCTGACTCCCACCGGGGCCCGGCGAATCCGGCAACCGTTCGAGGAGCGGGTCCGCGCGTACGCGGACTTCGTGACCATGCACGGGCGGCCCCCCAGCACGGACACGGACGATCGCACCGAACACAGCCTGGCCACCTGGCTGGTCAACGTGCGCGGGGGCGCCATCGCCTTGACCGACGACCGGGTGGCGCTGCTCACCGACATCATCCCGGGGTGGCGCAGCAAGTCCCGCCCCGTCACGTTTGCGGCGCGGGCCCGCGCGTACGCGGACTTTGTGACCGCGCACGGACACCACCCCGATCGCAACAGCGGCGACCCGGACGAACAGGGCCTGGCGAGATGGCTCAGGTACCAGCGCCGCACCCAGGACCGGCTGACCGTCGACCAGGTGGCGCTGCTCGACCGGGTACTGCCCGGCTGGCGGGACCCGCGGTACGGCTCGATCCGGTGGCGCGAGTTCGCGGGGCGCGCCCGCGCGTACGCGGATTTCGTGACCGCGCACGGGCGCCAACCGAGCCCGCAATCGGGCGACCCGGACGAACGAAGCCTGGTCCACTGGCTCAGGTACCAGCGCCGCACCCAGGACCGGCTGACCGTCGACCAGGTGGCGCTGCTCAACCGGGTGCTTCCCGGCTGGCGGGAACTGCAGCGCCCGCAGACGCGGAGACTTCCGTTCGCGGTGCGGGCCCGCGCCTGCGCGGACTTCGTGACCACGCACGGGCACCAACCGAGCCCGCAATCGGGCGACCCGGACGAACGAAGCCTGGCGAGATGGGTCAGACACGTGCGCCGCACCGAGGACCGCCGGACCGCCGACCAGGTGGCGCTGCTCGACCGGGCACTGCCCGGCTGGCGGGACCCGCAGCACGACTCAATCCGGCGGCGCGCGTTCGAGGGGCGCGCCCGCGCATACGCGGACTTCGTGGCCGCGCAGGCCCACCGTCCGAGCCAGCACGCGGGCGACCCCATCGAACGGAGCCTGGCCACCTGGCTGACGTACGTGTGCCGCACCGAGGACCGGCGCACCCCCGACCAGGTGGCGCTACTCGACGAGGTGCTACCCGGCTGGCGCGGGCGGGTGACGACCCGATGACCGCGCACCAGCCGTTCGCGGTGCGAGCCCGCGCGTACGCGGACTTCGTGGCCGCGCACGGACGCCACCCGAGCAAGCGCGGGGACGACGTCACCGAGCGGGCGCTGTGCGCCTGGCTGGGCCGGGTCCGCTCCGGCCAAGGCTTGACCGCCGACCGGGTGGCACTGCTCGACGAGTTGGTGCCGAATTGGCGCTCCAGGACGAGCCCGTTCGAGGCCCGGGCGCGCGCGTACGGACTTCGTGGCCGCGCACGGGCGGCGCCCGAGCAAGCACACGGACGACGGCGCCGAACGGTCCCTGGGTGTCTGGTTGTCCAACGTCCGGCACAGGGCCCTGACCGCCGACCGGGTCGCGCTGCTGGACGTCCTGGTCCCCGGCTGGCGGGACACCCGTGTCAGCGAGTCGGTGTTCACGGCGAAGGTGACCGGGTACGCAGGCTTCGTGACCGGGCACGGGCACTGCCCGCGCGAGGACGGGCCCGACACGGCGGAGCGGCGTCTGGCGCGCTGGCTCAGTGACGTGCGCCGCGGCAAGGCCCGCCCGACCGCGGACCGGGCGGCACTGCTGGACGACCGGATCCCCCGGCTGGCGCGGCGCGCGCGGCTAACGGGCCGGGATCTCGGTTTCGAACCGGCACCCGCACCGGCAGACGAACCGTCCGGCCCGGCCGCCGACCAGGACCCGGGTCGTGCCGCCCGGTAGGGGGATCACGGTGCGGGCCGGGGCGGTCGGGCCGAGCAGGTTGGCGGGGCCGCCGCACAGGATGCAGGACACGACGGGGCGGGTGGTTGCGGTCATGTGTGTTCCTTTCGGGTGGACCGGCCCGGGTGGCCGGAACGCGAGCACCGTGCCGCACCGGGGCAGGTTGTGTCGCGCCCTGACGGCACCCCGATTTCGATCACCGCCTGACGTGCGGTGCGGGACCCGGACCGGGCGCGCGCATGGTGCCCGGCGACACGGCCCCGCTACGAGGGCGGGCCAGCACACGGGACGAGGCACCGATGGGCGGGCACAACGGCACGGGCACGGCGGTCCTGCACGCCGTCGCGGACACCGTCACGATCGGGGCGCGCGTCCGGTTCGGTCCGGCCCCGGCCCGCTGGTGGACGGTGCGTGACCGCGACGACCGGTACGTGATCGCGACCCGGCGGGTGCCGTTCCTTCCCGGGGCCGAGCAGTACACGGTGATCGACCTGGCGTGCGCGGTGCGGTCCGGTCTGAACACGCCCGGCGGGGCCTGGCACCCGCGACCGACCGGCGCCCAGGGCACCGCGTGGTGGGACGGCATCCTCGCCGCCGTCGCCGCGGGCCGGTGCACCCTGAGCGCGGCCCGGGCCGTGCCCGTCACCCGCCTCACCGTGCGCTGACCGCACCGCCCGGACCAGCCCGCCCCGCCGTCCCACATGACCGGTGAAGCGGCCCCCGCGCTGGCCGCGACTCCAAGGGACCGGTCCCCGTGCGGCCCGGTCGGTGAGGACGAGCGAGGCGATCGCAGCGGCCACCTCGCTGAGACTCGTCCCGGCGGCAGGCACGGGCGCACCGCCAGGAGGACAGGCCCCCATGTCAACCGTGTGCAGTCGGTCCAGCAGGTCGCCCGCCGCCAGCCCGTGGTCAGCGCCGAACGGGTCCACCAGCGGGGCCGGTTCCTGGTCGGCCAGGGCGGCGAACTCGGTGGCCGCGGCACCGAACGTGTCAGACCAGTCGGACAGTTCGGTGTCCTGGGCGGCGTGCGCCTGCTGACCGAACTCCCCGCTGGCCTGGCGGGCCGCCTCACGCGCCGACGCGGCGGCCGATGTGATCGTCATGCCGGACCCTCTCGCGGGGTACCGGGCCGAACCCCGGTGTATACTGGGTCCATACAGAAAGCCGGTGGCGCGATGCCCCATTGCAACCAGTACCAGCACACGGACGGGTGCCCCCACGCGCGGGGGTCACAGTCGCCCAGCCGGGCGTCGGACCCGTCATTCCGGGTCGTGCGCTCGGTGCGGGTCGGTGGCGGGCGCATCGACGTCCGCTCTGACACGTTGCACGACGACGACCTGGTCCTGATCCACATGGGCACCGGGGACCCGTCCCTGCTGGCGGGCAAGATGCTCGACCAGTTCGCCGAGTATCGGGGTGTCGAAACCGAGGACGGGCTGCTGTGCGTGAGCGTGTTCGGGGTGACCAACGGCGTCACCCGGGACGACATCCTGCGCGCAAACCCGCAGAACAAGTACGGCGAGGCGCGGTACGGCGCGGTCAAGCACCTTGCACGCCTCTTGCCGACCTCCTTCATCGAGCAGGGGGCCAGCCCGCTCTCCGCGTCCCTCCAACGCGCGCATTTCGACCTGGTGGTCGAGACCGTGGACACCGCCGCCCTGGCCGCCGGGACGCTCGGGGCGCGAGCCGAACGGGCACTGCTCGCCGAGATCGAGGCCGCCGTGCTCCCCATCCTGGAGGCATTCAAGCCGCGGACCGACAAGAGAGGTGAACCAGCACCATGACCGTTCAGACACATCCCGTCGTGATCGTCGACCTGACACGGGTGGGCTGGTCGTCCCACTTCAGCACGACCCTGCCACGCAGCATCCGCGCGTCAGCCCGGGCCGGTGACCTGGTGTGGCTCGCCGACGACGACGTGGCGCCTCGCCTGTTCCGCATCGTGGAGGTGCTCGACGACGGCCGACGCGCCACGTACGAACTGGTCGACCAGAATGCCGGGTGACCCCGACGTGGAGCGGCTGGTCGCGGAGGCGATCGAGCACGCCCAACGCGCGGAGCACGCGGCCCGGCAAGCGGACCGGGAGTACCAGGCTAGGCGACTCGCCGTCGAGGGACTACGCGACGCCGGTCTGTCGTACGCCGCGATCGGGCAGCGTCTCGGTCTGACCCGCAGCGGGGTTCAGGCCATCTTGCGCCGATAGGACCCCGACGGGCCGTCCCGGTTCCCGAAGACGCACGCCGTCGCGTGGGCCGCCGAGACGGTGCTGCTCGCCGCCGCTGACGCAGGCCTCGCCCCCGAGGGCCGCTGACCGCCCGGACCAGACCGCGCCGCCGTCCCACATGACCGGTGAAGCGGCCCCCGCGATGGCCGCGACTCGAAGGGACCGGTCCCCGTGCGGCGACGGCCCCGACGACGACAACAGGCTCCGCCTGGATCGCGGGCACCCCCGGCCACCGGGTCGGGGCCGACGTGACCACTGTCGCGCCGGGCACGGGACGGCGCGAAGAGACGGACACGACCATGAGCAGCACCCCGAACCGGGCCCGGCAGCGGGCCGCCCGCGCCCTGGCGAACGCCGAGGGCATCCGGTACACGACCGCGCTGCGCCGGGTCACCGACGAGGACCGCCGCCGCACCCAGATCGACGCCCTGGTGACCGCCGTGCGGGCGATCACCGACGAGGCGTGGAAACCGGTCGAGGCCGCGTTCTGGGCCGGAGGGACCGGGCCGGTCGCGGACCAGATCACCGCCGCCGATTCGCTGGCCGACGCGGTCGCGGACCGGCTGCGGATCACCCCGGCGTTCGCCGCGTTCGAGCGCGCCCTGTGGGACGTGTCCCAGCGGGCCGGGCTCGGCTCGGGTGTGGACGCCCGCCCGCGCCGGTACCTGACCGAGTACGCGCTGCTGACGATCTTCGCCGCCGACCTGACCAGCCCCGCGCAGCGGGCTACCCTGCTGGCCCCGCTGCGGGCCACCGGCGCGGTGCTGCCCCAGGGTTCCGAGGGGGCCGCGCCGGTCGAGATGGGCTTCGGCTCGACGGGGTGCCACCACCTGCTCGACGGGCAGTGGCACCGGCACCCGAACGACGAGGCGTGCTCGGATGCTCTGGCCCGGTTCCGCGCGGCTTCGCACGACGACGCACCCGAGCCGCGCATGGAGACGAGTTCCGGGTTTGCGCACAATGACCGGTCCGTGTGCCGCACCTGCGCGGCACCGATCAAGCACCTCGCCCGCTGGGACTACACCGGGGCCGAGTCCGACGACTGGCGTGACTCGTACGTCCTGAACGACGCCTGGTGGGTGCACCAGGTTCACCCCGTCGACGGGCACGACGCCGCACCGCTCGGGGTCAGGGACCGGGTCAAGTTCGCCGGGGACCGTCGCTGGTGGACGGTGCGCGCCCGTGACGGGCAGCGGGTCGTTGCCACCCGCAGCGGGGACTTCGGGCGCGGGGACCGGTACACGATCATCGACTGGGCCGCCCAGCGGCGCGGACCGCATGACCGTCCGCTCGGGCCGGGCGCCGCAACCGACGAAGACTGCCAGCACCTGCTGACCGGGCTCGCCTGCGGGGATCTCGCACTGTCCGAACGGCGCAGCGTCCCGCTCGACATCACCGCGGTGGCGCCCTGACCCGTGCTGCGCATGGTGCTGTGCGAAGCGGCCCCACGGTGTCCGCGACTCGAAGGCACCGGCCCCCGTACGGCGACGGCGCTGACGATGACAACGGTCTTGGACCGAACCGCCGGGTAGGCACCCACCTGGGGTGCGTACCGACATCGACCGTTGCTTTCGGCGCGGGTACGGGACGCGTACGAAGGACGGAACACCGATGTCCACCAACCACGACACCTCCCGGGCAAGGCAGCGCGCCGCACGCGCACTGGCCAAGGCCGACGGCATCAAGTACACGACCGCGCTGCGCCGCATCGACGCGCAGGCCGTTGCCGTCCCGGACCCCGCACCTATCCGGTCCCCGCTGCCGGACGTGCTGCCCGAACCGGACGCACGGCACGCGTTCGCACTGACCCCGGACGGCACCCAACTGCGGTTCCGCCCGTGGCGGCGCGGCGGACGGCACCTGCTCATCCTTGGGCCTGCGGGGGCGGGCAAGACGGTGCTCGCGCACCGGATCGCCGCCGGGGCCCCCCGCGAGGACGTGTACGTGATCGGGCGGGCGCCGGACTGGGATCAGTTCGCTGCCCAGGCCGGTGCACCGCTCGGCGGGTACGGCACCGACCTGGACACGGCGTGGACGCTGCTGGTCGCCCTGTCCGACCGGGTGGAACGCACCAGCCGCCGGGACCACCTCAGCGCCGCGCTGAGCGCCTACCGGGGCCCGTTGCGGGCTGCCGGTGACCTGCTCGCCGACCAGGTGCACAGCGGGCGCATGCCGGTGCTGATCGTCGACGCGAACCTGGCGTGGGGGCGCGGCGGGCAGCCCGACCCGGTGCGGGACGGGTCCGCTGCGATGCTCGACGCGCTGCTCGCCTCCGACAAGGTCACCGTGGTGTGGGTGACCCAGGCCGACCCGAGCCTGGACGCGGTCTGGTCGGCGGGCCGGTTCGCGGACGTGGCCCGGCTCGGGGCGGACGCCTCCCGGTACGACCCAGCCATCCCCGACGACGCGCTCCTGGACCACCGCCGTCCGGGGCGCGGCTGGCTGCTCGACCGCACCGGACGTGAGCAGCGCGTCATCGAGTTCCAGGTGTTCGCGCCCACCGCCTGACCGCCTTGGCTGGCTGCCCGGTCACCGCTGTGGTGGCCGGGCGGCCTGGCGCGTCGACCAACGGTGCGCGGCAACCCACATGGTCACCATGAGCACTTCACCGGCCCGCACCCCACGGCTGTTGCGTTGCGCGGGCACCGCCACCACCGACGCGCACGACTACCTGGTCCCCGGCGACTGCGCGCGGCGCGCCGTGCGCTGCCCGTCGTGCGTGCGTGAGCACCAGGCGCAGCGGTCCCTCCAGTGGTTCACCGACCACAAGGGCACCCCGGCCCGCCCCTGGGTGCGCTGGGAGAAGCGGCAGGAGGCAGCGGCATGACCCAGTGGACCGGGCGCCCCGTGAACCGGTGCGCGAACGTGCAGTGCCCGAACAAGGCGTCCGAGGGGGCGTTCACGGTGGTGTCCACCGCGGACGCGACCGTCGGCGGGCACCGCGGGGTCACCCTGGTGCTCTGCGCGCCGTGCGCGACCGCGCTGCTCACCGACCTGGGCGATGAGCGCGAACGTGCCTGAGCCTGGTTTCCAGACCGGGTCCACGGTCGTCACCGACGACGCGATGCGGGCCGCGTTCGCGATCTGGCACGCCGAGGTTCGCCCGTACCGGCCCCGCCGCACCCCCACCGTCCCGGCCCGGCAGGCGCCCGTCGCACCGGACGAGGTGCCGGTCGCCGCGTAGGCGTCCGGTCGCCCACACCACCACGAGCCCTGTTGGAGAATGTCCCTGTGCCTGCGCCAAACCGCGACGCCGCCTGGGTGGTGGACGACTACGACGGCGAACCGGGCAACGCCGCGCACATCACCCGCAACGCGCGCGGCCTGCTCCCCGTGGAACGGGTCGCGCACTTGGCCGGGGCGTACGGGGAACGGCCCGGCGAGCACCGCACCCGGGACGAGGCCCGGTGGCAGGAGTTCCTGTCCGACATCGCCGCGCACGGCATCCGCGAACCGATCTTCATCACCGTCGACCCGGGGCGGGTCCCGGTGATCTCCGAAGGCAACCACCGCCGGGACGCGGCCCTCGAACTGGGCCTGACCGAGGTGCCGGTCCTCGTGCGCTACTTCGGGCACGCCGAACGCGACGACACCCTGCTCGCCGCACACGACGACCGATACGCCGACCAGTACACGACCCGCGACGGGCGCGCCGAACTGCCCTGACTGACCATTCCATGTGACCTGGGTCACCAAGTATCGACGTAGCGCGCGGCAGCGATGGGGTCGCACTCACCCGACGGAACACCGAAACGTGACGGCGGTCACATGAAATTGTGTCACTCGCGCCTTCCGTGCCGGTTCGGCACCCCGTTCCGGACGGGTTCGCGAGGCGGAAGACGGGCCGCAAGCAACCAGAGACACCCGGTTAACGCGACACAATTACGAGCACTGCGCGCCAACGAGCCGAAAAACGCCCCTTTTGAGCCTCCAGAGCCGGTGCATTGCCCACAGACGTAGGCACAGCACATCCC
>BCWJ01000046.1 GCA_001592145.1 Xylanimicrobium pachnodae JCM 13526 = NBRC 107786 | reverse complement strand
GGCGGTCACCATTGTCGGGGTCGTCGAGGTACCTCGCGAAGACGTCGACGAGGTCCGCTCGGAGATACCCGCGCTCACGCTTCTGCGTGGATGGGTTCCGTCCGACGCATACTCCGTACGGCCGGAGCAGGAGTGCCAGCCGACGACCGGTGAGTCCTTCATCGTGCCAGCGCGAGTCGGGGATCGCGGTGAGGTTCGTGATGAGTGACTCAGTGGTCAGGAAGTTGGACTGCATCCATCCCAGGAGTCCTTGAACGTCCGTGAGGAGCTCGTGGCCGGCCGAGTGGTCGGCGTCGGTTCGTGCGGCGTCCTCTGTCATGGCGACGGCAGCGGCTCGGGCCCGGTGTGGCCAGGCTCCGCCAGCCAGATCGGCGACGGCGATGAGTGGCTCCCACAGGTCGGCGGCTCGGTCCTCGACCGGCAGGTCGGGCTGGGCGACCTTGAGTTCGTCGAGGTGCTCTTTGATCCAGGTCCCGAGGTCGTACCCGAGGGCGCGCAGGGGATCTGCGTCGCGGGACAGCCGAAACGGCGAGACTGTCTCGGAGGGCTTCCGACGTCGGAGCCGGATGTTGACGGCGCGGTCGGTGATGGTGTCGGGCAGGCGTCCGATGGCGGCGAGCACGACGGGTGAGAACGTCGGGAGGTACTCGACGCTGCGTCGGGCGGCGTCGTAGCGGATGACGGGGGTGCCGCGCTGGAATCCGGCATTGAGGATGCCGCGCAGGTCCTCGTTCTGCTCCGCCTTGGTCTTGGTGCCGAAGACGGTGTCCGCCTCGTCGAGTAGCAGCGTGATCGGGGCGTTGAGTGACCGGTAGATGGCCGCGGTCGAGGCGTTCGCGGTCCACATCGGTTTGTGCGCCATGTGACCGACGATCTCCATGCAGCGTGTTTTGCCGGACCGCTTCTCGGGGCTGGTCAGCACGAGGCGCGGGGCGAAGTCGAAGGCGCTGGCCGCATGGGTGTAGGCGGTGAAGAGGGTGATCGCGACGGATGCGTGCCGGTCGGGGAGCACACAGTAGCGTGCGAACACGGCCTGGACGCGATGGAGCAACTCGGAGCCGAGCGGCTCGGCGGGCACCGTCATAGTCCGAGCCCTCCGTTGAACGGCTCGCCGGGCCGCCAGGTGAAGTCGTCGGGCGCGTGGCGAAGCGCGGTCATGGCCTCATCGAGCAGCCGCTTGACGCAGGGTCCGCACACGACGCCGCCGCGGTACCCGCTCTCGGGCGAGTAGGCCTCCCAGCCGGTGGGTAGGCCGTAGTAGCTGCGCTCGAAGTCAGCCGCGGTGGTGTCACCGCAGTCGGCGCACGTGACGTCGAGCGGGGCGTCGTACTCGACGCCGTCGATGTCGTGACGCCGCACGGTTTCAGGGCCACTCATGCCGCGCCCCCCGGGAGTCCGCGTCGCACCTCGGCGCGGGTGGCGCGCGACCGGAACACAACTCGGCCTCGGCTGTTGACGAGCGCGTCGACCGCACAAGCCTGGCAAGCGCGGTACGAATGCCGCTCATCGCCGTTGATGAACGTCACGACGCCGACGGCGACGTCGGAGCACGAGTCGCACGAGTGTCTGTACGAGCGGGGGAGTGCCGTTGCCTGGTGCATCACGCGATGTCCTCTCTCCAGGCCGCGCCCACACGGGCAGGCGCGGCGGCGGGGTCGCAGATCGCGACACCAGGGGAAAGCCCTCCGAAGGCATGTGCAGTAACGCGCTGGCGCCAGGTGGGATCGAGCGGCATCGAACGGCGGGTTCGCCGGGACAGGCCGATGAGACGGGAGAGCGAGTCGACGATGGTTCGCGCGCGACTGACCCAGGAAGGAACTGGCCCCATGAGCATCACCGCTGAGCGATCTCCGCAGGACCAGCCGGCCGCCGGTGGGCACGCACCCCGGACGCCGGCACGGGACCCGCTGCGAGACGAGGGATGGTTTGCCGAGCAGATCGGCAAGTCTCTCGACTGGTGCCGCCGTAACCGCGGTGAGTTGCCGCACCACATCGTCGGCGAGACGCCCCGCTACGACGATCACTGTGTCGACCTCTACCGGGACCAGACCTTCCATCCCGCGGTCGATCCGATGACCCGCTCCGCGGTCGCCCAACGTCGGGCGGCGCGGCGCAGGTAGCACCTGCCGAGACGTGACGAACGCCCCTCTCCGCTTCGGCGGGGAGGGGCGTTTCGGTTGCTCGGAGGAGCCAAATGTTCCCTTGGGATGTTCCCTTGAAACACCAAAACCAGCGTTTCCGCTGGTCAGCGTGGTGTCCGGAGGGGGACTTGAACCCCCACGCCCGATAAAGGGCACTAGCACCTCAAGCTAGCGCGTCTGCCATTCCGCCACCCGGACAGGTGTCTCCGTGCCTGCGTCTCGCGCGGGCTCGGTGCGGTGAGAAACATAGCATGGGCGCGCTGGCGCCTGGAAATCGCGGGGGGCATCCAGCGTCGGGCAGTGGGCGGGAGCAGACTGGGCGCAGGTACGTCCCCGGAGGTGACACGCGTGACGGAGTCGGAGAACGTTCCGCAGTGGCTGCGTACGAGCGGCGGCTGGTCGTGGCGGTTGGTGGCCCTGGTGGCGGCCGTGTCGATGATCGTCTACGCCGTCGTGCATGTGCGGCTGGTGTTCACGGCGGTGTTCCTGGCGCTGGTGCTGACGTCGGTGCTGCGTCCGATCACGTCGTGGTTCGCGCGGGTGATGCCCCGCTCGTTGGCGATCGTGTGCGCGTTCTTGTCGGCGCTGATCGTGTTCGGCGGGTTGGTGACGTATGTGGTGGCGTCGGTGGCGGGGCAGTGGACGAACCTGGGGGACCAGTTCACCACCGGCATCACCCAGATCCTGGACTGGTTGGCGCACGGACCGTTGCACCTGGACGTGTCGCACGAGGCGATCGACAACGCGTTCGAGGCGGGCCGGCAGTGGATTGCCGCGAACGCGGCGGATGTGGCGGGTCAGACGGCCGAGACGGTGGGCAGTGTGGTCGAGGCGTTCGCCGTGATCGCGCTGGCGGTGTTCTGCACGGTGTTCTTCTTGCAGCAGGGTGGCCGCATGTGGGGCTGGTTCCTGGACCAGGTCCCGGCGTCGCACCGGTTCCGGTGGGATGCGGCGGGGCGGGCCGGGTGGGACACGTTCTCCGGGTATGCGCGCGGCACGGTGCTGATCGCGACGACGAACGGTCTGATGTCGGGTGTTTTCCTGGCGATCCTGGGCATCCCGTTGGCGGCTCCGCTCGCGGTGCTGGTGTTCATCGGCACGTTCATCCCCCTGGTGGGCGCCCCGTTGGCGATGCTCATCGCGGGGGTGGTGGCGCTCGCCGCGGAGGGTGTGGTGAAGGCGCTCATCGTGATCGTGGGGGTGGCGCTGATCGGTCAGATCGAGGGGCACCTGCTGCAGCCGCTCATCATGGGCAGGCAGGTCGCGCTGCATCCGGTTGCGGTCGCCATCGCGATCGCGGCGGGCACGATGCTCGCGGGGATCCTCGGTGCGATCGTCGCGGTCCCGGTCGCGTCGGTCACCTGGTCGGTGTACTCGCGCCTGCGGGCGCTCGGCCAGGAGGGCGCCCAGGAGGGCGGTCAGGATCCGCCGACGACGCCGGAGCCGCCCGACGACGCCGCGAAGGCGCCGGAAACCGCCTGACGCGCTGCGGCCGCGCTGGCATGATGCGCGCATGGAGCCCTTCGCCCTGGCCAACGAGTTCGTCCGCCTCTCGGCGCCGACGGCGTCGGACGTCGATGACGTCTACGCGGCGTGCCAGGACGAGGCGATCCAGCGCTGGACCACGGTGCCCAGCCCGTACCGGCGGGAGCACGCGCGCGACTTCGCGGGCAGGTTCGTGCCGGGTGGGTGGGCGTCGGGGCAGACGCTGACGTGGGCGGTCCGTCCCCCGGGGGACGTGCCGGCGGGGATGCCGGAGCCCCGGCTGGTCGGCATGATCGGGCTGTCGCTCGATGACGCGCCGACGTCGTGCCGGTCCGCGGAGCTCGGGTTCTGGATGGTGCCCGCCGCGCGCGGTCGCGGCGTGCTCACGCAGGCCGCGCGGCTCGTGCTCGACTACGGGTTCGACCTGGAGGGGCTCGGGCTGGCCCGCGTGGAGTGGCGGGCGGCGGTGGGCAACTGGGCGTCGCGCAGGGTCGCGTGGAAGCTCGGGTTCAGTGTGGAGGCCCAGGTGCGTGGCCTCCTGGTGCATGGTGACGAACGGCAGGATGGCTGGATCGGCACCGTGCTGCCCGCAGACCCGCGCGAGCCGAACGAGCCGTGGCCCGCCGAGCTTGCCCGCGGGTGAGGGCGTGTGCCACCCTCGTGGGGTCCCCGTGGGCTCCGCCCGCGTGTGAGAGGGGACGTTCTTCGACACCCAGGACGTGACATGACGGGTCTTCCGACCGCCGCCTGACCGGCGCCGCCCCGCACCCGTGCGGGTTGTCGGCGCACCAGCCGACCTCGGAGACCCTTGTCATGCCTTCCCCTGCTGTCGTCCTGCGCGACCTCACCTTTTCCTGGCCTGACGGCTCGACCCCGATCGCGGGTGTCTCGGGCGCGTTCGGCGTCGGCCGCACCGGACTGGTCGGCCTCAACGGCGCCGGCAAGTCGACCCTGCTGCGCCTGGTCGCGGGCCACCTGACCCCGACGAGCGGCACGGTGTCGGTGTCCGGCGTCGCCGACTACCTGCCGCAGCGCCTCACCCTCGACACCCACCTCACGGTCGCCGACCTGCTCGGGGTGCGCGCCCAGGTGGACGCCGTGCGTGCCCTGGCGGACGGCGGCGTGCCGGAGGAGCGGCTGATCGAGCTGTTCGACGTCGTCGGCGACGGCTGGGACGTCGAGGAGCGGGCTAGCGCGGCGCTCGCCGCGATCGCCCTGCCCGACGACGTCGACCGCGCCGTGGGCACCCTCTCCGGTGGGGAGGCGGTGCTGGCCGCGGTCACGGGCGTGCGCCTGCGGGGCGCGGACGTGGCGCTGCTCGACGAGCCGACCAACAACCTGGACCGCGCGGCGCGTGAGCGCCTCTACGAGCTGGTGACACGGTGGCGGGGCACGCTGGTCGTCGTCTCGCACGACCGTGAGCTCCTCGAGCTGGTGGACGAGACGGCGGAGCTGCGCGCGGGCGCGCTGGAGACGTTCGGGGGCACCTTCTCGCAGTTCGAGGCGCAGGTGGCCGCCCGGCAGGAGGCGGCGTTGCGGGCCGTGCGGGACGCCGAGGCGGTGCTGCGCCGGGAGAAGGCGGAGCGGATCAAGGTCGCCGAGCGGATCGCGCACTCGGAGCGTCGGGGGCGTCAGGACGTCGCCGAGGCGCGGTACGTGAAGGCGGCGATCAACGACCGCCGCAACTCTGCCGAGAAGTCGCAGGCCGCGCGGCGCGGGCAGGCGAGCGCGAAGGAGGAGGCGGCCCGGGCCGCGGTCGACGCCGCCGAGCGGTTGGTGCGCGACGACGACCGCATCGCCGTCGACCTTCCGGACCCCGGCGTCGGGTCGGGGCGGCGCCTCGCGGTGCTGCGCGGCCCGGCGGGCGGGGAGCACCTCGTCGCCGGGCCGGAGCGGGTGGCGCTCACGGGCGGCAACGGGGCGGGCAAGACGACCCTGCTGGAACGGCTGGTGGCCGGCGACGGCCTGCTCACGGACCGGTTCGGGTATCTGCCGCAGCGCCTGGACCTGCTCGACGACGCCGCCACGGTGCTCGACGCGGTGCGCGCGGGTGCTCCCGAGGTGGCGCCCGGCGTGCTGCGGGGGCGCCTGGCCCGCTTCCTGGTGCGGGGCGACGCCGTCGACCGGCCGGTGGCCACCCTGAGCGGCGGCGAACGGTTCCGGGTGGCGCTCGCCCGGTTGCTGCTGGCCGACCCGCCCGCCCAGCTCCTGGTGCTCGACGAGCCCACCAACAACCTGGACCTGACCTCGGCCGACCAACTGGTCGAGGCGCTCGGGGCCTACCGAGGAGCGTTGCTGGTGGTCAGCCACGACCGCGCCTTCCTGGACCGGTTGTCGTTGGACGCCGAGCTGGTGATCGAGCAGGGGGTGCTGCGGCGCGTGCGGTGACGGGACAGTGTTGGATGGGTGGGTGACCCGCTTCGACGAACCGTCCGCCCTGCCCTACGAGCTGCCCGACTACACCACGTTCGACCCGGCCGACCTGGAACCGGCGATCGACGCGGGCATGGCGGCCCAGCGGGCGGAGATCGATGCGATCACCGCGCAGGCCGCGGCGCCCACCGTGGTGAACACCCTCGAGGCGCTGGAGCGGTCGGGGCGGGCGCTGCACCGTGCGCTGACCGTGTTCTTCAACCAGCTCTCGGCCGACGCGACGCCGTTCCTCGAGGACCTGGACGAGCGGCTCGCCCCGCGGCTCGCCGAGCACCGCGATGCGATCCTCATGAACCGCGCGCTGTTCGACCGGCTGACGGCGCTGGAGCAGGCGGACCTGGACCCCGACCAGGCGTGGCTGCTGCGCCGTCGGCGGAACGATGCCCGGCGGGCCGGGGTCGCGCTCGACGACGACGCGCAGGCCACGCTGCGGGACCTCAACGGCCGGTTGACCACCCTGGAGGCGCAGTTCGGGCGCAAGCTGCTCGCGGGGGCCAACGCGGCGTCCGTGCTGGTGACCGACGAGGCGCAGCTGGACGGGCTCGCCGACGACGCCCGGGAGGGCGCCCGGGCGGCAGCCCGGGCGCGCGGTCAGGACGGGTGGCTCCTGGAGATGCAGCTCCCCACCCAGCAGGGCGTGCTCGCCTCGCTGACGGACCGTGACCTGCGCGAGCGGGTCCAGCGCGCCTCGGAGGCCCGCGGTGGGGACGGCTCGGAGCACGACACGCGCGCCGTGCTGCTCCAGATCGTCCGGCTGCGCGCCGAACGGGCCCGCCTGCTCGGGTACGAGCACCACGCGGCGTACGTCGCGGAGGACTCCACCGCGCAGACGACCGAGGCCGTCACGTCGATGCTCGCGCGGCTCGCGCCGCCCGCCGCCGCCAACGCGCGCGCCGAGGCCGCCGACCTGACCGCCGCGCTCCGTGAGGACCACCCGGGAGCGGAGCTGCGTGCCAGCGACTGGGCGTTCTACGCGGAACGGGTTCGCAAGGAGCGTTTCGACCTCGACGACGCCGCCCTGCGCCCCTACCTGGAGCTGGAGAAGGTGCTGCACGACGGCGTCTTCCGGGCCGCGAACCTCCTGTTCGGCCTGACCTTCGAGCCGCGACCGGACCTGCGCGGGTACCACCAGGACGTACGCGTCTGGGAGGTGTTCGACGTCGACGGGTCCGGCATCGGACTGTTCCTGGGCGACTTCTACACGCGCGAGTCCAAGCGCGGCGGCGCCTGGATGAACAACCTCGTGGACCAGAACCACCTGCTCGGCCAGCGGCCCGTCGTGGTCAACAACCTCAACATCGTGCGGCCTGCCGCGGGCCGCCCCACGCTGCTGCGCTGGGACGAGGTCATCACGCTGTTCCACGAGTTCGGCCACGCCCTGCACGGGCTGCTCTCCGACGTGCGCTACCCGTCCCAGTCGGGCACCGAGGTGCCGCGCGACTTCGTCGAGTACCCCAGCCAGGTCAACGAGATGTGGGCGTGGGAGCCGCGGCTCCTCGAGTCGTACGCGGTGCACCACGTCACCGGCGAGCCGATGCCCCGCGCATGGGTCGAGGCGATGATCGCGTCCCGCCAGTTCGGCGAGGGGTTCGCCACCACGGAGTACCTTGCGGCGGCCCTGCTCGACCAGGCGTGGCACCAGCTCACCCCGGAGCAGGTTCCCCCGTCCGTCGACGACGTCGTCCCGTTCGAGCAGGCGGCGCTCGCCGCCGCGGGCGTGGACTTCGCGCCCGTACCCCCGCGCTACCGCACCACCTACTTCAACCACGTGTTCGGTTCCGGTTACTCGGCGGCCTACTACGCGTACATCTGGTCGGAGGTGCTCGACGCCGACACCGTCGGGTGGTACCAGGAGAACGGCGGTCTGACCCGTGAGAACGGCGAGACGTTCCGGCGTCGGCTCCTGGCCCGCGGCGGGGCACAGGACCCGCTCGTGTCGTTCCGTGAGCTGCGCGGCCGTGACGCGGACATCGCGCCCCTGCTTGCGCGGCGTGGGCTCCACCCGGAAGGCTGACGGCATGAACACGGTCTCGACAGATTCGAGCGGGGGGTCAGGTTCGACCGGTGGGGTGAGTTCGCCGGCCGAGGGCGAGGTCGCACGCATCTGCCAGGAGCTGCTCCGCATCGACACGTCCAACTACGGCGACGACTCCGGGCCAGGGGAGCGGGTCGCCGCCGAGTACGTGGCCGGCCTGCTCACCGACGTGGGCCTGGACGTGGAGCTGTTCGAGTCGCGCCCGGGGCGCACCTCCGTGGTCACACGCATCGAGGGTGCCGACCCGAGCCGCCCGGCGCTGGTGCTGCACGGCCACACGGACGTGGTGCCCGCTCAGGCGTCCGACTGGAGCGTGGACCCGTTCGCCGGGGAGGAGATCGACGGGCTGCTGTGGGGCCGCGGCGCCGTGGACATGAAGGATATGGACGCCATGATCCTGTCCGTGGTGCGCCAGTACGTGCGCGAGGGCCGCAAGCCGGCGCGCGACGTCGTCGTGGCCATGTTCGCCGACGAGGAGGCGGGCGGGGTGCTCGGCTCCCACTGGGCCGTGGCCCACCGCCCCGAGCTGTTCGAGGGTGCCACGGAGGCCATCAGCGAGGTGGGCGGCTTCTCCGTCGACGTCGCAGGCACGCGCGCCTACCTGCTTCAGACGGCGGAGAAGGGCCTGGCGTGGCTGCGGCTCGTGGCCGACGGGCGGGCCGGGCACGGGTCGGCCGTCAACCACGAGAACGCGCTGACGGCGCTCGCCGAGGCGGTCGCACGCATCGGCCGGTTCACCTGGCCGTACACGCTCACCCCGACCGTGGAGCGGCTGCTGCGCGGCGTCTCCCACCTGACCGGGCTCCCGTTCGACGCGGAGGACCCGGCCGCGATCGACACCCTGGTGCGGGCGCTTGGCCCGGCCGCCCCGTTCGTGGGCGCCACGGTGCGGCACACGGCCAACCCGACGCGCCTGCACGCCGGGTACAAGGACAACGTGATCCCCGGGCGTGCGGAGGCGGCGATCGACGTGCGCCTGCTGCCCGGGTACGAGGAGGAGGGTCTGGCGACGGTGCGCGACCTCGCCGGGCCGGCCGTGCGGGTCGAACCCATCCACCAGGACATCGCCCTGGAGGTGCCGTTCGAGGGTGCCCTGGTGGACGCCATGGTGGGCGCGATCGCCACGGAGGACCCGGGTTCGGTGGTGCTGCCCTACACCCTGTCGGGAGGCACGGACAACAAGGCGCTGTCCCGGCTCGGCATCACCGGTTACGGGTTCGCGCCGCTGCGGCTGCCCGCCGACCTCGACTTCATCCGCATGTTCCACGGCGTCGACGAGCGGGTGCCGGTCGACGCGCTGCGGTTCGGGACGCGGGTGCTGGACCGGCTGCTGGCGACCTGCTGAGGACCCCGCTCCGACTCAGAGCGTCGCCTCGACGCGCATCACCTTGCGGCGCAACCACACCTTGCGGCGCCCGCCCACGTACAGCAGGGTGCGCGCCAGCTCCCAGCGGCCGTACTCGGCCTCCGCGGTGAGCAGGCGGCGCGCGTCCGGCACGCTCGTGTCACGGTCGATGGTCAGCACGCGGTACTCGTAGTGGGTGAGCGTGGGCTGCCTGGGTCGCTTCGAGTCCATCCGGCCTTCCATCGCATCGAGGTTAGCGGC
>BCWJ01000045.1 GCA_001592145.1 Xylanimicrobium pachnodae JCM 13526 = NBRC 107786 | reverse complement strand
CGTCAGCTCACTCTCCGATCGGGGGACATGCTCAGCGCACCTTGGGCGCGAACCAGCGGGTCACCAGGCGACCCAGGACGTTGAGGAAGACGACGATGATGATGAGCGTCAGGGCGGCCGCCCACGCGCGCAGGAAGTTGATGTCCGGCACGCAGTACAGGTCGTCGGGGCGGCAGGGCACCAGGCCCACGCGGTACTGGGTGTAGATGAACACGGGCAGCGTCATCATGCGGCCCTCGAACGGGTTGAAGTTGATCGAGTCCGCGAACCCGGCCGTGATGAGGATGGGCGCGGTCTCGCCGATGACGCGCGCGATGGCCAGCAGCACACCCGTGGTGATGCCCGCGATGGACGTGCGCAGCACCACCTTGACGATGGTGAGCCAGCGCGGCACCCCCAGGGCCAGGGACGCCTCGCGCAGCTCGTTCGGCACCAGCCGCAGCATCTCCTCGCACGAGCGCACGACGACGGGGATCATCAGCACGGACACGGCCACGGAGGCCGCGATGCCGAGCCGCACCCCGGGCCCGAAGAACAGCGAGAACAGGGTGAAGCTGAACAGGCCGGCCACGATCGAGGGGATGCCGGTCATGACGTCTACGAAGAAAGTCAGCGCGCGGGCCAGCGGGCCGCCACGCCCGTACTCGACCAGGTAGATCGCGGTGAACAGCCCGATGGGCACCGAGATGATGGTGGCGATGACCGTGATCACCAGGGTGCCCACCATGGCGTGGTAGATGCCGCCCGCGTCCAGCCCGCCGAACACGCCGCGCATGGACACCGTGAGGAAGTACGGCGAGAGCCGCTCCACGCCGCGGACCACCACGGTGACCAGCAGCCACACGAGCGGGATCATGGCCAGGACGAACGCGCCGTAGATCAGCGACTTCATGGCCAGGTTGACGCGCTTGCGCCCGACGTCGGCGGTGGCGAGCATGGCGCGCACCTCGTCCGAGCGCGAGCGCGCAGGGGTGACGACGTCGGACATCAGTTGGCCCCCGAGAATTCCTTGCGGCGCGACACGATCCAGCGCGCCGCCATGTTGACGAGCATGGTGATCACGAACAGCGCCAGGCCGGTCGCGATGAGCACGTTGACCCGCAGCCCGGCGGCCTCGGGGAACTGGCTCGCGATGAACGCGGCGATGGTCTGCTGCTGGCCGCCGTCGAAGATCTGGAACGAGACCAGCAGGCCGGGCGACAGGATCATGAGCACGGCCATCGTCTCGCCGAGCGCGCGGCCCAGGCCCAGCATGGCGGCCGAGATGACCCCGGAGCGCCCGAAGGGGAGCACGGCGGTGCGGATGACCTCCCACTGCGTGGCCCCGAGGGCCAGGGCGGCCTCCTCGTGCAGGCGTGGCGTCTGCTTGAACACCTCGCGGCTCACGGCCGTGATGATCGGCAGGATCATGATCGCCAGCACCACGGCCGCGGTGGCCAGCGAGCGGCCGGTCGCCGTCGCGCGCACCTCCCAGAACGGCAGCAGGCTGAGCACCTCGGCGATCCAGTTCCACACGTGCCGGATGAACGGCGCGAACACCGCTCCGCCCCACAGGCCGTAGACGACGGAGGGGATGGCGGCCAGCAGGTCGACGACGTACCCGACGGGGGCGGCCACGCGCCGGGGCGCGTAGTGCGAGATGAACAGGGCGATGCCGACGGCGATCGGCGTCGCGATGGCGAGCGCGATGACGGAGGCGAGCAGCGTGCCGAACACCAGCGGCACGATGAGCTGCCAGATGCTGGTCATGCCCTGCGGGAGCACGTTCTGCTCGACGAGCTCCGCCGACCCGGCGGTCAGCGCGGGCAGCGCCTGCTGCACCAGGAACCCGGCCACCGCCGCCAGGACGACCAGGAGCACGATGCCCGAGCCGGTCGCGATCCAGCGGAACCCGCGGGAGAAGCCGCGCTCGGGACTGCGCCCGCGCCGCTTCTTCCCGTCACCCAGGGCGGCGGCCCCCGGCGTCGTGCCCGGCGTCGTGCCCGGCGTCGTCGTGCTCACTGCGCGGCTCCTTCGACGGACGTGATCGCGGCCAGCGAGGCGTGGACGTCGTCGGCGAGCCTCGCGGAGAGCGGCGCCGACCCGGCGACGTGCGCCGCGACCTGCTGACCCGCCTCCGAGACGACGAAGCCGATGAACTGGCGCACGAAGTTGGCGTCCGCCTCGCTCTCATACTGCATGCAGACCATGGCGAACGAGACGAGGACGAGCGGGTAGGCGCCCGGCACGTCCGTGGTGCGGTCCACGGCGATGGCCAGGTCGTGCTCGTGGCGGCCCTCGTACAGCGGGGAGGCGTCCACGGCGATGGCGGACCCCTCCGCGGAGACGCCCACCCACTCGCCCCCCACCCGGATCGCGGCGGTGCCCAGGTCGCCCACGCGGGACGCGTCGGCGTACGTGACGGCACCCACGGTCTGCTGCACGGCGTTGATGACGCCTGACGTGCCCTGCGCCGCGTCGCCACCGGTCAGCGGCCACTGGCCGGACACGGGCCACGTCCACACGTCCGGCGCGGTCGCCGCCAGGTAGTCCACGAAGTTCGCCGTCGTCCCCGAGTCGTCGGAGCGGTGGACGGGCGTGATGCCCAGGTCCGGCAGGTCGACGCCGGGGTTGTCGGCCACCAGCGCCGGGTCGTCCCAGCGCGTGAGGTCACCCGTGAAGATGCGGGCCAGGTTGTCGGGCGAGAGGTTGACGACGTCGATGCCCGGCAGGTTGAACGTCACCGCGATGGGCGAGACGTAGATGGGCAGGTCGATCGCGCCGTCCGGCCCGCACACGGCGCGGGACTCGTCGATCTCCGCGGCCGTCAGCACCTGGTCGGAGCCGGCGAACACGGCGCCGCCCGCGATGAGCTGGCGGCGTCCTCCCCCGGATCCGATGGGGTCGTAGTTCACGGTCGCGCTCAGGTGCGCCCCCTGGAACTGGGCGCGCCACGCGTCCATCGCGGCCTCGATCGAGGAGGCGCCTGCGCCGGCGAACGTGCCCACCACGTCGGGGCCGCTCGTGTCGATCTCGACCCCGGGGGGCACGCCGGGGCGGCCCTCCAGCGGGTTGTCCGAGCCGCAGCCCGCCAGGACGAGCACGAGCGCCCCGGCCAGCGCGGCGGCGCCGGCACGGGTCGAGCGGGGAGTCTTCACGAAGCGGTCCATCCTGTTCGCGCGGTCCGTCCTGATCGTGGTGTGCCTCCGCGGTGCGGGCACCCTGCCGACGGTAGGCAGCAAGGGAAGCCCACTCCAGACGGAAGATGAACGGCAGGTGAACAAGTCCGGATGAGACACCTCGAAATCTTCTGTGACCTGCGGCGATATAGGCGCGGTGATGAGTGCCACACAAGCATGGCGCGCCAGTGTCGGAGCACTGCGTGCCCACCCGGGTGGCTCCCCCCGCGTCAGCCGGCGTCGACGAGCTTGTAGCCCAGCCCGCGCACGGTGACCAGGACCGTCGGCGTGCCCGGGCTGGGTTCGATCTTCGCCCGCAGTCGCTTGACGTGCACGTCGAGCGTCTTGGTGTCCCCCACGTAGTCCGCACCCCACACGCGGTCGATGAGCTGCCCGCGTGTCAGCACACGCCCCGCGTTGCGCAGCAGCAGCTCCAGCAGGTCGAACTCCTTGAGCGGCATGGCCACCGGGTCGCCGTCCACGGTCACCGTGTGCCGGTCCACGTCCATGCGCAGCCGGCCCAGCGCGAGCACCGCGTCGTCGCGCCCGTCGTCCGCTCCCGGAGCCGACGACGACGCCGACGCCGACGACGACGCGGCGGGCGCCCCGCGGCGCAGCACGGCGCGCACCCGGGCCAGCAGCTCGCGGAACGAGTACGGCTTCGTCACGTAGTCGTCGGCGCCCAGTTCGAGGCCCACCACCTTGTCGATCTCCGAGTCCTTGGCGGTGACCATGATGACGGGGACGTCGCTGACCTGACGCAGACGCCGGAACACCTCGGTACCGGACAGGCCCGGCAGCATGAGGTCCAGCAGCACCAGGTCCGCGCCGTCGTCGTCGAACCGCTCGAGGGCCTCCGTGCCGGTCGCGGCCCCGACGACGTCGAACCCCTCCCGCACGAGCTGGTACGTCAGCGGGTCGCGGTAGGACTCCTCGTCCTCCACCACGAGGATCCGGGTCACTCGGCCACCTCCGTCGGGGTCGGGCCGGCGAGCACGTCGGCCGCCGGGATGCGCAGGGTGAAGGTCGAGCCACGCCCGGCCTGGGACCACACCTTCACGTCACCGCCGTGGTCGGCGGCGACGTGCTTGACGATCGACAGGCCCAGGCCCGTGCCCCCCGTGTCGCGCGAGCGCGCCGGGTCCACCCGGTAGAACCGTTCGAAGACGCGATCCTGCTGGTCCGCGGCGATGCCGATGCCCTGGTCCACCACGGTGATCTCCACGAGCCCGTCCCGTTCCCGGACCCCGACGCCCACCCGCGAGTGCGGCGGCGAGTACGCGACGGCGTTGCCGAGCAGGTTGCGCACCGCGGTCACCAGCAGGCTGTGGTCGCCGTACACCAGCGCGTCCTGCCCGCCGGCCGCCGTGACCACGATGTTCTTCGCCGCCGCCGCCGTGCGGGTGCGGTCCACGGCCTCGGTGACGACGTCGGCCACCGCGACCGTGCGCACGTCGGACAGGGCGCCCGTCGCCTGGAGGCGCGAGAGCTCGATGATCTCGTGCACCAGCGCGGACAGGCGCCCGGCCTCCTTCTGCATGCGCTCCGCAAAGCGGCGCACCGCCACCGGGTCGTCCGCGGCACCCGTCATCGTCTCCGCCAGCAGCGCGAGCGCACCCACCGGTGTCTTCAGCTCGTGCGACACGTTGACCACGAAGTCACGGCGGATCGTCTCGACCCGGCGCGCCTCCGTGCGGTCGTCGGCCAGCACCAGCACGCGGTCCCCGCCCAGCGGCGCGACGCGCAGCTGGAGCAGCACGGTGCCCGATCCGATGGGGCCGCGCGGCAGCTCGATCTCCCGCTCACGGATCTCGCCGTCCTTGCGCACCGCGGCCACGAGATCGTGCACGGCGGCGTGCGCGATCGACTCCCCCCGCACCAGGCCCAGCGCGTAGGCCGGCGGCGAGGCACGCAGCACCTCGTCGTCGACGTCGAGCACGACGGCGACCGACCTGAGCACGGACAGCACGCGGACCAGCCCGGCGTCGAGCGCGGGGTCGGGCCGCGCGGGCATGCGGCGCTGCTCACGGTCCGATAACTTGAAAGCCATGGCCGCGACCACCCCGACCACCAGGCCGAGGACGCCGGCGACGACCACCGGCACACCGGAAATCACTCCGTCCACGCTCTCACCCTAGGTGGACGTCCTCGGCTCCGAACGCCGAATCACGATGCTGTCAGCCTGTCGACGCCGTGCGTTCACCCCGGTGACGCCTAGAATTCACCGCACCGCTCCCCAGGCGTGAAACGGTCTGCGTCAGGTTGGCAGACGTGCGAGAGGAAACACATGCGAGAGATCTTCGACGCCGAGCTCAAGCAGATCGGTGACGACCTGGTCGAGATGGCCACGATGGTCCACACCGCCGTGACCCAGGCCGGCAAGGCCCTCCTGGAGGCAGACCTCCAGGTGGCGCAGGACGTGATCACGGGCGACCACGCGATCGACGCCCTGCACCGCACCCTCGAC
Organism: Xylanimicrobium pachnodae JCM 13526 = NBRC 107786; assembly: GCA_001592145.1. Taxonomy (GTDB): domain Bacteria; phylum Actinomycetota; class Actinomycetes; order Actinomycetales; family Cellulomonadaceae; genus Xylanimonas; species Xylanimonas pachnodae. The sequence goes on along the minus strand of BCWJ01000045.1, from coordinate 4,096 downwards.
GAGCGGTGCGTGCACATCCTCGCCCAGCAGGCGCCCGTCGCGACCGACCTGCGCATCGTCGTCAGCGCGCTGCGCATGAGCGCCACCCTGGAGCGCATGGGCGACCTGGCCCGCCACGTCGCCGAGGTGGCCCGCGGCCGCTACCCCGCGCACGCCATCCGGGCCACGGCCGAGCCCACGTTCGCCGGCATGGCCACCGCCGCCGCCGAGGTGGCGCACGAGGTCACCGTGCTGCTCAGCACGCGCGACGTCGAGCTGGCCGGCGAGATCGAGAAGAACGACGACGTGCTCGACGACCTGCACGCCCAGACGTTCGCGACGATCCTGTCCCCCGAGTGGGACGGCAGCACGCAGGAGGCCGTGGACATCACGCTCGTGGGCCGCTACTTCGAGCGGTTCGGCGACCACGCCACCTCGATCGCGCGGCGCATCGTGTTCCTGGTGACGGGCGACGTCGACGACGGCCCACCCCACGACTGACACCGCGACTGACACCGGACATGCGAACGGCGCCGCACCGTGGGGTGCGGCGCCGTTCGCGTCAGCTCACTGGTCGCGTGAGCTTACTTGCCTTGGTTGGCCACCGCGGCGGCGCCGGCGGCGGCAGCCTCCGGGTCCAGGTACTCGCCGCCCTTGACGACGGGCTTGAAGTTCTCGTCGAGCTGGTACACCAGCGGGATGCCCGTCGGCAGGTTGACGGCGGCGATCTCCTCAGGCGTCAGGTCGTCCAGGTACTTGACGATGGCACGCAGCGAGTTGCCGTGCGCGGCCACCAGGACGGTCTTGCCGGCCTTGAGGTCGGGGACGATCTCGCCCTCGAAGTACGGCAGGGCCCGCTCCAGGACCTGGGCCAGTGCCTCGGCGCGCGGGATCGGCTCACCGGCGTAGCGCGGGTCGGCGTCCTGCGACCACTCGGTGCCGAGCTCGATCGCGGGCGGCGGCACGTCGTAGGAGCGGCGGTACTCGGTGAACTTCTCGTCGCCGAACTCCTCGCGGGCCTTCTTCTTGTCCATGCCCTGGAGCGCACCGTAGTGGCGCTCGTTGAGGCGCCACGAGCGCTTCACGGGGATCCACAGCAGGTCGGCGGCGTCGAGCGCGAGGTTCGCGGTGTTGATCGCGCGGCGCAGCAGCGAAGTGTGGACGACGTCGGGGGACACGCCCTTCTCCTTGAGGAGCTCGCCACCGCGGGTGGCCTCACCGCGGCCCTTGTCGGACAGGGGCACGTCGACCCAGCCGGTGAACAGGTTCTTGGCGTTCCACTCGCTCTCGCCATGGCGGAGCAGCACGAGGGTGTAGGTCATGGCCACCATTGTGCACCGTCGTGGCCAGACCACGCACGGGGCGGGACGCCCATCACGCACCGGGCGGGCGCAGGGTGCGCCCTGTCTCGCCCGGCCGTCCCCTGCGCGTCAGCCCCGGTGGCCGTGAGCCTTCGCCGCCTGTGCGTAGACGTCCAGCATCGACGTCGCCGCCTCGTCCCAGCCGAACCGCGTGGACGCCGCCCGGGCGCCCGCGGCCAGGCGCGTGCGCCGGGCGTCGTCGGCCAGCAGGGCCCCGAGCTCGCGCGCCCAGGTCGCCGGGTCGTGCCCGTCCACCAGGACGCCGGAGACGCCGTCGACGACGACGGTGCGCAGCCCGCCCACGGCCGCCGCCACCACGGGGGTGCCGCACGCCTGAGCCTCGGCCGCCACCAGCCCGAACGACTCGTTGTGGGACGGGACGGCGACGACGTCGGCCGCGCGATACCACTGCGCGAGCTGAGCGGGCGCCACGGGCGGGTGCACCAGCACGCGGTCACGCACCCCCACCTGGTACGCGAGCGCCTCCAGCTCACGCACCGCCGTCGGGCGGCCGCTGGCCCCGCCGAGCACCACGAGACGCACGTCGCGGGGCAGGTGCGCGAGCGCCTGGACCAGCACGTCGGGGCCCTTGAGGAGCTGGACCCGACCCGCGAACAGGATCACCGGGCCGCCGTCCGGCAGGCCCAGGCGGGCGCGCAGCGCGGCCCGGTCGTCCGTGGGGGCAGGCGGGCAGAACACGTCCAGGTCCACGCCGGGCGGCACGATCGTGACCTTGTCCGGGTCGGCGTCGTAGAGCGTGACCAGGTCGTCGGCCTCCTCCCGCGTGCTCGCCACCAGCGCGTCGGCGGCGGCCACCACCTGTTCCTCGCCGATGACGCGGCCCGCCGGCTCAGGGGTGTCGCCGGGCGCGAGCGCGGCGTTCTTGACGCGCGCCATGGTGTGCATGGTGTGGACGAGCGGCACGTCCCAGCGTTCGGCGGCGAGCCAGCCCGCCTGCCCCGACAGCCAGTAGTGGCTGTGGACGACGTCGTAGAAGCCTTCGGGGCGGCGCGCCTCCGCCCGCAGCACGCCCGCCGTGAACGCGCAGAGCTGCCCGGGCAGGTCGAACTTGTCGAGCCCCTCGAACGGGCCGGCGGGCACATGGAACACCCGGATGCCCGGTGCGACGTCGACCACCGGGGGCTGAGCCGAGCTGGTGGCACGCGTGAAGATCTCGACCTCCGCCCCGCGGCGGGCCAGCGCCTGCGAGAGCTCCAGGACGTAGACGTTCATGCCGCCCGCGTCTCCCGTCCCGGGCTGCTCGAGCGGGCTCGTGTGGACGCTCAGCATCGCGATGCGCGGGCCGGACGATGAGGTCACGGCGTCGACTCCCCCGCCGGCTCTCGCGCGGGCAGGACGCAGGCCGGCGGCGTCGCGAACGGCAGGCGTGCGGCCACCTCGCCCGCACCGGACACGGGGTCCACCAGCACGGAGACGAGCTCGGCGGTGCCCTGGAGCGCCAGGACGACCAGCAGCCGCCCGTCGTCGGCGCGACCCACCACCTCGTGGTGCCGCGGCCAGGCACCCGCACCCAGGTCGACGTCCGCGAGGTGCTCCACGGTCGCCCGGCCGCCGACGTGCCGCGTCACGCGGTGCGCGGCCAGCACCTCCGCCCCGCGCACGCCCACCAGCAGCAGATCGCCCGTCAGGGTCACGTGCGACGGGTAGGGACCCACCTCACCCGGCGTCGCCGCAGCGGGGGTCGACGACGACGGCGCCCACCCGGCGTCGCCGGGAGCCAGCACGTGCAGACGCGAGTCGAGCTCGCCCGCGACCACGAGCGACCCGTCCTCCAGGACCACCAGGTGGCGCGGCCCCGATCCGGGCGCGAGCCGGGCCGCCACCACGGGCTCCGGCGCCGCTGCGCCCGCCGCGGGGTGGGCCGGGTAGCGGCGCACCGCGTCCAGGCCCAGGTCGGCCACCACGACGTCGTCCCCGACGACGGCGCAGAAGTGCGCGTGCGCCCCCGTCCCTTCCGGTGCCGCGTAGGTCACGGCGCCGGCCGCGGGAGCACCGGTGCGGACGGTCAGCGGGACGGCGGCGGCGACGCCGTCGCCGTAGTTGGCGACCCACAGCACGTCATCCAGCGCGAGCAGGTGGCACGGCGAGTCGCCGCCCGAGGAGATCGTGACGGGCTGCCCCAGGCTCTCGCCGTCCACACGGAACGCGGAGACCGTGCCCTCCGCCGTCTCACCGACGGCGTACAGCGTGTGGCCGCCCGGGTGCAGCGCCAGGAACGACGGGGCCGACGACGCCGCGGCGAGCGTGGGCACCCCGAACGTGCCGTCAGGCGCGACGTCGACCCGCCAGACGCCCTCTCCAGAGCCGGCGTCCTGGCCCGGCGCGGGATAGGTGCCGATCCACAGGGGCAGCGCGGTGGTAGTCGCCATGGCCAAAGCCTAGGGCGCTGCACCCCGGCCCTGGTGCACACCCCCACCAGCGCCCACGCAGGGCGACGTCCCGGCGCACCGCCCCCGCGATCTGTCATGCTTCCCCTCGCGCCCGGGACCCGCCCCGGCCCGCGCCGTCCGGACCGGAGGTGAAGCACGGTGGATCTCGAGAACGCTGCCGGGGGCACAGCCGAGCTCGGCGAGCGCTGGGAGACCTCGGCCGCCGTCCTCGCCATCGTCGCCCAAGAGCTGGCCGCGAGCGTCGCCGAAGAGCTGGCGGCCGGCAGCCGGACGCCCGTGTCACCTGGGCCGTAACCACGCGCGAGAGAACGACGACGGCGGGGCCCCATCATCGTCGCGATGATG
>BCWJ01000044.1 GCA_001592145.1 Xylanimicrobium pachnodae JCM 13526 = NBRC 107786 | reverse complement strand
GGACCCGCGCTCACGGGACCCGCGAAGTCACCGGGAACCTCGACGGAGCGCGGAACAACACTCTGTCATGGCAGGCTCCGGGCCACACCCCCCATCCGACGCTTCGAACATGGGCGACGCCACGCGGCTACCTCCAACCTCGCCCCGTTGGCGGGACGGACGGGAGCGCACGGCGACGACGTCGTGCTCCCTGCGGACCTGGCCATCACGTACCTCGACCAGTACGAGGCGCCCACGGCGGACGAGGGCCCGCTCCGGGTGATCCAGGGTGACCTCCGCCGAAGGATGGAACCCGCGAGGTTCCCTCCTGCGGCAGGCGCGGCACCACGCCCACGGTTCCTAGCGTCGTGACACGTCAGAACTTCCTACCGCAGAGGTGAGTCGACGTGTCCCCCACCATCGCGCCAGCCCCCGCACGCGTCCCCACGGCCCAGCGCCCCGGCCTGCGCGGCCTCGCCGCACGGCGCCCCTTGACCCTGTTCTTCGTCCTCGCGAACCTCATGAGCTGGGTCGCCTGGGTTCCCTACATCCTGTCCGACCACGGCCTCGGCGTGTGGGACTTCAGCTATCCCGGCGGCAGCGACGGAGGGCAGCTCCTCGGCCTCCTGCCCGGCGCCTACCTGGGCCCGATCGCCTCGGCCCTGCTCGTCACCGTCCTCGCCGAGGGCCGCGACGGCCTGCGCGCCTGGCTCCGGCGCCTCTGGCACTGGAGGGTGTCCTGGCGCTGGTACGCGGGCGTGCTGCTCGCGGTGCCCGCCGGGGTGACGCTCACCGCCGTCCTCCTCGGCGCAGACGCACACCCGCCGACCGTCGCGGCCCTGGTCACCGTCGTCCCCGGCCTGATCGGCCAGATGATCACCACCGGCCTGGCCGAGGAGCCCGGCTGGCGTGACTTCGCCCTGCCCCGGCTGCAGCGCAAGCTCGGGCCGCTCGGCGCGGCCGCGGTGCTGGGTCCCCTGTGGGCGGTGTGGCACCTGCCCCTGTTCCTCACCGAGTGGGGCGGATGGCCCGACGCGTCCTGGTCGCGACCTGTCGTCTTCATCGGGTTCTGCATCGCGTTCAACATCGTCATGACCTGGGTGTTCAACCGCACCGGACAGTCCCTGCCGATGGCGATGATCCTGCACGCGAGCCTCAACAACTTCGCCTCGGTGCTGGGCGCGGACATGTTCCCTGGCTTGGACGCCGAGGAGTTCCAGATCGTTCTCCTGGTCGGCGCCACCGCCGTGGCCGCGGTCATCCTGGCTGCCACGCGTGGCAGGTTGGGCTACCGACCGTGAGCGCCGGGCACCGCCTCCGTCGTCAGCGGCTGCGCCGTCCAAGGAGGATCCCGGCGCCCAGGCCCACGCACAACGCCCCGACGGCGATCAGGACGACCGCCAGCGCACCCGGGAACAGGACTGCCGGGAAGGACCCTTCGGACAGGGGCGCGTACGCGAACCACCCGAACGAGGCGCTGCCCGCCATCCGCAGCCTCCACGCTCCGATCCCCGCGCACACCACACCGGCGACGAGGATGCAGCACGCGACCACGGTCACGCGCGAACGCCTGGGCGGGATGCCGTCATCGGCCATGGCATCCATCCTGGCACGGGGCCACCGCCGGGCACGGGACCGGGTGTGCGCGGCCGCCTCCCCCACCGGTTCTCGGTACCGACCGCCTGCCACGGCGGCCTCACCCGTCAAGGTCCTGTCAGGGCGCCCGAGGTGGCCGTCAAGGTTCCGTCAGGACCGGCGCCGGGGCCGACGCCGGGCACGTAGACCAGGGGCCATGACCGACCTGGCATACATCGCGCTGACCGTGGCCTTCTTCGCCGCGATCGCCGTCATCGCCCGCCGACACGAGGGGGACCGTTCGTGAACGCCCTCGACATCGTCGCCCTGGCACTGACCCTGTCCCTTCTCGGCTACCTGCTGTACGCGTTGCTGCACAGCGGTCGGGCACGGTGAGCCGCCCATGACCGCCACCGTCTGGGCCGCCATCGGGCAGTTCGGCATCCTGCTGGTCCTGCTGGCCGCCGTCCACCTTCCGCTCGGGGCCTACATGGCCCGCGTCTACTCCTCCCCCCACCACACCCGCGTCGAACGCGCCTGGTACCGCACCCTGCGCGTGGACCCCGACGCCGAGCAGCGCTGGAGCACCTACCTGCTCTCACTGCTGGGCTTCTCCCTCGCCTCGGTCCTGCTGCTCTACGCGCTGGGCCGCCTGCAGGCGCACCTGCCGTGGAATCTGGGCTTCTCCGGCCTGGACCCTGCCACGGCCTGGAACACCGCCGTCAGCTTCACAACCAACACCAACTGGCAGTCGTACTCCGGCGAGGCGGCCGCCGGTCACCTGCTGCAGATGGCGGGCCTGACCGTGCAGAACTTCGTCTCGGCAGCCGTCGGCATGGCCGTCGCGATCGCGCTGGTGCGCGGTCTCGCCCGCTCCGGGACGGACGCCCGCATCGGCAACTTCTGGAGCGACCTGACGCGCGGCGCCCTGCGCATCCTGCTGCCGATCGCCGTCGTGGGCGCCCTCGTGCTCGCCGCCAACGGCGTCATCCAGTCGCTCGACCCGCACACCGCGATCACGACGATCACCGGTGAGACGCAGCAGGCCCTCGGCGGCCCCGTCGCCTCGCAGGAGGTCATCAAGGTCCTGGGCACCAACGGCGGCGGGTTCTTCAACGCGAACTCGGCCCACCCGTTCGAGAACCCCAACGCGCTGACGAACCTGGTCGAGATCTTCCTCATCCTGCTCATCCCCTCGGCGCTGCCGCGAACCTTCGGCCTGATGGTCGGTGACCGACGTCAGGGCTGGGCGATCCTCGGCGTCATGACCGGTCTGTGGACCGTCGCGACGGGCCTGCTGACCTGGGCGGAGCTCGCCGGCCCCGGCCTGGCCCCCTCGCTCGCGGGCGCCGCCATGGAGGGCAAGGAGGCCCGGTTCGGGCTTGCGGGAACCGCGCTGTTCGGCGCGGCGACCACGGGCACCTCTACCGGCGCGGTGGACTCCATGCACGACTCGCTGACCGCACCGGGCGGCGGCGTGGCGATGTTCACCATGATGCTGGGCGAGGTCGCACCGGGCGGTGTCGGCTCCGGCCTGTACGGGATGCTCGTCCTGGCCGTCCTCACCGTGTTCATCGCGGGCCTCATGGTGGGCCGCACCCCCGAGTACGCCGGCAAGAAGATCGGCCGCGGGGAGATCACCCTGGTCGCCCTGTACGTGCTCACGGTCCCGGCGGCCGTCCTGCTGGGCAGCGCGATCTCCGTGGTGACCGGCCCCGGCCTGGCCGGCATCCAGGAGGCCGGACCGCACGGCCTGTCCGAGGTGCTGTACGCCTTCACGTCCGCCAGCAACAACAACGGCTCGGCCTTCGCCGGCCTGGCGGCGGGCACCCCGTACTTCAACACGATGACCGGCCTGGCCATGCTCGTCGGGCGGTTCGTGCCGATCGCGCTGGTCCTCGCCCTGGCAGGCCGTCTGGCCAGCCAGAACACGGTCCCCGCGAGCGCCGGCACGCTACCCACCCACCGGCCGCTGTTCGTCGGTCTGGTCGGCGCCGTGACGCTCGTCGTCGTGGGCCTGACCTTCATCCCCGTCCTGTCCCTCGGTCCCGTCGTGGAGTCCCTGTCGTGAACCGCACTGCTCTTGCCCTTCCCACCAGCCCCGCCCCCGCGGGCCACCCCGGAGACGGCACCCCGCCGCACACACCGCGAGTGCGCGCCGGACGAGCCCTGAGCTGGGCGCAGGTGCGTGCCGCGCTCCCCGGCGCCGTGCGCAAGCTCGACCCGCGGGTGCTGCGCCATCAGCCGGTGACGTTCGTCGTCGAGATCGGCGCGGTGTTCACCACGGTGCTCTCGATCGTCGACCCGAGCGTGTTCGCGTGGTGGGTCACCGTCTGGCTGTGGTTCACGGTCCTGTTCGCGGCCCTCGCCGAGTCGATCGCCGAGGCCCGCGGCAAGGCGCAGGCCTCGACGCTGCGTGCGACGCAGCGCCAGACGACGGCCCGCAAGGTCGTGGCCGGCCAGGACACCCTGGATTTCGGCAGCCGTCTGGACCTGCTGGAGACCACGGTCGTCCCCTCGGCGTCGCTGCGGGTCGGCGACGTCGTGGTGGTCGAGGCCGGGGAGACGATCCCCGGCGACGGCGACGTGATCGAGGGCGTCGCGTCGGTGGACGAGTCGGCCGTGACCGGCGAGTCCGCCCCGGTGATCCGTGAGTCCGGCGGTGACCGCTCGGCCGTGACGGGGGGCACCGTGGTGCTCTCGGACCGGATCGTGGTGCGCATCACCGCGGCAGCGGGTGCCACGTTCGTGGACCGGATGATCGCCCTGGTCGAGGGCAGCGAACGCCAGCGCACGCCCAACGAGATCGCGCTGGGTGTACTGCTGACGTCGCTCACGATCGTGTTCCTGCTGGCCGTGGCCACGCTGCAGCCGTTCGCGGTGTACTCGGGCCAGAAGCAGTCCGTGCTGGTGCTCGTCGCCCTGCTGGTGTGCCTCATCCCGACGACGATCGGTGCGCTGCTGAGCGCCATCGGCATCGCCGGCATGGACCGCCTGGTGCAGCGCAACGTGCTGGCGATGTCGGGTCGCGCGGTCGAGGCCGCCGGAGACGTGGACGTGCTGCTGCTGGACAAGACCGGGACGATCACCTACGGCAATCGCCGCGCTGCCCGGCTGGAGCCGGTCGGTGAGGTCACCCGGACCGAGCTTGCCGTCGCGGCCCGACTCTCCTCGCTCGCCGACACGACGCCGGAGGGCCGCTCGATCGTCGACCTGGCCGAGCACTCGATCGGCGCCGGCGCCGCGCTGCCCGTCGACGCCGTGCTGGTTCCGTTCAGCGCCCACACCCGCATGTCCGGGGTGGATCTGGACCTGGACGGGGAGCCCTTCCGCCTGCGCAAGGGAGCCGGGTCCGCGGTGCGCGGCTGGGTGCGCTCGACGGGGGCGCGCCTGCCCGAGGACGTCGAGGCGCATCTCGCCGAGCTGGTCGAGGACGTCTCGCGCAGCGGTGGCACCCCGCTCGTGGTCGCCGAGCAGCTGGGTGAGGCCCCAGCCCGCGTCCTGGGCGTCGTCCACCTCAAGGACGTCGTCAAGGAGGGCATGCGCGAGCGGTTCGACGAGCTGCGCGCCATGGGTATCCGCACCGTGATGGTCACGGGTGACAACCGGCTCACCGCGCAGGCGATCGCCGCCGAGGCCGGCGTGGACGACTTCCTCGCGGAAGCCACCCCGGAGGACAAGCTCGCCTACATCCGGCGCGAGCAGAGCGGTGGGCGCCTGGTCGCCATGGCCGGTGACGGGACGAACGACGCACCGGCCCTCGCCCAGTCGGACGTGGGCGTGGCCATGAACACGGGCACGTCCGCGGCCAAGGAGGCCGGCAACATGGTCGACCTCGACTCGGACCCGACCAAGCTCATCGAGATCGTCCAGATCGGCAAGCAGCTGCTCATCACGCGCGGCGCCCTGACGACCTTCTCGGTGGCCAACGACGTCGCGAAATACTTCGCCATCCTGCCCGCGATGTTCGTGGGTCTGTTCCCGCAGCTCGGCGTGCTCAACGTGATGCACCTGTCGTCGCCGCAGTCGGCGATCCTCTCGGCGGTCATCTTCAACGCGCTGATCATCATCGCGCTCATCCCGCTGTCCCTGCGTGGCGTGCGCTACCGCCCCGCGGCGGCCGACGTGCTGCTGCGCCGCAACCTGCTGATCTACGGCGTCGGCGGCCTGATCGCCCCGTTCCTCGGGATCAAGCTCATCGACCTGCTCGTCTCCCTGATCCCCGGAGTCTGACCATGACCACCGCTCCTACCCCTACCGTCGTGTCCGGCCTGGCCGGGCTGTGGCGGCACTCCCTGGCGGGCCTGCGCGTCCTGCTCGCCTTCACCGTCGTGCTCGGCCTGGCCTACCCGCTGGCCATGACCGGCGTCATCCAGGTCGTCTTCCCGTGGCAGGCCAACGGCTCGCTGCTCGACGCCGCGGGCGAACACACCACGAGCCGCACCGACGCCGTGGGCTCCACCCTGATCGGGCAGGACTTCACCGGCCCGCAGTGGTTCCACGGGCGGCCGTCCGTCGCGGGCGACGGGTACGACACCCTCGCCTCCGGCGGCTCCAACCTGGGTCCGAACAACGCGGACCTGGCCGCGACGATCGCGGAGCGTCAGGCCGCGGTGGCGGCCGAGAACTCGGTCGCACCCGAGGAGGTGCCGGCGGACGCGGTCACGGCCTCCGCCTCGGGCCTGGACCCGCACATCTCGCCCGCGTACGCGCGGCTGCAGGTGGCACGGGTGGCCGCGGCACGGCACCTCGACCCCGCGGCGGTCTCGCGGGTGGTCGCCGAGCACACCCAGGGGCGGCCGCTGGGCGCCCTGGGCGACCCGGTGGTCGACGTCCTGGCCGTGAACCTCGCCCTTGCGGGCCTCGAGTAGGGCACCATCACTCCGTGAGCACCAACGACGCGCCGTACGACGGCCCGGTTTCCCACGCCACCGGCGCGGACGAACCAGGGCAGGAGCCGCGCCCGAGGCGCGGGCGGTTGACGGTCTACCTGGGCGCCGCACCCGGCGTGGGTAAGACCTTCGCCATGCTCGACGAGGGCGACCGTCGTGGGTTGCGTGGCACGGACGTCGTCGTCGGCATCGTGGAGACGCACCAGCGCGCGGCCACCGCAGCCAAGGTGGGCGACCTCGAGGTGATCCCGCGCCGAGAGGTCGCCTACCGCGGCACCACCTTGACCGAGATGGACACCCCGGCACTGCTCGCACGCATGCCCCAGGTCGCTCTCGTGGACGAGCTCGCCCACACCAACGCGCCCGGGTCGAAGCACGCGAAACGCTGGCAGGACGTGCACGAGCTGCTCGACGCCGGCATCGACGTGCTCACCACCATCAACGTGCAGCACCTGGCATCGCTGGTCGACGACGTCGAGGCCATCACGGGGGTGCGCCAGCAGGAGACCGTGCCCGACCAGGTGGTGCGCGACGCCGACCAGATCCAGCTCGTCGACCTGTCCCCCCAGCAGCTACGCCGCCGGCTGGCCCACGGCAACGTGTACCGCGCCGAGCAGATCGACGCCTCGCTGCGCTCCTACTTCCGGGAGGGAAACCTCACCGCGCTGCGGGAGCTGGCGCTGCTGTGGCTGGCCGACCGGGTGGACGACGCCCTGACCCGCTACCGCTCCGACCACGCCATCACCGGTGCCTGGCCCACACGGGAACGCGTCGTCGTCGCCGTCACCGGCGGCCCCGAGAGCGAGACGCTGCTGCGCCGCGGTGCCCGGATCGCACAGCGGGCCGCAGGGTCGCAGCTTCTGGCCGTCCACGTGCTGCCGACCGACGGGCTGCCCTCGGCCACCCCGGCGGCCATCGCCCACCAGCGCGAGATCGCCGAGTCCCTGGACGGCACCTTCCACACCGTCCTCGGCGAGGATGTCGCCACCGCCGTCGCCGAGTTCGCGCGAGCGGTCAACGCGACCATGATCGTCGCCGGGGTCTCCCGGCACTCCCGGTGGCGGCAGGCGCTCCTCGGCTCCACCAGCGCCGAGATCGCCCGACGCTCGCACGGCATCGACGTCCACCTCGTCGATCACGAGAGCGCCGGGGCGGGTCGCCGTTCTCGGTCCCGGTGGTCGACGCTGTCGCCCCTGCGCCGCGGGCTCGGATGGGCTGGAGCCACCGTCGGACCGTGCCTGTTGACCGCCCTGCTGCTGATGGCCGACGGCGGGCCAGGAGATCTGTCCAGCCCGCTGATGTTCTTCCTCGCACTCGTGGTCGGGGTCGCCCTCCTGGGCGGGTCGTGGCCGGCTCTGGCCGCCTCGGTGGTCTCGTTCGCGTGCCTGAACTGGTTCTTCACCGCACCGACAGGGCGGTTCACCGTGGCCAGCCCGGGCGAGCTCGTCGCGCTCGGCGTGTTCGTGGTGGTCGCCGTCGCCGTCGCGTCCGTCGTCGACCTGGCCGCGCGACGCACCGTCGAGGCCTATCGGGCCCGCGCCGAGGCCTCGACGCTGGCGGCCCTGTCGCGCTCGGTGCTGTCGGGAGAGGACACCGCACAAGCGGTCGTGGAGCGGCTCTCCGAGTCGTTCGGCCTCGACGCCGCGCTGCTGGACGTCCGAACGGATGAGCAGAACGAGTGGCAGACCATCGCGGCGGCTCACCGCACCTCCACCACCGCCGCCCCCACCACCGACGACCAGACGGTGATCAGTATCGACGACCGCCACCGCCTCGTGCTGCACGGCCGTGCCCTGCCCGCCAGCGACCGCTGGGCCGTCGAAGCCTTCGGGGCGCAAGCGGGCGTCGTGCTCGAGCACCGCCGCCTGCGCGAGGCCGCCGCCCAGACCGCCACCCTCGAACAGGCCGAGGCCACCCGCACGGCGCTCCTCGCCGCCGTCTCCCACGACCTACGCACCCCGCTCGCCGCGATCCGCGCCGCCGTGGACGGCCTCACCGCCCCAGAGGTCGCCCTGGACGCCGAGGACACCGAGGCCCTGGAGCACACCATCGCCGAGTCGACCCGGCGTCTCGAACGCCTCATCGACAACCTGCTCGACCTGTCCCGGCTCCAGACCGGCGCCGTCCAGCCCGCGCTGCGCGCCGCCTCCCTCGAAGAGGTCGTACCCGCCGCCGTCGAGCCCTGGCTCGACCGCATCCAGCTCGACGTGCCCGAAGACCTCCCCCTGGTCCTCACCGACCCCGGCCTGCTCGAACGCGTCGTCGCCAACCTCGTCTCGAACGCCGTACGCCATGCCCCCTCCGGAACCCGCGTCCACGTCGCGGCAGCCGCCGGTCACGACGACGTCGAGCTCCGCGTCGTCGACACCGGACCGGGCGTCGCCGACGAGCGGAAGCAGACCATGTTCGCCGCGTTCCAGCGGCTCGGAGACACCACCGGCGACGGGCTGGGCCTCGGCCTGGCCGTCGCCGACGGGCTTGCCCGAGCGGTCGGCGCCGTCGTCACCGCGGAGGACACCCCGGGCGGAGGCCTGACGATGGTCATCACCATGCCCCGCGCATCCGCTCCGAGCGGCGAACCGCCTCGGACGGCACCATGACCGGCAACCGGGTCCTCGTCGTCGACGACGACGCCGGCCTCGCCCGCGCGCTCGCGATCAACCTGCGCGCCCACGGCTGGGACGTCACCGTCGTCGGCACGGGCGTCGCGGCGCTCGATGCCGCCGCGGCGGCCAGCCCCGACGTCATCCTCCTCGACCTCGGCCTGCCCGATCTCCCCGGGCTCGATGTCATCGCCGGAGTCCGCGGCTGGAGCCGCGTGCCCATCGTCGTGCTCTCGGCCCGCCAGCTCGGCGACGACAAGGTCGACGCTCTCGACGCCGGTGCCGACGACTACGTCACCAAGCCCTTCGCGATGAACGAGCTGCTCGCACGGCTACGGGCCGCAGTGCGCCGGTCAGCACCCGCCACAGAGGACGGCGAGGCCATCGTCGATGCCGGTGACCTGCGCATCGACCTCGCCCGCCGCGTCGTCGAACGGGCCGGGTCCGAGGTGCGCCTGAGCCCCACCGAGTGGGCCATGCTCGAGGTCCTCGTCCGCAACCGCGGCCGGATGGTCGGCCGCCTGCAGCTGCTCCACGAGGTATGGGGACCCGCCTACGAGACCGAGACCCACTACCTCCGCGTCTACTGTGCCCAGCTGCGCCGCAAGCTCGAACAGGACCCGGCCCACCCCCGGCACATCCTCACGCACCCCGGAGCCGGCTACCGGTTCGAGGTCTAGCGCCAGACACAGAGGCTCGGAACCGCAGAATCCTGCGGTTCCGAG
>BCWJ01000043.1 GCA_001592145.1 Xylanimicrobium pachnodae JCM 13526 = NBRC 107786 | reverse complement strand
GCCCGTCGCCTCAGCCAGCGGCTGCCCCCGCTTGCTTGCTAGCGCCCTGGGGCAGGGCGCTAGAACGCGACCTTCCTCTGCTTGCTTGCTTGCTTGCTTGCTAGCGGATTGGAACCGCCATAGTCCATCGCTGGGGCGGCGTGCTTGCTTGCTAGCGCCCCGTTGGCGTTGGCCGCGAAAGTGAGACCTTGCTTGCTTGCTTGCTAGCGCTCACGACATGGGGCCAACTCGCCCTTGTGCCGCGATCGCTGTCTTTCAGCGGAGTAGTGGACGGCGCAAGTCGGGTCGCTTCACCGCGTCCTGTTGGGGGCGGTGGTCGGTCCTGCTGGGACAGGGGAGTGGAGGGGACCCAGAGGGGACAGGGTGCTAGGGGAGCCTTGGTGAGGCTGCCCGCGCGGCTCGAACGGCCCGTGCATGCGCGCTAGCGTCAAGGGCGATACGCACCGCACGGATAGCGGCGGGGCAGGACGACGGGTCCACACGTGGGGCCATTTCCCATTCCCGCTGCTGCGCTTCACTCAGCGCCTGACGCCGGGCTCGCTCCGCACGGGCTGCAGTCCGGCGCACCGAGCCCGGAACGTACCCGTCGGCCAGCGCCTCGCGCAGGGCCCAGGTGAACCACCCAAGCCGGTTCGTGGCTTGCGCTGCCACCGAAGTTCGGCGGCACCGAGTGTGCCAGCCGTCGATTGCGGAAATCACGTCGTGCGCCGACCAGACCAGCGGATCGATCCCGCAGCGCTGGAGAACGTCGCAGAGCGCGCCGATGTGCGTGGTGCGGGCAAGCCAGCCCAGACGCTGCACGATCTGAGCAGCGAGTCGCTGAAGAGGCAACGAACGGGGTTCTCGTGGCTTTGAGGCGGGTTTCCGCGCTCGCGCGCGCCGCGCGTTGGTGAGATCCCCAAACGCAACATCAATACCCACTGCTGACGCAGTGGGTGGGGCGACATTTCTCTTTGTGCAGGTCACGGCGGTGCGGGGGAGAGTCAGGGCGCGTGTGGCGGCCTTGCGGATCAGGACCCTCTCAGTCGCCTCGTAGGCGGTGATGCGCTCGTCACGGGTCAGGTGGCGGCCTTCGTCGACGGTCACGACCAAGCCGGACGCGCCGAGGTCGTGCAAGTGCCGTTGCACGGTTCGCACCTCGACGTTGAGGTTGCGCGCGAGAGTGGCGTTCGCGATGGACACGCCGCGTCCGGTTGCACCGTCGGCGTGCTCGGCCAGCGCGCGGGCCACTGAGACGAACGTGGTGCGCCGCTTGCGGGTCCATGTCGGTTGCTGCGCGGCGTGTTCGGTGACCGCCGCGATCCACCGCTCCCGTGAACCCCACGTCGGGATGCGGGCGTAGCCGCCGTCGGGGATCGGCGCCGTCCAAAAACGGCGGAACCGGCGGGTGCGGGGACGCCTTCGGGAGCGAGAAACGCCGACACGACGGGGTCCAGACATGACCGGGTCAGGGCGTGTTGGTACCATGAAGGTGCCTTCCTGAGGGGAGGGCAACGAAAGGCGCTCTTCGAGGGGGGCCGATCGTCACGGGTACGACGCTCAACTCCCTGGCAGGGGAGAGGAGCGAAGAACTTCAGAGGGGCGCTGCTGGTACAGCGCAGAACTCTTCAGGAAGGCCCCCGCGTGAGCGGGGGCCTTCCTTATGCGGTCATCTGGTATCCCTTCCGGACATCGACGCGGGGCTGCGGCGCCGCGCCGTCGAAACCGGACTCTTCGTTGAGCAGCGCCCACGCGTACCCGGACAGTGACTCAAAGCCCAGGCGGACAGCCTTCTCCTGCAAGAAGGTGTGCATGTCAGCGGTGAGCCGGACAGCGACCTGTACCCGCGTTGCGTACGGGGCGAGGCCGGGAACGTAACCGTCCGCGGTGGCCTGCACGGCGGAGCCCGCGGGGGCCTTTCCGTACACAGGAGACGGCGTGGGCACCTCACCGTCATAGCCGGACCCCTCGCTCAGGAGGGTCCAGGCGTAGTCGCTCAGGGTCTTGTAGCCAAGGTCTCGAGCGCGGGTGACGAGGTGGTCACGCAGGTCGGGTGCCACGCGGATCAGAACCTGGGTCCGCTCGCCCCACTGCGCGGGCCGACCCCGCTTTCGTTCCGTCGATGTCGTGCTCATGGCGACATCAAACCACACGGAGGTATTTCGATCGCTGCACCGGACACCGGTGCGTGTCGTCATCCTTCTGCGTGTTTCCCCTGGTCAGGGCAGCGCAGGGATGAGCCGGAAAAAATAGCGTGCCAAGCGGCTGGGCCTGCTCCCGGGGTGCTAGCAAGCAAGCGGCACTCGGCCCAGGCAGACAGAGAGACAAATCGCTTGCTTGCTTGCTAGCGGTCGCAGCGCGTCACCTGGCGGCGGGCTGGAGCGGGGCGTGAGCAGGCGTCCGAACGGGCGGGGGTGTAGTCCGGTCCGCGGGCTCGGGCATGCCGCGCGACCCGGCTCGCGCCCTGGACGTTCGTCGGGTGCCGACGATGCTCCTTCGCTCAACCGGGGGAGCGGACGACTCTGCTGTCCACAGGCCCTGTGCATATCGGTGCTGGTCAGCATGCCCCGCGCGGCATGCTGGAGGGCACGGCAGGGTACCGGGTAAGGGACCGGCATTGACCGTTCCCAGCCGCGCCTTCCGTTCACGCTGTGCCGTGCACGCCGACGCGGGCACGGGCCAACGTACTGGGACGAACACCCGTCGTGGGCCTGATCGGAACGCGGTCGACGTGGCGCTGTGAACCATGTCGCGGGCGGGGCGCCGAGCGTGTTCGGCCAGGTGCTAGCAAGCAAGCCGCGCCTGCTAGCACGCAGGTGGGAGCGCAATCGGGTGGGCCGGGAGGGTTCAGACAGTGACGACCAGGGCGTACAGCGAGGTGGCACCCGGTCCGCGCCATTTCGATTTCGTCGGCGTGTCGCGGACCGGTGCGGGGCGCGGTGTCAGTCCACGTGGACGAGCCCGTCATCGCCTACGTACACGTACGCCGGGTGGACCGGGGTCGCTGCGGCGAGCGCGGTCAACGCCTCGGCGCGGTGCACGGCCCGGTCTGCAGCCACCTTCGCGGCCTGGGCGCGGTCCTCCCTGGCTTGTGCCTCGCCGTACGTCTTCGCAGTGGACCGTCCGTCGTGCAACTTCATGTACCCGGCTCCATAGTTGCGGCGCCACTCGGCGTCCGCGGCGGCGGCCTTCGCGCGCAGCACGTCGAGTGGCTTCGCTCGCGCAGCCTCCGTTGCGTCCGTCACCCGCGCTTGCGCTTCGGCGTACCGCTGCTCCGCAGGCGACGACGCATTGTTGGCCCGCTCGGCGGCTCGGTATGCGTCGTTGAGTGCGATTTGCGCGGCGCCAAGTTCGTCCTGCCGACGCTGGTGCTCACGCTGGGCCTCCACGTACGCCGGGTCGTCGGCGAGCAGGTCCTCGAAGCCGCCGTCGAGTCCGTTGCGGGTCCGCCACCAGTTGCGGCCCAGGGCCTCGGCGGGGGTGCCGCCGTCCGGGTCGTCCACGGTCTGGGTGAACGCCGCGACCGCGTCGGCGTGCTCGGCCGCCCATCGCTCGAAGTCGGCCTCCACCGTCGCCTTTGAGTCGGGATCAATGTCGTCGCCGGTCAGCCCGGTCGTGTACTGCGGGTGATTGTTGCGCATGTGCGCGTCGATCTCCCCGGACGGGCTCTCCGTGCCGCACAGGTAGCACTCGTGGTAGCCGTCGTCGTCCTCCTCCCCATACAGGTCGGGGGCGTCCTCGGCCAGGGCGGTCTGCCATAGGGCGGCCTTCGCTGCGCTCATCGCGGCGGGCCCGCCGATGGCGGCCTCAGACTGTTGCGCGTGTGCGGTCGCGACGAGCGCGTCACCCAGGTCGTACCCGGCAGCGGGGGCGCCCTTGGTGGCGTACTGGCCAAGGCTGTCGTGCAGGGCGCCGTTGGTGTCGATGGTGGTCATGGCGGGCTCCGGGGGTCGGGTGCGAGCAAGGTGCACCACCTACTTGTCCGGGCTCACCCGTCGAGCATGTGCCCGATTTGGTCGGCCAGCGCCCCCGCCTCCCGGTCCAGTCTGTCCAGCAGCGCGTCCAGTTCGTCGGTGACCGGTTTGAGGTCGGTGCGCTGCCACGTCGTGACCGGCAACGGGACCCGGGGCGGGGGCGTCGCTTCTGGCTCGGCTGGGGCCCCGGCAACGGTGACGGAGTTGACCCAGTCGGGCGCGGTTACGCTCATCCGGGTCGCAACGATGCGGGAGATATACCGCCGCGACAGGGGTGTGTACCCGGTCCACCCGTGCCGGTCGATGGACGGGATCAGGTGGGCGGTGCGGCGCCAGCGCGGGTCCACCTCGGCGGCGCAGTCATGCCCGTCCGGTGGGGGAGTGAACACCACCTCCTGGGTTTCACCGCGCCACCCGTGCGGGGGAAGCGTGGCGGCCAGAGCAAGCCAGCGGGTAAGGACACAGCGAGGGCAGGTGGCGGGGGAGTCGGAGACCGGCACGGGGAACCGAGCGACGCGCCACCCGAGCACGTCGACGGCGTCCGGAGTCAGGCGGCGCACCTCGTGGCGGGTCGCACCGGCATCGAGCAGGACCAGCACGAGCGCGTCGCGGCGCCCGGCGACTCCGAGCAGGGACGTGGTCGGGCACCGACGCACCGCCTCGGTCACGGTGAGCCACCCGTCCCCGGACCGTACCGCTGATGCGGTAGGGGAGTGCGGCACCGGGAACTGCCGGTGTGCGGCCTGGTAGTCGGCACGCAACATCGTCGTGCGTGCGTTGCGGGTGACCGCCCGGACGGGCACCTGGGCGAAGAACGCATCGATGCTGGCAGGGTCGTCGGGAAACCGGTCGCGTCCGGTGGCCCGGCACCAGTCCGCAAACAGATCGATCGTGCGCTGGTGCGCGTCGAGGGATGACGTCATAGGCCCAGGTCCGTGACCGCGTTGCCGAGGCCGGGCAGGTCTCTGTCGTACACCTCGACCGTCGCGTCAGTTGCGTGCCGTGACTGCTGTTTGATCGAGCGCAGGCTGGCCCCGTTGCGTCGGGCCTGGGTGACGAACCCGGCGCGCAGCGAGTGGAACCCGACCAGGGTGCGGAACCCAGCCGCGGCGGCGCGGCGTTGCACCACGGCGTGCAGGGCGTCCCCGCTCAGCGGGCCGTCCTTGATCACCGCGCGGTACACGGGGTGGACGACCGGCAAGTGGGCGGGCAGGTCGGGGACCCCTTCCCGGCAGATGTGTGTCCAGTCCTCCCAGGCGGGGGTGGCGAACACGGCGGCCATGAGCCGGGCCCGTTCGTCGGTGCCGCCGCGGCGGTGGATCTCGACCAGCCGGGCCCAGCGGATGTACGCGCACACCGGGCAGGTCTGTGGGGACTGCCCGTATGGCAGCAGCACGGTGACTCCCTCTCCGGCCTGGTCGGTCTTGGACCGGGCGATGAGCACGTGCAGCCCGTCGTACGCGTTCCAGGTCAGGTCTCCGTGGTGCAGCGCGGCGGGCTCGGAGCGGCGGAACGCCCCGGCGAATCCGGCCAGCACGATGAACGCGTCCCGCGTCGCGGCGATCCCGTGCGGCCAGGTGTTGTACGTCATGGCCTGCAAGACCGCGCGCACATCGGCCAGCAGCAGCGCCCGCATGCGCCGGGGACGTTCCTGACGGCGGTTACGCAGCCCCTTCATGAACATCGCCACCTGCGGGTCGGTGGTGGGGGAGCGGTGCCCGCCCTCGGAGTGGAAGTGGTTGATGGACGCCAGGTGGCGCCGCACGCTGGAGGCCGCAAACGCTGGCGTGCCGTCCGGCTTGACGGTCAGTGCCATGTCCGCGACGTAGGCGAGCACGGTGTCCACGCTGGCGGGCAGGGCGGGCATCCCCACCGACCGCGCCCAGCCGGTGAACCGGCGCCAGTCGGAGGCATAGTGCCGCCGGGTCGCCTCGCTCAGCGCGTCCTGGGACACCTCCACGGCGGCCTGGTGCAGCCACGCCAACTGGGCGGAGCGACGCGCAGGATCGATCTGGGCGAAGCCGCCGACCACGTGTGTGGCGTTTTGCCTGGTTTCCACCATTTCGAGCCGTCCTGTGGGTCGCCGTCGCTGGATTCTGGTAACGCCCATTACCAAGGGCATCAGAGTACGAGGGTGAACCGACTACCCGGATCTCGCCACTCCGGTGTCCGGGACCGACCGGACGAATGACGGCGCAGGCCAGAGGGTGGGGGAGACGCCGCCTGCCGGGCGCGGAGCACCCGGCAGGGCCTTCCCACATAGCCGGTAGCCGCCCGGAACGCCCGGACAGGTGACCCCGGAGGACTCCCCGCATGTCGATCCAGACCGTGACCGTCCCGGCCTCGTTCTTCCGCGCCGAACTGCGCCTGTACTCGAACTGGCAGGAAGCGGTCTGGCGCGAACTGCTGCAGAACGCCCTGGACGCGCACGCGACCCGCATCGACGTCACCATTGCCCGCGACGACACCGACCGGGTGGTCGTCACGTTCGCCGACGACGGGATCGGGATGACCCGCCGGGTGCTCGAAGACGTGTTCTTCGCGCTGGGGGAGACCACCAAGACCGCCGAGGACACCATCGGTGGGTACGGGCGTGCCCGCATCATCACCTGCTTCGCGCAGGAGTCGTACACCATCGCCACCGGCACCCTGCGGGTGACCGGGCAGGGCGGCACCTACGAGATCACCGAGGTCGGCGAGGATCTGCCGGGCTGCACGTTCCAGATCGTCACCGTGCTCACGGGCGAGGGCGAGGAGCGGCATCTGCGCTGGGCGCTGGACGGACTGGTGTCTGGTTCCGTGTTCACCGTGCCGGTCTACGTGAACGGGCATCGCGTCTGGCCGGGGGAGCGCCCCGTCCGGGCCCGGCGCATCCTGCGTGACGGGGACACCGAGTGGGCCAAGGTGTACGTCTCCGACGGGTACGGGTCGGTATCCGTGCTGGTCGGTGGGCTGCTGATGTTCCGCACTTGGATCGGGGGCGGCAACCAGGTCCAGGTGGACCTGACCCCATCGATGGCACGCACCGTGCTGGTCGCGTCCCGGGACGCGCTGCGTGAGCCGTTCCGTTCCACCCTAAGCGCGTTCACCGACGCGCTAGTGACCAACAAGGCCAAGGCTTTCGAGACGGTCGAGCCGGTCGCGGTGCGGGTGCACTCCGGCGGGTTCATCACCTCCGGCACCGACATCGCCCCGGACACCGACGACACCATCGACTCCGACTCCGGCTGCGAGACGCCGGATCCAGCCGTCGAACGGGCCGCGGTGGTGGCCGCGTTCGCGCCGCCGCGCGCGGCCACCGCCCAGGACACCGGCGCGACACCGACGATGGTTGACGCCTACCAGGGCGAGGGGTGGGCCGCCCCCGTCAGCCCGATCGGCTGCGACGTGTACCTGTTCACCGACGCGAAGAAGCGCAACACCAAGGCGGTCCAGGCGTGGAACCCGTACACGTGGGGGCGCGGCGGGCAGCGCCGCCGGGTCCTGCTCGTGTGGAAGGCGGCGCTGACCTGCGCGGTCGATGCGCTGCTGGCCGGGGGCGGGACGATCGACTGGACGATCGGGGTCACGTTCGACAAGGACGTCCGCGCGAACACCCGCCGGGTGCACGCCGGGTTCGTGTACGCGCTCAACCCCCTGGACGCGGACGGGCGGCTCGCCTACAAGCCGTTCGATCGGGCGTCGCGGCGGGTACTGCTCGCGGCGGCGATCCACGAGGTGGCGCACACGGTGGCCGCCGACCACGACGAGATGTTCGCGACCCTGCTCACCGACCTGTACGCCCGCCTGGACCAGGGGGCGGCGGACGCTGCGATGCTGGCGGCGCTGGCCTAGGCGTCGGCGGTGGGCGCCTCGCGGCGGATCGCGGCCAGCGACTCGCGCATCCCGGCGAGCAACCCCTCCGCGGCGGCGGCCTTCGCCTCGGCAGCGGCTTGCGCGCGTTCCGCGACCCGGGCGGCCTCCCGCTCGGCGCCGAGCGCCGCCTGGGCCTCTTCCAGGTCAGCGGCCAGGGACTTGGCGTGCTCGGCCATCTTCGCGGCGTCCGCGTGCGCCTGCTCCGCCTTCGCCGTCGCGGCGTCCAGGTCCTCGTTCGCGGACTCGACCTCCGCGGCGGCGTCCTCCAGGCGCTGCTGCCAGCCCGCGCGCTCCGCGGCGAACTGCTCGGTGGCCGCGGTGAACGCCTCGCGCCAGATCGCCTCGAATCGGGTGGTGACTACGGCAGGCACCGGGGGAGCGACCACTGTGGTAGCGGCCTCTCGCTCGTTCCACTGGCGGGCGACCGCGGTCGCGACAGACATGCGCACACCGGCCCGTTCACGCACCTTGCGTGCATCGACGCCGATACCCTCGGCGGCCAGGGACTCGGCGGCGGCCTGGGCGCGCTGCTCGGCGGTGGGCTCGGTCATGGTCCAGATCCTCCGGTAACGCGGTAACTGGTAACAGCGTGACCCGATGGTAGGGTAGGACGGCAGGCGAAGCAAGGCGGGCACAGCGGCCCAGACCAAGCAAGGGACGACGGGTGACACGAGCGAGCGAAGCGGTCGACGAAGCACTGCTCACGGACGACGAACGCGGGCAATACCGGCGCCTCCTAGAGACCAGCCCCACCAAGGCGGAGGCAGCCCGGATCGAGAAACAGACCAGCCAGATCAAGGGCATCCCAGCACTCGTCGCGCTCGCCATAGCGGCCCTTGTCGGGTTCGGGGCGGTCGCTGGGAACACCGCGCCGTCAGCGTTTGGCCCAGTCGTGGCGGTTGGCGCCGTGGTCGCCCTTGCCGGGTGGGCGATCGGCGGGGCAACCCACCAGGGGCGGCTCGCCGCCGCGCGCCGTCATGCGCTCGACGCGTTCCTCGTCTCGATCAGGTACGCGGAGCGCACCGCGCAACCGGCCAGCGTGGGTACCTCCGAACGAGGCGATGACGTGCCGAACTATTGGGCCACCGGCGGGTATGACCCGGACCGGTTCCACCAGATCGTGGCATCCCACTCGCAGCACGAGTTGGACGCGATGAAGGAGTACGGCATCTCCGCCGACGACTGGGACGCGAACCGGCCCGACTGAGCGTCGCCGGACGGTGCGTGTCTGCGGCGACCGGCATGATGTGCACATGACGGACCAGCAGGCCGGACCGCACGCCGACGTCGCGGGCAACCTCGCGATCTGGGACACGTACGCGCGACGGGCCACGATTCATGCCGCGCTAACCGCCACAGGTCCCGGCGACGACGCCGTGCTGCGCAAGGCGCTGGACGACCTGCCCGACGTCGAGGCGCTGGACGCGCTGCGCGCGAACACCGCAGCGGTCGCGATGCTGGTCGGACGTCGCTGGTACGTGATGCGGGACGCCCGCGAGGCGGGCGCGACCTGGGCCGAGATCGCCGACGCGGTGGGACTCACCGAGCAGGCGGCCCGCCAGTTCTACAGCGAAAAGATCGCGTTCCAGGAGCAGCACGTGCCGGATTTGCACGAGGCGGCCCGGTCGCAGCGGGCACTCCACGCCGACGTCGAGTGGTGGGACGCGCACGGGCGGCGGCATCTGCTGTGGCCGGTCGGCACGCCAGTCGCCTTCACCGGGCACGTGTTCGTCGGGGCGGCCACCGGCACCATGTACGAGTCCGCACCGGCGTTGGTCATCGGGCACGACCTGGACGACGAGGTCACCCCGTACCGGATCCGGATCAATTTCGGCGGGGTACGCGTCTCGTGCCTGCCCGACCAGATCACAGCGCGTCGCGCGTAGCCCGGTCAGCGGCGCCGAGTGCGGGCGCTGTCGACCTGGTCGAACCCGGTCGGGTTCACGATCGCGCGCAGTCGGGTGCCCTCCGTGTCGCGCCAGTCGTCCTCCAACCGGCGCTTCTCGGCGGCCCACGCCTCCGCCTTCGCGTCGTACGCCTTGAGACGTTGCCGTCGCCGGACCCCGGCGAGCACCACCACGACAACCGCCGTGATGAGGACGGCCAGCGCGGTGTGCTCCCGGGTCGCCTCCGGCAGCCCGGCCAGCGCAGTGAGGTGGTTCGTGGAGCCGAGCGCCACGAGGACGAACGCCAGCGACCCCAAGAACTCCGCCCACAGCCAGCCGCGTTCCAGCGAGAACAGGGGCTTCTTCGGGGCGGGCAGGTCGACAGCGGGTCCGTCCGCCCACGGGGCGAGCGCCACCGCCTGCGCGCTCGGGGTGAACGTCGTCGCCGTCACCCCACCGCCCGCGTGCACGGGCGTCACCTCCCGGTACTTGAGGTGCGCTGCGACATCGGTGGCATACGGGTCACCGTTGGCGACGGTCAGGTCCGTGTTCGCGTGGAACCACGCCCAGTAGAACTGCTCCTTGCGCTGCAACTCCCGCTTCACGGCGGCACTGCTGTCCCCGGTCACCGGTTCCAGGAGCACGAAGTCGATGCACCAGCCGATCGGGATGCCGGTGGCGCGCAGGCGGGCCACCGCGCTCTGGAGGGCGTCGCAGTGGTGGACGTTGCTCAGGAGCATGTTCTTGTGCTCGGCCCATCGGGCACGCACGTCGACCGACTCGCCGACGTAGACGTACCTGACCTTGACCACCGGGTCGTTCACCACGATGGCATAGACACCTGCCTGCGCGGACCCCATCGAGCCACCGCCGTTCTGCTCGTCTCTGTAGCGCACCGCCCAACGGCGCGCGCCGTGACGGTTATGTGGGACGAGCGACCGGACTGCTTCGCGTGGGTTGGCCGCTGGTGCGGCCAACCCACGCGCAACGTTTGCGCGGCGCAACGGGCTCGGCAACTAAGTTGGCGCGAAACCGGACACCGTGTGCTCCCTCTGGCAGCGGGGCGGGCGTCTCTCGTTGTCCGAGGCCCGTTCGTTGAAGAGGCATGGAACTCATTTGCTGCCCAACACAGATCACTGACGCCCTACTGGACCGGGTCGCGTACCCGCTCGACGACACCGGCGACACCCAGGGCGGACGCCTGGTCGACCTGCCAGTGACGTTCACCGGGCAGGTCCGCTCAATCAACGGCGTCGTCATGCTGTCCGGACGGCTGTCGGCGCGGGGCCGCGACGTCGTCCTCGTCGGGTTCGAACACGTCGAGACGCTGTATCGCCTCGACGCAGACGACATGCGCGCGCTCCGGGCGCACGGCTCGCTGTACCCATCGGACCTGTCCTTCCCACTGTTCCGCACCGAGAACCTCCAGGCCGTCGCCCGGATGCACGCGGCGGCTCTGGGGGTCGACACCGCCACCGGAGACTCGGTCATGGTGGCTGCGCTGTACGCATTGCACGCGGTTGGACGAGACTGACGGCGAACCTGTTCGCCGTGAACCGAGTTGGCGCAGCCCATGTCCTGACCTGCGGTGCGTGAACTCGGTTGACGGAGATCGCTGAATGCGCCAACTAGCGTGACGGAGGACAGTAGGGGTGACAAAATTACCCCTGACCTGCGCTTATTTCATAATCCGGTTTATCGGTTCGCCGAGTATGGACGGGGGAGCGGCACGTGGTGG
>BCWJ01000042.1 GCA_001592145.1 Xylanimicrobium pachnodae JCM 13526 = NBRC 107786 | reverse complement strand
GGGGCTAGGGGACCCAGGCGCAGACGACGTGGCCGACCCCCGTGGCCGCGACGTCCCCCGCCTGGTGCGGCACGAACGCCGACTGGCCGCGGTCGAGCGTCATCGTGCCCGCGGACGTCACCAGGTCGATCCTGCCGTCCAGGCACAGCACGATGCGGGGCCCGTGCGCCGGCAGGGTCGCCGCCGCGGCGGCGTCGACGTCGGCGGTGGTGATCGCGAACTCGGAGACCGGGGCGCGGTACGTCTGGACCTGACCGCGGACTCCCGACTCCACGACCTGCGGGGAGACCGGCATGCGCGGCGCGAACGAGGCGCAGCGGATGAGCGCCTCCTCGTCCACGTGCTTGCTGGTCAGGCCGGCGCGCAGCACGTTGTCCGAGCTGGCCATGACCTCGACGGCCATCCCCGACAGGTAGGCGTGCACCTCCCCGGCCGCGGTGAACAGCGCCTCGCCGGGCTCGAGGGTGAACCGGTTGAGCAGGAGCGAGGCGACCGCGCCGGGGTCGCCGGGGTGCTGCTCCGCCAGGTCGAGCACCGTCCGGTCGGCGCGCGCGAACTGCGAACCGCGGGCCAGGCGGTCGCGTACCGCCGCCACGGTCGCGTCCAGGTCCTCGCGGGAGCCGGCGTCGGTGCGGGCGGCCAGGACCAGCCGGAACGCCTGGCGCATGCTGGCCTCGGAGCGGTCCGCGGTGAGCTGGCGCCGCACGCCGTCCACCAGCGTGCCGTCGAGCCCGTCCAGGATGGCCAGTATGGTGCGCGGGGAGCGGAACCCGGCCAGCCCCTCGAACTGGGACAGGGCGATCGCCATCTCGGGCTTGTGCTGGTCGTCGTGGAACGAGCGCTCGGGCGAGTCGAGCGGGACGCCGCGCGCGTTCTCCTGGTTGTAGCCCTCGCGGGCTGCGTGCGGCTTGGGGTGCACCTGGAGGGAGAGCGCGCGGCTCGCGGCGAGCACCTTGAGCAGGTACGGCAGCCGGGGGCCGTACTCGTCGGCGACGCGGCGGCCCAGGGTCGCGGTGGGCGCCCGCCGGATCAGGGCGGCCAGGTCCACCGGCTCGCCGTCGACGTCGGCGAGCGATGGGGCGCCGGGATGGGCGCCCAACCACAGCTCCGCCATGGGCTGCCCGTCGGGCGGGACCTGGAGCAGGTGGGCCAGGTCGTCGGCCGATCCCCAAGCGTAACGCTGCACCGCGGTGTGCAGGCGCAGCGGCGCGGAGGGGATCGACGGGGGCACGCGCCCAGGATAGTGGGCGGACCCGAACGGTAGCCTTGCGGGCGTGACGAGCATCGACCTGGCGACCATCATCAAGGCGTACGACGTCCGTGGCACCGTGCCCGACCCGTTCTCCCCGGCCGTGGCCGAGGCCGTGGGGGCGGCGTTCGCCCGCGTCGTCGTGCTGCCGGACGCCGCCGAGGGCGTCCGCCCCGAGACGGTGATCGGCAACGACATGCGCGACTCGGGCCCGGCGCTGGTCGAGGCGTTCGCGCGCGGGCTCACGGATGCGGGCGTCGACGTCGTCCGGATCGGGCTGTGCTCGACGGACGGGCTGTACTACGCGTCGGGGTCCCGGCACGTGCCGGGGGCGATGTTCACGGCCTCGCACAACCCGGCGATCTACAACGGCATCAAGCTGTGCCGCCCCGGTGCGCGCCCCGTGGGCGAGGCGACCGGACTGGCGGACGTGCGCGCGCTCGCGCAGACGTTCCTGGACGAGGGCCTGCCCGCCCCGGTCGCGACGCCCGGCACGGTGCGCGAGGCGGACCTGCTCGCCGACTACGCGGCGTTCCTGCGCTCGCTCGTGGACCTGAGCGGCATCCGCCCGCTCAAGGTCGTGGTGGACGCCGGCAACGGCATGGGCGGGCACACCGTCCCGGCGGTGCTCGGCACCGCCGCCGGCCTGGCCGGGCTGCCGCTGGAGATCGTGCCCCTCTACTTCGAGCTGGACGGGTCGTTTCCCAACCACGAGGCCAACCCGCTGGACCCGGCGAACCTGGTGGACCTGCAGGCCGCCGTCGTCGAGCACGGTGCGGACCTGGGCCTCGCGTTCGACGGCGACGCCGACCGTTGCTTCGTCGTCGACGAGCGCGGGCGCGCGGTGACGCCGTCGGCGGTGACGGTGCTGGTGGGGCTGCGCGAGCTGGCCAAGGAGCAGGCTGCGGGCCGGCCCGCGACCATCATCCACAACCTCATCACGTCCCGCGCCGTGCCCGAGCTGCTCCAGGCGGCGGGTGCGACGACGGTGCGCACGCGCGTGGGCCACTCGTTCATCAAGGCGCAGATGGCGGAGCACGAGGCGGTGTTCGGCGGGGAGCACTCCGCGCACTACTACTTCCGCGACTTCTGGTTCGCGGACACCGGCATGCTCGCGGCGATGCACGTGCTGGCGGCCCTCGGCGAGCAGCAGCACCCCATGTCCGCGCTGTCCGAGATGTACGAGCCGTACGTCGCGTCGGGGGAGATGAACTCGCGGGTGAGCGACGTCCCGGCGGCGCGGGCCCGGGTGCTGGACGCCTACCTGGCCGCGTACCCCGATGTCGAGCTCGACGAGCTCGACGGGGCGACGGTCTCGCACTGGGACGGGCAGCCGCGCTGGTGGTTCAACCTGCGCGCCTCGAACACCGAACCGCTGCTGCGCCTGAACGTCGAGGCGGCCGACGCGGACATCATGGAGAAGGTGCTGGGCGACGTCCTGTCGCTCGTGCGCGCCACCGACGACGAAGGGCGACCGGCATGACCGCCGCGAACGTGAACACGATCGACCCGTGGGTGCGCGAGATCCTGCGCTGCCCCGTGACGCACACCGAGCTGGTCGACGGCGTCGGACCCGGCGGTGAGCCGGAGCTGCACAACACCGACCCGGACCGCCGCCTGGCCTACCCGGTGCGCGACGGCATCCCCGTGCTCCTGGAGTCGGACGCCCGCCAGCTGTGACCGCCTCCGCGCCGCGGTTCGGCGGGCCCGGGCGCTCAGGTGTGCGCGGCGGTGGCCGTCGGGCGTGACGACCGCCGCGGCAGAGTCAGGGCTCGTTCCACCGCGCGCCGCAGCGGGCGGTTCGCGCGGCGTTCGACGACGAGGTGCACGGCGTGGGCGAGCGCGGTGCAGGTGGCCAGGGTGATCCCGAGCGTGAGCCAGGCGGGGAGCCGGTCCGCGAGGGACCCGATGATGGCGTACCCGAACTGGGAGTGCAGCAGGTAGAGCGGGTAGGTCACGGCGCTGCCCCAGGTCAGTGCGCGCGCGAGGCGGGGGGAGCGCACCTGCGCGCGCGGGCCCGACGCCCACCACACCGCGGCGGTGCAGGCGAGCAGCACGACGACGGCGACGGCGGCGCTCATGGCGACCCCCTGGAGCTGTGCTGCGTGCTGGGCCCGGGTCAGGACGTGGTCGACGCCCAGGGTGAGGGTCACGGCGAGGGCGGCCAGCCGGGCGGGGCTCACGCCGTCGTACCGGAGCAGGTAGAGCACGATGCCGATGCCGAAGAACGGCGCGTAGTGGGCGACGAGCGCATCGGCGACCGGGTGCCAGCCGAGCCGGGCCGCGACCTCGGCCACGAGCGGCCAGGCGAGGGCGAGCGCCAGGGCGCGCCGCGCGGTGACGCCGCCGAGGGCGACGAGCAGGCCCACCAGCAGGTAGAGCTTCAGCTCGACGAGCAGCGTCCAGAAGACGACCTGCACGGGCTCGGCGCCGAAGAGGTCGGGTGCCATGGTGAGGTTGAGCAGCGAGTCGGTGAGGCTGGTGCGGCGCCCGCCGCTCCACACGGACTGGAGGAGCACGGTCAGGGCGACGGCGGCCCAGTACGCGGGCAGGAGCCGGCCGGCCCGCGAGCCGACGTACTGCGCGAGGGTGCGCCCGCGTGCCGTGAGCAGGATGACGAACCCGGAGAGGATGAAGAAGGCGGGCACCGCGAGCCAGCCGTACCGGCTGACCTGGTTGACGTGCGCGAACGCGGCCTCCGGGTCGGCGTCCCAGTATCCGGCGACGGTCGGGGTGGCGGTGAAGTGGTACAGGACCACGGTGATCGCGGCGATGAAGCGCAGCGCGTCGAGCAGGAGCAGCCGAGGGGGCAGCGCGGGGGTGGCCGGCGGCGCGGTGGCGGGCGCTGCTGTCGGGATGTTCGG
The DNA here is from genome assembly GCA_001592145.1 of Xylanimicrobium pachnodae JCM 13526 = NBRC 107786. Lineage (GTDB taxonomy): Bacteria > Actinomycetota > Actinomycetes > Actinomycetales > Cellulomonadaceae > Xylanimonas > Xylanimonas pachnodae. The sequence continues at coordinate 7,644 of BCWJ01000042.1, read as the reverse complement.
CAGTGTCTGGGTGGCTGCGTTCGTGTTCGTCATCGTCTCCACCATGGTCACGAAACGATAACGACGTCAAGTTGCGGCCAGGGCCGGCCCCCGTCATGGGGAGCCGGCCCTGGCCGCGGAACCGTCGGGACGGTCAGACGCCCGCGGTCTCCTTGAGGTCGTCGACGAACGTCGGGTTCGCCTCGAGCCACGCGTCCACCGCGGCGTCCTCGTCCGCGTACTCGTCGGAGTTGAACAGCATGTTCTCGAGCGAGAAGAGCTGCTCGTCGTCCAGCTCGAACGCGTTCACGAGCTTGGTCAGCGTGGGGTAGCGGTCCTCGAAGTCGAGCGCGCCCCAGATGTGGACCTCCTCGGCCTCGCCGAGCGCGCCCTGCGGGTCCTCGAGGTCGCGCACGGGGAACTCGTCGTAGGCCCAGTGCGGGCGCCACAGGGTCACGGCGATGTTCTCGCCGGCGGCCGTCGCGCCCTTGAGCTCGGCCAGCATCGCGGGCGTGGACGAGATGGAGTAGTCCATGCCCTCCAAGCCGTAGGTGGGGATGACCTGCTCCTGGGTGATCTTGGTCAGGCCGGCGCCCGCCTCGATGCCCACGAGCTTGTTGCCGTACTCGTCGGCCATCGCCGCGAGGTCCTCGAGGGACTGCGCGGGGGAGTCCTCGTTCACCGCGATGGTGAGCTTGGCGTCGTCGTACCAGTAGCCGAGGTCGGTGACGTCCTCGCCGTACTCCTCGAGGTAGGAGGCGTGGGTGTAGGGCAGCCACACGTCGAACGTGATGTCGAAGTCGCCGCCGGCCAGGCCGGTGTAGACGACGCCGACGTCGGCCGTCTGCGACTTCACCTCGTAGCCCTCGGACTCGAGGATCGAGGTCCACAGGTGGGAGACGGCGATGCCCTCGTCCCACCCGGACGCGACGCCGATCGAGACGACCTTCTCGTCCGTGCCGTTCATGGCGGCGTCCTTCGATCCGGACGCGGCGTCGGAGCCGGAGGCACAGGCCGTCAGGGCCAGGCCCAGGACGGCCGTCGCGGCGACGGCGGTGGTGGTGCGGGACACGTGCTTGCGTGCGGGGGTCATTCTTTCCTTCCGTGGGCCGGTGGGCCCGGTCGGTCGTGCCCGACGGCGTGGGGCCGCGGACGGGGTACCGGCGATCGAGCCGGGAGTGGGATCAGTCGCGTGCCGCGACGAGCGCCCGGGAGACGGGTGCCCGCTCGCCCAGGGCGGCGGTCACGCGGTCGAGGAACATGGCGAGGATGACGACGGCGATGCCGGCCTCGAAGCCGAGCGCGACGTCCACGCGCTGCAGGGCGGCGACGACGTCCTCCCCGAGGCCGCCGGCCCCCACCATTCCGGCCAGGACGACCATGGAGAGCGACAGCATGATCACCTGGTTGACGCCCGCCATCACGGTGGGCAGGGCGAGCGGGAGCTGGATCTGGCCCAGGATCCGGGCCGGGGTCGCACCGAACGCGTGGCCGGCCTCGACCACTTCCTTGTCCACCTGCCGGATGCCGAGCTCGGTGAACCGGACGCCCGGCGCCATGGCGAAGATGATCGTGGCGATGATCCCGGGGACGGGTCCGGTCAGGAAGATGACCACCGTCGGGATGAGGTACACGAAGCCGGGCATCGTCTGCATGAAGTCGAGCACAGGGCGCACGATCGCCGAGACGCGGTCGTTGCGTGCCGCCCAGATGCCGAGCGGGATCGCCACGAGCAGCGCGATCGCCGCCGAGAGCAGGACGAGCGCGAGGGTCTCCATCGCGTTGTCCCACTGGTTGACGCCCGCGATGACCACGAAGCCCACGAGCGAGCCGAGCGCCAGCTTCCAGTTCTTCGCCAGGAGGGCGAGGACGGCCAGCACGATCGCGACCACCCAGAACGGGGGGCTCGCCAGGACGGCGTCGAGGCCGTCGTAGACGCCGCCCAGGACGTCCTTGATGAAGCGGAACAGCGGCCGGAAGGTCGTGGTGACCCAGTCGACGAGCCAGTCGACCCACTGGCCGAGCGGGAGGCGAGGAACGAGCGTGTCGGTCATCGCGCACCTCCTTCGTCCGCGGCGACGCGGTCGGTGGGCGCGTCGCCGTCGGGGGTCGGGTCCGTCGCCTGACGGCCGGGCACCGACTCGTCGGTCTGGGGCTGGTCCGGCGGGACCATCGCTTCCAGCAGCGTGACGCGCGGGACGACGCCGACCAGGCGGCCGGTGTCGTCGGTGACCGCGACGGGCAGCGAGGACTCCGCGGCGGGCGCGAAGATCTCCGCGAGCGGCGTGTCCGGGGAGACGGGGGTGACGGCGTCTCGCACGATGCCCTCGACGGACTCCTGGCCCGCCTTGAGCGCCGCGACGGCGTCGTCGTCGTGCACGACGCCGCGCAGCACGCGCTGGCGGTCGACGACGAACGCGGCCGGGACCTGGGCCTCGCGCATGGCGCGGCTCGCCTGGCGCGGGCCGCCCGTGACGGGCACGACGACGGCGGGGCGCACCATGACGGAGGAGGCCGTCAGGACGCGGGTGCGGTCGACGTCCGCGACGAACTGCGCCACGTAGTCGTTGGCGGGGTCGGAGAGGATCTGCTCGGCGGTGCCGATCTGGACGATGCGGCCGTCACGCATGACGGCGATGCGGTCGCCCAGGTGCATGGCCTCGTTGAGGTCGTGCGTGATGAAGATGATCGTCTTGCCGAGCCGCTGCTGCAGCTCGATGAGCTGCTCCTGCATCTCGCGGCGGATGAGCGGGTCCAGGGCGCTGAACGCCTCGTCCATGAGCAGCACGTCGGTGTCGGCGGCGAGCGCGCGGGCCAGCCCCACGCGCTGGCGCATGCCACCGGAGAGCTGCGAGGGCAGCGAGTCCTCCCAGCCGCCCAGGCCGGTGAGCTCGATCGCCGTGCGGGCCTTCTCGCGGCGTTCCGCCTTGCCCACCCCCTGGATCTCGAGCGGGTAGGCGGCGTTGTCGAGCACCGTGCGGTGGGGGAGCAGGGCGAAGTGCTGGAAGACCATGGACACGCTGCTGCGCCGCAGGGCGCGCAGCTGCTTGGCGTCGGTGGCGGCAAGGTTCTCCCCGCCGATCAGCACCTGCCCGGAGGTGGGCTTCAGCAGCCCGTTGAGCATGCGGATGAGGGTCGACTTCCCGGAGCCGGACAGGCCCATGACCACGAAGATCTCGCCGCGGCGCACGTCGAAGCTCGCGTCGATGACGGCGGCCGTGCCGAGCGCCTTGACGTCGTCGCGGGACGCGCCCTGCGCGAGGCGGCGCATCGCCTCTGCCGGGCGACGGCCGAAGACCTTGGAGACGCCGCGGACGGCGACGGCGACATCGGGCGCGGGGGGCGCCGACGTGGACGGTTCTGCCGGCGCTGAGGTGCCGGCCGGAGGGGTGATGCTCGGGGCTGTCATGCGGGCGGGTCTCGCCACCTTCCGTGCGGGGGACCGGCACGCCCCGCGCGCAGACGCAGCCGTGCCTGGTCGGTGTCGGCGTCTGGGGGGCGTGGCATGCGACGGGTGACGGGGGTGTCCGTCGCCCCGGGAGGTGCCGTGTGGTCGGCGCGTCGGGGTCACATGCGGGTCTGTTCGTCGTTCGGTACCTCGAAACTGTGCCTGATTCGAGGCCTGACGCGTGCCTGCGCGGCGTCAGATCGCGCCGATTCTTGGAGGTTTCTTGACCCGGTGGCGTCAATGATCGTTGCAATGGCGCGGATTGATCCCTGTCTGGCGATGTTACGTAATTGTGATCTTGTGGCGCGCAATGAACGGTGATATGGGTGCAATCGGGGCGAAGGTGCCTCCCGAGGGTCGCCGCCAGGGCGTCGGCGGCGTCACCGGTACCCTGGAACGGGACGGACCGTGGTCCGTCCTGGCGCGGACGGGAGCCCCCAGCGCAGTCACCGGCCCACCAGCGGTGCGGTCACGGCCCAGCCGTCGGCCGGACCTGAGAACGCACAGGAGAACCATGCCCACCACAGCGCCAGTCCCGACGTCCGACGCCTCGGGGGCCCCCGGTTTCGACGAGCTCCCCGGCCGCTACAAGGTCCGCTCGCTCGCCCTGGCCGAGTCCGGCCGCCACCAGATCCGCCTCGCGGAGCACGAGATGCCCGGCCTGATGGCCCTGCGTGCCGAGTACGGCGAGGCGAAGCCTCTCGCGGGCGCCCGCATCGCCGGGTCGCTGCACATGACGGTCCAGACCGCGGTGCTCATCGAGACGCTCGTGGCGCTCGGCGCCGAGGTCCGCTGGGCGTCGTGCAACATCTTCTCCACCCAGGACGAGGCCGCCGCGGCCGTCGCCGTCGGCCCGGACGGCACCCCCGAGGACCCCCGCGGCGTGCCCGTCTTCGCGTGGAAGGGTGAGAGCCTCGAGGAGTACTGGGACTGCACCGAGCAGATCCTGCTGTGGCCCACCGACCCCGCTGCACCGGGCAACGGGCACCGCGGACCCAACCTGATCCTCGACGACGGCGGCGACGCCACCATGCTGGTGCACCTGGGCCTGCAGTACGAGCGCGCCGGCCTCGTCCCCCCGAACACCCTGCCCGGCGAGCCCGACCACACGCACGAGATGAACGTGGTGCGCGACGTGCTGCGTCGCGCGCTGGCGGCCGACCCGCTGCGCTGGACCGACGTGGCCTCCGGCATCCTGGGCGTCACCGAGGAGACCACCACGGGCGTGCACCGCCTCTACCAGCTCGCCGAGTCCGGGGAGCTGCTCTTCCCCGCGATCAACGTCAACGACTCCGTCACCAAGTCGAAGTTCGACAACAAGTACGGCATCCGCCACTCGCTGCCCGACGGCATCAACCGCGCCACCGACATCCTCATCGGCGGCAAGGTCGCGTTCGTGGCCGGGTACGGCGACGTCGGCAAGGGTGCCGCCGAGGCGTTCCGTGGCCAGGGCGCGCGCGTCATCGTCTCCGAGATCGACCCGATCTGCGCCCTGCAGGCCGCCATGGACGGGTTCCAGGTGGCGCACCTCGACGACGTCGTGGGAGTCGCCGACTTCTTCATCACGACCACCGGCAACAAGGACGTCATCCGCGCCGAGCACATCGTGGCCATGAAGGACAAGGCCGTGGTGGGCAACATCGGCCACTTCGACAACGAGATCGACATGGCCGGGCTGGCCGCCGTGCCCGGCGTCGTCAAGACCGAGCTCAAGCCGCAGGTGCACGAGTGGACCTTCCCGGACGGGCGGTCCGTCATCGTGCTCTCCGAGGGCCGGCTGCTCAACCTCGGCAACGCGACCGGACACCCCTCGTTCGTGATGTCCAACTCGTTCTCGAACCAGACCATCGCGCAGATGGAGCTGTTCGCCGACGCCGCCAAGCCTTCTGAGGAGCGGCAGTACGGGCGGCAGGTGTACCGCCTGCCGAAGATCCTGGACGAGAAGGTGGCCCGCACCCACCTGGACGCGCTCGGCGTCCGGCTCACCGAGCTCACGAAGGCGCAGGCCGACTACATCGGCGTGCCCGTCGAGGGCCCGTACAAGCCCGAGCACTACCGGTACTGACCGGGTGACGCGTGACACGGGGGTTGTCCCCACCCCCGCGCGGCGGTGCGCCCCGTGTCGCCCGGAACGCCGAACCGCCAGGCTGGAGCCATGAACGCACCGACGATCCTCTCCGGGCGCACGTGGCGCGCGTACGGCTACCTCTGGGTGACCCTGCTGCTCGCCCCGTTCGGCTTCGCCTACACCGTCCTGGTCCCGTCGATCGGCGCGGGCCTGGCGGTCACCGTGGTGGGCCTGTTCGCCGCGGCCGGGCTGGTGACCGGTGCGCGCGGCTGGGGAGCCGCACACCGCTCCCTGGCCCGCGCCGCGCTCGGAGCCGACGTGGCGGACCCGCCGCGGTTTGTGCGCCCGCGCGGCTTCTGGCGCACCCTCGCCGCCATGCTGTTCGACCCCACCGGCTGGCGCGCGCTGCTGTTCCTGCTCGTCACGTTCCCGCTGGCGATCTTCTCGTTCGTGGTGACGACGACGGTGCTCGCCGTCGGGCTCGGCGCCGTCACCCACTGGCTGTGGGGCTGGTCGCTGCCTCAGCGGCGGATGCCCGACGGCACGCTGCACCGCGGCTTCACGATCCAGGCCGGCGACTGGTACTGGACGGCCGAGTCGCCCTCGCACCAGGCGATGCTCGCCGCGGCCGGCCTCGTGATCCTGCTCGTCTGGCCGTTCCTGGTGCGCGGCGTCACCTCCCTGCACCGCCTGCTGGTCCAGGCCCTGCTGGGCCCCACGTCCGGGTCCCTGCGCGTCGCCGCGCTGCGCGCGTCGCGTGCCGCCGCCGTGGAGGACGCCGACACCCGCCTGCGCCGCATCGAGCGTGACCTGCACGACGGGACGCAGGCGCGGCTGGTCGCCGTCGCCATGCAGCTCGGCGAGGCCCGCGACCAGCTCGCCACCGACCCGGCGCTCGCGGCCGAGCTGCTGGGCACCGCGCACACCTCCACCAAGGAGGCGCTGACCGAGCTGCGGGAGATCGCCCGCGGCATCCACCCGCCCGCCCTGGACGACGGGCTCGCGGTCGCCCTGGAGACGCTGGCCGCGCGCGCCCCGCTGCCCGTCACCGTCGACGTCGCCGACGGCGTCGAGCACGGGGTGTCGCCCGCCGTGCGGTCGATCGCGTACTACACGGTCGCCGAGCTGCTGACGAACGTCGCGAAGCACGCGCGCGCCACCGGGGCCTACGTCGTCGTCGAGCGGCCCGACCCCGGCACGCTGCATCTGCGCGTGCGCGACGACGGTCGCGGCGGCGCCGCGATCGCCCCGGGCGTTCCCGGCGGCTCGGGCACCGGGCTGGCGGGTCTCGCCGAACGCGTCGCCACCGTGGACGGCAGGTTCACGCTCGACAGCCCCGCGGGTGGGCCTACGGTGGTGGACGTGACGCTGCCCACCACCACGCGCCGATGAGCGCACCCGATCCTGCTGCCGCCGCTGACTCCGCCGCGGCGCCGCCCGCCCCCGCACCCACCGGTGCGGGGGCGGGCGGCGGTCTGCGTGTCGTCCTCGCCGAGGACTCCGCGATCCTGCGCGACGGGCTCGTCGCGCTGCTCGCGCGCCGCGGGCACGACGTCGTCGCGGTCGGCGACGGCGACGCGCTGGTGCGCGAGGTGACGCTGCGGGCGGCCGACGGCGACCTGCCGGACGTGGTGGTGGCCGACATCCGCATGCCGCCCACGTTCACCGACGAGGGCATGCGCGCGGCGACCGCCCTGCGCGGTGCCCACCGGGGCCTGCCCGTGCTCGTGTTCTCGCAGTACGTGGAGACCCGGTACGCGTCCCAGCTCCTCGCGGGCGGGGCCGGCGGCGTCGGGTACCTGCTCAAGGACCGGGTCGCGGATGTCGGCGACTTCCTCGACGGGCTCACGCGCGTGGCCGCGGGCCAGACGGTGCTGGACCCCGAGGTGGTCACCCAGCTCATGGGTGCGACGGCCCAGGGCGACGCCGGGATGGCGCGGCTCAGCCCGCGCGAGCGCGAGGTGCTCGGCCTCATGGCCGAGGGGCGCAGCAACGGCGCCATCGCCGAGAAGCTGTTCCTCAGCTATGGGGCGGTCGAGAAGAACGTGGCGGCCATCTTCACCAAGCTCGGCCTGGAGGCCGACGCCGCCGACCACCGCCGCGTGCTCGCGGTGCTGCGCTACCTGGGCGCCTGACGGGGGATATCCCC
>BCWJ01000041.1 GCA_001592145.1 Xylanimicrobium pachnodae JCM 13526 = NBRC 107786 | reverse complement strand
AGAGATCGCGCGGATAGGCCGTTCGGCGTGGCATAGCAGTGCAGGCACCAGGTGCCCGGTTCGATGTGGATTGTCTAGGTCTACATCTGAACAGGGAGTGCCTGGTGCCTGCGGTGCCATCGTCGTTTATCGAGCCGTTGTGGGTCCAGTTCGAGGCGCTGATCCCGCCCCGTCACGCCCGGCACCCGTTGGGGTGTCACCGTCCACGCATAGCGGACCGGGTGGTGTTCGACAAGCTCGTTGCGAAGCTGGTGTTCGGCGGCTCGTACGTCAAGCACGCGGACGCGAGCGTCTCGGCGACCACGATCCGCACCCGGCGTGACGAGTGGATCGCCGCTGGCGTCTTCGCCGCCCTGGAACAGATCGTGCTCGACGCCTACGACCAGGTCGTCGGCCTGGACCTGGAGCACGTCACGGTCGACGGGCGGATCACCAAGGCTCCCTGCGGCGGGGAGGCGGCCGGCAGATCCCCGGTAGACCGCGGCAAGCAGGGCATCAAGTGGTCGCTGCTGACCGACAGTGCGGGCATCCCGCTGGGCTGCGAGATCATCGGCGCCAACCGGCACGACTCGGTCGTGCTGCGCCCCACCCTCGAACGGCTGGCCAGGTTCGGGTTCCACCTGCCCGACCGCATGACGGTCCACCTGGACGCGGGCTACGACTCCGGCGTGACCCGGGACCTGCTCGACGAGCTCGGCTGCGAGGGCAACATCAGCCCCAAGGGGCAGGTCGTGCCGATCAACCGCACCCGCCGCTGGGTCGTCGAGCGGACGAACTCCTGGTGCAATCGCGGCTTCAACCTGCTCGTCTTGTGCACAGAGCGCCGCCGACCCGTGATCACCGCGTTCCTCGCCCTGGCCACCGCGATCATCATCATCCGACGCCTGATCCGCACCGCCTGGACCACCCACCGCTGGGACACCCGACCCCGACGACGCCCCTGACCAGGACGCCTATCCGCGCGATCGCTTATCGTGACGGCAACACGAGGAGGCCGGCATGACAAGGCGAACCCTGGCGACCGTCGCGGGCGTGCTCACCGCGCTGCTCACGGTCACGGCGTGCGGCGCGCAGCAGCCCGGTCCGGTCGAGGTGACGGCGACGCCCGGAAGCACCGCCACGCGCGGCACCCCGCCGGCGCCCGTGGTCCCCGCCACGTGGCCGCTCACCGGGGTGGCGTCCGACGACGTCGTCGCGCGGCCGGCCCTCGCGGTCAAGGTGGAGAACTCGGTGCAGGCCCGCCCGCAGACGGGGCTCGAGTTCGCGGACCTGGTGTGGGAGGAGGTGGTCGAGGGCGGCATCACGCGGTACGTGGCCGTGTTCAACTCGCAGCTCCCGGAGACGGTGATGCCCATCCGCTCGGCCCGCTCCATGGACGCGGCGATCGTCGCGCCGCTGGGCGGCATCCTGGCGTTCTCCGGTGCGCAGCAGGGGTTCATCGCGGAGATCAAGGCGGCCGGGGTGCAGACCCTGATCCAGGACGCCGGGGACGCCGGGTTCGCGCGCGACCGGTCGCGCCGCGCCCCGCACAACGTGGTGGGCACCCTGCAGACGTTCCTGGACCAGGCCGACGCCGATCGCCAGTCGCCGCCGCCCGCCCAGTTCACCTACGCGCGCGCCGGGCAGGGGTCGGCGACGACGTCGGGCACGGCGGCCACCCACGCGTCCGTGCGGATGTCGGGTCAGCAGACCACGGTGTGGGACTGGAACGCCGAGAAGAACGTGTACGAGCGCAGCGACGGCACCACGCCGTCGGTGTCCGCCACGGGGGCGCGGCACTCGGCCGCCAACGTGCTGATCATCGGCACCAAGATGGTGGACACGGGCACGCGCGACCCGGCCGGCAACCCGGTGCCCGAGACCGAGCTGGTGGGCTCCGGCGAGGGCGTGCTGCTCTCCGGCGGCGGGCAGGTGCCCCTGACGTGGTCCAAGGCGTCGGTGGGGGACCTGATGGTGCTCACCGGGGCGGACGGCGCGGCGGTCACGCTCGAGCCGGGGGCCACCTGGATCCAGCTCGTTCCCACGAACGCGTCGGGGTCGTGGACCATTCAGTGACGCGGTGACGCATCACCGGGCGCCACGGGAAGGTCATCGGGCGCCCTAGCGCATCTCAAAAACGGCGTACGGAAGTGTGGCGTGCGCCACACGGGCTTACCGTGGCGTGAGGTTCCCCGTCGCTTTTCCCTACAACCCCGTCACTTCACCCGCAACGGTGTGGACGCACTACACCCAATGTTTCCTAGTATTCGGTCCATGCCCCCGTTGTTCCAGCGTTTGGCCAGCCTGCGTACGGTGGCCTGGCATCTGCGCCACGGGGGCGTACACCAGGCGGCCACGCACCTGCGCCGACGCAGGGCAGCCGGACCCGTGGGCCGCGGCGGTTGGTTCACCAAGCACGGCCTGACCTTCGACCCGTGGCAGGTGCCGGACCGCGCCCCCGCCCGGGACCTGCGGGTGGGCGTGATCCTGGACGACTTCTCGCGCCTGGCGCTCGCCCCGGAGTGGCAGCAGGTGTTGCTCAAGCCGTCCACGTGGCGCGAGCAGCTGGCGGCCGGACTGGACCTGGTGTTCGTTGAGTCCGCCTGGAACGGCAACGGCGGTGCGTGGCAGTACCACCTGACCGGCCCGACGGCGCCGCGCCCCGCGGTGGTGGAGCTGCTCGCGGCGGCGCGCGAGGCGGGCGTACCCACGGTGTTCTGGAACAAGGAGGATCCGGCGCACTTCGCGGACTTCCTGGACGTGGCGCGGTTGTTCGACCACGTGTACACCACCGACGTGGGCCGGGTGGACGCATACCGGGAGGCGCTGGGCCACGACCGGGTGGGCGTGCTCGCGTTCGCCGCGCAGCCCACGATCCACAACCCGGTCCGTCCGCACGGTCAGGGCCCCACCCGGGATGTTGCGTTCGCCGGTACGTACTTTGCCCACAAGTACCCCGAGCGCCGCGCGCAGATGGACCTGCTGCTGGGCGCCGCGCTGGACGCGTCCGCCCGCATGGACACGGGCCTGGAGATCTTCAGCCGGTTCACGGGCAAGGACCCGAACTACGAGTTCCCGGCGCCGCTGGACGGCCGGGTGGTGGGCTCGCTGGACTACCCGCGCATGCTCACCGCGTACCGGGAGTACAAGGCGTTCCTCAACGTGAACTCGGTGGTGGACTCGCCGTCCATGTGCGCCCGCCGCATCTTCGAGATCACGGCGTGCGGCACCCCGGTGGTCACCACGCCGTCGGCGGCCGTGGGGGAGTTCTTCCCGGGGGACGAGGTGTTCGTGGCCACGGGCCGCGACCAGGCGCGTGACCTGCTGCGGGCGCTGGTGCGCTCGCCCGAGCTGCGGGACCGCGCCGTGCACCTGGGGCAGCGGCGCATCTGGCGCGAGCACACGTACGGCCAGCGGGTGCAGTCCGTGCTGCACGACGTGGGCCTGGCGCCGACGCCGCAGCGACCCCGCCCCACGGTGACGGCGCTGGTGTCCACCAACCGGCCGCACCAGGTGCGCCACGTGCTGACCACGCTGGGCGCCCAGGTGGGCGTCGCCCCGCAGGTGGCGCTGCTCACGCACGGCTTCGACGTCGACGAGGCCGACCTGCGCGCCCAGGCCAAGGACGCCGGCGTCGCCGAGCTGGTGCTGCTCCGCGCCGACGCCGACGTGCCGCTGGGGGAGTGCCTCAACCGGCTCGTGGCTGCGGCCGACGGGGACGTGGTGGCCAAGATCGACGACGACGACCTGTACGGCCCCCAGTACCTGAGCGACCAGCTCTACGCCCTCGACTACTCGGGTGCCGACGTGGTGGGCAAGCAGGCGCACTATATGTACCTTGCCGCCCGGAATGCCACGCTTCTCCGGTTTGCGGAGAAGGAGCATCGATACACCAGTTTCGTCATGGGCCCCACAATCGTGGCGCGCCGTGACATGGCTCGGGCCGTTCCTTTCGCGCCAGTGAGCCGCGGGGAAGACACAGACTTCCTCGGACGAGTCGCCAACGCCGACGGATCGATCTACTCGGCCGACAGGTTCGGCTTTATCCAGGTGCGGCGTGGGGACGCGCACGCCTGGGACGTGACAGACACCGAGCTGCTTGCCAGCGGCACGGTCCAGTGGTACGGGCGCGGGGACGCGCACGTCCTGATTTAGGTCGGAGAACATGGGAATCAGTTCAGTCGTCGTCGTCGTCGGGTTGGGCTACATCGGCTTGCCGACCGCCGCGATCCTCGCATCGAACGATGTGAAGGTCGTCGGCGTAGACGTCAACCCGAACACGGTGGCCGCCGTTAACCGTGGCGACGTGCCGTTCGTGGAGCCGGACCTGGCCACGTACGTCGCAGGTGCGGTCCAGCAGGGCACCCTCCGTGCCACCGCGGCACCGATGCCGGCTGATGCCTTCATCGTCGCTGTGCCGACGCCGTTCAAGGGTGCCCACGAACCCGACCTTTCCTACATCGAGTCTGCGGCTCGTACACTCGCCCCCTGCCTTAAGGGCGGTGAACTCGTCATCCTGGAGTCCACGTCACCGCCCGGAGCCACCGCCAAGATGGCGAACTGGATCCTGGAAGAGCGACCTGATCTCAGCCTCGACGGTGAGGGCGGCCGCCCTGCGCTTCACGTTGCGCACTGCCCCGAGCGCGTCCTTCCTGGCCGCGTAATGATTGAGCTCGTCACCAACGACCGCATCGTCGGTGGCCTGACCCCCGAGGCCGCAGAAATGGCCAAGGAACTCTACGCCACGTTCTGCCAGGGAGAGATCCTGCTCACCGACGCGGTGACCGCAGAAATGGCGAAGTTGGTAGAGAACGCTTTCCGAGACGTCAACATCGCGTTCGCGAACGAACTCTCGGTGATCTCGGATCGCCTTGGCGTCGATGTGTGGGAGCTCGTCAGGCTCGCCAACCACCATCCGCGCGTCAACATCCTTCAGCCCGGTCCTGGCGTTGGCGGCCACTGCATCGCCGTCGATCCGTGGTTCATCGTTGATGCGGACCCGGAGCAAGCACACCTCATAAGGACCGCAAGGCAAGTCAACGATCGGAAGCCAGAATGGGTCGTGAACCGAGTCCGAGACACAATCAGCGAACTAGAGCGGCCAGTAATCGCGGCGCTAGGTCTCGCGTTCAAGGCAGACATTGACGATTTGCGCGAGTCCCCCGCGCTCGAGATCGTGACACAAATTGCAGAAGAGTTCGGTCACGCGCGAGTTCTCGCGGTGGAACCACACATATCGGAGTTGCCTCTGCGGCTCGCAGAGCACGGGAATGTAGAGTTGACTCCCATCGACCAAGCCTTGTCCGCAGCAGACGTCACGCTGATCCTGGTGGATCATTCTCGATTCTCTGACTTTCGAGACGACATCGGGAATGCCGTCAATATCATCGACACTCGGGGATTCTTGACCGGTCAGGCGGGCTAATGACATGGTAATAAGTCCAACACATCGTAAAACGCTTGCTCGGCTTGCCACGACCATACCCCCAGCCGCCATAGCAGCAGCTGTTGCGGCACTAGCCGCCGGAAGCGCCACCTGGGCACTCGCCGAGTCGCCCCTGGCTGGCCTCGTCATTGCGCTTGGGGGCCTTCTCGCGTCCGTGCTCATTGCGATTCAGTCACGCTCAAACAAGCGGTATGTCATCGCCATCCACGCGGAGTCACGACGGGCCGAGCGGGAGCGCGCCCAGATCCGCCAAATTCTTTCAACGGTCGGTGCAGACGCTAAAGACGCCGCAGCGGAAGCACGGAGCGCTCGGGACGACGTTGCCCATGTCTCCGAGCAGGTCGCCAGCAGTATGCCTCTCGGTCCGGACCAGGTACGGCTGGTTGCAGCAGACCCCGCTGTTGCGACAACGACCACCACCAACCAAAACGGGACGAGCAACCGCACTACTGTACGAGAGCGCCCCATAGTCTTGCCGCCAGCGGCCCCCGTGCTCGTCGGCCCCTCATGGACGGTGAAAGTTGAGGACGCCGCGGACCCAAACTCACTGATCCCGCTGTCGGGCAGTTCCATTGAAGTATCGGTGGTCCTTCGCAAGACGCTCCGTATCGCCGTAGAAGTGGATTTGCGATCACCTTCCACCTCGCCTGATCCGACGGCGGCGCGCTTGGTAGCCGTGTTTGTTGACGGCGCCGGGCAGAGGATCGGTCGAGCCACGGAACCGGTGGCACTGCGATACTCGCCGGGAGTGAAGACACTCGTGACGTTGAATGTGCCCGCCGGGGCGACCAGGGCAACGCTCACTTTGACAAGACTGACCCGGGGCCTTGACCTCCGAATGGCAAACAGGATTCGAGTGCGAGAGCTTGAGGCACCACCTCGGGGACCCCGGCCAGCGAGCGACATAAGGATCGCGATGATCGCTGATCCGTTCACGTTCAACTCCTACAAGTATGAGTGCAACGCGATCTCGGTTCGTCCCGACAGGTGGCGCGAACAGTTTGAGGAGCACGCGCCTGACCTCTTCCTTTGTGAGTCAGCATGGGAAGGAACGACGTCCGACCGGGAGTGGCGAGGGCGGGTTTACGCCAGCACTGCCTGGCCGAAAGAAAATCGCACTCATTTACTAGAGATCCTCAACTATTGCAGGGCCAAGGGGATTCCGACCGTGTTCTGGAACAAGGAGGATCCCAGTCACTACGACGATCGCAAGCACGACTTTGTTAAGACCGCTATCCTTTTTGACCATGTTTTGACCACGGATGAACAGTGCGTCTCGCGTTACCGCAATGAATGGGGTGTCACGAGTGTTGGGGTGCTTCCCTTTGCAGCCCAGCCCAGGATCTACAACCCCGCTGGTGCGCCCGCAGAACGCGATCCGGGTGTGATCTTCGCGGGAAGTTGGTACGGCTATCACCCGAAACGTTCACAGGTGATGACTCAGATGCTGGATACCCTCATAGGCTCCGGAGTCGCGCCAGTGATCTTCGACCGGTATCATGGCAATCCAGATTCCAACCACATCTTTCCGGACAAGTATCAGCACTTGACGCGGGCTGCGATACCTCATTCTGAACTCGGACGCGAGTACCGGAAGTTTAGGTTTGGCCTCAACTTCAACACCGAGACTAGGTCGACCACGATGTTTGCACGTCGGGTGTTCGAACTTATGATGTCGGGAACGGCGGTCATCACAAACTACTCCCGCGGGGTAGATCGATTCTTTGGCGACAACGTTATCTTCTTGGACCGAGATCCAGAAGCACTGCGCGAACTGGAAGCTGCGCAAGTCGATCAGATGCGGGAGCGTGCGCTGGAGCAGGTTCTTGCCGAGCATACCTACGCCCGTCGACTCGAGACAATCCTAGATATTGCCGGTATTCGGTACAGCAAGCGTGAGGCTAGGTTTGACGCGGCAGCACGCGTCCAATCCCGAGAAGACGCGATGAGGGCGATCGGTCAGGTACGGGCGCTCGGTGCAACGGTCGATCGACTCGCCCTTATTGCGGGGCATGAAGTCGTACCCAGTGAGATCCAAGAGTATTACCGGGCTTTCTCGACCGATCATGTGACCGTGATCCCGCATGTACTGGAGGGGAAGGCCCGCGCTCTCACCGATTCCGAGAATCCCTTCATCTTGCTAGGTCAAGAGACTCCGAAGCCACAAGATCTGGACCGCGCGCTCTTGCACCTTCAATACGCTGCGACGCCGATCGTTGTCAACGGCGAACGAAGGTACCAATATGGGACGGGGAGTAGGGGAGCGAACTTGTACCTCAGCGCCAATCATATGAGTCGGGGCCTACCGATCTGGGGTGAGGAGTTCCGTGAGGTCTACTATGTCTGAAAGCATCACCTCGCCCGACGTAACCGTGATTGTTCCGGTCTACAACGCTGGGGGGAAACTCTCAGCATCGCTGGGTTCATTGGTGGAACTGTGCGAACAGACCCCGCTCGCAGTCGAAGTGATCATAGTTGACGACTGCTCGACTGATGACAGCATCGAGATTGCAAGGCGATTCAGCCAAGCAAGGGCGAACTGGATCGTGGTCGAGTTAGCACGGAATAGTGGGTCGCCATCGTGTCCACGCAATGCGGGGATCGGGCGAGCTAGTGGTCGCTACGTATACTTCCACGATGCCGATGATGTACTCCGTCCACACGGCGTGGAGGCCCTGGTAAGGAAGGCCGATGAAGTTTCGGCTGATCTTGTCCGCGGTTGGCTTGAAGTTGATGATGGTTCTGGCATTCTCCGAGCCGCAAACCGCGTCCCCGGCCTTGAGGACGAGGTAGACCGGACAGAGATTGTGCGGCGTTTGATCGGTGGCCAAAGCACAACGTGTCCGTCCTTGGTTCGGACTGGTCTGCTACGCGAGAACGGAATCTCTTGGAAGTCCGGTGTGAGGTTAGGGGAGGACACACTCTTCCTGGCTGAGGTGATGCGGAGTTCGAGCGTGATTCGCTACGTAGACGTACCGACGTTTGTCTATAATCGCACCGCGCAAGATGTTCGTTCGTCCACCCAAACATATGACGATGCGGCACTGCGGGACCACCTGCACGTATGGCGCACCGTGCAACACCTGCTTAGTGATCTTGGGGTCGATTACATCGCGCTTCGGGGGACCGTCGGTGTCCGCGAAGCACTCCTGAGTATCATCTCGCGGCGCGCAGGCCGGATATCTGAGCAAGCGTTCCTGTCGCTGAAGGAGTTCCTTCGAACTTACGACGACCGAATCAATTGGGCGGATTACAAAGTTCGCATTCGCGAACTATATCGCGTTGTTCGAGACGACTCGTACCAGGCGTTTGAGGAGGCTATTAAACCTCGATTGCTGATTGCCGGATATGACCTCAAGTTCATCCTTCCCGTCATTCCGCGGCTCCAGGACCATTTTGATGTCGCGGTTGACGAGTGGTCCGGTCACGAACGACATGACGAGCAGAAGTCCCGACGTCTACTGTCTTGGGCGGATGTTGTCTTTTGCGATTGGCTCCTCGGCAATGCCGTGTGGTTCGCCAAGAATGCGCGGAGCGATCAAGCATTGATCGTTAGAGGGCACCGATTCGAGTTGGAGAGGGACTACGGATTCGACCCCGTCCTCACACGAGTCGATCGGTTCTATTCGGTCTCCGTTAAGACATTGGAGGACTTTATTGCTACGTTTGGCTTCTCGCGTGATGTCGCGCGGCTTCTGCCGAACTGGGTGGACGTTGACTCCTATTCGCGGGGGGACTCTGACTCCCGGTGGTTCAGGTTGGCGATTGTCGGTGCCGTTCCAGACCGAAAGGGGCTCCACCGAGCTCTCGAGGTCCTCGCTTCGCTGCGGCGATCGGATTCCCGATATGAGTTGGATGTGTTCGGGAAGTCCGCGCACGAACTGGATTGGATATGGCGGGATCCAGCCCAGCGAGAATACTTTGGAGACTGTGATCGCTTCATCGAGATGAACGGACTGAGCGGGGCAGTTCATTACCGAGGATGGGCCGATATGCGCTCGGAGCTTGCGGACGTCGGTTGGGTCCTATCGGTGAGTGATGACGAGTCCTTTCACCTCGCCCCGGCGGAGGGGTTCGCTGCCGGAGCTTGCTCGGCTGTTCTGAACTGGCCTGGTGCTGAGTACATCTATCCGCCGGAGTCGATATTCCGAAGCCCATCTGAAATCGCGCAGCACATTTCGAAGGCTGTATCGGAAGGCTCCTGTCGAGCGGAGTCCGATCGGGGTCGGCGCTTTGTGGGAGAGAAGTACGGCGTTGGACGGTTTGTGGAAGAGCTACGTGACGATATCGAGCATCTACTGATCCGGCGTGCAATTCGTTAGGGGAGACTCCGGTGACTCTACGTGTGCTAGTTCTGGGAAGTTGCGTTACACGGGACGTTTTCGCGATTCACGCTGACTCAACGGATGTGCAGTTGAGTGGGTACATCGCCCGAACGTCGCTCGGATCGGCATTTGCCCAGCGCTCTGGTGCCAAGTATGACAAGGCCCGGGAAGCGTCGGCCTTCCGCCGCAGGATGGTCGAGATTGACATGTCAAAGCAAGCTGCGGGTCTGATAGGTTCCGATAGTTGGGACGTCCTCGTTCTCGACTTTGTGGATGAGCGGTTTGACCTCGTGGTTGACGCCGGCGGAGGGATCGCGACGGTGTCGAGTGAGTTCCGCACGGGTTACGTGCCAAGCCGCGAGGACACCTTCGTGTCGTCGGGAACCACGATGCACTTTGAACTTTGGCGTCGGGGTTTGGAAGAGTTGGCGTCGCTCCTGGCCCGTACAGGCAAGGAGGGTCAGGTTCGGATCAACGCGCCAGCGTGGGCTTCGGGACTTGAGGATGGATCCGTGTTCCAGAATTCAAGTGCTGAATACATACTTCGCGGGAATGCTTATCAAATGCGCCTAGTGGAAGAGGCTCAAAGAGTATTGAACTGCGACGTCTGGACGTACGACCCGAACCGAACTCGTGGCGCGGTGGAGCACAAATGGGGGCAGTCTCCATTTCATTTTGAAACGGCCTACTATGATGCGCTATGGGGGAATCTATCGACTACGCGCGTCGCGCCTGACAAATCGCCTGGCTATCGTTAGTAGGCCGCGTCGAGTGTCAAGCGTCAAGCGTCTGGTCCGTACGGTCAATGGGTACACTTTGGCGGCTCTTCGCCGTTCTGGTGGGGAGTGAAGCCCGACTTACGACACAGCGCGGGGCTTGAGCGCCTGGGAGGCGTGTGACCTGGGGTGATGCGTGGTGTGGTTGTCTAGAGGGGACACCACAGCGGCGCCGTAGGCTGGTCGGGTGGCTGCTCCGCGGGTTCTGAAGCGTGCGAAAGGCACCCGTCAGGTCCAGATCGTGTGGGGCAAGGTCGGCGGGAAGCGGAAGGTCGAGTACGTCGGCTCGGGCCGGACCGATGATGACGTCGAGCTGCTGCTCGTCGAGGCCCGTGAACGCATCAACGCAGGTCAAGGTGCGCTCGACCTGGGGCTGGAAGGTCCTCGGCAAGCGGGTGATCCGCTTGAGGAGGTCGCCTCGCAGATGGCGGTCTTGTGGGACGCACTGAACACCGGGTTCCGGGTGCTCGGGTTCGAGGAGGCCGCGGGCGATGACGTGTTCCGCGACCTCGTTCTCGCGCGGATCGTGGAGCCCACCTCGAAGCGGGCCGCGGCCGAGCGGGTGTTGCCCGAGATCGGGGTGCCGCACGCGTCCTACCGGACGATGCAGCGCCGCCTGCGCCTGTACTCCGCCGAGGGGTTCCGCGACTCCCTCTCCGCAGCGTGCGCACGTGCCGCGAGGCTGGGACCTGCAAGTTTGCTCCTCTTCGATGTCACGACGTTGTTATGCCGACGTCGGCATAACAACGTTTATGCCGACCTTTCGATTATGCCGATGGCTGTGGTGTCGTAGCAGGTCAGCCGGTGACCGCCTGGCCGTGATGTCGGCATAATCAGAGTGCCGTGAGCCAGGCGAGAATGTCGTGCTCGGGGTGGAATGTTCCGGGTTCGGTCGCTGGGGGTCGGGTGCGGTCGATTGCCGCTTGTTTGATGGCGATGTCGGCGTGGAGGTAGGCGTCGGTGGACTGGGTGCGTTGGTGGCCGAGCCAGAGGGCGATGACGGAGATGTCGACGCCTTCGGCGAGGAGGTTCATCGCGGCGGTGTGTCTGAGGGTGTGCATGGTGACGTGCTTGTCGGTCAGGGCGGTGCAGCTCTTGGCCGCGGTGGCTGCGTGCTTGGTGAGGCGGTGTTCGAGCGCGTCGCGTGAGAGGGGCTGGCCGTGGGGCCCGCAGAACAGCGCGGTGCCTGGCCGGGCTGCTCGTTCGGTCAGGTAGCCCGTGATGACGGCCGTGGTCGTCGTGGTGAGCGGGGTGGCGCGGTTGCGTCGTCCCTTGCCGGTGCAGGTCACGTTGGCGGCGGTCCCGAGATGGATGTCTGTGCAGGTCAGGGAGCGTAGTTCGCTGATGCGTAGCCCGGTCTGGATCGCGAGGACGAGCAGGGCGTGGTCGCGTCGCCCGGTCCAGGTGGTGCGGTCGGGGGCGGCGATGAGCGCGTCGGCCTCGGCTGGGGTGAGGTACTCCAGCATCGGTTTCGGGGTGCGTTTCGGTGGGATCGCAAGGACCCGGGAGATCGTCGCCGCGTGCTCGAGGTGATCGATCATGGCGTGGGAGAGCACGGCGCGGATCGCGCAGAGGCGGGCGTTGCGTGTCGAGGTCGTGTTGCCTCGGTCGTGTTCGAGGTGGTCGAGGAACGCGGTGACGGCCTCGGCGGTGATGTCGGCCAGGTCGAGTCGTTCAGCCCTGGCGCCGGTGCGGGTAGCGAGGAAGGTCAGGAGCATCCGCCAGGTGTCTCGATAGGAGGCGATGGTGTTCTCGGACAGGTCTCGCTGGGCCCGGGCGAACACGGTGAAGTAGGTTTGCAGCTGTGCTGCCAGCGCGTTCATGAGGGCTCTCCTTCCATGGGGTCAGGCTCAAGACGTCCTGCCGCGGCGGCGAGG
>BCWJ01000040.1 GCA_001592145.1 Xylanimicrobium pachnodae JCM 13526 = NBRC 107786 | reverse complement strand
GGGGGGGGGGGGGGGGGGGGGGGGACGATCAGGTCCCGGACCGATCCCACATAGCCGGTATGCCCGAACTGATCGACACGCTGACTGTGGCCACTGACGGGGCCTGCTCCGGGACACCCGGCCCGACCGGGTGGGCGTACGTGACCGAGGTGGGTGCCTGGAAGGCGGGATCGCTTGCGTCGTCCACGAACCAGGTCGGGGAACTGCTCGCCCTGTACCACGCGGTCGCCGACCACCACCACGTGCGCCACCTGACCATCCAGTCCGACTCGGCGTATGCGATCGGGACGTTCGCCGAATGGATGGACGCGCACGCCCGGCGGGGTTGGCGCACCGCGGACGGGAAGCCGACCTCGAACCAGAAGGTGATCGCTCGGCTGCGGCAGGCCCGTGACGACCGGCGTGACGCCGGGCAGCCGGACGTGGTGCTGGTCAAGGTCAAGGGGCATGCCCCCAAGGGCACCCACCCACTGAACGAGGCCGCCGACGAGCGGGCGGTATGGGTCAAGAAGACGTACGCGTTCGACGGGGTCAAGACCATCGTGTCCGGCGGGCCGGGCGACGTGGCCCCGCCGCGCCCAGCCAAGGCGAAGACGACCCCCGCCGCATTCACGCCCCGCACGATGCAGGTGCTGCGGGCCGCGCTCGGCGACTACCTCGCCGCCACGAACCGGGACCTGGCTGCCGCGCCGGGCCAAGGCGAGCCGACCGAGCACGACCTGTGCTGCGACTACCACCGGGGGTTGTTCGACGCGGGTGCCCGCACCCGACGGCGGGCCGAACGACGGCGCGCGGACATCCTGGCCGCACTCGATGAGATCGGCGCCCTATCGGACGCCGACCAGCCCGCCGGTGCGCATGGTGCCCGGTAGACCACCCCTCCCGGAAGGCGGCACAACGACGATGAGCACCGACCCGTTCACGAAGGAGCCGGACCGGTGGGCCGTCGAGGCGCGGCACCGCTGGTGGGATCGGGCGGCGTGCCTGCGCACCGACCCGGACGAGGTGCGCGAGATGGACGCGCTGTTCTTCACCAACGGCAACGACAAGGAGCGGGTCGAGCAGGCCCAGGCCTTGTGCCGTGAGTGCCCGGTGCGGTGGGCGTGCCTGTCCTCCGCGCTGATCGAAGAAGCCTCCCGCCCGTCCACCCGGTTCGGGATTCGGGGCGGGTTGCGAGCCCGGTCTCGCAAGGCTCTGGCGGCGGGTCTGCCGGGCACCAGAAGCGACCGGGAGGATGTGGCCGAGGCGGCGCGCGCCCTGGGCATCTTCCTGATCCCCGCGGTCCCCGAACCCGCCACACCCGGCCCCCACGATGTTCCAGCGGCGCCGGTCCTGCCCCGGGCCGCGTGACCAACCGGTCCGCCCAACCCACATGGCCGGTATGCGCGAAAACTCCCCGGCCCCACTGATCGGCCTGCACGGGTACGCCCAGTCGGGCAAGGACACCGCCGCTGCAGCCCTGGTCGCGGACGGGTGGCAGCGGATCGCGTTCGCGGACCCGCTGCGTGACTTCCTGACCGCGCTGAACCCGCTCGTGCCCACCGTTGACGGCGCGGTGCGCCTGGCCGACCTGATCGGCGCGGTCGGGTGGGACCGGGCGAAGGTGGGTCACCCGGAGGTGCGAGACCTGCTACAGCGGTGCGGCACCGACGCGGGTCGCCGCCTGCTGGGCGCGAACATCTGGGTGGACACCGCCATGCGGCGCCGCCTGCCCGGGGTGCCCACCGTGTTCAGCGATGTACGGTTCCCGAACGAGGCGGCAGCGATCCGTGACCAGGGCGGGCTCGTGCTGCACGTGCACCGCCCCGGGGTCACCGCTGTCAACGCTCACATCTCCGAGCACGCCCTGGACGGTTACGAGTTCGACGCGGTGCTGGTCAACGACGGCACGATCTCCGACCTGGCCGCGAAGGTCCGCGCCGTGACCGGCCCCCTGCTCACGCCCGCCGCGTAACGCCCGCACCCGTCCTGCGCATGGTGCCTTGCGGGGCCGACCAGCGCCCCGCCTCGGGGCACCGGGGGTCAGGCGAGCAAGGAGCAGGGCGTGAGCGAGATGGCTTTCGGGTTCGAGACGGACGACGAGCAGGGCACCGAGTATGAGCCGGACCCTGCGGACGTGCTGACCGGCCCGGCGGTCCCCTCCGAACAGTTCCCCGCTGAGCCGTTCACGGGTGAGCCCGCGACCATCGACGCCGCCCCCGCCGGGGACGACCCGGCCCGCGCGAAGAAGACGACCAAGACGTCCGGGGTGGACAAGGCGCTGGTGCGCCGCGTCGCCGCCAAGGCGGTCCTGCTCACCGACGCCGACCCGATGGCTCGCGCCCTGGCCGCGCAAGTGGTCGGGGCCCCCGACGAGGTGGTCGACCTCACCGTCGCGATCATGACCGCCGACCGGTCCAGCCAGCAGGTGCTCGGAGACCTGCGGTCGCTGATCGACGTGTCCCCGGTGGAGGCCGCCATCGCGTTCATGGGCATGCCCAAGACGCGCGCCCGCGCCCTGTGGACGCTGCTGACCTCGCTGGGGGTCGCCCCCAAGGCGATGCCCGGCGCGGACGCCAAGGCCGCGATGGCTGCGGTCGACGCGCTCGGGAAGATCGGCGCCGACCAGAGCGCCCTCCTCGACACGGTCGCCGACCTGCTCAAGAAGTGGGCCTGACCCGCTAGATCGTCCCCGGTTGGACTGGTTCGGAAGGAAACGGCGTGGCAAAGCGCAAGGCACGGGTGGACGCCTGGTTGGACGAGACGGTCACTGCCCCGCGGCAGTTCGTCCCCAACCCGCAGGAGAACAAGCGGGCCAAGTTCGTGCGCCGCTACGTGTGGTTCGCCACCGTCGCGTTCCTCCCGGCGACGTTCGTGATGGCAGGCATGGTCATGCAGGCGTCCGACCAGGGGGCGGGCGCCGGGCACAGTGTCTCCCAAGACGGGTTCGACCAGTCCGACCAGGGCCGCGACGGGCAGGCCAAGGCGCGTCTCGCGTTGAACGCGTGGCTGGGCGCTGAGGTGTCCCCGCTGCCGACCGCGCGCGTCCTGTCCTTCGACGGGTCCATTGCCGCCACCCCCGTCGCACCCGCCACGGTGAAGTCCTCCGGTTCGGAAAAGCCCGTCCAGCGGGACGTGCTACGCATGTACCGGTACTCGCTGGCCACCGCGAACGGGACGGTGTGGCTGGCGTCGGTGCCGGTCGGGTTCAGCGACCTCGGCGCGATCGTCGCAGACATCCCGTCGGTGATGCCCGCCGTCCCCGCATCCTCGACCGGCTGGTCGGGGCAGACGTGGCCCGGGGAACGCACCGTGACCGTCGGGCAGCCGGTCAACGCCGCCGTCGAGACGTGGGCCAAGGCGTACGCGTCCGGCGACCCTGAGCAGTTGCGGCTCGCGGTGGGAGACAAGGACGCCGCGCACGCCTACCTGCCGGTGGCCGGGGCCACCTACCGCTCCTCCACTGTCGGGAACGCCACCGTGCGCAAGCAGGACCTGGACGCGGACGGCAACCCGCCCGCGTCCCCGAACACCATCGTGGCCCGCGTCGGGGTGTCCCTGTCCTGGCCGGGTCAGGACTCCGCAGTGGCCAGCAGCGTCAAACCGGTCATGTTCGACGTGCTGATCACCGACGCGAACACCGCCTCACCGCGGGTCGTGGCCTGGGGCCCGTCCGGGCAGGGCGGGGCGCTCAAGGAATACGGCAACGCCATCACCTCCGAGAAGGAGGCGTCCACGGACGCGCCCGGACCCGTTGAGACCAACACGGACGGCTCCCCCAAGGACACCGCCGCAAGCCCCGGCACCGAGGCTGACACATCAACCGAAAGCGGAGACTGACCGGTGGCGAAGAAGGCGGATCAGAAGTTCGACCTCAAGGTCTACACGGACCCGTTCGCGGGGAACATGGCCCCGAAGTGGCCGACCACGGTCACCTCTCGTCGCCAGGACGGGCGCATGACCGGGGTCGACGGGTCGGTGTGGCTGTACCGGGCGGTGCCGTTGCGTGCCGTCGCGGACGCCAAGACCACGCAAGCCCGGCTGGAGGCGTCCGCCACCTTGGTGGATGTGTTCGACGCCTTGTCGAACCTGACCAGTGTCTCGGGTGCGATGCGCCGTCAGATGGTCAAGTCGAACTACCGCCACTTCCACCTGCTGCTGCTCAACGTGCCGGTCTACTTCGACCCGCCGCGTGAGCACCCCCTGTTCAACACGCTGCTGCGTGACTACGGCGACCAGTTGACGATCCGGCGGGTCCTGATGGTCGGGGTGCGGCTTAAGTCGTCCCTGGCCGGACGCGGCGGCGGGTGGCGCGGCGCGGTCGACTCGATCGTCGAGACGTTCACGTCCGCGGGCGTCGCCATGAGCGACTTCGACGCCGACTTCGAGAAGGTCGACGCGAGCCTGTCCCGGGCCGGATGCGTGCCTCTGTCCAGCGACGAGATGCGCCTGGCCGACTCCTGGTTCAACCACGGCATCAGCAACGACCCGATCATGCGACCCGGACCCGGGCACCTGTCGGTGTTCCTGGACGCCAAGTCCGCCGAGTTCGCCGCCCGCACCCTGGGCGACGCCCCGGTCGAGCAGTGGCCGGAGATCAAGGGCCACCAAGTCATCACGTTCGGGTCCGTGCAGGAACTGGACATGCCGTGGGTGCCCGCCGACACCGCGAAGTCGCAGTGGATCTCGACCCTGCTGGACGCGGGCGCCCTGGCCGTCTCGATTCGCGGGCAGGTTGAACCGCCGTCGATGACTCGCAAGGAGTTGGAGGCGCAGCGCAAGCGGTACGTCGAGGACATCCAGGAGCGGTACGCGTCGAACAAACTGTCCAAGGCGGAGCAGGAGGAAACTCTCGCCGTCCTCGAATCGGTGCGCGCCGCGTACGGGCAGGACGGGGCACCACCCACTCTGGTCGACACGTCCGTGGTGATCGCGTTCGACGGGCTGCGTGACGTGGACGACGTGGTCGGCAACTCCACCGCGCTGCGCCTCAACGAGTTGACCCACCGGCAGCCTGCCGCGCTGATGGAGATGTGGCCATGCTCCCAGTACCGGGCCAACCCGCACCGTCTCGACCTGCCGTCCACCACCGTCGCGTACGCGGGGGCCACCTCGCTGTCCCGTGTCGGGGACCGTCCCGTGAACGGGGCCGCCTTGGTCGGGTTTACCGAACGCGACCGGCAGCCCGCCTGGTGGGATCCCCGGTCCGCCTACGAAGCGTCGCTCGCCCCGTTGTGGCTGGTCGCGGGAAGCCCCGGCAGCGGGAAGCAACTTTCGCTTTCAACTATTATTCCGACCCCGTCTGGAACGACCACGATGGGCGAACTACGGGTCGGTGACGAGGTGCTGGGCCGGGACGGGAAGCCGTGCCGGGTGACCTACCTGTCCCCCATCGACCCGGACCCGGAGATGTACCGGGTCACATTCTCGGACGGGCAGTCGATCCTCTCAGACGGGAACCACCAGTGGGTGGTGTCCGGATACGCCGATCGGGCGCGACCGTACAAGTCCAAGCACCTGGCCGCGACCCTGAACCGGGCCACGATCAGCGCCCAGATCCGCGAACTGCACGACCTGATCGGCGAGGTCGGCGAACGCCCGATGAGCGTGACCGAGATAGCCGACCTGGTCACGGCGAAGACGTCTATCACCCGGTGGCCGACCGGGGACGGCATCCGGGCGTCGCTACGCATGATGGACGTCCCGGTGGTCGCCACCCGGCAGGAGCCGCGCACCGTGACGGTGGCGGGCTCGCTGGCCGACATGCCCGTCACCTACTACGACACGTCCGCCCTGCTGACCGCCGCCCTGGCCACGTGGGAGGCTCCGCACACGGCCCGCCGCCGGATCGCCGAGCAGCGCGGCACCGCGATCCGGGCACTGCTGGACACACTCGGGGACGACGAGACGGTCACCGCACGCGGGCTCGCCACCCGCCTGGTGGCCGCGGGCGCCCCCGGCACACCGGAGTCGGTGGCGATCACCGTGCGCGACGCGGCGAACCGTGCCGGACTGGTGCACGGCGGGACCGTCAAGCGGCACACCTACCCGGGCCCGGACCTGCTGCACGCTCTCGCCGAGTTCTGGGCGGCTGCCCCGGGCGTCACTCTCACGGACGCGTCCGTGGTCGAGGCGGCCCGCCGGGTGCTAACCGTCACCACCGCCGAGGACCGGTCCTACCCGCAGGCCATCGCCCGCACCCTGATCGACGCGGGTGCCATCACCCCGTCCGAGCGCACCTTGGCGACGAACCTGCTCACCCAGGCCAAGAAGGCCGGGCTGGCCGGGGAGCCCGGCACCGCAACGGTCACGAACCGGGACCGGGAACGCACCGGAGTGTTCCCGGCCACCCACCTGTACCGGGCAGACCATGCGCTGGCAGCGCTCGGGTACCGGCTCGCGCAGATCATGGGCGACAAGGGGCAGACCATCGGGGTCGAGGAGCGGGTGATGTCCACCGCTGAGATGCTCGGCGAGGGGGTCACCACCCCGGCCAACGGCGGGCACAACTTCGCCGTGCGGCTCCCCGCCCCGCTCGACCTGCCCGACGCGGATCTGCCACTGGACCCGTACCTGCTGGGGGCGTGGCTCGGGGACGGGTCCACGAACACCGGGACCATCACGTCCGATCCGCACAACGGAGACCGCGAGTTCATGCTGGCGCAGGTTCACGCAGCCGGGTTCACCCCGAACGTGCCGCCGAGCAGCGCGAAGACGATCAGCATCCTGGGCCTGCGACACGATCTGAAGGCCGCCGGGGTGTTCGGGACCAAGCACATCCCAACCGCGTACCTGCGCGCGTCCTCCGCACAACGGCTCGCGGTGCTGCAAGGACTGATGGACACCGACGGGACCGTGTCCCCTTCTGGGTCGTGCGAGATCAGCCTGTCCGATGACCGGCTCGCGACCGACACGCTTGACCTGATCCGCTCGCTCGGCATCAAGGCGTCCGCGTCCTGGGGTCGCCCCGCCGGGTACCGCGACCAGGACGGCACCCTGGTCGAATGCAAGCCGCGGCACCGGATCAAGTTCACCACCACCACACCCGTGTTCCGCATGCCGCGCAAGGCGGCCCGGCAGCCCGCCCAGGTCCGCAAGACCCAGGACTGGCTGTACGTGACCGGTATCGAACGGGTCGCCCCGGAACCAGCCCGGTGCATCCAGGTCGACTCCCCCGACTCCACCTACCTGGCCGCCGGGTACATCCCGACCCACAACACCTACCTGCTGCTGCACCTGGCCGACCAGGTGGCACGCGCTGGCAACCCGGTCGTGATCGTGGACCCGTCCCCGATGTCGAACATGTCGGACGCGGTCGCGAACTCGGGCGGGTATGTCGCCTCCCTGGACGACCTCATCTCCGTGGACGGCGTCTTCGATCCACTGAGGTCTGCCTTGGACCCCGACATGGCGAGAGACGAGGCGGTCTCCGCGGTCAGCCAGGTCCGCCCGTGGGGTGACCAGACCTCCAACATGGAGGTGCCGTTGTCGGTCGCCATCAAGTTCGGCGTCGACCACGGTGCCCGGTGCATCGGGCAGGCGCTCAAGATCGCCGCCCAGCATGGGCATGCAACACGCGAACTGGTCATGCCGGTCATGCAGTTGGCGCAGTCGTCGTCCCTGTTCCGGGCCATCTGCGGCATCAACCCGCAGTCCCAGCCGCTGTCCGTGGCCAGCGGCATCACGTGCATCCGGGTCGGCGGGGCGAACCTGTCCCTGCCCGAACCAGGTGCCAGCCCCGAGTCGATGAACCTGTCCCAGCGCATCTCACTCGCCTTGGTCCGGCTCATGGTCACCGGCTCCCTGTCGGCGCTCACCCACCGCAACGGGCTGATCCTGCTGGACGAGGCATGGGTGTTCCTCGGTGCCGGGAATGTCGAGTTGGAGCGGCTCGCCCGCGTGTCTCGAAAGCAGGGGGTGACCTGCGCGCTATTCACTCAGCGAGTTTCGGATGCCACCACGGTAGGCATCGACGAGCACATCGCGGGCGGGTTCATTCTGCCGATGAACCGCAAGGAAGCCGCGGCGGCGTGCGAACTGCTGCGCTTGGAGGCCACCACTGAACGACTGGACCGCATCACCGCCAAGGCAGAACGTGGGGACATCGACTCCGGCCAGTCGATGACCCCGAACTGGGACTCGATGCGCTTCCTGCACGACCCCAAGACCGGACAGACCCTGCGCGGAACGATCGCCTTGTACTGCGACATCAACGACCGCGTGGTGCCCGTCGAGATCACCGTGCCCGCCGCGTTCGGCAAGAAGGCATCGTCCGACCTGCGTGATGTGAAAGCGCGAGCCGCGGAGCACGCCGCCGAGGCGCAGGCTGCGTGAACGTGCGTCAGGCTCCCGCCTCAAGCCATATGACTGGAGTGAGACGCTGCACTCGTTCCGTGAACACAACGCCAGTAACGGTCGTATCAGGTAAAATTGCGGTCGTGAATCCGTGGTCCGCGTACCCCCAACTTGTCGCCGAGTACAGCACCACGAACGAGAAGCCACTTGCCTCGCTATCCCCAGGATCCAACGCCACCGTCGAATGGGTGTGCTCGTCCGACCCGCGCCACCAGCCGTGGCGCGCCCCGGTCTACCGCCGCGTCCACGGTTCGCGGTGCCCGGTGTGCGCGAACCGCACCGTGCAGGCCGGGGTCAACGACCTCGCGTCCCAACGCGCAGACCTTGCCATCGAGTACTCCGCCAACAACCCCGTACCGGTGACAGCAATCGTGGTCACGAGTCACACCCCCGTCGAATGGGTGTGCTCGCGCGACCCCCGCCACGACCCGTGGACCGCGAGCCCGTCCACCCGGGTGACGAAGAGCACCGGATGCCCCACCTGCGCCAACCGGCGGATCAAGGCGGGCGTCAACGACCTCGCATCCCAGCGCGACGACCTCGCTGCGGAGTACTCGCCAGCGAATCCCTTGCCTTCGAATGAAGTCGGCGTCGGGTACACGCGTCATGTCGAGTGGGTGTGTCTCGCCGACCCACGACACGGTACCTACAGAGCCACCCCGTACCAGCGGTCCGCACGCGGAATCGGCTGCCCCGTCTGTGCCGGGCTCCAGGTGCGTCCAGGGGTCAACGACTTCGCCTCCCAGTTCCCGAGCCTCGCAGACGACTGGGACCCACGCGACAACGGCGGGCTCCGCCCCGACCAGGTCGTCGCCGGGTCGAACAAGATGGTCGTGTGGCGCTGCTCCCGCGACCCGCGCCACGGCACGTGGACGACCACCCCGGCCAACCGTTCCCACCCGCGCAAGAAAACCAGCCGCTGCCCGGTGTGCGCGAACCGCACGATCATCGCGGGCGTCAACGACCTCGCCTCCCAGCGCCCCGACATCGCTGCGGAGTACGCGGACACGAACGAGATCCCGGCTACAGCCACCGGTGCCGGTTCGGCGGCCGTGCGGGACTGGCGGTGCGCGGCCTGCTCGTTCACCTGGTCCGCCCCGGTGGTCCGGCGCACGAACGGGATGGGGTGTCCGGCGTGCGCGGGGCAGGCCGTCAACCCGGGCGTCAACGACCTGGCCTCCCAGCATCCCGACATCGCAGCCGAGTACGCCGCGGAAAACCCCCTGCGCGCAGACCAGGTGTCCGTCGGTTCGAACCGCCCGGCACGGTGGCGGTGCGGGACCTGCCACGAGACGTGGACGACGCGAATCAACAAGCGCACCGTATCGGCGGCCCCAACCGGTTGCCCCTTCTGCGCGGCGAAACGGTACGCGTCAGTTGGGGAGGGGGAGGTGCGAGCGGTCCTCAGGGCGCTGCTGCCGGGCACCCACATCCCGGACGGGCCGTGCCAGACCGCCCTCGGCGACGGACGGCACCTGGACATCCGGTTCAGCCACGACGGCCAGGAGTTCGCCGTCGAGTTCAACGGCCTGTACTGGCACAGCGAGGCCATGCTCGACGCCAGCGGCAAGAACGGGCGTCAGGAGCACGCGCGCAAGACCCGCGACTGTGCGGCACGCGGCATCACCCTGCTGCACGTGTGGGAGGACGACTGGCGCACCCGCAGGGCGGTCGTGGTCCGGATGCTTGCAGCGAAGGTCGGCGCCACCACCAGGCTGGGCGCAGTCAGCGGTCGGAACGGGGTACCGGAGATGGACCCACTGTGCTGGGACCGCACCTACGCCAGGAACCTGCGCGTCGCCGAAGTTCCCACCCATGACGCTGCGGCATTCCTCGACGCGAACCACATCCAGGGTGCCGTATCGACGTCGCGACGGTTCGCCCTGGTCAACGGTGCGGGCCAGATTCGTGCCCTGCTGGCGGTGCGATCCCCCCGCGGGAATGCCCGAACGGGCCGGACCCAGGGAGAATGGGAAATCCAGCGGTACGCGTCACTCGGTATCGTTCCCGGCGGTTTCACCCGCCTGATCGCTCACGCAGAACGGACCCTTACCGCCGAAGGAGCCGGGCTGACCCGGTGGGTGACGTTTGCTGCCCGTGACGTGTCGGACGGCGGCATGTATGCCACAGCGGGCTTCACCAAGGTTGCCGACCTGGCCCCGAACTACCGCTACTACGGCGCCATCACCGGGCTTGTCCGACGCCCCAAGGAATCCTTCCAGCGCGCCAAGTTCCGTTCCAACCCCAACCTTGTCTGGGACGAGTCCTGGACGGAGGCTCAGGCTGCGCGAGCGAACGGGCTGTGGCGCATCTGGGACGCGGGCCTGACCAAGTACACCAGGACCGTGCGTTGATCGGCCACTCCCCGACCGAGGTCGTTCAGGCTCCCGCCTCAACCCATATGACCTGCGTGAGTACCTCTCGTCCCATCCAAGCAGCCCCGGTGGCCCGCTAGTGCCGCGCGTCACCGGGCTGCCCACACCACGTCCCGGCTGGGATGAGTGGGGGCTCATCCTCGCGCTGGCCGTGTCCACCCGTGCCGACTGCACCCGCCGCAAGGTGGGCGCTGTCGCGTTGGCCCCCGACCACCGCGTGCTCGGCACCGGGTACAACGGGGCGCCGCCCGGAGAACCCGGGTGCGCAAGCGCAGGCGCCTGCCCGCGCGGGCGGTGCACCTACGCGCAGGTGCCGACCGGCACCCCGTATGTAGGGGTCGAGCAGGCGTGCGTCAGCCTGCACGCCGAGGAGAACGCCGTGCTGTTCCTGTCCCCCGACCAGCGGCGCGGCGCCACCTTGTACGTCACCGACCCGCCGTGCGACAACTGTGCCCGGCTGCTGCGCGGGGCGGGGTTTGCCCGGGTGGTGTGGCGGGCCGAGGACGGTTCGATCGGGCAGACCTCGTTCACCGCCGCCCCCATCGACGTGAAAGGGGCCCGCCCGTGAACCTGCTCCCCTTCCCGCTGCGCCGCACCCGCACCGAACCGCCGCGCGGCATCACCGTGGCGTGCCTGGCCGTCCTGGGAGACGAACTGCAATCGGCGCGTACCTACACCGGTTCCGACCCGAGCCTGATCGCTTCCATGCTGGTCGGCGGGCTGCGCCGGGACGGGGTGGACGACTACGGCGAGTTCGGGGACGCCGTGCACACGGTGCTGTCGCACACGTTCGGGCGCATGGACATGGACGACCAGCACCTGCCCGTCCTGCCGCACCTGACGTTCCCGCTGGACGCGTTCCATCTTCCTGATCCCGACGACGACGAGCCGGACACCGAGCCGGTGCAGCGCATGTCGATCGCCATCTCAGCCGGGCAGGAGTCGTGGACCGGATACCGCGGCGCGGTCGAGGTGACCACCGCCAGCACCAGCACCGACGGTCCCTACACGATCGGGCAACCGGTCGACCTGACCGACGACGAGACCGGTAACGAGTACGTCGCGCACGTCATCACCCAAGGCATTGAACCGGGCCAGTTCTTCGCGTTCGCGGAGAAGCGTGACCTGCTCATCTGTGTCGAAGCGCCGCCTACCAGCGCGCACCTCCACCCGCGCCGCCTGGTGCGCCGCGGCGGGCGTAAGGGCGCGGCGGTCTTCGGACGGTTCTTCGACCCGCCCACCTTGGACGCCGACCTCGACCTCATCACCGCCGCCTGACCACCCTCAACCAAAGGTCCGATCCGCATGCCCCAGCGCCCCACCATCGTCTTCGACACGTCAGTGATCTGCGAGGACGCGACCGCCCACCTGGCCTACCCGGACAGTGACGTGGTGGTCCCGTTGACCGTCATCGACGAGTTGGACGGGGTCAAAGCCAAGACGGGGTCGGCGGGGCACAACGCGCGCGAGTTCTTGCGCACCGTGTGGGCAACGTGCCGGGTCACCGGCCCGGATGGGCGCACCCGGTGGAACCCGGCCCCGGTCCCGCTGCCTGGTGGGGCGACCATCCGGGTCGCGGAGAACGGGGTTGACGTTGACACGCTCGCTCATGCCGGGCTCGGCCTGGACAAGGCCGACCACCGCATCATCGGGGCCGCCGTCGGGCTGGCGCAGGACCCGTCCCGGGCGGTACGGCTGGTCTCGGGCGACTTCGGTCTGCTCATCAAGGCGTCCGTCCTGGGGGTGACCGCGGACGAGCATCACCCGGTCACCCCTAAGGACATCGCCCGCACCGGGGTACACACCCTGGATGTGCCAGCCGTGTCCGGGCGCCAGGAACCGCCTGACGTAGTGACCATCGACGTGCTGGGGGCCGCCGCAGACCAGGTGGCACCCAACGAGTTCGTCATCGTGGAGGGCACCGGGCTGGCGTACCGGCGGCGCGGGGACACGTTGGAGCGGGTCAGCGGGCGGCACCGCCCGTGGGGGATCACCGCCCGCAACAACAAGGAGCAGGCGTTCGCGCTGGACCTGCTCACCGACGAGGACGTGCCCCTGGTCGCGCTCAAGGGCAGCGCCGGGACCGGAAAGTCCCTGCTAGCAATCGCCGCCGCGCTGGAAGCCGTCATCGAGGCCGGGGCGTACTCCCAGGTGCTGATCCTGCGCCCCATGATCTCGGTGGGGCGTCAGGAGATCGGGTTCCTGCCCGGCGACATCGCGGAGAAGACCGCCCCGTGGTTCGACATGGTCATGGACGTGCTCACCGTGCCGCGCAAGGGTGAAACCCCGATGACGCACACGCAGGCCCGCACCCTGGTGGATGGGTGGATCGCGGACGGCAAGGTGTCGTTGCAGCCGGTGACATTCCTGCGCGGGCGCACCTTGCACAACACGTTCGTGGTGCTGGACGAGGCGCAGAACCTGTCCGCATTGACGGTCAAGACGGTCCTGTCCCGGCTCGGCGCGGGGTCCAAGGCGGTCCTGACCGGGGACCCCACCCAGATCGACGACCCGTACCTGTCCCCCGCGACCTGCGGGCTGAACGTGGCCGCCACCGCGCTGCGCGGCTCGGAGTTGTTCGGGCAGGTCACCTTCACCAAGGGGGAACGGTCCGCGATGGCGAACCTGGTCGCCGAACGCATGTGACACCCGACTCGTTCGGGTCCCCGGGCCGCTACCTCACCAAGGTGGCGGCCCGGCCCGTTCCGGGACCGATCAGGTTTCCCTGCCAACCCACATAACCGGGGTGCACGAAAAGCTGAAGCCCTGCCCGGGCGCGCCCCGGCCCCCGCACGCCCGCGTCCTGGCAGGCGACTGCCGGGACGTGCTGCGCACCCTGCCCCCCGAGTCCGTCGACGCGGTGGTGTGCGACCCGCCGTACGACCTGACCGCCGGGAAGAAGGGCGGGTCCGGGGAACGCTCCCACAACCCGAACCATCCGGCGGGCCGGTCCCGCATCGGCACCGGCGGCGGATTCATGGGCGCAAGTTGGGACGCCACCGGGGTGGCGTTCGAGGCGGACACGTGGGCGGAGGTGTTCCGGGTTCTGCGGCCCGGCGCCCCGCTGCTCGCGTTCGGCGGGTCCCGCACCTGGCACCGGATGGCGGTCGCAATCAACGCCTCCGGGTTCGCGTCGCACGGCGTCATCGGCTGGGTCTACGCGTCCGGGATGCCGAAGTCGTTGAACGTGTCCAAGGCGATCGACAAGATGGCAGGCGCGCCCCGTGCGGTGATCGCCCCCGCCCCGTACACGCGCGGACGGGCCACCGCCTCGTACTCCGATACGCGGCGCGTCTCGTACGACTACCCCCCGCAACCGGTCACCGCGCCCGCTACCCCGGACGCCCGCCTCTGGTCCGGGTACGGCACTTCCCTCAAACCGGCGTATGAGCCGGTCGTGGTGGCCCGCAAGCCCGGTGACGGCCCGGCCCTGGACCTGCCGCCGTTCGTGTTCTGCCCGAAGGCGCCACAGAAGGAGCGCCCGTCCTACATGGCCCCGGACGGGACCCGGGTGCAGCACGTCACGGTCAAGCCCC
>BCWJ01000039.1 GCA_001592145.1 Xylanimicrobium pachnodae JCM 13526 = NBRC 107786 | reverse complement strand
CGTCGGTGGGCGCATGGTGGACGCGTACCAACTCCATCGAGGTCGACGTCGTCGTCGGCGACCGCCCCCACGCCCCCGCACACCGGGTGCTGGCGGTCGGGTCGATCAAGTGGACAACGTCGGCGTTCGACTCCCGCAGACTCCAGGAACTGGCAACCGCCGCGCAGAAGGTACCCGGGTACGACCCTCTGTCGAGCACCCTGCTGGCCGTGTCGCGGCACGGGTTCCACGGCACCCTGCCCGACCGCGTGCTCCCGCTCGGGCCGGACGACGTCGTGGACGCGTACCGAGGCTGAGTAAACGCGACGCGGGATCAGGCCGACACACTCGACGTCACCGACGTCGAACGCACAGGCGCCGCGTGCGTGAGGCCGTTCGTGTAACGGACGGACACCACGTGCCCGCGGGCGTCGACGCTGGTCGACACGGCCGCCGAACCTTACACATCCCTCATGCAAGGTGTAAGGCAAGGTGTAAGGCTGTTCGAAAGAACCGGCCCGGGCGGCGGTGGTCAGAGGTCGGGCACCGGCATCCCCGTTGCAGCCGCCCGGTCGAGCAAGTCCCGCACGAGCAGGTCGACCCCGGTTGACGGCACGTCATCCGGGAACACCGAGATCCCAGCGTGTTTCGCTCGGAGGCGCTGCGCCACGTGCTCGGCGACCTCAAAGCGTCCGTCAACGACGCCAACTACCGGGCGACCACTCCGCCGCTCCGGGCACGAGTTCCACCTGCCACAGTGAGCCCTACAGTGACCTACACTGACGGCTACAGTGAACTACAGTGAGGCGGCATGGAGACGAGCCAGGGCCCGATCGAGCATGTGCTCGCGCGGCTGCGCGCCGCGGAGACGGACCTTGCGTTCATCGAGGTGAAGAAGGCCGCAGGAGGACTGCCCAAGGACGTCTGGCCGACGGTAAGCGCCTTCTCCAACGGCAGCGGCGGGCTCATCATCCTCGGACTGGACGAGGCGAACGGGTTCGCTCCGACGCAGGGTTTCGACGCTGCCGCCATCCGCGACGCCTTGAGCGACGGCTTCAGGCCCCGCAGCGGAGGTGAGTCGCCAGGACCCGTGAGCCCTCGGCCTCTGGGCTCGATCGACATCGCGGTCGTCGATGGGGGATCGATCGTCGTTGCCGACGTCGAGCCTCTCCCAGCGACGATGAAGCCCGCCTTCGTGACGACGCAAGGCAAAGAGGGCGGGACCTATGAGCGGGTCGGTGACGGCGATCGCCGGATGAGCGCCTACGGGGTCTTCCTCCTATCGACCGACGGGACCCAACCCCATGTCGACACCGAGCCCGTTCGCGGCACGACGCTCGACGACCTCGACACAGACCAGGTGGAGCGGTTCATCGCGCGACTTCGACGCCGACGCCCACGATCCGTCGCCGACCTGACGACCACCGTCGACATCCTGGCGCGCCACAACGTGCTGGCCACTGACAGAGAGACACCCACCCTCGCCGGACTGCTCGCGTTCGGCCGGTACCCACAGCACTCACTGCCGCAGGCGATGGTGACGTTCGCCGTCTATCCAGCGAAAGCGAAGAACGTCTACGTCAGTGAAACCCGCATGCTAGACCGTCGCGTGATCGAGGGGCCCATTCCCGCCATGGTCGACGACTGCGTCCGGGCAGTGTTGCAGAACATCCAGGTGCGCCGCATCGTCGCCGGGTCCGGCGCTCG
Source organism: Xylanimicrobium pachnodae JCM 13526 = NBRC 107786 (assembly GCA_001592145.1). Lineage (GTDB taxonomy): Bacteria > Actinomycetota > Actinomycetes > Actinomycetales > Cellulomonadaceae > Xylanimonas > Xylanimonas pachnodae. The sequence continues at coordinate 15,211 of BCWJ01000039.1, read as the reverse complement.
TGACGAACCAGAGATCCCAGAGGTGGCGATCCGCGAGGCCGTCACGAACGCTCTCACACACCGCGACTACAGCCCGTGGGCACTCGGGGATCAGGTGCGCGTGGAGCTGTACCCCGATCGTCTCGAGATCACGAACCCGGGCGGTATCTGGGGTGGACGCCGCGTTCTCGACCTCTTCGACGGGTCCTCACGTTCCCGCAACGCCGTGCTCTCCGCCATGCTCGCCGACGTCCCGATGCTCGACCGTGACGAGTCCGTGTCCGAGAACGCTGGATCCGGGATTCCGACGATGACTGGGGCACTGGGTCGCGCGGGACTTGCGGCGCCCCGCTACCTCGCCTCCGTGACGTCGATGACCGTCGTGCTGGATCGGCACGGCCTGCTCAACCCGGACACCGATCAATGGCTTGCCAGCATCAGGGCCAGCTCGCTCGATCCTGACTCACGCCGCGCGCTCGTTCTTGTTCACCGCGGCTACGCCGTCGACGACCAAGTCCTGCGGGCTCAACTTGCCATGGACTCCGCAGATGCCAGGGCAGTCCTCCGCGGGCTCGTCGACGAAGGATGGCTCCAGTACCCACGACGAACCGATGGCGCCTATCGCCAGGGCCCACGCCTGGAAGCTGCCGACGTACACGTCCCAGAGGCCACGGCCCGCTTCCCACTGAGAGGGAGCCTCGACGAGAGAATCATCAAGGTACTCGCGCCCGGACCGGAACTGTCGGTTCACGAGATCGGCGAACGCCTCGGCGCTACTGCAGGGTCTCTTCGCCCGCGACTGCGTGTTCTCGTCGCCGAAGGGGCCATCGTGGCGACCGCGCCGCCGACAAGCAGGAGCCGCAGATACCGGATCGCACGCCCGACGACTTGAACGCTGGCGTAGTCATCCGTTGATGGCATCGAACGGAAGGGCACGGTCCCTACAGTGAACTCCACTGACACCCACAGTGAGCCGCACTGAGAGTGTGCACCCGCCCCCGGGCCGTCCTCCACCGGCACCCTCGCCAGATTTCTCGTTAGCGACTCGCCAGTTTGCCAGTGAGGCGCCCCTGACCTGCCCCAACGCCCTCACCGCACCGTCCACCCCAGCACGGTCAACGAGTCCTCATGCGCCGCCACATAATCGCTCGACGTATCGGAGGCAACGGCGGCCATGAGCGGGTCGAACCGCCCCCGGTCGAGCAGCACGATGGACTGCCCGTCGGCGCTGCGCCCGGTGCCGGAGTAGGGCGCGGTCAGGAACGTGACGTCCCCGGGCCCGATGTCCCGCGAGCTCATGAGCAGCCCCCGCATCAGGTCGATGGTGAATCCGTCGTCGGCGGCCACGGACTTGCTGACGATGGTCATGAACGCGGCCATCTGCATCACGTCGCTGCGGTTGGCGTTCACCTTGGACAGGATGGCGCGCATCCAGTTCTGCTGGCGTTGCACCCGGTCGAAGTCCCCGCCGGGCAGGTTGTACCGCTCGCGCACGTACTCGAGCGCCTGCGCCCCGGTGTACTCGGCGGCGCCGGGCACGAGTTCCACCCCGCCCAGCGCGTCGGTCATCGAGGTGAACGAGGTGAAGTCGGTGACCACGAAGTGGTCGATGTGCACGCCGGTGAGGTCCTCGACCGTCTGGATCATGAGGGCCGGCCCGCCGTAGGAGAACGCGGCGTTGATCTTCGCCTCGCCGTGCCCGGGGATGGGCACCCACGAGTCGCGCGGGATGGAGATCACCTGGGCGGCCTGCCGGTCGGCGGGGATGTGGATCAGCATGATCGCGTCGGTGCGTTGCGCGCCGGCCTGCCACTGGGAGGGGTCGCCCGCGCTGATGCGCGAGTCCGACCCCAGCACCAGCACGTTCATCGCCTCGTACGACGACGTCGCCGGCTGCGATGCGGCGACGGGCCGGTTCGACACCTCGGCGAACGGGTCCCCGAGCCGCTCGATGTTGTGGCCCAGGCTCCGCTGGAACCACAACAACGTCCCCAGTCCAGCCCCGGCGAGCACCAGCAGCAGGACGCCGACGACGGTGAGCGCCGTCGCGGTGCTGCTCCACCGACGACGACGCCGCTCCCCCGTCTGACCCATATGCGGAGGGTAGGGACGGACACGACCCCCGCACCAGGATGAATGCGGATGAAACTGCCCGCCTCGCGCGCTGTTTCGCGTTTCGCATCATGCGAAACAGGCGTTACCGCGAAACGGCACCGAACTCCTGCGGCCGCTCGCCCAGGCCCAGCAGGCACGCGATGGCGCCGACCGTGCGGGCCGCGGCATGGCCGTCGCCGTAGGGGTTGGTGGCCCGGGCCATCGCGGCGTACGCGTCCGGGTCGGTCAGCAGCTCGGTCACGGAGGCCACGATGCGTTCCTCGTCCGTGCCGATGAGCCGCACGGTCCCCGCGTCCACGGCTTCGGGGCGCTCGGTGTTCTCGCGCATCACCAGCACGGGCTTGCCCAGGCTGGGCGCCTCCTCCTGCACGCCGCCGGAGTCGGTGAGCACCACGGTGGCGAGCGACATCACCCGGGTGAACTCCCCGTAGGCGAGCGGCTCGGTGACGGTCACGTTGGGCAGCCCGTCCAGGTGCGGCAGCACGGCCTCGCGCACGATCGGGTTGCGGTGGGCGGGCAGCAGGATCTCCAGGTCGGGGAACGTGCGGGCCAGGCGGGCGAGCGCGCGGCCCACGCCCTCCATGGCGCCGCCCCAGTTCTCGCGGCGGTGCGTGGTCACCAGCAGGATGCGACGGCCCGACGCCGCCAGGGCCTCCAGGGCGGGGTCCGTGAACGGGGTATCGCGGCCCACGGCCAGCAGCAGCGCGTCGATCACGGTGTTGCCCGTGACCACCACGTCCTGGGCGGCCACGGTCTCGGTGAGCAGGTTCGCCTTGCTCACGGGCGTGGGGGCCAGGTGGAGCGCCGCCAGCTGGGTGGTGAGCTTGCGGTTCGCCTCCTCCGGGAACGGCGAGTGGATGTTGCCGCTGCGCAGCCCCGCCTCCAGGTGCACCACCGGCACGTGGCGGTGGAACGCTGCCAGCGCGGCGGCCGTTGACGTCGACGTGTCGCCCTGCACCACCACGGCGGCCGGCTGCTCGGCGGCCAGGATCGGGTCCAGGCGCTCCAGCACGCGCGCCACCGTCTGGGAGAGCGTGGCCCCGTGCTCGAAGATGTCCAGGTCGTGATCCGGCACGATGCCGAACAGCTCGTTGACCTGGTCCAGCATCTCGCGGTGCTGCCCCGTGACCACCGTGATCACGTCCAGGTTCGCGGCGTCGCGCAGGGCCGCGATCACGGGGGCCACCTTGATGGCCTCGGGGCGGGTTCCGTACACGACCATCACGCGAGGGTTGCTGTCCATGCGGTCTGTCTAGCAGGCGCGGACGCACAACGAAAACCGAGGTCGCCTACCGCTAAGGTCTGGCACCATGCAGCAGTCGATGAGCCTCGTCGAGGCGCTCCACACGTTCGGCCTGACCGGCCCCTCCCTTCCCTCCTTCGTCACCTCCGTGGGTGGCACCGGCGAGGTGATCGACGTCGTCGCCGATCCCCGCGCCGTGCGCAACCTGCCGGGCGCCATCAAGCTCGCCACGCGCCTGGTGCCCGCCGTCCACGCACACCTGAAGGTGGTGGGGTTCGCCGACGGCGTCGCCACCATCGCCGTCGACGCGTCCGCGGGCGGGCTGCCGGCGCACAAGCTGCTGAGCCTCGCGTCGTCCCGCATCGAGTCCTCGGTGGCCGGCAAGCGCCTGCCGTACGGGTCGGTGCGCGTGCTGCCGGGCGGGCAGATCGAGCTGCACGTGCAGCGCCTGCTGGCCGAGAAGACCCCGGACGTCCAGGTGCAGCACATGACCTTCCAGGACGGCGCCGTGGTGTTCGAGGTCAACGCCCCGGTGGCCACGCGATAGCGCTGAGCACGGATGACGGAGGGGGTCTGCGAACGGCGCAGGCCCCCTCTTCTCATGCGGCGGCGGGCTCCGTGGAAGTCGCCGACGGCGTTGCTGACGGAGGTACGGACGGGGACTCGGTCTCGCCCGGGGACTCGGTCTCGCCCGGTGTCTCGGGCGCTGGCGTCTCGGTCTCCGTGGTCTCCCCCGGGTCAGTCGTCTCGGGGTCGGTGGGATCACCGGAGTCGGTGTTCCCGGGGTCGGTCTCCGTTCCGGGGCTCGTCGTCCCCGAGCCGGCGCCGCCAGAGCCGCCCGCGCCGCCGGAGCCAGAGTTACCAGAGCCTGCGCCACCCGTGGTGGTGCCGCCCGAGCCGGACGTCCCAGGGTTCGGTACCCCAGCATCCGTGGTCCCGGGGTCCGTCGTTCCCGGGGTGGTGGGTCCGGGGTTGGTCGTGCCGGGGCGGTTCAGCCAGCCCGTCGCCGGGCGGTTGACCCCCGGGAGCAGCGGCGCACCGGACGTGGGGTCGTCGGGCGTCGGGCTCGGCTCCTCGGTGGATTCGGGGCTCTCGTCGGCGTCCGACGGCGTCGGCGACGGGGTGGGTGCGTCAAGCGTGACCCGCTCGGCGCCGGCGGGTGCCGGCTCGGGGGTCTGCTCCACCACCGCGGGCGGACTGTCGGGCTCCAGCCAGCCGCCCTGCGCGGCGGCCACGCCCACGCCGCCCAGGCCCAGCACGGCCACCGCGGCCACGGCGATCGCGGGGTGGCGCGCCACCCGGACGCCACCGCGGCGCGCGGTCTCGGCCGACTCGGGCGGCCCGATCACGGAGTCCCCGTACACGGACGCGATGGCCCCGACGGCGTCGGCCACGCGGGGGAACTGGTCCACCATCCACGCGCAGTCCGCGCACCCGCCCACGTGTGCCGCCACGGCGGCGCGCTGGCGGCGCGGCAGCGTTCCGCGCACGAACGCGGGCGCGTCGTCGCACGTCTGGCGGCACTCCGGGGTGGCCGCGCTGCGCCCGAGCACCCGGCACAGCAGGTTCTCGGCGGCGGCCTCGGCGGCGTCGAGCTCGTGCTGGTCGCCGGAGGCGCCGCCCAGCCAGGAGCGCTGCTCCGGGGTAACCCCCGCCAGGATGGCGCGCGCGAGATCGACGTCCAGGGGTCGGTATCCGTACGTCATCGACGTGCCATCTCTGTGCGGGGGTGCGTCCGTCAGCGAACCGTAGCGGGAAGGATCGTCAGGGAGTCGCGGTTCTGCTCGACGAACTCGGTGGCGGTGTCGTTCGCGATGGCCGCCATCAGCGGGTCGAACTTGGCGCGGTCCAGCACCACGATCGACTGGCCACCCGCGCTGCGCCCCGTGCCGGAGTTCGGCGCCGTCATGAACGTGACGTCGTTGGTGGCCAGGTGACGCGAGCTGTCCATGAGGCCCTGCATCACATCCATGGTGAAGCCGTCGTCGGCCGCCACGGACTGGCTCACCGCGTTCATGAACCGTGCCATCATCACCACGTCGCTGCGGTTGTTGTTGACCTTGCCCATGATGGCGCGCACCCAGTTCTGCTGGCGCTGCACACGCCCGAAGTCGCCGTTGACCAGGCCGTGGCGCTGGCGCACGTACTTGAGCGCCTGCTCGCCCGTCATCTGGTGCACGCCCGCCTCGAAGAACACCTGCTTGCCGTCGCCGATGTCCTCCGGGATCCGGATCTGGACGCCGCCCAGGGCATCGGTCAGGCCCACGAACGAGGTGAAGTCGGTGACCACGAAGTGGTCGATGTGCACGCCGGTGAGCTGCTCCACCGTCTGGATGGTCAGGGCCGGGCCGCCGAACGAGAACGCGGCGTTGATCTTGTTCTCCCCGTGCCCGGGGATCTCCACCCAGGAGTCGCGCGGGATGGAGATGACCTGGGCGGCCTCACGGCTGGCCGGGATGTGCACCAGCATGATGGCGTCGGTGCGCTGCGCGCCGGCCTGCCACTGCGAGGGGTCGCCCGCGCTGATCCGCGAGTCGGAACCGAGCACCAGGATGTTCATCGCCTGGTTCGGCTCTGCCGGGTCCGACGGCGCCGGGGACGGCCGGTCCGGCAGGTCCTGGAAGGGATCGCCCAGGCTCTCGATGTTGTTCGCGAGCCGGTGCTGGAACCATGCGACGCCTCCGACGGCGGCGCCCGCCAGGACGGCGACGAGCACGCCTGCGACGGTCAGGGCTCGGGCGGTGTTGCTCATGCGGCGCCGCGTGCGGGCGTGCGTCGGTTCGGTGGGCATGGGGGCAGCCTAGGTGTCACAGCGAGCCAGCAGGGCGGCACGTCGCGCTTCGCACCTTACGATGAGTCGAAGCACACAACGCTTTCACAAACTTGCCCGAACATCGACCGCACCGCGCCCGGTATGGCGCGGTTTGCTCGATAGCCGATCAGTCATTCACCTCGGAGTTCAGCACCATGCGCACGCACACGGGACCTACCGGTGCACCGTCACACCCGCGCGTGCTGCTCATCACCCACCATTTCACCCCGGAGAACGGCGCCCCGGTGCGCCGGTGGGAGGCCCTGATCGAGCGGCTCACCCCGCTCGGGTTCGAGTTCGGTGTGCTGGCCCCGCCCCCGCACCAGGCCACCGGCCGGGTGATGGACCGCGACCCGGCTCTGCGGCCCGGGCGGGTGTCCACAGGGGCGCACGGCGAGCGGATCGTGCGCACCAGCTACCGCCGGCACTCCACCAGCCTGCTGTCCCGCACGCGCGACCAGGTGGTGGCCGCGGCGTCGTCGATCCCGCTGGGCCTGCGCCACTTCCGCCGCGCGGACGTGCGCCCGAACGTGGTGATCGGCACGGTGCCCGGCATCCCCAGCATGTTTGCCGCGTGGGTGTTGGCCCGGCTGCTGGGGGCCAAGTACGTGGTGGAGATGCGGGACGCGTGGCCGGACCTCATCGCTCCCAGCGGCATGCTGGGCACGCAGTCGCGACTGGGCCTGCGGCGTCGGCTGCGCCTGGCCGGCACCACCGCGGCACACCGGGCCATCTCCCGGCTCCAGTCGCGCGCCGATCTGGTGGTGACGACGACGGCGACGTTCGCCGCCGTGCTGCGCAGCCGCGGCCAACGGGCGGTGGCCGTGATCCGCAACGGCACGCACCTGCCCGCGAACCCGCTGATCCGGCACGACGACGCCGACCGCGCCCGCCCGGGCATCGACCGGCCCCTGCGCGCGATCTACCTGGGCACGATCGGCCGCGCGCAGAGCCTGGAGGCGGTGGTGCGGGCCGCCGCGCTGCTGGCCGACCGCGGGGACAAGGTCGAGGTGCGCATCGTGGGCCGGGGCGCCCACGCGCACAAGATCGCCCACCTGGCGCAGCGCCTCCAGGCGCCCGTCACCGTGGAGCCCCCGGTCAAGCACGCCGAGGCGCTGGAGCTGTACCGCTGGGCGGACACCGCCGTCGTGGCCCTGCACGGGTGGGGCCCGTTCGAGTGGACCATCCCGTCCAAGGTGTACGAGGTGATGTCCCACGGCGTCCCCGTGACCGCGGCCCTGGCCGGCGAGGCGGCCGAGCTGATCGAGCAGCAGGGCGCCGGCACCGTGGTGCCCCCGGACGACCACGAGTCCCTGGCCGATCTCTGGTCCCGGTGGTGTGAGGCGGGATCCGTGCCGCCGGTCTCCGACGCCGCCTCCGAGTGGGTCCAGCACAACGCCACCTGGGACGTGCTCGCCGAGCAGTACGGCCAGACCCTCGACGACCTGGTGGCACCGTGACCACACCCGCCACAAGGGCCGGCGAGCTGCTGCGCAACGCCCGCTTCACGGCCTCGTTCGTGTTCCACGCCCTGCGCGAGGACCCGGTGCGCCTCACCCGCCTGGCCGCCCAGCGCCTGGCCATAGCCCGCCGCGCCCGCCGCCACTCGTCATCGAGCGCGCCCCGCCCACCCGCTCCGTCATCCAGCGCGAAGTCGCAGGACCCACCGCAGCATCCAGCGATCGGGACCCCGCTCACCGTGCTGCACCACCTCACCAACTCCCTGCCCCACACCCAGTCCGGGTACACCCTGCGCACCCACGCGATCCTCCAGGCGCAGCGCGACGCCGGCCTCACAGTCCACGCCACCACCCGCCCGGGCTACCCCCTGACGATCGGCGCCCTGACGGCCCGCCACACCGACGTGGTGGACGGGATCGCCTACGAGCGCCTGATCCCCGCGTGGATCCGCCGGAACAAGCCCCGCCGCCTGGCCGACGCCGCCGCCCAGCTCGCCGCCGTGGCCCAGCGCGTGGGCGCCCAGATCATCCACACCACCACCCCGGCTGCCACGGGCGAGGTGGCCCGCGCCGCCGCCGAGACGCTGGGCCTCCCGTGGGTCTACGAGGTGCGCGGCCTGCCCGAGGAGACGTGGGCGGCGTCGTTCCCCACCGCCCAGGACCGTGCGGCCGCGGCGTCGTCGGCGGAATACCGGGAACGCCGGGACCGCGAGACGGAACTGGCGCTGGCGGCAGACGCGGTGGTGACGCTCAGCGGCACGATGCGCGACGAGCTGATCGCGCGCGGCGTGCCCGCCGAGCGCATCAGCGTGGTGCCCAACGCCGTGCCTGCGGCGCTGCTGGAGCGTGAGCACCCGACGACGACGGAGGCGCGCACCACGCTGGGCCTTCCGCTGGGCCTACCCACCGGGCCGGCCACCGAGCCGCTGATCATGGGCGCCGTCTCCTCGCTGGTGGGGTACGAGGGCCATGACACGATCCTGCGCACCGTCGCCGAGCTGCGCTCGCGCGGCCTGGACGCGCGCGCCCTGATCGTCGGCGACGGCGTCGCCCGCCCCGACCTGCTGGCGCTGGCCGCCGCGCTGGGGCTGGACCAGACTGTCGCGATGCTCCCCGGCCGCGTCCCGCCCGCGCTGGCCACCACCTACGTGGCGGCGCTCGACGTGGTGCTCATCCCCCGGCGCCCCGACCGCGTGACCCGGCTGGTCACACCCCTCAAGCCCGTGGAGGCCATGGCGATCGGCCGCCCCGTGGTGGCCTCGAACCTGCCCGCGCTGGCCGAGGCCTGCGGCGGGGCCGGCGTCCTGGTCGACGCCGACGACGTGCCCGCCTGGGCCGACGCCGTCGAACGCCTGGGCAAGGACCCGGCGTGGCGCACCGAGCGGGTCACCGCAGGCCGTGCCGTCGCGGAGTCCCGTACGTGGGCCCACCTGATCGCGACCTACCAGACCGTCTACGGCCACGCCAGGGAGAACCGATCGTGACCCGCCTGCGCACCGCGCTCCTCCTGCTGCTCGCCCTCACGCTGACGGCGTGCACCCACTCGACCGCGCCCCCACCGGTGGTCGAGCCTGCCGAAACCACGTCGCCCACCCCTCCGGCGGTCGAGCCCGTCGGCACCCCGTCCCCCACACCGACCCCGGACCCCCTGCCCGCCGGACCGGTCAACGCCCTGTTCATCGGCACCGACTCCCGCGACCCAAAGTCCCTGACCGGCAACGCGGACATCATCATGCTGGCCCACGTGCCGGCGGACCGGGAGTCGCTCGCGCTGATCTCCTTCACGCGGGACATGTGGGTGCCGATCCCCGGCATCGGTGAGGGCAAGATCAACTCCGCGTTCGCGCGCGGCGGCACCGACACCCTGAAGCAGACCGTGGTGGAGTTGCTGGGCGGCGGCATCGACATCGACTACACCCTGCAGACGAACTTCAACGGGTTCATCGCGGTCACGCGCGCCCTGGACGGCTTCACCGTGGACAACAAGAACGCGTCCACGGTCACCGTCCAGTCCACCGGGCGGGTGCTCGACTTCGCGGCAGGTGAGCTGGAGCTCACGGGCACGGACGGCCTGATCTACGTGCGCCAGCGCAAGGGCCTGCCGCTGGGCGACCTGGACCGCACCGAGCGCCAGCGGGCCGCCGTCATCGGCATCCTGGACCGCATCGCCGAGCGGACGGCACAGGACCCGGTGGGCACCACCGCCGACCTGCTGCCCCTGCTGCTCAACAACGTCAAGATCACCGGCGACCTGGACCTCCAGGGCCTCATCGGCCTGCTGCCCCTCGCGCAGAACCTCACCCGCGACGACGTCGTGAGCCTCATGGTGCCCATCACCGGGTTCGGAACGAAGGGCAAGGCATCGGTCAACCTCATCGACGAAGCCCAGACGGCGGCGCTCGGCCAGGCGCTGCGCGACGACGACGTCGCGGGCTACGTGGAGGCCTTCGGGACGGGGTACGCCCCGTGACAGCACGCCAGACCACGGTCCGGACTGCGGCTGCGTTCCCGGTGCCGCGCCGCTCATCCTTAGGATCGGTCCGATGACCACGACACCCAGCGGCGCCGCCGGCACGCAGCACGGAGCCGCACAGTCCGCGGACCTGAATGCGTTGCTGTTCCCGACGCGCGACCCCAACCTCGAGGTGGTCACCTCCAGCCGCCTGACCCGTGTAGGGGCGCGGCCTCCCTTCGCCACCTACCTCCGGATGATCTGGCAGCGTCGGCACTTCCTGTGGGCGGAAGCCCGCGCCAAGGTGGCGAGCGGGAGCCGAGAGACGCTACTCGGTCAGGCGTGGCTCGTGCTGACGCCCGTCCTGGACGGCCTCGTGTTCTTCGTGATGTTCGGCCTGGTACTCCGCGCGAACCAAGGCGTGGAGAACTTCGTGGGGTTCCTGCTTATCGGGGTGTTCCTGTTTGGGTTCGCAAGTCGATGCATCACGAACGGTTCAAACGCAATCAGCGCCGGCAAGAACCTAATCAAGGCCTTCCAGTTCCCCCGTGCGTCCCTCCCGATCGCAGTCGTGCTCCGGGAAGTGCTCAACTTGGGCATCACGCTCCTGGCCTTGGGACTACTGCTCTTGGCAATCCCACCAACCGAGAACTGGACTTGGCGTGTAGCGCTCATCGTACCCACCCTGGCGCTCCTGATCGTATTCGTCACCGGTATCGCGCTCTTCATGGCTCGCCTCTGCGCGGCAGTCCCCGACATCCACCGGGTGATATCCCTGGTCATGCGCATGCTCATGTGGGGGTCTGGTGTCATGTTCCCGCTAACTCGATTTGAGAACCAGCCCGGACTTCTAGCGGTCGTCCGGGCTAACCCTCTCTTCATCGCAATCGACATGACCCGTGCCGCAGTCCTGCACGGCGTCACGCCGCCCCCGTCGCAGTGGCTCGCCATGACCGCCTGGGCCGTCGGGACATTCACGATCGGGTTGGTCTTCTTCTGGCATGCGGAGGAGTCCTATGGACGCGCCTGATGATCCCTTCGCCACTGCCACGGTGGCCGTACAGAACGTCCACGTACGCTACAAGACGCCGTCAGTAGATGCTGCCGAGCGCCGTCGCGGCAGCCTCGCCAGGCGCGTGGCGCAGCGCGTCATGCAGCGCGAGCCCCAAGTGGTAGTTCGCGCCCTCAGTGGCATCTCGTTCGTCGCCCGATCCGGCGAGCAGATCGGCATTGTGGGGCAGAACGGCTCTGGCAAGAGCACTCTGCTTCGCATCATCGCCGGTCTCGAACGGCCCGCCCGCGGCCAGGTGCTCGCCGAGGCCACGCCGATCCTCGTGGGCGTCAACGCCGCCCTGATCCCCGATCTGTCCGGTGTGCAAAACGTCCACCTCGGCTGTCTGGCCATGGGCATGAGCCCAGCCGAAGCGGAGGCCTCCGCCCCGGATGTTATCGACCTCGCCCGACTGGGCAAGTCAATCTACTTGCCGATGAAGACCTACTCCTCCGGCATGGGTGCCCGCCTCCGGTTCGCGATCGCCACCGCCGCCCGCCCCCGCATCCTCCTCATCGACGAGGCGCTCGCCACCGGCGACGCCGCGTTTAAGGAGCGGAGCGAGGCACGCATGCAGCGAATGCGTGATGAAGCAGGAACCGTGTTTCTTGTCAGCCATGCCGCACAAACCATCGAGGAGACCTGCACGCGGGCCATCTGGCTCAACTACGGACGACTCGTCCTGGACGGTCCCGCCGCCGATGTCGCACTTCGGTATCGTAAGTGGGCGTGGGCCATCGCCAAAGATAAGCCCGACGAGGCCAAGCGACTCATAGAAGCCGCATTCGCCGAACGGCGCGAGACATACGTGCGAGTCGACGAACCCATGCCACACCGAGGCTATCGGCCGCGGCATGCACCACCCTCGCACGCCAAACATCCTGCACTCCCATCATCCACCAAGCCTAATCGCTCGGAACGGTAATGCAATTCACAAGTCAAACCACCAACCCTGCTAGCGGGCCGAGATGACTTCAACCCGGGTACTCGTGTATGGATCTTGCGTGGGACGCGACACCTTCCCTTACCTGCCCGCGGAGACCTTTTCGCTTGCAGCATATGTCGCACAGCAATCCATCATCACCGCTTATGCTCCACCTTCATCGTATGAAATTGATCTCTCTCGACTTGCGTCGTCGTTCCAGCGCCGAGTCACACAAGATGCACTCAATGGCACACTTCGGACGCTTCTTGGATCCAGCTCCGACGACCTCGATCTGATCCTTTGGGACCTTACAGACGAACGCACCGGCGTATTCCAAATGGTCGACGGAACCTACCTCACCCGCAGCGTGGAACTCGATGCATCCGGACTGACGGAGACGCTCCAAGCGGACATCGTACGACACGTCCCGTTCGGCTCCGACGAACACTTCAACCTTTTTGCTCAAGCTTCCCGCACCTGGAACGCAGAATTGTTGGCCCGCGGCCTCAAAGATCGCGTAATAGTCCTCGCTCCTTCGTGGGCTACCATTACAAACACTGCCGACCCCACCCCGGCGAGTTATGGAATGAGCGCAGTCGATGCAAACTCGGCGCTCGGGCGCTATTACGCCCTTCTCGAGCAGCGTCTCGACTTCCCGGTTATTCGACCAGGAGAGACGACCGCTGACGCTCGCCATCAATGGGGAACAGCCCCCTTTCACTACACAGCATCCACGTATCAGAGTCTCCGTGACGTTATTCTCGCATTCGTTGATGAAACCCTACACCGTAAGCCCGTACCTGGAACAGGAAGGCACACGGCCGGGCGTCCAGGTATTATCTCCACTCACCCGATGACTCCTGAGTCGCCCACGTTAATCGCATTCACCCCTGAACCGCATTTTGAGACCGCGCTCCGGGAGTTCGTTCCGCAATCTTGGATGCAGCAGGCTACCACCCTCGTGTTCGGTCCGAGTTTCAATCGGGGCCCTGACTGCGTAATGGACGGCCACAGAATCAATCGGTTCATTGGCTCGCTGTCGCCCTCCCGAAGCACAGGAGGAACACGCATCTACGCTGGATTCGGGGAAGACGCAGAACTAGCGCTCCTTGCCGCATCGCAGGATCCCGATTCGGCGGCTCTACTCGTGGAGCCCGTCCGCCCGCCGCAAAGATCGCCCCAACAGGAGCTTTCCAATACAACCGGGGAGATCATCGTGATCTTGTCGCGCGAAGAACTCTGGCCATCGACGCAACCGGTCGGCCTCGCTGGGCTCCAACTCGCCACAGAAATCGCCCCCAAAAGTCGATTGCATGTTTGCGCCACCGCCGGAGAAGTAATGTCCACTGTGCAGGATGTGCTTCGCGCGGCCCTTGGCGGTGCAACAGCTCCGCCCATAGGAGGTCTGTCATGAGAGTCCTAATGCCTGTCGCGTTCCGTGCCGAACACGGCGGACTACACGACCATGTAATCGAGGTGGCACTCGGATCACCCCGGTACGGCATTTCTGTAACAGTGGCATGCCGACCGGGAGCATTTGCTGATCGGCTCCGTGGCCTAGGGGTTCCGGTGCTCGAAGTCAAGTTGGAGGACATAGAAGCGGCGATGATCGCTGCGGACTCCGCTGGGCCCTGGGACCTCATTCACGCCCACCCCTTCGCCGCACGAGCATTTGGCGTCGCATACGCCCGCCAGCGATGCTTGCCCCTTGTTGTCACCATTCACGGCTGGTACCTGGACGAGGTGGAGTCGTGGCACACCGACGCTGACGCGATTGTCGCCGTGACCGGAGCGATCGCAGACCGCCTGCGCGAGATCGGTGTTCCAAGTCACCGTGTGCACACGATCGAGAACCGCCTCAAGCCACTTCGCGGCGCTGCAGAGCCCTCGCCTACCGCAAAGGGTCCCTTGACCCTCGGGGTTGTGAGCAGGCTCGACCGCGACTTCAACGTCACCATGCGGATCCTCACCGAGTTTATGAACTGCGCGCGGACTGATGACCGGCACGTGTGGCGGATCGAAGTCGCGGGAAATGGACTGGAGCAAAATGCGATCCGCGCGGAACTTGGTGCCCTCGCACTTCAGCCGGGGTCTCCATCCGTGTCATTCTGGGGATGGCTCGACGGTTCCGACCTAGCGGCACTCTACCGACGCTCTTTCGCCACAATTAGTCCTGGTCGATCAGCCATCGACGCACTCGCATCCGGAAAGCCATCGATCCTAACGCGACAGATTGGCACGTACGCGTTGACTCCGGTCGGCGATACTGCCAAGCTGATCCACGGTAGTTACGGCACCTCCGTCTCCGGACAGGCGTTTCACGAATATTGTGTCATGTTGGCAGACGACGAGGCGGCGCGTATCCGATTTGCCGAGTATGCCAGGACCTCGGTTCTTCTGCGCTTCGATCCCACGAACCTAGAGCAGCGACTCTTGGGCCTCTACCACAGCGTCAATGCACCCGGGGTGACACGAGTCCGCGAGATACCTAACCAAAGTCCCCCCGAGCCGCCGGCGGGCGATCCCCAACCAAGAACGCCATTGCTTGTCGAGTCCGACAATGGCCGTGTATCAGTCCGGTATGCAGAACCGCACGAGGGAGTCGAGTTTGCATTCTACGTTCTTCGCGGTACCGAACGACTTCGCGTCGAATGGTACTCACCGAACAGTTCCATCATCCTCGATGCCAAGGAGGCATCCGAAGCCACCGCGGTTAGATGTTTCGCTAGAACCTCAGAGGACGAGATCCACCAATGGACTGTGAGCGTTTGAGCACTCCGCACACGCATGCCGCCGCGGACTTCCGCCGGTGGGAGTCGCCTGTGCACCGTTGGCTGACGCTGGATCGTTTTCTCGGGGTCGTTGAGCATGAGTCTGGCATGCACTCCATTAGCTTCAAGGACGGGACCCTCGACTTCTCGTTCTTCGGTAAACCTCTTACCGCGGAACGGCGGGGTTCGCCGACACTGGTGATACTCTCAGGCGCTACAAAGCCTAGAGAGGGCAAGCTCGGGCCGTACTTCTCAGGCCAAGGGATCAGCACTGAGGTCGGTGTTCCGTCAATATCGGTTGCGGACCCCACGATCACCGATCATTCGAACCTGAAGTTGTCGTGGTATAGCGGATGCTCGACGTTTGATGCATTCCGGGCATTGCGGTCGTCGCTAGTAGGTA
>BCWJ01000038.1 GCA_001592145.1 Xylanimicrobium pachnodae JCM 13526 = NBRC 107786 | reverse complement strand
GCGGTGATGAAGTCGATGGGGTGCTCGGGTGCTGTGGGCAGGTTGAGCAGGGTGGGGGCGCCGTCGCCCTGGACGAGGACGTCGCCGCCGTTGAACCCGAGGGCGCGTAGGGCCTGCCAGAGCGGGGTGCGCAGGGTCTTGTAGTTCTCGTGGGCGTTGGTGGCCATGTGGTCGGCCAGGGCGGTCAGGTCGGCGCGGCGGTGCATGTCGGCGTCGGGGTAGCCCATCACGCACTGCTGTCATCGAGGAGGGTGGCGGTGGTGGCGAGGAGGGCGTCGCGGTAGGCGACGTCGGCGTTGACGGTGGCGCGGAAGTCGTCGTCCCGGTCGGTCAGGATGCGGTCCGGGCCCGGATCGGCAGGGGTGGGGTCCTCGCCGGGCCAGGCCGGGACGAGGGTGGGCCGATCCGTAATGGCGGAGGTGCCGCAGGCGGCGACCCATTCGCGCAGGCGCTGGCGGGCCTCGCGGAAGTCGCGGTGCCACTGGAGTGGGGCGGACAGGGAGGCGCCGTCGCCGTAGCAGGCGAGCCAGTGCTGGTGCAGGGCGGACAGTTCCCAGACGAGTTCGTCGTGGCGGTGCCAGAACGGGGGGATCTCCAGGGTGGAGAGGCCGTAGGCGCGGCGCAGCCAGGTCACCCAGGCGTCCAGGGCGCACCACTGCTCGGCGGCCTGGCCGGGGCCGAGCTCATTCCAGTTCACGGGGCCCGGCGCGAACTCGTCGGGCAGCAGGCCGGCCCGCCCGGTCATCGGGTCACCACCGCGGGTCGCGCACCGAGCGCAGCCAGGGCTGCTGGGCGCGACAGTGCGCGCCGGTGGAAGGGGAGCACGGATGGCGGGTGGGTGCGGTCGACCGTGTAGGTGGTGGTCCAGGCCTCGTGGCCCCACCAGGTGACGACGAACTCCTCGCCGGTGTGCTCCTCGCCGTCGGAGGGGTACTGGTACTCGCGGACGAAGCCGGCGGCGATGACGACGTCCCCAGCACGGAGCCGGGTGCGGGCACGTTCCGCGGGGTGCCCGTAGGCGACGAGGTTGTGGAACGACTCCACCGGCTCACTGAGTGTGCCGTCCGGCCGCTTGTGCCTGGCGGTGACCTTGATGCGGGCGAAGAAGCGCACCTCGCCGCGACTGGTCTTCCTCCACTGCGGCTTCGAGGCGATCTCACCGACGATGCACTGCCGGGTCGGGATGGTCATCACGACCTCCTGTTATCCGCGCGAGTCCTGGAGTGGACACGCTCCGCAGTGCAGGTGTGCGTCGAGGTGACGACCGGGCCGGTGGTTTCGCAGGCTCGGGCCGGTGCGGGTTACGGCCGTTCGGGGGAGAGGTACAGCTCGACGCGATCGGTGGTCCAGGTCGCGACGCCAGTGCCGAAGAAGTCTTGGTCCTGGGTCCAGACGGGGCACGCAAGGGTCAGGGCGGTGGCGACGATCGGCGCGTCGTCGGGGTCACGGCTGTCAATGCGCAGGTGCGCCTCGGCCAACTCGGTCGCGTAGGTCTCGGGATCGATGGTGTGGATCAGCGGCTTGATCGCGTCGAGCGCGTCGAGTGCTGCGGAGAGCTTCTCCTGGGTCCAGCCGCGCCGTGCGGCGACGGTGGGCAGGTGGCGGCGGGCGTCGTCGAACGCGTCCTGAGGAGCGCACAACCAGGCGTGGCCGGCGTAGTCAGTGACGAGGCGGCGTGCGCCAACGCCGAGCACCGCGCTGATGACGATGTTCGCGTCGAGGACAACAGCCTTCGCGATCTCCACTACGACGCGCCGCCGCGCCGCATCCGGTCGAAGTCGCGCACGACGTCCTCGACGCCCTCATCGGCCAGGAGCGCGCGGTGGGGCTGTCGTGCTGGGGTCGGGCAGGTTGTTGGCGGGGCGGCCGGGGCAGCGTTGCTTGAAGTGGCGGAAGAGGTGTTTCTCGCGGACGTGGGTGGTTGCGATGAGGGTTCCGGTGTCAGCTGTGGGGCAGCCGTTTCGTATGATCGCCTCGTGACGGACGGAACCAGGACCCCCATTTCCACATCGCGCCTCCACTTACGTCCGGTACACGCCGAGGACCTCGACGAGCTACATGCGCTCCATGCTGACCCGGCTGTCTGGGTCCACCTTCCGAGCGGACGGCACCGCACGAAAGAGCGGACTGCGGCCGACGTCGAGGCCTACCTCGCAGACTGGGCTCGCGACGAGATCGGGTACTGGACCGCACGTCGGTTCGATGACGGAGCGTTCGTGGGGATCGGTGGGGTTCGGTTGCGCCCGACAGGTGTCTGGAACATCTACTACAGGCTCTCGCCCGCCCAGCAGGGGCAAGGCTTCGCGGTCGAGATCGCCCGGGCCGGGCTAGATGCCGCTGCACGCGTGAAGCCCAGTGCACCCGTTATCGCACTTCTCCTTGAGCACAACACCGCCTCGCGACGCACGGCGGAGAAGCTCGGACTCTCGCTCGCCTGGCGCGGTCCGGACGCCGGGAACCCTAACCCCGAGGCGGTGCGGCTCGTCTACGCCGACCGAGTTCTGGAGGACGAGGTTCTCAGTCGTCTGGTCGCGAACTGACCGGAACCGGCCCGCCCCGCCGGGATCACCCTTTGCGTCGTGGACGGAGCGCTCTGAGCAGAGCGGCTCAACCCCTGTGCCGCGCTGGCCGTCAGGCGGACGACTGTCACCCATGTCCGGATGCGGACAGCACCGTCCAATTCACCCAAGCAGATACCCAGAGTGCATGTTCAACCGGCTCAAGCGGTGGCGGGCGGTGGCGACCCGGTTCGACAAGCTCCAGTTGCGCTACGAGACCACCGTGACCATCGCGGCGATCGATGATTGGGTGACCGCGATCGTGAAGGCGGCCTGAGCCCTGGCATCCTGGGAGTCGTGGAATGCTACGCCCTGCCCGAGGGAGCCGATCAGGTCGACCAGCCCGACCGAGGCGATCTGATCGACCTCATCGACGCCCTCGACACAGGCGGCCACACGTTCTTCGTCGTCTACCCGGCCGACGACGACCTCGAGTGGTCCTACGCCGTCTCGAAGAGCATCAGCGCTTTCGGCGGCTACGAACTCGACAAGTCTGACCCCGCCCGCGGCGAGCACTCCATCGCCACCGCCGCCGACCCGAACACCATCGCCGACGACATCCTCACCTGGATCAAACGCCGCTGACCCATGGGGTCAGTGATCGTCGGCACGCCGGGCCCGGTGGGAGAGGTGCCGCCGGCAGCGGTGTGGCGGCAGGTGACATTCTCGGCCCGGCGACCGCGCAAGTTTGCCGGCTACTCCACCCTGCAGGACGCCCTCCGCAAGGCCTGCGAATAC
This sequence comes from Xylanimicrobium pachnodae JCM 13526 = NBRC 107786, assembly GCA_001592145.1. Taxonomy (GTDB): domain Bacteria; phylum Actinomycetota; class Actinomycetes; order Actinomycetales; family Cellulomonadaceae; genus Xylanimonas; species Xylanimonas pachnodae. The sequence goes on along the minus strand of BCWJ01000038.1, from coordinate 16,009 downwards.
GACTCTGGCGCCGGGGGCACCCTGGCGGCGCTGGATCGTCGGAGCCCGCTGCTGCGCCTCGGCAGGTCGGCGCACAGCGGGGTCCCCGGAAGGGGAGACGTGGGCGCTCACGCCGTCTTCTCGACGGGTATCTACATTTGCGCGGCGGTCTGGACGGGTCCCGGCTCGGGCGTGTCAGAGCCGCCGACGGGCAGAAGTGTCAGGGCGAGGGCGATCGCGCAGAGCAGCGTTGCTCCAGCGATGATCAGTGCTGCCCAGGAGATCCGGCGGCCGACTTGTCGCGTCTTGAGGTGCACCAGTGCGAGCAGGAGCGCGGGGATCGACCGTGGCACGCCGACGAAGGGCGGTTGGGATGTCCCAGACGCCCCTCGAGTGCGCGCGTGTCAAAGGCACGTCTGCAGGCACTTCCACCGCTGACACAACCTGCGGCATCTACTAGCTCAAACCCGGACCATGCAGGGGTGCGCGCGACGCCGCGAGGCGACGTGCGCACCCCTGCGATTCAGCCCATTTCGAAACAGGCCCTAGACGGTGTCTCAGCGCTGGATGCCGACGGGCGGGTCGCTGGGGGCTCCCTCGTCAGTGAGGTACTCACCGCGCGCGTCGGCGTCGGCGTCGGCGTCGGATCACCGATCGATACCGCGGTCGCGCTGACCTCGACCCGAGAGCGCCACCTCGTCCGCTCAGGGGAGCGGCAGCCTCGGCCCCGGTGCCCTGAGGCGCGAACCAGGACTCTGCCGGGAGTTGTCGCCGAAGTTGCCCCGGCCGATCAAACGGTTCGCAGGGCCTCGTGCAGGCGTGCGGCCGTCTCGGGCGTCTCGACGGCCAGGGAGTCGAGGACAGTGTCGGTGGATGGGTTCGCGCGCCACGCGTGGGCGATCTGCCGGACGATCCGGGCGAGGGTGTCTGGGTGTCTCGTGGTGAGGTCGGTGAGGAACGCGTCGGGGTGCATCGCCGTCAGGCCGTGAGGGGTGAGGGCGTGCGCGGGGAAGTCGCGCAGGTTCTTCGTCACGATCGTGGAGGCGGACGCGTGCAGGGATGCGGCCACGACGTGGTGGTCGCCGGGGTCGGGCAGGGTCACGATGTCGAGGTGTTGCTGGTACCCGGTGACCAGGACGTCGGGGATGGCGGCGTTCATCAAGGCTCGGGTGCGCGTGAGCCGCTCCACGCTGAGGTCGGGCCGGTTCGCCGCGAGGTTGCGGAACGTCTCGTCGAGGATCTTGTCCGTCCAGCGCGGGACGACCAGGTGCTCGATGCCGACGCGGATGAGCACGTCCCGCAGCGTCGAGGGGTACAAGACGTTCGCGTCGTAGACGACCGTGGGGATCATGCGAAGCCGAGGTCGTGTGTCTCCGCGGACAGCTCGTCGGCGATGGCGCGGCGCCGGGCCTGGTCCTGCCGCATGTACTCCACGAGCGCGGTGGCCGGGATGCGGCGGTGGGTGCCCACCTTGCGGAAGGCGATCTTGCCGGATTCGAGCAGGCCGATCAGGTAGGGCCGCGAGACGTGCATCGCGTCGGCGGCCTGCTGCGTGGTCAGCTCAGCGTGGGAGGGCAGGACCGTGACGCCGTCGCCCTGCGCGAACGAGGCAAGGATCTGCGTCAGGGCTGTCAGCGCGGACCGCGGCACGATGACGTCGCCGCCCTCCTCGACGTGCAACCGGACGGGACCGTCACCGACAGCGGCGGCGTCGGACAACGCCCGCAGTGCCGCCTCGGCCAGGTCGGCGTCGACGGGGTCCGGGACAAGGGGCGCGGTGAGGGACATGATCGAACCGCCAATCGAAGCGAATGCAGTAGCCGAAGCAATCGCAATTCTAGCGGGTCGGCTGGGTGCGGGGCTAGGCATGACGGTCCTGCCGTAGGAGGGCCTCGACGTCGTGCTGGTCCGTGAGGAGTTGCTTGCGGTCGGTGCGGGTCCGCCAGGGGCGCAGGTCGGCGATGATCGGGGCGACGGAGCGCAGTAGGATGAGTGCCTTCCCGCGGGGGATGCCGCGCAACTCCTGCGGTGACATCACGGGCACCCTCCGGAGTGATGCCTGGGTGGTTCGGGCGCCGTCAGCACTGGTGGTGGTGGAGTAGGTGGTGTCGTCGCGGTCGCCGAGGAGGGCGGAGACGTCCTGGAGGTCGCGGGCGACGGCGGATCCGCCGAGGTTGATCTTGACGATCGCGGCGTCCCAGATGGCGCCCGCCTTCTCGGTACCCCAGGCGTTGCGGGCCTGCGCCCAGGACTGCAGCACGGGCATGACGGTGAGGCCAGACCCGCCGCCGTCAGACATGAGCGTGTGCAAGGTGGGAAGAGGTGCGAGGTTGCCGATCTCGTCGAGCGCGAGCAGCAGGGGCGGGTCGAGGCGCTGGCGCGGGGAACGGGCGGCGATCCGTTTGGCGGTCTCGGTGATGTCCTCGATGAACGCCCCGACCAGGGGCGCGACGCCGCCTGATCCGGCGGAGGTGGCGAGCAGGTAGAGGGTGCCGCCCGCGCGCAGGAATGCTTCGGGGTCGAAGTGCTCACCGGGGCCGGGACTCACGGCATCCATGACGGCGCGGGTGTTCAGCGAACCGAGGGCGAGGGAGACGCCGCCCCACACGGAGTCGCGGGTGCGGGGGTCGGCGTTGATCTGCGCGTTGAGGGTCTCGGCCCAGCGCGGTGCGGCGTCGGGGTGGGCGGCCAGGATCGCGACCGCTTCCTGTGCGGCGGACGGGGTCTTGGACCACAGGTAGAGGTCCGCGGGGGAGCGGGCGGCGAGGGCGGCGGCGTGCAGGAGGCATTCGAGGACGTTGCGGGTCAGGCCCTGCCAGTACCCGGAGTTGTCGGTGTCGTGCCCGCCGAACCCCGTCGTCGACGCCAGACCGCGGGCTCGCAGGGTCGCGATCTCCTCGTCTTCGCACCCGCGGATCGGGGACCATCGCAAGGAAGTGGTCAGGCCGGGTGCGAGGTGTTGTGGGTCGAACACGGCGACAGGGCCGGAGCGTTGGCGGGCTTGGTAGGTGATGGCGAGGGTGTCGGGGCGGGTCGAGGTGGTCACGACCGCGCCGGGGGCGTCGAGGACCGCGTTGATGACGATGTGCTCGCCCTTGCCCATGCGCGGTGGCCCGATGACGAGGAACGAGTCCTCGACCGACGCCCACAGTTGGCGGCCGCGGTAGCTGCCCAGGAGGTAGCCGACATCGGCGGGCTTCCGGCGCCGGCCCAGTGACGGGCGCAGGTATCGCGAGCGGCGCAGCAGGGCCTGGGCGGAGGCGTGCCGGGCGACGTCGGCCCGGGTCGCGAACCCATCCGAGCCCGAGCTGCCAGCCCTGAACACCCGCCACCCGAGGCAGGCGATCGCCCCGATGGCGAGAGCTAGCGCGGCCAGGACGGCCCAGTAGGCGAGCGGACTGAGCCCCGGCGCCTCGAACACCCCGGCCGGATCGCCGGGGTGGGCGAGCACGCGGAAGCCCGCGACCAGGCCGACCCGGGGCTGCGGGTGCCCGGTCACGTGGGCTGCGAGGGTCGCCGCCGCGCGCAGAAGCCCGGCGAGGATGAGCCCGGCGACGAGGGCGGCCAGACCCAAGCTCGTGACGGCGTCATTGCCCGACCGGGTGGCGCGGACGCTGGTCATGCCGCGCTTCGCGGTTGTGCGTGGGGGTCGTGGACGACGACGGCGCCCGAGGCGTGCCCCAGGAGCAGCATCGTGAACGGGCGTCCCGCGAGGAGCCCGGGTGGCAGGCGCAGGCTCGCCACCCCGTCGTCGTCGGCGTCGGTGTTCGAGACGACGACGGCGATCGACACGTTCTCCCCGGGCTGGAACCCGCCCTGGGACACCCCGAACACCGAACCACCACCGGTGTACCGGACCGTGTCTGACGGCCGGTTCGGGGTGGATGGTGTTGCGTATGGGTGGTGTTCCTCGGGCAGGAGGAACTCGCAGTCCTGGGTGCCGTCGGCCATGCGGATGTCGACGCGGGTCCGCTCACCCGTGCGCGCTGCGAGGACGTCGAGGACCATCCCGATCGCGGGCTTGCCGACCGGGGTCCACTCGCTGGCGCCGTCGAACGGGTGGCCGTCGAGGCGTACGTCGAGGGTGCCGTTGTCGAGCTCGGTGATCGAGGCACGCCGCAACGTGCCAGGTGAGACGGCCGGGCGCTTCACAGGTCTGCCCCGCTTCGTGCGGGCACCCGGTCGGGTGTCGCGACCTCGGGCTGTGGCTGCTTGGGTGCGGCGTGGAGGCCGGGTGGTTCGCCGTTGCCGACCTGGACCGTGTCGAGCCGGTCCAGGATCGACACCGCAGCCTTCCGGACGCGGTCGGCGGTCTCGATCACGACGTCGACTGGCGTCTTGCCCTCCACGGACGACGCCCACGTCGTCACATACGGGACCGTGTACGTGCTCGTGTCCAGACCGTGGGCGGCGCCGATCATGAGCGCGACCGACTCGGCCTCGACCTCCGCGATCCCGCGATGCCCGACCCCGTCCGGGTTGTCCGGGCCGTGGAGCAAGACATGGCCCAGCTCGTGCGCCAACGTCTTGACTCGGGCGGCGGCGTCCATGTCAGCTCGCACCGAGACCGAATGCTCGCGGTAGTCGGTCAGACCGTTCGCCCCACCGATCGCCACCGCGTCCGGGACCTGTCGGACGGCGAACCCGCGGTCGGTGACCTGCCGGGCCAACCCCTCCCACAAACCGGCGGGGGCCTGCCCGACGAGCAGGTGCGGCGTCGGCGGTTCGGGGAGTGGGTCACCGTCCGTCTGCGAGACGTCGAAGACGGTCGCCGGGCGCACGCCCACGAGGCGGGAGCGTTGGGTCTCACCGGCCGCGGCTCGTTCTCCCGGTTCGAGGCGACGCCACGGGCCGGTCTCCGGGTTGGTCGCGACCAGGCGCTGCGTCACCGGGGCGAGGATGACGTAGCCGTGCTGGCCACGACGAACCTGGCGGCCCAGTGACTGCCACTGCCGGTACCCGGCCACATACGTCGGCACCGGATCCGGCACGGCCCTCGCCTCAAACGCCGCCGCGTGCTGCACGTAGATCAACATCGTGTTCGAGAAACTGCGGCTCGTGAACCGGCCCGCGAACTCCAACGCCCGCCGCCAATCCACATCCGTCGTCAACGCCCCGACAGCCGCCACGAGCTGCTCGTGAACGGCGTCGAGCTTGGCTTCACGCTCGGTGGACGAGGAACGAGTGACGTACATGACGAGCCTCCACGGGTTGGCCTCGTCATGCAGGTGTGCGGCGACTGCTCCTTTGGGCGGATCCAAAATGTCCCGGCATGAACACCCCGCAGGCCTGGCGCCCCGCGTCCCGGTTGGCACGATCAGACACCGCAGCTCCTGTAGTTGGCGTGGTCCAATCTCGGCGGACCGAACCAGTACGACACGGGCCGCACTCATCCTGACCTGCAGCGACACACCTTTGCCTACAGGCCAGGCCGGACTTTCCGGCATTGCCCCTAACGTTGGCCCGATGGGGTGCATAAACAGGGCATGACCATCGACGACGACGGGCCGGACGACGACGTGTTGGCCGCCCTGCGGGACGACCCGGCACGCATCGAGGTGCTCTACCGCCGCTACGCCCACGCCGTTGCGCTGTATCTGGTGCGCCGGGTGGGCGTGAAGGACGCGGACGACCTGCTGTCCGAGGTGTTCGCCGCGGCGCTGTCTGCCCGGAAGCGGGTGGTGCCGCACGCGAGCGGCAGCGCGCTGCCTTGGTTGTACGGCATCGCCGGCAATGTGGTGCGCTCGCACTTGCGCCGCGCGTCGCCGCATCCGGCGCGGTTCGTGCGCGAGGCGAGTCTGGACTGGGACGCCGTCGACGCCCGGGTGGACGCGCAGGCGGACCGGGACCGGTTGCACCGGGTGCTTGACGCGCTCTCTCCCGGGGAGCGTGACGTGCTGCTGCTGGTCGCCTGGGAGGGTCTGGCCCCGGCGGAGGCTGCACGGGCGCTCGGTATCAGCGCCGGGGCGGCGCGCTTCCGCTTGCACCAGGCGCGCCGACGCGCCCAGCGCATCCTCGACTCCGATGCGGCTGGCGACGCAGTCGGCACCGCCATCCGCCCGCTCGACACTCTCCTGATGACGGAAGGCCTCTGATGAGTTCCATTGACGATCTCCTGACCGCCGCGGGGCGGGTAGACCAGTTGCCCAAGAGTGCGATCGAACGCGGCGGCATGAGGCTGCGTCAGGCCGTCATCGCAGCCCAGGCGCAAGGCGCAGCCCACCCGGCGACGACGCGGCGTGCGACGCAAGGCTGGGTTATCACGCGGTGGATCGCTGTCCCGGCGGCTGCCGCCGTGATCACCGGCGCACTGATCGCGCTGCCCGGCGGTGCCGGACTCCAGTCGTCGAGCGCCGGTGTGTTCGCCACCTGGCAGGGCACGCCCGAGCCGCTGACTGGGGCCCGGCTCGACGCTGCGGCCGCGGCATGCCGAGCCTCGGACGGCGTCGGGGAGGTGGCGTTGCAGGGCGCCTCCGTTCAGGCTGCGGAACGTCGCGGTCCATGGGCTCTGCTCGCGCTGGAACCCACGGGTGGCGGCTCCGCCGACGCGTCGGTGGCGATGTGCCTGACCCACGAGGACACCCCGGGCGTCCCCGACGTCGCCTACCTCGGCACCGCGCGTGCGATCCCGGGCGAGAACGCGGGCGAGCTCGCGGGGCGTGGCGACCTCGGCACGATCGGGACCATCGCGCAGGACACCATGTGGGGGCCCGCCGTCCCCACCGGTCCGGTCCGACTGACGCATGCTTGGGCCGCCGCATTCGAAGGCGCCGGCGCGTTCACCATGATCGACGGCACCGCCGGGCCCGACGTCGCCGCCGTCGTCGTACACAAGGGCGATCGCAGCATCGAGGCCACCGTCACCGGTGGGCGATTCATCGCCTGGTGGCCCGAACGCAGCCTGCCGATCGTCTACGCGCCCGCATCCCCACAGTCCGGCGCCCCGCACTGCACCGGCGACGGATGCGTGACCCAGGGCTGGGACCAGCCCGTCACTACGACCGTCACCCTCACGGACGGCTCCGTCGTCGACGCAGTACCCCTCGGGCCTACGGCGCCCGGTGGGCGACCGTTCGCCGACGTTGTCGGCTGACTTGTCGCTGCATTGTCAGGCTGGCACGTGGAAGCGCTCGCCCTGCAAGGCACACGCAGGCAGGGCTCCGGAACTCTCCGGTCTGTAGGTTTGTGACCTGCGGTGATGTCATGCTGCGAGGAGTGCGTGGACGGGTCTGTCGAGTTCGTGGGCGTGATGTCGTAGGGCGTGGGCGGCGTTGGTCCAGTCGGTGGCACGAAGGATCGCGATGACGGTGTTCCGGATGGATGCCATGACCTGTGGGCTCGTTCCGGCCGCGGCCGCGGAGCGGTCCTCGTCGAACGTGACGTCTCGGACCCAGTGCAGCTTGTTCTCCACCGCCCAGTGGCCCTGGATCCATGCGGCGAGGGTGGCCTGGTCTGCGGTGGCGATCGCGGCTGAGTTGATGACGTAGACGACCTCAACGCTCCGCTTGCCCTTGACGGTGACGGTGCGGCGGAGCTGGGCGACCTGGACGGTGTCGTCGAACTCGATCTAGACGGGAGCTTGGAGGACCTTGACCGTCCGGGTTGCACGGCGCCCGTGCCCGCGCTCGGTGGTGGTCCGGGCTGGGACGTCCTTCCAGGGCCCTACGTCGTGCCCCACCGACCCGAGAACGACATCGACGCCGGACATGCCGGCGATCTGACGGCTTCGGCGATGATCTCCACATGAGCACCGGACGCGCGCTGATCGAGAACGCACTCCGAGATCCGATGCGCGACCTCGGCTGGGTGCCACGGGCGTCTGGCTGGTTCACCCGGGAGGTCGGGCCGCAGGTCCTTGGGGTCATCGCGGTGGGCGTCGCGACCAGACACTCGGCTCCGGGCGCGGCGCTCGCCACCCTCTATGTCCATCTTCGGCAGGACGCGATCGAGCGAGAGGTCTCCAAGCGCGGCGGCTGGCGGGACCTGGGCTACCGCACGACGACCGCAGTAACGCCGATCGGCTACCTGACGCCGGAAGCATGCTGGCGCGAATGGCCGGTCGACGCGGGAGCAGCCAACCTCGCCGCCGCCGAGATGGCGGCTGCCGTTCAGAACTACGGTGCTCCGCACCTTCAGCGGCTCGCCGCGCACCCTCGGGACTTGCTCGACGCGGTCTACTCCTCGCCGTCGTACTCGACAGCGCCCGGGCTTGCGCGCGCTGTGTTGCTTCTCTGCCGCATCCGGGCACTTGACGAGGCCCGCCAGCTCATCGACGAGCGCGCCGCGGCACTCGGAGCACGGATTGACGCCGCCGCACTCGACGAGCGGCGCACGTTCGACTGGCTGCGCGAGGAGATCGACAAAGCGCCGGCCAGCGGCGGCGCCAACGCCTGGGACAGACGCTAGTGATCGAGGATCATCTTCCCTGTGACCGAAGCCAGAATCGGCGACGCGACCGAGTGCCTCACGCTGACCCCAGAACCGGAGTCGGGGCAGCCTGAGCGCGCCATCGTCCGGCTGACCCTCGGTGGCCTGACCGCGGTCACGATCGTGGTGAGTGACTACGCCAACGGGTTCCACGACCTCGCCTCGTACTTCGAGTCACTCGCGATGGATTGGCGAGGCTGGTCGGGAACGCGGCGGTGGGAGTCCTTGGAGGGCGACCTCCGCCTTGACGCCCGGCACGCCCACGGCCACGTCCAGGTCAGGGTCACTCTCCGCCGCGAGCCCGAGGCTGCTGCGGCTTGACGCCAGACATAGGGACACCCTCCCACATTCGATGTTCGGGGAACGTGAGCGCTCATTACCGGTCCCCGTCAAGTCCATGCTCATGTTCGCCCGGAAATCGTCGAAAATCACGGGAACTTGCAGACTTCCTATACGAGCCGGGCGTCCGTCCCGAAGAGTTCGAGCTCGGTGGGAACCATCTGGTGGGTGACGAGGAATGACCGGTCGCGGATCCGCCACAGCGCCTGCCCCTTGCCGAGGTCCGGCAGCAACTGCCGCTCGGTCCGTGTGAGCCCCAGGGTCGCCGCGGTGGGCCCGAGTTGGTCGGTCTCTTGCCGGTAGATCACGCGTGTCTCGGCGTTGGCGAGCAGGGACGAGGCGAGGGCGCGGTTCGCGGAGCCTTGGTCGCCGACGTTGTCGAGGTCGGACAGCTTGTGGAACACGAGCACGTTCGCGATCCCGAAATAGCGTGCCAGGCGCCATTGGGCGTCCATCCGCCGTAGGAGGGCGGGGTGGGCCATGAGGCGCCAGGCTTCGTCGTAGACGACCCACCGCTTTCCGCCACCTGGGTCCATGAGCGCGGACTCCATCCATGCGGACGCGCACGTCATCAGCAGGGAGACGACGGTGGTGTTCTCTGCGACGGCGGACAGGTCGATCGAGACCATCGGCAGGGCCGGGTCGAACCGCACGGTTGAGGGCCCGTCAAACATGCCGGCCAGGTCGCCGGCCACGAGCCGCCGTAGGGCGTGCCCCGCGAGTCGGCCGTCGTCGGCAAGGGCGGCGTCGTCAGGCTGGAGGAGCCGGTCGACGACCATTGGGAGGACGGGCACGTCGGCGGACCGGACGGCGTCGGTCAGGGCGATGTCGATGGCGGTGTGCTCCAGCGGGGTCAGGCGTCGCTCCAGGACGGTCTCGGTGAGTGCGCCGACGAGGTTCCGGCGTCGGGCGGCGACCTGCGCATGCCACTGCTGGTCGTCCAGGTTCGCCTGCCTCGGCCCCTCGTCGAGCGGGTTGAGCCGGTTGGCCGAGCCGTGCCCGAGCTCGATGGCGACCCCGCCGACGGCGCGCGCGACGGCGGTGTGCTCGCCCTTGGGGTCACCGGGCACGTACACGCGCCGCCCGAACGCGATCGACCGCGTGTACAGGGACTTGGCGAGCGCCGACTTCCCGGCCCCGACGATCCCCGCGATAACCATGTTGGGTGCGGTGATCAGCCCGCGCTGGTAGAGCACCCAGGGGTCGTAGACGAACGCCGTGCCGGAGTTGTGGTCCTGCCCGATGAAGACCCCGTCGGCGCCGAGCCCACCCTCGGCCAGGAAGGGGTAAGCGCCCGCCCACGTCGCCGACGTGTCCTGATGGTGGGGCAACCGGAGCCTGCCCGTGGTGCGCAAGGCGGCCGGGCCGGGCTCGCCAGACGCAGGCAGGTATCGGGTTGAGCGCCGGGCGGCGCGGGCGGCGGCACGGGATGCGTGGGCGACGGCGACCTGTTCGGCCCGGGCGGCTGCCGTCAGCTTCGTGGCTGCTGCTCGTCGGGCTCGGCGTTGTGCGCGCTTCTCGCCCGCGGGGGAGACGAGCACGGAGGTGTGCAGCCGTTCCTCGGTCACAGCGTGGGCCCGATGGCGTCCGAGCGGATCTCGGTGTTCCGTCGCAGCGCGGTGACCCCCGTGGCGGGGCGGCAGTCACTGGGCGGCGGGGGTGCGTCCGGGTCCCACTCCACCTTGCTGAGACCGTCGGACGCCTCGATCAGGGCAGCGAACGACCGGGTCTGTTCTCGCGTCGCCGTTTCGAGGCGCTCGGCCGCGTGCATGGCCAGCGCCCGGCTGGCGGGCGTGAGGTGCGCGGTGTCGTTGGGGCTCGTGGCGGTGTCCTGCAGGAAGGCGGCGAGGTTCTGCAACGTGAGCATCAGCGAGATCGACGCGGCCTGGACGCTGCCGAGAACCCAGATCGTGTCAGCGGGATCGTCGAGGCCGCGTGTGGCGTTCTTGAGTTCCGCCATCGAACGGGCGACACGATCCGCCGCATCGACAGGGCCTACGGTCGTGGACATCGGGTGCCTCCAAGTGCCGGGTGGTCACCTGGAGGTGTGCCGTCACCGTGCCAGCGCGGCGAGCGCTACCGCCGCGTACAGACCGACGACGAGAGCCGGCCCGAACGCGATCCGGTCACGACGGTGCCGCACGAGCCGCCACACCGCGAACGGGACCGGGAGGAGGTGCGCTAGCACGACGAACGCGACGACTGCTTGCCACCCGGACCACCCGGCGATGAGCGCGAGAGTGGCCGCGAGCTTGACGTCACCGAGGCCGAGATCTGCGAAGCGCCACAGCATCAGGTAGAGCAGCCCGACGACGGCAGCGGCGAGGACGGACCGGACAGCAACGTCTGGTTGCGTGAACCCGCGCCCGCCGACTGTTGCGACGCAGACGGCAAGGGTGGCCAGCGTGAGGGTGTTCCGGATCCGATGGGTGCGCGCGTCGACGACGACGATGGCCGCGAGCAGCGGAGCCAGCAGCACGAGTGCCACGGCGAGCCACGGGTCACGCGCGGTCACGACGGCCACCACGACTACCGCTCCGACGAAGGCCAGAACGCCTACGCGCACGAGGCGCCCCGGCCATACGGTCACCGATCCGCCGCGACCGAACGCAGGCATCGACTCGCCCATGACACCACGGTACGGACGGCCAGCGGCGGCGGCGCGGGCGCAGGCGAGGCTGTGGATACCCGAACTCGTTGAGCCCGAACTTGAGGCAGGATCGGCGGATGACCGATCCGCGCTTCTTGAAGATCGAGGATGTCGTCGCGATCCTCAACGTCTCGGCTCGCGTCGTGCGAACCCTGCTCAAGAGCCGCGAGCTCCACGGCATCCAGGTCGGCGGACGCGGTCAGTGGCGGATCGACCCGGCGGAACTCGACGCCTACATCGCCCGCCAGTACGAGGCGACGCGAACGCCTTCGTAGGACGCCGCAGCCGCTCGGCCCGGCCGGGCTACGGTCGGCGGCACAGCGGCAGCGCCGCCGTCGTGAATGCCTGTGCCTGTTGACCCCACAGCCGCCGGGTCTCACACGATGACTGGATCGCGGCCTGCTCGATGACGGCGACGCCTCGTTCGAGCTCGACGGCGTTGGCGGCGCTGACGGTGATGAGTCCGACGGCGCGGAGCAGTCCGTGGCCGGCGGTGAGGTCGGCTTCTTGTTGGAGGACGTCGGTGTACTCGGCGGTGCGGGTGGCGTCTTCGACTTGCCCGATCTTGGCGCGTTGGGCGGCGTCGGAGATGTGTTCGGTCTTGGCCTTGCGGATGGTGCGGGCGGCGGCGTCGGCACGCATGGGAGTGAACAGGATCGTGAAGGTGTGCTGGACGCCGGTGGAGGCGAGGAGTGGTTGGAGGAAGCCGGGGGTCACGTGGGTGCGGGGCCATTCGGAGATCCGGAGCACGGCGTGGTGGGCGGAGTCGGAGCGCAGTGATCCCCAGGATTCGGTGATGGCGAGGGGGCCGGCGGTGGCGAGGTCGTGGCCGAGGTTGCCGTGCCGGTCGAGGGCGGGGGCGATGGAGGGGTCGTAGGCGGTGCGGAGCACGACGGCGAGGTCGGCTGGTGCGAGGACGCGGGTGACGGTGATGTCGGCCGCGCGCAGGGCCAGGATCATGGCGTCGACCTCCTGACGTAGCACGACTGCGGCGCCGCGGAGCCCGCCACCGGCGGCCCGGATGGGGCGGGCCGCGGCGCGCAGGTCGAGGGCGATGGAGATGGTGGAGGCGCGCCGGTGTCCGGCGGGGCCGGCGCGTTCGACGAGTTGTTCGTAGGTTTCGGAGGCCCAGGAGCCGTCGCGGGTGCCGTGGGTGCGCCACCAGTCGACCAGGGAGCGGCCGGAGTCGGGCAGGGTGCGTTCGAGGACCTGGATGGTGGCGATGCGGCCGGTGCGGCAGGCGGAGGCGAGGGCGCGGCCCCAGGTGGTGACGCGGCGGTTCTGGTCGGTGGCGTCCAGGAGCACGAACGCGGGGTGTTGGACGTCGAGGATCGCGGTGAGGGTGGCCCGGTGGGGGTCGTGGATGTAGACGGCGCCGGTGTCGGGGTCGGTGTACTCGCGCAGGGCGGCGGCGTCGCCGGGCAGGGCGAGGGTGCCTGCGGGACGTGGTTTGCCGATGCGGGCTCGGAACACGGTTTGCCCAGTCGCGGAGCGCCGACCCCACCGAGCAGTGATGGGTAGCCACTCGACGGCGGTGCGACCCCCGATGGGTACGAGGGTGACCGCGAGGAGCAGCACCACGAGCGGGGCGGCGAACACAGGTGCGGACCCGCCCGCGTAGAGGGCAACCACGGCAATGACCGCGGCGGTGCCTGCGGTGACGAGGCGTGGCCCGGACAGTCCGAGGACGATGCCGCGGCGGGCGAGGCGGGAGAACTTGACCGGCCGCACCTCGGTCTCGGGGATGGTCATCGGGTACCTCCTTGCTGCGCCGCGTCGGCCCCGTGGTGGGCTTGCCCCGCGATCCACGTGCCGGCCTTGGGTCCGGCCTCGGTGACGGTCTTCGCGGCGAACAACCCGGCGGCGACCGGACCAGCGGCGCCAGCAGCCCCCGCACCAGCACCAGCGCCAGCGCTGGCGGCAGCGCCGGACCCGGCCGCCGTCCCGGGTGCCGCACCGGCGCCGGTCCCGCCGAGGGGCGCCGTCGTCGTCGGCCCGGGGTTGGCGGGCCACGGGCTGCCGCCCGTACGGGCGGCCGGCGGGGGCATGGTGCCGGTCCCGGGGTCACCAAGGATGCGGCTGGGTTCGCTGCGGTTGAGGAGCTTGGAGGGTACGGGGACGGGCCGGTTGAGTGCTTGTTTGGCTTCTTGTTCGGCGGACATGGCGTGGTACATGTCGAAGCCCATGAAGTTGATGGCCTTGTAGGTCAGGTAGGGCGCGAACCCGGCGATGAGGAGGAGTACGACGCCGGTGATCGGGTCCGACAGTGATGCGAGGTCGGCTGAGACGGGGGCGGTGAGCTGTGCGGTCGCGAGGAGCAGGAAGACGACGATGACGATCTTGGAGATGACGAGCGCGACGACGAAGTTGGCCCACCGCCCGAGCCAGCCGCGGGTGGAGTCCCACGAGGCGCCGGCGAGGGCGACGGGTGCGAAGACGACGGCGATGAGGATCAGGGCCTTGCGGATCAGCAGGCTCACCCACATGATCAGGGCCGCGCACCCGGCCAGGATGGACAGGAGCAGGGTGACGATGAGGATGCCGCCGACGCCGCCGGAGATGGTGGCGGCGGTGCCGGTGGTGAGCAGGGTGATGCGGTTGCCGACCTCGGTGAGGTTGGTGCCGGCGGCGGCGATCATTCCGGTGCAGATGCGGTCGGTGATCTCGAGCCCGGCCGCGATGATCGTGACGATCACGAAGGATCCGAGGACGGACTTGCCGAGCCCGAGCGCGGCCCGGGACAGGGCGGCGGGTTCGCGGTGGATCATGCCGGTGATGACTTGGAGGAGGAAGAACCCGAGCATGACCGTGACGGCGACTCCGAAGACGATGTTGTAGACGGACGTGAACGAGCCGCTGGTGATGTCGACGAAGGTCGTCGTCTCGAACAGGGCCCACATGCCCCGCATGAGGGTGGCGGCGCCGTCGGACACCACGGAGGTGATCTGCACGAGCAGGGCGGTGACGGTGTCACCGGCGGCGGATTGTGCGGCGCCGCAGACGACGTTGATGCCGGGGATGGTGCACACGTCCATGACGGGCTCCGTTCAGACGGATTGGCCGACGTTCCAGAAGAAGTTCACGAGGGTGACCGCGGCCCCGCACACGGCGGCTGCGGCTACGGAGATCAGGACGCCGGACTTGCCGCGGCCCGCGTAGGTCGGGTTCCCGGTGTGGGATCCGAAGGCCCATACGATCGCGGCGACGATCACGGCGAGGACCGCGAGGATCAGCCCGACGGTCATGACCGCGCCGACGATGTTGCGGAGCTGGGCGATGCCGGGCAGCCCGTCGGAGTTCGGGGTGATGGTGATGTCGGCGAGCACACGGTGGGCGGCGACGGTGTTCATGGTGGTGCTCCGTTTCAGGTGCTAAGGGTTGAACCGGTACCGGGGTCGGTGCCGGGCAGGAAGAAGGACAGGCCGACTCCGAGGAGCCAGCTCATCCACGCGATGGCCCCACCGGCCAGGACGGCGCCGCCGAGCGCGACGAGCACCCCGGCCCGCGCCCGCTGCGCCAGGTGCCAGGACCCGGCGTTGGACGCGAGAGCCCACGTGATCGCGGAGACGATCAGGACGATCACGGCAACCATGAGCGCGACGGTCATGAGGGCGCCGATCATGCGGGCGAGCTGCTCGTCCGAGCCCAGGGCGGCGAAGTCGGGGGAGACCGGGACCGGGTTCACGCCGCCACCCCCGCCGTCGTGCAGGGTGCCGGTGCAACCACCGCTGCCGGCGCCGCGGAGGTCGTGGCGTGGTTCAGCCAGCCGGTCGGGTCGATGGCGGGCTGGTCGAGCCCGCCGGGGTGGAGCTCGAAGTGGAGGTGCGGGCCGGTGGAGTTGCCCGTCGAGCCGACGTCGGCGATACGCGTCCCGGCGGTGACGACCTGCCCGACGGTGACGTGGATGCCGCCGGACCGGATGTGCCCGTACACCGAGACCACGGCGGCGCCGTCGACGAGGTGCAGGATCGCCACCGCGTTCCCGAGCCCGCCGCGCGGTCCGGCATGAACGACCCGGCCCGCGGCGGTGGCGAGGATGGGGGTGCTTGCGGGGGCGGCGAGGTCGACGCCCGCATGCAGCGCGTGCAGCCCGGTGACGGGGTTGACGCGCATCCCGTAGCCGCTCGTGCGCGTCCACGTCCCGTCCGGGAGCGGGAACACGGCGGTCGTCACCGCGGGCAGCCCCGCGTCCGACGGCGTCGACGTCGCCGGTGCGGTGGTGAGTGCTTGGAGGATTGCGACGGCGACCACCTCGAACTGGGCGTACCGGTCCGGGTACGCGGACACCTCGACGGCCTGCGCCGCGGCACCCGGGGTGAGGTCGTGCCAGTGGGGGATGTCGAGCAGCCCGCGCGGGCTGCCACCGTTCGGGCCGGTAGGCCCGCCGTAGAACGCGCGTGCCTGGTAGGTCGGGTCCATCAGGTCGGGCACCGACCCCCAACCCGCCTGCGGCCGCATCTGGAACAGGCCGAGCGAGTCGTGATCGCCGCCGTTGCCGTCGTTCGGCAGTGCCGCCGACGACGGGTAGGCGCCCGAGTTGGACAGGTTCCGCAGACTCGACTCGGTCAGCGCCGCCATGAGCGCGACGACGACGCCGTCCCTGCCGACCCCGGG
>BCWJ01000037.1 GCA_001592145.1 Xylanimicrobium pachnodae JCM 13526 = NBRC 107786 | reverse complement strand
GCCGTACTTGCGGGCCAGGCCCGCGTACTTGCGCGCGCAGAACCTCATCAGCTCGGCTGCCTCCGGGTCGTGCGCCCACGAGCGGGCCGGGTTCGTCGCCAGGTCCGCCAGCAGGTGGCGCAGGTGCTCGCCGTCGGCGAGCAGGGCAGCGGTCACAACGACACCCCCTCGCCGGTGGTCGGCGTCGACGGTGGTGCGGGCGGGAGCGTGCCGCGCTCACGGGCCACGGCCCGCCGCTGCCGCAGCGCTGCCACCGCATGCCCCGGGGCGCGGTACACGTGGTGCATGAGCGCCCGCTCCAAGGCGATGCCCTTGCCGACCGCGCCCTGGGCCGCGTGGACCGACAGGTCCCCAACCCGCATCCACTCGTAGTTCCCATACACGCGGGCGTGGGCGGCGATCGTGCCACCCGCAACGGTCGGCCTGCGCGACGGGTCACGGTGGACCGCGAGCGGGTCCGGCACCTGCGCGCGTGCCGGCTCAGGCTGGGGCGCTTCGCGGTGGGGCAGGTTGAACGGGTCGGGGATCATGGGGTCACCTCCGGGGTGGGGTCCGGGCGGCGACCGCCGCCGCCCGCGTCGGGAAGGGGAGCGGTGGTGCGGAACGCCGAACGGATCGTCCGGTCGATCTCCGGCACGCCCAGGCCCACGTGCTGTGCCGCCTCGGCAAGGGCGCCGAGGGCCGAGTCCAGGTCGAAGCCGCCCTCGACCATCCGGCACGCCGCCCAATGCAAGCCCGCGTTCCGTCCGCCCTCGGGAAGCTGGGCCACGAACGCGGCCAACCGCTCAGGGCTCGCACCCATGCCGGGTGTCGCTGCGGCGGGGAGGTTCGGTGTCGGGCGGGGCGGGTCGAGGAACGCCCTGAGCGCGATCGCGTCGACCGGCGACGTCGGGTGGTGGGCGACGGTGATGACCTCGTACCGCCGCGGACCGGACACGGTCGCACACCACGACGGCGGGACGACGACGTACCCGCCGTCGCCACGGAAGTCGACGTGCGCACGCGGGGACGTCCACGAGCGCTGCTCGACACCTGCCGCGTGCTCGAAGTACGCGTGGATCCCGCCCGACGGCGTCCGCACCACCAGCGACCACCCGGACACCAGACCCGCCCGCCGGGCCAACTCCCACGCAGGGAACCCCGAGGCGTCCTCGCCCTTGAGGTCGACATCGACGACGTCGAATCCCGACGCGGCGCCGGTGGGCAGGCCGATGTTCGCGTCCGGGCGACGCTCCCACCACGACGCCACCCGGTCCAAGTCCGTGGTCGCGTCGCGGAACCCGCGCTGCGTCAACGGCTGCTTCGCCGTCGGCACGCACGGAAACACCGGCAAGCCCGCACGCGCAATGTCGTACGCGGCCGACGGCAACGAGGACGCCTCAGACGCCCGGCGCAGGAGCGCGAGAGATCCCGGGAGAGACGGCGCGGTAGTGGACATGCCACCCACGCTCCACGCCCAACGCTCCTGGAACCGCACCCCGAGCGTTGCACTGCACGGTTCCCCGAGCGTTGGAGCGCGATGTGTTATCGCAGGTCAGACAACGCTCGTGCCATCGGTTCTATCCTTCCCCCCGATGACCATGCGGTGTGCCGAGTTGCGAGCCCCCGCCGCCCTCGCACAGCGCCCCGCGGACCTGCGTTCTTCAGCAGGTTCCTAGGACTGGCGTGCCGAGGGCCCTGGGTGGCTCAGTTCTCCCTGAACACCCGGCCCCCCGAACCCGTCAGACGCGGAGGCTAGCAGCGTCTCGAAGAGCTTGGCCGGGTGGTGTGACGCAGCCACAGAGCGCCGCCCAGACCGACTGCCCCGGCTGCGAGGAGCCAGGAGACAGAGTCGTACGACCGAGCCGCCGCCCAGTTCCACGCCGTGGGGCCTCCTGTGGTCCAGCCCCACCGGATCAGTGGGACCAGAGCAACGAGCGGGATTACCCATGCGAATGCCATGCGCATGACCACGCCGGAGATCAGTGCGAGCCCGAACCAGCAGAGGCTTCCCCGGATAGCCCCTGCTGGCGCTCCGGTCGCGGTGAAGAGCTCGGTCAGTGCGCTGAGTCCAACGGTCACTGTCAGTACCGCCAGCAGGTGGAGGTGGCGCAGGCGGTGGAGCCGGCCGGTGTCAGCTCGATCGGTCTGTGGGACAGGCGAGTCGAGGCTTGCGACTGCTAGTGCGGCGCTGAACAGTGGGAGCACGGCACGGTAGGGCATTGAGACGGGCACCCCATCGGGTGCGAGCGTCAGTGCCCGGCCACCGACGAGGATCGTGCCGAACGCCAGCGCTCCCAGCGCGATGACGGCTGCCGCGACGCGTCGGGATCGTAGGTAGAGGATCACGCGCACCCGTCCCGCACAGCCGCGTCCATCGTGGCCACGCGGGCTGAGATCCATGCTGCCTGGTCTGCCTGGTCCGCCTGCCAGATCCGGTGAACCTCGGCGACGTCGACGCCGGCCGAAGTGCCGTACCCGCGTGGTTGCTCGTTGTCCTCGATCTGCACCTGGAACAGCGCGGTGAGGTCGAACTGGGCCGCGTAGTACTGCTCGCGGGCTGGATCGTCCGCCGGCGGGTCGCACCGCCATTTCGGGGCCAGTGACCGGGCGATCGCGCCTGCGAGGCTGTCGGTGAGGAACCAGGTTCCTTGCCCCATGGCGAGGAAGTTGTCCCCATCGCTCAGTCCGTACTCGTCGATGCGCGGCATCAGGTGGCCGCCCACCGTCTGAGCTAGTGCGTCAGCGCGATCAGCCTTCGCGGCGAGCGCAGGAAGTAGTCGCACGTTCTCGGGCCAGACGCATACGGCCGGGTGTGTGTCGCTGCACGGCGGATCGGCTGGAGGAGTACGAGACTGGACGAGCGGTGGGCTTGAGAGAACGAGTGCCGTACACACGAGCACCGCCACCGATCCGACGACGGTGAAAGCAACTGCGCGCGGACCCCACGGGTAGATCCGTCCGACACGCCGATGCCGCAAGGTGGTGACCAACACCGGGGCGACGAGGGCCAACACGACGACAACAAGGGTCTCCAAAACCGCTCCGACGACACCCCGCGCGTTGAGCTCGTTCCATGGTCGACCTTCGATGAAGACCCGCGTGAAAGCGGCCGCGGGCGACGCTTCGCCCAACCCTTGGAACCACATCGCGCGAATGAACGTCGCGAGCGCCGCCACGACTGGCGCAAACCACACCGGCCCACCAAGAGAGCCGAGTGCCATCCCTACGGCGACGCTCCCGAGAGCGAACGAGAGCGCGATCACGAGGTAAGACGGCCAGAGGAACCCGGCTGGTGCGTCCGCCACGATGTTGACCACGGTGACACAGGCGATGCCAGCCAGGATGACGATGCAGACCATGACCAACCGCGCCAGCAGCATGGCCGACGTCGTCGAGCGCCACGCGAAGCCCTCGAGAACAGCTCCACGCTGCCTTGAACGCTGGACCGCATCCAATGCACTCAAGCCGGCGGCGGCAGGACCCAGGAAGATCCATGGCGCGCTTACGGCAGCCGAAGCCATCGGCCACAGGCCTCGCCAGGCAGCGACGTCGTTGAGCATCAGGGCGACTTGCGCAACCGCAAGCACCAGAACACCGAGAGCGAGGGCCGAGCGGCGCAGCTCGGTCCGCACGATCGCCCGCATCAGGCGTCGACCGTCTGGGTCGAACCGGCCAGCACGCTCATGTAGCCGCGCTCGATCGGCGAGTCGCCTGGTGCGCCCACAGCGCCCGCACTGGCGAGTTCTTCCGGTGTCCCCCGGAACCGCATCGTGCCCTCGTCGATCACCACGACCTCAGAGGCGATGACTGCAACGTCCTCCACCAGGTGGGTCGACAGGACCACGGCAACGTCCGCCAGCCCGGCGATGAGCGAGCGGAACTGCAGGCGCTGCGCGGGATCCAGGCCCACGGTCGGCTCGTCAAGGAGGAGCACCCGCGGCTGGGCCACCAGTGCCGCGGCGAGGCCGACCCGTTGGACCATGCCGCCGGACAGTGCACGCATGCGCTTGCCCCGGGCCGCATCCAGCCCCACACGGTCAAGCATCGCGCGTGCGGCGGGCCTCCGGTCCTTCACCGCCATGCCCTTGAGCCAGGCTGCGTACTCCACAGTCTCCTGCGCGGTGAACGACGGCACGTACCCGCGCTTCTGAGGCAGAAAGCCGATCGCTCGGCGCGCCTGCCGCGCATCTGCCTGCGAAGCGACCGGGTGACCCTCAAGGATCACCCGGCCGCTCGTCGGGGCGAGCTCGCACGCGAGGATCGACAACAGTGTGGTCTTGCCCGCGCCGTTGGGTCCGAGCAGGCCCAGTCGTGCCTCCGTCGGCACGTCCAGGTTCAGCGAGGACAACGCCTGGGTCTGCCCATACGCGCGTGAGACTTCATCGACTCTGAGCATCGATCTGGCCGCTCTCCCCCGAGATGCTTGTGTCAGCCGGCGGTGTAGTAGACGCGAGAGCCGTCCTGCACGGCGAAGATTGCCGCGCCGCTGTCGAACACCTTGGTGGCGCCCGCCGAGACCCAGCGCTCCGTCCCGACGTAGTCGGACTGGGCAGTCCGCTTGATGTAGGCGTGGTAGTACCCGTCCTTCTCCGCGGGAACGCACTGCGCCTTCCACGCCGTGTCCCACCACACCACCTCGCACCCATTGGTCTTGGGGCTCCAGCCTGCAGCGGACGCCGTGCCCGCGGCCAGCGCCACAGACGGGACCGCGAGCAGGCCGATCGCCACGATGCGGGCGACCTGCGTCTTCAAAGCGGAACCCATAATGTTGGACCTCTCCCAGTTGATCTCGCAGGTGCGTCTACGACGCATGGCGCGTAACTCTGCCCTGCCGGAGCAGTGCTAGTTGCCTGAAGCAGCCGAGAGTTGCACAGCACATTGGTGGGCGCAAGGATCGATAGTCCATTCAGACGAGCCCAGTGAACCGTCCTAGCCTTGCGTTTGACCCGGTCTGCCACAGCGCGCGGAGACGCTTCGCCTTGGACGTGCCGAGACCGGTGTACTTGTCGGTGTCGTAGATGTCGATCCCGAGATCGGCGAAGAACTGCTGGAACGACCCGTCGGTTACGCCGAGCACGTACCCGCTGCCCATGCCGAGGGCGTCCTCGAGGCGGGTCTTCTGCGTGATCGTCGCGAGCTCATGCTCGGAGCGTAGGGGGCCGGTCCGCCAGCGCCCGATCAGTGGCGAGAACGGCTTGACGCCCGCGGCCGCGGTGCCGCGTGTGGGAGGCTCGAACATCCTGGGGCCCGTGCCGCGGGGACCAACCCGCCGCGCTCAACCCGGGGATGGAGGGGACGAACCGACCGTGACCAGTCTAGATGGACTGGTCGGTGCGGTCGGTGCTGTGGTCATGCGGTGCGCGCCTTCGCGGTGAGTACGCCGCCCGACGTCGCGAGCTGCGTCTGGAGCCAAGTGCTGCAGTGCGGCCAGAACAGGACCTGGGCGGTCATGTCGAGGGCGGTCAGCGCGGGCTAGACAACGTTGTGGTGCTCGCCGTCGGTGATCATCGCCGCTACCCCGGTCTGGGCCGGCAGGTCGGCCGGCACGAGCGCGGCTGCTGTCGGGCGCATGATCACGAGCGACGCCGTCGCCCGCCGCCCTCGAGCGCGACACCGAGCTGACGCATAGCGTCAAGCTGTACGTGCTGACGGGAGCGACGTCGGGACGGTCCTGGTCGTCGGTCTCGAGGGTCTGGAGGCTGAGGAGGAAGCCCATGGGTTCACCTCCTTCCCGCTGCTGTGAGGGTCAAGGCGTGTGGGTCGGCGCCGTGAGGTTGTTGCGTGGGAAGCAGGAGCGGCACGAGGTCGCTCCACCCGGGGGCGAGTGGATCGAACGCAGCAAGCTCGTGGGCGCGGAGTGCGGTGAGAATCCCGGCAGACCCGGTGGCGAGGTCGCATGACATGCGCATGAGACCTCGTCCGGGGAATCCGATGCCGTCGCCGTGCCGGAGCGCGTGGAGCCGGAGCTGGTCGACGTGGTGCGCCAGAGCCGTGACGGATACGTCTGTTCCGAGGCCGAGGCGGCTCAGCGCCACGAGATAGTGGATCATCCCGGCGCGGCCGTAGAAGAGGCCAGACTCAATGGTGAAGGGCGCTGATGCGGCGCGGGTGATGCCGTCGATTGCGGCGATGTACCTCTCGGGGTCGGGCGCGTGTCGAAGGGCCTGCGCTGCCACCAGGCCGACGCCGACTGAGCCTGATGCCAGGTAGGGGTTGAGACGCCACCCTTCGTTGAGCTGGAGCGATCCGTCGTCGGCGACGGCGCAATGAGCAAGGTCGTAGTCGAGTGTTTCCAGTGCGAGACGCAGGTGCCGCGCGTCCTGGGTGCGCTCGTAAAGGCGCAGTGCAAAGAGCGCGGTCCCGGATGCGCCCCACATGAGTCCCGCGTGATCCGTTCGTGCGGCACGGGCCGTCATAGTGGGGCCCAGGCGCGGGCGCCGGGTGGCGTGGTAGTCGGTCAGGCGGCTCGCGATCGCGTCGGCACGGTCGAGGAGCTCGGGATGACGGGTGCTCTCGGCGACAAGCAGGAGCCCGAGGCCCGGTAGGCCGCTGTAGAGGTCGGGGCCGAGCGACTCGAGTTCGGTGGTGTGAAGCGTGCCCAGGATCGAGTCGGCCAGAGCCGTTCGGCCGTACCTGCGGTGGAGCCACGCGACGCCGGCGAGCCCGTCGAACAGGCCGACCGGCCGCTCGCCAGTTGTGGGGTTGGGACGACTCGCGGCCGCAGTGAGCCAGTCGAGTGCGCCCGCAGGGACGTCGAGGTCGCAGGAGGCCAGTGCGTGGACAACGCCGGCTGTTCCATGCGCCAGGCCCATGCCGCTCTCCCGGAACTGCTGGGGGTCACCTGGCCAGAGGCGATCGACACGGCTGAGGTCGACCGACTGGTGCAGACCCCGGCCGATGTGGTGCTGGACAGCCGTGATCCCAGTCCGTGTCGCCGTGTCCCAGTCACCAGCCGGGCCGATGCCGGCGACGTCTGGACTTGCACCGTGCCCCCGGGTGTCGGAACCCGACAGGCCGAGGTCCGCGAGTTCGGCTTCGATCCATGCATCGTCGAGCTTGTACGTGAGCTTGGCGTGCTCAAGGAGGTCCGAGGCCTTCAGGGGGTCCAGAGGAATGAGTGCTGTGAGCGGGGCGAACAGTGCTGCCTTGATGCAGGCGAGTGCGTACCGGTCTGCAGCCGTGCCACCGCGACGGTCTGGTGGGACGAACCCCGGGGCTCCGATGAGGGTCGTGGTGTGTTCGGTGGCTGGCCGTGCCATCTCGAAGTCGATCAGGACGATAGATCCGTCGGGACGGACGATCACATTGCGCGGGTGTAGATCACCGTGGACGTAGCCGGCGGCATGCAAACGAGACACGGCATGCGAGAGTGAGTCGGAGATGCGCAGGGCCCACTCCCGGTAGGCCGCGTAGTCGGACGGCGTGGAGTCTGTATGGATCAACGGACTGCGGCGGGCTATCTCGGCGTTGAGGGGCGTGCCCTCGACGTACTCGAGTGCTAGGAACCGGTGGCCGTGGAGCGTGACCGCGTCCTTGACCGCCACGACGTCGGGACCGGCCAGGGTTCGCAGCCTTGCCTCTTCGTCGCGGACACGGGTTGCCGCATCGCGCCTGTCGGGTGTGAAGCCGGCATGTGGGCGGCCCTCTTTGAGAACGACGCGTTCCCCGCTTAGGCCGCGCGCCTCGTACACACCACCGGCGTTCGAGTAGTGCAGGACCCGGGTGACCTGATAGCCGAAGTCGGAGGGCGGCGTAGCGTCGCCCAGCGACCCGAGATCCTGCTCCAGGAAGTCCGGTATCGGTGCCCATGGTGGCGGAGTGAACCCAGCGGTTCGTGGGTCCTCGACCGCATGTCCCGCAGGGTGGCGCAGGGCGGGCATGTGTTGGCCGCGGTCGTCGCGGGTCCACATCTTCTTGAAGGCGCCGAAGCGCGTGTAGACCGGCCCGTCGTGCCAACGAAGGTCGGACAGGATGTACGGGCCTGGCATGCCACCGATCGCGGCGTCGAGGCCGGTCAGCGTGAGATGCAAGCGCTGATGGTCCTCGGGGTAGACCGTGATGAACTTCCCCGCAGATCCGCGATCTGCATCCTTTGCATTCATCGACGCCAGTTGGGCAGGGCCTTCGAGGTGCTTGAAGCTGAGGCGGTGCGTCCAGCAGAACTCTGAGACCCCCCGGAGTACCTCGTCGGCGGACTGCGCGACAGTGCTGACGTGCACCTTCCAGCCCTGGTCAGGTAGCCGGAGTCCGATCGGGTGCCAGTGGCTCCATGGCGCCCGGTTGTCGTGTTGCCAGCCCGCCCAGTCGAGATCGGCGACGGAGAAGGACGGTTCGTCGGCGCCGGTGCTGGGTCTGTCGTAGAACAGAGCATCGGTCGTTGCGAAGTGGGCGATCATCGGGTCCAACTGCCGACACTCCATGGCTCTCGTGGGTGGAGCGCGAAACCGCGGCGGAACGCGCTCGCCCATTGGAGACCGATGTCATGGATCCATGAGCACCGAGAACGCATGATTGGGTGACAGATTTCATCCAAATGGACTAACGCGGCTGCCAGGCTCACCGGTCGAGTCCGCGGCGGACTCCCCACAGGGCGAGCTGCGTCCGATCCGACAGGCCTGTTTTCCGCAGCGCGGACGAGAGCTGAGAGCGCACGGTGTTCACGGACAAGAACAGGGCGGCTGCGATCTCCTCATTGGATGTGCGCCCGCGCGTGAGTTGTGTCACCGCCGCGAGCTCGGCGGGCGAGAGCATTCCGATCGACTCGTCTGCGGCGGTGCCGGTCGTCCCGCGGCGGGTGAACTCGTGGATGAGGGGGGCGGCAACGCCGGCCGAGAGGGGCGACTCACCGCGTGCTGCGGCCTCGATAGCGGCGGTGACACGGCGCAGGTCGTGCTTGAGGATGTAGCCGACCGCCCCGGAGTCCAGCGCCTGGATGACCCAGGCGGACTCCGCGTGCGCGGTCAGGGCGATGACCCGTATCGGGTTCTCGACGCCCGGTCCGGCTAGCGCGCGCGTGGCCTTGAGCCCGTCTCCCGGCATCTCGAGGTCCATCAGGACCAGCGTTGCGTTCTCGCGTCGCGCGATCGTCACGGCATCGCGGCCGTTTGATGCCTCCCCGATGACCTTGATCCCTTCGGCGTGGTTCAGGCGCATTCGTAGCCCGCGGCGCACGACGGCGTTGTCGTCGGCAATCAGGACGCGGATCGACTGGGTGTTGGTCACGGGGTCAGTGTGCGGTCTCTGCGCCCGTCGATGCGGGCTCCGCCAGGGGGATCTGCACGGAGAGACGCCACCCGCCGTGTTCGGCTGGTCCTGCGCTGAGCGCACCTCCGAGAAGTGCTGCCCGCTGGCGCAGGCCGGTCAGGCCCCACCCCAGGCCTGTCGCGCCTGCCTCGCCGTGCGAGGCCGCAGGTGAGGGTCCGTTCTCGACGGCCAGCGTGAACTGTGCTCCGTCTGTCAGGACACTGACTGACACCGTCGAACCTCGTGCGTACTTCGCTGCGTTCGCCAGTGCTTCCTGCACGGCTCGGTAAGCGGTCGCGGACACCACTAGAGGCAGCTCTGTCACGTCACCGACGAATCTGAGGTCCACGGTCATCCCGCGCGCACCCCAGGTGTTCACGAGGTCGGCGATCTGGTCGACCCCTGGCGTGGGCGCCACGCCCTGCGCCCCCGGCGACCGGAGATCGCTCAGAGCCCCATAGATGCTCGCCGCCGCGAACCGGCCCTCCGCCCTCACCTCCGCGACCAGCGCAACTGCTGTGGCAGGCTCGTCAGCGGCGAGGTCCACGGCTGCGTCGGCGAGCGACAAAAGGCCCGCCAGATGCTGGGCGGCAACGTCGTGGAGTTCCTGCGCGACGCGCGCCCGCTCGGTCTCACGGGCCTGCATCAGCTGCCGCTCCTGGCCTAGGCGCACCGACTCGGCCTCAACACGCGCCGCGTCGGCTCGACGTGACTGCCTTCCATGCAACACGCCGAGCACCGCCCCAGCAGAGACCAGAGGCGCGAACACTGCAAGGACACGCACGAGGAAGACGCTTGCCTCTGTGGCGGGAGCACCGGAAACCACGACCGCCCATACCCAGTTGACAAGACCGCCCACCACGAGCGTGACGCCACCGACCCACAAGCCGCGCGCGACGGGGCCCCGCTCGGCGAGCAGGAAGACTGCGACGGCCAGCGGCAGTGCGCACGCGTCGAGCCACGCCGGCGCGTCGAGCCCGAAGACGAGCGCCACATAGGCGCCAACCGCGAGCAGCCACCCAGCGAGGGGTTTCCTGCGGGCCAACACGACGCCGGTACAGGCAAGGGCGAGCCCGGCGAGGAGGAGGGCGACGAAGAACGGACGGGAGATCACGCTGGCCCGCGGCCAGTCGCTCGCCATGCCCCACGCAGGAATGATCTCGCTCAGCGCCTGCGCCACGCTCGCGCCGAAGACCACTGCGGCAACGGCCCATGCGGAGCCCGTGCCCCCACGATGGAGCCTGCCGCCTTCGACAGTCGTCTCCATGGCGCTCATTACTGCTCACATCCCTCAGACCCGTGGCGTTAGGTCCACAGCATTCCATTCGGATGTGGATCTCGAGGCAAACAAGGGCGGAGTCGACTTGAGAGCGGAAGATCCCCTCTCCTGCGCGTCGGCCACGGTTGCGCCCCGAGGGACCCGTTGGGGGACGTGCCCAGGTTGCGCGACGGCCTGGCGTGGTGGTCACGATGGGGGAGCTGTCGCTAGCGCGGTTGGTGCCCGACATGTCGACAGCGGTGACGTCGTCCGTTTGGACGATATTGGCAGGACGACGTGCTTGGCGTGTTCCATCACGTGACGCGACGATGGCACCGCGGGGGTGTCGTGGGTCCGACGCGTTGACCAGCGGAATGACATCACCATGGCGGCATAGCGGGATCGATACCGACCCGGTGTAGACGCTGATCCACGCCCATGACCACCGCAAGAACCAAGCGACACGACGGCGCCTGGGGCTCAAGCCTGCCAGCATGTGCGCGCGGGCAGGGTCGCCCGCGGAACAGAAGGAGGACAGAGTGCATCGTTTTATGCGCAAGCTTGCGGTCATCGGTGTGGCCGGCGCGATAGGAGTCGGGGGAGTAGTCATGGCTTCTCCCGCGCTCGCGGGGACGTGGAGCGGGACCCAGAACTGTCCCGGAAGCATCTTCGTCAAGTCCACAGGTACGAAAGGTGGTACGGGTGCGATCACGGTCTATGCTGCCGGCCACTCCTTCACCGACACCACGCTGAAGACGGGCGTCCAGTACACCGTCGTCGGGGCGTCCTCCTCCGGGAGCTGGTCCGTTAGCGGCGCCGGGGCAACCGCCGGCGTTGGGTACTGCGGCACGTGATGGGTCATCAGAACGGCCCCTGGCGAGTCGGCGTCATTGTCGCGCTCGTCGGGGGCGCCCTGGTGCTGACGGGTTGCGAGACTCGCGATGACGGGCCTCCGGCGGTGGCGGGGTGGGCCGAGCCGGGGTGGATGGCTCAAGTGCGTCAGGCGGATGAGGAGTTCCAGGCCGCGATGATCTCCTGCTATGCCGAGTTCGGCTTGGAGGGTGTGCGGGGCATCGGCGGCGGCACCGTCCTGATGGCCAACCTCGCCGACGAGACCGGACAGATCTCGGCGGGGGTCCAGGCGCGCGTGGATGCCGCCGCTGAGGAGTGCAACGCACGGGTGCCGTTGCCGGAGCATCAGGCGTGGGCGTTCGACGGGGCCGCGTATCAGCGGATGATCGAGCTGCGTGAGTGCATCGTGGCGCGCGGGTTCGAGGTGCCGGCGCCTCCGAGCGAGGAGCTGTGGAAGGACTCGGAACCGGCGTCCGCGTGGAACCCGTACGAGGCGATGTTGGGCGGGACGGGCGGTGCGAGCCTGACGCAGGACGAGGTGGCGACGCTGATGACGGCGTGCCCGCAGCCCGGCCCGAGTTACTACTCGCTGGCTCCGACAGGCGACGATGACTGACGGCGGGGCGCGACGCCATCCGCGCTCATTGCCGTGGCTGCTCGCCGTAGTGGCCGCGGCCGGACTAGGGGTCGTGTTCGGGCGGTGGGCGTTCGTCGCGCCGCAGGTTGAGGCGACGGCCGACGTCCCGGCGACAGTGAGGGTCGCGCAGCTGACGGTGGGCCGGTCGTTGCCCGTCGCGGTCTCCGCGGTGTGGGATGCGCGGCCGTTCGGGGTGGGTGCGGCGGTGGGCGTCTTGACATCGCTCAACGTCACTGATGGCTCCACAGTGAACGCGGGTGACCGCTTGTACACGGTGGATCTGCGGCCGGCGGTCGCGGCGGTCGGGGAAGTGCCCGCGTTCCGGGACCTGTCCCAGGGTGCGAAGGGTGCGGATGTCGCGCAGTTGCAGAAGTTCCTGGCGGGTGCGGGGTTCTTGGGGGGTGAAGCGGACGGTGACTTCGACGCGGCCACCACGGCCGCGGTGCGGGCCTGGCAGAGGAGCCTGGGAGTCGAGCAGGACGGTGTGGTCCGTGCCGGGGACATCGTGTTCGCGTCGACGCTGCCCGCGCGGGTGCAGGTCGCCGACGGCTTTGGTCTGGGCACCCGGGTGGCGGACGGTGACGTGGTGCTGTCCGTGCTGGACGGCGAGCCCGCGTTCGTCGCGACGGTCCCGACCGGGCTCACCGTGGACGCGACGCTGCCGATCGAGGTCACCCTTGGTGGGCAGACGGTGACGACGGTCGTCGCCGGGTCTCGCGACGACCAGTCCGGGAACCGGGTCATGACCCTGACCCGCGAGGATGGGTCGTCGGTGTGCGCCGACCGGTGCGACGAGGTGCCGCTGGATCCGGCCGAGGCGGTGTTCGACGCCCGCCAGGTCGTCACGCCTGAGGTCACGGGGCCGGGCGTGCCCGCCGCGGCCGTATGGTTCGAGGCGTCCGGCGAGGCGTACGTCGTCCTGCCCAACCGCACGAAGACGCCGGTGACGATCCTCGGGCAGGGCCAAGGTTCCGTCGTACTCGACGGCGTCGAGGAGGGCACCGTCGTCGTCCTCGCAGACGAGACGACCGGGACGGGGGCCCGGTCGTGAGCTCGGCATCCGTGGTGGGCACGCGCTCCCTGTCGTTCGCGTACCATGCCGGGGCTGCACCGGTGATCGACGACGTTACCCTCGACCTGCCGGCCGGTGCGGTGTGCGCGCTCACGGGCCCGTCGGGGTCTGGCAAGTCGACGCTGCTGTACCTGCTCGCGCTCATGCTGCGCCCCACCGGCGGGGAGGTCGTCTGGGACGGCCGACCCGCGTCGACCCTGCCCGACGCCGCCCGGTCCCGGCTGCGGGCCGCGCACGTCGGGTTCGTGTTCCAGGACGCGTTGCTCGACCCGTCACGCACCGTGCTGGCGAATGTGTGCGACTCCGCGCTGTTTGCCGGGATGCCGCGGACTATCGCGACCGAGCGCGCCCGCGATCTGATGGGCCGGTTCGGCGTCGAGCATCGCGGCGACCACCGGCCCGGGGAGATCTCGGGCGGGCAGGCCCAGCGGGTCGCGATCTGCCGCGCCCTGCTGACCGACCCTCGCGTGGTGTTCGCCGACGAACCGACCGGGAACCTCGACGACAGCTCGGCCGAGATCGTGTGGCAGGCACTGACCGACCACGCGGCCACCGGTGCGACCGTCGTCGTCGCTACCCACGACAAGACCCTGGCCGTCCGCGCCGACCACGAGGTCCGCCTGACCGTCGAGGGCCGGGTCACCACCCGGGCCGGGGTTGCCTAGTGAACCCGACACAAGGGAGGTGGTCGGGGGTCCCGCGCGTGCGGGACCTGGCCCGCGACGCCGTCGACGGCGCCCGCGCGGGGCGCACGACGACGCTCACACTCACCGTGGTGCTCGCCGTCGTGTGCTTCGCCGTGCTCGTCACCACCGGTCAGTCCGCGGCGAGCGAGGCCCGCATCGTTGAGCAGATCGACTCCGCAGGCACCCGCCTGATCGCCCTGTCCGACGACGGCGGCAAGGCCGGCATCCAGGCCACCGCCCCTGACCGGCTCGCCGGCCTGTCCGACGTGACCTGGGCCTTCGGACTCGGCGACGCCGTCGACATGACCAACCCCGCCCTGTCCGACGGCCGCGCCGCCTCGCGCTCCGTCGTCGGCGACCTGCCCACCGACTTCGCCATCATCCAGGGCCGCCCGCCGCGGCCCGGCGAGGCCATCGCCGGGACCGGCGTCACCGCGGCACTACACCTCGGCCCTGGGCTCGGCACCATCCAGCCCATCGCCGCACCGGGCGAAGACCCCGTCCCCGTCGTGGGCGTGTTCGAGGCCACCGGGCCACTGGCCCACCTCGACGACGTCATCCTCATCGCCGCCGCACCCGAGGACGCCGAGACCCTCCGGTACGTGTACATCATGGCCGACGACGTTGCCGTCATCGACCGGCTCGAAGCCGTTCTGCGCACCTCGTCGCCAGCCCTCGACCCGAGCGCGCTGACCGTGGAGACCCCGGCTGGTGCCATCGCCCTGCGCGACGTCATCGCCGGACGCCTCGGAGCCACGTCCCGCCAGCTCATGGCCGTCGTCATGGGCGTGGGGGCCGCGATCGTCGCCGTCACCATGGCCTCCGCGACCGCCTCACGACGACGTGACTTCGGCCGCCGCCGCGCCCTCGGCGCTACCCGCTCCGCTCTCGTCGCTACGACTCTCGCGCAGTCCTCCCTCGGTGCCCTTGCGGGGATCGCCCTCGGCACGACGGCCGGCGTCGCCACGCTCGCGGCGACGACCGGGTCGCTACCCTCTTGGCGGTTCGTCGCCGGAGTCGCTGGGCTCGCACTCCTGCTCACCCTGACCACAGCCACACCCATCGCCGCCCACGCCGCCCACCGCGACCCGCTCCGCATCCTGCGCGTGCCCTAACCCGACGTCTGCCATCGTGCCGTTCCCTCTTGTCAGCGGGCGGCTCGATCGATCTTGCGGAGCGCTTCGCAAAGGTCGTCGGGTAGGGGCCTCCTGATCGGCAGGGTGTGGGTGCCGACCTTGGTGCAGGTGGTGGCAGCATCGGCGCGCGGTCGCGAGCGTGCTACTTGAACCGCCCCGGGTCCTCTGCCGCTCCTATGCGGGTTGAACCTGCTGGTTGAGAGCAGCGTAGTGGGCGTCCGATCTGCCAGCGGCAGGTCGGTGCCGGGTAGATGCACCGACGGTTCGCCGACCTTGGCCGCTTACGCGGCTCAGGCTTCGGGAGCCCCGCGGCAGCGAACGCCCGTGCGACGGTTGCCCGTCGACAACTCAGGCCCTGCCTGGTCATCCGAGCGTGGATCGAGAGCGGGCCCGCGTCCGGGACCTGCTCGACGGGCAAGGCGCAGACCGCGATCACATGCGCGATCACCGTCTCGGTGTCGTGTGGGTCGGGCTCCTGCGGGCATCATGAACCCGGCTCTGTCGCCCCGACCGCCAGGCCAGTCGCCATGAAGGACAGCGAGCGGCTGGTCTAGTGCCGCTCACAGAACCGCCCCACGGTTCCCTGCGGCGCGAAGTCGGGCCGGTTCCTCGACGCCCACCGCACGACCGTGGGCACGTGGTTGAAGTCCGTCCCCAAGATGAACATGCAGGGCAAGTGTCCACAATGTCCCGAGACTCCTCACATACCGCCGTGGCACGGAGGTCGTGGCAGCAGTCCCAATGGACAAGTGCCATCCGAATGGATGAACTCACGAGCCGGTGAGAACCAGCCCCACGTGTAGCGTTGATGCAGGTCAGGGCCCCTAAAGGCTGTCCGGCGACCTTGTGGTGCTCTGGCGTCGCGTCGTTGCGCACATCTGCAGGCCTCGCTCTACTCGAGGCTGCCGCCCCAGTGGTCAATCCCGACCCGGGGGATGAGGTGACATGCCGGGTGTTGAGCGATTCGACGCCCGGCACGAGAGGAGACACGTTGTCAAGGAAGAGAACGGCTAGTACGGCCGCGTTGGCGGTGGCGCTGTGACGCGGCTGGTCATCCGAGGCGGGCGAAGACCATGTGCTCGTCACGGTGATGCCCGTCGGATGAGCCGGGCGAGATAACACTCGCCCGGCTCGCACCCCGGCGTTGCCGGAGTAGCGCCTGTCCTCGATGTCAACACATGTAGTCGGGTCGATCGAAGGAACTCAGAATGAAGAGTCGTTGCCGTCTCGCTGTGGGTGCTGCACTGTTGGGACTGGTGGTCGGGTTGACCGGGTGCGCGCCCAACCAGACCGAGCGGGAGATTGCGAAGTTCGACCCCGCAGAGGTCCAGATGCTCCGGGAGAACGCGCAGAGCGAGGGCCTCGACGTCGACGACGTCTTGTTGTTGTCGACGCTGCGGTTCCGTGAGGTCTGTCGTGATGTCGCCGGTGGTCTGGCCGACCTGGCGTCTGGAAGCGATGCCAACACGGTCGCCGACTCGCTCGGGGAGATCACGGAGATCGCGCGAGCCGACGGACAGCCCGACATGGTCGACGCTTATACGGCGATGATTGATGAGTTGCGGCTGGGCGACAGTTCGCAGCTTCAGAACTTCCACTTGGGCAACTGCTCGGACGTCAAGTGAGGCGAACCGCGCGCGAGCCACGCCCGAATGGTGCCAGACGTGCAGGTCGATGGTGGCTCGGCGCAGTCGCCTTTGCCGTAGTGGCGGTGACCGGTATCGCGGTCTGGGTCGCGCAGCGCCCGACCGCAGCGCAGCCGAGCGCTCGTGAGGCAACGACGTCGGTGGCGCGAAGGGACATCTCGCAGACGCTTCGACTGGCAGGGACGGCCCAGACCGTGACCCGTGCTGTCGCTGGGACTGTGTCGCTGCATGTGAAGGCAACGGTTCCGGCCAACGAGCTTTACCGGCTGGTCCCGGCGATCAAGGCGTCCCCGGAGGATGTGACGGTGTCGATCGAGGGCCGCAAGAAGAGTGCCTGCGCGGACGTTGTCTTGCTCGACGGCTCGGCTGTGGCCGAACTGAACGCGTCGGCTGAGTCGCCCGAAGCGGACGTCGACGCTGGGCCGTCGGCAGCCGAGGTGGACTGCCTCCTGCCAGGTGACATCGTCGCCTACTCGAGTGAAGCTGCGGTCGTCACGACCCGGTACCGGTCGGTGTCTGGACGGTGGATCTCAGTGGAGCTCACCGGGACCGTCTCTGTCGTCCGTTCGCCCGATCGGGCGGAGCGTGACCACGGAGAAGTTATTGCCACCGTTGACCCGGTGGTTGCACATCTCCTCGTTCCAGCGGTCGAGTCAGGCGTTGCGATTGGGAAAGCGCTCGTCCCCAGTGAAGGCCGCACGATGGTCTGTGGTGAGATCGCGATGGTCCGGCCGACGCCGGAGGCCATCGACAAGTACCAAGTGGGGTGCCGTCTGGCCGAAGAGGACCGGGTGTATGACGGCGTTCCCGTCACCTTGGTGGTGACCATCGCTCATGCGGAGAACGTGCTGAGCGTCCCCACGTCGGCGGTCCGGACCCGTTCGGGCGATCAGGGCGTCGTGACCGTCGTCACCGGTGGTGATACGAAGACACGCGAGGACCGCACGGTGACGCTTGGCGTGAGCGACGGGCTTGCGATCGAGATCCGCTCTGGGCTCGGCCAAGACGAGGTCGTCCTTGACCCCGCAGTTCAAGAATGACCACCGACGCGGCGAGCCCCGTGCTCGCGCTACGCGGTTGTGTCCAGACGTTCGTCCAGCCCGGCGGTGGAGTCCTGACCGTCCTCGACGGGCTTGACTTCAACGTGGAGGCTGGTCAGAGTGTCGCCATCGTGGGACGGTCCGGGTCCGGGAAGTCGACGCTGCTCGCCACTCTCGGCCTACTGCGGTCTCCCGAGTCGGGAACATACGCGGTCGGCGGTGTCGCGTGCGAGGCGATGGACGAGCGTGGCCTTGCACGGCTTCGGGCCGAACGGTTCGGGTTCATCTTCCAGGAGTACATGCTGATGAACCGTCACACGGTGCGCGACAACGTTGCGGTCCCACTGTCCACCGCGCCTGCAGCCCTCTGGGAGCGCCGTGAAAGTCTCGTCAAGGAGGTGTTGGACCTTGTCGGTCTGGCGGACCGGTCCAGGTCGCGCCCCCGGCAGCTCTCGGGTGGCCAGAAACAGCGGGTAGCAATAGCGCGGGCCCTCGTGCGCCAGCCTTCTATCGTTCTTGCCGATGAACCGACGGGGGCGCTCGATCCCGGCACCGCTGACGCCCTAATTGACAACCTCCTCGTCGCGACTCGGCACCAGGGTGCCGCGCTGGTTGTCGTGACTCACGACCGCGAGGTCGCCGCCCGCATGGATCGCGAACTCATCCTCGTTGACGGGCGTCTCGTCGAGTCCAGCCGGACGCACCCATGATCCCGTTTCTGCGCTGTGTGCGGCTCGCGCTCGGCGAGGTGCGCGTCAACCGGGTCCGCTCGATCCTTATGATGGCTTGCGTTGCTGCGGCAGTGGCCACGATGACTCTCGTTTCTCAGTTCGGTGCCACCGCCGAGCAGAACGTCGCCGACACCATCACTCGCACCCAGGGCATGACCGGAACCATTCGTGTCGAGGTCTCCGACGTCAGCCGCGACATCCAGCTCGAAGTTCTGAACCCCGCTGGCATAGAACGCGCCGCCGGGCGCCTCGCACCCCTCGGTGACGCACAGTTCACCATCGACGGGACGACGAAACCGCTCGGGTTCCCCCTGGCAGCCGTCGACCCCGGACTCGTCGCAACCTTTCCCAATGACCTCACCAGCGGTCGATGGCTTGTCGAGGACGACCGCGCGCAAGCGATGCTTCCAGTCGTCCTCGGCCCTCAGGTTGCTCGCGCGCTCCAGAAGTCTGCTGGAATGACAGCCACCAGCGAGCTCGTTGGCCGCACCCTCTGGATCGAGTACGTCCAGCCGGTCTACCTTCAGGTCGTTGGTGTCCTTGATGATGGCCCTCTAGTCAGGCGCAGTGATCAGGCCGGGCTGTTCGTCCCCCTTGGTGTCGACGGGATCGCGCCACCGCTGCGTGCCTGGGCATACCGCGCGGGCTCGTCCGCATCCCCGGTCATGAGCGTCTACCTCAACGACCCCGTCAGCCCAGAGAACCGGCTCAACGTCAGCGCTGCCGCGGTCCGTGCCCGGCTGGCGACGCAAGGCGTCCAGGGCGCAACAGTGCGTGGCGAACGGGTCGACACGACCGCAGACTTCGCAGACGCCACCCACACCCTTTCAACGATGCTCCTCGCCATCGGCCTGGCCGTTCTTGCCGTGGCAATCACCGCGGTCTCCATTGTCTCGATGACTTCGCTGCGCGAACGCGCGGGCGAACTCGCGCTGCGTAGAGCGATGGGGACCACCACCACGTCGCTCGCCGCCCTCGTGCTCATCGAGAACGTCCTCATCGTCCTGCTTGGAGCCGCTGTCGGACTCGCCGTCGCGGTCGCCATCGGAATGGCCCTCGCGAACATGACACCGCCAGGCGACGGTCCTGGGCTCGGTAACGTCACACTCGCCACTGCTCTCTACACACTCGCGGCCACATCCGTCATGGGT
>BCWJ01000036.1 GCA_001592145.1 Xylanimicrobium pachnodae JCM 13526 = NBRC 107786 | reverse complement strand
GGTGTCCCAGTTCCTGATGTTCTGGTTGAACTTGGTTGCGCCGTAGAGCATGACGCTCATGTCGGTGACGTTGCTGGTGTCCCAGTTGCCGATGTCCTGGTTGAACGCGGACGCGCCGGAGAACATGGAGCCCATGTTGGTGACGTGGCTGGTGTTCCACTGGCCGATGGGCTGGTTGAACGCGGTTGCGCCGTCGAGCATGGCGCTCATGTCGGTGACGTGGCTGGTGTCCCACTGGCCGATGGGCTGGTTGAACGCGGTTGCGCCGTCGAGCATGGCGCTCATGTCGGTGACCTGGCTGGTGTCCCACTGGCCGATGGGCTGGTTGAACGCGGTTGCGCCGTCGAGCATGGCGCTCATATTGGTGACGTGGCTGGTGTCCCAGTTGCCGATGTCCTGGTCGAACTTGGTTGCGCCGTAGAGCATGTAAGACAGATCGGACACCGACGGTGGCGGGGGAGCGATGTAAACGAGGTTCTCGGCGCGGAAGAACGCTCCGGAAAGCGAGCCTGGTCGCGCGTCGCCCCATGAGTCGACGCGTATCAAGGACGCCTTCCGTGAAAAGTCAAAGTTCTGGTCTCCGAGTCCCCGGTAGTTGCCGAAAACTCGCGCCGTGAACAGACCGTCGCTCCCGTACGTGTGGCGGTTGTCTTCCTGGGCGAGGGTGACTGTCCCGTCACCCCAATCGACAGTGGCCCCTGATGACGGGCCGAGCAACGTGAAGGATGCGGATCGTGTGAGCGAGGAATCGAAGACGAGGACGGTTGGTTCCGCATCGGCGGGAAGGCTTTGGGCGCTCCAGCGAGGCAGGTGACCTGGGTCCACCAATGCGGAGTCGGAGGCGAACGGACGGAAGAACGTCCTAATCTTCCCGGTATTCCAGCCGGACAGGTCTTGGTCGAAATTGCGGGCGCCGGAGAACATGGCGCTCATGTCGACGACTTGGTCGGTGTCCCATCTGCCGATGTTCTGGTTGAACGCCGTTGCGCCGGAGAACATGTAGGACATGTCGGTGACGTTGCCGGTGTCCCATCCTCCGATGGGTTGGTTGAATGCCGTTGCGTCGGAGAACATGTCACGCATGTCGGTGACGTTGCCGGTGGCCCATTTGCCGATGTCCTGGTTGAACGCCGTCGCCCCCGTGAGCATTTGGTTCATGTCGGTGACGTTGCCGGTGGCCCATTTGCCGATGTCCTGGTTGAACGCCGTCGCCCCCATGAACATTTGTTTCATGTTGGTGACGTGGCTGGTATTCCAACCGCTAATGTCCTGGTTGAACGAGGATGCGCGGGTGAACATGCACGACATGTCGGTGACCGAGTCGGGCGGGGGTGCAACCGTCTCGATGAGGTCGCCGAGTTCGTGGATGGTGGCCTCTTGCCCGAACCAATCACGTACGCTAACGGGGCCATTGTTCCAACTCAGGCCGCATTCTTGTCCTACAGCGGTAATGACCGCAGCCGTTGTGAATGACGCATCGTGCGTGCCCGCAGATTCATACGTGTGACCTTGCGGACTCGACAGCCACTCCACATTACGAAGCGCCTCAACGGGGCTCCCGTCGCCCCAGTCGGCGTAGACGACGGCAGTCGGGGATGCCGATTGGAAGTGCATCTCCCGGTCCTGGCCGGGTTCATCGGTCCGGAACGTGACCTGCATGGTCCGCAGGACTGGGCAGTTCCGGTCGCACCCGGCCACGGTGACGCCGGTCGTGTCGGCGGGCAGGCGGGTGGTCATGGTGGCGTCGGTCAGGGTGCCGGTGCCGGTGTTCGTGACGGTGACCCCCCACGCGGCGGTGCACTGCCCGGTCGTGTCGTCACAGGTCGTGTCCGCCTCGGATGCGTCGAGTGACACCTGCGATTTCGGTTCGAAGAAGCCGAAGTCGATCCGGTCGCGGCGCTCCCCAACGCCCAAGGGGATCGGGGTGGAGAACAGTTCGGCGTTCCTGCCGTACGCGCCGTGATGGGAGTACGTCTCCGACACGGCGAACACCTGTCCGTAGTACGTCCAGACGGCGGGAGGGATCGAGATCGTTCCGTCCGCTGCCTCAATGTCGGGGTGAACATGTACGACGTAGGAGCCTGCGAGCAGCCCGGCGAATGTGTACCGCCCGCTCGCGTCGGTGACCGTCGTTGCGAGCACCGGGCGGTCCTTGCCGTCATGGTCCTCGCTGCCGTCGGGCGCAGCGGTCAGCGTGACGGTCACGCCGCGTACCCCTGGCTCGTCAGCGTCCTGGCGGTGATTGGGGGTGTTGTCCCACCAGATGGTGCCGGTGATGGTGGATGCGACCACGGTTTGGGGTGCGGGCAGCGCGGGCGGGACGGGGGCGCCGCTGGTGCGGGTGGGGCCCGGCCACAGCAGGTATGTGTCACCGGGCTGGTTCCCGGTGGGGATGGCGGTCACGTGCAGGACGGCGGTGGACAGTGTAGGCCCGGCGGTGATGACCACCCGCAGCGCGGTTGCGGCACCGAGCAGGTTGGTGGGGGCGTCGGCGGTGGTGCACCAGGTGGTGGCGGGGTCGCAGGTGGGGCCGGTGCCGGTGACCGCTTCGGGGATGGTGTCCGCGTTGGGGGTGGGGTTCTTGGTGGTGGTGTAGTAGGTGGTGGCGCGGTCGGTGCTGTTCTCCGGGTCGAGAGCCGCTTGGGTGAGGGTGTACGTGCCGTGGAAGGCGGACCCGGTGGGGCCGGAGTACGCGTTCGACTCGATCAGGGTCTGGTCGAGCAGTGCGTCGTCTCCGGGGCGGGGTAGCACGAGCACGGTGTCGACGTCCCCGCCGCCTTGATCCCCGACCCCGTCGGAGGAGAACACCTCCCACGCCCAGGACAGTGGGTCGTCGGTTTCGACTTGGGGCTGGTCGGCGGTGTTCAGGCTCGCGTTGACGGTGCGAAACGTGGTCCCGACCGTCGCGGGGGCCGGGTCGGCGTCCACCGTCGCAGTGGTGCCTGCCCCGACCGGGACCGTCAGCGTCGCGGTGGCGATGACGGTGACCTGGGCGGCGCCCTTGGGCAGGGCGCCTGCGACCTTGGCGGTGTACGTGATCGGGGCCAGGTCACCCACACCAAGGAGCCGGTTGGTCCACGAGTCGACGCGGGTCGTGTGGCCGGTGCTGTCCGGGGTGAACGTGAGGATCGCGGGGGTGGAGTCGTCGGACCCGCAGACGCGCCCGGTCTTCGGGTCGGGGGTGGAGGGTGTGACCCGCAGAGTCCATCCGGGGGTGGTGCTGGCCGGGGCGGTCAGGCACTTATCCAGTGTGACCGTGACGACCGCGGTGACCGGGTCGGTGGTGCGTGGCAGGTTCTCCATGCGGGTGGTGACCCGATAGGTGACGGGCTGCCCGGGCGCCGCAGCCTGAACGGTCAGATCCTTCGGTTCGGTGCCGTCAATCGAGGTGACGGTGTGTGTCACGGTGGCGCTCAGGGTGCGCGGTTGCCGGACCAGCGTCTCGGCGACGGCGGATGCGGAAACGGACGGAGCGGGGACCCCTTCGACCACGGGGGCGGTTGCGGCGGGCCACCGGACCGTGCCGGTCACGGTGACCGGGAGCACGGTGGCGTCGGTGGTCAGGTCCGGCCGCACGGTCAACGGCGTCGTCAGGTAGGTGTCACCCGCGCCAGGGTCGGTGCCGGTCGGGACCGTGTCGGGGGCAGTGATGACCCGCACGGCGCGGGCGGTCGCGTCCGGGGCGCCGGTGGTCCACCCGTCCGGGTCGAGGTCTTGCATCTGGGTGAGGGTGCGCACGGTGGGCGACCACTGGACCTGGTACTGGGCGGGGTCGAGCGGACCGGTGGGGGTGGTGACGGTGACCGGGCCCCTGCCGGGGTCGAACTGGTACTGGGTGGGGTCCCATGACACGCCCGCGATGATCTGGTCCCCGGTCCCGGACGGAACCTGAGTGGTGTAGACGCCGGTGCGGGCGCTGAGTTCGGTGCCGGGGGCAACGTTCCCCGCCGACCAGTCCGACCCGGTGTACGCGCGCGACCAGGACGGCGCACTCCCGGCGCGCATGTTGTCGTCCTCCCAGATGGTGCGTGATGGCTCCCACGGCCCGGTCAGCGTCGCGGACACGAGCGCCACGGCCCGGTCCGGGGCCTCCATCGGCGGGGCGTGCAGCACCCGGGCGACGGCGAAGTCGTTGTTCGGCAGTGGGCGCCCGGCCAGCGCGCCGGTGGCGGCGTCGGCGGTCGACTCGTCCGGACCCTTCTGGTCCCCGGGCTGCCACCCGGTGACGTTGTTCAGCAAGGTCGGGTCCACGGAGAACGATGACGGGTCCACGCGCAGGTGCACCGGGAAGTCGACGGACTGCCCTTCGACCAGGTCGGGCCACCCGTCGGGCACGGTGAAGGTGACGCGCACCGGTCCGCGCGACGGCGGGATCGTGACGGCCCCGTCCTTGACCTTCGCTGCGGCCCCGCCGATCTGCCAGGTGGTGCCCGCCGGGAACGCGGTGACGTCCAGGTGCCCGGACCACGGCGCCGACGAGGACATGCCCTTGGTGATGGAGTATCCCTGATGCCCGAGCGGGACCGGGGTGGCCAGGAACGACCCGGACGCGGGACCGGCCCAGTCCAGTGGGTCGCCTATCGAGATGTAGTGCAGGCTCGCGGCCAGGCCGGTGAACGGGGGCTGGGTGAGGACCACGTCCGCGGCGGGAACGGACACCACGGTCAGCGAGTCCGACCGGGCCTGCGAGTACGGGGTACCGTCGTCGCGGGCCACCTCGACGGTCACCCCCTGCTTGTCCACGGCCCGGGCGCCGGTGTCCAGCGCGGTCAGATCCAGAGGTGCGGTCAGTGTCTCTGTGGCTCCCGCAGGGACGGCGAACACGCACCGGTTCCCGGAGCGGGTCGCCTTGACGAAATGCCCGTTGCGGCACAGCAGGTCTCCGACCGGCGACCACGACAAGAACTCCGAGGGCCGAACGGTGACGGTGACGGTGCGCGGGTTGGACGTGGCCGCGAACGTGAGCCCCACGCGGTACTCGACCGTGTCCCCGGACGACACCACCGCGTCAGTGGGGGAGTCATCCCCGACCGGGAACCCGTTGACGGTTGTCACGAAGGAGGCGTCCGGGGTGCCATGCCCGGTCCCGTCGAACACGCGGGTCACCGACGCGGACGCGAACGGGTCCGGGACGGCGGCCCGCGCTGTGGACATGCTCCCCGCCCCTGCGATCGCGACAGCCAGCACCACGCATGACATGGACGAGGCCACCCGCCGGGCCCGATTGGCAACCGTGAGCGGCTTGCGGTGGCAGGCGGTCCGCACCCTGCAACGGTGACGCGTGCTGGTGGCGGGAGCGGCAAAATGGCTCGGCATGCGGGCCTCCTAGGTGGATCGTCTGCGATCCGCCTCCGGGCAGGGTTTAAGAGGGTCACCCCTCACCATGCGCAGGGAACCTGTTCAGCGAGGCCCGGCCACAGGGCTGGGCGGGAATGGTTGTGCTCTGTCCCGGCGAGCGTGTCAGCGAGTGTGACCGCCGTGGAAACCGACTATCCGGGGCCCGTACCGGAACGCCGTCGCCAGGAAGGTGAGGGTATGGCGAGAGTCTCGGGTGATCCCGGATCAGAGCAGGCGATCAATCCACGCCTCGCCGGTTAGTCCGCGATCACGACCGGTGTCCCTGCGGGTAGTGCCCACACCGCCTTGAACGCTTCGGGCGTGAACCGGATGCACCCGTGTGACACCTGCCCGCCCTGCCCGACCCCGACGTGCAGGGCGGTGGCCGCGTACGGCACGCCCTCGAACCCGTCCAGGGTTTCGGACTGGCAGTTGGTGATCACGGTGTCCCCGGCCTGGGTGGCGGCGTGCCCGCTGATCTGGCACAGGCCGCGTGGTGTTCCGGTCGCCCCGTCGATCCCGACCCCGACCGCGACGGTCGTTGCTCCGGTGGGGGAGGTGATGGTGGCGGTCGCGGCGGCCACGTCGATGAGCACGAACGCGGAGGTGGGGGTGACATCCACGTCGTCGGCGCGCAGCCACGCGGCGTGATGGTTGACGGCGTGCGGGTCCGTCGACGGCAGGGCGCCGCGCCCGAACGGGATCAGCACCTGCACCCAGATGGAAGTGCCGTGCTTGTCGCGGGTCTGGGTTTGCCCGGTGACGTACCAGCCCGCGGGTGCCGCCCCGGGGCTGTCCAGTGCCAGGGTCGGGTTGAGGGTTGCGTCCGGGGTCGTCCACGCCGGGGTGCGCTCGGCGTGCGGGTGCGCGGTCATCGCCAGTCCGGTGCCGGTGACCTGGGGTAGGCCAGTGGGCAGGATGGTGGTCAGGGACGGCACCGGCAGGGCAGCCACGTCCCAGGTGGGCGCGGACGGGGTGGGGGTCGGCGTGACGGGTGCTACCCGCAGCCCGCACCCCGAGGCGGTTAGGACCGCGACGCCAGCGACCGCAGCGACGGCGGAGCGCAGAGCGTGCCGCACCATCAGCCTGTGACCTTTGTCGGGGAGGGAGCCGGGGCTGGTGCTGGGGCCGGTGTTGGTGTTGGGGCTGGAGCGGGGGTCGGGTTCGGCGTTGCGGCTGGTGGGCCAGACTCGGGGTTCGGGGTGGGGGTGGAAGACACGGTGGCGACTGGAGCCGCGACACACTGGGCAGGCAGGCCCTTGCCGTAGACGAGGGTGCCGGTGGCGAGCAGGGAGAACAAGGCGAAACCGGCGACAGCGAGCGTGGTCAGGAACCACATCGCCGCCGCGGCCAGGGCCCGACGCGGACGCTTGGGGCGCGCCAGGAACAGCCGAGAGAACACCCACGCTGCGATCAGCGCGCACGCGGCTGCGAACAGCCACCAGGGCGGGCCGGGCACCACACAGTTCCCGCCGATGGTCAGGTGGTGGGTCTCGACCGGCAGGGTGACTCGTTCCCCGGTGACGATCAGCCGGTGGTCGTTGATGTGGGTGGGGGTGCACGTGACCAGGGAGACGAGCGCCTTACCCGGGATGACATCGACGGCGTCACTGATCGCGGCCAGGTCGTCCATCGGGACGACTGTGATGGAGGTGACCCGGTACACGAACGTGTCCCCGGCAACCTGGACGGTGAAGTAGTCACCCTTCTTCACGTCTTCGAGGTGGGTGAAGTAGATGGCTTTGGCGAGCCCAGAGTGCCCGGGTAGTACCGCGTGGGTGCCCGGCTGGCCGGTGGGCAGGTCGGTGCCGAACAGGTGACCGACACCAAGTTTGAGCGCCGAGTCCTCGTCGGTGCCGTGGTAGATAGGCAATGAGATCCCGATGGATGGGACGGTGACCTGACCGATCACGTCGGTGCCCGGCACGGCCAGTTGGGTCAGGTAGTCCTGATAGGCGGCATCGCTCCGGTCCGAGGACACCGACATGGGGTCTGCGATGTTGCCGTGTACCAGGGTTGCGTTGTACTTGTTCGCTCGGTCCAACAGCGCATTGCGGGCGGTAGTGCTCATCCCGGAGATGGAGTCCGCGTATCCGGTGACATCCGCCTTCGAGTTGGTGTCGGAGAACCACTGCTGTGCAGGCGAGTACAGATAGATGCCTGCCGACGTGATGAGAACGGCGAACAGGGCGAGCGCCGCCCAGACCCCGCGTGTCTTGGTGATCATGGTGTGTGCCTCTGCGCCGCCAGGTGGCGAGGTCGTCGGTGGGAATGGACAAGAAAGGGCACGGTGCGGGCAGGAAGGTGGGCCCGCACCGTGCCCTGACTGGTGTGTCTTACTCGGTGGCGTCCTTGCGGCGGCGCTTGGTGGCGATGGTCAGGCCCATCGCGGCGAGGATGGCGGCACCGGCGGTCAGACCGATCGCCCCCTTGCCACCGACTTCCGGCAGGGTGAACCCGGCGTTTCTCTGGACATCCTCGACGGTGATCGGGGGCACGGCGTCCACCTGCTGATCGACCTGGAACGGGATCGCCTGGGCGAGCAGTTCGTAACCCGCTGGGGCCACGGTCTCGACCAAGAGGTACTTGTGCACGCCGTCGGCGTCGTCGCCGTCGCCGTCGACGGAGCCGTTGTCCGCGAACGTGCTGTAGCGAAGCCCATCAATCGTGGCCAGGCCCGCCCCCGCGCCGTCCGTGCCGGTCTTCCAGGCGTCCTTGCCGTGGATCGACACCAGGACGTCGCCGTCGTTGAGGATGCCGTCCTGGTTTGTGTCCTTGTACACCTGGAACACTGCGTCGTTGAGCAGTTGGGTTGTGTTCTCGGCGGCCACCTTCTTGATGTTGATGCCACCGAACTTGGTGTACACCGTGTTCGACTCGTCGGTGACTGTTTCGGGGGTGCCGTTGTTGTCCAGGTCCGAACTGATCGCAACGGTGGCACGGTTCGGGATCACGCCGGAACCGGACGCTCTTGCCGTCACCGTCAACACAACCTGGACGTCGCTGGAGTCGTCGCCGGTCGCCTTCTTCAACTTGGCGATGCCGCCGGACTTAAGGGTGGCCGTGACGGTCCCGTTCGACTCTGCCG
Source organism: Xylanimicrobium pachnodae JCM 13526 = NBRC 107786 (assembly GCA_001592145.1). Taxonomy (GTDB): domain Bacteria; phylum Actinomycetota; class Actinomycetes; order Actinomycetales; family Cellulomonadaceae; genus Xylanimonas; species Xylanimonas pachnodae. The sequence continues at coordinate 11,731 of BCWJ01000036.1, read as the reverse complement.
CTGGTGCGGTGATCGTGTAGTCCGACGCGTCGAGCGTGTCGCCTCCATCGAGGTGGACAGCCGTCAGGCTTGCGCCGACATATACAAGATGCGAGTCGAGTGCGTCGGTGATCGTGAACCCGGTCAGGGCGTTCGAGTCGCCCGCCTTGGGGACGTCCGCGGTGATAGTGTACTCGATCGCATCGTCCAGGTCGACGGCGCTGGCGTCGTTGACGGCCTTGATGATGTGGATCGTGTCGTTCTTCGGGTACACGTCAATCGAATAGTCCCACGCGGCTTTCGCGTCGGTTGTCGGCAAGGTGACCAGGAACGCGTCGGACGGCTGGACGACTTCACTCTTACCGCCGACCTGAGCGGCACTCGTGTCTTCCTCCTGGACCAGGTACAGGCCAATCGGCAGGCCCGCGAACGATGCCAGGCCATCTGTGTCGGTGGTCTTCTCGACGCCGGTTGGGTCCAAGGTGGCCTTGTTGATCTCGGCTTCCTTGTTTGCCCCCTTTGCGTTGTAGGCCGTGGCCAGCGTGCTCGCGGCCTTCCAGCCCTCCGCCTTGGTCAGGTCCAGGGCAACCCCGCCGACCTCTTCGACGCGTGTCACCTTGTACTTGACCCCGGCGACAGGCTTGTTCTTCTCTCCCAGCGCCCCGGTGCGCGGAGCCGTGTACTTGTGAATGTTCAGGACCCGTCCGGTGGCCGCGGGATCGGGCAGGGATGGTGACGGAGAGGCGGCGAACGCTGTCCCCGCTGAACCGAACATGGCGGCGGCGATACCGACGGCACCGAGTACGCTCGCAACCTTGGTGTACTTACTCATTCCGGATGATGCCTTGTCTCTTGGGGGGAGTGACCTGTTGCCACACCTGGGCGAGCGACTGCTCACCGGGCACCATGCGCAGGAAGTTGACCAGGACCGCCGAAACAAGGAAACGGCGCACGAAATGGTGTCGCCTTACTCACAACAGGGCGTCACCGGCCCACAGTTCGGCCGCGCACCGGCACGGCGGGCCGCCGCAGGCGGGGCACACGTACCCGCGCACGAGTGAGTCGTCCGCCCAGTAGCCGGGCACCATCGCGAAGGGGGTCAGCCCGACCCGGGTGAGCAGCGCGCCGATCGGGGCGGTCCCGTCGCGGCACCATGCCACCGACCAGACCACGTCTGCGCACGGGCGAGCGTCGGCCAGCAGGGCGTCCAGCAGGGCCGCACCGACCCCGGCGCGCTGCCTGGCCGGGTGCACCGCCACCGTCTTCACGCATGCGAACCGGGTCGCGGCGGCGCACCGGTGCGGGAACGGGACGGTCGCCATCTGCTCGGCCTGCGCGCGGGGCTGCGGCTCCCACCACCCGAACCCGGCCACCTGGTCGCCCACCTCGGCCACGAGCGTGCGGGCGCCGTCGGGCAGCCCGGTCAGGTAGCCGTCCCCGAAGGTGGCGTCCGCGATGCGGTGCACGGCGAGGGTGTCGTCCGCGGTGGCCCGGCGGGTGCACACCGGAGAGCCGGGTCGGGGTGCATCAGGCACGCGGGTACACGGCGTGCGCGATCAAGGAGAGCCCGGCGCCCGCCACGAACGCGCAGAGCAGTTTTCCGGACCCGCCTCCTGCCGCGGCGTGCAGTCCGTTGATCGTGGCCACCCACGTGAGGATGAGTCCGAGGGAGAACCTGGTTTGCCTGTTCATCGGGTGCTCCCGGGGGTAGTCGTGACGGTCTCGAACTGGTCGGTGTGGCGGAAGTGCCGGGCCACGTAGTCCTCGGCGAGGGCGGCGCTGGGGAACCACAAGGCAGCGCGCGGGTTGATGGCGAGGTGGGTCTCCGTGACTGGCCTGCGAAGCAGCACGCTCGGTCTCGTGCGCATCGCCGTGACGTACCCACCGTCGCGCCCACGGATCACGAACCCACGGTCATGCACGTTCGACGACCTCGCGCAGTTCGGCGGCGAACGCCGGGGCGTACCAGTCGGCGGTGTCCGGTTCGTGGTCCGGGTCGTCGTCGGGATGGGCCACGGCCCGCCGGTCCCACCCGTCGGCCAGGGCGTGCAGGCGTCCGCGCAGATCGGTCAGGTCCTCGTGCGCGTGCACCCCGTCCGCCTGGTCGGGGGTGAGGATCGCCGGGAACCGGAGCCCGGCCTGCGTGTCTGGGACGTGGAACTCGAACAGCCCACCGCGTTCGGACTTGGTCCAGAACGACGTCCAGAACAGCGTGGCCCGCATCGCACCGATCACCGACTCGTTCCCGGACCACCCCAACGTGACGAACGTGTACGTGATGCCGGGGCGGTCGATGGCGTCGCAGCCCGATTCGGCGCGAGCGGACTGCGGGTAGTTCCACAGGGCGCGGGCCGCGGCGAAGAACTCGCCCGGGGTGCCCTCGAACCGGACCAGGGCGTCCAGGGCCGCGTCCGTCGGATAGCCGGTCTCCGGGTCGATCTCGGGAGCGAAGGTGGCGGCGGTGACGGTGGGGGATGTCACCGGGATCGCCCGCTCCCAGAGCGGCATGCCTGTCTCGTCGTGGTCAGGGTGGATCTCGACATCGATGTGGTCGTTCGCGTGCGTGCCGAACGGCTCCCACCCGTCGCGAGCCAGCGCCATCCCGGTCAGTGCAATGCCTTCGCCTGCCCCCTCGATGACGGCGCGCGCCTCCGCGAACAGGCTCTGCGCGGACGCGGACGGGACCAGGCCCTTGCCGGTCGCCTCGACGTGATCGTCATACACCCAGCGCTGACCTCGGTGGACCGCCAAGGCGAGCGCGACCCGGTCAACGGCGCGCGGGTCGTGAATCGACGGTGGTGTGTGCGGCATCAGTCGGTCCAGCCTTTCCCGGTGGTGTACCTCGGTGCCGGTTCGTGTCCGGCGCGCAGGTCGTTGCGGGCCCGACGGCGGGCGTCCTTGCCGGTCAGGTACACCGACCCGTACGTGGCGCCGTGCTCCGCCAGTGCCTTGTCGGCCCGGTGCGGGACCGGGGAATGGTGGGACGGCTGCCGCTGGTCGAACCGGGGCCTGCTCATCACGCCTCACCGCTGGGGCGCCGGTCGAGGACCGCATCGAGGCGCTTGACGGGTACGAGTCCTCCGTGCGAACGGTGAGCGCGGGCGATCCGGTACTCGTCCGCCAGCGCCCGCACCTTCGCCAACGTCGCCTCCAGGTGGGCGGCACGGCCCTTCCAGCGAACCGTCTCGTTCGCCAGATCGTGGGATTCCTGACGCATCCGCAAGCGGGCGTTCTCGGCCAGCAGATGTTCGACGTCGATAGCCAGCGCCACTTCGGAGCCGCAGTCATAGCCTCGGCAGTCGGGCGCGTGCCCATCGAGCACCGCGCCCGCCCGAGCCCGGACCGCGTCTAGGTCGATGTCAGCCACGGGGCTCTCCGATCTGTGCTTCGCCGCACACGTTCACGTCTTCACGCAACGTGGCGGCGGCTTGCTGCATGGGCGTTGGGCTCTCCGGCATCTGTGGGTTCTTCTCCTTCTCGGCGCACTACTCGCTTGGCAGGTGGGGACCGGCGGCCCCTTCGCCGCCCGATGACGCCGTTCTCGCTTGTCGCCTGCTCGCTGCGGCAGCCTTCTCGTCAGCGGTCAGCGTCTTGGAGAACGGGGTTCTCACCGGAGCGTCGTTATGAGGCGGTGCCTGTTCATGGACCGCGAACGCCTTCGCGTCCTGCGCGAGAAGCGAGACAACCTGCGTGGCATCGGCTGGCGTGCCAGACCCGGTCAGGTCGGCGGCGGTGATGTCGGATAGCAGGGGTGCCAGGTCGGCGGCGACTTCGGGCAGCCCGCGTTCGACGGTGCGCATCATGCCCCACAGGTCGTCGGAGTCGCGGGCCACCCGGTAGCGGGCGGCCCGCAGCAACCGTCGGGCGCGTTGCTCACGGGTGGGCAGGGTGTCCAGGATCAGAGGGTGGACCCCGTCCTTGTGCTGGGCGAGGGTGAGCATCCCGACGAAGTGGTCGACGCGTAGCCGCATGTCCAGCATCGTGTCGGCGGGCACCCCGGCACCGGGCAGCACCCGGTTCCAGGCGTCCTTGCGCTGACGCCACTCGGACTCAGTGATGCCTTCGGGTTGGTCGGCGTTGTTCCAGTACGCGTACTCGGCCACCTCGTCCATCGCGGCGAACGCGTCACGGAACTCGGGGCGCTCAGCGCGCACAAGCACCAGCACGCGTCCGGTCTTGGCGTCCTGCCCGAGCGACATCTCGAACCTGTTCGGGTCGTGCTCCCACGAACCCTTGCCCGCCTTGTGCTGCTGCTCGTCGAACTCCATGAACGCCTTCGCCAGCGGTGACTTGGGTCGGGCGGCGCCCGCCAGGTCGGCGTCGTCGATGAGCCGGACGGCAGCCTCGGCCAGCACCTTCGCGTCGAGCCGGTCCCGGACCGGGTTCATCACGGCCCGCACCCGGTCCACGAACGCAAACACGTCCGTGCCGGGGCTAAGGATGTACCCGTTGTGGATCGTGGTGGACATCAGCGGAGCCGGGGAGCGGTGGAGCCCCCGTCCGTAAGGGCGGGGAGGAAACCGCGTCGAGACGGTTCTCGGAACGTGGTGTGGTCGTTCTGGTTCATGTCTCGTCTTTCGTGACGGTGGGGGTGGTTTGGTATGCGTAGCCGTCTGCGCGTTGGATGCGGCGGATGTGTTTGTGGTTGATGCCGTCGGTTTTCCCGACGAGCATGGAGCCGGTGGCTCGCACGCCAATGCGGCCTACGTGGGTGCCTTTCTTCTTGCCGGTGGGGACGACGGCTCGCACGAGGTCGCCGGTCTGAAAACCGTGGTGGACCTTGGTCCTGGATCGCACGGCGGGTGTCCCGGCCTTGTTCTTGCGGGGGAAGCCGTGCTTGTCGACGTGGGCGCGCTGGTATGTGCCGCGTCCGGTGCAGGTGACCGTGAGGGTGGTGGCAGGCCACCCGGTGACCGCGGTGAGGTCGCCGACGCACAGGGCGTCCAGAGCGTGCGCCTTCGGCACGGCGAACTGGGTGCGGTTGTACTTGGTGCGTCCGCCCGTGGACGTCTTGGTCGGAAACCCGCGTGCTTCGATCGCGCGGGTCAACGCCCACCTGGTGGAGTTCACGGCTGCCGCATCACGCAAGGGGCGGGTGAGCCCGGCCTTGATGCGGGCGAGCCGGGCGGGGTCGTGGGCGAGGAACGTCTCGACGGGGCGCGCGTCCTTGGCCTGGTTACACGGGACGCACGCGAGCACGAGGTTGGACACCCGGTCGGACCCGCCCTTCGACCTGGGCCGCACGTGGTCGATGTTCAGGGGCACGCCCTGGGTGTCGCAGTACACGCAGGTGTGCCCGTACTTCGTGAGCAGGTACTCGCGGACCTCGAACCCGGCCAAGGTGCCCTGCTGGTATTGCACCCCGGCGATCTCCGGGTTCTCCATCTGCTGGGTGTCGAACCGGACGGCCTCAACCCACACGTTCGTGACCGGTGCCCACCCGGCGAGGCGGTCCACCCAGGACAGGGTCGTGACGACCCGGTGCCGGGTGGAGGGCGCCAGCCACACGTCCAGCCCGTCCACCGGGCGGCGACGCCGGTTGTCGAACCTCGGTGCGCGGTAGCGCAGGTTCCGCGACCGGCGGCCCCGACGCAACTGCTTGCGGGCGGTCATGGCGTTCTTGATCGTCAGGCCCCGATGGATCAGGTCGGCCAGGAACACCGCCTGCCGGGTCCCTGCCCGGTCGGTGGTGAACACGGCCATACCGGTGTGTTTGCTGCCCGGGTCGATGCCGAGTTCCACACCATCGACCTCGATCCCGGGGGTGGTCGCGTCCACATCGACCAGTCGGATGACGAACGGGACGACCCGGTGGACTCGGGCGCGGCCCTTGCGCAACAGTTCGCGTGCGCGAGCGGGATGGGTCGGCTGTAGTGGCCGACCGTGACGGTCGAGCACGAACACGCGCCCGACAAGTAGGGGACGGTCACCCGTCCGGCCTCCCGAGCCTGCCGTGGCAGGCTGCGAGATGTCGCCACCCGTACGGGTGGTCTCCCCGCGCCCATGTTGCACACCAGTTGTCGAAGCAAGGTGCTTGTCTCCTGCGGCACGTTTCGTGGCAACCGACGGTTTGATGTGGAGCCGTCCTACCCCTGCCTTGTCTGCTGACGCAGGTTCCAGAGTCCGGGGCTGAGGAAGCACCCCGGAGTGGGTCTTATCGCTTGTGTGCAACGTAGTCACCTCCTTCAATGACTCGGGCTGGTCAAGCGCCCCAAACCATCTGGGACACCCTGGCTATCAGGGGCTACAAGCCCCGTCCGTCAGGGCGAGGTAGTTGACTTCTCGTCTCCCGGGTCGCCGATCGCGACGTCCAGGCGCACGGAGTCCGGCGGCACGTGAATCTCGATCCTCTGGGGCTCCGCGCACTCCAGGACGGAGAAGAACGGCTCCACCGCGTCAGCGGGGTGATCGCACGCCTTCACGTCGATGCGGGCCTGCCCCGGGGCCACGTCCTGGAAAATGTCCACCGGAAGCGGGGCTTGGCTCTCGGGGTACTGAAGGCCCAGGGTGGAGGTGGTCGCCTGCCGGATGGAACCGTGGTCCGTCTTGTAGGCGTACTGGTAAGCCACCGTGTCATGCCCGTTGACGGACATCATGCCGCCGGAGATGTATATCCCCTGGGTGTCATCGAGCCCGATGATCGGGATCGTCTCGGTGACCGTCCACTGCTCGTCGGCGGGGTCGATGGTCGTCGTGCAGGCACTCAGTAGCAGGGCCGTAGCGGCGACCATGACCGCGGCGGGCAGGCGTCCTCGGTGCGCGCGGCCTGAGACGGGGGATAGTGGGCGGGGAGCGCTCATCGCGGGGTCGTTCTCCTTAGTGGGTTGCTGCTTCGGCGGGCTCGTCGGTGATCAGCGCCTCGACCTCGGCAATCGCGGTGACGATGGTGGCGAGTCGCTGTTCGAGGCTGCGACGCTCCTTGGCGAACCGCTCCCACCTGTCCCGGTGGGTGTCGCAGCACAGGTCTTCCGGGGTGGGGTCGCCCCCGCCCGGGGCGTTCGCGAGATACCGCCGCGTCTCGGCCTTGTAGTCGTACAAGGCGGCTCGGGCCGCGCGCAGCGACTCCTGCGAGAGCGCGGGTGCGGGCGGAGCGGCGGGGTGGGGTGCCTTGTGCTCGGCCCGCCAGGCGGCCACATCCTCGATCCCGAGCCTGCGCAACTCGTCGTGCAGGCGGTCGCGCATCGTCTGGATGTCTTCAAGGAGCCGGTTGCTGGGGCGGGACGCGGCCACCGCGTCGAGGTAGTCCAGTTGGGCGACGATGTCCGTCTCGCGCCCGGACGTCTGGTCGGCGCGCATTAGCGGATGCTCCGGCGGAGGTGTTCGGTCACGATCTGGGTGGCCTGCGTGAAGGCGTCGAACGCTTCGACCAGGGCGGGCCGCTTGTCGTCTCGCGGGGACGGTGCGATGTCTAGCGCACGGGCTGCGCCGCGAAGCAATGATGCTGCGCCTGTCGGGGCGGTTTGCTCGGTCGCCGGGCGGCGGAACAGGGCGGCGAGGCTCGCCTTCGCACCGGACTCGCATGGCGGGCACCGGTACGACAGCCCGAACTGCCCGCTGGTGACGTTCCCGCCGTCACGGACCACGCGCGGTGTGTCGGTCAGGGCGTGGAACGTCGTCCACAGCACCAGGTCGGCGTGCTCGGTGGCGGTCAGGTTCTCCTGCACGCCGCACCCGGTGCACGTCAGCGTGATCGGCTCCCACCGGCGCGGCCTGCGCCGCAGGCTGCCGCCGCGCCTCACGCGGTCACCTCGGCGGGCGCGTAGGGGCGGGTGTGCCGCCCGAGCGTGCGGGCGGTCAGCCAGTCCCCGGCGGCTCCGCTCCACGGCCCGGCCAGGTCACGCACGGAGACGTCTCCGTTCAGCCCCCACACGTCGAACGCGATGACCTCGGTGATCTCCGGTTCGTCCCCGAGGTGTTCGCGCTGCGGGTTCTGGGTGCCGATGTACTCGCCGTTCTTGTGCCACCGCCAGCCCGGGTCGGTGGCCGGGGTCAGGGTGTGAACCGTGACCAGGTATGGGGTGTCCGAACCGGTCAGGTATGGGTAGTGCGCGAACACCTGGGCGACGTTGTCCGCGACCCCGTAATCGGCGCGGCAGTTGCCAGAAACTATCGACTCGATCTGCTCGTGCATGGACATGGCGGCCAGCGACGCTGCGAATGGGTGTTGCACCAGCCACGGCAGGTCAGTGAACCCGCGCTGCTCGTACACGCCGGTGCTGTGCCGTACCCAGTCGACCCAGCGGCGGTCCGCGCTGTGCGCGGCCATGACCGTGTTGAGCAAGGCCGCGTACCGCACGGCAACGGTTGGCAGGTCGGCAAGCATCGAAGGTGGCTCCCAACGGGTTCGGGGCGACGCCCGATGCCGGGCGCCTACCGTGTATGTGGGATGGGCTCGCGCTCTGTTCCTGCGCCCGCCGTCGCCTGGAACTCGGCCAGCAGTGGGTGCCCGTCGGGCAGCAGGTACACCACCGCCTCCCGTCGGCGCTGACACAGGTACGGCTCGGAGCACGCCCGCGACCAGACCGACTGGTCGGACCGGTCCCGGATCGACCAGGAGTGACGCAACTGAGTCAGTCGCGCCGGGTTCTGGCCCGACTCGTACGCGCCCACGACGGCGCGCTTCGGCCCGGCGGACAGGACCGACACGTTTGTGATCCGCAGTTCCCCGAGCGGCAACGACCACACCTCGTACAAGACGGCGCCCTTGGTCACCCAGGCGGGCAACGCGACGCCGTTCGCGGCCAGGACTGTGGCGACGGAGGTGCGATCAGGCACCGGGTGCGCCCTGGTCGTGGGCGCGGATCGCATCAGCGAGGGAGAGCACACGCTGGGCGAGGTGGTTGCGCCCGGTGAAGTTCGCCTCCGTCAAGAGACGGGGTGCGTCGACGCTCATCAGAATGTCTCGCAGTACGAGCGCCCAACGCTCGTGCTCCTTGTCGGTCCCGTCCTTGACCAGAGGGACCGCGCCGCCACCGGCGAGGAACTGCCCGAGCCCGTGGTCGCAGCCCCTGCACAGCACCACGTCGCGCTGGAGCCCGCCGGAGGCGCCGTCGTACCCCCTGGCGATCGATTCGTGGCGGACGGTGCCGTACCCGTTCCACGCGGACAGCGGGTCCGTGGTCGTCTCGGCACCGCACCGGTCGCAGGTCGTGATCGTTATGGTCCTCGTCGTCGTGCCCATGTCATCCCATGTATTCGTCGAGCCACGTCTTGGTGTGCTCAGAGTCCAGGGCGTTGGCCTGGATACGCGCCACGTCCGCACGGGCCTGCGCCAGTTCGGCGCGCAGTTCTTCGATCTGGTGCGCGGCGGCGATCCACGCCTTGGGCGCGTCCGGGTCGTCCACCCACCGCTGCCCGTACCGCAGCAGGCGGACCTGCCCGTTGTCGTACTCGTAGGTGTACTTGTCGTCGATAACGACCTGCTCGGGCATCCGTGTGCCTTCCTCGTCGTGGCCTGTTACCTGCTATGTGGGATGGGCTCGGCGGCTGCCCCGCACCGCGCGGTCAGATCCACGCGGCCAGGTAGGCGACGCACGCGGGGTGACGGCACCAGCGGCGCGGGCCGTCATGCCGCTCGGCGTCGTGGAAGTCGGCCAGCGCGGCGACGGCTTCGATCAGTCGACCGAACCGGGCCGCCCTGGTCTCCGCCTCGGCAGCGAAGTACTCGGCGTCGGCCAGGTCTTCGCGCAGCCCCCGTTCGACCCGTTCGGCGTCTTCCAGGTCGTGGGCCAGCGCCTCGATCTGGGCGTGCGCGGCGGTAAGCCGGGCACGCAGGTCCGCGTTCTCAGCGGAGAGCGCCCCGCCGACGGTGGTCACGGTGCCACCTCCCCGACCTCGGCCAGCACGGCGGCCAGGCATGGCGGGCACACGTCGTCGTCCCGGTTCGCGGTCTCGTGGATCACGGTCCCGCATCGGGCGCAGGTGGCGTGCCCGACCGGCAACACCGGGTACAGGTGCCCTTGCCCGCGGGCGGGCGCGCACCCCCGGCACAGGTGCTCGACGGTGCCGTCGGGACGCCGGTCGTGACGGTCCGCTCCGTGCACGGCGAGCCCGAGCACGTCCGGGCAGGCGCACACCTCAGCCACGGGACACCGCCACTCCGTCCGGTTCGGTGGCCCACCCGCAGTCGGTGGCGGCCAGCAGGCGCCACAACCGGCACTCCCTTCGCCAGGTGCGCAGATGGTCCGTAAGCAGGAACAGCCCGATGACCCCGGTGATGGCGCCAAGCAGCCAGTGCCCTGTGAGCAAGCACCCGATCACCCCGCACAGCCCGACGACGGCGGACACGATCCCGAACATGCTCGCCACCAGCAGCGCGGTGTTGGTGCGCCGGATACGGCCCGGCGTGCGGTGCTCGTTCACGGCGCCTCCGGGGGTGCGACAGGTGCGGGGCGCAGGTGAACGCGCCGCGGTTCGGCACGATCCGGTTCGTACACCTCGACGGTGGTGATCCGCACGACCGGCGGGGCGTCCGCGGTGACCTCTCCGGTGATGTACCCGAACCCGTCGCGCCCGGCGAAGGCCAGATCGGCGGACGTGTATGTCTCGTAGGTGCCCGCCCCGGTCGGCACCCCGTAGACGACATCGACCTTCGGCTCCCACGGGGAAGCGTGCGACAGGCCGACGCCTGCCACGTCCTCGATCAGGGACTTGACGGTGTCGAACTTGCGGGCGACCTGCACCAGCGCCAGTCGGTACTGGTTCATCTTCTGCTCGGGGTCGGCGGGGGAGGTCCAGAGCCGGTCGCTTGTCTCGCGCTCCATCTCCACCGCCTGGGCCGCGATGGCGTGGACGCGGTCCAGGGTCTCGGCGGCCAGCGCCACCTTCGCCGCGTCCCCGGCCAGCGGGCCGGTCTCGGTGGTGCGTCCAAGCAGGGTCACGATCAGGTCGCGGGCCGTCCGGCCCAGCCAGGCCAGATAGTCCGCGTCGATGGAGGACGCGTCCACCCCGCCGACCTGGCAGTCGCAGTCGTACCGGGGTGTGGTCAGTTTGGTCAAGGCGCGCAGCACGGCGGGCACCTTCTCGACCTGACCCCCGAGCCAGGTTGCGGCCACCGGGCCGACCTCGACCGCATCAGGCTGGTCGGCCTTGACCTCGTCGGCGGCCCCGGACGGGCGGGCCGCCTCCGCGTACCCGCGGTCGACCATCTCGTCCGCGAACCGGGCAAGCACGTCGGCCAGGTCGTCCGCGGTGACGGTCAGGACGGTTCGGCCCCGCTCGTCGGTGGCGGTCTCGATCCCGTGATGCTCGACCCCGTGCTCGGTCATGTCCTGATGGACCTGCGCGTCCAGGGCGAGCAGCCGGTCGACGCTGTCTTGCCACGCCACGATCCGTGGCGGGCGGGTGGGCTCAGGCATCGGTGGTCTCCGGCTCGTTCTCGACCAGCACACGGGTGGTCCGGGTCATCGTGAACAGGTGCGAGTACGTCTGGTACATGACCCCGTCCACCTTCTCCGGGTCGCCCAGAGGCTCGGCGCCGCGGTAACGGAAGTCGGACAGCAGCCCGTCGTAAGCCATCAGGAAGTCGTGGCGAGCGAGACGCCAGTCCTCATCGGTCAGGTAGGGCTGCTCGCCTACCGGCACCACCGCGGTGCGTGTCATGTGCACCGTCTCGGTCACGTCCCGGTACACGGGACGCTTAGCGGGCTTGTACTCGGTGAGCACCCAGTGCGCGGAGGCCAGGTGGTTGGCGGCCTCCCGCAGGTGGCGCGCTGCGCACGCCTCGACATCGGGCGCCTCGGCCCGCTGCTTC
>BCWJ01000035.1 GCA_001592145.1 Xylanimicrobium pachnodae JCM 13526 = NBRC 107786 | reverse complement strand
ACGCGCCAACCGTGCAGTGCCTGCGACCTTTGGGTCGCTCGGTAGGCGAACTCGGTTGGGTTTCGCCCCGGCGTCGGGACGCTGACGGATATGACGGAAGGTATGAAGACAAGTGAGCGGGTCACGGTGAGTCTGCCGGCGCCGGATCTGTCGTTCCTCAAGGAGTACGAGGAGCGTCACGGGCTGCCGTCACGCTCGGCGGCGTCCCATGCGGCGGTCGCTGCGCTGCGGGAGCAGGAGCTCGAGGAGCAGCGCATCGCCGCGGACGAGGAGTGGTACGCGTCGGATGACGCGGCGCTCTGGGATCGCACCTCGGGCGACGGGCTCGCGGAGTGAGGCGTGGCGAGGTGTGGCGGGTAAGCTTCAACCCGGTGATTGGGTCGGAAGCCGGAGGGGCGGAAGGGCTGGAGAAGGATGCGCGTCCGGTGGTGATCGTCTCCAACAACGGGCGCAATCGAGCGTCGGAGCGCGCCGGGCGCGGTGTGGTGGCGGTCGTGCCGCTGACGACGAACACCGGTCGGGTCCAGGGCTTTCAGGCGTTGATCGTCGCGGGCGAGTCGAACGGCCTGGCGGCCGACTCGAAGGGGCAGGCCGAGCGGGTGCGTGCGCTGGATGTGTCGAGGTTCATCAGGCGCGAAGGTGTGCTGAGTCGAGAGCAGATGGCCGCCGTCGACGACGCTCTGCTTGTCCACCTCGACCTTCTCTAGGCCGACACTCCGAACCGGCTCGGGTCTCGCTCACTGTGTCGGACAGTCGCGGTCCAGGAAGGGCGACGTGGTCAACTCCTCACGGGCGGCCCCGCGTGACGCGGGCGTCAGAGACGACCAGTAGACGCTCCTGCGGCGCGTGCGGACGACGGCGGGGTCCGCGGGCCGGGCCCGTGCAGGACTGGCCACTTCGTTCGATGCTGCGCGGCCTTGGAAGTGGTCCGGTTGCGTCCGAGTGCTTCGGTGGTCGGGCCGACATGGTCAGGGCCGGTGCGCTGACGGATCGCGGTCAGAAATAGCGTGCCAAGCGCCCTCGCGGGCCCATCGGCCGTATCGGCGCCGGTTGGGCGATGAGGTGTCGGGCCTCGCCAGACCTCGTCTTCGCCTCGTTGAACCCGAACGGTCGATCCGCGGGGCGTGCGCCCGACGTCGGTGCTACGGCATCGGGTCGGCGGCGACGAGCACGACGCCCGAGTCCATGTCGATCTCGCCGTTCGGGTCTCCTGTCACGGGGCGCTGCGCGATGTCGAGCCGCTGGCGTTCACACCTCTCAGCCCTCGTGGCCGGGTGTGCGTTCGATCTCATCGGGTGTTCACGCGCTCAGAGCGGGCACGAAACACCCCGTCCCTAGCGTCGTCTTTGCCGGCCCGAGATCCGTGGGTCACCGCGGGAACGACGCACTTCAGAGTCGTCGCCGGTCGGGCCGCATCCGCCGTCCGCAACCGCCGGCGGACCAGGTCGTCCGACGTCGTCGGGCGTGTGGCGATGGAGGTCGCATGGCTGTGCAGACCACGACGAAGACCACTGCGGCGACACGTGCTGTCGTCCGGCGCCCCGGCCGCTGGATCGATGGCTGGGACCCGGAAGATGCAGAGTTCTGGGCGGGCGCGGGTCGCCGCGTCGCGCGGCGCAATCTCACGGCGTCGGTGGTCGCGGAGCTGCTGGGATTCTCGGTGTGGGCGCTCTGGTCGATCGTCGTGCCGCAGTTGCCCGGCGCGGGTTTCGTCCTGAGTGCTGATCAGATGTTCTGGCTCATCGCGGTGCCGTCCCTTGTCGGGGCGGTGTTGCGGCTGCCGTACACGTTCGCAGTCCCGCTGTTCGGGGGCCGCAACTGGACCGTCGTTTCGGCGCTTATGCTCCTGGTTCCGACTGCGGCTCTGGCCGTCGTCGTGCAGCGGCCGGACACGCCCTTCGGGGTGCTGCTCGGGGTCGCGGCACTGGCCGGGTTCGGCGGGGGGAACTTCGCGTCGTCGATGGCGAACATCTCGTACTTCTTCCCTGCGCAGGAGAAGGGCGCCGCGCTGGGCTGGAACGCCGCAGGCGGCAACCTTGGTACGGCTGCCGTGCAGTTCGCTGTGCCGATCGTCATCGTCGCTGGTGGTGGGCTCGCGCTGGAGCGGGCGGGCCTGATGTTCGTCCCGCTCGTGCTGGTCGCCGCCGTGCTCGCGTGGCGGTTCATGGACAACCTGAGCGCGGCCAGGTCCGATCCTCGCGCGTTCGCGGTGGCTGCCCGGCTGCCCCACACGTGGATCATCTCGGCGATCTACATCGGGACGTTCGGGTCGTTCATCGGATACTCGGGTGCGTTCCCGATGCTGCTGGCGAAGGTGTTCCCCGAGGTGGGGCTGACGGTTGCGTTCCTCGGCGCGCTCGTCGGTTCGCTCGCCCGGCCGCTGGGCGGTGTCCTCGCCGACCGTCTGGGAGGGGCCCGCATCACTGTCGTCTCCTTCGCGGGGATGGGCCTTGGTGCGCTGGGCGTGGTGGCGGCGCTGCAGGCTCACGTGTTCGGGCTGTTCCTCGGCGCGTTCCTGGTGCTGTTCGTCGCCTCCGGCGTCGGCAACGGGTCGGTCTACCGCATGATCCCTGCGGTGTTCCGTGAGACCGGGGCTGGCGCGGCTTCTACTGCCGGGTGCATCGGCATCGCGGGTGCGGTGGGCGCCCTCGGCGGTTTCCTCGTGGCCCGCGGTTTCGCGATCTCGATGACGACGACCGGTTCGCTGGTGCCGGCGCTGCTGGCGTTCATGGGTGTGTATGCGGTGCTGGCCGCCGTGACCTTCGCGGTGTATACCCGCGGCCGTCTGGGAACCGCACGGGTGTGAACCCAGCCGGGACTCGTGCGACCGGGTGACGCCCGGAGCTGGTCTTCCGCCTGGACGCGGCGCGGAGCGACGTCGGTGGCTGCGCAGGAAATGAGAGGCGGGCGGGGCCGAGGTTTGCGACGATCCTGCCTGTGACGCGTGCCCCGGAGTTCCTGCGTGTTCAGGCGAGGTATCGAGGGCGTCTCGGGGTCGAGGTCGGGGTGTTCGTCGCCGTCGACCACCTGCGCCGGGCAGGGGTGCTCGACGCCGCGGAGGAGGCCACCTACGTCGACGTCGAGGACTGGTTCATCGAGCACCTGCCCAACCCGGACTTCTACGCGGACGGGAACACGATCGGCGCGGTGACCTGGTTCAGGACGCCGGTCCCGGCCCCGATGCGGGCACGCGTGGACCTGCTGTGCGGCATCCTGCGCGCCCACGGTGTCGCGTTCGACGTCGTCCGCTCCACGAACCCCGGGGACGTCGTCTACGACGACGCCGTCCAGATCGGCGTCATCCCGCACACACGCGCCGATCCCACCCCGCTGCCCGACGGCGTCGTCCAGGCGCCGACCACGGCGGGGTCGAAGCGGGCCGTCGCGTCATCGGCGATCCGGCATGTCCTGTTCGACGCCGACGGCGTCCTCCAGAGAGTGCCCGACGACGACTGGTACGCGCTCGCAGAGCCGTTCCTCGGGGACCGCGCGCGCGAGTTCCTGCACCGGGCGTGGGTGCTGGAGCGGCCCGCGCTCGCCGGGCGGGGCGAGCTCCTGCCGCTTCTCGCCGACCTGCTGAGCGAGTACGACGTCGACGCGACGGCAGACCAGGTGTTCGCTGCAGCCTGGTGCCAGGTGGCGCCGGTCCCCGGGACCGTCGCCCTGGTGGGCGCGCTGCGGTACAACGGGTACGGCGTCCACCTGGGCACGAACCAGGACGCGAACCGGGCGGCGTTCCTGCGCGCGGAGCTCGGGTACGACGACCTGTTCGACACGAGCAACTACTCGTGCGAGCTGGGTGTCGCGAAGCCCGACCCGGGGTTCTTCGTCCAGGCGGCGCAGCGCATCGGTGCGCCGCCCGAGACGATCCTGTTCGTCGACGACACCCTCGCCAACGTCGAGGCGGCACGCGATGCCGGGATGACGGCGATCCACTGGACGGTGCGCGACGGCCACGACCACCTGCTGGACGAGCTCGCGCAGCACGGGGTCGACGGGCGGCACACGCCCGCCCCGCGTGGCGCACGGGGCCCTCTCGGGACGAAAGGTTGACCCTCAGCCTGAGGGTCTTCCGGTCAAGCGGGATCGGGCACCTCGCCTAGCGCAGGCCGCCTACGGGTTGTCACCCTGATTTTATCGTTATAACGTCTCGGTGTCCCGCCGGCGGTGCACTGCCGTGCGACGGGTGGCGCAATCCCGCTGGAAGGAGGTGGGCCGATGGTGACCATGGCCGATGTCGCGCGCGAAGCCGGGGTCTCAGTGATGACGGTCTCCAACGTCATCAACGACCGCCTTCCCGTGGGTGAACCCACCCGTGCGCGCGTCCTGGCGGCCATCGACGCGCTCGGGTACGAGGTCAACCTGACCGCGAGGCATCTGCGTGCCGGACGCACCGAGACGGTCGCCTTCGTCGTGCCCGGCTTCCACGACTACTTCGGCGAGGTTGCCGACCAGATCGCGCCGCTCATCGAGGCCGCCGGTCGTCACCTGGTGCTCGAGCGCACCAACGCCGTGGCGGAGCAGGAGCTGGCCGCCCTCAGCGTCGCGCGACTCCGGTTGTACGACGGCGTCATCGTGTCCGTGGCAGGGCTCGACACGGAGAGCCTGGCTGCGGTTCGCACCGCGAAGCCGATCGTCCTGCTGGGCGAGCGAGACGTGCCGGACCGGTTCGACCACGTCCGGCTGGCCAACGAGGAAGGCGCCCGGCTCGCGACGGCCCACATGATCGCCCGCGGGTCTCGCCGGATCATCGCCCTGGGCGCCACCCACGAGGTCGGCCGCACGATGGCCACAGACCGCCGGGCGGGATGGGAACGCGCGCACCGCGAGGCCGGGCTCGACGTCGACCAGCGATACATCGTCCCCGTCACCGGCTATGCGACCCGGCACGCCCACGACGCGGTGCTCGACGTCATCGCGTCCGGGCTGCCGTTCGACGGGGTCTTCGCGGTCAGCGACGCCGTGGCCTTCGGGGCGATCGCGGCGCTCGCGGAGGCGGGGCTACGCGTGCCCGACGACGTCCAGGTCACCGGGTTCGACAACCTGGACCTGGCGAACTTCGTCCCGCCCGGACTGACCTCGATCGACGCCGGCCACGCGGAGGTGGCCGCCACGACGGTCGACCTGCTGCACCGGCGGATGGCCGGCTGGACGGGGCCTGCCGAGCACGTCGTGCAACCCGTGCGGCTCGTGGTCCGCGGTTCGACCCGATGACGGCAAACCCCGTCGTCCACGCCGACGTTCCCGACGTGGACGTGGTGTTCGACGGCCGCTGCTACTACATGGTCTCCACCACCATGTACTTCGCGCCGAGCGTGCCGATCATGCGGTCCGACGATCTGGTCCGCTGGACGATCGTCGGCTACACGGGCCCGGTTCTCGAGGACACGGATGCGCTCGCCCTGCGCGGTGGCGCGAACGCCTACGGTCAGGGGACCTGGGCGGCGAGCATCGCGGTCGACGACGGCAGGTACTACGTCTCCGTCGCCAGCCTGACGACGCAGAAGACGTACATCTACGAGACGCCGAGCATCGAGCACGGCCCCTGGCGTCGGTCGGTGCTCGACGGGTACGCGCACGACCAGTCCCTCCTGTTCGACGGCGACGACGTCTACCTCGTCTACGGTGCGGGGTCGATCGACCTGCGACGGCTCCGGCGCACCCCCGACGGGACGTTCGCCTGGGACGGACCCGCCACGCGACTGGTCGACGACGCGAGCGTCGATGCGAGGAAGGGCGGGCTACCCGCGGAAGGCGCCCACGCCTACCGGATCGGGGACTACTACTACGTCTTCATGATCGAGTGGCCGGCGGGCGGCATCCGCCAGGAGGTGCTCTGGCGGTCCACGTCGCTGGCCCCGCGTGCGCTCGGCGGTGACTGGGAGGGCAGGATCGTCCTGAGCGAACGCGCCGTCGTCGACGGCGTGCCGGGGACGGGGGCCGCACAAGGTGGCGTCGTGCGGGCGGCCGACGGGCAGTGGTACGCCATGGTCTTCCAGGACCAGGGCGCGCTCGGCAGGTGTCCACAGCTCGCCCGGGTCACCTGGGGAGACGACGGCTGGCCCACCCTGGACCTGTGCGAGTCGGTCCCGGTGCAAGGACCGGTGGGCGGGGTGACGGACGTGGTCGTCTCGGACGAGTTCGACAACCGCCCCGTGCGTCCCGGGTACTGGAACGTCGCCGCCGGCGGGCCCGTCCTGTCCGCCGCAGACGCCTGGAACGGTTCCACGCTGGGGCTCACCTGGCAGTGGAACCACAACCCGGACAACCGGTACTGGTCCCTCACGCAGCGGCCCGGGCACCTGCGGCTGACCACCGGGAGCCTCGCTCAAGGTCTCCTCGACGCGCGCAACACGCTGACCCAGCGCATGCTCGGCCCGGCGAGCACCGCCACGATCGTGATGGACGTCTCCCGGTTGCGCGACGGCGACGTCGCCGGGCTGGCGGCGCTCCAGGCCAGGTACGGCTACGTCGCGGTCGTCCAGGAGGGCGACGGTCGGCACATCGTCATGCGGCGTGCCGACGCGGTGGGCGCGGTCGAGTACGTCAGCCCGGCGGTGCCGCTGCGGTCGGACGTCGTCTACCTGCGGGTCGGCGCGGACTTCCGCGGCGGCGTGGACACGGCGTCGTTCGCGTGGTCGCTCGACGACGAGCACTGGACCCGGATCGGCGAGGAGCTGGCGATGGAGTACAGCCTGGCCCACTTCACCGGGTACCGGTTCGCGATCTTCGCCTACGCCACCCGACAGACCGGTGGGCATGTCGACGTCGACTGGTTCCGCGTCGACCACCGACGCACACCCTGAAACCACCACCCCGACCCTTGGGAGATCTTGTGCTCACTGCCACCATCACCGTCGACCCGGCGTTCGTCGTCGGCCCGGTCCGCCGCCGGACGTTCGGCTCCTTCGTGGAGCACCTGGGCCGATGCGTGTACACCGGCATCCACGACCCGGAGCACGAGAGTGCGGACGAGGACGGCTTC
The DNA here is from genome assembly GCA_001592145.1 of Xylanimicrobium pachnodae JCM 13526 = NBRC 107786. Taxonomy (GTDB): domain Bacteria; phylum Actinomycetota; class Actinomycetes; order Actinomycetales; family Cellulomonadaceae; genus Xylanimonas; species Xylanimonas pachnodae. The sequence goes on along the minus strand of BCWJ01000035.1, from coordinate 13,208 downwards.
CGGGGTGACGTCATCGACCTGACGCACGAGCTCGGCGTGTCCACGGTGCGCTACCCGGGGGGCAACTTCGTCTCGGGGTACCGGTGGGAGGACGGGATCGGTCCGGTGGAGAACCGGCCGCGTCGCCTCGACCTGGCGTGGCACGCCACCGAGCCGAACCTGGTGGGCGTCGACGAGTTCATGCGGTGGTGCCGCAAGACGGGGGTCGAGCCGATGATGGCGGTGAACCTGGGCACCCGGGGCGTGCAGGAGGCGATCGATCTCCTCGAGTACTGCAACGTGCCGGGCGGTACGTACTGGTCCGACCTGCGCCGCTCGCACGGAGCCGAGGAACCGTACGGCATCCGCATGTGGTGCCTGGGCAACGAGATGGACGGCCCGTGGCAGACGGGGCACAAGACGGCGTACGAGTACGGCCGCCTCGCTGCGGAGGCGGGGCGCGCGATGCGGCAGGTCGATCCGTCGATCGAGCTGGTCGCGTGCGGCTCGTCGGGGCGCGGCATGCCGACGTTCGGTGACTGGGAGCGCACGGTTCTCACGGAGGCGTACGACCAGGTGGAGTACATCTCGGCGCACGCGTACTACTGGCCCCGCGACGGTGACCTGGCGTCCTTCCTCGCGGCGGGGGTGGAGATGGACGTCTTCGTCGAGGACGTCGTCGCGACGGCTGACGCCGTGCGAGCGGCCGGCAACCACTCCAAGCGGATCGCGATCTCCTTCGACGAGTGGAACGTCTGGTACATGGGCACCGGCACGGGCAACGACGACGCACCGCAGGAGAAGGCGAAGGTCACCGACCCGTGGCCGGTCGCGCCGCGTCAGCTCGAGGACGTGTACACGGTCGCCGACGCCGTCGTCGTCGGTGGGCTGCTGATCTCGTTGCTGCGGCACACGGACCGGGTGCACGCCGCGTCGCAGGCGCAGCTGGTCAACGTCATCGCGCCGATGATGACGGAGCCGGGCGGCGCGTCGTGGAAGCAGACGATCTTCCACCCGTTCGCGCTGACCTCGCAGCACGCGGCGGGCCAGGTGCTCCGGGCGGCGGTCGACGCCCCGACCGTGGCGACGCCCCGGTTCGGCGACGTCCCGGTGGTCGACGCGACGGTCACGCATGACCCCGCCACCGGCGATGTGGTGCTCTTCGTCGTGAACCGGTCGCTCGAGGAGGCCGTCTCGATCGACGTTCCCGTGCGTGCCTTCGGCGACGTCGACGTGGTCGAGGCGCTGACCTACGCGAACGACGACTACCTGTGGCAGGCCACCGAGACGGACTCGACCTCGGTGCTGCCCGAGCCGAACGCCACGGCCGCCGTCACCGACGCACGACTGGGCATCGAGGTGCCTGCGGTGTCGTGGTCCATGGTCCGCCTCGGCCGGGCCTGACCGAGTCGCGTCGAACGGCGACGAGAGCAACGACATGACGAGCGCACCGGGACTGCGTCGGACCCCGCCGATGGGCTGGAACTCGTGGGACTGCTACGGCACCACCGTGACCGAGGCGGAGGTGCTCGCGAACGCGGAGTTCATGGCCGAACACCTGGCCCCCTTCGGGTGGGACACCGTCGTGGTGGACATCGACTGGTCGGACCCGGGGGCGCGCGCTCACGGGTACAACCTGGGTGCGGCCCTGGAGCTGGACGGCTTCGGGCGGCTGATACCGGACCCGGTGCGGTTCCCGAGTGCGGCGGGCGGGGCAGGGTTCGGGCCGCTGGCCGAGCGCATCCATGCGCTCGGCCTGCGGTTCGGGATCCACACGATGCGCGGCATCCCGAGACTGGCGGTGGAACGGGATCTGCCGATCCACGGCAGCGACGCCACCGCGGCGCAGGTCGCAGATCGCACGAACGCCTGCGAGTGGAACCCGCACCTGTGGGGCCTGGACCACACCCGGCCCGGTGCGCAGGCGTACTACGACTCGACCCTGGACCTGTACGCGGCGTGGGGTGTCGACTTCATCAAGTGCGACGACATGCTGTGGCCCTACCAGGCCGCGGACATCGAGGCGTACGCACGGGCGATCGCGGGGTGCGGGCGGGCGATCGAGCTCAGCCTGTCACCGGGGCGGGACCTGTCACTGGAGCGGCTCGAGCACCTGCGCGAGCACGCGACGATGTGGCGCATCTGCGACGACCTGTGGGACAGGTGGCCCGACGTCGAGGCGAACTTCGCCAGGTTCGCGCGCTGGGCGCCGCATGCGGGGGAGCGGGGCTGGCCGGACGGCGACATGCTGCCGCTGGGGCGCATCGGGCTGCGCGCTGAGGTGGGCGACCCACGAGACGACCGGCTGACACCGGCCGAGCGGCGCACCCTGGTGACGCTGTGGGTCATCGCGCGCTCCCCGCTGATGATCGGCGGCGACCTGCCGAGCACCGACCGCGCGACGATCGCCCTGTTCACCAACGCTGACGTACTCGAGGTCCTGGCCCGCTCGCACGGGAACCGTGAGGTGTTCCGGGAGGGGCCGCTCGTCGTCTGGACTGCCGACGGACCGGAGCGCGAACGATGGGTGGCCGTGTTCAACCTGGGCGCGGACCCGCTGCGGGTGCCGCTCGACGCCGGCAACGTAGGCCTCGATCCGGAGGCCCCGGTGCGCGAGCTGTGGACGGGTGACACGGTCGCGGCCGCGCCCGTGCGCGAGCAGTCGGACGCGCACCGCGGTGTCGCCCCGGGCAGCGCTGCCCTGCACCTGTGCATCGAAGCGCACGGTGCCGTCCTCCTGCGGGGGCGCGGCGCCTGACGGCCCGGCCTCGCCACACCGTCGCCCGGCCCTGAACCCGGTAGCGGCCCGAACCCTGGAGTCCTGATGAGTGGAACTGTGGTGCGCCACGTGCTGGTGCGACGCGACGGGGTCGCCGTCGTCCTGGCGGTGGGCGAGCGCGGGCTCGCCTCGGTGCTGCACTGGGGCGGCGACGTCGGCGACCTCGACGCGACAGCCCTGGCCGGACTGGACGAGGCGACCTCGCTCCAGACCCCGCCCGGCACGCTCAGCACCGCGTGGCGGCTGCCGCTGCTGCCGCAGGAGGGGGACGGCTGGTCCGGGCGTCCGGGCCTGCTCGTCGCGCGGGACGGCCGCCCCGTCTTCCCGCGCTGGACCGTCTCGGACATCGAGCCGATCGACTCCACCGGGGTGGTGCTCACCGCCGTGAGCGACGGGCTGCGGCTGCGGTCCCGCGTGGTCGTCGGCGCGGGCGGCGTCGTGGAGGTCGACCACGAGCTCACGAACACCGGACCGGGAGACCTGGCGGTCGAACACGTCGAGGCAACGCTGCCCGTCCCCAAGACGGCGGGGCACCTGACGTCGTTCGGGGGCCGGTGGAGCCAGGAGAAGTCGCCGACGACGATGCCGATGCCGCCGGGTGCCTGGGTCCGCGAGACCCGGCGCGGCCGCGGCGGCCACGACCAGCCCTGGGTGACCCTGGCGTCCGAGGACGCCCCGCTCAACCGGTCGGGCCAGGTGTGGGCGGTCCACCTGGGGTGGAGCGCCGACGCGCGCCACCGCTGCGACCGCGCCGACGAGCAGGTCACCCTGCTGGGCGCCGGCGAGCTGCTGCGCCCGCACGAGGTCACGCTGCCCACCGGGGCGTCGTACCGGACCCCGACCGCCTTCTTCGCGTGGTCCGGGCGAGGGCTCGACGGCGTCGCGGACCGCTTCCACTCCTGGCTGCGCGCCCGGCCGGCCCACCCGCGCAGCGCGCGCCCGCTGACGCTCAACGTCTGGGAGGCGGTCTACTTCGACCACGACCCGGCGCGCCTGGCCGCGCTCGCCCGGCAGGCGGCCGCCGTGGGAGTGGAACGGTTCGTGGTCGACGACGGCTGGTTCGGCGCGCGACGCGACGACACCAGCTCGCTGGGGGACTGGGTCGTGGACACCACGCGGTACCCCGACGGGATGGAACCGCTCGCGGACCTCGTCCACGAGCTGGGCATGCAGTTCGGGCTCTGGTTCGAGCCGGAGATGGTGTGCCTCGACTCGGACCTGGCGCGGGCACATCCCGACTGGCTGCTCCACTCCGGCGAGTCGGTCCCGGAGCCCGAGGGGATGAACCACCGGTCCCAGTTCGTCCTGGACCTGGCGAACCCGCAGGCGTTCGAGCACGTGCGCACGCAGATGTCCGCCGTCATCGGGCGGCTGGGGGTGAACTACGTCAAGTGGGACCACAACCGTGACCTGCTCGAGCCCGTGCACGACGGCCGCCCCGGCACGCACGAGCAGACCCACGCGGCCTACCGGCTGATGGACCACCTCAAGGCCGCCCACCCCGGCCTGGAGATCGAGTCCTGCTCCTCGGGTGGCGCCCGCACCGACCTGGGCGTCATGGCCCACGCCGACCGCGTCTGGGCGTCGGACAACAACGACCCCGTCGAGCGGCAGGACGTGCACCGGTGGACCGAGCTGGTGCTCCCGCCCGAGCTCATCGGCTCGCACGTGGGCCCCTCGCCAGCGCACGTCTCGGGCCGCGCCACCGACCTGTCCTACCGGGTGGCCGTCGCCCTGCAGGGGCACGCCGGGCTCGAATGGGACATCGCGCACTGCTCCGCCGAGGAGCTGGCGGCCGTCACCGCCTACGGCACCCTGTACAAGGAGCTGCGCCACCTGCTCCACACCGGCGCCGTCGTCCACCCCGACCACCTCGAGCCGACGCTGCGGGCACGCGGCGTCGTGGCCCCGGACGGGCGCGAGGCGGTCTGGACCGTCACCTCCGTGGCCGGACCGCGCGAGACGCTCGCCGCACGCCTGCGGCTGCCCGGCCTGGACCCCGCGGTGAGCTACCGGGTGCGGGTGCGCGACGACGCCGGGACGGCCCGCCGCGGCGGCGGCTGGGTCAACCCGGCCTGGACCAGCGGTGACGGCCTCCCGCTGCCGGGACGAGTGCTGACCGAGGTGGGCCTGCAGCTCCCGACCCTCATGCCGATCCAGGCTCTGATCATCCACGTACAGGCGGTGTGACGATGGAACTCTTCCCGCTCCAGGACGTCCGGCTCCTGCCCGGGCCCTTCGCGGACGCCGCCCAGGCGGACCTGCGCTACGTGCTCGCGCTCGACCCGGACCGCCTGCTCGCACCCTTCCTCACCGAGGCGGGGCTCGAGCCGAGAGCGCCGGCCTACGGGAACTGGGAGGGCGACGGGCTCACGGGGCACACCGCCGGGCACTACCTGTCCGCGCTCGCGATCCTGGCGGCCGCTCTCGGCTCGCACGAGGCGAGCGACCGCCTCGATCACCTGGTGGCCGAGCTGGCCCGCGCCCAGGACGCGATCGGCACCGGGTACGTCGGCGGGGTCCCCGGCGGCGCCGCGCTGTTCGAGACGCTCCGCCACGGCGGGCCCGAGGCTGCACGCCGGCTCGGGTCCAGCGACCACTGGGTGCCCTGGTACAACCTGCACAAGACGTTCCAGGGGCTGATCGACGCATACCGGATGACCGGTCACGGGCCCGCCCTCGACGTCGTCGTGCGCCTCGCCGACTGGTGGCTCGACATCGCCGGGACCATCGACGACGACACCTTCCAGATCATGCTCGCCACCGAGTTCGGAGCGATGAACGACGCGTACGCGGCGCTCGCGGACATCACGGGACGGGCGGACTACGCCGCCATGGCGCGTCGCTTCACCCATCGCGCGCTGTTCGGACCCCTTGCGGCCGGGCGCGACGAGCTGACCGGCCTGCACGCCAACACGCAGATCCCCCAGGTGCTCGGCTTCGCGACGACTGCGGTGGTGAGCGGTGACGAGGGGCTGCGGGCGGCAGCCCGGACCTTCTGGCGCGCGGTCGTGGGCCACCGGTCGGTCGCCATCGGCGGCAACAGCGTCCGTGAGCACTTCCATGACGCGGCCGACTTCACCACGATGATCGACGACCGGGAGGGGCCGGAGTTCTGCAACACCTACAACATGCTCAAGCTGACCCATGAGCTGAACCGGTGGGAGACCCGTCCCGAGTACCTGGACTACGCCGAACGGGCCGTGTTCAACCACCTGCTCTCGGCCCAGCACCCCGAGGGCGGGTTCGTCTACTTCACGCCGATGCGCCCCCGGCACTACCGCGTGTACTCCCAGCCGGGGCTCGGGTTCTGGTGCTGCGTGGGCACCGGGATGGAGGCGCAGGCCCGCTACGGCGAGTGGATCTTCGGGCACGACGGCGATGCCGTCGCCGTGAACCTTCCCATCGCCGCGGAGCTCGCCCTGCCCGGCGGGGGAACCCTGCGCCTCGACACGGGCTTCCCCGCGACCGACGCCGTCACCCTGACCGTCGACGTGGAACGTCCCAGGACGTTCCCGCTGCGGGTGCGCGTCCCGGCCTGGTGCGACGACCTCGCGGACCTGACGGTCAACGGCCGTCGGGCGGAGTCCGTCCGCCGGGTGCCCGGGGCCGTCGTCATCGAGAGGCGGTGGCATGCCGGCGACGTCGTCGGCTACCGGCTCCCGATGACCCTGCGCACGGAGCGGTTGCCCGACGGGTCGCCCTGGCAGGCCTACCTGGCCGGGCCGATGGTGCTGGCCGCGCGCGGCGACCGGTGGCGTCTTGACGGGCTGCACGCCGACGACTCGCGGTGGGGGCACATCGCCCACGGCCCCCTCCAACCGCTCGGCGACCTGCCCCTGGTCCCCGACGGCGTCGCCGGCGCCGAACGGACCGACCCGCTCCACTACCGGATCCACCCCGTCGACGGCGATCCGTTCGACCTGGAACCCTTCGCCGGACTGCACGACGCCCGGTACACGATCTACTGGCCCGTCGTCGGCGACGACATCACCGCACGCCGCGGCCTGCTCACGGCGCTCGACGACGGTGCCGCGCTCGATCCGCTCACGCTGGACCGCATCGCGTTCGGCGAGCAGCAGCCCGAGGCCGATCACGGCCTGCGCGCCACCGCCAGCGAGACCGGGCACGCGGGCGGGCGGCACTGGCGATCCACGCGAGAGCGCATGGCCGTCACGCTGCGAGACGCCGGGGCCGCCGGATCGGCGTTGCGTGTGGGCGTGCGCCTGCTGCCGGAGCCGACCGCCGTCGACGTCCGGGTGCACGGCACCGTGATCGCCTCCGAGACCTTCCCGGCGGGCACCGAGAGCGTCGAGCTGGGCTTCCCGGTCGGGGAGCTGCTCGCCCGGGCGGGCCACCCCGCCACGTTCGACGTGGAGTTCACAGCCGCCGGGGGCCACCCGACCCCGGGGATCTCCGTGGTGCGGCTCCTGCGCTGGAAGGCGTGAGGGCGACGGGTCGCGGTCCCACGCGCACCGGGGCCGCGGCCCGTCTCACCCGATGGTGCGCGGCCCCGGTGCCGTGATCGTCCTCGTGCCGTCGGTGTCGGCAACAGGGCCGGGTACCGCCACCGTCCGGGCGGCACCGAGGATGTCGGTGCTCAGGTCCAGGTCGGTCCCGTCGGGGTACGTGTAGGGCATCTCGGCCTGATAGCTCGTCCCGAGGCGCGCGGTCGTCACGGCGGCGACGGTACCCAGCTGCTCGGGGTCGGTGACCGTGACGCGAACGGTTCCGGCGTCGGCGTCCACCACCTCGACCAGGAGTGGCGCGGCGTCGACGACGCGCGGTGAGGTCTCGGCGCGGAACGGCTCCGCGCCCCGCGCGTACAGGTTGCCCTCCGCCCACACCGGCAGGCGGGGCCCCGCGAGCGCGCTGCCCTGCTCGTTCGGGTACTCCGCCGCCGTCGGGTACGCGTCGTACTGGGAGGTACCCACCGGGGTCGGGACGAACGTCGCCTGGCCCGGGACACCGTCCATGTCGATCGCACCCGACCAGAAGCTCGCGAGCTCGGCGGTCTCAGCACGGTCCGGCGAGGTCCCGTCGCCGACGAAGACGTTGTTGTAGAACCGGTCGTCTCCGCCCAGGATGTTCGAGACGCCGTAGACCGCCGTGGAGTGCGGCAGGTGGTACGGGGTGTAGCGCTGGTGCTCGGTGCAGTTCGCGATCCGGCCCGCGATGTAGTTGTGCACGTAGGCGCCGCCCGTGGACATGTCCTTGACCGCCCACGGCGACAGGAACAGGTTCGAGTCCACCAGGTAGGGGCCGTGACACACCTCGACCATGAAGTCCTCGGCGGTCGAGGCGTAGAAGACGTTGTGCCGCACGAGGGTGCCCTGCGCCTGCCAGTCGAGCCAGAGCGCCCGGTGCGTGTGATGAATGGTGTTCCCGCTGATCACGGTGTCGAGGGCGGCGTGCAGCTTGATGCCCGCGACCTCGGCGCCGTGCCACTGGCGCTTCACGTGGATACGCGAGATGTGGTTGTCCGCGATGGTGGAGAAGGCCGCGCCCAGGTGACCGGCGACGCCCGCCTGCTCGCAGTCGCGGATCGTGTTGCGACGCACGATGTGGGAACCGACGTGGTCCCGTGTCCACGGGTGGGGCTCGTTCGCGCCGGGGCCGCGGAGCGCGAGCGCCCGCTGGATCACCTCGCGCTCGCGCTGAGTGCCGCCCTTGGCGCCCCGCGGCCCCGCGGCGGCCTCGTTGTCACCGGTGCTGATCTCCTTGCCGAGTGAGATGCCCACGTTCTTCGAGTCGGTGATCGTGTTGTCCTCGATGACCCAGCCCTTCGACCAGTGCGGCCCGATGAGGCCTTCCTGCAGGGCGGTCGGCGGCGCCCACTGGGTGGCCGCCTTCGTCAGGGTGAACCCGCGCACCGTGATGTGGTCGATGCCCGTGGTCGCGGGCCAGAACACGAACTTGCGTGCGTTGATCTCGATCTCGTGCTCGCGGGGGTCGGCGTCCCCGAAGTTCGCCCAGATCGTCGTGACCTCGTCACCCACCTCGCAGTACCAGGTCAGCAGCGACCCGGCCTGGTCGAACGAGTCCGCGGTGGCGTGCGGCGTCTCGACGCCCGCGAGCGTCTGCGACTCGTACAGGGACGTGCCGTCGAGGTACACCTCGCCGGTGTGCCACGTGTTGGTCTGGTCGAAGAACCAGTCGCCCGCGATGCGCTCCGAGTAGGGATTCTGCTGGCCGAACAGGGCGTTCGGGACCCGGGCCACCCAGGCTCGCCCGTCACCGCCGGGGTGCCGCTGCCAGTCCGCGACCGGCTCGGCGCCCGAGATGGTGACGGACTGGTAGGCCCCGCTCGCGTCACGGGCGGCTTCGTAGACGATCGGTGCCTGGTCGCTGCCGCCACGCCGCGGGTTCACCCACTCCCGATACACGCCCTCGTGCACGACGACGGTGTCACCGGGCTGGGCGAGGGCTGCGGCCGCACCGATCGTGAGCAGCGGATCGTGGGCGGTCCCGGCGGCCGAGTCGGCGCCGGACTTCGCGACGTGCAGTTCCATGGGATCGAGGTCTCGTTTCAGGCGGGGGAGGTGGTCTGTGGCGTCGCGCTGGCCGCGGTGGGGGGCGCGGCTGTACTCCCACGGAGGGTGAGTGACGTGGCGAGCTCGACGTGACGGGACGCCGGCTGCCTGTCGGCTGACATGTCGAGCACCGTCTGGACGGCCATGCGGCCCATGCCGTCGAGGTGCTGGTGGACGGTGGTCAGTGGCGGTGTCGTCCACGCGGACTGTGGCGTGTCGTCGAAGCCGGTGACGCTCAGATCGTCCGGCACGCGGACTCCGCGTTCGTACGCCGTGGCGAGCACACCGACGGCGAGCTCGTCGTCGGCCGCCATGATGGCCGTGGGCGGCGTCGGCGCTGCGAGCAGCTCCTGTGCGAGTCGCGACCCTGTGGCGACGTCGAACGTCCCGTGACGGACCAGGGCAGGATCGAGCGCCAGGCCCGCCGCGTCGAGAGCGGTGCTGAAGCCGTAGAACCGGTCCCGAGCGGCGGTCGAGGCCTCCGGGCCGCCGATCCAGCCGATGCGCCGATGTCCGAGCGCGATGAGGTGATCCGTCGCGGCACGGGCACCCGCCCAGTTGGAGGATCCGACACTGATCATGCGCTCGTTGGTGGTGTCCACCGGATCGACCATGACGAACGGGAGGCCCGCGGCAGCGGCGGCGTCGATGAGCGCGTCAGGTTCGGACAGCGTCAGCCCCACGATCCCTATCGCGCCGCTCGCGTGCTGCGCGGCGATCCACTCACGGGCGACCGTCCGGTGCGTCCGTGCCTTCAGGTCCGGTGCCAGTCGTGGCAGGAGGTCGAGGTGCCCCTCGGTCGCCGCGATCAGGGCGCCCTGCAGGACGTTCAGGATGTACGGCGAGGCCGGCAGGTCGAACACGACGGTGAGGGCACGTCGGCTCGCCGCGACGAAGGGCGTGGTGGTGGGCCGGTAGCCGAGAGCGGTGACGGCCGCGAGGACCCGCTCCCTGGTCTCGCTCGAGACGTCGTCGCGGCCGTTGAGCGCCTTGGAGACCGTCGCCTTCGACAGCCCGGTGGCGGAGGCGATGTCCGCCAGCGTTGCCCGCCGCGCCTTTCCTTGAGAAGCCATGTGCTCTCCCTCGATCGAAACTATTTCGAGCCTATCACCCGGCGACGGCGGTCTCGGGCAAGAGAGGCGAGCGTCAGTCCGCCGCGTCCGGTTCCGGGGACACGTACCCGCGGGCGACGAAGAACCGCTCAAGGAGGTAGCACCACCACACGAGGATCAGCCCGGGTACCACGAACACCGCCGGCATGAAGTTCCAGACGGCCACGCCTGCGAGGACGAGGGCGATCCCGAGCAGGAACGTCAGGCTGGGCTTCGTGAGCCCCAGGGTGAACCCGTTGCGCACCTGGCGCCAGGTGGGGTTGGTGAACCGGGCCGCGAGAGGGAGACACCAGAAGATCAGGAGCGCCAGGAAGAGACCGACGACGATGAGCGGCACCAGGACCTGGGAGAGACCCAGCGTGGGCAGATAGGAGAACGTGAGGATGCCGACGGCCGCGACCGGCAGAGCGAGCAGGCCGATGACGGTCGCCTGTTTCCAGCTCTGCCGCCAGGCCTTCGTGGCGACGGCCCAGAAGCCCGCGTCTTTTCCCAGCACATATCTGCGGCACAGCTCGTAGGCGACCACGGTTCCCGCCCCTGCCGTCACGACGAGGGAGAGGCTGACCACCCAGAGCAGGCTGACCATGATGACGGAGCCGAGCGAGTCCGTGATGCGCCACAGTCGTGACGCGGGGTTGAAGCGGAAGATGGTGGATCCTCTCAGTGCGCGTGGGTGCGGGTCCCGACGACGGGTCCGGCCCCCCCGCGGTCCGCGGGAGGCCGGCGCCGTCAGCCCTTCACGGAGCCGATCGTGAGACCGGTCACGAAGTGCTTCTGCAGGAACGGGTACACGAGCAGGATGGGGACGGCCGCCACCATGGTGATGGCCGAGCGCAGCGCGATCGGTGTCGTGACCATTCCGCCGTTGGCCGCGGCGGCCGCATTACCGGCAGCGCCGGTGTTCGCCCCCGCGTTCATCGAGCTCGACAGCAGCTTCTGCAGCTCGTACTGCAGGGTGGACAACCATTGCTCGCCCGAGTTGTACAGCAGGGTGTCCAACCAGGCGTTCCAGCTGCCCACTGCCACGAACAGGCCCACGACGGCAAGCGTGGGCTTGCACAGCGGCATCACGATCTGCCACCACGTGCGGAACTCACCTGCGCCGTCGACCCGTGCCGACTCGATGATCTCGTCGGGGATGGACTTCATGTACGTGCGCAGGATGATCAGGTTGAACGCGCTGATGATCGTCGGGACCCAGTAGACGTGGAAGCTGTTCAGCAGGCCCAGGTCCTTGATGAGCAGATAGTTGGGGATCAGTCCCGCGTCGAAGTACATCGTCAGCACGAAGATCAGGGTGATCGGCTTGCGGAAGATGAACTCGTTGCGGCTGAGCGCGTACGCCAGCATCGAGGTGAAGAGCAGGTTCGTGGCCACCACCACGACCGTCTTCAGCACGCTCATGAAGAATGCCTGGTAGATCGTGCTCATGTTGAACACGACGTTGTAGTTCTGCAGCGAGAAGACCCGCGGCCAGATGTTGATACCGCCACGCACGGCGTCCATGCCGTCGTTCAAGGAGATGGCGAGCGTGTTGAGCAACGGGTAGATCATGAGCCCCGCGAGGGCCACCAGGAAGGTCGTGTTGAGCGTCGTGAAGATGATCCGCTCGGTCGTCCACTTGTGACGGGGCGACTTGCCTCGCGAGGTGCGCCGCGCCAGGGGCTTCGCGACAAGGGTGCTTGACATGAAGTCCTCCTAGACCAGCGACTCTTGGTTGAGGCGCTTGGCCGCTAGGTTCGCCGAGCCCACCAGGATGATGGCGACGATGGTCTTGAAGATGCCCGCGACGACGGCGAGGCTGTAGTTGCCGAGCTGATACCCGTAGCGCAGCACGAAGACGTCGATGGTCTCGGCCCTCTCGGAGACCAGACCGTTGCCGAGGAAGTACGGCAGCTCGAAGTTCGTGGACAGGATCCAGCCGCTGTTGATGATGAGCAGCACGACGATCGTGGGCCGGATCCCCGGCAAGGTGATGTTGAACATCTTGCGGTAGCGGCCTGCCCCGTCGACCTCGGCGGCCTCGTACAGGCTCGGGTCGATAGCGGTGATCGCGGCCAGGTAGAGGATCGTGTTCCAGCCCAGCTCCTTCCACAGGTTCGTCCCGGCGACGATCCCCCAGAAGTAGTTCGGCTCGGTCAGGAACTTGACCGGCTCGTCGACGATGTTCAGGTTCATGAGGGCTTCGTTGATGAACCCGCCGGAGGAGGGCAGCGAGAGTGCCACCGACGCCAGGCTTGCCACGATCACCCAGCTGAGGAAGTGGGGCATGTACGTGATGTTCTGCAGGATCCGCTTGAACGGCATGTTCTTGACCTCGTTCAGCAGCAGCGCCAGGACGAGGGCCCCGATGGTCCCGAGGATCAAGCTCAGGAGCGACTGTCCCAGCGTGTTGACCACGACCCGGGCGAACCGTTCGCCGTTGACACCCGTGAACAGGTTGACGAAGTTGTCGAAGCCGACCCACTGCTGGTTCCAGATGCTGCCACGACCCGGCTTGAAGTTCTGGAACGCCATCGCCCAGCCGTAGACGGGCACGTACTTGAACAGGATCTGGTACATCAGCAGCGGGACGGCCATGGCGAGCAGTGCTCGCTGCGCCCAGACCCTGTCCCAGGTGATCTTGCGGTGGGGATCCTTCGGAGCTTTCTTCCGGGCCTTGCGGTTCCGGGTACGTGAGCTGCTTCCGGGCTCAGGATCGAGCCCGAGGACGGTCCCAGGGGTGGTGACTGTCACGTCCGTCATCTGTCTAACCTCGTCGTCAGGAGGAGTAGGTAGTGATCGTGAGCCCGTCGTGGCGGGGGT
>BCWJ01000034.1 GCA_001592145.1 Xylanimicrobium pachnodae JCM 13526 = NBRC 107786 | reverse complement strand
GCCGCTAACCCGCGCAGCCCAGCACGTCGAGCAGCCAGGCGTTCTCCTCCGCGATCTGCCACCAGGCGGCGTACCGCCCCGACACACCCCCGTGGCCGGCCGCCATCTCGATGCGCAGCAGCGCCGGGGCCCCCGCGGCCTGGAGCCGGGCCACCCACTTCGCGGGCTCGACGTACAGCACCCGCGTGTCGTGCAGCGACGTGGTCGCGAGGATGCGCGGGTAGGCGGCGGCGTCGGCCGGCACGTTCTCGTACGGCGAGTACCCCTGGAGGTACGCGTACACCTCGGGGTCGGCGAGCGGGTTGCCCCACTCCTCCCACTCGGTGACGGTCAGCGGCAGCGACGGGTCCAGGATGCTGGTCAGCGGGTCCACGAACGGGACGGACGCGTGGATGCCGGCGAACAGCTCGGGTGCCAGGTTCGCCACCGCGCCCATGAGCAGGCCACCCGCCGAGCCGCCCTCGGCCGCAAGCCGGTCCGGCGTGGTCCACCCGGTGTCCACCAGGTGCCGCGCGACGGCCACGAAGTCCGTGAACGTGTTCCTCTTCGCGAGCAGCTTCCCGTCGTCGTACCACCGCCGCCCCAGCTCACCACCGCCGCGCACGTGCGCCACGGCGAACACGACCCCGCGGTCCAGCAGCGACAACCGCGGCACGGAGAACCAGGGATCGAGCGAATACTCGTACGCCCCGTACCCGTAAAGCAGGAGGGGCGCTGGCTGGTCGTCGGTTTGGGGTCTGGTCGTCGGTCCGGACCGACGACCAGACCCCAGATCGACGTCCAGATCGCGCCGCCACACCAGCGACACCGGGACGCGGGTGCCGTCGGGGGCCGTCGCCCAGTCGCGGCGCTGCTCGTACGCGCCGGGGTCGTAGCCGCCGAGCACCGGCTGCCGCTTGCGCAGCACCAGCTCACCCGTCGCGAGGACGACGTCGTACACGGCCCGCGGCGCGATGAACGACTCGACCACCACGCGCGCGGTCGGCTGGTCCGGCAGCGGCGACGCGGCGAGCTGCACCGACTCCAGCTCCTGCCCGGTGCTCACCTCGCGCCACACCACGTCCACCGGGCCGCCACCCCCGTCCAGCGCCCCGTCCAGCGCCCCGACCGCCACCCGCGGGGTCGCCTCGCGGCGGTAGCTCAGCACCAGATGTCCCGTGAACGCAGCAACATCCTCCAGCCGTACGTCCGGATCATGCGGGACGACGACGACACCCTCGCCCTGCGGGACGACGACGACACCCTCGCCCGGGGTGACGTCACCGGGGACGGGCACCGCCACCAGCTCGAAATTCTCGGCGAGACCACCCGCGGCGGCGGGGCCGTTGTGCAGCACCAGCAGGCGGCCTCCGGCGTCCTCCACCGTGTACTCGACGCCCTCGCGCCGGGGCCACACCACCACGGGCTCCGACGTCGGGCGCGCGACCGGCACCAGCCACACCTCGGACGTGACCTTGGAGGCCAGGTCGATCTGGACGAACCGCTGCGACCGGGTCAGGCCCACACCCACCCAGAACCGCTCGTCGGGCTCTTCGACCACCAGCACGTCATCGGCGGCAGGCGCGCCCAGCGGGTGCCGCCACACCCGGTACGGGCGCCAGGCGTCGTCGAGCGTCGTGTAGAACACGTTCCCGCCGTCGGGCGTCAGCGCGACGCCGGACGCGGTCTGCTCGACGACGTCGGGCAGGTCCTCGCCCGTGACGAGGTCGCGGAAGCGCAACGTGTACCGCTCGTCGCCCTGCACGTCCACCTGGTACGCGAGCACGCGGCCGTCCGCGGACACCTCGAAGCCGCCGAGGGCGAAGAAGTCGTGACCCGCGGCGAGCGCGTTCTCGTCGAGCAGCACCTGCTCGCCAGACGGCGTCTCGCCGGGCCGCACCTCGGGCGGCGTCCATCCGTCGCCGACCACGGGCAGCCGCACGTGCACCGCGTACTCGCTGCCCTCGGCCGTGCGCGAGTAGTACCAGTGGCCGCCCAGGCGCACCGGCACCGACAGGTCGGTCTCCTGCGTGCGCGCCTTGATCTCGCCGAAGAGCCGCTCGCGCAGCGGCTCCAGGTGGCGCAGCCGCGCCCGGGTCCACGCGTCCTGCGCGGTGAGGTGCGCGATGACGTCCGGGTCGTCCGCGTCCCGCAGCCACTCGTAGTCGTCCACGACGACGTCCCCGTGATGGGTGCGCGTGACCGGGTGGCGCGGCGTCACCGGCGGGGCGTCGTCACCCACGGTTGCGGCCGGTGCCCTGGGTGGCCTGCCCACCGGGCACCCACTGGCTGGGGTCCCACGCGTCGGACCTGCTCTGCACCTGCTGCTCGGCGGCGTCGAGATCCGCCTGCCGCTCGTCGAGCTCGTTCTGCGAGACCTGCAGGTCCGCCTCCTTGCGGGAGACGGCATCCTCACGCGCCATCACGTCGTTCTCCCGCTGCGTGAGCTGCTTCTTCTGCTCGTCGAGCGTGGCTCGCAGCGTGTCCAGCTCGGCGCGGTCCGCCGCCACCTGCTCCTGGGCACGTTCGGCGTCGACCCGAGCCTGGTTCGCGTCCGTCGCCTGCACGAGCGAGACCATCACGCCGATGATCACGCCCAGCGCGATGCACGCGACCGCCACGATCGGGATGAACCAGCGGCCCCACGGGCGTGCGGCCGGCGCGGCAGCAGGGCCGGTCTGCGCGGCGTCGTCGGGCGCGATCACGCGCAGGTGCCCGAGCGGGCCGGACGGCAGCGGGATGGCCGCCCCCTCGCGAGCGACCGACCGGGTGCGGACGGGCGTGCCCGTCGGCTCCGGCGGGGTGCTGGTCCGGGTCTCCATCGAAGCTCCTCCACCTCGCGCGCCGCGCACCGTTCCTCGGTGCCGCGATCCGTCTCGCGGGCACGGCGCCCGCGCGCAGGGGACTCTACCCCGGACACGCCGGCGGCCGGGCACCCTCTCGGGGTGCCCGGCCGTCGGTGGAAGAACCTGTGGGGTACGAACTAGGCCGCACCTACCTCAAAGCTCAGAGCGGGCGGATGTTCTCCGCCTGCAGACCCTTGGGGCCCTGCGCCGTGTCGAACTCGACGCGCTGGCCCTCCTCGAGGGTGCGGTAGCCGTTGGACTGGATGGCCGAGTAGTGCGCGAAGACGTCCTGCGAGCCGTCCTCGGGGGCGATGAAGCCGTAGCCCTTCTCCGCGTTGAACCACTTCACGGTTCCGGTAGCCATGTCTTGCTCTCCTTCAAGAGTGACGACCTCGAACGTCGAGATCGCTCATCACGGTGTTCGTCGTCAACTCTTGTCGTACAAGGTTCGCTTCGGGGCGGGCACATCTTCTGCCCGCCCCTCGACGCAGGACGGGAACCGCCCGGACAACTGAGGCACTGCAACGAGGCAGAACGCTACGCGACGCGAGCGCGCCGCGCTACCCCCACCCCCGGATCGGCGCTGCGTGGCGCGTTCTCGGGGTCCGGCAGGCCCGACCAGCGGGGTCGCGCCGGTCAGAGCACGTGCGCGAGGAAGTCCCGCGTGCGCCGCTCGCGGGGCGCGTCCAGCACCGCCGAGGGCGGTCCCTGCTCGACGACGACGCCCTGGTCCATGAACACGACGTCGTCGGCCACCTCCCGCGCGAACCCGATCTCGTGGGTCACCACGATCATGGTCATGCCGGACTTGGCGAGGTCCTTCATGACGGCCAGCACCTCGCCCACCAGCTCGGGGTCCAGGGCCGACGTCGGCTCGTCGAACAGCATGAGCTCGGGGTCCATGGCGAGGGCCCGCGCGATGGCGACGCGCTGCTGCTGCCCGCCCGAGAGCTGGGCCGGGTAGTGCCCGGCCCGGTCGCTCAGGCCCACCCGGTGCAGCAGCTCCTCAGCCTGCGCCCGCGCGTCGTCCTTGGACAGCCCGCGCACCCGCAGGGGCGCCTCCATGACGTTCTCGGCGGCCGTGAGGTGCGGGAACAGGTGGAACCGCTGGAAGACCATGCCGATGCGGCGGCGCTGCCGGGCGATCACCTTGGGGTGCAGGCGGTGCAGCACACCCTTGTCGTCCAGGCGGTAGCCCATGCGCTCGCCGTCGACGACGACGCTGCCCGCCGTGATGTCCTCCAGCTCGTTGATGCACCGCAGCAGCGTGGACTTCCCGGAGCCGGACGGGCCCAGGATCACGGTGACCGAGCCGCGCGGCACGGTCAGGTCGACGCCGCGCAGCACGTGCACGGCACCGTGGCCGTGGCCGAACTCCTTGTGGATGCCGGTCAGCTCGACCATGAGGTCGGCGGGCGCGGCGGCTGTGGGCCTGGTGTCTGCCGTCATGGGGTCACCTCGATGAAGGGGTCGTCCGTGGTGGTTCCGGCGGCCGCGATGGCCGCCTGACGGGACGGGCGCCCGCCCGGGCCGCCGCGGCGTCGTCGGGCGCTGGACTCGGTGCCGAAGCCCCTGCCGTAGTACTTCTCCAGGTAGGACTGCCCCACCATGAGGATCGACGTGATCACCAGGTACCAGATCGACGCGATGACCAGCAGCGGCACGGTCTGGTAGAGCCGGTTGCCGATGGCGTTGGTGGCGTAGAACAGGTCGAGCGTGAACGGCACGGCGGTGACCAGGGACGTCGTCTTGAGCATCGAGATGGTCTCGTTGCCCGTGGGCGGCACGATGACGCGCATGGCCTGCGGCAGCACGATGCGCCGCAGGATCGTGGCGTCCTTCATGCCCAGCGCCTTGGCCGCCTCGGCCTGCCCGGGGTCCACGGACGTCAGGCCGGCCCGCACGATCTCGGCCAGGTAGGCGGCCTCGTTGAACGCGAGGCCCAGCAGCGCCGCCCAGAAGGCCGTGATGACGTCCTTGGTGGTGAACGCGAAGAACTCCGGCCCGAACGGGATCCCGATCGACAGGCGCGGGTACAGCACCGAGATCAGGCCCCAGAACACGAGCTGGACGTACACGGGCGTGCCGCGGAAGAACCAGATGTAGAACCAGCTCACGCCGCGCAGCACCGGGTTGTCGCTGCGCCGCATGATCGCCAGCACCACGGCCATGACGACGGCGAGCGCCATCGATCCCACCGTGAGGATCAGGGTCCAGCCGATGGCCCGGATCACCACGATGTCGCGCAGGTAGAGCCAGACCGTGTCCCAGCGGAAGGTCTCGTTGGTGACCAGGCCGTGGATCGCCATCGCGGCGATCACGACGACGACGACGGCGCCCACCCACCGCCCGGGGCGGGGCACCCCTCGGGCGTGGATCCGGTTCGGGATCGGGTCGCTCATGGGATGTCCTCCGTGCCGATCAGCCGACGGTCGGGTTGATCTCGGCCGTGGTCAGCGCGCCCTCCGCGTTGCCCCACGTCTCGAGGATCTCGGCCAGGGTGCCGTCGTCCATGAGCTTCTGGAGCCCGGCCTGCACGGCCTTGGCCATGGCCTCGTCACCCCGGGGGAGCACGACGGCCTCGGGGGCGGCGCCGCGGATGTCCCCGAGGGTCTCGAGCTTGCCGTCCGTCTGGCCCACCGCGTAGGCGGTCACGGGCGAGTCGGCGTACATGGCCTGGACCTTGCCCCCCACCAGGTTGGTGGTGACGTCCGCCTGCTTGTCGTAGGTCAGCAGCGTCATCTTCTCGTCGCCGCACGTGCTCTGGAGCTCGTTCAGCTCGTCCTGCTGGGTGGTCCCGGTCTGGACGCCGATGGTCAGGCCGCACAGGTGGTCCAGGTCCACCTTGTCCGGGTTGCCCTTCTGGACGGCGAACTGCGAGCCAGCGTCGATGTAGCTGACCATGTCCACGGCTTCGAGGCGCTCCGGGGTCACGGTGAACGAGGAGATGCCGATCTCGTACTTGGTGCCGATGCTCGGGATGATCGCGTCGAAGGTGCTCGACTGGACGTCCGCCTCCAGGCCCATGAGGTTCGCCAGGGCGTGCGCGATGTCGATGTCGAACCCCGTGGGGGTCTTGCCGTCCGCGCCCACGAACTCGGCGGGCGCGTAGGTCAGGTCCGAGCCGATGGTGAGCTTGCCGTCCGCCGCGACCGCCTCGGGGACCAGGGCGGCGACGGCGTCGTCCTTGGTGACGGACGACGGGTCGAACGACGCGGCCGCGGGCTCTCCCGAGGAGGTCGTGGCCGACCCCTGCGAGGCTGAGGTGCAGGCGCTCATGGTGAGCACGGTCGCCGCGGCGATGGCCGCGGTGAGGACGGGACGAGTGCGCATGCTGGACTCCGGTCTCGGTGGCGCGTCAAGAATCGGTCGAGTATCGCCGCGGCGCGCGGTGTTGCACAATCCGGCGCGTGGTGCACGGCGAGAGCGAACAGTCTCAGTCCGTGGCGGGGTTCAGCTCCGCCGTCTGCAGCACGCCCTGCTCGTTGCCCCAGGCGGCGGCGATCTTCGCCAGCGTGCCGTCGTCCATGAGCTGCTGGAGCGCGGCCTGCACGGCCTGCGCGAGCGCCGTGTCGTCCTTGGCGATGACGGCGCCGTACGGGGCGGCGTCCCGGATCTCGCCGAGCGTCTCGAGCTTGCCCTCGGTCTGCTCGACGGCGTACGCGGTCACGGGCGAGTCGGCGTACATGGCCTGGACCTTGCCCCCCACGAGGTTGGTGGTGACGTCGGCCTGCTTGTCGTAGGGAAGGACGGTGATGGGGTTGCCCGCGCAGTCGGCCTGCTTGGCCTCCAGCTCGTCCTGCTGGACGGTGCCCGTCTGGACGCCCACGGTGAATCCGCACAGGTTGTCCGGGTCGACGCCGTCGGGGTTGCCCTTCTGGACCGCGAACTGCGAGCCGGCGGCGAAGTAGCTGACCATGTTGACGGACTCGAGGCGTTCGGCCGTGATGGTGAAGGCCGAGAGCGCGACCTCGTAGCGGGTGCCCATGGCGGGGATGATCGAGTCGAACTGGCTGGACTGGATGTCCGCCGTCAGGCCCATGAGCGCCGCGACGGCGTGCGCGATGTCCATGTCCATGCCCACGGGCGTGGTGCCGTCGGTGGCCACGAACTCCAGGGGGGCGTACGTGAGCTCGGCGGCGACGGTGAGCTTGCCGTCGGCGGCCACGGCGTCCGGCACCATCGCGGCGATCGCGTCGTCCTTGGTGATGCCCGAGGTGTCGAAGCCGACGCCGGCCTGCGATCCCTCCTGGGACGCCGTCGAGCAGGCGCCGAGGGCGAGCGTGACCGCCAGGGAGGCGGCGGTGGCGGCAAACAGGGAACGGGTGCGCATCACGAGGTACTCCGGGTCTGGATGGATTCGCTTTGGTATGCATAAGTATGCATCCCGCGCCGAAGCCGCCCGGGCCTCGGCGCTACCCGATCAGTTCGCCGAGGGCCACGTCGTGCGCCTCGCCGGCGATCCGCAGGCCCTCGGACTCCACCCGCACCTCGCGCAACGCGACCCCCGCGGGCAGGCTCACCGGGAGCGTGAGCGTGCCCAGCAGGTCGCCCAGGCCCAGCGGCGCGTCCTCGACCTGCACGGCGACGCCGCCCACCGAGAGCGCCGTGACCTGCACGGTCACCGAACCGTCGACGACCCGCGGGACCGCCGTCGCGCCCACCTGCACCGTGGCGCCCAGCACCGAGAACGGCAGCCCGATCAGCAGGGCGGCGTCGTCGTCGGGCGACGGACCGACCGTGACCTCGGCGCCGAGGTGATGCGAGATCGCCGCCCCGATCGTGTCGAACCCCACAACGCCGCTCGCCCGCACCTCCCCCGCCTGCCACGGCGGCCGGGGGGCGACGTCGCGCGCGTCGATCGTCACGTCCGCCACGCGGTAGCCGCCGAACGAGCCCTCGCGCAGCGAACCCGACACCTCTTCCAGGCCCCCGGAGGCCAGCTGGGTGAGGAACGGGAACCCGTGGATCTGCACGTCGGCGCCGACGACGTCGGACCCGCCGGCCCGGATCGCCGCCGCCACGCCACGCTCCGTGAACGCCGCGGCGCCACGATCCACACCCACCGCCACCAGCGCGAGCAGGCTCACCGCGACCAGCAGGGCGAGCACCGACGACCCGCGCCGCCCCTCCGTCAGCACGCCTCGCCGTCGAGCCGCTCCACCGGGATGCGATCGCCGATCCCCACCATGGTCAGGACCTCGACCACGGGGTCGGACGGGTCACGCAGGCGCATGGGCGTCCCCGTCTCCTGCGCCAGCACGTAGACCTGGAGGATGAACGCGACACCCGAGGAGTCGATGAAGGTGACCTCGCTCGCGTCGATGACGATCGGCACCCCCGCGGTGTGGACGGCCACCATGGCCATCACCTCGGAGGCCGCCTCGCGCAGCGCGGCGTCCACCTCGCCCCACAGCGTGACGACCGTGCCCTCCGGCGTCGACCGGCACGAGATACCGGAGCCGGCGGCTGTGCGCTGATCGGTCTGCTCCAGGTTCATGTCCCCCGCTCCACTTCGTCACCGGACCCGCCGGCGCCTGCCACCGTACCGGGTCGAGTGTCCCGTCCCGTCAGGCGCCAGGTCCAGTACCCACGTGCTCGGGGGTTCCGTCCGAGAGCCGCCCGGGGACGACGGCGAGGTCGGTTCCGGCGTCCGACGGTTGGTCGGGCACGGGCACGGGCTCCGCGGGACTCGGCTCAGCGGGGGTCGGCTCGATGGGGGTCGGGCCCGGTTCCGGCGCCGGTTCCACATCCTCGGGGACGGCCTCGCCGCCCGGGTCGGTCGAGGGGTCCGGGGTCGGGTCGGTCGACGGGTCGGTCGACGGATCCGTCGTCGGATCGGTCGATGGATCGGCGGTCGGGTCGGTGGCCGGGTCGGTGGTCGGGTCGGTCGACGGGTCCGTCGTCGGATCGGTCGACGGCGTCGACGGCGACGGGGACGGGGACGGCTCCGTCCCGGGGCCGGTGGTCGGCGTCTCCGGGGTCGGGGACGGCGACGGGGACGGCGACACGGACGGCGTGGCCGGTGCCGGCTCCACGGGGGGCAAGGGAGCAGCGCTCGGCGTGCCGCTACCGGGCGTCGCACCGGCGGACGGCGCCGGCGTCGCCCCGCTGGCGGCGCTGCGGAACAGCGCCACGTCCTGCTCCGACAGGGCACGTTGCGGCATGGGCCCGGCGGCGAAGAACTCGAAGTGCCACGGCTCGGGCTTGGAACCCGTCAGGCGCGCCCAGGACGGGTTGTCCCAGCCGTAGTCGGGTGCGTTCAGGCGCAGCCACAGGTACTGGGCCGAGGTGCCCGAGCTGATCGGTGCCCCCAGGTCCACCGCGAGCCCCCACCCGTGCTGCGACGTCCCCGGGACGGCCGCCAGGGTCGGCTTGGCTGCGCGCACCGCGATCTGGCTCTCCAGCGTGCGGTACGAGTCGGTGATCGGGATCGAACGGCCGAACTTCGCCTGGTACGCCGAGTTGAGCGCAACCAGCTGGGCGGCCGCGTCGCAGCGCAGGCGGTGTCCCGGCGCGAACGGGAGCGCGCACAGCACGTCGTTCGGGATGCGTCCGTTGGCGTACCCCGCCGTGGACTGGCCGTACCGGCCGACGGCGTCACGCAGCATCTGGGTCAGGGGGGCCTGTGCGGCGTCGGCGGCGGCCACGGTGACGGAGACGCGGTACACGCCCTCGGAGTCGAGCAGCGTGGCCAGGCGCATCGCGGCGACGACGACGTCGTCGAACGTCACCGTGGCGTGCTCGGGTGCGTCGGCGACGGCGTCCATCACGTCTGGGCCGGGGTCCACCGGGTCTGCGACGGGGTCCACCGGGTCCACCGGGTCTGCGACGGGCTCCACCGGCTCCACGAAGGACGCGGGGACCGTCTCCGGGGCCTGCTGGGCCAGGTACGTGGTGAGCAGCATGCCGAGCTCGGCCGCGGCCTGGCTGACCGCGGGCGTCATCACGCGGCCCTCCTCGTGGGCAGCACGCTCGGATCGTTCGAGCAGCGCGAAGATCTGGTCGAGCGTCTGCGGCGCCTCCTGTGCCCCGCCTACCTGGCCGATCGACACGCTCGGAACGACCCCCGGCGTGGCCTCGGCGGACTGCTCGGCCACCGGGGGGGCCGAGACCTCCGGGTCGGGGTGTGCGCTCGCCGCGGTGCCGGCCAGCACGCTGCCGCCCAGGATCACCGCCGCCGTCCCGGACAGGAGCCGATGGGGCAGGGCGCCGCCTCGGGGCCGCTTGCGCGATGGAACTGTCACGGTGAACCTCCGGCGTCGTCGCGCGGTCGAGCATGCCCCGGGCACCGAGCCGGCAGAACATACCGCACCAGCCCACTGTTGCCTCTGCGGCCCTCGATTTCCACTGCTCTGGCGCCCACCGGGCCGTCGCCGCCCGAGACATGGGTAACGGCCCCGTACCCGTGCGGCGGAATCGTGTTGCGCCTCTTGCGACAATGGGAGGTCGTGAGTACCGCCAGCGCTTCCCCGCAGCCTTCGCCGTCGCCGGACGACGACGGCGCCCGCCGTGATCCCTCGCGTCCGCCGCGCGGGGGGCGCCGCGGTGGCCGGCGTGGCGGCCGGGTGCCGGGCCCGCGCCGGGTCTCCCGCGCCCACCTGGACAAGCTCGCCGCGGCCCGCGCCGCCGTCGAGGTCCCGCCGCTGACCTACCCGGAGCAGCTTCCCGTCAGCGCCCGCCGCGACGACATCGCCCGCGCCATCGCCGCGAACCAGGTGGTGGTGGTCGCGGGCGAGACCGGGTCGGGCAAGACGACGCAGCTCCCCAAGATCCTCCTGGACCTGGGGCGCGGGCGCGCCGGGCAGATCGGGCACACGCAGCCGCGGCGCATCGCGGCGCGCAGCGTGGCCGAGCGCATCAGCGAGGAGATCAGCGGGGCCGGCACCCTGGGCTCCGTGGTCGGGTACCAGGTGCGGTTCACCGACCAGTCGAGCGAGCAGACCCTGGTCAAGGTCATGACCGACGGCATCCTGCTCGCCCAGATCCAGCGCGACCCGGACCTGCTGGCCTACGACACGATCATCATCGACGAGGCGCACGAGCGGTCCCTCAACATCGACTTCCTGCTCGGCTACCTCTCGCGGCTGCTGCCGCGCCGTCCCGACCTCAAGCTGGTCATCACGTCCGCCACGATCGACTCGGCACGGTTCGCCGAGCACTTCTCGCCGTCGCACCTGGCGGCGCTCGGCGGGGCGCCCGAGGCGGTCGTGGACGTCCTGCCGAAGGCTGCGCCCGTGGTCGAGGTGTCCGGGCGCACCTACCCGGTCGAGGTCCGCTACCGCCCGCTGGTGCCCGACACCGACGCCGACTCGGGCCTGCGCAGGAGCAAGGGCGAGGAGAAGGACGTCGTCACCGGCATCGTCGAGGCGTGCGACGAGCTCATGGCGGCCGGACCCGGGGACATCCTCGTGTTCCTGTCCGGGGAGCGGGAGATCCGTGACGCCCTGGAGGGCCTGACCGGGCACCTGGGCACCCGCGTCACGGACGCGCGCCACCCCCAGCACGTGGAGGTCCTGCCGCTGTACTCGCGCCTCTCGGCCGCCGAGCAGCACCGGGTGTTCGCCGCGCACCCCGGCCGCCGCATCGTGCTGTCCACCAACGTGGCCGAGACGTCGCTGACCGTGCCCGGCATCCGCTACGTGGTGGACACCGGACTGGCGCGCATGTCCCGGTACTCGAAGGCCACCAAGGTGCAGCGCCTGCCCATCGAGGCGATCTCGCAGGCGTCCGCGAACCAGCGTTCGGGGCGCTGCGGCCGCGTCGCCGACGGCATCGCGATCCGGCTGTACTCGCGCGAGGACTTCGAGTCGCGCCCCGAGTTCACCGAGCCCGAGATCCTGCGCACCTCGCTCGCGTCCGTGCTGCTCCAGATGATCTCCGTGGGCGTCGTCGAACGGCCCGACGACGTCGCCCGCTTCCCCTTCGTGGAGAAGCCCGACACGCGCGCGGTGCGCGACGGCGTCATGCTGCTGCGCGAGCTCGGTGCCCTGGAGACCACCACCGACGACGCCGGGACGCCCACCACCCGCCTCACCGACGTCGGCCGCCAGCTCGCCGAGCTCCCCATGGACCCCCGGCTGGCCCGCATGATCGTGGAGGGCGCGCGGCACGGGGCGGCCCGCGAGGTCGCGGTCATCGCCGCCGCGCTCTCGGTGCAGGACCCGCGCGAGCGTCCCACCGAGACGCGCGAGCAGGCGGACCAGCTCCACGCCCGGTTCACGGACCCGACGTCGGACTTCCTGACCTACCTGAACCTGTGGGAGTACGTGCGCGAGCAGCAGCACGAGCTCAGCGGGTCCGCGTTCCGCCGGCTGTGCAAGGCCGAGCACCTGAACTTCCTGCGCGTGCGCGAGTGGCAGGACGTCGTCGCCCAGCTCCGGCAGATGGCCAACGAGCTCGGCATCACCCTGGGCGCCCGCCGCGGCCCCGCCACGGCTGCCCTGGTGGCCGAGCGTGCGGACGACCAGGAGGGCACCCAGCCCCGCTCCGGTGAGTGGCGGCGCGTCTGGGACGCCGACACCATCCACCGTTGCCTGCTGTCCGGCCTGCTCTCCCAGCTCGGCATGCAGGACACGGGCGAGGTCAAGGCGTCGTCCGTGGCGCACCTGCGCGGCGAGGCCCGGGCACGCGCGCTGCGCCAGCAGGCCAAGCGCGCCCGCAACGAGTACCTGGGCGCGCGGGGGGCACGGTTCGCGATCTTCCCCGGGTCCCCGCTGTCCAAGAAGCCACCGGCGTGGATCATGGCCGGCGAGCTGGTGGAGACCTCCCGCCTGTGGGCCCGCGACGTGGCCCGCATCCAGCCCGAGTGGGCCGAGGCGCTGGCCGGCGACCTGGCGCGGCGCACCTACTCGAACCCGCACTGGTCCACCAAGCAGGGCGCGGCGATGGCCACCGAGAAGGTGCTGCTGTACGGCGTGCCCATCGTGACCGACCGCCCCGTGCTGTTCGCGAAGGTCGATGCCGAGCAGGCCAGGGAGATGTTCATCCGCCACGCCCTGGTGCAGGGCGAGTGGACCACCCACCACACGTTCTTCGCGGAGAACCGGCGGCTGCTCCAGGAGGCCGAGCAGGTCGAGGCGCGGTCGCGGCAGCGCGGCCTGGTGGCCTCGGAGGACGACCTGTTCGCGTTCTACGACGAGCGGGTGCCGGGCTCCGTGGTCAGCGCGCGGCACTTCGACCAGTGGTGGTCGCGCACGCGCCGCCGCACGCCCGACCTGCTGACGTTCCGCCTGGAGGACCTGGTGGACGTCGCGGCGGTGGATCCCACGCAGTTCCCGTCCGCGTGGACGCAGGGCGACGTCACGCTGCCCCTGACCTACCAGTTCAGCCCGGGCACGGACGCCGACGGCATGACCGTGCACGTCCCGCTCTCGGTGCTGCCGCGCGTCTCGCCGTCAGGGTTCGACTGGATGGTGCCCGGCATGCTGGACGAGCTGTGCGTCGCCACGATCCGCTCCCTGCCCAAGGCCGTGCGCGTGCAGCTCGTGCCCGCGCCCGACGTCGGGGCGGCCGTCGCCGACTGGCTGCGCGCCAACACCCCGGCCTGGGAGGACATGGCCCGCGCCGGGGACATGGCCGAGCCGTTCCACGTGGCCTTCACCCGGGCCGTGCGCGCCCTGCGCGACGTCGTGGTGCCTGACGACGCCTGGGACGCCACCCGGCCCGAGCGCCTCCCGGCCCACCTGCGGGTGACGTTCCGGGTGGACGGCCAGGGGGACGGTCTCGGCGAGTCGAAGGACCTGCTCTCCCTCCAGCGGCGTCTGGCCCCCCAGGCGGAGGCCGCCGTGCGCGCCGCCGTCAAGGGCGCGGTCGCGGCCGCCATGGACGAGGCCCGCACCCGAAAGCCTGCCCCCGGTCATCCCGCGCGCAACTCCACCCCGCGTCACCCGGCGCGCGAAGCGTCGCAGGACCCATCAGTGGCTCCGATCCGCGAGCGCCTGGGACTGACCACCTGGCCCGACGACCTGCCGGACGGCGCGCTCCCCGAGGCGGTCTCCACCGACCTGGGCGACGGCGTCGTGGTCCGTGGCTACCCGGCGCTGGTCGAGGAGCCGGGCCCGAAGCAGCAGCCCACCGTGGCGCTGCGGGTCCTGGCCGACGCCGCAGCGCGGCCCGCGGCCCACGCCCGCGGCGTGCGGCGGCTGCTCCTCCTGGAGAACGCCCTGGCCCCCGCGCGGGTGACCTCCCGCTGGTCGGGCACGCAGGCGCTGACGCTCGCGGCCAGCCCGTACAAGAGCACGAACCTGCTGGCCGAGGACCTCCAGCTCGCGGCGGTGATCGCGCTGACGAGCCCTGCCGCGGACGCCGCCCGTGGCACCCCGACGGCCCCGGAGGTTGCTGTACAGATACGGGACGCCGAGACGTACAACGTGGTGAAGGCGCACGTCAGGAAGCATCTGGAGGACGAGACCTATCGGGTGGCCGGCCACGTGGTCGCCGCGCTGACGGCCTGGCGCACCCTGGAGTCCGAGGTCCGTGCCATCTCCTCGCTCGCGCTGCTGAACACGCTGCAGGACATCCGCGAGCACGCGGCGTCGCTCATCCACGACGGGTTCGTGTCCCGGACCCCGCCCCGCCACCTGCCCCACCTGGTGCGCTACCTGCGCGCGGCCTCGCACCGGCTCGAGAAGGCGCAGTCGAACCCGCACCGCGACGCCGAGCTCGCCTGGCGGATCCACGACGTCGAGGAGGCGTACGCCAAGGCCCGCGCCGCCGCCGCGAACGGCCCGGCCGACCCGGCGCGCGCCGCCGAGCTGGCCGAGGTCCGCTGGCTGATCGAGGAGCTGCGCGTGAGCCTGTTCGCCCAGCAGTTGGGCACCGACGGGACGGTCAGCGAGAAGCGCATCCGCAAGATCCTTGCGCCGAACGGCCGGTAGGGCCGCGTAGCGTCGAGTCATGCGGATCATCACGGAGCTGGGCGACCTCACGCGGGTCGACGCGGACGCGATCGTCAACGCCGCCAACTCCACGCTGCTGGGCGGGGGCGGGGTGGACGGGGCGATCCACGCGGCGGCGGGCCCGCGCCTGCTCGCGGCGTGCCGGGAGCTGCGCCGCTCCACGCTCCCCCGCGGGCTGCCCGTCGGGGACGCCGTCGCCACCCCGGGCTTCGACCTGCCGGCCCGCTGGGTGATCCACACCGTGGGCCCGGACCGGCACCGGGGCCAGACCGATCCCGCGCTGCTCGCCTCGTGCTTCACGCGGTCGCTCGCCGTCGCCTCCGACGTCGGCGCCCGCTCGGTGGCCTTCCCCGCCGTCGGCGCCGGCGTGTACGGCTGGTCCCCCGACGACGCCGCGGCCGCCGCCGTGGGCGCGGTCCGCGCCTGGCGGGCCGACGACGTCGACGAGGTCCGCTTCGTCCTGTTCAGCGAGCGCCTACGCGCGGCGTTCGACGCGGCCCTGGCGGCGTCGTGAGCGCGCGACGCGCGTCGCGGTATGTCACGTCTTGGCGCAGGTTGGCGTGACATACCGGAACGTGCGCCGCGCCCCGGGTGCGGTGTGACCCTCAGTCGTGGTCCGCACGTCCAGGGTCGGATCGGGGGGTAACCCGATACTGCCCGCGCGCCGGGTCGGCCACAGTGGATGTCATGAGCACACAGAGCCCTGACCCGCAGAACCCGTACCCCCAGCAGCCCTACCCGCAGCAGCCTTACCCGCAGCCGTACGCGCAGCAGGCGCCCCGGCCGTCGAGGCCGTTCTACCGGCCGGCGGACGGGCGGATGCTGGGCGGCGTGTGCGCCGCGATCGCGGACCACTTCGGCTGGGACCGCTCGTTGGTCCGCATCGCGACGGTCGCCTCCCTGTTCCTGCCCGGCCCGCAGGTCCTGGCGTACCTCGCGGCGTGGATCATCGTCCCGGACGAGCAGAAGTACTGGGAGCGCCAGGCCGCCGCCGCGCAGCCCTACCCCAGCCGGCCCTGAGCCACCGCCGTCGGCGGAACGCGACTCACCGCCGACGCCGGAACGCCACGGTGGCCGCGGCGGCGAACACCGCACCGATCCCCACGCACCACGCGATCGCGACCAGCGCCGTCGAACCGAGCTGGTCGCCCACCACGGCGCCGGGGGTGCCGGGCACGAGCAGCCCGCGCACCGTCTCGATGACGGGCGTCACGGGCTGGTGCTGGGCGAACCCGCGCAGCCAGGTGGGCAGCGTGTCGACGGGCACGAACGCGCTGGACACGTAGGGCAGGAACATCACCACGAAGCTGACCGCCGCGGCGGCGTCGGGCGTGCGCGCGATGACGCCGAAGAACGCGGCGACCCAGGCGATCGCGGCCACGAACAGGGTCAGCAGCCCGACGGCACCCAGCCAGCCGAGCACCCCGGCGCTCGGCCGGAAGCCGATGGCAACGGCCACACCGAACACGACTCCGGTGGTGACCAGGTTCTTCGCAAGTGCCGCAGCGACATGCCCGAACAGGACGGTCCACGGCCGGGTGGGCAGTGAGCGCAGCCGGTCCACCATGCCGCCGGACATGTCCTGCTCGA
Source organism: Xylanimicrobium pachnodae JCM 13526 = NBRC 107786 (assembly GCA_001592145.1). GTDB lineage: Bacteria > Actinomycetota > Actinomycetes > Actinomycetales > Cellulomonadaceae > Xylanimonas > Xylanimonas pachnodae. Next base: position 4,571 of record BCWJ01000034.1, on the reverse strand, counting down.
CGGCGACCGCGGTGCTCGCCGCCCCGAAGCCGGCGCAGAGCAGGATGATGCCGGGCGTGGCGTACTGGATGTAGTCGATGTCCATGGCCATCGCGCCGCCGAACACGAACGTGAACATCAGCAGGATCATCACGGGCACCGCGGTGGCGGTGATCATGGCGTCGAGGTCGCGGCTCGCGAGCCGCAGCGAGCGCCCGGCCATGGTGGCGGCGTCGGCGAGGGCGTCGCGCAGGCCCGCGAGCCGGGGCGTGGTGGTGGTCGTCGTCGTCATGCGGCCTTCTCCTGCGTGATCGTGGTTCCGGGTTCCGGGGCATCGGGCGCGTGTGCGGCGTGCCCGGTCAGGGTGAGGAAGACGTCGTCGAGGGTCGGTTCGCGCAGTCGCCACGACGCGGGGACGACGCCGGTGGACTCGACGCCCGCGATGAGCTCGCGCACGTGCGCGAGGGAGCCGTCGGTGGCGAGCGCGACGGTGGGTGAGGCGGCGCTGGTGTCCGACGCCGTGTCCGCGATGTCGGGGAACGCGGTGCGTATCCGCAGGGCGTCGGCGGCGTCGGCCAGGTCGAGCTCGACCCGGGCCTGGCCGACGCGGCGCTTGAGCTCGTCGGCGGTGCCCTGGGCGGCCACGACGCCGTGGTCGATGAGCGCGATGCGGTCGGCGAGCTCGTCGGCCTCCTCGAGGTACTGGGTGGTCAGGAAGAGCGAGGTGCCCCCGGCGACGACGTCGCGGACCAGTTCCCACAGGTCGCGGCGGCTGCGCGGGTCGAGCCCCGTGGTGGGCTCGTCGAGGAACAGCACCCGGGGGCGGGCGATGAGTCCGGCGGCCAGGTCGAGGCGGCGCCGCATGCCTCCCGAGTAGGTGGCCACGCGACGGCCGGCGACGTCGGCGAGCCCGACGCCGTCGAGCAGCTCCGCGACCCGGGCCTTGACCTGGCGGCGCGGGACGCGCGAGAGCTTCGCGATCATCGTGAGGTTCTCCAGCCCGGTGGCCTTGAGGTCGAGGGCGACCTGCTGACCGGTGAGGCTGATGTGGCGGCGTACCTGGGCGGCGTCGCGCACGACGTCGTACCCGGCGACGGTGGCGCTGCCGCCGTCGAGCGGGAGCAGGGTGGACAGGATCTTGACGGTGGTGGTCTTGCCGGCCCCGTTGGGGCCGAGGAGCGCGAGGACCTCGCCGCGGTGCAGCGTGAGGCCCACCCCTCGCAGGACGGGGGTGTCGCCGTAGGACTTGTGCAGCCCCTCGGCGACGACGACGGCGTCGGTCATGGTCTCCTCCAGGTGGTCAGAAACAGCGTATGCCATCCACTGTTTGGTTGCTACGCAGATTTGTATACGCCGTACACTGGTCCTGTCAACACCCCTGGGAGGTCCAGCCGGATGAGCACGCAGAACGCGCCCGACGACGCAGCGCCCGAGGCGACTCCTGCGACCGAGCCGCCCACCGAGCACCAGGGCGTCGCGGCGCTCGTCGAACGGATCTGGGCCGCACCGGCCGCCCCCCGCCGGGGGCCCAAGCCCGCGCTCAGCGTCGAGAAGATCGTCGAAGCCGCCGCGGCCGTGGCCGACGCGGACGGGCTCGACGCGGTCTCCATGGCGCGGGTCGGCAAGGAGCTCGGCGTGTCCCCGATGGCGCTCTATCGGCACGTGGGCAACAAGGAGGAGCTGCTCATCCGCCTCTCGGACGCCATTGCCAGGGACCTCCCGGACATCCCGGCCGGCACCGGCTGGCGAGCAGGGCTCGAGGCGTGGATGCGCGCCCAGATCGACCTCGCGATGGCCCGCCCCTGGTACCTCGAGCTGCCGCTGAGCGCCGTCCTGCCCGGGCCCCACCGGCTGCGCTGGATCGACCAGGCGTTCCGCATCATGGCGGACCTGCCGCTCGCCGCGGACGAGAAGCTCGCGCTCATCGGCCTGCTCGCCCAGCACGTGCTCGGCGAGGCCCGCGTCCAGGTCGAGGCCCGCCGAGCCGCCGCCAACCCGTTCGCCGACCTGGAGCAGATACTCCAGCGCTTCGCCGACTCGGCCGTGTACCCGCACCTGACCGCGGCCCTCGCGGCCTGGCAGGCCCCGGCGAACCCCCAGCCAGAGGATCCGGACGCCGAGATCGGCTTCGGCCTGTCCCTGGTGCTCGACGGCGTCGAGGCCTACGTCGCGCGGCACACCCCCGCCCCCGGGGACCCCGCGCCGTCACTGAACGCTGCGCCGTCACCGGACGACGCCGCCACCGCCTGACGCCTCCCGCACGCGTGGCGGCGACGTCGTCGTGCACAGGCCGCAGCCGTGACGGTGCGCGACGCCGGCAGAAGCGGGCAGGCTGGGCCCATGGACCAGACCCTGCCGGCCGGGCCACGCTGCTTCGGCGACGGCGACCCGCTCTACGCGGCCTACCACGACACCGAGTGGGGCGTCCCCGTGCACGGGGAGGCCGCGCTCCTCGAACGCATCGCCCTGGAGGGCTTCCAGTCCGGCCTGTCCTGGCTCACCGTGCTGCGCAAGCGCGACGCGTTCCGGGAGGTGTTCCACGGTTTCGACCCGGCGGCGGTCGCCGCGATGGGAGCCGCCGACGTCGACCGCCTGCTCGGTGACGCCCGCATCATCCGCAACCGCGCGAAGATCGAGGCCACCATCGCCAACGCCCGGGCGGTGCTGGCGCTCCACGCGGAGGGGCGCACGCTCGACGAGCTGTTCTGGTCCTTCGCTCCCCCGTCGCGCCCCGCCCGCCTCGCCACTGTCTCGGACGTACCCGCCACCACGCCCGAGTCGGTCGCCATGGCCAAGGCCCTCAAGAAGCTCGGCTTCCGGTTCTTCGGCCCGACGACGGCGTACGCGGCCATGCAGGCGTGCGGCGTCGTCGACGACCACGTGGCCACCTGTCCGGTACTGCTCACGGCTCCCTGACGGACCCCGCCTGGAACGACGCGACAAGCTGCGCAAGGCGTGCATGGAACGTCGGGAAGGTCTTCTTCACGCAGTCCGGGTCATCGAGGATCACGCCGGGAACGCGCAACCCGGCGACGGCGAACGACATGGCGATGCGATGGTCGCCGTGACACCTGATGTGCGCCGGGCGCGGGGCCGCCGGCTGGATCTCGATCCAATCGGGCCCCGTGGTGACGGCGACCCCCATGGCGCGGAGGTTCTCCGCGCACGCGTCGAGGCGGTCACATTCCTTGACCCGGGTGTTGGCGACGTCCTCGATGCGGGTCGGGCCGTCCGCGAACGGTGCGATCGCCGCGAGCGTGGGCATCGTGTCCGAGATGTCGCGCATGTTGACCGTGATCCCACGGAGGCGGCCCGTGCCGGTCACGGTCGTCGCATCGGGGCCGCGGGTCACGCTGGCACCCATGCGGGCGAGCACGTCGACGAAGGCCAGGTCGCCTTGCAGCGCGCCGTCGCCGAGCCCCGGGACCGTGACGGTCTCGCCAAGGAGCGCGGCCGCGGCGAAGAAGTAGCTCGCCGACGACGCATCCGGCTCGACCCGGTACCGGCACGCCTGGTACGCCGACGGCGCCACCACGAACCTGCGCCCGGTCGGCCCGTCCGTCTCCCGCACGTCGACACCGAAGGCGCGCATCATCGCCGTCGTGATCCCGACGTAGGGCACCGAGACGAGGTCGGTGACCTCGACCGCCAGGCCGTCGCGCATCAGCGGACCAGCCAGCAGCAGTGCGGTCAGGAACTGGGACGACGTGCCGGCGTCGAGAGTGATCGTGCCGCCCGTGAGGCCGGTTGCCGTCACGGTCATGGGGTGATGGTCGGGCTCACCCGGGAACGCGACCTCGGCACCGAGCTCCCGGAGAGCCGTGGTCAGCGGAGCCATGGGGCGGCGGCGCATCTGCGCCGAAGAGTCGAACGCATAGGTTCCGTGGCCCGTGGCGGCGAGAGTCGGCAGGAACCGGGAGGTCGTCGCGCCGTCCCGCGTGAAGACCGTCGCCTCCCTCAGCGGGGGCCCCTCCGGCACCCCCTGAACGGTCCACTCCGTGGTGCTGCGAGCGCCGTCGGCCGCGACCGACCGCTCGACGACATAACCCAGCTCACGCAGCCCGGCGAGGAAGGCCTCCGTGTCGTCCGACAGCAGCGGGTCGACGAGAGTGGTGCGCCCCTCCGCCGCTGCCGCCAGGAAGAGTGCGCGCGCGGTGATGGACTTCGACCCGGGGATCTCGACGACAGTCATGGCGCGAGGGTAACGATCCCCTGCGCAGCCACGCCGCGAGCGCTCACGGGCGGCGAGGGCTCGCAGCGCCCTGGGATGGACCACAAAGTGGCTGCGATGTCCTGGGACTTCGCAGCCCCGCCCGTTCGCCCGTTGGCGTTCGAACACCTGTTCGAGTAGGATGGAGAGCATGACGGTACAGGTCCAGGAGCAGCGCGGGGACGACGACGTCCACGCCGCCGCGGGCGTGGACGGTCCCCCGGGTGCAGGGGATCCGCCCGGTGCAGGTGAGCGGTCCGGTGCGGGTGAGCGGTCCGGTGCCAGTGACTCATCGGGTGTGGGTGATCTGGTCGCGCGGGTGCGGGCGTTGGCGGGGGTGGCGATCGAGGATGACGGGTCGTTCGCGGCCCGGTTGTCGGGG
>BCWJ01000033.1 GCA_001592145.1 Xylanimicrobium pachnodae JCM 13526 = NBRC 107786 | reverse complement strand
GCGACGTCATCGTCATCGAGCGTGACGAGTCGTACCTGCCGTTGATCGAGCAGCGCATCGCCCGGGCCCACCAGGTGCTCGGCCTCTCCGCGGGGGTGGCCGCATGACCGCCACCGTGCACCGGGGTTCCGCGCTCGACGCGTACCGCACCTGGCCGACCCCGACGTGCATCGTCTCGGACGGCGCGTACGGGGTGGCCGGGTTCGACGGTGACCCGCGCACCCCGGACCGGCTCGGTGAGTGGTACGCCCCGCACGTCGCGGCGTGGACCGCGGCGGCCACCGCCCGCACGTCCTTGTGGTTCTGGAACACGGAGGTCGGCTGGGCGAACGTGCACCCGGTGCTGGCCGCGCACGGGTGGAAGTACGTGCAGACCGTCACCTGGGACAAGGGCATCGGGCACATCGCAGGGAACGTCAACGGCACCACGATCCGGTCCCTGCCGTGCGTCACCGAGGTGTCCGTCCTGTACGAGCGCACCCAGGTGCCGTTCGCGCACGGGGTCACCGAACTGCGGGACTGGCTGCGCGGCGAGTGGCGGCGCACCGGGCTGCCGTTCCATCTGGCGAACGAGGCGTGCGGGGTCAAGAGCGCCGCGACCCGCAAGTACCTCGCGTCCGACGACCTGTGGTACATGCCGCCGGTCGAGCACTTCGTCGCGCTGGCGGAGTACGCGAACCGGCACGGGGACCCGGGCGGCGCCCCCTACTTCGTCACCGCCGCCCAGGTGGCTGCGGCCCGCACCGTGCGGGAGGCGGCGCTGCTGTCCAGCGCGGCGGCCACCGCCCGGTGGGAGGCGATGGGCGCGGTCCGGGACGCGGCGAAGGCGCAATGGGAGACAACCCGCCGCGTCTGGAACCACGAGCACGGCCTGACGAACGTGTGGACGCACCCGGCGTTGCGGGGCGCGGAACGGGTCAAGGTCGGCGGCAAGCCGGTGCACACCAACCAGAAGCCGTTGGAGTTCATGCGCCGCCAGGTCGCGGCGTCCACGCTGCCCGGCGACGTGGTCTGGGAGCCGTTCGGCGGGCTGGCGTCCGCGACGGTTGCCGCGACCGGGCTCGGACGGGACGCGTACGTCGCCGAGTCGAACCCGAGGTTCTGGCCGGTCATCGACCAACGGCTCGGCCAGGTGGTCGCGACGGCGGACGGGCTCGCCGCATGAGCGCCGCCATGTTCTACCGGGACGACCGGATCACGCTGCTGCACGGGCACGCGACGGACGCGCTTGCCACCCTGACGCCCGGGTCGGTGCAGACGGTGGTGACCTCCCCGCCCTACTTCGGGCTGCGCGACTACGGCGAACCCGACCAGATCGGGTTGGAGGAGACCCCGCAGGAGTACGTCACCGCGCTGGTCGAGGTGTTCCGGGCCGTGCGCGACGCGCTGGCCGACGACGGCACGCTGTGGCTGAACATCGGGGACACCTACTCCGGGTATCACGGCAACGCGCGGGTCGGGGACGGTCCCGCCCCCAGCGACAAGCCCGGGTACCGGGAGAACATGCGCGCTTCCCTGCCCGGGAAGGTGCCCGCCAAGAACCTGCTCGGTATCCCGTGGCGGCTCGCACTGGCTTTGCAGGACGACGGCTGGTTTCTGCGCTCGGACATCATCTGGCAGAAGGTCCGCCCGGTCCCCGAAGCGGTCAAGGATCGCCCCACCCGCTCCCATGAGCACCTGTTCCTGCTCACCAAGCGCCCCCGCTACTTCTACGACGCCGCCGCGATCGCGGAGCCCACCAGCACAGACCGGCCTCAGTTGCGACGGGCCCGAGACCTGGCCGCCGCGGCTGGCCTGACCGATGAACATCTCGCCGCGATCCGCGCATCCGGCCTGTCCGACACCGGCAAGGCGCTGACCACCACCGACGGGGCGGGGAAGAACACCGCCCGCGTGCAGGCGCTGGCCGCGGAGGCGAAGGCGGTGCTCGGCGGGTACTGGCGTGAGTTCCTGCTGGCCGAGACCCGCAACGCCCGCGACGTGTGGACCATCCCGACCGAACCGTTCAAGGGCGCCCACTTCGCGACCATGCCTACCGCGCTCGCCCGCCGCTGCGTGCTGGCCGGGTCCCGGCCCGGCGACACGGTCCTCGACCCGTTCTCCGGGTCGGGCACCACTGGGCTGGCCGCCTGCGAGGCGGGGCGCCGGTACGTCGGGGTGGACCTGAGCACCGACTACCTCGCCCTGTCGCTGCGCACCCGCCTCGCCCCCTTCGCGACCCCCGAGCAGGTAGCCGCATGACCGCCACACGGGGAGCGGCCCAGACCGCCCCGGGACGCCCGGTCAACCCGGCTTCGGTGCGTCACCTTTCCCCGTTCCGGTACCCGGGCGGCAAGACGTGGCTGGTGCCGCAGATGCGGGCCTGGCTGCGCGGGCTACCGGGCGAGCAGCGGCGACTGCTGGTGGAACCGTTCGCGGGCGGGGCCACGATCGGACTGACCGCCGCGTTCGAGCGCCTGGTGGACCGGGTGGAACTGGTCGAGTTAGACGACGACGTCGCCGCGGTGTGGGAGGTGCTGTTCCACGGCACCGACACCGACGTGCAACGGCTCGGTGCCCGAATCCTCGCATTCGATGTCACCGAAGACACCGTCTCCGAACTGCTCGCCGGGCAGCCTGCTACCACCGTGGACCGGGCGCTGCGCACCATCGTGAAGAACCGCTGCCAGCGCGGCGGGATCCTCGCCCCGGGCGCCGGGCTGATGCGGGCCGGGGAGAACGGGCACGGCCTGCGGTCACGCTGGTACCCAGCGACGCTCGCCGGACGGCTACTGACCGTGGCGGCGCTGCGCCCGGTCGTCGGGTTCACGCACGGGGACGCGTTCGACGCGCTGACCCGGTTCGCCGACGCGACCGCGTTCATCGACCCGCCGTACACGGCGGGCGGCACCCGTGCCGGGGCACGCCTGTACCGGCACCACACCATCGACCACGAGGCGCTGTTCGCCGCCGTCGCCCACCGTGACGCGCCCGCCCTGCTCACCTACGACACCGCACCCGAGGTGTACGCGCTTGCCGCCACGTACGGGCTGACCGTGCGAGGGGTGCCGATGACGACGACGCACCACCGGACCACGACCGAACTCGTGCTGCTGCACGACCCGACACCCCTCGCCCAGACTGGAGCCGCCGCATGACCGCGACGTACCGCATCATCACCGACCCGGCGCAGGTCGCCGTCGCCGACTGGGCCGCCATCCGTGACGCGCTTCCGCCCGGTGGGCACCTGGCCGTGACCGCCACCCCCGCGCAGGTGTGCGCGATCGAGGATGCCGGGTTCGAGATCCGTGACAGCCTCCTGGTCACCGCACCCGCATCCCTCGGCAGGAACCGGTCGGTCGTCCTGGCCCGCAGACCTCTGGCAGGGACGGTCGCCGCGAACGTGCTGCGCTACCGGGCGGGCGCCTTGAACATCGACGGGTGCCGAGTGACCCCCACCGGGGAACGGCTCGGTGGCGGCGCGGAGAAGCAGACCACCGCCGCGCAGAAGGGCGACCCGGGCTGGACCCGCCCGTGGATGGACGACGCGGACGCCCGGGACCGGCACGCCGCCACCGTGCGCGGCAACGTCGCCAAGGCCAGCACGCTGGGTCGCTGGCCCGCGAACCTGGTGCTCATCCATGACCCGTCCTGCCAGCGCACCGGCACACGCCGTATCAAGGCGATCACCGGGACGAACTCGGGACGCGGCGCAGGCAGCAAGGCGACCCACTCGGACGTGTACGGCACCTACGCGGGCCGCACCGACCTACCCGCCGGGGCCCCCGTCGGGCTCGGCGACGCGGACGGCATGGAGACCGTCGCCGCGTGGGCGTGCGTTCCCGGCTGCCCGATCGCCGTGCTGGACACCCAGACCGCGACCCGTGCGGGCGCCGGGGCGTCCCGGTTCTTCCCCACGTTCCCGACCCTTGCCGACCTGGACGACTGGCTGCACACACTGCTGTCCCCGCCCGCCTGCGAGGTACCCGCTCTAGGCACCAAAGCCGTGGCCGCATGACCGCGATGGGAGGGCACCAGTCACACCGGGTGGACACCGTCCGCTGGCTGACCCCGCCGCACGTGCTGGACGCGCTCGGCCCGTTCGACCTGGACCCGTGCGGGGCACCCGGCTGGCCGACCGCCACCACGGTGTACCTGCCGGAGAACGGGCAAGACGGGCTGGCGTTGCCGTGGGCAGGGCTGGTCTTCTTGAACCCGCCGTACGGGAGCCAGGCGTGGGCGTGGCTGGCGCGGGCCGCCGACCACGCGCAGGCGGGCGGAAACGTGATCGCGTTGACCTTTGCGCGCACCGAGACCGCCGGGTTCGTCTCCGAGGTGTGGGGCAAGGCGGACGCCGTGCGGTTCCTGCACGGGCGCCTGCACTTCCACCACGCCGACGGCACCCGCGCTGCCGCGAACTCCGGCGCTCCGTCCGTGCTGGTCGCGTACGGGCCCCGGGCCGTGGACCGGCTCGCCACCGCCGCCACCCTGCCCGGCACCTTCCTGCGAATCCCCCGCTGCCCCCTTCCATCCCCAACCTCGGAGGTGCGCGATGCCGCGGCCTAACCTGTCCCGCGTCCCGGCCCGCCTGCTCGCCTGGACGATCACCTGGACGGCCGGGGTGGTGACCCTGGCCTGGTTCTATCTGTCCGCGCTCATCCCAATCGACTGGCCCGGGCGCTGGCTGGTCATCCTGGCCGCGCCCGTCGCCGTGTCACTCGCTCTGTCGAAGGCGTCCGGCTCCCGGTTCCCGCTGGGCCGATGGGCGCTGCTGTGCGGGCTGACCCTAGTGGTCATCTTCGACTTCACCGCCCTGACCCTAGCGGTAGGCACCGGGGTGCTGGTGGCCCCCGCCGCACGCCTACTCGCCACCCGTTGGGGCCGCCCCCCGGTCACCGCACCAGCACCGGTGGACGACCGGACAAGTCCTCCCCACAAGAACAGCAGGCCCACCGCCACCCGGGCGCGGGCGCCGAAACGAAGGACCACATCGTGAGCATCCCCACCAGCACCCGCGTCTCTGACGTGTTCGAGGTGCGGGTCACCCCGCAGCCCGAGACCGGGCAAACGGGCGGGCAGCGCCTGTTCGTCGGGTACTTCGCCTCCATCGCGGACCTGACCGCCGAGGTGGTCGGACAGGACGTGGACGACCTGTTCGACGGCACGGAGCACCGGGTGCGCCGCGGCAACTTCCTGGTCGAGGTGGCCCCGCTGCCCACCTTGGCGGGCACCGTCTCCGTCGCGTCCGCTGACGCGCTCTCCGAGGCGTTGGACGTGGACGACACCGGGCACGGGTTCCTGGACGACGAGGACCCGAGCGCCTGATCAGGCGCGCCCGTCAACCCACATACTCAGGGTGCCTTCTCGTCGCCGCGCCACTCTGATCGGGCCACCGAACCAGCCGGTGGTCCGGTTGGAGTTCAACCCGCGCGCCCCGCTCGCCGACCCGGACGGGCCGACCCTGCTGGACTGGGTCAAGGAGTTCCCCGGGCGGCGCTGGAACGCGGGCGCCGGAGCATGGGATGTGACCGGGTTCGCGTCCGAGGACCCGTACCGGGAACTGCGCGCCGCCGGGTTCGAGGTGAGCGACGAGCACGGCACCGACCCGCGCACCCTGCGTGCCACCCTGGCCGAGTACCGGGCCGCGATGCTCGCCAAGGTCGCCAAGTCCCGCACCACCACCATCGTGCGCCCCCGCCTGATGCCGTACGACGAGGCGGCCCGCATCCTGGGTCCCGGCGCGGAGTGGGACAAGACCCGGGGCCGGTTCGAGGTGCCGACCACCGACCTGATCGACGCGGACGGCGGCTGGCCGTTCGAGGTCGAGTTCGTCACCGTGGACGCCGCCGCGATCGGCAGGGAGTTGCACCGCCCGGTCCTGGTGGCGGCCCCCACCATCCGGCCCGAGGACGTGGTGATCCCTGCCTGGTTCGGGCTCGACCTGTATCCGTTCCAGCGCGAGGGGATCGTGGAGGCGGTCGCGCACGGCAAGACCCTCATCGCGGACCCGCCCGGCCTGGGCAAGACCCGCCAAGGGCTGGGGGTGTGCGCGGTGACCGGGGCGGCCCGCACCGTGATCGTCACCCCGCCGGTCATGCTGACCGGCTGGCAGCGGGAGGCGGACGCCGCCGGGATCGCGCACGCCCACGACGCGCACGGCGCGGTGACCGCGGCGGGCGCCATCGTGGTGTGGTCGGCGGGAAAGAAGATCCGCCCGGTCCCCGACCGCGGGGTGGTGATCGTGTCCGACTCGCTGCTCGCCGCGCGCCCCGAACTGTGCCAGGCGCTGGCCCTGTGGCACCCGGACGCGTTGATCGTGGACGAGGCGCACCGGCAGAAGGGCTGGTCAACGAAGCGGTCGAAGGTGATCCGGGCGCTGGCCGGGGGTGTGGACGGGCCCCGGATGGCGTTGACCGGCACCCCGCTGTTCGCGAACCCGGTCGAACTGGCCGGGGTGATGGCGATCACCGGGCACCTGACGACCGTGTTCGGCGGGTACACCAAGTTCGTCATCCGGTACGCGCAGCAGAACAAGTTCAAGGCGTGGATGCCGCGCAAGAGGATGCTGCCCGAACTGCGCCGCCGCCTGTACGCGGACGTGTGGGTGCGCCGCGAACGCGAGGACGTGCTGGACCTGCCGCCGATGTCCCGGCACACCCTGTACACGGACGTCGACCTGCGCGGGTTCAACCAGGCGCACAAGGACGTGATCGAGAAGATCGACGCGTGGATCGCGGAGGTGCGTGACGCGCTCGACCGGGACCCGGACCGCGACGAGGTGCACGACTTCGCCGCCAACCACCTCGAACTGGTCACCATGCTGCGCCGGGCCGCGGGGCTGGCGAAGATCGACGCCGCCGCAGAGATCGTGCGCGACTGGGTGCAGTCCACCCCGAAGGACGAGTCCACAAGGGAGTGGCCCAGCCCGCTGATCTTGTGGACCCACCACCGCACCGTCACGGCGGCCATGTACGAGGCGGCGTGCACGGCAGCAGGCGACGCCAGCGCGGTTCGTGTCATCGACGGCGGCACCAAGCAGGACGACCGCACCGTCACGGTGGACGACTTCCAGGCGGGCCAGGTCGCAGTCCTGGTCGCATCCATCACCGCCGCAGGGGTGGGCATCACTCTGACCCGGTCCACGGACGCGATCTACGTGGAGACGGACTGGACTCCCGCCCTCATCCAGCAGGCCGACTTCCGCCAAAATAGGATCGGGCAGACGAAGCCGACCCGGGTCACCACGATGGTCGCCCCGGGCACGCTGGACGAGTACATTCACGGGGCGCTGGCGAAGAAGGGCGCGATCCTGGGCGCGATCCTGGGCGGGGATCACGACGTGTCCGCCGACATCGAGGACGGCTACTCCACCCCGATCCAGATCATCACGGACATGGTCAACGACAGGTTGGCCGGGCGCGCGGTGTCGAACGTGCGGTCCAAGACCCGCCGCCGCAAGCCGTCCGCGATCGCCGCGTGACGGCTCCCCAGGCGGGCTCCCATTGAGCGGGCCTGGTGAGCGGCGGTTGGCCCCGACCAGCGCAGCCACTCGGCCCACATGACCCCAGTGAGAATCGACACCCAGTACGAAGACCTGCTCACCGTCGTGTACGCGACCGGCACCCGAAAGACTGACCGCACCGGGACCGGCACGATCAGCCGGTTCGGAGCACAGTTGCGCTACCACCTCGCCGACGGGTTCCCGCTGATAACCACCAAGAGCACCTGGTTCAAGGGGGTCGCGCTGGAACTGCTGTGGTTCCTGTCCGGCAGCGACGACCCGCAGTGGCTCATCGACCAGGGCGTGCACATCTGGGACGCGTGGCGGCGCGAGGACGGCACTCTCGGCCCGGTGTACGGGGTGCAATGGCGCAGTTGGCCGACCCCGGACGGCGGCAGCATCGACCAGATCACCCAGGTGATCGACCAGATCAAGACCCACCCGGACTCGCGGCGCCTGATCGTCTCCGCATGGAACGTCGCGCAGGTCGACCAGATGGCGCTGCCGCCGTGCCACGCGCTGTTCCAGTTCTCCGTGGCCGACGGGCGCCTGTCGTGCCAGGTGTACCAGCGCTCCGCCGACCTGTTCCTCGGCGTCCCGTTCAACCTGGCCTCGTACGCGCTGCTGACCCACCTGGTCGCCGCGCAGACCGGGCTGCAAGTCGGGGACCTGGTGTGGACCGGCGGGGACTGCCACATCTACGTCAACCACGTCGAGCAGGTGCGCGAGCAGTTGGGCCGTGAGCCGTACGCGTTCCCGACCCTGACCCTGCTGCGCCAGCCGGAGTCGATCTTCGACTACCGGTTCGAGGACTTCGCGGTGACCGGCTACCGACACCACCCGGCGATCACGGCGCCGATCGCGGTGTGACCTCGCACACGAATCAGGTAACGCGGTAACGGGTAACGCTGTTACTGGCTGGCGGCGGATCAGGTTTCCGGCCCACCCCACATGACCGGTATGCCGTCCCGTGCAGCGTCCACCGGTGGTGGAAGCGTCATCGTGTTCCTGGTCCTCGCCCTGATCGGGTTCTTCTTCGCGCACCCTGACGCGGAGCAGAACACCACCGACCTCAAGGCGAACGCGCCCGCCATCGCCGACCACGCGCTGCGCGGTGCGGTGATCAAGGCGGACGACGCCGCCGCCGGGCTGGTGGCCGACGCCAAGCAGAAGGCTGCCGAGACGGTCGGTGGGGTGGTCAGCGCGGGCAAGGTCAAGATCGACGCCGCCGCGGCCACCGCCCGCCTGGCGACCATCCCGGTCAAGGGCCGCGCCCCCAAGACCGGGTACAGCCGTGACCAGTTCGGGCCCGCCTGGACGGACGTGGACCACAACGGCTGCGACACCCGCGACGACATCCTGGCCCGCGACATGACCGACGACGTGTTCAAGCCGGGCACCCACAACTGTGTGGTCCTGTCCGGGACGCTGTACGACCCGTACACCGACACGGTCATCGCGTTCCAGCGTGGGCAGCGCACGTCCACCGCCGTGCAGATCGACCACCGGGTGCCGTTGTCGAACGCCTGGCAGACCGGCGCCCAGCAGTGGGACGCCGCCAAGCGGAAGGCGTTCGCGAACGACCCGGCCAACCTGATCGCGGTCGACGGACCCACCAACGGCGCCAAGTCCGACGGAGACGCCGCGACCTGGCTGCCCCCGAACACCGCCTACCGGTGCGCGTATGTCGCCGCGCAGGTGCAGGTCAAGGCGTCCTACGGGCTGTGGGTCACGCAGGCCGAGCACGACGCCATCGCGAGCATCCTGGCGGGCTGCTGATGCACGCCGCGCTTCGCCCACTGCTCGCGGGCACCGCGCTCGTCGCCGTGCTGCTCGCGTTCACCGTGACGGCAGCGGTCCTCACGAGCCAGGCGATCGAGCACGGGGTACACGCCGCCACCGAGATGATCGCCCCCACCCCCATGCCGCCCACCGACCCGCAGCCAGAGGGCGCACAGTGACGCGGTACGGGACCCCGGTCGCAACCGTCCGGTGGCAGCCCACGACGGATCACCCTGTCGACTCCCCCGCCCCGATCATCCGGCGGACCCGGCGCCACACCGTATCGGGGCGCGGGGTGGCCGCCGTGATTGCCGCGATGCTTGCAACGGTGACCGCCGCTGGGGGGATCGCATACCAGGCGGGCGTCGCACACGGCGCACAGTCGGCCGCCGCCCAAGCCAACCGGGCCGCCGATCGGCGCGTCGACGGGGTCACCGCGCAGGCGCAAAGCCGCCTCGACGCCTGCGTGACCGCCGTGCGAGCGGTCGCCGACTCATGGGACACGCTGGGCCGGGTGGCGGACACCATCACCGCGGCGGACCAGAGCGGCAGCCGGGTGCTGTTCCTCGACCCCACGCTGACCGGACTCGCCGCCGATGTTGCCGCTGCCCGTGCCGACACGCATGACGCAGCAACCGCCTGCAAATAACCCACCCACCACCGGCCAACAGCAGAAGGGAGCACCTGGTGGCAGCACCGCGCAGGAAGCAACAGACCTGCACCATCCTCGCGATCGACGAGTCGCTGGACGGTGCCGCCCAGGCCGCCTCGCTGACGCTGGGCATCTTGACCCACACCAAGACGGTCACCTGGGCCGACCTGACCGCCGCCGTCCAGGCCCAGGACACCCGGTGCCTGGACGCGATGAGGTCGCTGTTCCTGACCGCCGCACAGGAGGCGGTCCTCGCCGCACACCCTGGGGTCGTGCACACGGTGCGTCGCAAGGACGGGGACCTGCCCCGGGTGACCGTCGCCGTGTGCGGAGCCTGCCAGGAGTGGGTGGCTGTCACCTCCACGGCGCCGTCGTCGTGCCAGATGACCGACGGGTGCACCGGCAAGTACGTCAAACCGCGCGACGCCTCCCGGGTGACGATCCCGCTGAGCGAGGTGCCCCGGCGTGACGTGCCGGTTGCCTCCCTTGCCTCCCCGGCGCAGGCCGAACCGGCGGCGCCCGACGACGCCGCTCCCGGCGCAGCCGTCGTCGAGGATGACCTGGTCGACTGGGACGCCCCGGACACCGCACTGGTCACTCCAGCCGTGTCCCCGCCCCTGAAACGCCCCGCCGGGCATGTCGACACTCTCGATGACCTCGCCCAGGACGTCGCCCAGAGCCGGGCCCTGGCGGACGATGGTGCGCCTGCCCGCCGGGCCGCCAAGGGTACTGCCATACGTGAGCCCGACGCGTTCCGAGACTGGGACGAGCCGGACGACATCGACTACACGGTTGACTTCGCTAGCGACTTTGCCGACCCCTCCTGCGCCTGACTGGCGGCGGTCACCCTGGGTCGACGACGCCTTCCTCGTCTTCAAGCCCGAGTTGCCAGTACGCATGCGTGCAGGTCATCGCCTGGTGTGCACCGCGCAGATACTCCTTGTTGTGTTCCAGAGCGTCCGCCCGGTCCTCGTCGTCCCCCGCCAACAGGTTCACCGGCAGGTGTTCTACCGTGGCGCGGCGCACGTCCGCAGCCGATGCCCGGTGTGTGAACGTGCCGGACAGCCGTCCCGTCCGGATCGAGTCCACGACGGCCTTGCCCGCTGCGGGCCCGTACGCCGCGGCCACTCCGGCGACTACTCCCCGGTAGTAGTCCGGGTTCGATGCCAGGTCGTCGGTGGTGATGCGGTCCCCGTCGGAGCCGAGAGTGTGCACGGCGCACAGTTCGGACTGCCCGTCCACGCACAATGTGACCGTGGTGGTCGTGTCACACGGTTCCTCCCCGGCCCGGTACAGGGCGTTGAGCCGCACCCCGCCGCGCTCCGCGACCACCTCGTCGATGCGGTCCTCGCGGGCGTTCGCCTCCCGAATCCAGTCGGCCACGTCCGCGTCGCTCTCCCCGCCCTCCATCCGGGCCCCGACCGCATCCGTGAGGAACGCCTGCCACGCCTCGTCCGGGGTGGCGCCGCGTCCGGCGCTGGATCCGCTGACCACCTGCCACTGCCCGGCCCAGACCCCGTAGCCGGGGGTGAACTCGGTGTCGGCGGCGTCGTCCGGCCAGGTGATCGGTTCCGGGTTCATGCCCGCCGCCCCGATGTAGGCGCGGCGGGCGGGGTCTAGTGCGCCGACGTACGCTCCGTCCTCGATCAGCGAGGTGTGCCCGGCGAACAGGTCGGGGTACGCCTCCCGTGCCGCCTGGTCGGCGCCGTCATGCCGGGCCTGGGTGACCAGATGGTCGAAGTCGGTGAACAGGTCCCCGAGGTCGTACGCGGCAGCGGAGCGGGCCTTGTTCGTGAACTCTCCGCTGTGTGCGTCGTGCAGGTTGCCGCGGGTGTCGACGGTGGGCATGGGGGTGAGCCTCCGGGAGTCGGCGCGGGCCGGGGTGCCCGCTGCCGGTCTCTTGTCCGGGGCGGCTCAGGCCGCCGCGGCGAGCGGACCGAACTTCGTGTCGAAGAACGTCATGATCTGGTCCCGCATCGGCTCCAGGGTGGTGTACGGCGCGGTGGCGTACTTGGCGGCGTCCCCGTTCAGGGAGGTGCGCACCCCGGACCAGAACATCCACGCCTCCGCCGCCCGGGAGAACACTTCGGTCGGGGTGCGGTAGTAGTCCAGGTCCTTACCCGCGAACGCGAGCGGGTCCGCCTTGGCGGTCGCGACCACGTTGGATTGCGCCTGACGCAAGATGGGCCGGAAGTCGTCTGAGTGGCTGATCTGCCCGCCGCCGGTGGTGTGGTCGATGTGGTGCACCCACTCGTGGAACATGGACGACGGGTGGCGCGGGTCCACGGCGATCGCGTCCAGGTCCGGGGCGTACACCCCGGCGGCGTTATGCCGTCCGGTGAGCCGGAACGCCATCCGGGCCGGAGCCTTCTCGGTGTGCGGGATGATCGCGGACAGCGCCGCCCATTCCTTCTCCACCTTCGCCAGGTCGTCCAGGTTCACCCGTTCGTCGATCTCCACCTCGCCGACGCCGTGCCGCACGAACACCGACCGGGCGGCGGCCTCCACGTGCGTGTCCGGGATGTGCTTCTTGTTCTCCCACACGGTCGCGGCGTGCCCGTGCGTCTGACGGCGCTTGGCCTCCAGGTGGGCGTCGTCGGCCAGTTCCATGCGTTCGATCACAAACCCGGTCACGGCGACCTCGGTCATCGCGGCCCGGAAGTGGGTGCCGAGTTTCGCGGAGTACTCCCCGAAGGTCATCGGGCGCAACGTCTCGGTGCGTCCCGCCCACCGGCGCACCTCCGCCTCATCCCCGAAATGCTCGCTGGTCGTCATGTACGTGCGCCCGGTCACGGACGTGCGCGACGACTGTGTGACCCACATGCCAGGCACGGGGGCGTCCGGGTCGTTCGGGCAGCCCAGGAATGCGGCGAGCCGGGCCGGGTCACCGCACAGCAGCAGCCGCCTGCCTTCCCATTGGGGACGCCCGTCCAGCGTGACCGGCTGGGCCCGGTTCCCCTTGAACGTGACCATGTTGCCGGGCACGAACGGGACCCCGTCGATGTCCTTGTCCTCGAACGGCCCGGCCAAGGTGGAGGACAGGCCGGTGAACGTCTTCCCGCCGCGCAGCATGGCGCGCAGCGTGGCATCGTCCGGGGCAATCCCGAACTTCTCGGCCATGTACTCCCGCACGTCCCCAGCCACCTGTTCGGTGGCCTGATGCACGGCAGGCTTCGCGAGCCGGTACCGCTCCCTCGACCGGCTCTGCGTCCAGACGGCTTCCTCCGCCTTGGGGGCGGTGGTCAAGAACACGAAGTCGGCGGAGGGCGCCTTCACCTCATCGTCCACGGGCAACCCGTGCCGGGCGTCAAACCCGACCGCGGACTTAGGGAGCCGGGTGCGCAGGCTGGCCCTGATTCGGCTCTCGTCGGCAGAGTCGATCGGGGTCCACGCGCGCTCGGCGGCGTACCCGTCCGGGTCGAACTGTGAGTTCGCGACCACGTAGTTACGCCACTTGACCAGCGCTGCCCCCGGGGAGTCTGTGGCGTCGATGATCGGCGGTTTCGTCGGCGCGTCCCGCAGCGAGTAGTGGTCGATCATTGATGTGAGCCGGGACGTGCCAGCGATCGTCGGGTCCACGGTGGGCCGGTCCACCCGTTTGACCTCGACCTCGAAACCGACGGGTGTGCCCGGCGTCAGGTCGTATCCGGCGCTCGTAGCCGCCTTGTTCGTGTACTCACCGCTGCGGCTGTCGTGCAGCGCGCCGCGGGCGTCGATGATGGGCATCCGGTCCTCCGAGGTCGTCACCGTCCTCTTGTCCGGGGAGCAGAAATCGCGCCCGCCCCACATACCCGCAAGAAGGTTCCGCGTCATCGAGTGGCTCTCATCCGGCTTCCCGACATGGCGGGCCCGGTCGGTGTCCGGTGCAGGCCGATAGCCTTCGATGCCAGCCCTGTTTTCCCAGCGCAAGGAGCGCAACAGCCGATGACCGCGATCACCGACACCGAGATCAAGAACCGGCTGTGGGATGCCGCGTGCGAGTTGCGCGTCGCGATGCCGGAGGCGCAGTACGCGTCGGTGGTCTTCCCGCTGATGTTCTGGAAGTACCTGTCGGACACGTGGGACCACAACCACGCCCAGTTCCTGGCCGAGAACGCCGGGCTGGACGGGCTCTCGGAGGCGGAACGGCACGAGATCGAGTACCGCGACTACCAGTCGTTCGAGATCCCGTTGCTGAACAAGGGGAAGGTGGACGAGCGGCGTGCGTCGTGGTCCGCAATCCTCGCCACCGCCACCCAGCCTGGGCTCGGCGCCAGGGTGCGCGCCTCGTTGCAGGCGATCGAGACGGCGAACCCGGACAAGTTCGCCAAGTTGTTCGGGTCGATGACGTGGGCCTCAGAGGAGGTCCTCAACCGGTCCGTGCTCGCCGCCGTCATGACCGGGATGAACCAGGTGCCCGCCATGCACGAGGGCAACATGTCTCACGACGTGCTCGGCGGCGCCTACGAGTACCTGCTCAAGCGGTTCTCGGACGGGTCCGGTACCCGGGCGGGGCAGTTCTTCACCCCGCGTGAGGTCGTCGAACTCATCGTGACCCTGCTCGACCCGCAGAACTTCGAGTCGGTGTACGACCCGACCTGCGGTTCGGGAGGCATGCTCATCGCCGCGGCGAACCTGCTCAAGGCGCACGGCGGGCGCGGGTACACCCTGCACCTGTACGGGCAGGAGGCGGTCGCGGACACCGCCGGGGTGGCCCGCATGAACCTGTTCATGCACAACCTGACCCAGTTCCAGGTCGAGGTCGGTGACACCCTGCGGAACCCGTTGTTCAAGCAACCGGACGGGTCCGTCGCCCAGTTCGACGTGATCGTCGCCAACCCGCCGTACTCGCTCAAGTGGACCCCGTGGACCGCCGACCCGCGCGCCCTCGGCGGGATCGCGCCGCGCGCGTCTGCGGATTGGGCGTTCGTTCAGCACATGGTCGCGTCCATGAAGCCGGGCAAGGGCCGCGCCGGGGTGGTGCTCCCGCACGGGGTGCTGTTCCGCGGCGGCCAGGAGGCCGCGATCCGGCAGAAGGTGATCGAGGACGACCTGCTCGAAGCGGTCATCGGCCTGCCCGCCAACCTGTTCTATGCCACGTCCATCCCCACCTGCATCCTCGTCTTCCGCGCGCCCGGCACCAAGCCCGCCGAGCGCAAGAACGGGGTGCTGTTCGTGGATGCCTCGCAGCGCTACGACAAGGGCAAGAACCGCAACACCATCGGCGTCGATGCCATCAAGGACACGGTCGCCACGTATCACGCCGCGTTCGACCCCGACGGCCAGCCGATCGACCCGGACGGCGAGGGCGGCATCCAGGCCCGGTTCGTGCCCACCGACGAGATCAAGACCAACGGGTTCGACCTCAACATCGGGCGCTACATCAAGCAGGCCGCCGCCGAGCAGGCTGACCTCGGCACCCTCATCGAGGCGTACAACCTCGCCCGAGCCGAACGCCAGAAGGCCGAGGCGCGCATGCTCGCCGTGCTCGCAGAGGCTGGGATCACCGGCTTCGACGGAGTCGAAGGATCGGCGGGCTTCGATGAGTGAGTGGGTCGAGACCACACTCGGAGAGATCGCGGATCTCACGATCGGGCGTACGCCGGACCGCAAGAACATGCGCTACTGGACGTCGGACACCTCACACCCGTTCTGCACGATCGCAGACATGCCCGTCGGATCGTGGTCGATCAATCCTCAACGAGAAGGCGTCACACAAGCGGCGATCGATGAAGGCAAGGCCAAGTTGGCGCCCGCAGGATCACTGCTTATGAGTTTCAAACTCACTATCGGGCGAGTCGGGTTCGCTGAGCGCGACGTGTACCCGAACGAGGCGATCGTTCGTATAGACACCAACGCGCGGCCCGACATCGATCCCGACTACCTGGCTGCTTGGCTGGAATCGAACGACTTGACAGAAAACGCGCCCCGTGCCGTTAAGGGAAAGACCCTCAACCGCACGAGTCTCGCAGCCATTCGCGTGGTTCTCCCTCCCTTACCGGTGCAGGAGCGGATCGTCGCGGTGATCGGCGCGGTGGACGACCAAATCGCCGCACTGGACTCCGAGGCTCGGGTGCTGGATGCGACCTGGTGGTCACTCGGTCGCGAGATGTCGGACTCCCTCGGGAGACTCGACTCTGTTCGCCTGGACTCCATCGCATCAATCTCAGGAGGGCTGACCAAGAACAAGAAGGATGCCAACCAACCCGACCTGATAGAAGTCCCATACCTTCGCGTCGCCAATGTTCACCGTCGCTATCTTGACCTGCGTGAAGTCGCAACGATCAAGACGACCCGTGCCAAGGCGACCGCATTGCGCCTGCTTCCTGGAGATGTCCTGCTCAACGAGGGTGGAGACAGGGACAAGTTGGGCCGTGGGGACGTCTGGGCGGGCCAGATTGAGGACTGCATCCACCAGAACCACGTCTTTCGGGTCAGAGTCACCGATGACAGGTTCTCTCCCTATTTCGTATCGGCGTGGGCAAACACCTTCGGCCAGGCGTGGTTTGAGACCTTCGGTACGCAGACGACCGGGATCGCTTCGATCAATAAGGGGACCCTGAGCCGGTTCCCGGTCCCGGACGCTGATCGCGTCGTTCAGGACGGCTGGGTGGCACGCCTCGATTCCGTCGTTGCAGCCCATGACACGGTCCGCGCCGAGGCGGCTCGATTGCGTGCCGTGCGTGCGTCGCTGCTGTCGGCCTTGCTGAGCCGTGACATCACCATCAACGAGGCCGAGGAGGCTGTTGCGTGATCCGTGAGTCCCCCATCACCGGTGAGCACATCGACGCGCTGACCGAAGCGATCCGGTCCGTCTCCCACGGGGGCGCAGACGGCCCCCGTGGCCTTGAAGCGCTCGCACAGGCGGTGGCCGGGCCCTTCCTCCAGTCGTCGCTGGCCGACGCGATCGGCAAGGGGCTCGCGGAGATCGCCGCCGCACAGCGGGACGGGTTGCAGGCGATCGCAGACGCCATCGCCGCACGAGACGACAAGGAACCACGATGAGCAAAGGCATCCGGGAACGGGAGTTCCAGAACCGTCTGATCGAGTGGTCTCTCCCGCTCGGGTGGGCGTACGCCGCCGGGCGGTCCCTGCCGCGGGAGTTCTCCCAGACGGTGATCGAGACGCACCTGCGGGACGCGGTGGTCCGGCTCAACCAGGACGTGATCGACGGCTTCGACGTGGACGCCGTGGTCGCCGAGGTGGTGCGGCAGGTCAACACCGTCGCCGGGGGCCTGGTCGCCGCGAACGAGCGCGTGCTGCGCCTGCTGCGGGGGCGCAAGGAGTTCCGCAACACGGACGGGCAGTGGGTGCCGTTGCGGTTCATCGACTTCACGGACCCGTCCACGAACACGTTGCTCGTCTCGGACGAGGTCACGGTCCAGGTGCCCGGGAAGACGTCCCGCCGGTTCGACCTGGTGTACTGGGTCAACGGGCTGCCGGTCGTGGTGGTCGAGACCAAGTCGCCGACCGCGGACTCGTCCTGGGCGGACGCGGCCCGCGAGATCAACGACGTGTACGCCACCGAGTACCCGTGGTTCTTCACCCCGAACGTGTTCTGTGTCGGCACGGACGGGCTCAAGTTCCGGTACGGGCCCGCGCTCGCCCCCACGAACGTGTGGCAGCCATTCCGGTCCACCGCCGACCCGGAGAATCTGGGCGGGATGGCGGACGTGCAACGCTCCGCCGAGTTGCTGCTGCACCCCGCCACCGTGCTCGACCTGCTCGCGAACTTCTGCCTGTTCGACACCTCCGGCGGTGGCGTCGACCGCAAGTACCTGCCCCGGTACCCGCAGCGGGAGGCCGCGCACCTGATCCACCAGCGGGTCATCGACGGCGGGGACCGCGGCCTGATCTGGCACCACCAAGGCTCCGGCAAGACGCTGCTGATGGTGTTCGCCACGTCCCTGCTACTCGGTGACACCCGGTCCGACTCCCCCACCGTCGTGCTGATCTCCGACCGCACCGACCTGGTCTCGCAGACCTCGAAGGTGTTCGTCTCGGCGCTCGGACGCGACTTCTTCCACGAACCCGCCACGGGCGCGGCACTGCGGGCCCTGTTCGCATCCGACACGCGCGGCGTGATCGTGACCACCATTCACAAGTTCGCGGACGCGGGTGCCGCCCTGACCACCCGCGACAACGTCATCGTGATGATCGACGAGGCGCACCGCACCCAGTCCGACAGGGACGAATCCCTGGCCGGGCAGATGCGCGCCGCGCTGCCGAACGCGAAGTTCTTCGGGATGACTGGCACCCCGGTGCGCAACCTGAACACGGACACGTTCGCGCTGTTCGGGCACCCCGCCGACCCTGACGGGGTGCTGCACCGCTACTCGGTGACCCGCTCCCTGCGCGATGAGGCGACCGTGCCGGTCCTGCTCGAACCGCACCCGGTGTCGTTCGACGTGTCCGACGAGGCGCTGCAGGCGGAGTTCGACGCGTTCGCGGACGGCAAGGACCTGGACAACCTGGACCGCAAGACGCTCGCGCAGAAGTTCGGTCGGATCACGTCGGTGTTCGCGAACCCGGACCGCATCGCGGCGGTCTGCCAGAACATCGTGGACCACTACCTCGACCACATCTACACCAACGGCATGAAGGCGCAGGTCGTCACCTACAACCGGGAGATGGCGGTCGCGTACGCGGCCAAGATCAACGGGATCCTGGCCGGGTTCGAGGTCAAGCAGCGGCTGGCCGCCGTCGGGCGGCACGACGCGCTGCACGCCGAGGTGAACATCTCGGTGTCCGACGCGAAGGACGAGGACCCGGCGCTGCGCAAGTACGCGATGACCACCGCCGAGGAGGACGCGCAGAAGCGCCGCTTCCTGTCCCCGGAGGACCCGCTGTCCTTCCTGGTGGTGACCGCGAAACTGATGACCGGGTTCGACGCCCCGAACGAGGGCGCCTTGTACCTGGACAAGCCGCTCAAGGCGCACAACCTGTTCCAGACGATCACTCGTCCGAACCGCACCTGGGTCTCCCCCACCGGGTACGTCAAGACGCAGGGCGTGGTCGTGGACTTCATCGGGCTGGCCCAGGAGGTGCAGAAGGCGGTCATGGACCCGTCCGGCACCCCCGACCAGCCGTTCGTGGTGGACATGACCGAACTGGTCAAGGAGTTCCGCGACACGTTCACCCGGATCGAGGACCGGCTCGCCCCGATCAACGTGAACGTCAACGACTACGCGACGGTGCGGGCCGTCTCGGACGCCCTGGACGGTGACGAACCGGGCACCGAGGCGTTCAAGAAGGACTACCGGCTGCTAGCGAAGGTGTACCCGTACATCGACGGCGACCCGCGAGTGACCCGGTTCGCTGACTCGTTCGCGGTGCTCGGGTCCGTGTACACGCTGCTGTTCAAGGCGTCATCCGACGAGGAGCGCCGGGCACGACTGGCCGAACTAGGCCCGCAGGTGCTCGCGATCATCAACCGGCACGTCTCAGCGTTCAAGGCAGCCAAGTCACAGGAGGAGGCGCTGATGCTCGACGCACAGGGCCTGACCATCCTGCGCGAACTGCTCGCCGTGACCGACCCGGGCGGAGAGGAACCAGACCCGAAGCAGCCGCCGTCGGCGGCGGAGATCCTGGACCGGATCAAGAAGGCCCTGGCCGCGGGCGTCCCCGGGGAGTCGGCGAAGTACGCGGCCCTGGCCGAGCGGATCAAGGCTCTCCGTGAGCAGGTGATCGCGACGGCGGACGACGCGTTGCGGTTCCTGGCCAAGGCGTTGCAGATTGCCCGCGACATCGTGGACGCGCAGAAGGCCCCGAACGAGGTGGTTGTCGTCGATGACGATCACATCGGGGTGCTCTCGAAGATCATTGCGGAGCACGCCCCGTCCGGGATCAGCGTCGCGGAGAAGCGGATCGCGGAGAAGGTGGACGACGTGGTGCGCCGCACCCTGACTATGCCGTGGGACAACGCCGACGCCCGCAACCGGGGCGTGCGCCGCGCGGCGGCCGCGGTGTTCCGAGAGGCGTCGTTGAAGCCGGTCGGCGAGCCGTACGACTCGACGGTGGCGTACATCGAGGCGCACTACCTCATCGACTGATGCCGATCAGTAGCCTTCGCCGAGCAGGTACTTGTCGAGGGCCTGCTCGATCGCTTCGCGTTGGTTGACCCCGGTGGCACGCGTGTAAGCGACCAGTCGGTCCTTGTACTGCGGGTCGATCCGGGCGTTGAGTTGCACCGCCGGTTTCGCTACCCGTGACGGGCTCTCCGTGCGCTCACGCGTCGGGGCGGGCGGGGCAGCGGGGCGGGTCGCGACGGGTTCCTGGTACCCCGGCTGCGGGTATTCCGGTGCCTCCTGCTGCACCGCTGCGGCGGGCACCGGCTCAGCGACCGCGGGCGCCACCGGCTCCGACACAGGCGCTTCGGTCGGCACGACCGTCAACGCGGCAGCGGGCTCGGGCTGGGCGATCCCAAGCGCCTGCAGGTGGGTGGCGGGCTTTTCCCGCTTCGCCATGACGGGCCGCGGCATCAGTCGACACCCATCCCAGCCAGCGCCCGCGCGTGCTTGGCGAACAGGCTGGACAGCACCTGCGAACCGTTCGAGCGCAGCGTGTGCAGCGGTTTGGCTTCGGAGTGCATCTCCTGAGCGGCGACCCGCTTGGAGATGTACGGCTGGAGCACCATGTCCGGGTCCTCCACCTGCTGCAGGATCTCCTTGAGCCGGTACTGGTTCTCGATCGAGCGGCGCTCGAACTTGTTGATCAGGATGCCGAACAGCCGCAGTTGCGGGTGGATCGTGCCGCGCACCTCATCGAGCACCTTGAGGAACTCCATGAGACCGGCGACCGACAGCACCTCGGGTTCGGTCACCGCGATCACCTGCTCCGCCGCGAGCAGTGATGCGATCGTTGACGTGGTCGACGCGGGCGGCAGGTCGATCAGCACGTCATCGAAGTGCTCTGAGATGTCACCAACCGCGGCGATTGCGGACCGCAGCCGGTACGCAGCCATCGCGGCGTTGTTCGTCTGGTCCAACTGGACAATGTTCCGGCTCCCGGGGACCGCCTTGACCCCTTCCCAGTCGGTGTCAACGACGGCGTCAAGCAAACCGACTCGCTCCTCCCCCACGAGCACGTCATCGATCTGGTAGTCGCCGTCCGCACCGAGAGTCAGGGTCGCGTGCGCCTGCATGTCCATGTCGATGACGAGCACCCTGCGCCCGAGGCGCGCGAGTTCGTCCGCGAGACTGAGAGTGACGGTGGTCTTGCCGACCCCGCCCTTCTGATTTCCGATCGCTGTGATGGCCACGAGTGACATCGTGCCAGAAGGCACCCGAAGATCCGCGGACCTAACGGCAGAAGGCTCGCGTGTCGCGTCGTGCATCCAGGATCGTTCTGTCGTCGCTGCTTGCTTGCTTGCTTGCTTGCTAGCAGTCCCACCCGGCCCGCTTGCGAGCCGACTGCGACTAGAGGCGTCGCTTGCTTGCTTGCTTGCTTGCTTGCTAGCGCCCGTCGGCCCAATCAAGGGCTGCCCACGCTTGCTTGCTTGCTTGCTTGCTTGCTAGCTAGCACCACGCCTAGGGAGGCTGTGGGGCGCGACCCTCCTGCTTGCTTGCTAGCGGATTGAACCTTCGGTGATCCATCGCCAGGGTGGCTTGCTTGCTAGCGGATCGAGCGGCCCCC
>BCWJ01000032.1 GCA_001592145.1 Xylanimicrobium pachnodae JCM 13526 = NBRC 107786 | reverse complement strand
ATTTTTGCGGCCTGACCTGCGCAAACATGTAGGCACAGGTGTGGGCAACGGTGGGCACGCAACGCTGTGACCTGCAACGATGTCTTTGCGGTTTGCCCTGCTGTGCCTACATCGGGCGGATCAGACGCTGGCGCCAACCCATATGGCCGGTATGGCTACCCCCACCGCGTCCGGCCCGATCGTCGGCCCCCACCCCCTGCCACTGTTCGCGATGAGCGACTACCCCACCGTGGGCGCCACCTCGTCCGGGGCGATGAAACTGCGCGACTCCGCCGTCGCCCCCCTGGTCGCCGCCGCCCGCGGGTACCGCACGTTCCTGAACACCAAGGCGGACCTCAAGGCCGCCAAGGAGGTCTTGAACATCACGTCAATGACCACCGGGAACGGGCGCATCCTGCGCGGGTGCCTGAACACCGGGGACGCGCTGCTGATGCCGTGGTTCGACGCGACCACCACGCTGCGGTTCGCGCAGAACGCCGCGTTCCCCCCTGCCGGGGTCGCGCACCAGTTGCGGCCCGCCGTCCCGGTGCAGTTCCCCGGCGACAAGGAGGGGCGCAAGTACGTCAACCTCAAGGACCAGGGCACCCGGATCGACCTGCACCCGGCCACCCCGCTGTCGTGGATCGGGTCCGGCCCGGACCAGCCCCGGGTCGTGGTGATCGCCGAGGGGCTACTCAAGGGCGACTCGACACTGACCGCGATGCTGCGCGCCGCGGGCGTCTCGGACGACGACCTGCAAGAGCCGAGCGACGGCACCGACCCGCGAGCCCGGCTGCGCTCCTTGATGGAGGCAGTCCCCGCCGCGCACCGGTTCTTGATCCTGTCCATCGTGGGGGTGGGCAACTGGCACAAGAACCAGGAGTGGAACACCATCGCGCCGAACGGACGCGACTGCTGGGTGACGTTCGACGCGGACCTGGCGATCAACCACCAGGTGTGGGCGCAGGCCGCGCAGATGGAGGACTTCCTCAAGGCCAAGGGCGCCAGCGACGTGTACTTCGTGGACCTGACCGGGGCCGGGGCGGTTGGCAAGAAGGACGGCCTGGACGACTTCTTCGCGCAGGCCGGGGTGTGGGGCGACATCTCCGCCCACCTGATCGACCTGCCGCCCGAACCGCCGCGCAAGGACGACGACGGGCTGGCCGACCCGCTACGCAAGTTCCGGGTCTCCCCGGACGGGACGATGACCCAGAAGAAGGAGACGGACGAGGAGTCCGGGGAGACGTACTGGAAGGACTTCTACCCGTTCGGGGGTCGCATCGTGCATTTCGAGACGGTGCGTGAACCGCGAGCCGCGGAGATGAAGGACGGGGTGGTGGACACCAACCCGCGTCCCGGTGACGCGACCCGGGTGACGATCGAGGTCGCATGGAAGGACGCGAACGGGGTGCCCAACACGGCGATCGTGACCGGGGCGCAGCGGCTCGTGGACACCCCGCCCGCCAAGTGGTGGGACGTCAAGGGCACCGAAATCCCCCGGCACCTGTCCGCCACCCCCGACTGGCCCCCGCAGCAGGACGAGGCGCGCGCCTTCATGTCGGCGCTCAAGTCCAACGGCACCTACGAGGACCGGGTGCTGTGGGACGTCATGGGGTGGATGCCGTCCCCGGACGACGGGACCGGCGCGGTGTACGTGGTCGGGGACTGTGTGGTCGGCAAGGACGGCCCGGTCACCTCCGACGCGGTGCGGGTGGAGAACCCGTTGCCGATCGCGGAGAAGTTCGGGGTGGTGTTCCCCGACCCGGACACCGACTGGATGGAGCAGGCCCGCGCCGACGCCCGCGAGGTGGTCGACGCCTACCTGCACTCCGGGGCGTGGACGGACCCGAACGTCGCGCACACCGTGTTCGCGCTCGCGTTGCGCCCGGCCCTGCCGCTGCCCACGAACACCACGTCCTACCTGGTCGGTGGGCCGTCCACCGGCAAGTCGTTCACCGCCGGGCATATCATGAGTTTCTGGCAGTCCGGGCCGGGGCAGTGGGACGAGAACTCGCTGACCGGGACCGCGAACGACACGGTCGCGTCCTCGGAGATCAACCGACACCACTCGAACATCTGGGTGGTCGACGACCTGGCCCCGTCCGCGTCCCGGCAGAACTCCGAGCGGATGCAGGCCGCGGTCGATGACATGATCCGGTCCACGTTCAACGGGCGCGCCAAGACCCGCGCCACGGTGGACATGACGGTGCGCCGGTCCAAGGACTCCCGGGCGCTGCTGCTGATCACCGCGGAGAACGAACCGTCGGTGTCCTCGATCGCGGACCGGGTGGTCACCCTCCGGTTCGGCAAGGGGGCGTTGGCTGCGACCACCGGGCCGACCGACCGGTTGCGGTACCTGCAAAACGAGGACCCGGCGCCCGCCCGGCTGATGTCCGCGTACCTGCGCTGGCTGGCCTCCCTGATGCCGGACGCCGCCATGTGGCAGCGGGTCAATCAGGACCTCGACGCGTCGTTCAAGCACCTGACCAGGGCGTGCGCCCGGTGGATCGAGACCCTTTCCGGCGGCCCGGACGTCGCCAAGGGGTCCCCCGCCCGGCAGGCACGTATCGCCGCCGACCTGCTGATCGGTCTGATGCTGTTCGCGGAGTTCCTGCGCTTCTTGGACATCATCGACGAATCCCGGTTCGCGGAGTTCCGCGACGGTGCGGGTGACCTAGTGCTGCGCGAGGGCGGCTTCTACACCCCCGACGGTGAACTGACCGACGACGCGACGGACGCCACCTTCTACCCCACCCTGCTCGCGTTCCAGGTGTACGAGCCGGTGGTGCGGCAGGTCATGGCGACGTTCAACGAGCGGGCGTCCCGGTCCACCGGTGCCCGCCTGCTCGAAGCGGTCCGTTCCGTGCTCGCCACCGGGGACGCGTACCTGACCATCCCGGAGAACCCGGACACCTCCCCCGACGACGCGTTCTCGATCAAGGGGCTGGGCATGCGGTTGGGCTGGTCGGACGGGCGCCCACGCGCGTCGGCCCGCCGCATCGGGGACCTGACCCGCATCTCCGACCCGGCCAAGGACCACCACGGGGAACTGGTCGCCCTGCTCTCACCCGGGGAGGCGTTCATGATCGCGGCCAAGGCCCGCCCCGACCTGCTGCCGCCGGGCACCAAGGCGTCCCAGGTGTGGGAGTCGGTATGGGACGAGGGCCGCACCGTGCCCGAGGGTGGCGGCTGGAAGCGCAACCCGGACCGCAACGGGCGCAAGCGTCCCGAGGTGCGCGCCCGGCTCGGGGGCATGCAGGTGCGCGGCGTGCCCATCTTGCTCGATGACCTGCTCGACGTGCGCGACGACGACTAGCCCCGCACCCCACTTCAGCTTTTGTGACCCACACCACACCCTGCGGGTCGTTCCGCGGGAAGGAGCATCATGCACACGGACATCACCGAGGCGCTGGCCTGGATCGACGTCGAGACGACCGGGCTGAACCCCTGGCTAGGCGAGCACCTGCTGGAGATTGCCGTCCTGGTCACGGACACCTCGCTGAACCTGCTGGACGAGGCCGGGCTGCACCTGACCGTCCAGGTCGGCACCCCCGCCGACGCGGCCCGGATGCGCGCTGGGGCCGTCCCCTTCGTGCAGGCCATGCACGACGCCACCGGGCTGTGGGACCGGGTCGCCGACCCCGCCCAGGCGGTGCCGCTTACCGACGTCGATGCTGCCGTGCTCGCGTACGTGCGCCGGTTCGCACCAATCCCGGGCACCGTGCGGGTGGCGGGCAACTCGGTGCGCCTGGACATGAACTTCATCGAGGCGAACCTGCCAGGCCTGTACGCCCACCTGCACTACCGGCTCTTCGACATCACCAGCCTGGGCTCCGCCGCGGGCTGGTGGGGCGGCATGGCCGTGTTCGCCAAGGAGTTGCGGCACACCGCGTTCGACGACATCCGCGAGTCGCTGGCCGAGGCGCGCGCCGTCAAGGAGTTCACCTTCCCCGCCGCACCCCGGACAAGTACCCGCTGATTGACCACCGAGCCAGAAGGGCGAGCAGCACCATGCTGGTTGACGACCGAGGGGCACTGCACGACGACCGGGGCCAGTACGCGGGCAACACCCACCCTGCGCCCGCGTTCGACCTGACCCCCACCCACCCCGAGACGGTCACCGATGTCGCGTCCCTGGACGGGCCACCAACCGACGTCACCGACACGTCCCGAGCCCAAGCGCAGGTGGACGCGATCGTCGCGGCCCGGTTCGACCGGGACGCGGTGCGCGCCGCCGTCCCCAAACTGAGCGACGCCGACTTCGAGGACGTGTGGGAGTACGGGACGGACGGCACCTACCCGCTGCGCACCCTGACCGCCGCGGAGCACACCTTGCGGCACGGGATCGTGGACCGGGCAACCTTGGAGTCGGTCGGCCTGGACGTGCACGACGACCGCGTCGACCGGTTCGGGGATCTGGTCCCCGCGCTGGCCGAAGCCGACCTGGAGGCACGGCTAGACGAGCAGGGACGCACCCTCGCCGAGAACCTGGTGGCGCTGGAGGCCACCGCCCCCGCCGCGCCACCCCCGTGGCCGGAGCGGGCCGCGCAGTGGCGGGAGGACGCACAGCGGGCCGTCGCCGACACGCAGGCAGCGCTGGACGACGAGCCGAGCGTGGCGCAGATCGCCGCGCTGGACGAGGCGCTCGGACGGGCCGACGCAGCCACGTACGCCACCGCGCTGCTCTCGTCCCCCGGCGTGTTCACCGGGTTCGACCCACACGCCCCGCACCGTCTGCCGGTGCCCGCAACCCGGGCCCTGTACACCACCTTGCACACCCACGGCGACGATCCCCTGCCCAGCGAACCGACCCCGGACGACCGCGATCACGCCATCAGTCACCTGCGGGCCCGATCCCTTCTCAAGGCGCGCGAGGCTGCCGCGTTGGCCGCCGCCGACCGGGAGAACCGTGCCGTGGCCCGGATCGAAGGGGAGGCGCTCGGGCTGGCCGCCGCCGCCAACTGGCTGGCCGCCGACTCGTAGTCTCCGGGCGCGCCACCCGGCTTCGCCTGCTGCGCATGGTGCCCGGTGAACCCGCTGTCGAGGCCCCGGCCCCTCTTTCCGCCAGGACAACGGCGCGGGCCACGGAGCGGGACACCCCGCCCCCGGGACGTCAGCGCGGCAGGAAGGCCTAGCGAATGCGGAACCGAGTCGGTGTCGTCGGCCTACCCGACCTGGCCCGTCACCTGCACGGTGCCGGGTACGACGTGGTGACCGCCGACTCGTTCCGGTCCGCCGCCGCGACGGTGCATCACACCATCGCCGCCGAGGGGACATTCCCGGTGCTGGTCGCCGACGCGGGCGACGCGTTCGCCCCGCACACCGCGGTGGCCCGGTGGGTGGCGGGCGCCGCCACCGCCGCCACGGTAGTGGTGGTGCGCCTGGCCGGGGCGGCCCAGTTCCCGCACCCGGACACCGTGACCGCACCGCTGCCCGTGTCCGACCTGCTCGCCCGGGTCGGGCTGGCCCACGAATACCCCCTGGCTGGACGTGTCGAACCGTCCGGCCAGGTCACCACCCCACCGGTTGCCCCCACCCCCTCATCCCCCGCTGCCCTGGTCCAGACCCCAGCCCGGGTCCCCGCCGACCCCCCGGTGGGCGCTGTGGCGGGCGGCGGGTACCGGGCCGAGACCGTGCTGCTGTTCGCGGGCAAGGGCGGGGTGGGCAAGACGACCGCCGCGCTCACGCTGGCACAGCACGCCGCCGCCGCCGGACCCGACGGGTTCCGGGTCACGCTGATCGACGGGAACCGCGGGCAAGGTGACGTGTGCACCTACCTGGGCATGTACCGCGCCCCGATCCCCACCGTCTACGACATCGTCCTGACCGGTGACCCGGGCACCGCCCTGGTCACCCCCAGCCAGATCGCCGCGTACCGGGACGACCCGACCCGCGCCCAGTTCGCGCTGGCCGCGGCCCCGCCCGGGGACGCCGCCCGGTCCGTGCCCGCCACCGCGTACTCGTCCGTGATCGAGCACGCCCGGCAGGTCTCGGACCTGGTCGTGATCGACACCCAGATTTTCGAGGCGTCCGACTCCCCTATGTGGGACGGCGTGTTCGTGCCGCTGCTGATGTCGGGCGCGTTCGGGATGGGCATCATCGGCGGGTCCGCGACCTCGCTGGCCAACCTGGCTGAACGGGTTCGCGCCCTGGTGGCTCGCGGGGTCCCCGCCGAGCACCTGATGTGGTTCCTCAACTCGGCGGACGGTGACGGGCAAGCGGTCGCGCAGGCATGCCAGGCCAAGATGGGAGCCGACGCCCGGTGCGTGGGCGTGGTGCGCCGAGACCCGCAGATCGCCGCGCAGATGTCGTCCGGGCACCTGCCCGTGGACAACCCCGACCTGCGACGGGTCGCCTTCACGGCCCTGTCGGCCATCACCGGGCGCACCGAGTTCGCCCCAGTGCCCGACGCGCCGCGCAGGCGGGCCCGGTTCGGTCGGCGGCGGGCCTCGTGACCGGACCGGGCACAGCCCCCCGGTGGCCGACCCCGACCCCGGTGCCCGTTCCCCCCAGTCCCGTGCCGTCCGGCGAGCAGACCCGCCGCCCGAGACCGGCTCGCACCCTGTGGTCCGTCGGGCAGATGGCGCAGGCGCGGTACAGCGCCCAACGTCAACGCGCCGAGGCGCTGCTGCTGATCGCTGACGACACGTTCGAGGACGCCACCGTCTGGGACGCGATCCGGGCGGCGGCCACCGCGGACGGGCGGGC
Organism: Xylanimicrobium pachnodae JCM 13526 = NBRC 107786; assembly: GCA_001592145.1. GTDB lineage: Bacteria > Actinomycetota > Actinomycetes > Actinomycetales > Cellulomonadaceae > Xylanimonas > Xylanimonas pachnodae. The sequence continues at coordinate 17,905 of BCWJ01000032.1, read as the reverse complement.
GCTGCTCCGGCTCGGTCTGCGCCAGTTGCTTGCCGCGCAGCCCGGCTGGTCGATGCGCCGAGCCCACGCAGCGGTCGCCCAGGTGGTCGCCGTGTCCGCGCCAGGCGCCCGACACCGCCCGGTTCACGACCTGGACGTCGCATGGCTGCTGGATCCGCGCGCAGGCGGCAAACGGTTCGCGGCGCTGTGCGACGTGCTGACGGAGCGCCGCCGCCCCCTGTGGGAGCACTTTCCGCTCTCCCCCGCCCCGTTCGACGCCGCCTGGGCCCAGGAGCGCTAGATGTGCCACCAGATCGACCTGACCACACCGCGGGCCACCAACGAGGTCGTCGCCGAGATCGCCGCGCTGCCCGGCCCGCGCCGTGCGCCCGCCGTCAACGCGTTCCTGCACTCGCGCGCCGGGCAGTTCGAGCGCATGGCATCCTCCATGCTGCGTGCCGCCCGGGTGCGTGACCTGTCCTTGACCGGGGATGTTGCGAACATCTTGGCGGTCACCGCGGCGAAGATCATCGAGCGCACCGCCACCGGGTGGCGTCCCGCGAACCCGTCGATCACCTTCGAGGTGCAGGTCCGTACCGAGTCGCGCGCCCAGGTGCGGTCCTTGCTGGACCACGAACTGCCGAGCCTGTCGGGCAGTGTCGGCGCGCAACGCCGCTACCGTGAGGTGCAGCGCACGCTGGCGCAGTTGACCGCCGACCTGGGCCGTACCCCGTCTCCCGAGGAGGTCATCACCGCCACCAACGTGCGGTTGCGGGCCACCCGCAAGGACCCGGCCCGGGAGGGGATCCTGGTCACCGAGGCGGACTTGGTCGCGCCCGGCAGTGCGCCGTTGTCGGTGGACGCGGTCGGGTTCTTCGAACCGGTCACCACTGACGGGATGCACGGCGACGGGCTCAGCGCCTTGATGGACCTGCTCACCAGCCAGGAACTGACCCGCGACATCCTTGCCGCCTGCGCCCAACGCTCCGAGGCGGTCGGCATGGTGGCCCGGGTGTGGCTGGCCACCGTGCTGGACACGGACCTCGACCCGGCGCACCGCTCGGTGCGTACCTTGATGGCCGCCTACGCGAAGGTGCCCCGCACCGACGTTCCCGCCCTGCTCGACCAGGTGCTCGCCTGTGCCCGCGAGGTGGTCCTGGCTGCCGCGGCCTCCTCGGAAACTGCGCATGGTGCCTTGTGACTGGGCGCCGCGACGGCGTTCTTGACGCTGCGAGGTGCACGTGCCGCGACCGGCTCTGGACGAGACCGTCGGCGTGCCGCTGTGCGCCACGGTGGTCCTCGGCATCGACGTGTCGTTGACGTCGACCGGGCTGGCCCAGATCACCGCCGACGGGTGCGTGGCAGGCGTGGTCCCCACCAGCGGGCACCAGCGTGACCCACTCACCGTGACGGCGGCCCGCATCGAGCACATCGTCACCGAGGTGCGCCCCTGGCTGGTTCCCGGCGCGCTCGTCGTGATCGAGGGGCCGTCCTACGACTCGACCGGCGGCAAGGAGTGGGACCGGGCTGGGCTCTGGCACCGACTGGTGGCCGAGGCGCGCTCCATGGGGTGCCCGGTCGCGCAGGTGGCTCCGCGCACCCGCGCGAAGTGGGCGGCCGGTCATGGAGGTGCGGACAAGGCGCGGGTCGCGGTCGGGCTGCGCCGCCTGCTCCCCGATCACCGGTTCGTGACCTCGGACGACGCGGACGCCGCGGTCCTCGCCCTGATGGGAGCGCAGCGCATCGGGCTGCGCCCCCAGACCCGGGAGCGGCTCGCGATGCTCGACGCCGTCGAATGGCCCCCCACAGTCGACGACTACGCAGCGGCGGTCAGTGCCGCCCTGACCTCTGTGGAGCCGTCCCGATGACGGCCACCGCCACGCTCCCACGCCGCGGTGTCCACCCTGCGAGACCGCTACCGCAGGTGGTGGCGCGTTTCGTTCCCACCGCTGCTGTTCGGCACATCACACGCTCTTGTCATCAGGAACGGCTCTGGCGTGCACGAATCCTTCACGGAGGCGGCGGTTCGGTGGGGTTTCCGGACTGGTGCCCTGACGCGGCACCCGGAGCACCTACCCCGCCGTGCTGGGGCCGCCGTATCTTCGAAAGAAGTTCGCTGCGGCAACGATTCGGACGAGCCGCCCCCGCCCGTCCCACCTGTGCTGTGAACCATGCCAATCAAGGACCGAAGCCGAAGGGGCAACTCAGTTGACGGAGATCAGCAGTCTCGACGAACGGGTGCGCGCGCTGGCCACGGCGGCACTCGCCGGGACTTTGGACGAGGCGGACGCACGCCGCAAGATCGCCTGGGAGATGTTCACGTCCGGCGCCGCCCAGGAGGCGGCCGACGCCTACCTGCGCGGCACGTGGTCCAAGGCGCACCTGCGCGACGACATCGTGCGTCACTGCGAGGTCTACATCTTCACCGCGGTCACCGGGTGTTCGGGGACCAGCCCGGCAGGGACCGCGCTCGGGCTCGCCGACGACAGCGGCCTGTTTTCCCGCATGTGCAAGAACGGGCCGCGGTTCGACCTGCACGCACCCGTGCGGGGGGACTCCGCGCAGGGATGGTTGCGGCACATCCTGCCCAGCGTCATCCGGCACACCATCATCGACCACTTCTCCACGGCGTCCGGGTACGTCTCCCCGGTAGACCCCACCCCCGCCCCGCACGGCGACGAGCCCTGCGTCTCCGTGTTCGACACGTTCGCGTGCCTGCAGGTCCGTTCCGCCGAGGACGACGCCCTGCACGAGTCCGCGCACCTGGCCTACTCCGACACGGCGCTGGCCTCGATCGAGGCGATCGTGCGCAACGAGTCCCCCGAGTTCCGGACGCTCGCGTACGGGGCGGAAGTGCGCACCCATGTGCTCGGCGGTGTCCCCGCCTTGGCGCGGCCCCTCGACTCCCGGCTGCGCCGCCGCCTGTTCGCCGACGTCACCGCCGACCCCACGCTCGCGCACGATGCGCTCGACGGGGTCGGAGACCCGGCCCTACATGACCTGTGGTCGTCGTGGTCGGCGCCGCAGATGGACCGGCTCGCGCAGCGTGAGCATGCCGCTGGGCTCGCCTATGCACTGACGATGGAGGCCCTGACCGACCTGCCGCTGCCGCGCACCGACACCCGCAAGCGGGTCGGGTTCCAGATGGTCGGCATCCTGGCCCCCCACGGCGTGGACGCCGCGTTGACCACCGCGCTCATCTCGCAGTTCTTCAAGGACGAGTACACCGCGTACTCCTGGAAGGACCGCAAGTCCCGCACCGACACCGGTCCTACCGTGATGCACCCGTCCCCCTACCACTGGACGATGCTGGCACGGACGTTGCGCGTGCCCGAGGACGTGTTGCCGCACGACCTGACGCAGATGCGCGACGCGATCATCCGGTTCGTCGACGGGGTGGCGGCCACGGGCCGCGCCCTGCCCGCCCACCGGGTCCAGCCCGTGGCCCGTCCCGTGCGGGTCGCACGCACCGCCGCCGCGATGGCCCGCCCCGCTGCGCGCGCCACGGTGGCGGCCTAGCCCCTGTTCCCGACCCTCACGCTTCGGAGTTCGCCACATGGACCTGCTGACCCCTCCCCGCCACGCCTGGCTGACCGACCCCGGGGAGCACCTCCTGATGCCCGGCACGGGCGGTACCGCGCTGCACACCCTGGTCCGGCAACGCCTGCGTGCCGCCACCGACGGTTGGGGGCTATCCCCGGCGGATGTACTCACCTCCCCGCTGGTGGCGGTGCCGCTGCCCGCATACCCGGACGCCGGGTTCGTTGCCGGACGCCGGTGGGCGGGGACACGCCCTGAAGCGATGACACACCCGCTGCTGTGGCTCCCGGACCGGCTCGCGTCTCGCTACGACCTGACCTTCGAGGACGGCACGACCCGCCCGGAGTCCGACCCGGAGTACGCCGTACGGGTCGCGCTCGAAGTCGAGACCTCCGGGCTGTACGACCCCGAGCAGGGGTGGGTGGACGTGCTGGGCCTGTACGACCTGGACGCCACCGACCCGGCGGTGCTCGACCGGGTGCGCCGGTGGCTGGACGGCTCGACCGACCCGGTCCTGGACACGATCGACCTGTCCGACTGGACCGAACGGCCCGCCGAACCGGACTGGGCGCTCGCTCAGACGCAGGCGCTGATCACGGACCTGATGGCCGCGTCATGGGTCATCGCCGCCGAAGGGCTGCTGTCTGATCTGCTCGACCTGGCCGGGGTCGACCGCACCGGCGTGTCGTTGACTGCAGCACACACGCGCCTGCACTCACTGTGCCGGGTCGCGACCGACTGGATCGGCACCGTCCCGCTGACCCCCGGCGGGGCAAGTGTCACCGACACGGTCACGGACGCGCTGGACTGGGCGGACGAGGCAGGCACGCTGCCCGCCCTGCTCGACGGTCCCGTGGTCGCAGTGATCGAAGCCATGGACGCGGTCCGCGCCAACCCGGTGCTGGCCGCGTCGTTCGACAACCTCACCGAGGTCGCCGCGCTCGCCGAGGAGTAGGCCCGCGCCCCGAACCGTCCACCCGCCCGTGCTAGCAAGCAAGCAAGCACGGGCGGATCAGTTTCGGCGCCCAACCCACATGGTCACCGTGAGCGCACCGATCAAGCCACCCCGCTTCGCGCACCTGCACGTGCACACGGAGTACAGCGACCTTGACGGGATGACCAAGATCAAAGACGCGGTCGCGGCAGCAGCCACGGATGGGCAACCCGGTCTGGCGGTCACCGACCACGGCAGCACCGCGGGCACCTGGGAACTGGCCGCCGCAGCCAAGGCGGCGGGCATCAAGCCCGTCCTCGGCATCGAGGCGTACCTCGCGATCGGGTCCCGGTTCGCGCCCGGCACGCTCGACAAGCGCGACGGGGACACCACCAAGACCGCCGACTACCAGCACCTGACAGTCCTGGCCCGCACGCGGGCCGGGTGGCGCAACCTGCTGCTGATGCACGAGGCGTCCCAGCACTCCCGCAAGGGCAAGCACCCGCTGATCGACTACGACCTGCTGACCGAGCACGGGGACGGGCTGATCGTGCTCACCGGCTGCCTGGGTGGCCCGGTCGCCGGTCCCCTAGCCCGCGGTGACGAGGCCGGGGCCCGCGCCGGGCTGGACGCCCTGATCGCCGCCGTCGGCAAGGACAACGTGTACATCGAGGTGATGGAGCACGACGTCCCCGACGAGGACGGGGTCGCGCAACGACTGGCGGACCTGGGCGCCGAGTACGGGATCGACCTGGTAGCGACCAACGACTCCCACTACACCAAGGCGGGGCACGCGCACGCGCACGAGGCGTGGCTCGCGATCCAGACCCAGTCGAACCTCAAGGCACCCCGCTCCGAACGGTTCTGCTTCAAGGGGGAGGGGTACTGGCTGCGCACCGCCGCGGAGATGTACGCCCTGCGCGAGGAGGACTGGTGGGCGCAGGCGTGCGCGAACACGGTCGCCGTGGTGGACCGGATCGAGGACGACCTGCTCGGCTTCGACGGGCGCCTGCGCCTTCCGAAGTTCGCGGTGCCGCCCGACTGCGAGGGCTGCGCCCGGCGCCGCCTGCGCCACCCGGACGACGACATCGAACTGCTGCACTTCGACCACCTGGTCCTCGACGGCGCCAAGGAACGCTACGGCAGCCCCCTGCCCGCCGAGGTCAAGGACCGGTTGCGCGCCGAACGCTCCGTGATCGTGTCCATGGGCATGCACGGCTACTTCCTGATCGTCGCCGAGATGATCGGGTGGGCGCGCAGCCAGGGCATCGCCACCGGCCCGGGCCGCGGCTCGGCCGCCGGGGCGGCCACGTCGTACGCGCTGCGGATCGTGAACGTGGACCCCATCCGCGGCGGGCTGCTGTTCGAACGCTTCTTGGACCCCACCCGTGTCGGCATGCCCGACATCGACTCCGACTTCGAGCAGGCCCGCCGCCCGGAGGTGCTCCGCCACCTGACCGCCCTGTACGGGCAGGAGTTCGTCGCCCAGATCGGCACCTTGCAGGTGGCCGCGTCCCGTGGCGCGATCAAACGCGCGCAGCAGGCGCTCGGGCACCCGGCGTGGATGGGCGACAAACTGACCAAGGCGGTCCCGATGGACGGGGCGAAACCGTACCCGTTCGCACGCATCAAGGAGACCCGCGACCAGGAGGGCGCCGCGTTCTACAAGGTGCTCGACGACCTGGGGGCACCCGGGCGTGAGATCGCGAACCTCGCCACCCGGTTCGAGTCGGTCGCGATGGGCAAGTCCATCCACGCGTGCGGGGTCGTGATCGGGGACGAACCGCTCACCGACCTGGTCCCGCTGCGCCGCGAAGCGTCGTTCACCGAGGACACCCCGTCGGTGACCGAGTGGGAAGCGGCAGGCATCGAGGGTGCCGGGCTGCTGAAACTGGACGTGCTCGGGCTGCGCAACCTGGACATCGTCACCGCCGCGGTGCGCAACATCGCCGCCCTGACCGGGGAGACGGTCGACCTGGACCACCTGCCCGACCCGGACCACCTCGACGACTCGCGGGTGGCCGCCGCCTACGACCTGTACGCGCGCGGGAACACCTCCGGGCTGTTCCAGATGGACGGGGAGGGACTGACCACCTTGGCGACCAAGGTGCGCCCCACCAGCCTCGAAGACCTCTCCGCGCTCCTCGCCCTGTACCGGCCCGGCCCGATGGCCGTCGGCGCACACGATGCGTTCGCGCGCCGCAAGGCCGGGACCGAGCAGGTCGACTACGACTACCTGACCACCGACCCCGCCGAGGTCGAGGTGATCGACTCGGTGCTCGGCAACACGCTCGCCGTGATCACCTACCAGGAACAGATCATGCAGTTGGCGGAGCGGATCGCCGGGTTCGACGCCGGGCAGAAGTCCACTCTGCGCAAGGCCTTCTCCAAGAAGGACATGGCGAAGATGTTGTCGCTGCGCGACTTGTTCTTCGACGGCGGCACGTCCGGGCGCGGCGCCAAAGGGGTCCGGTTCGCCCGCAAGACGCTGGACGCCTTGTGGGTCGCGTTCGAGGGGTCGGCATCCTACTTGTTCAACAAGTCGCATTCTTACGCCTACGGTTATCTCTCATTTGTCACCGCATATCTTAAAGCGAACTGGCCTGCCCCGTACGGGGCCGCGATGCTGTCCGTGACCAAGGCCTCGGAACGGCGCGCCGCGATGCTCGCGTCACTCAAGACGGACGGGATCGCCGTGCAGCCCCCGTCCGTCAACACCGGGGACGTCAAGACAACCGCCACCTCCGACGACGCGATCACCCTGGGCCTCGGGGAGATCCGGGACGTGGGCGCGATGGCGGAGGCGATCGTCGCCGAACGCACCGCGCGCGGCCCGTTCACGTCCCTGGCCGACCTGGCCGCCCGGGTGCGGCACGACGGGCAACGCCTCAACTCCAAGGTGCTCACCGCGCTGGTCACCTCCGGTGCGTGCGACGAGTTCGGCCCGCGCAAGGCGCAGGCCCGGATCGTGCGGGTCGTCGCCGACGCGCCCACTGTCACCCCCGGCACCGAGGAGTGGGGGGTGGTCGAGAAGGCGGTGCGCGCCCACAAGTACATCGGCGTGTTCGTCGGAGACCACCCGATGAAGGCGCTGCAGGCGCAGGTTAAGGGGTTCCAGATGGCCGACTACGCGGAGGACCCGTACACCGGGGAACGGACCCGGCTGTCCACTCAGGACGTCATGCCGATCCGTAAGGTGCACGCCTCGACCCGCAAGGTGGTGCGCACATTGGGCATGGTCACCGGCGCCGCCCAGAAACTGCTCAAGAGCGGGATGCTGGTGTCCGGCACCCTCGAAGGGCAGTCCGGCGCCATCGAGTTCGCCTCGTTCCGCACCGAACCGGGCATGGCGGCGATGCTGACCAACGGATCCGTGGTCGCGATCAAGGCTCGCCGAGACCAGCGCGAGATCGTGTCCACCGACGAGGAAGGGGCCGAGACCGTCACGACGGTGGCGCGCCTGGTCGTCAACGACGTCGAACCGGTCCCGTACACCGACTCGGGCCAGGCCGCAGAGACCCGCACGCTCGGGCTCGACCTGACCCTGTTCGGCACACTGCACCCCGCCCCGGACCCCACCGAGACCACCCCCGCGCCGCGGGCACCGTCCCGGAGGCGCGCCGCCCCCGCTCCGGTCCGTGCACTACCCGCCCCGGCGGAGACGGCGCGCCGACCGCAGCCCGTGAACGTCGCACCCGCCCCCGCCGCCTCCCACATGGAGTTCTCAATGTGGTGCTTCGGGTCCGCCGCCGCCTGACCAGGCAACCGACCAGGCCGCGCCTTCATCCCACATACCAGGCATGCGTGAACCCGCTGCCCTGCCCCACCTCGCCCACCCGTCCGCAGGGGGTGCCCGATGATGGGGCACTCGCACGCCCTGAGCGGCGCGGCCGGGTGGCTCGCCATCGCGTCCACCACCCCGATCTCGGTGAACCTGCTCCACGTGCACGGGGTGGCGCCGGTCCTACTGGGGGCCGCGGTCGCGTCCGGGGCGGCACTGCTGCCCGACCTGGATCACCACGCCGCGACCGCCACCCGCGCCCTGCCACCGGTGACCACCATCATCGGGAAGATCGTCGGGACGTTCTCCGGCGGGCACCGGCACGGCACCCACTCGTTGGTCGGGATCGCCGCGACCACCGCGCTGGCAGTCGCCGCGTCCAGATGGTGCTGGGCCGTCCCTGCCGACTTTGCCGGGCTGCCGCTGCTGCACTACCTGGGCGGCTGGCTGGCGCCTGGGCGAACCCTTCAGCTAGGTGCCGCACTGTACGCGTTCGTGCTGGTCGGGCTCGGTTTGACCACGATGAAACTGATGCCCGGCAAGACGTTGGCGTGGCTGGCCGGGGTGGTCGGGGCGGTGCTGGTCACGTTCGCGGCACCCGCGACCACCTGGTGGCTGCCCGTCGCGGTCGCGGTCGGTGCGCTGGCGCACTGCGTGGGCGACTCGCTGACCACCGAGGGCATCCCATGGCTGTGGCCGCTGACCCCCAAGCCGGTGATCGAGACCCCGTTCTGGAAGAAGAACGGCTACATGGGCATCCCGATCCTCGGGGAGACCGGCGGCGCCCGCGAATGGCTGCTCTCGGTCGCCTTGATCGGGTACACCGTGCTCGCCGCCGTCCTGGCCATCAGGGGCGCCCGGTGACCGCCGCCGCCGGGCGCGGGGCGTACGTGTTCGACTTCGACGGCACCCTGTTCGATGTGGGCGCGTACCTGCCCGGACCCGCCGACCAGGACAACCCCGCCGCGTGGGACCGGTTCTTCACCACCGCACAAGCGGCACCCCCGATCGGGTGGGTGCACGACGCGCTACGGCAGGCCGCCGCCGCCGGACACCCGTGCGTGGTGCTCACCGCTCGCGACGCGGCCCGCCGCGCCGTCACCGAGGCGATGCTCGCCGCCCACCACCTGCCGGTCACCGAGGTGGTCATGCGGGCGCATGGCCCGTGGGAGACGGACACCGTTGTCAAGGAGGCGCTCCTCGCGGACGTGCTCGCCCGGTACGGGACCATCGTGCGGGTCTACGACGACCGGCCCTCCGTGATCCGCATGTGGCGCGCGCACGGGCTGGATGTGGTCGTGGTGCCGACGTGGCCCGCCGAGGTGCCCGACTGATGCCCGCCACCCCCGGCAAGGCGAAGACCGCCGCGAAGCCGAAGGTGAAGGCCGCGTCCCTGCACACCCTGTACCCGGGCCCAGCCACCCGGATCGCGTCGTTCGACGCGGTGCCGGTCACCGTCGTGCACGGCAACTGCCTGGACGCGCTGGTCGGGTTCATCGACGGCGCGGACGTGGTGGTCGGGTGCGTCGCCTGGGTGCGCAACCCGGTCGTGCTGCAGCACCTGGCCGCCCGCCCCGCCATGCTCGTCATCCAGAAGGAGAGCCACTGGAAGGGGGCGGAGGGCAGCAAACCGGCGAACCGGAAGGTGACGTCCGCGTACACGCTCGCCTTGCACACCGGCTCCCAGATCAGTCCCGCCCACATCCCCGGACGCCTGCTCGGCGACTCGCAGAGCGAACTGCCCCGGTTCGCGTGCGCCGGGTTCGGCCCGGCCACCAAGTTCCGGCCCCTGCTCCACGACAAGTTCCTCGTCGCGTGCGCGTGGCGGGACACCCCCACCGGGCGGGTGCTCGACCCGTACGCCGCGTGGACCGGCTCGTTCAACTTCTCCACCGTGGCCGCCGGGTCGCTGGAGAACGCGGTCATCCTCGGCGCGCACGAACCCGCCCAGGCGTACCTGGAGGAATGGGCGCGCATCGTGACCATCGCCGAACCGCTCGCGTGGGCGCACACCGCCCCGCAGCCGGGCGCCCTGCTCGCCCGCCTCCCTCGCACCTCAACCGGATTGGTGGCCTGACCCGTGCCTTCTCCTGTCGTGCTGCACGGTGACGCCCTGCACGTGCTGACCGACCTGCCCGACGCGAGCGTCGACGCGGTGGTCACCGACCCGCCCTACGGGCTGTCCACCATCGCCCCGTCCGCCGTGGTGGCCGCGATCACCGCGTGGGCGTCCGGGGACCGGGCCTACATGCCGAAGGTGGGGCGCGGGTTCGACCAGATGACCTGGGACGGGTTCGTGCCGCCCCCAGCCCTGTGGGATCAGGTGTACCGGGTCCTCAAACCGGGCGGGTATGCGCTGGTGTTCGCATCGGCCCGCACCGCCGACCTGATGAGCCTGGCGTTGCGGCTGGCCGGGTTCGAGCCCAGGGACACGATCGCCTGGATTTTCGGCAGCGGGATGCCGAAAGCGAAAGGGGTGCTCAAACCGGGCTACGAGCCGGTGCTCGTGATGCGGAAACCGTTCACCGGTACCGCCGCAGCGAACGAGCGCGTCCACGGCACCGGGCGCCTGTTCCCCGAACGGGCCCGAGTCTCGTTCGCGTCCCCCGCCGACGAGCACGAGGCGAAGGACAAGAACCGGCACGCCGACTTCGGGTCCAAGCCGCGTGCGAACGCCATCTACGGGGACGCCAGCACCCTGCCGCAGAAGAACTGGGACGCTCCGGGACGCTGGCCAGCGAACCTGATGCTGTCCCACAGCCCCGACTGTGAACGGGCCGGGTCCACCACCGTCAAGACGGACACCCACTTCCCGTCCACACGCGGCACCGGCGGTATCTCGACCGGCGGGCACGGCGGGCAGGAGGGCCTGACCGAACGGTCTCCGGGCACCGAGACGGTTGAGACATGGCGGTGCGCGCCGCGCTGCCCGGTCGCGGATCTGGACCGTCAGTCCGGGGCCGCCAAGCCCTCCGACGACGTGGGCGGCGCGTCCCGGTTCTTCCACACGACCGCCGGTGTCGACGACGCCCGGCTGGTGTACTGCCCCAAGGCGCGCGGTGCGGAACGGCCCCGCTGGACCCGCCCGGACGGGGAAGTCGTCCAACATCACACGGTCAAACCGCTGGCGTTGATGCGGACCCTGCTGCGCCTGGCCGTCCCGGAGGCTGGGGTCGTGTTGGACCCGTTCGCCGGGTCAGGCACCACCGCCGAAGCGGCCCTGCGCGAGGGTTACGACGTGATCGCGGTCGAGCGGGAGGCGGACTACCTGCCGTTGATCGCGCAGCGCATCGCCCGCGCGACGGACACCGAACCGGGGGCGCAGGCCGCCTGAGGGCGGCTGAGTCGGATCAGGCGAAACCCTCGTCCCACATGGGAAGGTGTGACGTTCCGACCGATCCCTCCCCGCTACCGCGAGACTGTCGCTGAAGTGCTGCACAGGATGCTGCGGGGGTACACCCCACAGCATCGCAAGCCGCTGACGCTGGCCGAGCGAGTACGACGTACCGCTGCTTCGGCGACGTGTGTCGTGTTAGTCGCCGCGATGGCAGGAGCAGGGGGCATTTCCACCGCGCAGGCCGCGGCACCCAACCCCTTCGCGTCCGCGTCCGTGACGAAAACGTTCGACGGAACCGGACAGGGCACCAAGGACGCGTCGTACATCACGACCGCAAATGGGTTCCCCGTCGGAGACGACACACCCACCGATGGTGTGGTGTCGTCTGGAGACACAGTGGGCTACAGCGTTGGTCTCACGTTCTCCGCGCGCCCCGCGGCGCGCACAGTGACGGTCACGATCAAGACGACCCAGTACCTTGCGTGGTCTCCGGTGGGCGACCTACTTTGTCGCGACGGGCATTTTGTTAAGGCCACGCGCAGCGGGGACGTGTGTACATACACCGTTCCGGCTGGGGCTTCGGAGACCCTCACCGCGCCACTAACCCTAACCGCGCTGGACACCGGCGCCCAGGTGATCGGTGAACAGGGGGTCGCCGTCGAAGTCGCCAGCGGTGGAGCCCAACCGCACTCACAGGCACAGTCTGCCGATGTGACCGTCGTCTCCGCCCCGGCTGCCGACGTCGTTCTCACCCAACCCCCGTTCACATCACTCTCCGACGACCATCGAAGTGTATTCGTAGGGTCGCCGCTGGACTGGTCGGAGTCTGCGTCCGGCTATTTCATGGCTACTCCCGTTCCGCTGGGCCACCAGGGGTTCTCCCCCACGAAGGGCGCATCCATCACAAACCCGTGGTCTGGGACCCTGGACGTCTCTGCGTTCCCTGACGACACTGAATGGCAAGTTGACAGCACGGCGGCCCCTGTCACGGACGGACACATCACCATTCCTTCCACCGCCGGACCCGTGCGCATCGACTTCACCCTGCCCAGCGGGTGGCCAAACCTCTCCGAAGGCGCAACCGCTGACTACCTTGCACACCTGAGCGTTGACCCTGGGTCCTTCTCCGTTGACCCCGCCTTGCTGAACAACGTTACCGATTGGCAACCCGGCGACCATCAGGGCGCCGACGTGTCCACGGACGACTCCTCCATCGGAGCCCCCGAGGGACGTCCACTCGCGAACAACGACTACTCAGTTGCCCGCGTCATGCGCTTTCCTGAACCTCCCGCGGGAGCGCAGTTCTCTACAAACCTGGTCGGACCATGGGACCCAGCGAGCACGATCTGGGAGGACGTCAACACGCATGTAGGCAAGGCACCGCTGTCCTCTCGGGACTACTCTCACTTGTTCTGGGCCGCCGGTAGCGCTGGCCCGGGCACAGAGTTGGTGGCCCGCCCGGAGGTATACGCCTCGCAAGTCCCGTCCGGGACGGGCGACCGGCTCATTCTGGGCGCCTCCTGGAATCCTGATCAATACGTCTTCGACACCACACGTGCCCCCGTCACCGTCTCCAGACCGACCGGCGACATGGACCCAAGTCAATACCAGGTGCAGTGGTCCGCAATCTCCAAGACCGCAGCACAAATCCAGGACCCCGCCTCGAGTGGGTGGATCACCGGAGCCCCAGACTCGACCGCCCACGCGGTTCGCATTCTCACCTCTCCCGACACGGTGCCAACAGGTACCGACACTGGCGCAGGAAACACCTACGCGAACATTCCTCTGACCGTGCGCCAGGACCTGTCTGACGACGCTGCCATACTCTCCGTTTCCGAGGCGGGCGCTATCGTCTCACCAACCCAGGTAGAGGCGATCACCGGAGGAAGCACCAGTGCAGTGTTGCTCCGTCAACCCTCGTCCGCATCCATTGTTCTCAACCACATCGTCACAGCGATCGATGGCACCAGCACCGAGGATATCTACTCTCCTGCAGCCGCACCCGGTCAGCGGCTCGCGTTCCAGGTCTCTTCAAGCGCGCAGAACTTGCCACGTACCACCGACCCACTCACCGCCATCATTACCGTCGGACTCGACAAGTGTTTGACCTCCCCGACCAACACCACCCCGGGCTGGACGATGAAGGTCACCCCCGCGAAGCCAGACCCCAAGACCGGGCGCGTTTGCGGATCAGACGATTCCACGGGAGCGATTCTCGCCTTCACCCCCACCGGGGGCACCACCCGTATTGCTACATGGACGAACAGGCCCCTCGGGAATGGTGACCTATCCCCAATCACCTACACCGCAAAGGTCGCAGGCGCTCTACCCAAGAGCACGAACCAGGTCACGGCTGTCGCATCCGCAACTGCCGCCGTCGACGTCGCGGGGACCACCATCACCGCCGCCGCTAACCCTGTCTCCGCTTCGATGGCTACGACCTATCGCACCGTCAACGCCTCGCTGAACACACCGGACGATTCCCGGGTCGAAATCGGTGATCCCTTGGACTGGACGTGGGAGGTGTTCTCATCCGACGGAATTGGAGACCAAGGAGGCGGCGACACAGACACGGTGCTCGTCCTGCCTCGGAACAACGATGGCGTCCTTCTCGATGACGCCCTCGTCCAATCGGGTTCGTACACCGGACCTGCATCATCCTCCTATCACGGTTCCTACTCTCTGAACTCCGTCTCCTTCGAAGTTGAGGACACCACCGACCGCGCCACCGCCTACTACACACTGGCGACCCAACCAACAGCCGACCCCGCCACCGTCCCCGGCGCACCGACGGGAACAGGATCGGGATGCAACGCATACACGAAGTGGTGCACCGTCGCGGACGCCACTCCTTCGAAACTTCGCAATGCCACCGCGCTTCGGGTAGTCATCACCGCTGGCCCCACCCTGTCCACAGCAGTCCTTCACATCTCCGCGTCGGCCAGTGGCTCCGAACCTGGGGACAGATTCATCTTGTGGCCTGGACCCACCTTCACCACCAGTCCTCGACCCATTCCGGCCGCCCTGCCTGCTCCTGTGACGGTCGTCGACTCGACCATCACCGGGACCTTGTGGTGGGACAACAACAGCAACCGCCGCATGGACAGAGACGAGGCGGGGCTTGCGAATGTGGCGGTGTCCGTGCACTCCGTTGACGACGCGGGGACGGTCTCGAAGACCTCGGTCGCGGATAGCACCACGAACGAGCGGGGCCAGTACTCGATCTCCCGCCTTCGTGCGGGCAAATATGTCGTCCAGGTCCATCCCGCAGCGGAACAGGCGCCCGCCACCGTCACCACCTACTACGGTCAAACGCTACCCGTTGAGCAGACCTACTCCTACCGGGGTAAGTACGGTGCTACCGCAGCCCCCCAGTCATCACCGATCGACCTTGCCATCGGGGACTCCGTAATGGGTGTTGACTTCGGATATCACCAGCCCTCTCCTGGCATAAGCCTAGACATCCACAACGCGGTGACGACGTGCTCGGACACAGACGGCCAGTGCGCTTCAACCTGGGACGGCACCGCTACTAACACGGGCACCAACCCCATCCAGGGTGCAGTCATCTCCACTCGTCTTCCGGACGGCGCCACTGCGGTCTCCGTATCCGGCTGTGACGAGGACTGCCCATCCCTTCGGCATCTGGACGCCACATTCGAGACCTCTGGCAACGGGCAGCAGCGATCCATGTACTTCGGCTCAGACACCCCTGGCTCCGTGGTTTACACCGACTGGGGAGACGGGACTCCAACAGAGGCCACACCGTTGCCCCAAGACGGGATCCATCGTCAGGCGGTCTCACACGTGTTCGCGCAGCCAGGGACCTACCGGGCGACATTCTCCATTGCCACAGAGTCTCCTTTGGTGGGAAGCACAACCAACGAGCCCTACTTGGGACCGGTTTCCGTTGATCGCTGGTTTGGTGACGAACGCGCTATCAACGCACTCGGAATTGAGATCCAGACACTGGCGACACCACCAAGTACCGTGACCGACATGTCTTCCATGTTCTACGGGGCGCAGGACTTCGATCAGCAAATCGGAGGGTGGGACACCTCGAACGTAACCAGCATGGCAACAATGTTCCGCGGCGCGACGTCCTTCAACCAGAGCATTTCGGGTTGGGATACCGGGAAGGTCACGGACATGAGCAGCATGTTCTGGGATGCTCTTTCGTTTAATCAGTCCATCGGCAATTGGCATACGCAGAACGTCACCGACATGTCATACATGTTCTACAACGCGATGCGCTTCAACCAAGACCTCAACGGTTGGGTCCCCCGAAGTGTCGTCAGCATGCGATACATGTTCAGCGGTGCGTACGACTTCAACGGGGAGATCGGCAACTGGGACACAAGCAGTGTGCAGGATCTTGACGACATGTTCTCCGGCGCCCCGTCGTTTAACCAATCACTCGCCGGGTGGCACACGGGTCACGTGACAAGTATGACGTCAATGTTCTGGGGCGCCACCGAATTCGATCAGGACTTGTCGACATGGAAGGTTCCCCTCATCACTGAGGAACCGCCCACCTTCGCTGTCCGGGCAAATAACTGGAATCAGGTGGGGCGTTTGCCCGACTGGGGAGGTTCTCCATCCTACGGCGCCGGGATCGACGCCACGGTGATGGTGCTCGACACATCGCTGGGCAGAACACTACGGATCGCCATTGGACACCCCTCCGCGGGCGCATTCATCGACTGGGGCGACGGCACAGTCGATGAGGCGTCGACAGACAACGCGCACACATATTTCAGTGATGGTATCTACCGTGCGCGCATTGTAGGCCGGTACTCCTCACTGGGTGCGCCCGACCAAACGGAGTCAGAGATGCGCTCCCTGGTCAAGGTCGAGTCCTGGGGAGACGCAAGACCCGACTCGCTAGCGAACGCTTTCCGCAACGCCACATCACTGCAGGACGTAGCAGCCATCCCTGCTTCCGTCAAAGACATGTCTCACATGTTCGACGGCGCAACCAGGTTCAACCAAGATATCGGTCACTGGAACACCGTATCTGTCACTGACATGTCCTACATGTTCAACGGCGCGACCGCTTTCAACCAATCTCTTAACGATTGGGATACCACTATGGTCACCAACATGTCTCACATGTTCGACGGCGCAACCAATTTCAACCAGGACGTCGATCACTGGAACACCGCATCTGTCACCGACATGTCCTACATGTTCAACAACGCAACTGCTTTCAACCGACCCCTTGGTGATTGGGTCACGGTGAGCGCCGCCGATATGTCCCACATGTTCGAGGGAGCCCAGGCCTTCAACCAGGACCTGTCATGCTGGCCCACGCCAAAAATCACCGCAATGCCCAACGCGTTCGATAACTCAACCAGTGCCTGGGTGTTGCCTCGCCCCGTGTGGAACTCATCGGGGTGCTGGACGCAACGGTATGGGGCGTGGTACCGCGCGGCTCCGAGCCTGACCCCAGTTCAGACTGACGACGAGGGCGGGACGACCACGCGTTCGTACTCCGTCCCGACCCTGCTGCCCGGTGAGTCCGCCTCGTTCACTGTCTCAGCAACGTTCCTGCGCCCCACCGGGACGGATGAGGTGGCGGTGTTGCAGGCGTGGGTGGACTCCCCCTCCACGCCGATCGCTGGGCTTTTGCCCGTCGGTCGGATCATCCCCGAACCACCAGTAGTCCCTACCGCAATGGCGATTGTCGCTGCAGGTGTCCCCGGGAACCCGACGTGCAACACCGACGCCGACGACGACGGGCAGGCCACCATCTACCCGTCCCGTCGCCTGACGGTCACGGAGGATTCCTGCGACCAGGTCCCCACCCTGCTCACCCACCTGCCCGAAGAGGTCAAGACCGGTGAGGTGTCCGGGAAAGTCTGGCTCGACACGTCCTCCAACCCCGCCATCGCCGGGGACGGCATCGCCAACGAGAGCCCCCTGACTGGGTTGTCTGGCGCCACTGTGCAACTCCTGCGCGACGGCACCATCTACGGAGAAGCCGCCACTGACGATGATGGCGCGTACGCGTTCACCGGGGTTCCTGCCCAGGACGGATACGCCCTCCAATTCACTGTCAACAACCTCGACACCGGCGCCAACACCACCTACGCGTTCACCCGCACCTCCCCCGACTCCTCCCCCGACCCCGCCACGGGCGCCACCCCCTCCTTCACCATCCCAACCACCGGCATCCGCCGTGACGCGGGCGTGGTCACCTACGGGCCCGCCATCACCACCGCCCTGGCTGACCCGGACAGGGAAATCACTAGTACCCGCGTCACCGCCAAGGACAAGGCACCCACCCCGGTCACGTTGACCGCCACCGTCACCAACACCGGGAACGAAGCCC
>BCWJ01000031.1 GCA_001592145.1 Xylanimicrobium pachnodae JCM 13526 = NBRC 107786 | reverse complement strand
CCCGGACAGGCGGGCCGCGAAAGACCCGTCATCCTCGATTGCCACCCCCGCCAACGCCCGCACCCGCGCGACCAGATCGCCCACACCCGATGGGTCACTGGCACCGGACCGATTATCCAGACCGAACGAGTCACTGGCATCGGGCCGCTCACCCACATCGGGCCGCTCACCCGCACCCGGAGAACCGTCCACGCCCGCGGCGGCGTGGACGTCGTCGTCCCCGCGCTGCTCCCGGGCCTGTACCGTCATGGTCTCCATCGTACTCGAACAAGTGTTCGAACGCCAGTGTCTGGTAAACGGGAGAACGGGCGGGGCTGCGAACGGGCGGGCTGAAGGTTGGCGCAGAAGGTTGGCAGATTGCTGGTCGCGTGCTGGCCGTGAACTCGTTGGCGAAGTTGGCAGGATCTCGCCGGTCGACAGCTTGCCCCGGGTATGACCCGGTTGGCCGCTCCACCGCGACGACGTCGACGCACCGCTCAGGCGCCGGCTCGCCGCAGCGCGGTGATCAGGCCATGCGGGCGCACCCCAGGATCGTGCCTCGTGCTCGTGCTGAGGACCTGGAAGCCGACGCTCTCGACAACGCCAGCGAGGGCGTCAACGGGCCAGAAGTATGCCGTCGTGACGGCATGGTCGAACGACTCGATCCTCGGCCCGGTGAAGAACCCGAGCGCGAGGTGTCCACCCGGGCGCACGCACCGTGCGAACTCCGTGAGAGCCACGTCGATCTCACGGGGGTCGGTGTGTATGAGCGAGTACCAGGCGAGCACCCCGCCCAGGCTCACGTCTGCTGCGCCGAGCTCCTCTGCTCGCCCGATGGAGAAGGAGAGGCGAGGGTGGCGACGGCGGGCCTCGTTGACGAATGCCGGAGTGGGATCGATGCCCTCGACGTCGCATCCCAGTTCGTGGAGCCACGCCGTCCACTGTCCCGGACCACACCCGACGTCGATGATCCTGCCCTCAACCTGGCCTGCCCACTCACGGATCTGTGCCCGATCGACGTCGGACGCGGCGTCGATCGAACCGAACAGTTCGACGTACTCCGTGGCCCGACGACCGTATGCGGCTTGAACCGCTTCGATAGACACCGCGCCACTATACGAACGGCGCCTCGGCTACCCGACTGGCAGCAGCCCGCGCTCGGCGAAGACCTTCTTCGCGGTGAACGTCGCATTCAGTGCTCGTGGGAAGCCGCAGTAGACGGCCGAGTGCAGCAGCGCTTCGATGATCTCCTGCGGGGTGAGGCCGACGTTCAGCGCGGCGTTGACGTGGACGTCCAGCTGGGGCTCGCAGCCACCGAGGGCGGTGAGCATCCCGAGGGTGACGAGCTGGCGGTCTCGCGGGGCCAGGCCGGGGCGGGCGTAGATCTCGCCGAAGCCCCAGGCGACGATCTGGTGGGCCAGCTCTGGCGAGATGTCGGCGAGCGAGCCGATGACGTTCGCGCCGGCCGCCCCGTCGATCGCGTCGAGTACCGCCTTGCCCTGCTCGAACCGCTCGTGTCGTGTCGTCGTCTCAGCCGTCGTCTCAGTCATGGTCTGCCCCGTTCTCGGTCGGTGTGTCGTTGTGGAGTGCGCTGAGGTCGCGCTGGTAGGTGTCGATCTTCTTCGCCAGCGCTCTCTCGTGGGCGCGCAGCCCGGAGATCTGTGCGCGAAGGGCCTCCTGGTGTGCTTCGAGCAGTCGCAGCCGGGCCTCGGTGGTGACCGCCCCTTGTTCACGCAGGTCCGCATACCGGCGCATCTGCGCGATCGACATGCCCGTCTCGCGAAGCCGCATCAGGAACGCCACCCACGACACGTCCTCCGGCGAGTACCGGCGCTGGTTGCCGGAGGTCCGCGTCACCGGACGGATCAGCCCGGCACGCTCGTAGTAGCGCAGCGTGTGCGCCGTCAGCCCGGTCGCGCTGCTCATCTGCGCGACCGTGAGACCTGCTTCGTCGTCTGCCACCACCGCAGGCTAAGAGTTCGAGCGCGATCAAGGTCAAGCAGGATGGGCGACACCTACGAAGCGCCGCGAACCGCCGACGGCACGCTCGCGATACGTTTTCGGGGTGACGATCCCCGAGGCTCACCCGCGCGACCTGCTCGCCGCCGCCCAGCGCGACGCCGCCGACCGGGACCGGCTGGCGGCCCGCCGCTCTACCGCGCTCGCCGCGCTCGACGCGGCGCGCGATGCCGCCGAGCAGGCCCGTGCCACGCACGACGTCGAGGCGGCCGACGTCGGACGGCTAGAGACGTTGAGTCCCACCCGGATCTGGGCCGGGCTGCGCGGCGATCGTGCGCAGCGGCTCGATCGCGAGCGCGCCGAGGAGCAGGCGGCGCGGTACGCGGTGGCGGTCGCCGAGTCGCGTGTGGCCGCCGCGGGGCGGGAGGTGGCCGCCCTGGAGTCGCAGCTCGCCGGGTTCACCGATGTGGACGACCGCCGGGCAGCCGCGTTCACCGCCCTGGAACGCTGGGTGCGCGTGCACGGAGGGGCGGCGGCGTCGGACCTGGACGCAATCCTGCGCCAGCAGGCCGCCGTCGCCGCGGAGCGTACGGAGGTGACCGAGGCGCAGGCTGCCGCGGGCCAGGCGATCACCAGCCTGCGCGCCGCCCACCAGGAGCTGCGCAGCGCAGGCGGGTGGGCCACCTACGACACGTTCCTGGGCGGAGGGATGATCGCCGACATGGCCAAGCGGTCCAGGATGGACAAGGCGACCGACTTGATGCGGCAGGCGGACGACCATCTGCGCCGGCTGAGCACCGAGCTCGGCGACCTGGGGCGCGACGGCGTGGGCGGACTCGGGATCGACTCCCTGACGAACACCCTCGACTTCTGGTTCGACAACATCTTCAGCGACTGGTCCGTGAAGAACCGGATCGAGGAGGCGGGCGCGCGGGTCGAGGCCGCGTGGCGGCACGTCGAGGGAGTGCAGGGCGCGCTCACCGCACGCGCCGGCGAGCTGGCGGATCAGGCGGCGAGCCTGGAGGCGCGCCGCGAAGCGCTGCTGAGCGCCGCCTGATCCCCGTCGCGGCCGGGACGACTCGTGGTACGGGCTACGGCGCCCCGACGTCGAACATCCAGGAGATGCCGAACTTGTCGGTGAGCTGCCCGTAGTAGTCGCCCCAGGGGGCGAGCTCGAAGGGGAGGGTCTCGGTGGCGCCGTCGAGCAGCTTGCCGTAGGCGGCGCGGATGGCGTCGAGGTCGGTGGCGTCGCCCGTGAGGGCCACGGTGACACCGGAGGTGGCGGCGACGTACGGCATCATCGACCCGGAGTCGGCGGCCATGAGCGTGAGGCCCCCGGGGGTGTCGAGCTGGCCGTGCATGACCAGCGCCTTGTCGGCGTCGCTGACGTCCGGCATGCCGGGCAGCTCGCCGAACGTCATGATGCTGAGCTCGCCGCCCAGGACGGACTGGTAGAACTCCAGGGCTGCGCGGGCCTGATCCTTGAAACCCAGGTAGGGGTTGAGCTTGGCCATGCCTCCAGTGTGCCCCTCAGGGGTGGGTGCGCACCTGCTCGACCTCCAGGAACTCGCGCACCATCGGCCCGAGCTGGTCGAACTCGATGAGGAACCCGTCGTGCCCGTGCGCGCTCGAGATGACGCGCAGGCCGTCCGCACCGGGCACGTACGCGGCGATGCGTGCCGACTGCTGGGCGGGGAACAGCCGGTCGGTGTCCACCGCGACCACCAGGGTGCGGGCCGTGATCTGCGTCAGCGCCGCCTCGGCGCCCCCGCGGTCCCGGCCCAGGTCGTGCGTGTTCATGGACTCGGTGAGCACCAGGTACGAGTTGGCGTCGAAGCGCCGGGCCAGCTTGTCGCCGTGGTGGTCCAGGTACGACTGGACGGCGTAGCGGCCGTCCGTGAGCGGGTCCTCGCCGCCCTGCGGCAGGCGACCGAACCGGGCGTCCAGCTCGGAGCCGGACCGGTACGTGGTGTGGGCGATGTACCGGGCGATCGCCACGCCCGCGTGCGGGCCCTGGCCGTCGGGCAGGCCGTAGTAGTCGCCGCCGTGCCAGCCCGGGTCGAGCCGGATCGCCGCAAGCTGCGGGTGGGACCAGGCGATGACGTCGGCGCTCGTCTGGGCTGCCGTGCCGATGGCGGCCAGGCCGCGCACGCCGATGCCTGCCTCCGGGCCCATGAGCGCCCACTCCAGGGCGCGCAGGCCACCCATCGAGGGGCCGATCGCCAGCGCCCAGGACCGCACCCCCAGGTGGTGGGCGAGGAGGATCTCGGCCGCCACCTGGTCGCGCGTGGTCAGGCGGGGGAACCTGGCCGCCCACGGGCGGCCGTCCGGAGCGGTGGAGGCGGGGCCGGTGGACCCCTGACAGCCGCCCAGCGCGTTGGGCACCACGACGTAGTAGCGGTCGGTGTCGATCGGGCGGCCGGGCCCGATCATGTCTTCCCACCAGCCGGGTTCGTCGTCGGCGTCGTGCGCCGCCGCGTGCGAGTCGGCCGAGAAGCCGTGCAGCACCAGCACGGCGTTGGCGCCGTCGGCGTCGAGCGTGCCGTACGTCTCGTACGCGAGCGTCACCTCGGGCAGCAGCGCACCGTTCTCCAGCTCCAGCCCGCCGAGCGCTGCGAACAGGCGGCGCCCCGGGTCGTCACCCGGGAACCACGCGGCCGACGCCGGGACGGGCGTGGGGGCCGGCGTCGGTCTCGGCGCGGCGGACGGGCGGGGGGAGGTGCTCATGATCGGTGTCCTGGAGGTGACGCGGGGGAACGTGTTGCCCCCGCTGAGACAGGAGAGCAGGGTCTCACGCTGCCGGGGCATCGAGGGACGCCTTCGCCGCGGTGAACCCCAGCTCGAGGTCCGCGAGGATGTCCTCGACGTTCTCGATGCCCACGGCCAGGCGCACCAGGCCGGGCGTGACGCCGGAGAGGCGCTGCTCGGCGGGGGTGAGCTGGGAGTGCGTCGTGGAGGCGGGGTGGATGACGAGCGAACGCACGTCGCCGATGTTCGCCAGGTTGGAGTGCAGCTCGAGCGCGCTGACGAACGCCTGCCCGGCGGCGAGGGCGTCGTCGTCGGACGCCGCGGAGAGCTCGAACGCGAGCACCGCCCCGGCACCCTTGGGCGTGTACTTGAGGGCGTTGGCGTGGTACGGCGACGACGGGAGGCCGGCGTAGTGCACCAGGGCGACGTCGTCGCGCGCCTCCAGCCACTGCGCCACCGCCTGCGCGTTCGCGACGTGCCGGTCCAGGCGCAGGGAGAGCGTCTCGATGCCCTGGGCGAGCAGGAACGCGTTGAACGGGCTGATGGCCGGGCCCAGGTCGCGCAGGAGCTGGACGCGCGCCTTGAGGATGTAGCTGAGGTTGGCGCCGAACGCGCTGCCCACGCCCAGGTCCCGCGCGTACACGATGCCGTTGTAGCTGGGGTCGGGCTCGTTGAACTCGGGGAACCGCTGCGGGTACTGCGCGTAGTCGAACGTGCCGCCGTCCACGATGACGCCGCCGATCGACGTGCCGTGCCCGCCCAGGTACTTCGTGGCGGCGTGCACCACGATGTCGGCGCCGTGCTCGAAGGGCCGCAGCAGGTAGGGGGAGGGCACCGTGTTGTCCACGATGAGCGGCACGCCCACCTCGTGGGCGATGCCCGCGACCGTCTCGATGTCCAGCACGTCCGACTTCGGGTTGGGGATGGCTTCCCCGAAGAACGCCTTGGTGTTGGGTCGCACCGCGTCGCGCCACTGCTGCGGGTCGTGCGGGTCGTCGAGGAACGTGACCTCGATGCCGAGCTTGCGCAGCGTGTGCGCGAACAGGTTGTGCGTGCCGCCGTAGAGCGACGCGGAGGAGACGAGGTGGTCGCCGGCCTGGGCCAGGTTGAGCACGGCCAGGTGGATGGCGGAGGAACCGGACGCGACGAGCAGCGCGCCCACCCCGCCCTCCAGGTTGGCGATGCGGTCCTCGACGACGGACGTCGTGGGGTTGCCGATGCGCGTGTAGATCGGGCCCAGGTCCTTCAGTGCGAACCGGTCGGCCGCGACCTCCGCGCTCGGGAACACGAACGACGTCGTCTGGTAGATGGGCAGGGCGCGCGCGCCGGTGACGGGGTCGGGCGTCTGGCCGGCGTGGATCTGGCGGGTCTCGAACGACCACTGGGGCTGAGCGGACATGGGTCTTCCTCCGGGTTCATCAGGCATGGGGCGTGCGCTGCCGCGGAGGTCCCAACGGGGGCCTGCTGCGTCGGTGGGAGTCCGCGGCGGGCGTCTGCGCACGCGGCGCCGGAGAGTCCGGGCAGGCGAACGTGCGCTGGGTCAGCTGCACATTCGACGCGTCATGGGGTGACGCTATCTCGCTCCTCGGGACCTGTCCGGATGGATCTCATAGGCTGAGACACGACGGTGAGACGTCCCCGGGGGCGCCGAGCAACCGGCGCCACGGCCGATTGGCGCGGATCCCGTGCCCGGGTGAGGCTGGGACGCCAGGTGCGCCCACCCGAGGTGCGCGCCGTCGGACGGGGGAGGTAGAAGTGCGCCCGTGGACACGCGCGGCAGCGCTCGCCGCCGCCCTCGCCGTCGCCGTCGGGGGCGTCGTCGTCGGCGGGCAGTCCGCCATCGGCGCACCACCGAGCGACGACGACGTCGCCGCCGCACGGGCCCGGTCCGACGCCGCTGCGCTCGACGTGGCCGGGGCGGAGGCGCGGCTCGACGCGCTGCGCGGCGAGCTGACCACGGCGCAGAACGCCCTCCAGACGGCCGCCGCCGACTACGACGAAGCCCTCGAGCGCCTTGACGCCGCCACCCGCGAGGCCGACGCCGCGAAGAGCGCCTACGACGCGTCGCGCAGCGCCGAGGCCAAGGCCCGCGACCTGCTCGCCGAGGCCTACCGCGTCGAGTCGCGCGGTGACGGGTTCGGCCCGCTGTCCGTGGTGACCGGGTCCGGCAGCGTCGCCGACGTCGTCGCCGACGACGTCGCCCGCCGAGCCGTGGACCGCCGCGTCTCGACGGGCCTGGCGAAGCACGCCGACGCCCGCGCCACCGCGGCCACGGCCGGCGCGCGCTGGGAAGCCGCGCAGGAGGCGCACGCCGCCGCCACGACCCGGGCCGAGGAGGCGCTCGACGTCGCCCAGCAGTCGTACGCGGCGCTGGAGGCACTCACCGCCTCCGCCACGACGGAGCGAGACACCCTGATCCAGCGCCTCGCCGAGCTGCGCAACACCACCGTGCAGCTCGAACGGGAACGTCAGGACGCGCGCGAGGCCGCCGCGGCGGCCGCCGCCCGCGAGGCCGAGCGTCTGGAACGGGAGAGCACGCCCGCGCCCGTCGCACCGCCGGTGGCTCCGGCTCCGGCTCCCACCCCCGCGCCGGGCCCGACCCCCCGGCCGACTCCCGCCCCGACGCCCACCCCGGCCCCGGCGCCGCGCCCGACGCCGACCCCCACGCCGGCTCCCGCACCGGCACCGGCACCGGCCCCGACGCCGACCCCGACCCCCACCCCGGCGCCCGCCCCTCAGCCGCCGACTTCGGGCAGCAGTCATGGGTCTGCCGCCCAGGGCCAGGCCGCCGTGGCGTGGGCGCGCACCCAGATCGGCGTCATGTACCAGTGGGGCGGCAACGGCAACCCCGGCTGGGACTGCTCGGGGCTCACGTCGGCCGCCTGGCGCGCGCAGGGCCTGAACATCTCGCGGTCGTCGCGCTCCCAGTACCAGACCGTCGCGAAGATCAGCTACTCGCAGCTGCGTCCCGGTGACCTGCTCTTCTGGGCCAACAACCCGAACGACCCCTCGACCATCCGGCACGTGGCCATCTACTCGGGCAACGGCAAGATGGTCGAGGCGGTGATCCCCGGCGTCGCCGTGCGCGAGACCGCGGTGCGTTGGGACTCCGACCTCATGCCGTACGCCGGCCGCCCCTGAGCCGCCTGGGGCTGGTCAGACCCGGTCGAACACGTCCGCCTTGAGCCGGGCCGCGCGGTCCTGGCGCTCCGCCGTCGTCGCGCCCAGGTTCCACGTGGGCAGGATGAACTCGTCGAACCCCTGCTCGGCCCACGCCCCGGCCAGGTCCTGGAGCTCCGTGAGCGACCCGGTGGCCACCCGGCCGGGCATCGACGTCTCGCCGTCCAGGTCGAGCATCCAGTTCGTCGTGGTCCACAGCGGTTCGGTGCGGCCCACCTGCTCGGCCGCCTCGAGGAGCCTGCGGCGCACGGCCCCGGCCGCCTCCGGCAGCCCCCACGTGTTCCACTCCTGCGCGTAGGTGGCCGTCAGCCGCAGCATCCGCGGCCCCTTCGCCCCCACCAGCAGAGGGAGCCGTTCCTGGACGGGCTTGGGGTCGGCGGGGGCGTCGTCGACCCGGAAGTACTCGCCGTGGAACGTGGTGCGCGGCTCGTCCAGGAGCGAGCGCGTGATCCGCAGCGCCTCCTCGAACCGGTCCACGAGCGCGCGCGGCCCGGGCAGGTCGAACCCGTACGCGTCGTGCTCGTTGCGCTGCCACCCGGCACCCACGCCCAGGACGAACCGGCCGCCGCTGACGTGGTCGATCGTGGCCGCCCGCTTGGCGAGCAGCGCGGGGTGGTGGATCGTCGTCGGGCTCACCAGCGTGCCCACGCGCACCCTGGACGTGAGGGCCGCGACCGCCGGGACCAGCCCCCACACCTCGTGCATGGGACCGTCCGCGCGGGTCAGGTCACCCGTGTTGGGCATGTAGTGGTCGGCGAGCCACACGCCGTGCCAGCCGGCCGCGTCGGCGGCGCGGGCCTCCGCCAGGATGTCGGCCGCCGGCGTCGTGCTGTCGGGCCACAGGGAGAGCTTCACGGGCGCACCAGCACCTTGATGGCGCGACGCTCGTCCATCGCGGCGTACGCCTGCGCGATCTCGCTCAGCGGCAGCGTCAGGTCGAACACGTCGCCCGGTGTGATGGTGCCGTCCAGCACGTCCGGCAGGAGCTCCTCCATGTACCGGCGGGCCGAGGCCATGCCGCCGCCCACCGTGAGGTTGCGTCCGAACACCGTGCGGATCGGGAGCTGCGCGCCCCCGTTCGGCACGCCCACGAACCCGACCCGGCCGCCACCGCGTACCACCGACATCGCCTGCGCCATCGACTCCGCGGTGCCCACGCACTCCAGGGCGACGTCGGCCAGGTCGCCGCCCAGCAGCGCGCGGATCGCGTCCGGGGCGTCCTGGCCGCGCTCCGCGACGACGTCGGTGGCCCCGAACCGGCGGGCCAGCGCCGCCCGGTCCTCGTGGCGGCTCATCGCGATGATGCGTTGCGCGCCCAGCAGGTCCGCCGCGATCACCGCGGACAGCCCCACCGCGCCGTCCCCGACGACGGCGACGACGTCGTCCGGCTTGACGTTCGCGGAGGTGGCCGCGTGCAGACCCGTGGACATGACGTCGGCGAGGGCGAGCAGGTGCGGGACCAGCCCGCGCTCCTCGACCACTGCCTCGCTCAGCCCCACGGGGAACAGGGAGTGCTGCGCGAGCGGGATGCGCACGCGCTCACCCTGCGCGCCGTCCACCGGGTGGCCCTGCCGGTCGGTGGACCCGAAGAACGTGACCTGGTCGCACGCGGCGGGGAACCCGGCCCGGCAGGACTGGCAGGTGCCGCAGCTCAGCGAGAACGGCACGATGACGAGGTCACCCACCTGCGCCGAGGTGACGTTCGCGCCCAGCTGCTCGACCACGCCCACCAGCTCGTGCCCGATGGGGTGCGGCTCCTGGGTGGCGGTCACCCCGCGGTACGGCCACAGGTCGGACCCGCACACGCACGCCGCGACCACCCGCAGCACGGCGTCGTCGTCGGTGCGAAGAAGGGGATCGGGACGGTCCTCGGCGCGCACGTCACGCGCCCCGTGTATGACGGCTGCCAGCATGCCCCCACGCTATCTCGGGGGCAGGGATCAGTGCCGGTAGCCCGCGTTGTGGGCGCGCTGGAAGGAGCGCTCGATCTCGGCCTCCGCCTCCGCGCGGCCCACCCAGTGGGCGCCCTCGACGGACTTGCCCGGTTCGAGGTCCTTGTACACCTCGAAGAAGTGCTGGATCTCCAGGCGGTGGAAGTCGGAGACGTCGTCGATGTCCTGCCGCCACGCGGCACGCTGGTCCCCGAGCGGCACGCACAGCACCTTGTCGTCACCGCCGGCCTCGTCGCGCATGCGGAACATGCCCAGCGCGCGGCACTTGATCAGGCAGCCGGGGAACGTGGGCTCCTCGAGGAGCACCATCGCGTCGAGGGGGTCGCCGTCCTCACCGAGCGTGCCCTCGATGAACCCGTAGTCGTCCGGGTAGCGGGTCGACGTGAAGAGCATGCGGTCCAGACGGATGCGACCCGACTCGTGGTCCACCTCGTACTTGTTCCGCTGCCCCTTCGGGATCTCGATGGTGACGTCGAACTCCACTGTTCCTCCTGAGCCGGGTGACTTCGCGGGTCCAAGTCTGCCATGCGCGCCATGTTCGCCCAGGACGCCCTCCGGTGGCGCTCGACGTGCCAGGATGCCGGGGGGTGCGCGCGCGTGGCCAACCCTTGGACCGACGGTAGTGCGAGCACGGCGTGGGAGGTGGCTCACATGGGGTGGCGGCTGCGGGCGAGCGCGGCGACGCTGACGGTCGTCGCCCTCGTGGGCGGCTACCTGGTGCTGGACGCGCACGACGTCGTCCCCGGCATCCTCACGCTCGCCCCGCCACCGCCGGAGCCCGCCCCGTTCCCGGTCGCCCCCGGCGCCACGGACGGCCCGGACCCGGCACCCGTCCTCCAGCCGCTCTCGGCGGACGCGCCCGTGCCGTCGTCCGCCGACGTCGGCAAGCTCGTCGCGGAGCTGGCGGCGGACCCGCGGCTGGGGCCACGGTTCGGCGGTGTTGTCGTCGACGCCGTGAGCGGGAAGGTGCTCGGCTCGTCGGAGGCCTCCACCGAGTTCGCCCCGGCGTCGACGCAGAAGCTGCTGACCGCCGTCGCCGCGCTGACCGACCTGGACCCGGACGCCACGCTGGACACCACGGTGTACCTGGACGACAACCGGCTGGTGCTGGTCGGCGGGGGCGACATGCTGCTCGCGGCGGGTGCCGGCGACCCCACGGCCGTCGACGGGCGGGCCGGCCTGGCCGACCTGGCCGGGCAGGTGGCCGCCGCCCTGCGTGCCACCGGGCACGAGAACGTCACCCTCGCCTACGACGACTCGCTGTTCACCGGGCCGGCGATCGCCCCCGCGGTGCCGCCCGACGAGGCGACGATGGGCTTCGTGGCCCCCGTCGCGTCCATGGCGATCAACCAGGCGATGCTGGGCGAGGGGTCGTGGGGCCCCCGGGCTCCGGACCCCGCGCGCGCCACCGCCGAGGCGTTCGCCAAGGTGCTCGCCGAGCAGGGCGTCTCCGTGGGCGGCGAGATCACGAAGGCGAGTCCCAGCTCCGGCGCCCGGGTGGTGGGCACCGTGCGCTCGGCCACGATCCGCGAGATCTCCGGCTGGGCGATGGAGCGCTCCGACAACACGATCACCGAGGTGCTCGGGCGGCTCGTGGCCATCGAGTCGGGCCGGCCGGGATCGGTCGAAGGGGCCACGCAGGCGGTGCTCGCCACCGTGCGGCGGCTCGGCGTGGACCTCGACGGTGCGGTGCTCGTGGACTGCTCGGGCCTGGGCCGTGGGTCGCGCCTGAGCCCGGACCAGCTCGCGGACGTGCTGCTCCTGACCACCAACCCCGCATACCCGCACCTGCGCGACGTCATGGTGGACCTGCCGGTGGGCGCGCTGTCCGGGACGCTCGCCAGCCGGTTCGGCGGGGACAGCCCGGCCCGCGGGTTCGTGCGCGCCAAGACGGGGTCGCTGCCGGGCATCGTCGGCCTGGCCGGTTCGGTGGTCACGGCCGACGACCGCCTGCTCGTGTTCGCCCTCAGCGTCGACGCCGTCGAGTCGGGCGCCACCGTGGGCGCACGCATGATCTTCGACCAGTTCGTGGGGCGGCTCGCGGCCCTGGGCGGCGCGGAGGGATAGCCGCGCGCCGGGCGCGGGACCGGCCCGATACCGTGGAGCCGTGACCACCGACCCGCGCCGCGCGCCCACCCGGGGAACGTCGTCGCCCCGCCCCGGAACGCCCGAGGGCGTGGTCGACTGGGCGGCCGCCGCGGAGCTGGCCGCCCGCACGGCCCCGCCGGGGCCGCGGGCCACCCGCGCCGAGCTCGACGACCTCGTGGCCGGTCTGCGCGACGCCGCGTCCGACGCCGTGGACCACGTGCTGTCCACGACACGCATGACGCCCGCCACCGGCAGCGGGGACGTGCGCCGGGTGTTCGGCGGGCCGCGCGACGGCGCCGCGATGCTCGGCGGCGTGTACGTCGTCGACCGCGCCGGGTGGGCGCTCGCCAACACGCAGATCATGGCCGCGATGACCGACCCCGTCGCGCACGCGCTCGAGGGGTCGACGTCGCCGGGGGCACGCCTGGGCGGCGCGCTCGAGGTGGGCGCCATGCTCGCCCTGCTCGCGCCGCGCGTGCTGGGCCAGTTCGACCCCTACGCGCAGCTCGCCGCCGCGCCGGACGCGCCCGACGACGAGGAGACGCCCGGGCCCGGCCGCCTCCTGCTGGTCGCCCCCAACGTGCTGCACACCGAGCGCGCCCTGCGCGTCGACCCCCACGACTTCCGCCTGTGGGTGTGCCTGCACGAGCAGACGCACGCGCTCCAGTTCGCCGCCGCCCCCTGGCTGGCCGCCCACCTGCGCGACCAGGTGGGTGCGCTCCTGACCGACGTCACGGGCACCGCCGTCGGGCTGTCCAAGGCGCCCCTCCACGAGAAGCTGGTCACGGCCGGTCGCACCGTCGCCGGGGTCGTGGCCGGCGTGTTCCAGCCCGGCAAGGCCGCCCTGTTCGAACGCCTGCTCACCGCTGAGCAGAAGGACCGCCTGGCCGGGCTCACCGCCGTGATGGCCCTGCTGGAGGGTCACGCCGACGTGATGATGGACGCCGTCGGGCGCCGCGTGGTCCCCTCGGTGCGCCAGATCCGCCGCGCGTTCGAACGCCGCCGCGACGGCGAGGGCGCCCCCGGCCTGGACGTGGTGCTGCGCCGCCTGCTGGGCATGGACGCCAAGCTCGCCCAGTACCGCGACGGGGCCGCGTTCGTGCGCGCCGTCGAGAGCCTGGTGGGCCGCGACGGGCTCAACGCCGTCTGGGCCGCGCCCGACGCGCTCCCCACGGCCCGCGAGATCGCCGACGCACCCGCCTGGGTGCGCCGCGTCCACGGCTGACGTGGCGCACGTCCACCCCGCCGTCGCGGCCACCCGCGCCGCCGTCCGGGCCGCCCTCGCCGGGATCGGCCCCGACCAGACGGTGCTCGTCGCCTGCTCCGGCGGTGCCGACTCGCTGGCCCTCGCCGCCGCGCTCGCGCACGAGTCCCGCCGCGTCGGGCGGTCGGTCCGCTCCCGGGGGTTCGCGGTGCGCGCCGGCGCCGTCGTCGTGGACCACGGCCTGCAGCCCGGGTCCGACGACGTCGCCGCCACCGCCGCCGACCGGTGCCGCGACCTGGGACTGGACCCCGTGGTGGTGCGCCGCGTCGTCGTCGGCCCGGGGCACACCGGGTCGGAGGACGCCGCGCGGCGTGCGCGCTACGCCGCGCTCGACGACGTCGCCGCTGCGTGCGGCGCGGCCCTGGTGCTGCTCGGGCACACCCTGGACGACCAGGCCGAACAGGTGCTGCTGGGGCTCGCGCGGGGCAGCGGGGCACGCAGCCTCGCCGGCATCCCGCCGGCCCGTGGCAGCTACCGGCGCCCCCTGCTGGCCCTGCGCCGCGCCGACCTGCGTGCGGCGTGCGCCGTCCAGGGCATCACGTGGTGGGACGACCCGACGAACGACCTCCCCCGCGCCGAGCCCGCGCCGGGGGGAACGGTCCCGCTGCGCACCCGCGTGCGGCACGAGCTGGTACCGGTGCTCGCCGAGGTGCTCGGGCCCGGTGCCGTCGAGGGCCTCGCGCGCTCCGCAGCGCTCCTGCGCGACGACGCCGACGCCCTCGACGACGCCGCCGACGCCCTGCTGGACGCGGCGCGCACCGCCGCCGATCCTGCCGGTGATCCCGCCGTCGAGGATCCCGCCGTCGAGCTCGCTGCGGGGGGCGCGGCGCTCGTCCTCGACGTCGCCGTGCTCGCGCAGGCACCGGCCGCCGTGCGGGGCCGGACCCTGCGAGCCGCGGCGCTCGCGGTGGGCGCCCCGGCGGGGGCCACGGGTGCGGTGCACGTCGCGGCCCTCGACGCACTGGTGACGCGCTGGCGTGGCCAGGGTGCCGTCCACCTGCCGTCGGGTGCGAGCGCGCTGCGGGTTTGTGGCACCCTGGTGCTGCACCACGGGCCCACCGGAGCGCCCACCGCCGATACGCCTTCATCGCAACTCTGAGGAGCCTTCCCGTGGACCAGTCCGACGTCGCCGGAGACATCGCCAACATCCTGCTCACCCGCGAGCAGATCGACGCGAAGCTCCGCGAGCTCGCCGCGCGCATCGACGCCGACTACGCGGGCAAGGACCTGCTGCTCGTGGGGGTGCTCAAGGGTGCCGTCATGGTCATGGCGGACCTGAGCCGGCATCTGCACACGCGGGCGGAGATGGACTGGATGGCGGTGTCCTCCTACGGCTCGGGCACCAAGTCGAGCGGCGTGGTGCGCATCCTCAAGGACCTCGACTCGGACCTGACAGGCCGTAACGTGCTCATCGTCGAGGACATCATCGACTCCGGCCTGACGCTGTCGTGGCTGCTGGCGAACCTGCGCTCGCGCGGCCCCGCGTCCGTGGAGGTCGCGGCCGCGCTGCGCAAGCCGGGCGCCGCCAAGGTGGAGGTCGACGTGAAGTACGTGGGCTTCGACATCCCCAACGAGTTCGTGGTCGGATACGGTCTCGACTTCGCGGAGAAGTACCGCAACCTGCCGTTCGTCGCGACGCTCGCCCCGCACGTCTACTCCTGAGCGGGTGACGCCACCGTCAGGGGCTCGGTGCGTCGCAGTCTTCCTGCCCTGGGCGAACACTCGGCACCTACCCAGGCCCGCCGTGTAGTTTCGTCAGGAATAGCTGCACGAACGAAGGGATGCGGGACCGCCCGCCACGGATGAACATCAAGAAGATCCTCAGCGGCCCGATCGTCTGGGTCATCGTCGGCGTGGTCATCCTGGCCCTGGCGTGGAGCGCCCTGTCGGCGCCGCGGACCGAACGCATCCAGACCTACCAGGGCCTCGAGCTGCTGCACGACGGCAAGGTGAAGTCCGCGGTCATCACCGACGGCGAGCAGCGCGTCCAGCTGGAGCTCAAGCAGAACTTCATCACCGGGACCGGTGAGAGCCAGCGCGACCACGGGACGAGCGTCGAGTTCTTCTACGTCGCGCCGCAGGGGGCCGCGGTGGTCGACGCCGTCACCGAGGCGAACCCGCCGGACGGGTTCGACTCGCGCGTGCCGCAGCAGAGCTTCTGGACGTCGATCCTCGGGTTCGTCATCCCGTTCCTGATCATCGGGCTGGTCTTCTGGTTCCTCATGTCCCGCATGCAGGGCGGCGGCAACCGGGTGATGGGCTTCGGCAAGTCGCGCGCCAAGCTCATCTCCAAGGACATGCCGCAGGTCACGTTCGCCGACGTCGCGGGCGCGGACGAGGCGGTCGAGGAGCTCCACGAGATCAAGGAGTTCCTGGCCGAGCCCACCAAGTTCCAGGCCGTGGGCGCCAAGATCCCCAAGGGCGTGCTGCTGTACGGCCCGCCCGGAACCGGCAAGACGCTGCTCGCGCGGGCCGTCGCGGGCGAGGCGGGCGTGCCGTTCTACTCGATCTCCGGTTCGGACTTCGTCGAGATGTTCGTGGGCGTCGGCGCTTCCCGCGTGCGTGACCTGTTCGAGCAGGCCAAGCAGAACGCCCCCGCGATCATCTTCGTGGACGAGATCGACGCCGTGGGCCGCCACCGCGGCGCCGGCATGGGCGGCGGTCACGACGAGCGCGAGCAGACCCTCAACCAGCTCCTGGTGGAGATGGACGGGTTCGACGTCAAGACCAACGTCATCCTCATCGCGGCCACCAACCGCCCCGACATCCTGGACCCGGCGCTGCTGCGCCCTGGCCGGTTCGACCGCCAGGTCGCGGTCGAGGCCCCGGACCTCAAGGGCCGCGAGGCCATCCTGCAGGTGCACGCCAAGGGCAAGCCGATGGTCCCCGCCGTCGACCTGGCCGCCGTCGCGCGCCGCACCCCGGGCTTCACGGGTGCGGACCTGGCGAACGTGCTCAACGAGGCCGCCCTGCTCACCGCCCGCAGCGGCGCGCAGCTCATCGACGACCGCGCGCTGGACGAGGCCATCGACCGCGTGGTGGCCGGACCGCAGAAGCGCACCCGGGTCATGAACGTCAAGGAGCAGAAGATCACGGCGTACCACGAGGGCGGCCACGCCCTGGTGGCCGCGGCGATGCGGTACACGGACCCCGTCACCAAGGTGACGATCCTGCCGCGCGGACGCGCGCTCGGCTACACCATGGTGATGCCGCTCGAGGACAAGTACTCCACGACGCGCAACGAGCTGCTCGACCAGCTCGCGTACGCGATGGGCGGCCGCGTGGCCGAGGAGATCGTGTTCCACGACCCCACCACGGGTGCCAGCAACGACATCGAGAAGGCGACCGCGATCGCCAAGAAGATGGTCACCGAGTACGGCATGAGCGAGAAGGTCGGCGCCATCAAGCTGGGCACGGGCAGCGGCGAGCCGTTCCTGGGCCGCGACTACGGCCACCAGCGCGACTACTCCGAGGCCGTGGCCGGCACGGTGGACCACGAGGTGCGCAAGCTCGTCGAGGCCGCGCACGACGAGGCGTGGGAGGTGCTGACCCAGTACCGCGACGTGCTCGACGACCTGGTGCTGCGGCTGCTGGAGAAGGAGACCCTGAACCAGCACGAGCTGGCCGAGGTGTTCGCCCCGGTGGTCAAGCGCGACGCCCGCGACGTGTGGTTGTCCTCCGAGCAGCGCACGGTGCACACGCGCGGGCCCGTGATGACCCCGGCCGAGGCCAACGGGCAGGCGGACGGCGTCGTGCCGCAGGACGAGGCGGTGACCACGCAGGGCCTCCCCGGCGCCCACACCGGCCAGGTGCCGTCCGCGGACGCGCCGACGCTGCCGCAGGCCGGAGAGGCGTCCGAGTGACCGCCGCCGGTGACGAGGTCCGGCTGGCGGCGGCCGTACCGCCCGTCGACCAGGCCCGGGCCGAGGCGGCCGTGCGTGAGCTGCTCATCGCCGTCGGGGAGGACCCGGACCGTGAGGGCCTGCGCGAGACGCCCGCCCGGGTGGCGCGGGCGTACCGGGAGATGTTCGCCGGCCTGCGCCAGGAGCCGGAGGACGTGCTGACCACGACGTTCGACCTGGGCCACGAGGAGATGGTGCTGGTCAAGGACATCGAGGTGTACTCGACGTGCGAGCACCACCTGGTGCCGTTCCACGGGGTGGCCCATGTGGGGTACATCCCGAACGCGGACGGCACCATCACCGGGCTGTCCAAGCTGGCCCGGCTGGTGGACGTGTACGCGCGCCGCCCCCAGGTGCAGGAGCGGCTCACCTCGCAGGTGGCCGACGCCCTGGTCCGGATCCTGCGTGCGCGCGGCGTGATCGTGGTGATCGAGTGCGAGCACCTGTGCATGTCGATGCGCGGTGTCCGCAAGCCGGGCTCGCGCACCGTCACGAGCGCCGTGCGCGGCCAGATGCGCGACCCCGCGACCAGGGCTGAGGCGATGAGCCTCGTCATCGGGAAGTAGGCGGCGCCGTGCAGGCCTGGTCCGATCGGGCATGGTCCCGCGACGTGCCCGTCGAGGGCCTCCCGGAGCTCACCGGTGCCGGTCGGTGCCTGGTCATGGGCGTCGTCAACGTCACGCCCGACTCGTTCTCCGACGGCGGGGAGTGGTTCTCGCCGGAAGCCGGGGTGCGCCACGGCCTCGAGCTGCTGGGCGAGGGCGCGGACATCCTCGACGTCGGCGGGGAGTCGACCCGGCCGGGGTCGGCCCGCGTCCCGGAGGACCAGGAGCTCGCACGCGTGCTGCCCGTCATCGAACGGCTCGCCGCGGCCGGAGCGATCGTCTCCGTGGACACCACGCGGGCCAGCGTCGCCGAGCGGGCCGTCGCCGCCGGGGCGCGCATCGTCAACGACGTCTCGGGCGGCCTGGCCGACCCCGAGATGGGCCGGGCCGTGGCGCAGACGCGTGCCGCCTACGTGTGCATGCACTGGCGCGGGCACGCCGACGTCATGGACTCGCTCCAGGGGTACGACGACGTCGTGGTGGACGTGCGCGACGAGCTCGCCGCGCGCCTCGCCGCCTTGGAGGCGGACGGCGTGCGCGCGGGTCAGGTGATCCTCGACCCCGGCCTGGGGTTCGCCAAGTCAGGCCACCTCAACTGGCCGCTGCTGGCCCGGCTCCAGGCGCTGCAGGGGCTCGGGCGGCCCGTGCTCGTCGGGGCCTCCCGCAAGCGGTTCCTGGGTCGGCTGCTGGCCGCCGAGCAGCCAGGCGGCGCCCGCACCGCAGGTGCGCGGCCCGATCCGGTACCCCCACTGGCCCGTGACGACGCCACGGCCGCCGTCTCGGCGCTGGCTGCCGCGTCCGGTGCCTGGGCGGTGCGTGTCCACGCCGCACGGGCGAGCCACGACGCCGTCCGGGTCGCGGCGGCATGGGAGCGCGGCGGGACACCTGCCGGCCCGCGACCCGGCGCGGTGACAGACTCGGCATCTGCCGGGTCAGGTTTCGAGGGAGAGGTGCCTGTTCGATGACGATCTTCGCCGCCACGGTGCCGGGTCCGGACGGGCGTCCGCTCGATCAGATCCGGCTCGCCGGGGTCACGGCCACGGGCCACCACGGCGTGCTCCCGCACGAGCGGGAGGACGGCCAGGAGTTCCGCGCCGACGTCGTGCTGCACCTGGACACGCGGCCCGCGGCGAGGGGCGATGCGCTGACCGAGACCGTCAGCTATGCGGAGGTCGCCCAGGACGTGCACGACGTGCTCGCCGGGTCGCCTGCGGACCTCGTCGAGACGGTTGCGGAACGCATCGCCGCCGTGCTGCTCGACCGCTACCCGCTCGCCGCCGTCGACGTGCGCGTCCACAAACCGCAGGCGCCGATCCCCGTGCCGTTCGACGACGTCGAGGTGGCGATCCGCCGGGACCACGTCACCGTTCCCGCCGTGGCGCCGCTCCCGGCGGAGGCCGACGAGCCCGCAGCCGAGGTGGCGGCCGCGCCGGTGCCAGCGCCGGAGCCGGAGCCGGAGCCGGAGCCGGTGGCCGAGCCTGCCCCTGCCCCCGTGCCACCCCCGCCGCCGGCGCCGGTCGCCCCGGCCGCGTCACTGATCGACGCCCCGACCGGGGCTCTCCCCGCGACGACCCTGGTCCCCGCCGGGACCACCAGGCCCGTGAGCCCCCCGGTGCCGGACGACGGCGCCGGCCCCGCGTTCGACCGGATGGACCAGGATCCGGTCGATCCCGTCGAGGTGGTGCTCGCCATCGGCGCGAACCTGGGCGACGCACAGGCCACGCTGCGCGAGGCGGTGACCGACCTGGACCGCCTGCCCGGCATCCAGGTCATGGAGGTCTCGCCGCTGGCCCGCACGGTGGCCGTCGGCGGGCCGGAGCAGCCCGACTACCTCAACGCGGTGCTCGTCGCGCGGACCACCCTGTCCCCGCGCGGGCTGCTGCGGGCCACGCAGGCGGTGGAGAACGCTCACGGCCGCGTCCGCGAGGAGCGGTGGGGGCCGCGCACGCTCGACGTCGACATCGTGCGGTACGGCTCGCTCGTGGCCCGCACGGACGACCTGGAGCTGCCGCACCCGCGCGCGTGCGAGCGCGCCTTCGTGCTGGTCCCGTGGGCCGAGATCCAGCCCGACGCCGACCTGCCCGGGCTGGGCGGCGGCCCCGTCGCCCAGCTGGCCGAGACCGCGCCGGACCGCGCCGGGATCCGATGGATGGCCCTCGACTGGCTGACCGAGCCGGAGCAGGTGGACGGGCCCCTCCCGGTCGCGGCGGACGAGGAGCGCTGAGGGTGCGCCGCACGTCGATCCGGGTGCTCGCGCTGACCGCCGCGGGCGTCGCCCTGGCCGGGCTGGCCGTGCTCCGCGTGCTGGATGTGCGCGGGCTCCGGCTGGGTCCGGTCGCGTGGATCGAGGACGTCGCGATCCTCGCGCTCGCGGCGCTGATCTTCTGGCTGGGCTGGACGGTGCGCGCGTATCAGAAGGGCAACCGCCCCGACCTCGACCCGATCCGGGCGGCGCGCACGTTCGTGCTGGCCAAGGCGGGTGCGCTGACGGGCGCCATCCTCACCGGCCGGTACCTGGCCTCGGTGCTCGTCGTCGTCGGGAACCTGGACGTCGCCTCGCAACGCGACCGGGCGATCGGGGCGGGCATCGCGATGCTGTGCTCGATCGTGCTGACCGTCGTCGCGCTCGTGGCGGAGCGGTTCTGCGAGCTTCCGCCGCCCGACGACGACGCGGAGCGCGACGGTGACCACGGTCCCGAGGCGATCGCGGGCTGACGGGGACGGGTCCGCGCGGCAGGATGGGCACATGCGCGACGACCTCTTCGACCCGTCTGACGTCGAGTTTCACGGCGTCTCGACGCGCCTGATCACCGCTCGGCTCGTCACGGGCGGCATCTGGGCGGGCATCCCGTTCCTGATCGGGGTGGTGCTGGCGATCGTCCTGAGCGCGTGGTTCGCGATCCTGGCGGCCGTTCCGGCGGTGCTGTTCACGTGGGCGGCGATCCTCGTGAACCGTCAGGTGCGCGCCATCGGGTACGCGGAGCGTGCCGACGACCTCCTGGTGCGCAAGGGGATCCTGTTCCGCCAGCTCGTGGTGGTCCCGTACGGGCGCATGCAGTACGTGGACGTGCAGGCCGGGCCGCTCGACCGCCGTCTGGGCATCGCGAAGGTGCAGCTGCACACGGCGGCCGCCGCGACGGACGCCACGATCCCGGGTCTGCCCCCGGACGAGGCGGCCCGCCTGCGCGATCGCCTCTCGGCGCGCGGCGAGGCACGGCTGGCCGGCCTGTGAGCGATCACCTGGTCGCCCCGGCGTCGGGGGAGCTCACCTGGCACCGCCTGCACCCGGTCACGCCGTTGGTGCGGAGCTGGACGGTGGTGGCGGTCGCGCTGGTGTTCGTGGGGCAGCAGTCGCTCGACCGGCTGGGCGAGGCCGCAGAGCTGACCGGCACGGTGACCGGCCTGTGGTGGAAGGTGCTGCTCGGCGTGGCCGCCCTGGCCGCCGTCGCCCTGGGCTACTCGGCGCTCGCGTGGCGCATGACGGCGTACGCGATCGACCATGACAGCGTGCACATGCGCAAGGGTGTGCTCTTCCGTCAGCAGCGCCACGCGCGCCTGGACCGGCTCCAGGCCATCGACATCCGCCAGCCGCTGCTGGCCCGGCTGTTCGGGCTGGCGGAGCTGACGCTGGAGGTGGCGGGGGGCAGCGGGTCGGCGATCGCCATCGGGTTCCTCAAGGAGGCCGAGGCGCGGCAGCTGAGGGCCGACCTCCTGGCCCGTGCGGCGGGGGTGCGCGCGCGGGCGGCCGGAGCGTCCGAGCCCGGCGCGCCGTCCGCCCCGCCCGGGGACGGTGGGGACGGGACGGATCGCGTGGGCCTGGACCCCGCCACGCCGCCCGCCGACGAGGCGCCCGAGGAGCTGCTGTACGAGGTACCGCTCGCGCTGCTCCTGCGGTCGCTGGTGCGCTCTCCCGTGCTGTGGATCGTGACCGCGGCCCTGGTCGCGGTGGTCGTCGCCGTCGGGATCACGCGGCAGCCCGGCATCCTCGCCTCGGCGTTCCCGGCGCTCATCGGTGGCGGCAGCTACCTGTTCAACCGGGTCGCGGGCGAGTTCGGGTTCCGAGCCGCGCTCTCGCCGGACGGGATCCGGTTGCGGCACGGCCTGTTGGAGACGCGTGCGCAGACCATCCCGCCGGGGCGCATCCAGGCGGTCTCGCTCAGCCAGGGGCCGCTGTGGCGCGGTCCGGACTGGTGGCGCGTGCGGGTGAACGTTGCCGGCTACGGGATCGACGCGTCGAACGGCGGCTCCCGCCAGACCGTGCTGCTGCCCGTCGGCTCCCGCCAGGAAGCGCTCACGGCACTGTGGCTCGTGCTGCCCGACCTGGGCGCCGTCGACCCCCTCGCGCTGCTCGACGAGGGCCTGACGGCGATGGTCCCGGCGCAGGGTGAGGACGGGGCGGCTCGGTTCACGAACGCCCCGCGCCGGGCCCGCTGGGTGGACCCGATCTCCTGGCGGCGCAACGGGTTCGCCGTCACGGACCGGGCGCTGCTGCTGCGTGGCGGACGGATCGTGCGCCGCCTGGTGGTGGTGCCGCACGAGCGGACCCAGTCCCTGGCGGTGGCGCAGGGGCCGTTGCAGCGGCGGCTGGGGGTGGCCACGTTCGCGGTGCACTCGACGCCCGGGCCGATCGCGCCGCAGGTCCAGCATCTCGATCAGCGCGACGCCGCCCGGCTTCTTGCGGAGCAGGGTGCCCGTGCCCGGGCCGCGCGCGCCGCCGCGGGACCGGAGCGCTGGATGGAGGCGCCGTGAGCGCGCGGCGTCCGGGGCGGCTCGGCGTCGGAGTCGTCGGTGCGGGCCGGGTGGGTGCGGTGCTCGGCAGCGCGCTGCGCGCGGTGGGTCACGCCGTCGTGGGCGCGAGCGGCATCAGTGAGGCGTCGCGCGAGCGTGCCGACGCGCTCCTTCCCGGTGTGCCCCTGCTCGACGTCGCCGCCGTCGTCGAGCGGGCCGAGCTGGTGCTGCTCACGGTGCCGGACGATGCGCTGGCCGAGCTGGTGACGGGGATCGCCGCCCTGGGCGGCTGGCAGCCGGGCCAGCTCGTGGTCCATACCGCGGCGCGGTACGGCACCGGGGTGCTCGCCCCGGCGCTGCGTGCGGGCGCGATCCCGCTGGCGATCCACCCGGCGATGACGTTCACGGGTACCTCGCTCGACCTGGCCCGGCTCGACGGGACCACGTTCGCCGTCACGGCTCCTGCACCGGTGCTGCCGATCGGGCAGGCCCTCGTCATCGAGCTGGGCGGTGAGCCCGTGATCGTCGGCGAGGACGACCGGGCGGTGTACGCGGCCGCGCTCGACGACGGCGTGCACCAGGTGGCGGCGGTGGTCGCGCGGGCGGCGCAGGCGCTCCAGGCCGCGGGGGTGGAGCGTCCCGGACGCCTGCTGCACCCGTTGCTGGACGCGACGCTCGCGGGCGCCACGCACGCGGCGGACCGGGGAGCAGAACCAGCCCGGCTCGGCGACGTGGGTGATGAGCCTTCGGGCCCGGATGCGCCCGGACCGTAGACTCCTGGGGTGACCGCCGAGAACACCACGCCCGCGCAGGCCGCGGACGACCTTCCTGAGCAGCTCCGCATCCGTCGGGACAAGCGGGCACGGATCATCGACCAGGGCGGTGAGGCGTACCCGGTCGCCCTGCCGGTGACGCACACCGTGGCCCAGGTCCGCGCCGGCTACGGCCACCTCGAGCCCGGGCAGGAGACCGACGACGTCGCGGGCGTCGCCGGCCGCGTCGTGTTCCTGCGCAACACGGGAAAGCTGTGCTTCGTGACCCTGCAGGACGGCGAGGGCAACCGCCTCCAGGCGATGCTGAGCCAGGCCGTCGTGGGGGAGGACGCGCTGGCCGCGTTCAAGGCCGACGTCGACCTGGGCGACCACCTGTTCGTGCACGGCCGGATCGGCTCGTCACGGCGCGGTGAGCTCTCCGTCTTCGCCGACTCCTGGACCCTGGCGTCGAAGTCGCTGCGGCCGCTGCCCGTGCTGCACAAGGATCTCAGCGAGGAGTCGCGGGTCCGCCAGCGATACGTGGACCTCATCGCGCGGCCCGCCGCTCGCGACATGGTGCGGCTGCGCGCGAACGTGGTGCGCTCGCTGCGCGAGAACTTCCACCGGCGCGACTTCGTCGAGATCGAGACGCCGATGCTCCAGACCATTGCGTCGGGCGCCGCGGCACGGCCGTTCACCACGCATATGAATGCGTATGACATCGAGCTGTACCTGCGCATCGCCCCCGAGCTGTTCCTCAAGCGCGCGGTGGTCGGCGGCGTGGAACGCGTTTTCGAGATCAACCGCAACTTCCGTAACGAGGGCGCCGACTCCACGCACTCGCCCGAGTTCGCGATGCTGGAGGCCTACGAGGCCTACGGCGACTACAACACCATCGGCGCGCTCACCCAGAACCTGGTGCAGACGGCGGCGCTCGACGCCCTGGGGACCACGCTCGTCACGCTTCCGGACGGAACTGAGTACGACCTGGGTGGTGAATGGGCACAGGTTGTCATGTACGACTCGCTCTCGGAGTCGCTCGGCGAGCAGATCACCACGGAAACGACGGTGGAGGAGCTGCTCGGGATCGGCGCGCGGCTCGGGCTCGAGCTGGAGCACAAGGCGACCAATCACGGAAAGCTCGTCGAGACGCTGTGGGAGCACCGGGTGGGAGACCACCTCACGGCGCCCACCTTCGTGCGTGACTTCCCCGTCGAGACCAGCCCGCTGGTTCGGGCGCACCGCACGGTTCCCGGCCAGGTCGAGAAGTGGGACCTCTACGTGCGCGGGTTCGAGCTCGCCACCGGGTACTCCGAGCTCGTGGACCCGGTGATCCAGCGCGACCGCCTCGAGGCGCAGGCGCTCCTGGCCGCGGCGGGCGACGACGAGGCCATGCGGCTGGACGAGGACTTCCTGGTGGCGATGGAGTATGCGATGCCGCCCAGCGGTGGCATGGGAATGGGGCTGGACCGGTTGCTCATGGCACTGACCGGTTACGGCATCCGCGAGACGATTCTGTTCCCCCTCGTGAAGCCCCACGCCTGATGGACACCTTCTTGGCGATCCTGGCCGGGGTGGTCCCTTCCATCGGTGTGGGCCTGCTGTTCTGGCTCGCGATGCGAAAGATCATCCGGGCCGACCGCAACGAACGCAACGCGCTCGCCAAACTTGACGCCGAGGAGGCCGCCGAGCGTCAGGCGCGGGGCGAGAATCGCGACGTGCCGCCTGTTCGGTAGGAACGCTTTCCGCGCAGAGATAGACGATTGCCGCCTGTCGTATTGACACGGCATTCACGATCGGTCATGCTCGGCTGCGTTAGGAAATCTCCTCGTGGAAGGGCGGCCCTTCGTGGTCCAGAAGACTCAGATCGTGCTGATCGACGATATCGATGGTTCGGATGCCGATGAGACCGTGACGTTCGGCCTGGACGGCGTTTCGTTCGAGATCGATCTCACCGCGGCACACGCATCCGAGCTGCGCGAGGCGCTCGCCACGTGGATCGGGCACGCACGCAAGGCCACGGCCCGCGGTGCTGTCGCAGCGCGCCCCGCCGGCCGCCGCACGACCGCCGACCGCGCCCAGCTCGCCAAGATCCGCGAGTGGGCCCGCGAGAACGGCTACAAGGTCTCCGACCGCGGCCGTATCTCGGCCGAGGTCATCGCGGCGTTCGAGGCTGCGCACTGACATAGCGAGACCACGCGGCGGGGCCCCATCATCGCGACGATGATGGGGCCC
>BCWJ01000030.1 GCA_001592145.1 Xylanimicrobium pachnodae JCM 13526 = NBRC 107786 | reverse complement strand
AAGGACGACCAGAACTACACCATCACCGCCACCAACTCCGACGGCTACAACACCGTCACCGACACCCGCGACCAGAAAACCGATCGACTCAACATCATCGTTAAGGCTTGGCACGGAGCGGTAACGACCCGCACCATCTGCGCATCCGGGGCGTCCACCAACGGCTCTGTCTCCTCGGTCACCGTCGGCACCGTCGGGGTTGCCAACGGCGGCTGCAACGACCGCCTCACCGACGGGGTTTCCCACCCCGTCACCGCCACCGCCACCGACGGGTACAACTTCCGCACCGCGAACGGTTCACTCGCCACTGCCCGCCTGGCCACCCCCGCGACGCCCACTTGCACGGCATCCGTGCCCATTCCGTACCCCGGCATGACGGTCACGTTCACCTCGAACGGCACCCTCGACCGCACCAGCGTGCTCGCCTCCACGAGCGGCACCTACTCGGCGACCGCATCATCCTCGATCAGTGACGGGTTCAACACGAACACCTCGAAGAACACCTGCAGCGTCACGATCAAGCCGATGCCCGGTACCACGACTGAACCCGTGTGCCGGGGAAGTGACAGCAACGCGATCTCGCAGGCGGACCGGGTATTTCAGGCGAACATGGAGAGGTTCGCTCCGGCGAAGGTGCGGATCGTGAGCAAGCCGCTCGGGGCGGCCCTCGATATGACCCGCCAAATCGTCAGGGGGATCGACGTGATCGCCCGCGGCGGCGGTTACACCCTGTACAAGACAACCGCGTTCTGCCACGGATCCCGAACCGGATACCTCGAAAAGTATGACGCTGTTTCCGGAAAATGGAGGCGGCTTGATAAGCAGACGGCGGAAGTGAACGCCAACATCGACTTCAACATGTCGCAGTGGTACACGCTCGTGAACGGCGACGTCCGGGTCGACCACCACGAATAGCCAACCAACGGGAGCGAGAAAATGACCACCATCGACGGGCAAGGTGCGTTGCATGACGCACTAGGCCAGTACACCGGGACAGTCCGGTCCCGCGCCGCGTTCGACCTGGAATCGCAGGCGGACGGGGATTCCTACCCAGGTTTCGCGAAGGAGACCGAGTTGTCCAAGAAGGATTTCGTGGCGTTCGGCGCGGGGGCCGCCCTGCTCGGCGGGCTGGTGGCCGGGTGCACCACCGGCGACACTCCAACCAGCGAACCCCCAGCGACCTCGCCGACGAGCACGTCGACGCTCTCCCCAGCACCGACCGATTTCGCGTCCCTCGACGCGGGGGACCTGATCCCCGCCGACCAGGAGGACGCGGCCAAGGCGGCGGGCGTCGGCCTGGTGCACCTGCCGCAGACCGACCCTGACCATGCCGTGGTCGTCACGCCCGGTCAGGAACTGCCGGAGGCGGTGCAGGACGAGATCAAGGCAACCACGGACCCGCTCGCCGTCATGGACGCCACCGACGAATTAATCGTCGCCGGGGTGCGGGTCATCTTCCTG
The DNA here is from genome assembly GCA_001592145.1 of Xylanimicrobium pachnodae JCM 13526 = NBRC 107786. Lineage (GTDB taxonomy): Bacteria > Actinomycetota > Actinomycetes > Actinomycetales > Cellulomonadaceae > Xylanimonas > Xylanimonas pachnodae. Next base: position 25,619 of record BCWJ01000030.1, on the reverse strand, counting down.
TCCGAGGTTGTCTTCCCCAGCAGCGGAGAGTCATTCCTGCAGTTCTCGACGACAGACCGCGCGGGAGAGGTACCGGGATGGGACGAGGAGCACAACCCGGTCACCGAGCAGGGCTCTGGTTTCAAGACCAGCGAGGAAGCGATGGCGTTCATCCAGCCGTGGCTCAAGGACTTCCCGGTCAAGGTGTACGACCTGACCAAGTAGCACCGCGTTCCGCCCGCCGACTCGCGACCGGGTCGGCGGGCGGTGGCGTCTGGGGCCTGATCGGGGCACACCCGGACCCCGCCCCACAACCAGGGCAGACCGTAGGCTGGGACGAAGCGAGGAAGGAGCGGGGCATGGCAACCAAGGAGGCGTCGACCTGGCGGTGGTGGCCGACTGTCAGCGAGATCGCCGAGAGCATGCGTCCGTACATCGCCTCCGGGAAGTCCTCGGGTGCCCTGCGCCTCCTGCTCGATGGGTTGAACTATCTACCCGACGCCGTCGAACACGACGACCTGGACCGGGTGCTGGCCCCGCCGACGAGCACCGGCGACGAACGCTGGGACACCCTGCTGGCTGCCGTGACCCGAATCCGCCTGCACCACCTCGACCTGCCCACGCCCGCCTGGACGTTCAAGCCGCCACTACCCAAGATGTGGTGGCCGCACGCATATACCAAGGCCAAGGCGATCAACGACTTCAACAACACGCCCGTTGAACTGCGGCGCGTGGGCATCTTCCTGGACAAGAAGGGGTTCGAGCCGTGGCGCACGCCGGGCGCGAACTAACGTTGGAGGGTGACTTGGAGACGGTCCAGCGAGCACGCGATCTCCTGGCACGGCTTGGCGACGGCCCCGACGACCGCGTGCTGGCAATCGTGCTGCGCTCCGTGATCGCTGGCGAACCGCGGGCGATACCTTCTGGACGCCCTGGTCGCCTACGACGCGTACACGTTCACCGAGCACGCCCCGGACGGGCTGGACGGCGAGATCCTCGACTAGTGGGCGCTACTGCGCATCGCTGAAGCGCTCGGCTTCCTCACCTGGGACGAGGTCAAGGAATTAGCGGCCCGCAAAGGGCATCGCCGTGTACTCCTGACCACGGAAAGCCGAGCATCCGCCCCGTGCTGCACGCGGCACGCCCAGCCCCGCTCAACAGGTGGCTCACTCAGCGACGCGGCGCACCTTTACCACCCAACCGTCACCCCTCCGCTGCACGTCCGCGTCATCTGCGACGCCGATTAGCGCCTTGACCAGCCCTCGACGCACTTCAGACGCCGCGACCCGTGCCGCCTTTTCCCTTGTCCCGGGATAGGTCTTCCACGTCACCCATGCCCCCGGGGTCGCCGTGACAACCGACTCAGTGCGCCGCCTCGCGACCTGCCGCGGAGACAGGGTTGGTGGCTTGAACAGTTCCTTGATTCGTAGTAGTTGTTGGCTGCTACGGGATCTTGGGTGATGCGGTCGTTGCCAACGCTGGGTTGTGTTGGTCTTGGCCGTCCCGCCGCCCTGTAAGCGGTCGGGTTCGCTGCGTGTGGTCACGGTGGCACGTTTGGGTGTGCCGGGTCGTGAGTGTGCGCAGGATCGCGTCCCTGCCGGACTTGTACGCACCGTTGCTGGTGTTGATTTCCTGGTCAGAACGTCTGGCCTGGATGCAGCGGGCGCCGTTGATGTCGGCGTGGAGGGACAGCCCGCAGCACTTGCACCGGAAACGGTCTCGGGTGCGGCGGTTGGATTTGTGGGTGTAGTGGCAATGTGAGCATTGCTGGGACGTGTACGCGGACTGGACGCCGGTGTGGGTGATGCCGTGGGTCTCGGTGAGGCGGTCGAGTTTCTTCTTGACGGTGGCTCGCCCGGCGATGGAGATGATCCGGTTCATGGTCTTGGACAGGCCGCCGTGACGGAAGTCGAGTTTCTCGACGACGAGCCCGGTCACGGTGGTGTCGTTCGCGATGAGGTTGAGGACGCGTCCGACCTCGTTGGTGACGTAGCCGGTGATCTTCGCGTGCAGGACACGGTAGTAGCGGTCGGTTTTCCATTTGATGTGGCGGCGGTTGAGGTCCGCGGTGTGCGCGGTCAAGACGGCGTCGAGTTCACGCAGCCTTGTCAGCATGCGCCGCCCGTACAGGCGCCCGTCGCTGGTGGCGAACAGCACGCACGCACCCCAGTCCAGGCCGAGGTAGTGTTCCCCGTCGCGTTCGGTGACGTTGGGGGCCTTGACCACGAGGGACACCCCGATCTGACCGTCCGTGCCTTGGTGGAGTTGGACGTTACCTGCCAGGACTGCGCCCGGCTGGCCCAGCCAGGTGTCCAGGCGCGGGTTGCGGGTCAGGGGCACCCACACGGGTTTCCCGGCGTGCAGGGTCGAGACGCGCACCCACCACGGGAACAGGGAGCCGGGGCGGTGATGGATGGGAGCGACCGGGGAGTCGAGTTTGATGGTGTGGACCCTGGACAGGTTCGGGAACGGGTGGCGGGTGCGGGCGTGCGCCACGATGTGTCGGGCCAGGAACATGGTTTGCGGGTCCACGGGCAGGGACACGATCGTGGCCGCCTCGAACTCCTTGCGCTTGTTCTTCGGGGGCGGCACGACCAGTTCCCCGGTATCGGTGACCTGCCAGTCCAGGTGCAGGCCCGGCACGTGCCAGGCCCCGGCCCGGTTGACCCGGTACAACACGGTGCGGGTGTCCTCGTCCAGGCTGGACCCGGTGATCGTGGCCCGGACCGTGTCTTTAAGGGTGGCACGCCAGGCGTCGAACGCGGCGTAGGCCATGTTCCACACCGACTTGAAGTGCCGCCCTGACAGCGGGCTGGCGAAGTCGGCGGGCTTGACTGTCGGCCAGGACGAGACCGGGTTCCCGCGCAGCAGGTCCGTGCGCATCGTGGCGATCACGGCGGGAAGGACCGCACGGTAGGCGTCGAACAGCGGGGCAAGGTCGTTCGCCTTGCCCTGGTTCATCGGCGCCTGATGCCGTACGGCAGCGAACATCAGCGCCCGACCCCCAACGCGGCCACGACCGCATCCGTGCGGTGCCGCGCGGACCGCAACCCGTACAAGCGGGCAGCGAACGAATAAATGATGGACACGAAATCGTCCATCAGGTCAGCCGTGACCTCCGTTGCCGCGTCCGCAACCACGACCCGGCGCCCCTGCCCGGCAAGCAGCACCTCGAACCAGCCAAACCCGACCCGCGACAAACGATCCTTGTGTTCCACCACAAGACTTCCCCACGACTCGTCACGCAACAACGCCGTCAACCGGGGGCGGGCATCATTTACACCAGACCCCACCTCGGTCACGACCTTAACTACCGACAGCCCGGCAGCGTTCGCAAACCCCACCATCCGGTCCCGTTGCCGTTCCAGGTCGTCCTTCTGCTTATGCGTCGAGACGCGCGTACACCGCAGCCCTACCCACCTGCGCAACCAACGGGTCCGGCACCACAATATGCCCCGACCCGTCCACGTAAGCACCCTCGACCTTCCCCGCCTTAAACCGGTTCCACGCAGCCCGATACTTGATACCGTTCCGCCGCGCATACTCCGACAACTTCATATTCCTAGAATAGCACCCAATGCGACAATACAGGCACAAACTCCCATCAAACCGAGCAACTAGTTGAACACTTCGCCAGCCGGGACCGACGGGGCCCCATCGTGAGCAAGGAGCCGTACTGTCGACGGGCGCAGCGCCGGGACAGAGGCTGCCAGTTCCGCCGCCTCTTCGTCACTCAAAACCCGGTAGTCAAGTTCCTGATCGACGAAGTAGTCGATGGTCTGGGCGTTGTTGCGCCAGAACTTGCCGGTCGCACGGTCGTAGATCCAGAGTCGGTCGTCCCTGCCGTTCAGGAGGGACAGACTGATCACCCGTCCCGTTCCAGGGTCGGTTACTTCCAGCATGGTTCCATTCATGGCTACCTCCTTCGTCGCGGTCGCGGCGTGTACGGCGACTTGCCGCCGGGCCGCAGGTAGTCCAACCCGGGTGGGATGGAAACTTAAGATGACATCGCGATCATCTCGGCTTCCAGTTGGTCACGATCGGCCCGCGGCGTCTCTAGACTTCGCTGCCGCGCGTAAAGATCGTCCGTGCCCTTCTTCACCTCGAACGACTCCTCTGTATGGAACTGGATCTCGAACTCGAAGGCGTCGCCACCAGTAAGCGAAACGTGAAAGCCCATGTATCTCATGCCGCGGCGAAATGAATTCAACGGCTGGCGCGTGACCGTGTAGCCCTTGTTCGTCAGGGCACTCGTCGTTGCCCGGATACCGTCCGCGAAGCCGTCTTCGACGGGAGAGACAAGCGTGTACCGCAGGGCATCGTTCACATTCGACGCGGCGGCTTTCTCGCTGATGTCGCGCGTCTCGGCCTGGTCCCGGATCTTGCGAGCGATTGACTCGGGTGACTTGGTTCGGCGTTCGAACTTGGCAAACCGCCAGCCTTCTGGGTGTACGGACTCGACATCGGGCGTGACCGCAGCGTCGTGCTGGCGGGCCTGCAGGGCCAGGTTAAGGGCGAGCGCAGCGATCTTGGGGGCGAAGGACGCGAGAATCGCAGCGGGTGCGTTGCGCGCAGCCTCGGCCTCGTCGGTGAGCCACGCCGCGTCCGCAGGCCCGAAGGCTCCGGCTGACATGTGTCGCAATGCGGACGGGCATCGTCGTCCACCGTCAGCCTTGCTCTGGCACATTCGCTTCTCACCGCTTCCTTACGAAACCTTATCAAGATCACTGGGGAGGTGGGGCGGGGTCACACGCTCGTCCACCCGCCCGCTCCCCGTCTCGTCCTGCGCATGGTGCCTTGTGGGCGCACACGTAACCGCGCCCTTCCCCAGTCACTTGGAGCAAGGCAGACACAATGAGCGCACCGAACGAGATCCGGGTCGACGCGTCGCACCCGGTGCTGGCCGCGATCGTCGAGGCGGCGAACAAGGGGTTCACCGGCACGCTGGAGGTGGACACCAAGGACTCGGCGGGCCGCGACCTGCAGGCCGTCGTGCTCCTGGAGGACGGGCTGGTGCGCGGGGTGAGCGCGAACGGGTGGGCCGCCCCTGCTGCCGCGTTCGTGCTGCACGCGACCGGTAGGGACTTCGGGGACGAGGCTGACCCGTTGCGAGCCGCGTACGCCGCCGAGCGTGACGACGCCCCAGGGACGCCCCTGCTCGACGCCGACCAGGTCGACGCGGTTCGCCGCGACTGGGCGTACGGTCTGCTGGCCGCCACGCTGACGTGGACCAAGCCGCGCATCAAGAAGGTCAAGGGCGGGCAGTACACCGGGGACAAGATCGTCGGGTCACCCTGGCAGCGAGTCGTGTCCGACCTGGCTGCGCGCACCGAGGCGGTCGACGGGAACTGGGCGGTCGTGTGCCGCGCCCTGGCCGCCGCAGGCATCACGACCCGCCCGGCGGCAGAAGCGTGCCCGGTGCTCGGAGTGGCGCTGTACGGACACCCGCTGTTCGACGGGTCAGACCCGCTCGACCACGTGGCAGGCCGCACCGGACAGTCCCGTGCCGCCGTCCTCGACGACCTCGCCCGGGCGATCCTGTCCGGCGGTCAGCCCCAGTTCGCCCCGCTGGCCGTGGACGGTGAGCACCTGTGGATCCCGGAGGACTGGGAGGACCCGGCTGCCGCGTGGGGCCGCGTGCCCACCGAGGGCGAGTACATCGCTCCGGTCGTGCCTGACGAACCGGACCTGCCGGTGGTCGATGGCGGCGTCGATGAGTTGTCGGCGTGGGGAGACCTGCTGGGTGAGCCCGAACCAGAACCTGCTCCAGAGCCGGAGCCCGAACCCGAGCCCGAGCCCGAGCCCGAACCGGACTCGTGGCTGGACGACGCCCCCACGGAGCAGAGCACCGACAGCGGCCCCGAGGACCCCACCGACTTCGACGGGCGCCGTCTCCTGGACGAGTTCGTCGGGTACGCCCGCGACGACGCCGACCGCACGGTGCGAGTCAGCATCGCGGACAAGGTGATCGCGTCCGCGCAGGCGGAAGCCGACGAGCGCCGCGAGCAGTTCGAGCAGGCGTACGTGCGCGAGGCAGCCGCCACCGATGCGGTTTACGAGGCGCAGGGGCACACGGACGAGGCACTGCAGGCACTGACCGCGGCGCAGGACACTCTCGCCGAGGCGTCCCGGCTGGTCGAAGACGCCCGCGAGCGAGGCCGTCAGGCGGACGAAGCGGCCCGCACCGCCGACGAGGCGGCCCTGGCCGCACGGCTCGCCGTCGAAGACCGGGACGCGGAGGTGGACCGGCTGCGTACGGCGCTGGCCGCCGCCGAGCAGGCCGCCGCCGACGCGCGTAACGCGGAAGCGGACGCGAACGCCTGCGCGTCCGAGGCGCATCGGGTCGTCGAGCAGGATGTGCAGCCCGCGATCGACGCTGCCGTGCTGGTCGAGACGCAGGTGCGCACCGATCAGGTGGATCCCGCCGCCGAGGCCTACTCTGCGGCGTTCGATCGGCTCACCGGCGCACAGCAGTCTCTGACGGACGCCGCAGAGCAGACGGCTACCGCGCAGGAGGCCGCCCACCGCGCCCAGGCGGTGCTGAACTGCCTGACCACGGGGCGTCCGGAGGCGGACGGCACCGATGCCAGCGAGGCGCCGCCCGAGTCGGTTCCGCAGGCCCCGTTCGAGCCTGGTGAGGGCGCCGCGCACGAGGCGTTCACGTGGGGTGAGGACGAGTTCCCCGACGCTGCGTGACAGCCCGCCACAGGCCCCGCCCAGGCTCGTTCTGGGCGGGGCCTGCTCCTACCACCCGCAGGCCGCGGGACCACCACTCCTCTCCATCCCGCACGGCGCGGTTCGCCTCGCTGGCAGAACGCACCGGCGTGCCCCGTGAGGTGCTGGTCAACGCCTGCCTGGACGCTGCACTCACTGCCGGGTGAGGACATCGAACCGGAGACAACGACGACCGCCCTTACGGAAGGAACCGTGTGGATCTTTCCGTAAGGGCGGTCGGTGCGGAAGGAAACCGGGTCACCCGGCGGCGGGCGTCTCGGTGGGCGCCTCGGACGCCGGATCGGTAGGTGACGGCGCTGCGGACGGGGAAGCGCTGTCCTGCGGGGACGGGGTGGCGTCCGCCATCGGGGCACCCTTGGCGGCGTCCTTGGCTCCGGCGGCCAGCGTCTCGATCTGCTGGGCCAGGTCGTCCACGTTGACCTGCTGTAGATACAGGGTGGCGTCGACCGTCAGCGTGCCGGTCCCGTCCTCGTTGACCGACCAGTTCGTCGTGTGCACGACGGAGAGCCGTTCCATCCCTTCCAGGGCCGTCAGGAACGCCTGCCCCGTCTCCGGGGTCGCCCCCACCGTCATCGACAGCGTGTATGACGCGAGCACCGGGGCCACCACGGCGGGTGCCGCCCCGTCCGCGTCCGTCTGCCCCGCCGCGGAGTCACCGGGAGTGGCTGCGGCCTGCCCTGCCGCGGATGGGTCGGCTGCTGAAACCAGCACCGGTGATGACACGGTCTTGGAGGTCACGACAACCCCCGCCTGCGCGGCGACCGCATCCACCTGCTGGTACAGCGTGTCCAACCCGATCTGGGCTGGCACCTGCCGGGACAGGGCCCGCAACTCGTCAACGCCTGCGGACATGTTCGCCAACTTCTCGGTCAGCACCGGAACCTGGGCGGCCTTCGCGTCGTTCGCCTGCACCTGCGTGGCGGTCTCGGCGCGCAGGTCGCTGGTTTCCTGCATCTGCGGGGACAGCACGAACATGAAGGCGGCACCCACCACGATGACGGCGCCCGCCGCCCCAAGCATGATCGGCTTGCGCATCAGTTCTCTCCCTCGGACGCCTGCTTGACGGCGTCATCTGTCGCCTGGTTCTGGGCCGCCTGGTCGAGCGCGTCGTCCTGCGTCGCGTCGGCGGGGGCGGCCTCGCCTGCGGCGGTGTCCGGGCTGGGCTGAGCAGCGTTTGCGGCCAGCGCCTGATCGGTCAGGCCGACCGAACCGGTGATCTCTACGGTGCCGCCGCCCGTGTCGCCACTGGTGACCGTCGGGATGAACGCGTACGCGAACCACGGGTTCGCGTTCAGCGCGGCAACGATCTGCGAGGCGGCGTCCGCCCCGACCGCATTCCCGGAGAACGTGATGCACCCCGCCAGATCGACAGTTTCGAACGGGTCAACCTGCACACACGCACCCGGACCGTCAGCGGTGACCTCCATGTTGGTCAACGTCAACTGGCTGGAGATGGTCGCCAGGAACGTCTTGGCCACGTCCTGGTGCAGCACCTCGGTCTCCGTCTGCGCAGCCACGGTGCCCTTCAGCGACTGGGTCTGCTGCTCAATCAACGTGACCGGGGCGTAGTACGCCAGTTCCTTGGTCAAGGTGGTGCCCCGGTCGGTGGCGTCATCGAGGGCCTGCTGCGCGTTCTGCTTAGCGGTCAGCCCGGCGAACCACCACCCGCCCGCGCCGATGACGGAGGCCAGCACGATCGCCACCGCGATCTTCGTGTCGAAGCGGGTCGCCGCCTTGCGCAACGCGGACGCCGGGACCAGGTTGACGCGTGGCGCGCTGGGGCGGAAGGCGCCGCCGGTGCCGCGCGCGTCCGGGCCTGGGTCGTCGGCCCTACTTGCGTCCTTGCTGCCCGGCCACCAGGCGGGCTTCTCCATCGTCAACGCCATGTTGCTCTCCTTGCCTTACCGGGACGCAGCCGCAAGGGCGAGCGTGAAGTCTTGGTGGGTCGCGTCGATCGCCTTGACCAACTTCTCGGGCCGGGCCAGCCAGGTGGTCGGGTCCAGGACGGCGACCTTGGCGCCGTTGCCGATGACCGCGTTGAGGTGGGCGGCGAGGGTGTCCAGGCGGGCGCCGCCGCCGGAGAGCCAGACCCTGCCCACGGTCAGGTTGCGAGACTTGGCCGCCTCGGAGACGACCTGCCGGATCGCGTTGACGGTCGCGGTGGTCCACACGTTCATGACCTCGGTGACCGACGCGGCTTCCATCTCGGTGGACCGCTTCGTTCCCGTCTTGAACCCTTCGGCGTCCGCCTGCGGCACTTGGAGGTACTCGGTGATCGCGTCGGTGATCTTGTCCCCGGCGAACTCGTGCATGGACCGCTGGAACGCGGGCTGCCCGTCGGTGACACCGATGACGTCGATGGTGTGCGCACCGATGTGCGCGATCACGTCGAGCCGGTTGGGCCCGGACGCGGACGTGTTGACGAACCGGGTCAGCGCGAACGCGGCGGCGTCGATGCTCACCGGGCTCAGCCCGGCGTCCTCGATCGCCTTGACCAGCGCGTCGACCACGGTGCGGTCGGCGGCCACCAGGGCCACCTCGGAGACGGGGACGACACTGCCGTCGTCATTGATCTTCTGACCCACTCCGACGACGTGATGCCCGATGTACTGGGTCTCGACCGGCACGGGCAGCGCCTCGGTCGCGGCGTGCGCGACGAGGGCGGCCAGGTCTGTCTCCGACCGGGTCTGCGGGACGCGGGCGGGACGGATGAGCACGTTCGGGTCGGCGCCGACCACTGCGGCCACCCGGCGGGTGGTGAACTTGCCCTTGCGGTACAGCGCCTTGAGCGCCGCGGTGACGGCACCGACGTCCTTGATGGCCCCGTTGATCACCACCCCGGGCGCCAACGGCACGGCGGCGGCGCGGCGCACCGTCATCGAACGGCCCTGCTGGGCCACTTCCACGGCGCGCACACCTGTGGCCCCAATGTCGATCCCGACAACGCTTCCGCTCACTGCGTTTCGCTCCGTCTCAGCAGACCCGGCCCTGAACTGTGGTCGGCAGACCGTCCCCGGTCAGGGGGCGTCTCCCGCAAGGCACCATGCGCAGCATCCGGCTCACCCGAGCCCGGCCTGGCGCAAGTAGGGGCGCAACCGCACTTCCTCGATGGGCCCCAGGAGTCGGACCGCGGCGGTCAAGATCGCGTGCGGGTCGCTCAGGTTCCCGGTCAGGTCGTCCAACGCGGCCAGGCGGGCGGCGGCGGACACCATCAGCGTGTCCCCCGTGCGGTGTGCGACGTCCACCAGGTAGGCGTGCAGCACCATGCGGGTGCGTACCACCGGGTTCAGGTTGCGGTTGGCGGCCTGCATCACGGTGGCGGGCACGAACTCGGACGGGTCGCGGCCCCCCGTGACCAAGGCGGGCAGCCCGGTCAGGTCCACGTCGGTCAGGTCGGACAGGCCCTCGGTGCGCGGCAGCACCAGCGGCACGTTGAGCATCATGGCCGCACCCGTGTACGCCTCACGGGCCCGTTCGAGGAGGCCTGACGCGGACGGGGTGGCGCTGGCCGCAGCCCGCAGCACCCGGTCGGCGTACGTGAAGAACGTGCCTTCCGGGTCGGCCTGCGCTCCGGCCCGGGTCCACAACGCGGCCTGGACGCGCATCATGTCGGACGCCCACGCGCAGGAAACACCGATCGGGCGGTCGGTGGGGCTGGTGCGGCGGGACGCGGCGGCGGACAGCACCCCGGCGGCGTAGTTGGCGTGCTGGCGGCGCTGCTCGGCGCTGGCGACGTGTGCCATCAGGCCCACCGCAGCGCGCCGACGGACTTCACCTTGGACGGGTCCACATCCCAGACGGACACCTGCCCGTCCTCGTCGGTGGTCTCCACGTGCAGCCACCAGTCCCCGAGCCGGATACGCCCGTCAAGGTAGGTGTCGTCGGTCAAGAACAGCCGCACCATCGTGCCGTCCCCGGCCGACAGGTCCACGCGCACCCCGTCGGCGAGCGTGTACTTGCACGCGGACGCGTCCGTCCAGCGCCCGTACCCCGCCTCGGGTGGGTAGGCCTTCCCGATCGCTTCGAGCGCCTGGTCTGCGCACGTGTCGAAGTCGGACCCGAAGCCTTGCGCGAGCCGGGTGCCGTCCTTCGCGGTGACCTGCCACGTCCACGCGTCGGACTCCGAGACGACCAGTGCGTCGAAGTCGCGGGTGGCCCACAGCCACTGCATGAACTCGCCCGAGGAGGAGAACTGCCAGGGCACGGTCTGGTCGACCGTCGCCTGGGCGTGCCCATGAGTCATCGAGTTGGCGCCCTTCGCGGTGGGGTGGTGGTTCTACCGGGCACCATGCGCAGGACCGGGCGGGGCGGGCTACGCCGCGACGGCGCGGCTGGACGGCTGGGCTGGACGGTATCGGCGCAGCACGGGCGCAGTGATCGGCTTGAGCCCCCAAGGGGTCTGTTTACGCGGCACACCGCCCGCCACATCGGTGCATCGCACCCAGGATGGCCACGGGATGCTGAGGCACGCGACCCCGACCCAGTCCCCGGCCCGGATGTCCGCCAGGGTCGCCGGTTCTCCTAGGGTCGGGGGTGCCGGGATCAGGTCGCCGTCGAGCGGCGGACCGTAGTACCCCCACTGGCCCCGCATCGTCGCGGCTGGGATCAGCGCGGTCATGACGTGCATCTGGCTGGGGTCGTACATTCCCATCCCGCCGCGCGCGAACCCGAACGCGTCGAGCGGGTCGAACGTGACCCACTCCCCGCCCTCGTTCAGATGCGCGCCTCCGATCCTGGGTAGGGCTCGGTACACACGTACCACTGCTGCGGGCGCATCGCGCTTGATCGTCTCGACCGCTAGCGCGGTCCACGGGTCTTGCGGCTCCCCGACCACTTCGTCGATGACGTCTGCGGTCAGAACCGGCCCTCCGGGCCGCTCTGGGTGCAGGTACTCGCGGGGGTCGTTGAGGTTGAACCGTTTGATGGCCTCGACGTTGAATCCGGCCCGTTCCGCGGCTGCCAGCCCGGCGGGGGTGAGCCAGTGCGATCTGTCCATGTTCGACATGTGGGTCGAAGCCGCAGCCTGGTTGACACCAGCCAGGCCGCCACATTCGACCATTCTATTGTGTATTGCAGAAGTATTTGTATTGCCGTGTTGAATGGTTCTGCAATTGCAATTCGGCCTTCAGTTAATGAGCGAGAATATCTTGAACATCGGAAGGTACATGGAAATTACAATGCTTCCCAGCATAACACCCATCAATACAATTAGAATAGGTTCAAGAAGGGCGGAGAGGCGCTTTGTTGTCGCTTCGACCTGCTGTTCGTACATCTCGGCAACCTTGCGCAGCATCTCGTCGGTGTTACCCGACTCCTCACCGACGGCAACCATCGCGACCACGATCTCGGGGAACACGTTGTCGTGCCCGAGGAACTCGGACATCTGGTGACCCGTCTTGACCTTGTCCTGCGTGTAGCGGATCGAGTCTGTGACGACCATGTTGCCCGCCGTCTCCCCGACCGTGTCGAGCGCTTCGAGGATCTGCACCCCGGAGGACAACATGACCGACAGGTTGCGCGAGAACCGGCCCAACGCGATCTTGCGCAGCAGTGGCCCGAACACGGGCATCTTCATGAACAGCGGGTCGGTGGCGCGACGCACCGGCTCGCGGTGCTTGTTCTTGCGCCACCACACGGAGAACGCGATCAGCCCGGCGATGATGAACGGGGCCGCCCACTTCAGCACCTCCGAGGCTGCCATCGTGATCCGGGTCGGCAACGGCAGTTGTCCGCCCAGATCGGCGAACATGGACGCGAAGATCGGGACGATGAACACCAGCATGGCGCCGCCGCCGATCAGGCCCATCGCCATGACCACCGCCGGGTACGTCGCCGCGGACTTGATGTCGGAGGCCAACTTGACCTCCGCCTCGGTGTTCTCCGCGACCTCGATCAGGGCCCGGTCCAGGAACCCGCCGACCTCACCGGAGCGGACCATGTTGATCATCAGCGGCGGGAAGATGGTGGGGTGCTCGGCGAACGCAGCCGACAACTTCGACCCGGCCTCCACGTCCTGGATGACCGACTCCAGCGTCTCGCGCAGGGTCGGGTTCTCGGTCTGCTGAGTGATCACGCGCAGCGCCCGCAGCATCGGCATGCCCGCCCCGATCATGGTGGCGAACATGCGCGCGAACACCGCCAGGTCGTTCTTCTTGACCCGCTTGCGCAGGAACTTGATCTCCATGTTGAGGCCACCGGCGGGCGCGGTGACCTCCAACGGGACCAGCCCGCGCGCGGCCAGGGTGGAGCGCACCGCGTCCTCGGACGGCGCCTCGATCTTGTCCTCGACGATCTGCCCAGTGCCCGGGTTCAGCGCCCGGATCTTGTACGGGACCGTGCCGGTGGGGGCGGGCGATGCCATGTTCACTCCGTGGTGGGGTTAGGTCGATCAGGTGGTGCTACCGGGCACCATGCGCAGGCCGGTCAGGCCGCGAAGTCCATCGGCACGTCCGCGTGGTGCTGTTCGTCCGTCTCGAAGAACTCGTGCCCGGTGCGGCCCGCGGCGAGCAGCGACGCGGGGAACATGACGATCGCGGTGTTGTACGCCGTCACCGACGTGTTGTAGACGCGGCGGGCGGCCTGCAGGTGCTGCTCGGTGTCCGCGACGGCGGCCTGCAACTGGGTGAAGATCGCCGCGGACGCCAGTTGCGGGTAGTTCTCCGCGACCACGTTGATCGCCCGCGCCAGCCCGTCCATCGCGCTGGACGCCTGGCTCATCTCGGTGACGGACGCCCCGGTACGCAGCCGGGTCACGTCCGCGAACAGGGCCCGTTCATGGGCGGCGTACCCCCGGGCCACGTCGCGCATCTTGAGCAGAGTGTCGTACCGCTTGGTGAGCGCGACCTCGATCCCGGACCGGGACTCCGCGACCCGAATGTCGAGCCGTTTGAACCGGTTGGTGGTCGCGATGACCCACCCGGCGGCGAGCACGAGCGCGACGATGACGACGCCGAGCAGGGGGTTGAAGATGTGCATGGTGAGCCTCAGGCTTCGGTGATGGGGGCTGTGGTGGGGAACAAGGTGCGGTTGGTGCGCAGCACGTCGACCGTCTCCAGCACGGCGCGCGCCCCGGCGGTGATCCTGTCGACGTCGGCCTGGGTGACCCCGGTTTTTGCGGAGATGCGGAACATCCCAGGGACGCCCTGGCCCTGGTTGGTCTCGGTCCCGATTCCGAGGTGCAGTGTGTCCTCGTCGAACATCCACACGGTGCGTGCCCGCAGCGCGTCGTCCAGCGCGACGACCTGCTCCATGAAGTTCGGGGTCAGGATGTAGAGGGCCTGTTGCGGGTCGGCGCACCGGGTAGCGAACTGGGCGTCGAACGCCGGACTGTCGGTCGCCATGACCGGGATGCCGCCCCCGCGCGCGTGTGAGGTGTGCCGCGCCGACCAGCCGTTCCCGGTCTCGGTGATTAGCAGGGGGGTGGGTACCAGGGCGGGCAGGGCGATCTTGACCCACACCCCGTCGAACAAGGTAACGATGCGCTGGTCCTTGCCGGAACCTTCAGTGCGGGTCAGTTTCACGTCGGCGAACGACACGCCGACCCCATCCCGGGCCACCTCGGTCAGGTCGGTGGAGGCGGCGTTGTCCACCCGCCCGAAGATGGCGGGAATCTCGGCTTTGGTGAACCCGCGATCGGCCTGGTAGCGGTAGTTGCCCGCCCCGAAGACCGTGTCCAGCAGGGCGGGGACGGCGTCTGCTTTGAATGCGATGGTGATCCGTCGCTTCAGCCTGGCGACCAGCGCGATCCACCCCAGCACCAGAAGCCCCACCGGGTTAATGGCGTCACCGTGGAACCAGGGCACAAAAGGCAGCGCGATCAAGGCGACGGAGGTGACCACGGCCCCGGCGATGTGCACGCCTCGCTTCTGGCGCCGCAACCTGGCCACGTCCCCGGTCGGCGCCGACCGGGGCGGAGCGAACCGCTCCGCGACCGGGACAGGTTCGGGCGCAGGCACCGGGACGAGCGCCGGGGGTGGGACTGGAACGGACCGTGCCGGAGGCACCGGCTCAGGCACCGGGGGCGGGTCAGCACCCCAGAAGTCGCTCATCGGGGCACCGCCCCGCGACCCAACTTGGCGAAGAACTCGTTCTGGTCCGGGGCCTTCTCCGCACCTTCCCGCTCGGTGATGCGCCCCTCGCGCACCAGGCGGGCCAGGTCGTGGGACATGGTGTGCATGCCGCGCTCCGCCCCGGTCTGCAACGCGGACGCGATCTGCTCCAACTTCCCGGCCCGGATCTGGTTCCGGATCCCGTCGTCCAGGATCATCACCTCTTGGGCGGGGGCCCGCCCGGTCCCGTCAACGGTCTTGACCAGCGTCTGGGTGACCACCGCCTGCAGCGAGGACGCCAGCGTGGTCTGAATCTGGGCCTGCAACTCGGCGGGGAAGATGTTCACGATGCGGGTGATCGTCTCGGGGGCGCTGCGCGTGTGCAGGGAGCCGAGCACCAGGTGCCCGGTGTCCGCCGCCTCGATCGCCGCCTGGGTGGTCTCCTGGTCGCGCATCTCACCGACCAGGATGATGTCCGGGTCCTCCCGCAGCGCTGCCCGCAACGCGGTCGCGAACGACCGGGTGTCCTCGTGGACCTCACGCTGGGTGACCGTGGCCAGTTGCGAGCGGTGCGTGAACTCGATCGGGTCCTCGATGGTCAGGATGTGATCCGACCGGGTCTTGTTGGCGTCATCGACCAGGGCCGCCATAAGCGTACTTTTCCCGCTGCCTGTGGGGCCGGTGATGACAATCAAACCTTGAGAAAGGGTCATCAGGTGTCGCAAGTGCGGGGACACCCCCAGTTCGTCGCACGTCTTGACCCGGGTCGGGATCAGCCGCATCACCGAGGCGACCTTGCCGCGGCTGCGCAGCACGTTGACCCGGAACCGGGCGTGCTCGCCGAGCGCGTACGCCATGTCCAGGTCGCCGGTCTCTTCGAACTGGCTGCGCTGCCGGTCGTTCATGATCCCGTACAGCATGTGTTCCAGCGCCCGCGCCGGGATGGTCCCGGACCCCGGGATCTGGCGCAGGGTGCCGTGCAGGCGCGCCTTGGGGGGCACGTCCGCCGCCAGGTGCAGGTCGGAGGCGTCGACCTGGTGGACCCAGCGGAGCATGTCGTCCAAGGTCGGGGTGGCGCCCGCGATGGTCAGGTGTGGGATGACCGGCCCCTGGTCGGCGGCGGGGTCCGCCTGTGCGGGGCGCCCGGCCCCGCCGGGGCGGCCCATGCCGGGGGCTGGGGTGGGCGCTGCCGGGGTGCCGCCCACCACCAGCGGGGTGGGTGCGGCCACGGGTCGGGGGGCGGACGGTTCGGGGAGACCGAAGAAGGCTCCGGTGGTGGGGGGCACGCGCACACTCCTGGGCTGACGGCTGGTCACCGGGCACCATGCGCAGCAGCACCGCTGCCGCGACCAGGCGGCCTCGTGGTCCCACATGATCGCCATGAACAAGACCACGGCCCGAGAGGTTGCTCTCGCCTCGCATGCCGCGTTCCGCGGGGACCCGGCGGCGCTGGTCGCCCTGCCCGAACTGACACGCGAACTGGGCGCACACGTCCTGACCTGCCTGGTTGCCCGTGAGGTGGTGGAGCACGAACCGTGCACGGTCGGTGAGGTCACCTTCTGGTTTGAGCACGAGGTGTGCACGTTCCAGGCCGACCCGGGCCTGCTCACCGCGCTGGGACGCACGACCGCCCGGATGATCGCGTCGGACGCCACCTGGGCGCGCACGTCCGAGGAGTTCCCCCCGCACGGGCCGTGGCTCGACCTGTGGTGCACGGTCCCGCCGGATCAGCAGGCGCGCCTCATCTCAGCCCTCAGCGCCCGGCTGCGGGCCCCGTTCCAGCCGGTCCGCCCTCGTCGGGAGGGGGCGTGCTGACCGCGCTGGGCATCTTGCTGGCGCTCGGCGTGGTCGGCGTCGGGTGCTGGCAGGTGTTCCGTGTCCGCCTGCCGGTGCTGCGCGCCGGGATCGCCGTGTCGGTCGCGGTCACGATCGCCGGGCTCGCGTCCGTGCTCGGGGGTCGCTGATCGGCCCGGGCCGCGCTTGCGCATGGTGCGAGGTGTACTCGTTCCGCACCCAAGAGGGGCCACCTGATGTCGATCGTCGAAGCACCGCCGGTGCCCGCCCAGACGGCACGCACCGTGTTGACGGCCGCCGCGCACCGTGTCGCTGAGGCGCGTCAACGGGGTCAGCACGATGCGGTGGCGGTGCTGCACGACCTGGCCGCCAACCCGTCCGGGCTGCTTCCCACCGGTGCGGCGGGCGGGTTCGGTCCGCAGCGCGGGAACGTGGTCGTGGCGGCCCGTGCCACCCGGGCGTTCACGGACGGGGACGCCGAGGAGGCGGCCCTGCTCTTGTCCGCGGTGCCGACGGAGGACGCCGTGGCCGGGTTGCTCGGGTTCGCCGCGCTGCTGCTGCGTCAGCGCCAGACGGTCCCGTCGTTGCACGAGATGCTCTCCGGCGCCGAGGTGGGCCGGTGACCGCACTGGTTCCCGCCTGGTTTTGGGCCGGGTGCGCCGCCCTGCTCGGGCTGGTGATCGGTTCGTTCCTGAACGTGGTGGTTTACCGGATGCCGCGCGGGATGTCGGTGGTCGGGGTCGGTTCACCCTCGGCGTGCCCCTCCTGCGGGCATCACATCACCTGGGCGGAGAACGTCCCGGTGGCGTCCTACCTGGTGTTGCGAGGCCGTTGCTCCGCGTGCCGGGGTGCGATCTCGGTGCGCTACCCGGTCGTGGAGGCCGGGACCGCGGTGCTGTTCGCTCTGATCGGGTACCGGTTCGCTGCCGACCCGTGGGTGATTCCCGCATGGCTGCTGCTGGCCGCGTTGGCGGTCGCGTTGTCCGGCATCGACATCGACACGTACACGCTGCCCGACCCGCTGGTCGCGGCCTGCTACTGGGGTGGTGGTCTGCTCCTGCTGGGTGCTTCCGTGCTCGGGACGGCGGGGCCCGAGGCGCTGGGCCGGGCCGGGATCGGACTGGTCGCATCCGCCGTGTTCCACTTCGTGGCCTGGTTCTGCTACCCGCGCGGGATGGGGTTCGGGGACGTGAAACTGTCCGGGGCCATCGCCATGTACCTGGGCTGGCTGGGGTGGGGACCGCTCGTGATCGGGGTGTTCGCGTCCTACCTGCTGGGCCTGCTCGGTGCCGTCCCGGTGCTGTGGGCGCGGCGCCACCATCCGGACCGGCACTCCGGCCCACACGATCAGGACCCGGCGGTGACCAGCCGCGGCATCCCGTTCGGGCCGTTCATGTTCGCCGGGGCGGTGGTCGGTGTCGTCGCCGGGACACCCCTGAGCGACCTCTACCTGCATCTGACCGGCCTGCGGTAAGGAAGGGACCAGCAGCCATGTCTGACGACTTCTGGGGCGCTGCCGCCCCGGTCCCCACCCCGACTCCCGCGCCGCGCCCGACGCCTGAACCCCCGCCCCAGGCACCCGCCGAGACGCTGCCGTCCTTCGAGGAGGTCGTCTGCCCGCCCGCCCGCGCAGACCGTCCCGGCGAGGGCCAACGCCGGTGGTGGAGGCGCGCAAACAGGCGCACCGGATAGCCGGTTCGTGGCCCGGGTGATCAGGCGCTGACGTCATCCCATATGACTTGCCGTGAGCAACAACGCGAACGTCGCAGTCCTGGGACTGCCGCACCTGGCCACCACCCTTGCCGACGCGGGGCTGACCGTCATCACCGGCGAGACGCTGCGCGAAGCCGCGTCTGCCGTGGCGACGGCGCTCAAGTCCGGTCCAGTCCCGGTGGTGCTCGCCGACGCCGCCGCACCGATGCTCAACTCCTGGTTCACCAAGGTGATCGCCTCCACCCCGACGGTGCTGGTGCGCGTCGAGACGGGAGCCGCCCCGATCACCGCGCCGGGCGCGTTGCGCCTGACCGCCCCGGTCCCCGTCGATGACGTCCTGGCGGCGCTGAACCTGCCCGCTGTCGTGCCCGGCATGGTGCTCGACACCGGCGGGGCCGTTGCGGGCGGCCCGTACTCGGGCACGATGTACGACGACCGAACCGTCACGGACGTTGATGACGGCGCGGGTCCGGACGCGGTTGAGGACTGGTTCTCCGACCCCGACCCGGCGCCCGCTCCGGTCGCGGCGCCCGCACTTCCGGCGCCGATCACCGCAGCCGCAGATGACGACTGGTCGGACCTGGGGTGGGGCGCCCCCACCTCACCCGACAGCCCGTCCACCCTTGCTCCCGCACCGGCCCTGGCCCCCACAACCCCGGTGTCGCCGCCTGCCACCTCGGCGGTGGACGACGACTGGTCGGACCTGGGGTGGGGCGGAGCCGAACCCGCAGACCAGCCGGTCCCAGCGGAAACCGCCCCGGCCCTGCCCGCGGACGCGGTCCCCGACCCGTCCCTCCCCCCGGCGTTCCCGGAGTTCTCCTGGGAGACACCGACCCCGGCGCCAACGGACTCCTGGGGAACCGACACCGAGACCGACTCCTGGGGGACCGACTCCTGGGAGGAGCCAACCCCGGCCCCGGCGTCCGAGCCCGGCACCTGGGACACTCCCGCCGCCGCCGTCACCGATGACTGGTCCTTCCTGGACACCGTCCCGGACGTGCCCTCTACACCTCCGGCACTTCCGGTCCCACCGCCGCACCTGCCCGTGCCGGAGGCGACACCCGCCGCCGCGACGTTCACCTTCGGAGCCCCTGCCGCCCCGGTTCCGCCTCGCCCTGCGGTGGTCGCACCCCAGCCGCCCACGCCCCAGTACACGGCCCCTGCCGCGCCCCGTACGCCGGTTGCCGCGCCCCGGCCTTCGCAGCCTCGCTACACGCCCCCGAGCATGGCGCCTGCCACCCCGGCCCAGCCCACCCCGGCCCAGCCCGCGCCGCAGGCCTACCAGCCGCCGGTCCTGCGACCGCAAGCACAGGCCGCCCCGGCCCGCGTCGAGACGATCGGTGTGCCGCAGGGGTTCTCCCCCACGCACGGTGAACTCGCCAAGGTCATCTGCGTGGTCGGCGCCAAGGGCGGGGTCGGTAAGACCTCCATCAGCAGCGCTCTGGCCCAGCACGCCGCCGTGCTGGCCGGTAACCGGACGGTGCTGGTGGACGGCAACCGCGGGCAGGGCGACATCCGGGTCTACCTCGGCATGGCCCGCTCCGGGCTGCCGACCCTGTACGACGCGGCCATGGACGGGAACATCGCCCAGGTGCTGCTCACCCCCGACCGGGTCGCAGCGTCCCGGCCCGCGCACATGGAACGCCTGGAGTGCGCGCTCATCTTGGCCCCGCCGCAGGAGTTCGCCAGCGCCGACATCATCACCGCCGACCTTTACCAGCAGGCCATCGCGTACGCCCGCACCAAGGCGGACCTGGTGGTCATCGACTCCCAGATCGTGGAGGGTGCTGAACGCGGCCTGTTCGACGACCTGTTCATCCCGATGATGCGGTCCTACGCGTGGACGGTGGGCATCACCGACCTGTCCACCGCCGGGGTCAACAACCTCATGACGAACATGGCTCAGTTCGCCGCCCAGGGGGTTCCCGTCGACCGGATGATGACCATGCTGAACCGGGTCCCGGACGCCACCGGGTACGACGAGCAGTCCACCGCGTCGGCCCTGAACCGGTTCGGGCGGTTCGTGGCTGCCGTGCCGGTCATCGACGCGGTCCACTCCGGGATGGCGCACGGCACCGCGATCCACGACAACCCCACTTTGGCGCCGGTGCTGGACAACATCCTGCTCGCCGTCACCGGCAACCCCGCATTCGCTGCCGCCCCGTCTGGACCAGGGCGCCGGACCCGTGCCACCGCCCCCGCCCAGGCGGCGACGGGCCCCGCCGCCGAGGACGGAGGGCACCGCGGGGGCCTGTTCGGACGCCTGCGCCGCCGCTGATGCCCTACCGCTACCACCGACCGAGAGCCGCTGCCCGATGAGCGCACAATTCGCGAACCTGAGTGCCACCGACGTCGAACAGACCCTTTTGAGGGAAAACCGACATACTTGGATAGTCAGCTTTTGTGACGTTCTTTCCCGGATCATTACCGGGAGGGCCGCCGACGACCTGCTGCGCACCGGGCTCCCGGACCAGGGCGCACTGGTGATCCTGCCGTCATGGCAGTGGCTGCCGCCCGCGATCGACATCGGGCGCAAGGGGCGCAACAAGGTCACCGGACAGACCCTGGAGATGCCGGTGCGGGTCGTCTACGCGGACGGACCGGTGCTCCTGGCGACCGCGGACCAGGCCGTGACCTGGGCCGCGACCGGGCTCGGGCACGACCTGTCCGGGACGCTGACGGTCCAGGTCGGGCACGCCTACACCCCGGCGCCCGACGACGTGGACCTGAGCGGACCCAACGGCGTGCACCTGCTGCCACGCCGGGTCATCGAACGAGAACTGCGCCGCCTGGTCGCCGACGGGGAGAGCGCCCTGTGGGAGGCCCGGCTCGGGCTGGAAAAGGACGTCACCACCATCGTCGCGTACGCGGAACGGTCCGTGTCGTACGACGTGATGGGGTCGGGCTCCCAGCACGACATCCAGCGCGATGCCGGAGTGCTCGGGGAGACGGGCCGCGACGAGGTCGTCAACCGGATGATCCTCGGCGAGGGCGACCGCCCGGGCCGGGTTCCGCTGCTGCTGGAACGCTGCGTCAAGCCGGGCGCGTTCGTCAAGGTGGACCCGCTCAAGTACGTCACGACCGACCTGCACCGCTCCGCCGAGGAGGAGGTGCGCAAGCAGATCGGCGACCCGCGTATCGGGCGCAAGATCCGGGCCATGCGCCGGGCCTTGCCGGACCTGCGTCTGGGTGACTTCATCGAGGCGTACCGGGAGCGGTACCCGCACGACAACCTGTCCTCCAAGCGGGCGGTGGCCGCCTTGACCGCGGACCGGGACGCGATGGCTGGGGTGCTGCCGATCCCGGGCTGGGACGGCGTAGAGGCACACACCAGTGGCCGACGGCGCACCAACTCGCGCGCGGACGCGGCGTGACCTCCCCGGCAGCCCCCGGCAACGTCGTCTCCATCACCGCGACCCGCCCCCGCACGCACCGCCCCGGCGTGGACCGTGACGCGGTCCAGCAACTGCTGGGCCTGCTCGCGGGGGCGGTGGCGTGGGCGCAGGAGGCCCCCACCGCCCAGGAGCGGTCGCACGGGCGGGTGCAGGCCGAGGCGTACGCCCACGCGCTCGGGGTGGTGGCGGCCCCGGACAACACCTTCCAGGCAACGCACGTGGCCCGGCTCGCCACCGATCTGGTGACGTCCGGGCCGGTGTGCGCCGACGATGTGACGCGCTTGCTGCGGGCCGCGAACGGCCCCGGCGAGACGGCGGCCTGAGGGTTAGGCCGGGTCGGTCAGGCGGGCGCGCGCGTCACGCACCAGGACTCCCCCGGAGCGCAGCGGGCGCAGTTCCTCGTAGTGGTGGTGGCACCAGGCCAGCGGCAGGTCGCCGTGCGCGGTGATGACGTAGGCACGCTGCCCGCACGACGTTCCCGCCTCCGCGCGCAGGCGCGCCTGCATGGGCGCGTCACAGCGCGCGGTGTTGATCTCGCGGGCGGCCACGTCCAGCAGTGTCGGCAACCCCGTCGTGGTGCGCTCCGGGTCGGGCAGGTCGACACGGTCGTCGGCGACAAGGGCGTTCGGCATGATCACGCGGCCTTCTTCCGGGCGCTCTGAGGCGTCTTGGTCTTGGTCTTGGTCTTGGCGGGTTGGGGCTTGCGGCGGCCCGCGTCGGTCACGTCCGGACCGCGGTACGCCAGGTCGGGTACGGCCAGGATGTCCGGGGAGCCGACAGCGGCGGCAGTGATCGCGACGACGAACGACTCGCCGTCGCGCTGCGGGACGTGCGGCCAGGTCTGCCCCATCAGGCGGCGGACGAGGCCGGAGCGACGATCGCGGCCAGCAGGCGCAGGTGCCCGGCACGGGTCGGGCTGGTGGTCTGCTCGTCGTCCGCGACGAGCCGCAGCGTCTTGGCGTGCAGCCCGGCCACCTCCCGCTTGTCGAAGGAGCGGTGGTCGAAGTCGGCGGCGGTGGCGGGGACGAGGGTGAGGTCGGTCATGGGAGATCCTTCGTGTCGCGGGAACTGCGGGGGCCCGGCGGGCTGCTCATCACTCATGTGGGATGGGGCTTGCGCCTGCTCCGACCTGGGCGTGCAGGGTGGAAACCGCCTCGAAGAAGCCCTCGTCACCGGCTCGCACCCCACCGGTGGCGGGTGCCGTGTCAGGGGCCTGCACCGCGCTGCTCGTCTCACCGGGCCGGGCCGACACAGCACGTTCTTGCAGGTCGCGGGCACGAGTTATCGCGGACGCGAGGACGATCAGGCACAGTGCGACCAGAGCCGGGGAGATGATCGGGAAGTACATGGGAACCTGCCTCGTGGGACGGTGCCGGGCTCACGCCGGTCCTCCACAGGTGGGGTGGGGGTTCCGGCTCCTCCGAGCCACCTCACGCGGCCCTGGCCAAGCCGCTCGGTCGGCTCTCAGGCCGGTCGATCGCGTCGCCGTCGTCCCAGGCCAGTAACGACACCCAGCCCCGTTGACGGGCGCGCGCACGGGTGCGCTCGCACGGTCCCGGCGTCCGCCACAGGGCACGGGTCAGCGCCATCACAGCGGCGGCCTTCTCGGTGTGTGGCAGCCACCCGCCCCCGGCGGCGAGCCGCTCCAGGTCGTCAGCGACGAGCACGCCGCCAGAACGTGCCGCCAGCGCTTCCGGCGACCACCCCAGGAATGCCAAGGCCTGCACCCTGCGGGCCAGGCCGACGGGCGTGTACGGATGGGGCTGAACGGCTCGCAACCTGTCGGCGGTCCCAGCCAGGACCCGTACCCGGTTCCCAGCCAGCACGTGCATGACGACCTCGTAGGAGACTCCCGCCTCCGCGGCGATCTCCTTGCGGGTCTTACCCGAGCCGAGGACGGCGTTCAAGTGCGGGGTCAGTTCCACAACGGGTACGGGCGGGCGTTGACGACGGGCCTGGCGCTGGAGTAGGTACCAATCGTGCTTGTACCGGCGGTCGGCGTCCACGCACACCTCGCATAGACATCCGGACAGGTATCGAGCCCGTCCGTGTGGGGTCGAGGCACGGGCACGTACCGTCGCGGGCGTGTCGGCGCCGGTCACGAGGCACCTAAGGAGGGTCGGGTGTCCGCGGATAGTTGTGCCGTCCAGCGGGCAACGGACTCTGCCCTCTCTTCGGGGGTTTCCTTGCTGCACGGGCCACCTGGCTCGTGCACGTCCCCGCAGTACCACTCCCCCACGGCGGGGCCGAGCCGCAACCGGGTGCCGTGGATGTGACATATCTCGTCGCGGATCTGGACCGGAGCCGTCTGCGGTTCGGGGGTGGCGCTCGGGACGGTCTCGGGGGCGGTCACGCGGCACCTGCCGGTTCGATGCGCACCCCGAGGCGGGCGGCGCAGTCCAGGGCAACCGTGTCGAGCCCGGTCGTGCGCAGCCTCCGGTCGAGGGTGTTCAGCGTGGTGAACAGCGCCAACTCCTCGGCTGCGTCGGCGCGGTCACACGGACGGACCCACGACTCGACCAGCGCCCGCACCCGGTAGGCGGGCACATTCGCGCCTCTCTCAGGCTTCTCGCAGGCGCCGGGTACTAGATTGCAGACACTGAACCGGGCGGGCTCAGTGAACAGCGGTCGCCTACTCCGACCGGTGTTGAGTGCTGCCGTGCCACCTGGAGCGACGCGGCTTGGTTGAAAACACACCGTCTTCGTCTTCTTCGTCCGGTTGCCTATTGAGTCGGACGGTTGGGCGCGAGCAGGAAGGGGCTGATCCGTGCAACTCCGTTCCTCGCCGCGCTCACCGGCCTCACCGCGCACCATGCGCAGGACCTCGGGACGTCCCCCCAGGTCACGTCCGGTGACGGCCACCTCGTCGCCGCACCCGCCGCCGTTGCCTTACTCACAGTCCGGCGACTGGACGCGACACCTGATCGACAAAGTCGTAAGGTCGGGTTCTTGCCGCCGCGGTGAGCACCGCGCATTGGTCCCCGGCGTCCCGCCGTGAGGCATCTTCATCACCTTCAGCTACGTTGTCTCCGAGCCGCAAGGGATGCCTTCGACCATGCCCCTCTCGCACGATTCACTCAACGCCTGGCTTGCCGTGCTGCGCGAGCCCCTGACACCGCCGCAGGTGGCCATGCAGGCGTGGTCCGAGGCCCGCACAGAATGCGAGTCCAACCCCCGTCAGGCGGCGCTGTTCTTCGCCGGTGTCATCGGTGACCTGGTCTCCACGCTGCCCGACGCGGACCCGTGGCGGCACCTGTCCGCCCGGCTGCCCTCGGGCGCCACCTGGCACGGCTGGTTCGACCTTCCCGCGACAAGTGGGGCGACGGGGCACCGGGGCGCGTTCGGGACATGGCGTGACGGGATCGACCTGGCCCCGCCGACCCGTCAGGACCCGCGTCAGGACCCGGCCCTGATCGCGCTGTCGATGGACCTGACTCCGCTGGCGGCGGCGGTGCTGGCGGCGTCCGTGCACGACCGGGACGCGGTGGCGGTCGAACTCGCCGCCGCACCGGACCTGTGGGACACCGGCTCGTCCGCATTGCGCTGGGCGATGTGGCGCCGCGCGGTGTACGTCGGCCCCGAGGATGATCTGGTCGACATCGCGTTCCTGGTGTGGCTCGGCTGGTCGGCGCGCATCGCGTCCGGCGGCACGATCAGCGAGATCGACCGGGCCGCGATGCTCGGTGACGGTGCCATCTCCAACGACCGGTACGTGCCCATCGTCGGGTGACACCCGCCTCCGAACAGCCTCCCCGATGTGGCCCCGGTCACATCGCCGGGGGCTGTTCGCATGCCCGGTGCCCACCACCGCCTCACGGGAGTCGGGTGCGCGCATCCGGAAGCGCCCGGTTAACGCGACACGATGACGAGCACTACGCGCCAAAACGGCCTTCGCGGCCCAAGACGGCCCCAAGACAGCCCTGCGTTGCCCACAGACGTAGGCACAGCACACCCC
>BCWJ01000029.1 GCA_001592145.1 Xylanimicrobium pachnodae JCM 13526 = NBRC 107786 | reverse complement strand
TGTGGGCAACGGTGGGCAAGCAACACTGTGACCTGCGACGATGTGTTTGCGGTTCGCTCTGCTGTGCCTACATCGGCCCCGAATCGGGCTGCGGCGCCCCGCCCGACCACCCAGTGGGCCGTGTGCGTCCCGGCACCTGCTCCCGCCCACCTCGGGACGCCCCGCACGCCTGTCGGCGTGCGGCGGCGGTCAGACGGCCCCGCCGTCCCACATGGCCACCATGACCGTGACCACCCCTGCCCCGGCCCGCACCGTCGACCAGGTCGCGCAGCGGTTCCCCACCGACATCGCCGGGCACCGCATGACCGTGCTGGACCAGACCGCGACGATGCGCCGCCTGCGATTCGCGAACCCGACCGACCCGGAGATGTGGTTCGACGTGGTCACGTTCCCGAACGTGCTCGTGTTCACCGGGGACATGGGCGACTTCATCTTCCGGTGGTGGGGCGGGAACAACGCCGACGTGCTCGGCTACTTCGCCATGCCGTCCATCGGCTACCTGGCCTCGAAGGTGGTGGCCGGGCGGGTGGACGAGTACTCCCCCACCGTCGCTGGGCAGATGATCCACGACGACCTGGCCGAGGCGCTGGCCGACGCGGACCCGGACCGTGACGGCGACCTGATCGCCGCGATCACCGACGGGTCGCTGTGGGACGACCTGCGCTACGACGTCGGGGACGAGAGCACCCTGCGCCGCGCCCTGGACGACGCCCACGACCGGTTCGACGGGCGCGTGTTCGCGGACGTGTGGGAGTGGGACCTGACGGACTACACGTACCGCTTCGCGTGGGCGATCCGAGCACTTGCGCACGCCGCAGCCGCCCTGACCGCACCGGGCCCGGAGCAGTCTCCCGCCCCCGCCACACCGGCACGGTGACCGGCGTCCCGCCGGACAAGCACCTCCCGACCCGTTCGCCCAGGAGACCCCGCCCCATGAGTTTCGCCGCCCCGCGCACCACCGCCCGCAGGCCGCACCGCGCCTACCGCCACACCCCCGACCCGCACGGTGTCGGCTGGGTTCTTGGCGCGGTCGTCCTTGTCATCGCCGTGCTCGCCGCCGTGATCGGCCTGCTGGTGTGGCACGCCACCGCGCTGAATACGGCCATCGTCGTGCTGCGTGTCGGCGCCCCGTTCTGGCTGCTGGTCCTGGCCGCTGCCGCCCTGTTCACGCTCGGATACTTGCGCTTTATGGCGGATCGAGCGGCGTGGCCGTTCGTGGCCGCCGGGGTGCTCGCTCTGCTCGCAATGATCCCGGTCGGGATCACCACCAACTACGCCCGTCATCACGCGATGACTGCCGCGGGCATGGAGGCGACCACCGACGCGATCCCCGCGTACGCACCGCGCGCCCCGTTCGAGGTAGCCGCCAACCAGACCACCTCGCACGTGACCACCAACGGCACCCTGGCCGAGACCACCTACATCCCCTCCACCGAACACTTCGGGGCGCTGGTCGCGGACCGGGGCCTGACCGCCGGGTACAAGGAGGTCGTCTGGCAGACCCTGACCGACTCCGGGCAGTCGCACGCGGACAACTGCGCGTTCACCGCCACCCACCCGTTGCGGTTCGGGGGTTGGTTCGGCGCGAACCTGGCCCGCGCGATCATCCACCAGGCCGGGTACGGCACCGTGATCGACACGTCCGACGCGTACGGGGTGTGCCAGGACGGCAAGCCGCTGGTGCTCGTCCCGCTCAAGGCGTACACCGGGTGGCTGGCCCCGTACCAGGTGCCTGCCGGGGTCGCCGTGTACGACGGGACCACCGGGACGCTGACCGTGCACCGCGACGTGCAGGCCGGGCAGTTCCCCGGCCCGGTGTACCCGATGTCGCTGGCCGCCGCGCAGCGGGACGCGACCACCGCGATGGGGTCCTGGTGGGACCAGGTGCGCTCCCGGGTCGGGTACAAGGCGACCGACGACGAGGACACCGCCAACAACGCCGAGTTCAACGTGCGCCGCGCCACCGGCCCCGGGGAGGACTTCGTGACCCCGCTGTCCCTGGTCGGGCGCGCCCAGTCGATCGCGGCGGTCGGGTACGTGGCCTCCGACGAGGTGCACGCCGGACGGCTGAACACCCTGACGATCGCGACCCTGCCCGAGCCGCGGCAGGCGAACACCGCGGTGGTGGACCGGCTGCGCGCCGACTACGGCTCGTTGCCGCAGTGGGCCGCCGGGATGGAGGTCTTCGAAGTCATCCCGACCGGCCCGAACACGTGGCGAGCCACGATGGGCATGCCGAAGGCGGTCCAGTTCTGGGCGGACATCGCCGCGGACGGCACCTCGGTGCTGTACTCCGCGACCACCGGCAAGCAGGTCGCCGACTCCGCCGCCCCCACCGACACCGACCCTGCCCTCGCGGACGGGTCCGGCGCTCCGCTGGACGTGTCCGCCCTGACCGACGACCAGTTGGCCGCCCTGCTGCGCGCCGCCGCGGACCGGCTCGCCACCTCCGGCGGCACCCACTGACCCGTCCTCACTTCCCCGCCCCGAAGGAGCAACCCATGCCGGACCGCACCCTGGCCACCATCGAGACCATCAAGGCGCTGGCCCCCATCGACGGGGCTGACGCGATCGAGGCCGCCACCGTGCGCGGCTGGACCGTCGTCGTCAAGAAGGGCGAGTTCGCCGTCGGAGACCCGGTCCTGTACGTGGAGGTGGACGCTGCCCTGCCGCTGACCGACCCCCGGTTCGCGTTCCTGGCCGCCCGCGGCACCAAGACCTATCAGGACCGGGCGGTGCACGTGCTCAAGACCGCGCGCCTGCGCGGCGTGTACTCCCAGGGCATCGTGTTCCCGCTGGCCGACTTCCCGGAGGCGGCGTGGGCGACCGACGGCGCGTCCAAGACCCTCGACTCGCACCTGGGCATCACGAAGTGGGAGCCGCCGCTGCCTGCCGGGATGGCCGCCGTCGGCCCGTTCCCGTCCTTCCTGCTGGTCACCGACGCGGAGCGGGTGCAGAACCTCGACGCCACCACCTGGGCGCAGGTTCAGGCCGACCCGGGCGGCTGGCTGCCGACCGAGAAGGTGGACGGGTCGTCCCTGACCGCGTGGGTCACCGCTGACGGTGTGCTGCACGTCGCCTCGCGCAACTGGGAACTAGACCCGGCGGTCGACAACGCGCACTGGCGGGTGGCCCGCAAGCACCTGACCGCCCTGATCCCCGGCCAATGGGTCCAAGGCGAGGTCGCCGGTCCCGGCCAACAGGGCAACCCGCTGCACCTGCCCGCCGAGACGCTGGTCGTGTTCGGGGTCGGCACGTTCGACGCGGACGCTCCGGCCCGCGCCACCATGCACCGCCTGCCCCGCACCGACTGGCCGTCCACCCTGGCCGCACTGGCCGCTCCCGTCTACGACCTGCCCCTGCCCGCCACGATCACCGACACGATCACCCAGGTCGAGAAGATCGGGTCGCTGCTCGCCCCGGGCCGCGCCGCCGAAGGGGTCGTGTGGACCCGCCGTGACGGGGCCGGGCTGCCCGGCCTGGACGGGCGCGCCGTGTTCAAGTCGATCTCCGCGGCCTACCTCGCCAAGGCGGCCCGGCGGGCATGAGCCGCACCGAACGCACCCGGTGGTGGGACGACGACCCGGCGACCGCGGGCCGGGACAACAAGCCGCGCTGCGGGTGCTGCGGGTCGGGGCGCGGTTCGTACCGCTGGTTCGCCAACCGGCGCCGCCGCCACGACGGGAAGGCGGTGCTGCGGGCCGCGGTCCGCGACGCGTACGCCGACGGAGCAGCCGAGCGCCCCACCCCACATAGCGTGTAGGCCGGACCCGGCACCCCACCCTTGCAAGGAGCGTCATGCAGGACTACCCCGCCCCGCACTCCCCGTCGCTGACCCGTGCCCGCTTCGACGCGGAGGTGACCAGCCTGCGGGACGCCGCCGACGCGTACTACGCCACCGACATCCTGGCGATGTCCGACGCCGAGTACGACGCCGGGGTGGACTGGACCCGTGCCGTGCTCACCGTCCACCCGGACTGGGCCTCGGACGGGACCGCCGCGCTGCTGGACAAGGTCGCCGCCGGGACCCACGCCTCGGGGGACGTGACCCACCCAGCCCGGATGCTGTCGATGGGCAAGGCGACCGACCTGGCCGATGTGGACGCGCTCGTTGCGAAGGTCGGCACCGGGGTGCTGGTCGAACCGAAGATGGACGGGCTCGCCCTGCGCGTCGAGTACACCGACGGGCGCCTGACCCTGGCCGCGACCCGTGGTGACGGGTCCACCGGGGAGAACGTCACCGAGCAGGTCACCCGTGGCTTTGGTGTGAGTGGACTTCCGGTCTGTCTGGGCGTCCCGTGGACCGGCGAGGTGCGCGGCGAAATCATCATGACGCTCGACCAGTTCGAGCGGGCGCAGGTGCTGCGCGCGGAGCGGGGCGGTAAGCCGTTTGTGAACCCACGCAACGCTGTCGCTGGTGCGCTGCGCAAGGCGGGCGCCGACCACTGGATGCCAATGACGTTCGCGTGCTACGACCTGACCTCCGGCGGGCGCGACTCCGAGGACGACTCGCAGACCCACATCGGACGTATGGACTGGGCTGCTCGGCTCGGGTTTGCGACCGCTGCCGGGCTTGCCAGCAAGGCTGGGGTGCACGCGGGGCTGCTCACGGCCACGAGCGACGAACGAGTCGCCGTCTTCACGCAAGCCGCCGACGTGCGTGCCGCCATCGAGCAGATCGAGCAGCGGCGCCCTTCTCTCGGGTTCGAGATCGACGGGGCGGTCATCAAGGCGAACCGGGACGACGCACGCGCCCGGCTCGGGGACGGGTCGCGCACCCCGAACTGGGCCGTCGCGTACAAGTACGCGGCGCAGGAGGCGACCTCCGTCATCGAGGACATCGAGGTCGGGGTGGGGCGCACGGGCCGCATTTCGTTGCGCGCCCGGATCGCGCCGACATTCGTGGGCGGCACCACGGTCACGTACGCGTCCCTGCACAACCCGGCCTGGCTCGCCGAGGAGGGCATCGGGGTCGGGTCGAAGGTGGTCGTCAAGCGAGCCGGGGACGTGATCCCGCGGGTCACCGCGCCACTGGACGCCGCCGCGAACGAGGGCATCCCCGCGTGGACCCCGCCCGCCGCGTGCCCGAACTGCGGCGGCGAGTGGGACAAGACCAGCCTGCTGTGGCGCTGCCACTCCCCCGAATGCTCGGTGGCCGGGCGGCTCGCGTACTGGGCGGCGCGTGACTGCCTCGACGTCGAGGGCATCGGGGACCAGGTCGCGGAGGCGCTGGCCGAGGCCGGGGTCAAGGACGTGGCCGACCTGTACGACCTGACCCTGGCGCAGTGGTCTGCGCTGGTGCTCGGCACCACCACGACCGGAGCCCCCCGCACGCTCGGGGAGGCGACCGCCGTCAAGATCATGGCGTCCCTGGACGCGTCCAAGACGCAGCCGTTCAACCGGGTCATCACCGGGCTGGGCATCCGCCTCACCGGCAGATCCGTAGGCCGGTGGCTTGCCCGCGAGTTCCCCACCATGACCGCGTTGCGGGCCGCGACCGTCGACCAGATCGCCGCCATCGAGAAGATGGGGCCGGTCAAGGCGCAGGCCGTCGTGGACGGGCTGGCCGCCATGTCCGACGTGATCAACCGGCTCGCCGCGCACGGCCTGAACATGGGTGCGGCCCCCGCCACCGGCGCGGCGGTCCTGCCGCTGACCGGGATGACGTTCGTGATCTCCGGCTCGATCCCCGGCTACACGCGCACCACCGCTCAGGAGGCCGTGGAGGCCGCAGGCGGGAAGGCGTCCTCGTCCGTGTCGAAGGCGACCACCGCCTTGATCACAGACGAAGCGGGGACTTCGAAGGCGCAGAAAGCGGCCACGCTCGGTGTCCCGATCATCGACCCTGCCGACTTCGAGGCCCTGCTTCGAGGGGACGTCCTGCCCGCCGCGACCTGACCCCGCTGCGCTGCGCATGGTGCTCACCGAGCGCCGCGGGCACCGTACCGAGGTGACCTGACCTGAGCGCTCCGACAACGGAGGGCGCATGGAGACGAGCAGTCGCCGAGTCAAGACGGTCGCGGCGGTAACCGGGATGGTCACGGTGCTGGCCGGGGCCCTGCTCACGTGGCACCTGGTCAGCGTCGAGCACCAGGCCGACGCGGCGGTCGCGGCCAGCGTGAGGGTGGTCGCCGAGGCCAAGACCGCACGCACCCAGGTCGCCACCACCGTCACCGCCGCCCAGGCCCTGCTCACCGAGGTGGGCACCGGGGTGTCCGACCCGGGCACCGTCAAGGTCTTGACGGAGGACGTCACCCGGGCTGAGCACACGATGAAGGGCTCGCTCCACCCCGCTACCGACGCGATGCCCCTCGACAAGGCGCTGGCCACGCTGGCGGCGGACCGCCGATCCCGTAACGCTCTCGCCGCGGCACGCAAGGCGCTGACTCCCGCGATGGGCGCCGTCAAGGATTCGCACCACCGCTACCAGGTGGACCAGGCACGCCAGCAGTCGGACACCGCCCGCAAGGCACTGACCGAGCAGGTGGACCACGCGCAGCAGGTGCTGGCCGCCTCCGAGAATCACGTGACCGACAACCAGGTCCGTGAACACTTGCAGACCGTGATCGACGCCGCGCGCACGCTCCTCGGGGGCGCCCCGGACCAGAACTCGCTGGACGACCTGACCACGGACGCCGAGCACGCGACCACCACCACCTCCGACGTAACCGCTGCGGTCGGTGCGGTCGAGGACGCGGTCGCGGCAAAGAAGGCCGCCGACGAGGAAGCAGCCCGCCAGAGGGCTGCCGCCGAAGCAGCAGCCAAGAAGAAGGCGGCAGAGCAGGCACGCCGGACCGCCCAACGGTCCGCGGCACCCTCCGCCGCCTCGCAGCAGCCCGCCCCGCGTTCCGGTGGGGACGCATCCCAGGCGGCAGCCGAGGCCGAGGCGGCCCGGCTCGGGGTGCATATCGCGTGGGACGCGGGCGCCACCGGCACCCAAGGGCACTACGGCACCTTCTACCAGTACCAGGGCGGGACCATCTACGTGAACCCGAGCCTGATCGGGAAGACCAAACTCCTGATCGCGGTGGTCCGGCACGAGGCGGCTCACTCGGCGATGAACGCCCGGTGCGGGCAGATCATGGCCCCGATCATGGGAGGGTCCATGAACCAGGTCGAACGAGCCACGGACGCGTACGCGGACCTGTACTTCGGGGGCCTTACCTGGATGGGGTACGGGTACGACGCCGGGGACGCGCAGATCGCCCGGCAGGTCCACGACGGGCAGTGCGGGTAGGCGCGGACAAGAGGGCTTCGCCGAGGTCGCCCGCGCCCCCGTGTAACGACGAGTGACGCTGCGCTAGGTGATGCTCCCCGCCCTTACGGACGGGGCTTCTGGGCCTCGTTCGTGTGGTTGGGGTTGTCGGTCCGGGCGCCACTTTGGGGGTGGTTCCGGCTGCAGGCTCCTGGTTCGTACCCATCTCAGGCGGCTGCCTGGTCGGGGTAGGGAACTTCGGACTCCTGGCTGACGCGACCGGTGGTAGCGGTCGTGGCCCGCATCTGGGCTGTACTCAGTGCCGCCTCGCTGTGCTGGGGTAGCGGGGTGGCTCGGAGATATGTGACCCGCACCCGGGTGGTGGGGTCGATTCGGGTGTAGGACCCGTAGGTGGCGCGGTTCAGAATGTTGATCGCGCCCACAGCGTCGCGGTGGCAGGTAAACCCGCACGCACGGCATTGGTAGTTCCGCCCGGTGGGGTGGTTGCGTGTCAGGCACGCGGGACAGGTCCTGGACGAGTACGACTCGTCCACGTGGGTCAGGGCCACCGAGGTCTTCTCACCGAGGTAGCGTTCCTGGCGGCCCCTGGACCATTGAGACAGGCGGCGGCGTTGGTGGCGTCCGGCCCGTTTGCGTTCGGTGTGGCGGGTGTTCTTCTCGATGCCGCGCACGTCCCCGACGGTGATCGTGCCCGCCCCCGCCGCCTGCACGAACTTCGCGGCCTTGCGGGTGACCTGGTGGTCGATGTTGCGCAGCGCGGTGGTCGCTTTGCCCTTGGCGCGCCTCTCGGCCCGGTCCAGTTTCTTCCACCGCCGTGAACCCTTGCGGCAGCGGGACTTCGCGCGCACGACCTTCGCGACGGACGTGTTACGGCGGTGCTTGACCGCCCGGGCGGCGCGCCCGTTGATGACCGTGACCGCGTACCCGTCGTCGGTCTTCACGGCCAGGGTCATCGGGTTGATGATGCCCTCATCGACCCCCACGACGATCGCCGGGTCCAGCACCGGGACGGCCCACTCGGTGGGGTAGGAGATGTGCAGGGCCCAACGCCGGTTGTCCCGGTCCCAGCACAACTCGATCTCACCCCACGCGTCGCAGGGAACCGGCTGCCCGGTGCGGGCGTCGACCACCGAGGGGACCGGTAGGAGCAGGCGCCCGTCTGCCCGGCCCAACGACAACGACAGCCGCCCGGCGGGGGTGATACGCCACCCGTACCCGGCGGTGAACGTCACCGGCATGTACTGCTTGGCCCGCCACGGCAACCGGGCACCCTCGACCTTGTCCCCGGACATGTTCGACAACGCCGTGCCAATGTTCTCCATCAGCCGGGTGTACACACCGATCTTGGTGTGCGCGTGCATCCGCAACACGTCCGGGTCGGTGACCGACCCCAACGCCTCACCCTGCGAGGGAGCACGCCCGTTTGCGGCGTAGAACTCGTTGTTCTGTGCGATCAGCGCCGTATACAGCAACCCGGCCCGGTGAGTGACCTCGAACGCCCGCCTCCGATCAGCACCCTCCAAACGCACGGGGACCACCGCAGTGCGGTACACCAGCCCCTCCGTACGCCTCATATCTGTTATGTGGGACGGGGCCACAACCTGATCCACACCCGACACGGACACCGTCACGACGCGGCTAACCCCGCCCTCACGGACGGGGCTTGCGCCGCTCCGCGAGAACGGTCATCACGACACCGGACGGACCGCCACCGTGTAGGGCCGGTCGGATCAGGGCTGGACCCCGTCCCACATGGCAGGCAGAGGCCACACCCCGTGGCCACCGAGCAGGGCGGAGCAACGTCGATGGACATGACCAGCATCAAGAAGAAGGGCCGACTCTGCGCGGCGCTCATGAGGGCCGCGATCGTGGGACTGGTCGTAGCGTTCGCCGCCGTCTTGTTCGGCGCTGTCTCCCTCGCGCTCGCGCTGGCCGGGGTGTGCGTGCTCACGACCATCGTGGTCGGTGTCATCTCCCCGGTTCCGCTCACGGTGGGAGTGCCCGGTGACCGGCTCGGCTCCCCCGCTGCCCCCGCCCCGTACCTCGACCCCGAGTACGTCGCGGCAATCGAGAGCGACAAGAAGCACGATGCCTGACTCTGACTGGAAGCCGACCGAGGCGATGATCTCGGACGTGTGCGTGTTCCTCGCGGACCGGCTCGCCCCGCACCTGCGCGACGACGTGCGGATCAACTGGATCAACGTCTCCCAGGACGTGCTTGCCACGATTGGTCCGGCGATCCACCGGCAGGCACGCGCCGACCGGCAGGCGGAGGTGCTGCGCCAGGTCGCCGCGCTGGCCGACGAGTACCGGCACGACATCGATGTGCTGGCCGCTGCTGGGCACTCCGTGAGCGTCGCAATGGTCGACGTGGAGCGCAGGCTGCGCACCATCGTGGACCGCGCCACGCAGGATGCCGGACGGTGATCGTGCGGCGCCCCACGCCTCGATGCCTGCTGTGCGGGAGGTTCCTGGACCGCCGCGGCTGGTGCTCTCTGGAGGTCCCGGTCGAACGCGGCTGGCTGCGCGAGCACCTGTAACGGACGTTCCTCGGACCAGGCACAGACCCCGTCCCACATGGCAAGCAGGCGCAAGAGCCTGTGAGCCTTCACCGAACGAGAGGCGCAACACGATGACCGAGACGGTCGACCTGGATGCCATCACAGCACGACACGGCGAGTGGTACGGCGACGGAGAGGACTACCTCGGCCCTGCCGCGCAGTGGCCGGACCGCGACCCCGGCGAGGACAAGGCGCACTACATCGTGCGCAACGACATCCCCGCCCTGACCGACGAGGTGCGCGCCCTGCGCGCTGCCCTCGCCAAGTCGAACGCTGCGGCGGTCGCCGCGTACGACGGCAACGCACTCATCCAGCAGGCGAACGCCCGCCGCGACGACGCGCTGGACACGCTGCGCGAGATTGTGGAGGCCGTTGTCGATGGGCACGACGTCCCGCGGACCGTGCGCGGCATCCTCGACCGCGAGGGGCTGATCCCGGAGCCGGTCGAGCCGACACCTGCGCAGGAAGTCGCAGCGATGCGTGAGGCGCTCAAAGCGTCCTTGGTCTACGCGATGGGCGACACGTTCGGCGCTGAGCGCATGATCAAGTCCATCGTCGGTTCGCTCCAGGACCGTCGTGACGCGCAGGCGGTGCTGCGGTCGATCCCTAAGACGTTCACCCCACACGTCTACGGGCAGGTGCTGCTGTTCCACCTGGAGGCGCACACCCCGCTGGCGGGGCACGCCGAGTCGATCACCCCTGGTCGCTTCCCTGACAGGGACGGGCTCACCATCGCCGACCTCGGCTGGCCTGCGGACATGCTGCACCCCGCCTACCTCGACGACGCTGCCGAGTGGAGCGAGACCGTGCAGACCCGGTTCGCCGCCGCCGTGCAGGCGTGGCGCGACGCCCACCCGGGCGACGCCCGGTGAGCGCCACGTCTGACGTTCCCGAGCAGATCACCGTGTACGGAGTCGCCTGGGCGCGCGAACGGTCCGCGGACAGCGCTTCCGCCCTGGATGGCCCGTGGCTCGCGTACCGGCGAGCCGGGACGTGCGACGACGATCGTCACTCGCGCCTCGAATGGTTCACCGTCAGCGAGGCGGTGCACGCTGGGACCGGTGCTTGCTGCCCGCACCGCAAATGCCCCGGCGGGAGCCTGTGTTGCTGCCAAGGACGCGACGATGCCGCACCGCTGTGACTCCTGCGGGCGCTTCACCGCCCGACTCCACGACGTCTGGCTTGCTGCCCCGTACTCGTGCATCGATCGCGAGGTGTGCGACGCCTGCGCCAAGGGGCTCGGGCTGCGACTGGGTGATGAATCGTGAGCGATCCAGCGCACGGGTTCGCGGCGCTGCGCTGGCGGGACGTCACCGAGCGCGGCTACGACGATGGGCGCGACGTAGACGTGTCGGGGCCTCTGCTGCGGGTGACCGCGCCGGTGCGTCAGCCGCGCCGGTGCGTCAGCCGCGCCAGATCGTGTACACCACCCGGTACGCGACGGTGGTGTGCTGCTGCGGCACTGAGTTTGAGGACCGCGAGGGCAGCCTGCCCGGCGCCCGGCAACTGCTCAAGGCGCACATCAAGTCCATGACCTCGCGCCGGAGCATCTTCGGGCGCAGACGAGAAGGAGACGACCGTGCCTGATTGCGTACCGATCTACGCCCCGACGACGCAGCACATCCGCGACCGGGTGCGGCACTCCCACGCGATCGACAACCCCGGCATGGACGGAGAGGCGATGTTCGAGCGTTGGCTCGCCGCACATGACGCCGCGGTGCGCCGCGAAGCGCGGGCGCAGATGCTCACGCATACCGCCGAGGACTGCCAGTTCGCCAGGGACGGGGCCCGGCCAGACGACACCGACGGAGTTTCCCGATGAGCAACGGCATGAGCCGGACGTGGGCGGACGTGCGTGACGACCCGCGCCTGGAAGCGTTCACCATCCAGATCGACGCGTTCGGCGCCACGACCCACACCACCTGGGTGCGGGCGCAGGTCACGGACGGGCACTGGCGCCGGGTGCTGTCCATCGCGCAGGGCGGCCCCGGGGAGCCGGGGACGAGCCGGGTGGTGTCCGCCGTCGTCGCCGGTGAGCCGGTCACGGTCACCGAGACCGACCGCGCCCGCCGACTCGTGATCCGCTCTGGTGGGCAGACCGGGGTGGACCGGGCCGCCCTGGACGCCGCTATCGCGTGCGACCTGACCTACACCGGGTTCG
Source organism: Xylanimicrobium pachnodae JCM 13526 = NBRC 107786 (assembly GCA_001592145.1). Taxonomy (GTDB): domain Bacteria; phylum Actinomycetota; class Actinomycetes; order Actinomycetales; family Cellulomonadaceae; genus Xylanimonas; species Xylanimonas pachnodae. The sequence goes on along the minus strand of BCWJ01000029.1, from coordinate 15,974 downwards.
TGCCGAAGGGCGGGTTGTGCGAGGACGGCATGGACCTGCTTGCCGCCTACCCGCACCTGGTCGAGATGGACCGGGTGGACTACCCGGCGCGCACGATCGCGAACGTGCAGGCCGCCGACGCGACGCTGGTGATCTCCCCGGCGAACAAGCCGCTCGGCAAGGGCACGGCGCTCACGGTCCGGGCCGCTGAGCGGGCGGGCAAGCCGCACCTGTTGTTGCAACGCCAGTCCGTCTCCACAGTGCTCACCTGGCTGGACGGCATCGATACTGACCCGCTCGAACTCAACGTCGCCGGTCCCCGCGAGTCCGGTGCGCCCGGCATCTACGCCGCCGCGCTGCCGTTCCTGACCCGCCTGTTCACCGAGTTCACCGGCACGGACCGAGGCGTCCGATGACCAGCGTCCTGCAAGAGTGCACAGATATGGGTACAGTTGCAACCATGACCGAGACGATCCGTGTGCCGATGGCGGTCGCCGCCCGAAGGGGCGTGTCCTGGCTGCCGGAGCAGGCCGCTTCCAAGCGCGTGATCCTCACCTCGCACGGTCGCCCCGTCGCCATCGTGGACACGGCCGAGCGCTACGACGAGGACGTGCGCAAGATCAGGGAAGCGGCGTGGGCCGTTCTCGACTCGATCGGCGAGAAGGTCGCGCAGCGCACCGCCTCGTTCTCCACGGACGAGTTGTGCGCTCGCCTGGGGGTCGACCCTGCAGCGGTTCGCGCGCGCGCAGCGCAGAAGGCCGAGGAGTACGACCTCGATCTTACGGACCCGCCTCATGCTGAGCGGTGAGCACCTGCCCGCGGACCAGGCAGAACTTGTCTGGCACGACCCCGCGGTCGAGTACCTGGGCGCCCTGACCGAGGCCGAGCGCCTTGACGTGCTCGCCGAAGTGGAGACGCTGTTCAAGAAGCCCTGGGGCAAACACCCCCTGTCGAACCGCAACGCCAGGGACCAACTCGCGTCCCTGAACACCCTCACCGTCCTTGGCGGGCAGCACCGGGTCGTGTTCAGGGCAGCAACCGTCACCGTGGACGGCGCACAGACGGGCGTCATCGACATCCTGTGCGCGGGAGAGCGCAAGGGCGACGTGATCTACGACGTCGCGAACGCGCTCGTCCGCTCCGGCATCCTGGACGCCGACGACGTGACGCAATGCTGGGACGTCCTGGCGCTGCTCGACATCCTTCCCGAGCAGATCGGGGCGGACGGCTGGGACTTCCAACCGGAGCCCGCCAGCGAGGGGCAGATCAAACAGGCCGTCGCAGCCGGGACGCTCGATGAGGGCACAGCCCGGGTTCTCTCCCAACGGGAACTGCTCGCCGCAGCAGACGGCGCATGGACCGCCCCGTCGCCGCCGGACAAGGCGGCAGCGCTCGACGCAGCACTGCACGCCGCCCGGTCCGGGGTTCACTTCGACAGCGCCAACGGCATCATCCTCGGACGCCGCGAACCGCGCTGCGGATCGTGGATGCCACGCGCTCACGCACCCTGCATCCGAAGAAACGGTCACCCAGGCGCGCACCGCTCCACCCCCTGATGGCGGCGCCGCAGATCAGCGCCGGGCGTCATCCCACATCCCCGGCATGAGCACGCGGTACACCTTCCAGGTCGTCGTGGTCACCGAGCCGCCGGTCGGGGTGTCTGCGCTGTGGCCGGACCTGCGCCCGGTGCCGCACTGGTTGCAGGGGGCAGGAGCCGTGCTCCAGGCCGAGTGCCTGGCGGGGCTGGCCGCGGACGCGCACACCGATCGGGTCAAGACCGCCGGACACCTGTACGCGAACGTCCTCGACCTGGACAGCAGCCGCTGCCGGTTCGAGCCCACCTCCCTGGTCCTGGCCGGGACGGTGAGAGCACCCGACGTGCAGCAGGCTGTCGAGACCGTGTTCGGCACCGTGCATTGGACGATGCAGCGCCTGTACGGCGTCGAGGCGCCGTGGGGTGCCGTCGCACCTCCCCCTCCGATCACCGCCCTGACCATCAAGGCCCCCCGGTGAGCGCCCGCACGATCCTGCTGCTCGACGTGGACGGCACCTTGTCCCCGCTGCCGCTGCCGGGCTTCGACACCGACCACGACCACACGCTCACGTTCACCGACGGGACCACACAGCAGGTCTCCGCCCGATGGCGGCGGTTCACGGGTCCGGACTGGCTGTGCACCACCGGGTTCGGCCCGGTCCCGTTCCGGCCCGCCCTGGTCGCCCGGCTCAACACCCTGATCGGATCCGGGGCGGTGGAACCGCGCTGGCTGACCTCCTGGGACGACACCGCGAACCGGCTCACCGACACGGGGCTGACCGGGGTGCCGTGGCCGGTCGAGCCGCGCGGAACCGGGCCGGTCGGCGGGAAGGTGACCGCCGTCGCCCGCGCCCTGACCGAGCACCCGCACACCCGGGTGGTGTGGTGCGACGACGACATCGACGCGCGCCTGGCCGCGGTGCGGGCGTTGCACGCCGCGCACGGGGACCGGCTGCTCACGGTCCGCCCCAAGCGCACGTACGGGCTGACCGACACCGACGTGGACCGCATCGCCGCGTTCGCGCGCTGAGCCCGCCGGGCCGCGCGGACCAGCCGTCGTCCCCTTCCCACATGACAGGTGAGGCCGCCGCACCGGGCGGCCCGATCGCCCGGAAGGGGACACCGTGAAGGCCAAGGATCTCGTTGTCGGCGCCGACTACGCGCTGGTCGACTCGAAGGACTCGTTCGCGCGAGGCTTGGAGACCCCGACGCGGGTCGCGCTCCTCTCGGAGCGGCCACACATCAAGGGCCGTTACACATGGCAGCGCAACGACCACGCGATCAGCACCGAGCGGTTCGGGACCGTCACGGTCCACGCCCCGGAGTCCACGTCCGGGTGGTCGGGTGCTGGCGCACTGGTCGCCTTCTTGGCCGCTGACGGCACGGTGGCGCGCACCGGGGTCGTGACCCTGGCGAAGTTGCGCGGCGAGTACGCGCCGGTGATGGCGGAGTTCCGCGCGAATCGTGCGCGCCGTGTCGCGTCCGAGGCGGCACGCAACGACCAGCGGCGCACCGACCGGGAACGGTCCCAGGCGGTCATCGAGCGCATCGACGCGATCGTCGGCACGTCGGGCCTGTCCCCGGCGTCGAGCGGGTTGCTGGTGGTGGACGTGTCCGTGCTCGAAGCACTCCTCGACGCGGCGGAGGCGGCCCGGTGACCACCGACTACGCCGCCATCCCGGCGGGCGTGCCGTACCGGACGGCGGACGGGCGCACCGTGGTGCGGCTCTCGCTGCGCAACCCGCACCGCACCGTCCCGCTGTGCGTCACCGCCGCGCACGTGCTCGGCAAGCCGACCGCGCACATCATCGCGCACAAGGCGGGCGCCTGGACGGTGTGGGCATGAGCGCCGTATTCCCGGCCCGGTACGCGTCCAAGTGCGCGGGCTGCGGCGAGCGGATCACGGTGGACGAGCCGGTCCGGTTCGACGACGAGATCGGCGCGGTCGTGCACGACGACTGCGACGACGCCGCCCCCGCACCGCAGCGACCCGCCGTGGTGTGCACGACCTGCTGGCTGACCAAGCCGTGCGAGTGCGACGCCGACTGACCGGCGCGCGGCTGGGGCACCACCATGCCCCGTCCCACATGGCAGGTAGGCCACCCCGAACCCACCCAAGGAGCAACACCGCGATGAGCGCCGTGCGCGAGGTCCGCCTCGTCCAGGTCAACCCCGGAGTCAACGCGAACAAGTTTTACGTCTGCTCCTTGGACGCATCCGGCACCCTGACGAAACGGTGGGGTCGGGTCGGGGCGAGCGGGCAGACGAAGATCGAACCGGGGGCGGGGGTACGCGGGTTCGAGAACGCCGTGTACGCCAAGGAGCGGCGCGGGTACCGGCGGGTGGACACCGCGGACACCCCCGTCACCGGGGTCGCGTCCGTGAACACCGCCCTGGTCGCGCAGGCCGCGAAGCAGGCCCTGACCGCGAACACCACCGACCCGGCCCTGACCACCCTGGTCGACCGGATCGCGACGGCGAACCGGCACGCGATCACCACCGCGTCCGGGGGCCGGATCACGTTCACCGCGACCGGCGCGGCGACCACCGCGCTCGGCCCGGTCCGGCCCGCCGCGGTCGCACAAGCCCGGCTGCTGCTGGACCGGATCGCGGCACTGCCCACCACCGACCCGGCCCGGTCCGCGCTGGTCGCCGAGTACCTGACGGTGATCCCGCAGAAGGTCGGGGCCAGGCGCGGCTGGGATGCCACGTTCGCGGCCACCGCGTCCGCGCTGGCCACGCAGCATGACCTGCTCGACGCGCTCGAAGCGGTCACCGCGACCACCGTCACCGACGCCACCCCCACGATCACGTTCCGGTACACGGTCGCGCTCGCCGACCCGGACACCACGGCGAAGATCGCCGCGAAGTTCGAGACGGAGAAGCACCCGTCGCACCCGTCGGCGCGGCTGCACGTCCAGCGGGTGTACGCCCTGACCGACGACGCCGCGCACAGCGCCGCGTTCGACGAGGTGGCCGCGCAGGTCCGCAACCGGCACCTGTGGTGGCACGGGTCACGCACCCACAACCTGCTCAACATCTTGCGCACCGGCCTGGTCGTCTCGTCCGCGGCCCGGTCCTCCGGGCTGGACTTCCACGGGGCGATGTTCGGGCCGGGCGCCTACTTCGGGCGGTCCACCAAGGCGGCGAACTACTCGATCGGCGGGGTGTGGGACACGCAACGCGACTCCGGCCCGGTGTACGTGTTCGTCGCGGACATCGCGTGCGGGTCCGAGTTCCGCTCCACCGACCCGGCCTGGGCCAAGCACGGGTGGCGCGGGTCGCGCTCCACCCGCAACCCGCGCGGCAAGGCGTGGGACTCCGTGTACGTCAAGGGCGGCACCGCCGGGGTCATCAACGACGAACGAGTCATCTGGAACGGCGACCAGATCCGGCTCGCGTACCTCGTCGAACTGGGGCAGTAGCCCGTCCCGCCCCACCCGCGCTGCAACGAAAGGAACACCTCATGACCGTCTGGTTCACGTCTGACCCGCACGTCGGGCATCGCCTGGTCGCCGCCAAGCGCGGGTTCGCGTCGGTGACCGACCACGACGCGGCGGTGCTCGCCTCGATCACGGACCGGGTCCGCAAGGACGACCAGGTGTGGTGGCTCGGCGACCTGACCGTCGGAAACCCGAGCGCGGCGCTCGCCCTGATCGCGCAGGTCCCCGGCGAGCATCACCTGATCGCCGGGAACCACGACCACTGCCACCCACGGCACCGGGACGCGCACACCTGGCAGCGCACCTACCTGGACGTGTTCACGTCCGTGGCGGCCACGGCCCGGCGCCGCATCGCGGTCCCGGACGGGCCGACCACGCACACCCGGGTGGACCTGCTGCTCTCGCACTACCCGTACGCGACCGGCGACGGGCACGCCGACCACTTGGACCATGACGGGAACCCGCAGGTCCGTGACCGGCAGTGGCGGCTGCCCGACGAGGGCGCCTGGCTGCTGCACGGGCACACCCACCTCGCGGACCAGCGGGTGCATCTGAACACGGCGGGCGTGCTGCGGCAACTGCACGTCGGGTGGGACGCGTGGCGGCGGCCCGTGTCCCTGGCCGAGGTCACCGCGATCCTCGCCTCCGTACCCCCACTGTGAGCGCCGATCAGGTTCCCCGCTCGTCCCACATGGCCGGTGTGAGCACGAAACCGACACCTGCCCGCCGCGGATCGGCACGCCGGGCCGCGGCCCGCGCCCGGTCCGCCGCGTACTGGCGCGGGCAGGCCACCGAGCAGAGCGCCCGACTGGCCGAGGTCCGCGCCGTGTACGAGCGCCGGTGCGCCCAGACCGTCACCACGGTCAGCGACAGCGAGGAGACGTTCCTGGCCGACCTGCGCCAGGTCCTCGACGGGCGCCCCGACTACCGCCCGTCCGGGGCCGCACCCGTGGCGGTGACCGGTGCGTAACGACGTGCTGCGCACCACGACCCAGCCCATCTGGTCCGAACCGGTCGACACCGGCGGCATGTTCGAAGGCCGCCTCGCCGTGTTCGAGGACACCACCCCGGACCGGTCCACCGACCTGCGGTTCCTGGCTGTCGCGTCCGGTGGTTTCGGTGGCGGCAAGCAGGGCCGCCGTGCCACCAAGACGGACGCGATCCGCGCCGCCTACGACTTCGCCACCGAACTGTGGGGATGACCATGCACGACAACCAGATTTTGACCGGACGCCCCACCCACCGGCACCGGGCGCCACACCCTGTGTGGACTCCGCTGCCGACCTGGGTGCGGATCGCCCCGTACGTCGCCCTGCTGGCCGTGTCCCCACTGGTCGCGTACGGTCTGTACGAGCAGTGGTCGGCGTGGTTCGCCGCGCTGGTCTTCCTGGCGGCGGGTCTGATCGGCGGTATCCCGGAGGTCACCGCCACCTTGGACCCGGACCAGGAGGCGCAGTCCCCCGCCCGGTCAGGAGCCCGTGTCGCCGGGATGATGGGCGTTGCCATCTTCACCGCCGCGCTGCTCGCGGCCCTGTACGCGGTCATCCTCGCGCTGACCCCGTCGACGGCGCCGTTGATGCAGGCATGTGCCTACCTGGTCGGCATGGTCGCCGGGGACATCCTCTCGATCGTGCTGATCGCCACCGGACGGGACCCGCAGACCCGGCGGGCCGTTCGCGCTCGGGTGAACGCGTGAGCACCCGCCCGCCCCGCCTGGAGCCCGTCCCCGACCCGAAGCCGGGCGTCGTGTACTCCCGCAGTGACGGGCGTCGGCGTCCGTCCCCGGTTGTGCTGCTGTCCGCGGGGCGCTGGCACCTGTACGAACGGTTCTCCAAGGTGCGCATCGAGGCGGCGTCGGTCGCCCGCCGCGGCGCCACCCGGGCCGGGTTCCTGGTGGCTCGCGTGAACGTGGACGTGCCCGAGGAGAGCGTCGAGGCCGACCTGCCCGCCCTGCTCGCCGTGTGCGAACGGGTCGGCGCAGACATCCCCGCCCTGGGCAAGCATGGGGAGGCGGTCGTCGGGAAGTACTACCTGGCCGACACGTGGTGGGACCTGGGCCTCGCGGACCGGCGGTCGCTGCGCGGGGAGAGCCAGCGTCCGGAGATCATCGCGCACCTGTCCGCAGACCCGGTCTACGACTGGGACGCCGCGAACCAGGCGTGGCAGGCTGAACAGCAGCGGCGGGCCAAGGAGAACAAGGCGCTGCGAGCCGTCGCTGCGGAAACGACGCGGCAGGCGGACCGGGCCGCCGCGTGGGCCACCCTGCACGGGTTCACCACGATCACCCGCGGCAACGGCGTGCAGTGCGCCAACCCGCCGGTGCGCTCCCTGCACGACGAGGTCGTGGTGCGCACCGACGTGCTGACCGCGCTGCTGGCCGCCGCCGGAGTCGAAGACTTGGCTGCCGGTGCGGAGGCGGCCCGGTGAGCGTGCGATTCCTGGCCGGGGACCCGCCGCGCACCTGGCAGGAGGCGATCATCGCCGACCAGGTGGAGCGGGCGCTGGAGATCGTGCACACACTGCGCCAGGACGGCACCGGTCGGTGGGCGGAGGTCGCCGAGTTCCATGCCCGCAACGGGGTTGGCGCGACCGTCCTGGCCCGTCAGTTCGCCCACATCTTGCAGGATTGCTCCACCGGCACCTACCAGCCGACCACCGGACTGACCCGCGGGCGACGACGCCGCCCACCCGGCATCGACACCCAGGTCACCTCGACCGGCGAGAACCAGGTCACCGTGTACGCGCGGATCTCCGGCCCAGCACCAGACGAACCGCACGGCTCTCCCTGACCGGTGCACGGCACACCTGGCGCCGGGTGTGGCAATCATCACGTCCGGCCCAGCGCGTGGGCGCGTTGAGCGCACCTCCACCGCCACCGCCCTCAAACCGCCAGGTCAGCACGGTGAAAGCGCCCGCGACGACGGTCTGGAGACCACCGTTGACCCGTCCCTGGCCCGCGTCGAGGCCCGCGAACCCCGGACAAGTCACAGATCCCGGACGCCCCGGCCACACCCCACCGCGGCCCCCGCGTCCCCACTTTCCAGCATCGAAGGACTTCCTGAAGTGACCCCTCTACCCACCATCACCATCTGGACCAAGCCTGCCTGCTCACAGTGCGAGGCCACGAAGCGCGCGTTCGTCAGGCGGGGCCTTCAAGCGGGCCTCCACTACGAGGTGCGCTCCCTGACCGACGACCTGGACGCGCTGACCCGGTTCAAGTCGATGGGCATGCTGTCCGCCCCCGTCGTGGAGGCGTTCGGCACCACCTGGGGCGGGTTCCGCCCCGACCTGATCCTGTCCGCCGCCGAGCAGGCCTCCGCGCTGCACGCGCAGCCCGCCGCCGCCTGACCGGCCCCCTACCACCCAAGGAGACATTCGACGTGACCGTCGATTACGACACCTCCGACCTGACCCCGAGCGCGTCCCCGATGGAGGTCCAGATGGACTACCACGCGCTCAACGCGATGCTGAACCTGTACGCCCCGGACGGGAAGATCCAGTTCGACGCAGACCGGCAGGCGGTACGCCAGTACTTCCTCCAGCACGTGAACCCGAACACGGTGTTCTTCCACACGCTGCACGAGAAGTTGGGGTACCTGGTCGACAACGGCTATTACGAGGCGGAGGTGCTGGCCCAGTACTCCGAGGAGTTCATCAAGTCGCTGTTCAAGGCCGCGTACGCGCACAAGCACCGGTTCTCCACGTTCCTGGGCGCGTTCAAGTACTACACGTCGTACACGCTCAAGACGTTCGACGGGAAGCGGTACCTGGAACGGTTCGAGGACCGGGTGTGCATGGTCGCGCTCGGCCTGGCGGGCGGGGACGAGGCGATGGCCCGGGACCTGGTCGAGGAGATCATCACCGGACGGTTCCAGCCCGCCACCCCCACGTTCCTCAACGTCGGCAAGAAGCAGCGCGGCGAGTTCACGTCTTGCTTCTTGCTGCGCGTTGAGGATTCGATGGAGTCCATCGCGCGCGGCATCAACTCGGCGCTGCAACTGTCCAAGCGCGGCGGCGGGGTGGCTCTGCTCCTGACGAACCTGCGCGAGCAGGGCGCCCCCATCAAGCACATCCAGAATCAGGCGTCCGGGGTCATCCCCGTGATGAAGTTGCTGGAGGACTCGTTCAGTTACGCGAACCAGTTGGGGGCCCGGCAGGGCGCCGGAGCGGTGTACCTCAACGCGCACCACCCCGACATCCTGCGGTTCTTGGACACCAAGCGGGAGAACGCGGACGAGAAGATCCGCATCAAGACCCTGTCGATGGGCGTTGTCATCCCGGACATCACGTTCGAACTCGCCAAGACGAACCAGCCCATGCACCTGTTCTCCCCGTACGACGTGGAGCGGGTGTACGGCGTGCCGTTCGCGGACATCTCGGTCACCGAGAAGTACGACGAGATGGTCGCGGACGACCGGATCACCAAGACGACGATCTCGGCGCGCGACTTCTTCCAGACCCTCGCCGAAATCCAGTTCGAGTCCGGGTACCCGTACATCCTGTTCGAGGACACCGCCAACCGGGCGAACCCGCTCGCGGGCCGCATCACCCACTCGAACCTGTGCTCGGAGATCCTCCAGGTCAGCACCCCGTCCAGGCTGAACCCGGACCTGACGTACGCGGAGGTCGGGCGGGACATCTCCTGCAACCTGGGGTCGTTGAACATCGCACTGACGATGGACTCCCCCGACTTCGCCCGCACCATCGACACCGCGGTGCGCGCCCTGACTGCCGTGTCCGACACCTCGGACATCGACGCGGTGCCCACCGTGCGGCGCGGCAACGAGTTGTCGCACGCGATCGGGCTCGGCCAGATGAACCTGGCCGGGTACCTGGCCCGCGAGCACATCTACTACGGGTCCCCTGACGCGCTGGACTTCACCAGCGTGTACTTCGCCGCGGTCGCGTTCCACGCGATCAGCGCGTCGAACCGGCTGGCGATCGAGCGCGGCACCACGTTCGACGGGTTCGCGGACTCCACCTACGCGTCCGGGGCCTACTTCGACAAGTACACCGCCCGGGACTGGCTGCCGACCACCGACACGGTGCGCGCCCTGTTCACGAAGGCGGGCATCACGGTGCCCACCCGAGCGGACTGGGCCGCGCTGAAGGCGTCCGTGATGGAGCACGGCATCTACAACGCCTACCTGCAAGCCGTCCCGCCGACCGGGTCCATCTCGTACATCAACCACTCCACCGCGTCCATCCACCCGATCGTGTCCAAGATCGAGATCCGCAAGGAAGGCAAGTTGGGGCGGGTGTACTACCCGGCCGCGTTCATGGACAACGACAACCTGGCCTACTACCAGGACGCGTACGAGGTCGGGTACGAGAAGATCATCGACACGTACGCCGCCGCGACCGAGCACGTCGACCAGGGCCTGTCCCTGACCCTGTTCTTCCCCGCCGACGTGACCACCCGGGACGTGAACAAGGCGCAAATCTACGCGTGGCGCAAGGGCATCAAGTCCCTGTACTACATCCGGTTGCGGCAGATGGCCCTCGAAGGCACCGCCGTCGAAGGCTGCGTCTCCTGCGCCCTGTAGGCGCCCATGCGGCGGGCTCCTGGCGCAGGGCCCGCCGCACCCTCTCTCCTGTTCTTGCCCATCGAAAGGAACCACCATGCCTACTCCCCCGAAGGTCAAGTTGATCGACCGGGTCACCGCGATCAACTGGAACAAGGTCGAAGACGAGGTCGACCAGGATGTCTGGGACCGCCTGACCGGGAACTTCTGGCTCCCGGAGAAGGTCCCCATGCACATCGACCTGCCCTCGTGGGCCACCCTCAACGAGGCAGAGCAGACCATGACGGTGCGGGTGTTCGCGGGGCTGACCCTGCTGGACACCATCCAGGGCACCGTCGGGGCGGTCTCGTTGATCCCGGACTGCATCACCCCGCACGAGGAAGCGGTCATGACCAACATCTCGTTCATGGAGTCGGTGCACGCCAAGTCGTACTCGAACATCTTCACCACCTTGTGCTCCACCAAGGCGATCGACGACGCGTTCGACTGGTCCGAAGACAACGAGTACCTGCAGAAGAAGGCGCACATCGTCCTGGACTACTACCGCGGCGACGACCCGCTGATGCGCAAGGTCGCGTCCACCATGCTGGAGTCGTTCCTGTTCTACTCCGGGTTCTACGCCCCCATGTACTGGTCGTCGCGCGGCAAGTTGACCTCGACGGCGGACATGATCCGTCTCATCATCCGCGACGAGGCAGTGCACGGGTACTACATCGGCTACAAGTTCCAGAAGGGCCTGGAGCAGGTCTCCAGCCAGCGCCACGCCGAGATCGTCGGGTACGCGTACGACCTGCTCTCCGACCTGTACGCGAACGAGGTCCAGTACACCCGGTCGCTGTACGACCCGCTCGGTCTGACCGACGACGTGACCAAGTTCTTGAAGTACAACGGGAACAAGGCGCTGATGAACCTGGGTCTGGACGCCCTGTTCCCGCGCGACGAGGCGACCCCGAACCCGGCCATCCTGGCGGCCCTGGACCCGGGCGCCGCCGAGAACCACGACTTCTTCTCCGGGTCTGGGTCGTCCTACGTGATGGGCGCGCACGCCGCGAAGCCCACCACCGACGAGGACTGGGACTTCTGATGACCGCGCCACTGGTCCCGATCTTCTTCTACTCCTCGAAGTCCGGGCAGATCGCGAAGTTCTGCGAACGAGTCTGCGCGGGCACCGGACGGCCCGCCTACCACCTGGGGGTCAAGGAGAACCGGGGCATCGTCCCGGACGGGCCGTGGGTGCTGGTCACCGGCCAGTACCAGGCGGGCAACGAGGGGTTCGTCGTGCTGCCCGCCCCGGTCGAGCGGTTCCTGGCGGACCCGGTGGTGCGTAAGCGCATGGTCGGGGTGATGTCGTCCGGGAACCGGAACTTCGGGGCGCACTACCAGGTGGCGGGACGCCGGGTGGTCGCCGCGTCCGGGCGCCCCATGCTGCTGGAGTTCGAGTTGCAGGGCACCCGCTGGGATGTGGCGGACGCCCGCGCCATCCTCGCGGGCCTCGACGTCGAACTCGCTGCGACGACGGCGCCCGCATGAGCCTCAATGTGCAACTGCACCGCCTGGACCCGGGCCTGCCGGTGCCCTCCTACGCGCACCCCGGGGACGCGGGCGTGGACCTGCTGGCCCGCACCGACGCGTACCTGGCGCCCGGGCACCGCGCGGTGATTCCGACCGGGATCGCGCTCGGGCTGCCGGACGGGTACGCCGCGTTCATCCAGCCGCGGTCCGGGCTGGCCGCCAAGCACGGCATCACCGTGCTGAACACGCCCGGCCTGATCGACGCCGGATACCGCGGCGAGTTGGCCGTCATCCTGCTCAACACCGACCGGGACGACGGGTTCGCGGTGAAGCGCGGGGACCGGATCGCGCAACTGGTCGTCCAGCGCGTCGAACAGGTCACGTTCACCGAGGTGGAAGCCCTGGCGGACACGGCGCGCGGGACCGGAGGTTTCGGGTCCACCGGGGTGGCAGCCCACCCGTGACATCAGCGGCGCCGGTCGTCCCACATAGCAGGTGACCGACGAGAGGAACCACGATGCCCACCACCGACCGGGACGAGTTGCTGCGGGTGCTCACCCCCGTGCTGCCCGCAGGCGACCACCCAGGCGACCTGGCCGGTCGCGTCGCGGACGCCCTGATCGACCGGGGCGTGATGCTGACCGACCGGTTCGCGACGTGTGACGCCGCACACCGGTGCACGCCCGCGTGCCCGCCCGGGTGCGACATCGCCGTGGTGCGCACCTGGGTGCGCTCCGAGGTCACCGAGCGGCGCACCCCGGACGAACGGGCCGCGCTGCATCAGGCGGTCCACCACCGGCTCGACGCCATCCAGCAGGCCAAGGCGGCGGTGGCCAGGTGAGCACGACCACCGTGCGGCACGGCATCATCTCCGCCCTCGTGGTCGGTTACGGGGACAGCGCGGTGGTGGTGTGCGCGTGCGGGACCCGGTTCGAGCACGAGGACACGCTGCTGGTCAGCGGCATCTGGGCCGCCAAGCGCCTGGCCCGCCAGCACGTGCGTGCCGAGAACAGGGAGGCCCGCCGCGCCGACCGGAGCGCCGTCCGGTGAGCACGACCACCGTGCTGCCCGCGTACGAGATCGCCACCGAGGGGGAGGATGGCGGGTTCGCGCACATCGACCTGGCCGGGCATGTGGACGCCCGGGTGATCGAGGCGGTCCTCGCCGACCTGACCTACAACCCGGACGAGTACGTCACCTACGGGTGCCGGGACGAGGAAACCGGCCTGCCCTCGTGGTGGGGCGCCTTCGACGTCGAGCACCTGTGGCGGTACACCGAATGCGACCCGGACGCGCACGACCCGGACACGCCATGCGAGTGTGACTGGAAGATTTGGCGGTACACCGCCATCGACCGGGCCGCGTCCGACCTGATCCTCACCGGGGGCGGCCTGGGCCCCCTCCCGGTGCCGACCGGCGCCGTCCCGGTGACCCGGCTGATGCCGGTCCGCGAGGGCCTCGGCGGGCAGCGCTGCTGGGCGCACCCGCACGAACCTGCCGTCACCGGCCTGCCCGAGTACCTGTGGCCGGAACAGGTCGCCGCCGACCCAACCCGGTACACGGTCCCGCAGTCATCACGCACCATCACCGAACTGTGGGCGATCAACCGGGAACAGGAGGGCACCGCGCTGCTCGACTCGCACGGGACCGCCTGGCAGTACGTCGGCACCGACGGGGAGCCGAACCCGTGGGGGCACGTGTCTCGCCGGGTCCGGTGGACCGGACCGGGCGGCACGCTGGCCGCCGCCGACCTCATCGCACGCGGCCCGCTGACCGTCCTGCACCGCCCCCACGAGGTCTGCTACCTGTACGCGTGCCGGGACTGCGCCGACGCGCTGACCGCCGCGGAGCGCGACTGGCGGGACGTGCGTGTCGGTGAGATCGAGCGTCTGACGCGGATCGGGTTCGGGCACCTGGCGTTCACCGCCACCGCTGGCGCACCCCATTTCGGTACCGCGCGGTAGACGCCAGGACCACCACCGGTGGCCGTCCCACATAGGAACTTGTGTCCACCCTTGCCTTGTCCCGGTCCGCTGCCACTCATCTCACGCAGGCGGCACGGGTCGCCGCGACGTCGCAGTGCCGTCAACGGGTCGGCGCCGTCCTGGTCAAGGGCGGACGGGTGCTGGCCGCTGCCACCAACCGGGACCACAACGACCCGGCCATCTTGGAGGACGCGAAGGTGCGCATGCACGCGTCCATCTGCGCGGAGCGGCGAGTGATCGCCCAACTGCCCGACGATGCCACTGTCGGTGCCGTGATCTACGTGGCGCGGGTGCGCAAGGACGGGGCTCTCGCCCTAGCCAAGCCGTGCAGCCGCTGCCAGGCGGTGATGGACGCCGCCGGAGTCAAGCGCGCCGTGTACACGAGGTAAGCCCGCGATCAGGGTGCTCGCTGATCCCACATGACTCTGCGTGAGCAGCCCGTACCCGTACACCCCCGGCACGCACCAACACGACCCCGACTTCCACGACGAATGCCTCCGATTGTCACTGGGGCACGCCCCGGCTGACGCTCGGCGCGATCCCGCCTACCCGGGGCCGTTCCAAGACGCGTTGGTCTCCCGGTGGGAGGGCCGGGTCGGGCACCCGTTGCGGGTGATCGACGTCGACCAGGTCCGGCGAGTGCTGATCCTGGCGCCAGCCGATCAGCCGATGGCCTCGCACGCCGCTGTTAAGGCGGACGGCGCAGAGGTGACCCGGTTGCGCGCGCAGGTGCAAGCCACCCTCGATTACGCCGCGAACCTGCAGGAGCGCGCCGACCAGATGGAGCGCGACCTGGCACGGATGCGAGCCTCGAAGACACTGCGCGGCAACGTCACGCGCACGATCGAGACGTACCGGCGCGAGGCTGCCGTCTTGTACCAGCGCCTGGCCGTCGCCGGGCACTGCACTGCCGAACCCGGGACGCCGCAGCCGGTAGGTTGCCAAGAACCAGCACCAGCACGGAAGGACGCGGCGTGAGCGTACGCAAGTCGACCGGCGACATCCGCGACAACATCGCGTTCTTTGCGATGGCCCGCAACCTGCGCGACGACGCGTCGTTCCGGGTGTGGATCGCGAAACTGTGGGAGTTCGACTTCGGGCTCACCGTCAAGTACATGCGGGCGCACCGGGGCGAGTTCGGGGCGGAGAACATCGCGTACTTCAACGAGATGCTCACCGTCAACAAGAAGGACCGGTTTCGGCTGTGAGCGATCGGTTGCTGCCTGAGGACCTGCTGGTCACGCGCGCCCTGGTCGCGTTGGACGAACGGTTGCCGTCCGGGTTCGGGCGGATGCCGCTCAAGGTGGTCGGCGGGTACGCCCTGCTGGTGCGCGGGATCCGCACCGACGCCGGGGAGGCCACCGACATCGACTACATCGGGCGGCCCCTGCCGGGCACGGTCAAGGACCTGGTCAACGACATCGGCCTGCAGTACGGGCTCGGGCCCGGTTGGTTGAACAACGACGTGCTGCTCGCCGGGCTCGACGACCTGGACGGGATCGAACTGTCCACCGGCCCGTTGCGGTTCGAGGCCTACGACACCGGCGGGCTGACCCACTTCGACGTCGCGGTCGCCGACCCGCAGTCGCTGCTGCGCATGAAACTGGTGGCGATCGACACCCAGATGGCGTCGTTCGTGGACTCGGGTGACCCGTCCGACTTCACCCGCGGCAAGGACTTCGCAGACGTGGCCCGCATCTGCGCGCGCACCCCGATCACCGCGTCCGAACTGCGGGCGTTGATCGACGAGATGGCGGAGGCCGGTTACCTGATCGAACCGGACGCGACCTGGGCCGCGGCCCGGCTCGCGCTGGCCGGGCACACCGAGGCGCAGATCCTCGCGCAGGTCACCGGCCCGGCCCCCGCCGCGGCAGCCCCAGCCACTCCCCCGGCCCACCGTCCCACCTCGACGGTCGGCGCGGACCGGTGCGGGGCGCTCACCCGGCGTGGCAGTGCGTGCCGTCGCCGCGGGCACTGCCCGTTCCACCACGACTGA
>BCWJ01000028.1 GCA_001592145.1 Xylanimicrobium pachnodae JCM 13526 = NBRC 107786 | reverse complement strand
GGGGCGCCTACCGGCGCGGAGGTGTTCGCCCGCCTGCATGCGCTTCCGGGCTTCGGGGAGCAGAAGGCCCGGATCTTCCTGGCCCTGCTGGGTAAGCAGCGCGGTGTGCGGCCGGCGGGGTGGCGCGAGGCCGCGGGGCACTACGGGGACGAGGGGTCGTACCGGTCCATCGCGGACGTGACGAGCGCCGACTCGCTGGCCAGGGTGCGCGAGTTCAAGAAGGCCGCGAAGGCCGCGGCGCGCGGCTGACGCGTCACGCGACGCCCGTGACCCCGAGGAGAGACCCGAGGCCGAACGTCACGGCAAGCGCCAGCGCACCGCCCACCACCACGCGCGTCGTGGAGCGCAGCCATGGTGATCCACCGATCCTGGCGGCTGCCCACCCGGCGACGGCGAGCGCGACGAGCACGACCACGACCGTGAGCACCACCTTCCACGGTTCGGGCACCAGCAGGACGGCGAGCAGGGGCAGGATGCCCCCGGCGGTGAAGGCGGCGGCCGACGCGTAGGCGGCGTGCCACGGGGAGACGATGTCCCCCGGGGCGAGGTCGAGCTTGCCGGCGGCGATGTGCGCTCGCTCGGAGTCACGCTGGGAGGACACCGAGACGTACTCGCCCAGGGCCATCGAGATCGCTCCCCCCACGAGCGCGGCGGCGCCCGCGGTGAGCACGGCCGCGCGGGAGGTGGTGGCTGCCGCGACACCGACCACCACGGCGGCGACGGACACGATGCCGTCGTTGGCGCCGAGCACACCGGCACGCAGCCAGTTGAGTCGTTGGGCCAGGCTCTCGCCCGGGACGCTCGGGGCGCCGACCGCGTCCTCGTGGTCGCGGTCGGTGTTCTGCAGGGAGGTCATCCGGCTACGTCTACCGTGTTCGGCGCCGTGCGGCTAGCAAGAGAAGGCTTTCCTGACCTGCGCCGCAGCCGGCTCGACCCGGCCTACGGCTGTGGTTCGCGCCCCGCGGACCCGTCCGCGAAGCCACGCGCGTAGGCCTGTTCGGTCCCCTCGCGGAACAGGTCCTCCGCGCCGCCTCTGACGAGCGATCGCGCCCCCGGCAGGGCGTCCGCGCCGGCGGGGACGTACCGCCCGAGTCCGCGCACGACGGCGACGGGCCGCCCCGCAGCCTTGCCGCGGACGAGCTCGGTTGCCGCCGCGACCTCGTCCGCGACCGCGGTCACGGTGACGCTCAACGGGCGCCCGTGGGCGTCGACACCGCCCCGCAGGTCGTCCACCACCTGGATGCCCGCGGCACCGATGGCGATGTCCACGAGGCCGTCACGCCAGGCCCGTCCCGCGGTGTCCGTGACGACGACGCCGAGCCGGTCGATCCCCCACCGCTCGCGCAGCGCGATGCGCAGGCGGGCCGCGGACGCGTCCGGGTCCGCAGGCAGCAGCAGCACGGTGCCCTGCGGCGTGTTCGACGCGTCGACCCCGGCGGCCGCCATGACGAGGCCCAGCGGGTTCTCCACGATGCGCAGCGGGGGGCCGCCCGGACGCTCCCGGGTGGCGACCACGCGCACGGTCTGCTCGGTGATCGCCTGCTCGCGGTCGGCGGCCGCCACGACGCGCCCCTCGGCCTTGGAGACGATCTTGGAGGTGACGACGACGATGTCGCCCTCGCGCACCGCGCTGGTCGGGCCTGTCGAAACCACCACCGAGGCGATCAGCTCCGCCAGGTCGTCGCCCGGCCGCACCTCGGGGAACCCGGACGGCGCCCAGGCGCTGAGGTGCGCGCCGTCGTCCCGGGGCTCGCTCACCGGCTGAGGTTCGGGAGCACGTCGCGGCCGAAGACCTCGATCCATTCCCGCTGGTTGCGGCCCACGTTGTGCAGGTACACGCGATCGAACCCGAGGTCCACGTACTTCTGGATGGCGGCGCGGTGCACGTCGGGGTCGGAGCTGATGACGAGGCGGCCCTCGAAGTCCTCGGGGCGCACCAGCTTGGCCATCTGGGCGAAGTCGTGCGGGGAGCGGATGTCCGCCTTGGGGAACTTCATGCCGCCGTTCGGCCACTCGGTCAGGGCGTTGGCCAGGGCCTCCTCGTCGGTGGGCGCCCACGACAGGTGCACCTGGAGCACCTTCGGCATGCCTTCGGGGTCACGGCCGGACTCACGCACCCCTTCCTCGAACTTGCCGAACAGCATGGCGATCTTCTCGAGGGGGGCGCCCACGGTGATGATGCCGTCCGCGTACTTGCCGGTGCGCTTGGCGTTGTACGGCCCGGCGGTGGCCACGAGGATCTCGGGCGGCACCTCGGGCATCGTCCACAGCCGGGTGGTCTCCAGGGTGTAGAACTGCCCCGCGTGCTTGACGTCCTTGCCCTCGATGCCCGAGCGGAACAGCTTCTTGATGATCTCGATGGCCTCGAACAGGCGGTTGCCCCGCTCTCCGGCCTCCGGCCAGTAGCCGCCCACGACGTGCTCGTTGAGAGCCTCCCCGGACCCGAGCCCGAGCCAGTGCCGCCCGGGGTACATCGCGGCGAGCGTCGCGGAGGCCTGCGCGACCATCGCGGGATGCCAGCGGAAGGTGGGTGCCGTGACGCCGGGGCCCAGGTCGCCGGTGGTGCGTTCCCCGAGCGCGGTCAGCACGTTCCACACGAACGCGGCCTGGCCCTGCTGAGGCACCCACGGCTGGTAGTGGTCGGCGGCCATGACCCCGCTGAAACCGTGCGCTTCGGCGTGGACCGCCAGCTCGACGACCTCCGTGGGGTGGAACTGTTCGAGCATGGCCGCGTAGCCGATCGTCAGACCCATGCGCCCGACCCTATCCGGCGCGGAGCAGACCCGGGCACCGTGCAGCGGCCGGTCACGTCGGACTATGCCGAGGGTTCGTCGTCGAGCGGATGCAGGATACGGTGCAGGAACGCCCGGGTCCGCTCCTCGCGCGGGTTGACGAACAGCTCGCGCGGCCTGCCGCGCTCCCGCACCACGCCGTCGTCGAGGAACAGCACCTCGTCGGCGACGGCGCGCGCGAACGACAGCTCGTGGGTCACCACCACCATCGTCCAGCCCTCGTCCGCCAGCTCCTTCATGACACCCAGCACCTCGCCCACCAGCTCCGGGTCCAGGGCCGACGTCGGCTCGTCGAACAGGAGCAGGTCGGGGCCCAGTGCGAGCGCCCGCACAATGCCCACGCGCTGCTGCTGCCCGCCCGAGAGCTCGCGGGGGTAAGCGTCCCGCTTGGTGGCGAGCCCCACCCGGTCGAGCAGCTCGAGCCCCCGGGCCTCGGCCTGCGCACGGGGTGTGCGCCGCACGTGCACCGGCCCCTCGACCACGTTCTGGAGCACGGTCAGGTGCGGGAACAGGTTGTGGTGCTGGAACACCATGGCCGAGCGGTCGCGCAGCGCGAACCGGTCCGCCTTGCGCGGCGCACGGGCGAAGTCGATGGCCGGCCCGCCGTCGAGCTCGAGCGTGCCGGCCGACGGCGTCTCCAGCCCGTTGAGCGAGCGCAGCAGCGTGGTCTTCCCGGAGCCGGACGGCCCGATGAGCGCGATCACCTGACCGCGCCGCACGTCGAGGTCGACCCCGCGCAGCACCTCGTGCTCACCGAACGACTTGCGGATGCCGCGGGCGCGCAGCAACGCCGTCGGCGACGACGTCGTGCCAGGCCGCTCAGACATAGCGCTCCAGCACCTTCTCGAGCCGGTCCTGGCCGAACGACAGGACCGTGCAGAACACCCAGTACACGAGCGCGACCTCCAGGTACAGCAGCATGAACTCGCTGGTGGCGGCTGCGATCACCTGGGCCTGCCGGAACGCCTCCGCAACGAGGATGAGCGACGCGAGCGAGGTGTCCTTGACCAGCGAGATGAACGTGTTGGACAGCGGCGGTACCGAGACGCGCGCTGCCTGCGGAAGCACGATCCGGCGCAAGGTGGTGGCCCGCGGCATCCCGATCGTGTAGGCGGCCTCCCACTGCCCGCGCGGCACCGAGAGGATCGCGGCCCGCATCACCTCGGCCGCGTAGCCGCCCACGTTGAGCGAGAACGCGACGACGGCGCTGGGCCACGGGTCGATGACGACGCCCAGGGACGGAAGCCCGTAGAAGATCACGAAGAGCTGGACCAGCAGCGGGGTGCCACGAATCAACGAGACGTAGGCCCGGCCCAGCCAGGACAGCAGCGGGTTCACCGAGAGCCGCAGCAGCGCGATGCCGAGTGCGATGACCAGCCCGATCGCGAACGACACGACGGCCAGCGGGATGGTGCCGACCAGGCCCCGGTGGACGATCGGCCACAGCGAGTCGGAGAACAGGCCCCAGTCCATCAGCCGGTCACCGGCGTGGCGGCGGGTACCGTCACTTCGACACGTCCTCGCCGAAGTACTTCTGCGAGAGCTCCGTCAGGGTGCCGTCCGCGGCGAGCTCGGCCAGGGCGCCGTCGACGGCCTCCTGGAGTGCCGGCTTGCTCTTGGTGAACGCGAACGCGCTCTTCGAGACGTCGTCGGTGGTGACGGCGACCGCGAGGCCGGACTGGCCGTTCTCCTTGATGTAGTCCAGGTAGGTGAGCTGGTCGTTGATCGTGGCGTCCACGCGGCCCTGCTCCAACAGCGCGACGGCCTGCGCCCAGCCCTCGACCGGCTGCACGTCGGCGCCGGCGTCGGTGGCGAGCTGGTACCAGTTGCTGGTCAGCGACTGCGCCGTGGTCTTGCCCTGGAGGTCGGCGACGCTCGTGATCGAGGTGTCACCCTCCTTCACGACGACGACGCCGTGCGAGACCGTGTACGGCGTGCTGAACAGGTACTTGGCCTCGCGTTCCGGGGTGATCGACACCTGGTTGCCGATGACGTCGAAGCGCCCGGCGTCCAGCCCGGCGAAGATCGCGTCCCACTGGGTCTCCTGGAACACGACCTTGAGGCCCAGCTTCTTCGCGACCGCCCGGGTCACGTCGACGTCGTAGCCCGTGAGGTCGCCCGAGCTCTCGTCGTGGTAGCTGAAGGGGCGGTACGTCCCTTCGGTCGCGACCGTCAGGGCGCCGGCCGTGACCAACCCGAGGTCGTCCGACGCAGCCGCGGTGGTGCCCTGTGCGGGGGTCGCGGAGGTCCCCGACGAGCACGCACCGAGCACCATCGTGAGTGCGGCTGCGGTGGTGACGGCGGCGGCGAGGATGCGGGTCCGGCGCATGGTGGGCTCCTGGGTGGTAGCAGCGAGATCGCTCCCGCGACGGGGTGGCGCGCGGAGCAGACACCAGGGTGCGGCACATCGATCGACAATGCAAATGTCATCGATAGGCATCATCGATGCTTTATCGGGCTGCGCCCGGGTTGGTGCCAGGGGTCCGGCGTCTGGGAGAATGACGCACCATGAGCGAACTGCCCCAGGCCACCCCCGGCACCCCGACCACCTCCCCCGCGACCCAGGACGGCGTCGTCACCGCGGTGGTCCAGGCGGTACCGGACCGGGTCTCGCTCGAAGGCCTCGAGACCAAGCTCGGCGAGCGCTGGGAGAGGCAGGGGACGTTCGCGTTCGACCGCTCCGCCACCCGCGAGCAGGTGTACTCGATCGACACCCCGCCCCCCACGGCCTCCGGCTCCCTGCACGTGGGCCACGTGTTCAGCTACACGCACACCGACCTGGTCGCGCGCTACCAGCGCATGCGCGGGCGCGAGGTGTTCTACCCGATGGGCTGGGACGACAACGGCCTGCCCACCGAGCGCCGCGTCCAGAACTACTACGGCGTGCGCGTGGACCTCTCGCTGCCGTACGTCCCCGACTTCGTGCCGCCGCACGAGGGCGTTGAAGGCAAGGCCGTCAAGGCTGCCGACCAGGTGCCGGTGAGCCGCCAGAACTTCATCGAGCTGTGCCTGCGCCTGACCGCGCAGGACGAGAAGGCGTTCGAGGAGGTGTGGCGGTATCTGGGGCTGTCGGTCGACTGGTCGCAGACGTACCAGACCATCGATCCCGTCTCGCGGGCCGCCGCCCAGCGCGCGTTCGTGCGCAACCTCGCGCGCGGCGAGGCGTACCAGGCCGAGGCCCCGGGCCTGTGGGACGTGACCTTCCAGACGGCCGTCGCCCAGGCCGAGCTCGAGGCCCGCGACTACCCCGGCTTCTTCCACAAGGTGGCCTTCCACCGCCCGGACGGCGAGAAGGTGTTCATCGAGACGACGCGGCCCGAGCTCATCCCCGCCGTCGTCGCCCTGATCGCCCACCCCGACGACGAGCGGTACCAGCCACTGTTCGGCACCACGGTGACCTCGCCGCTGTTCGGCATCGAGGTGCCCGTGCTCGCCCACCCGGCCGCCGAGCCGGACAAGGGGGCCGGCATCGCCATGTGCTGCACGTTCGGCGACCTGACCGACGTGCAGTGGTGGCGCGAGCTCCAGCTCCCCACCCGCTCGATCATCCAGCGAGACGGCCGCCTGGCCCGGGAGACGCCCGAGTGGATCGCGGCCGGCCCCGGCGCCACCCTGTACGCCGAGGGCCTGGCCGGCAAGACGGCCTTCTCCGCCCGCACCGCCGTCGTCGACGCCCTGCGTGAGGCCGGGGACCTGGCCGCCGAGCCCGTGGCCACCCAGCGCAAGACGAACTTCTTCGAGAAGGGCGACAAGCCCCTGGAGATCGTCACGAGCCGCCAGTGGTACATCCGCAACGGTGGCCGCGACTTCACGCGCGACGGCGCCACCGCCCCGCTGAAGGACGAGCTGCTGGGCCGCGGCAAGGAGCTCGCGTTCCACCCCGACTTCATGCGCGTGCGCTACGAGAACTGGGTCGGCGGCCTCAACGGCGACTGGCTCATCTCCCGCCAGCGCTTCTTCGGCGTGGCGATCCCGCTGTGGTACCCCGTGCTCGCCTCGGGCGACGTGGACTACGACCACCCGATCGTGCCCGCCGAGGACGCCCTGCCCGTGGACCCCACGTCGCAGGCACCGGCCGGCTACACCGAGGACCAGCGCGGGGTGCCCGGCGGGTTCGTGGGCGACCAGGACGTCATGGACACATGGGCCACGTCCTCACTGACGCCGCTCATCGTCAGCGGCTGGGAGCGCGACCCCGACCTGTTCGAGCGCATCTACCCCATGGACCTGCGCCCGCAGGGCCAGGACATCATCCGCACCTGGCTGTTCTCCACCGTGGTGCGCTCGCACCTGGAGTGCGACGCTCTGCCGTGGGCCAACGCGTCGATCAGCGGCTGGATCCTGGACCCCGACCGCAAGAAGATGTCCAAGTCCAAGGGCAACGTGGTCACGCCGCTCGGCCTGCTCCAGCAGCACGGGTCCGACGCCGTGCGCTACTGGGCGGCCGCGGCGCGCCTCGGCACCGACACCGCCTTCGACGAGTCGCAGATGAAGATCGGCCGCCGCCTCGCCATCAAGGTGCTCAACGCGTCCAAGTTCGTGCTCGACATCGGCCGCGACCCGCAGGGGCCGACGCCGATCACGCTCGACCCGGCGCTCGTCACCGTGGACCTGGACCGCGCCATGCTGGCCGGGCTGGCCGACGTCGTCGACATCGCCACAGCCGCCTACGAGGCGTACGACCACACGCGCGCCCTGGAGGCGACGGAGACGTTCTTCTGGACGTTCTGCGACGACTACCTCGAGCTGGTCAAGGACCGCGCCTACGGTGCGGGCGCCGGGGCCGACGCCACGGCCGAGACGGCCTCGGCCCGCACCGCGCTGGCCCTCGCACTCGACACGATGCTGCGCTTGCTCGCCCCCGTGCTGCCCTTCGCGACCGAGGAGGTCTGGTCGTGGTGGCGCGAGGGTTCGGTGCACCGCGCCCCGTGGCCGGTGGCCGCCCCGCTGCGCGCCGCCGCGGCAGGCGCCGACCCGGCGCAGCTCTCCGCCGCGGGCAACGCACTGGCGGCGCTGCGCAAGATCAAGTCCGAGGCCAAGGTCGCGATGCGCACCCCGATCCTCTCGGTCACCCTGGCGGTCCCCGCCGCCTCGCTCGCCGGGGTCCGTTCAGCGATCGACGACGTGCGGGGCGCCGGGCGCGTCGAGGGTCCCTCGACGCTGGTCGAGGCCGCCGAAGGTCAGGGCGACCCCGACGTCCAGGGCGGCATCGTGGTCGTGGCCTCCGAGCTGGGCGAGCCTCCGGTCAAGACCCCCCGCGCCTGACGCCCCGCTCCCGGTGGTGGGGCCCACCACCGGGAGCGGTCATCGGAGCAGGTCCGCGTCGCGGCTCATCGTGGCGGCCCCCTCATGCGGGGTGCTGCCGTCGTGCCAGCGCAGCGTCGCCGCGACACCGTCGATCAACTCCGCGCTGCCCTGAGGCGCCACGGTCAGCACCGCATCCTGGCCCACGGCGGCCCGCACCAGCGCGATGGCCGCTGGCAGCTCCTCAACCCCGTCCACCTGTCCGGCGTCGGCGAGCGTCGCCTGGGACCCCGCCACGGAGAGCGGGTCCGGGCCTACCCACAGGGTGCGCCCACCGAGAGGTCCTGACCCGGAGTCGGCGGCCGCGGTGAGCGCCCCGTCGTACCCGATGTCCTCGCTGAGCACCAGGGCCTTGACCTGCCCACGCGCCAGCACGGCGACCACGTCCTCCAGGCCCGTGACCGCACCGTGCTCGCGCCCACGACCCTGCCGGAGCTCCGCGAGGACCACCTCCCGGCGGCGCTCCCGGTACGAGTCCAGGGCGTCCTCGAGGTTCTGCCCGAACGCGCCCTCGTGGACGCCCGCTCCACGCCCCCCGCCGGCCACCTCGACCGTCAGCTCGGCGACGGGCCGGATCAGGCGCGCGCGCACGGCGTGCACGGTGCGCGTGTCCCCGTAGAGCAGCACGATCTCGGGCCGCACCTGCGCGACGGCGCGCTCGACCTCGCGAGCCACCGCCTCCGCGTTGCGGGCCAGGGAGTCCTCCGCGCGCGCCTCGACGGCCGAGCTCCCGCCACGGTCCCCACCGCCGCCGGCGCCGCCACCCGTCCCCGCCCCCCGGGACTGCCCACCGGCCGCGACCTTGGAGACGTCGTCGTGCGGTGCCTCGAACGTGCGGGCGCGATCCCAGCCGCCGGGGCCGGTCAGCCACAGGTCGGCACCCGTGCGGTCCACGGCGACCTTGAGCGCCGTGACCTCCTCGTCCGCGGCGAGCGCCGCCTGCAGCAGCGCGGGCACCCGGTGCCACACACCCGACGCCCCGGTGGGCGCCGTGCGCAGGGGCTTGTCGACGAGGACGCCGTCGCCGTCGGCGATGATGACGCGGCCGTGCGCACCGGGCTTGCGCAGGGGGCGCAGCGCGGCATCCTCGACCGCACGCAGGACGGAGTCGGGAGCGCCCTGCTGTGCCAGCGTGCGGCGCACCGCCTTCCAGCGTCCTTCGACATCTTTGTCGCCCGCCTCCGCGGACCGTGTCGCGTCGAGGTAGACGGTCGCGAACGGTCCAGGGCGGCCGATGAGGGGCTTGATCCAGTCGGTCTTCATGTCAGCTCTTGCGCCTCCCGGTCTCGGCTGTGTGTCTAGGGTGCGTCGCGCCGCGGCGCAGCGCACCCCCAATGCCCGAACCGGCCCCGGACCCGCCGCTGAGAGCTGCCTAGCCCCTTCAGGCGAACGTATCCAGGGCGGGAACCTCCCCGTCACGTCGACCCGCCGCGTACTCGGCCGCGATGCGTTCGTGGTGGCGGATGACCTCCGCCACGATGAACGCCCGGAACCCCTCGGCGAACTCGGGGTCGAGCCCCGCCTGCGTCGCGATGCCCGTGAGGCGGGCGATCTGCTGGCGGTCACGTGTCGGGTCGGCGGGCGGGAGCCCACCGACCGCCTTGAGCTGCCCCACCCGCTCCGTGAGCTTGAAACGCTCCGCCAGCAGGTGCACCAGGGCTGCGTCGATGTTGTCGATACTGCTGCGCAGGCCCAGGATCTCCGCGGGCACGGCCGGTGTGGTCATGACTTCGATCCTAGGGGGCCTGCAGCCCGGTCGCGCCGGGCGTGCGTGTAGCGTCACATATGGTGCCGGGTATCGGGCCCGGCCGGCACAGACGGAGTCGAAGAACGTGAACATCGCGACCACACCTGCGCTCGTTGACGTCCCCCAGTCGACCAGCATCAACACGATGCTCGCCGACCGCGTCGCCCGCACCGGGGACGGTCCCCTCATCGAACGCAGGGAAACACCGACGGCCCCCTGGGTGCCGGTCAGCGCCAAGGCGTTCGACGCCGACGTCGTCGCCGTGGCCCGCGGACTGGTGGCCCGCGGGCTGCAGGTCGGCGACCGCGTGGCCATCATGTCGCGCACCCGCTACGAGTGGACGCTCGTCGACTACGCCATCTGGGCCGCCGGCGGTGTGCCCGTCCCCGTGTACGAGACCTCGGCTCCCGACCAGGTCCAGTGGATCCTCTCCGACGCCGGGTGCCGCTTCGTGATCGTGGAGACCGCCGCGCACGCCGGGATCATCGACGCCGTCCGCAAGGAGGTCCCGACGGTCGAGGACCTCCTGGTGATCGACGGCGGGGCCCTCGACACGCTGCGCGCCCAGGGCGCGGACACCCCGGAGAGCGAGGTCACCACACGTCGCGACGCCGTCACGGCCGACGACCTGGCGACGATCATCTACACGTCCGGCTCGACGGGCCGCCCCAAGGGGGCCGAGCTCACGCACGGCAACTTCGCTCACGTGGCGCTCAACGCCGCCGAGGCCCTCCCCGAGGTCATCGACCACGACGGCGCCCGCACCCTGCTGTTCCTGCCCATCGCGCACGTGTTCGCCCGCCTCATCCAGGTGGCCGTGATCTCCGCGAACACCGTGCTCGGCCACGCACCCGACGTGAAGAACCTGGTCGCCGACCTGGGATCGTTCCAGCCCACGTTCCTCCTCGCCGTGCCCCGCGTGTTCGAGAAGGTGTACAACTCGGCCGAGCAGAAGGCGTCGGCCTCCAAGCTCAAGCGTCAGATCTTCTACTGGGCCGTGCGCACCGCGATCGCCGCCTCACGCGCGCGGGACGAGGGCCCCGTCCCGCCCGCGCTGGCCGTGCAGCACAAGCTCGCCGACAAGCTCGTGCTCGGCAAGCTGCGCGAGGCCATGGGCGGCCATGTGGTCCATGCCGTCTCGGGCGGCGCTCCGCTCGGGGAACGCCTGGGCCACTTCTTCCGCGGCGTCGGCGTCACCGTGCTGGAGGGTTACGGGCTCACCGAGACCACGGCCCCGACCGCGGTGAACATGCCGCGAGACGTCGCCATCGGCACCGTCGGTCCGGCACTCCCGGGCACGTCCATCAAGATCGACGAGGACGGAGAGATCCTCCTCAAGGGACCGCACCTGTTCCGCGGCTACCGCAACAAGCCGGAGCTGACCGCGGAGGTCCTCGTGGACGGCTGGTTCCACACCGGTGACCTCGGCACGCTCGACTCCCACGGACGCCTGCGGATCACCGGGCGCAAGAAGGAGATCATCGTGACGGCCGGCGGCAAGAACGTCGCGCCCGCACTGCTCGAGGACCGGCTGCGATCCCACCCGCTCGTCTCCCAGGTGGTCGTCGTGGGCGACCAGCGGCCGTTCATCGGGGCGCTCGTGACGCTCGACGCCGAGATGCTGCCCGGCTGGCTTGCCACCCACGACCTGCCGAACATGCCGGTGTCCGAGGCACGCGTGCACCCCGGGGTCCTCGCGGCGCTCGACCGCGCCGTCAACCGCGCCAACGAGGCCGTCTCTCGCGCCGAGTCGATCCGCAAGTTCGTCGTCCTGGACACCGACTTCACCGAGGCGAACGGCTACCTGACGCCCTCGATGAAGGTGAAGCGTCAGCTCGTCCTGACCGACTTCACCCCGACGATCGACGCCCTCTACAACGGCCCGCACCAGGCCTGACCCGACGGTCATCGGCATGCCGGAGCCGATCGACCTTCACGGGGGTGGATCGGTTCCGGTGTGCTGGTTCTGGCAGCGGTCAGGCGCTCTTCTCACGCGGGTGGCGGGTGCGCGCCGGGGCGGCGGTGCGCGGGACCAGCGTGGGGTTGACGTTCTCCAGCACCACCTCGCGGGTGATGACCACCTTCTCGACGTCGTCGCGGCTCGGGACGTCGAACATGGTCTGCTGGAGCACCTCCTCCATGATGGCGCGCAGGCCGCGGGCGCCGGTGCCGCGCAGCAGCGCCTGGTCCGCGATCGCCTCGACCGCCTCGTCCGTGAACTCCAGGTCGACGCCGTCGATCTGGAACATGCGCTGGTACTGCTTGACGAGGGCGTTGCGGGGCTCCGTGAGGATGCGCACCAGCGCGTCCCGGTCCAGGGGTGAGACGCTGGCGATCACGGGCAGCCGGCCGATGAACTCGGGGATCAGGCCGTACTTCTGGAGGTCCTCGGGGCGCACCTCGGCGAACAGGTCCTCGTCCGCGCCGGTCTCCATGGGGGCGCCGAACCCGATGCCGCGCTTGCGGGCACGCGACGCCACGATGTCCTCCAACCCGGCGAACGCACCGGCCACGATGAACAGCACGTTCGTCGTGTCGATCTGGATGAACTCCTGGTGAGGGTGCTTGCGGCCGCCCTGTGGGGGCACCGACGCGGAGGTTCCCTCGATGATCTTGAGCAGCGCCTGCTGCACACCCTCGCCGGACACGTCCCGGGTGATCGACGGGTTGTCCGCCTTGCGGGCCACCTTGTCGACCTCGTCGATGTAGATGATGCCCGTCTCGGCCTTCTTGACGTCGTAGTCGGCGGCCTGGATGAGCTTGAGGAGGATGTTCTCGACGTCCTCGCCCACGTAGCCCGCCTCGGTCAGGGCCGTGGCGTCCGCGATGGCGAAGGGGACGTTGAGCAGCTTGGCGAGCGTCTGGGCGAGGTAGGTCTTGCCGGTCCCGGTGGGGCCGATGAGCAGGATGTTCGACTTGGCGATCTCGACGGTGTCGCCGTCGGCCTCGATCCGCCCTCCCCCGGCCGCGTGGATGCGCTTGTAGTGGTTGTAGACGGCGACGGCCAGCGCACGCTTGGCGGCGTCCTGGCCGATGATGTACTGCTCGAGGAACTCGAAGATCGAGCGCGGCTTGGGCACCTCGGTCAGACCGGTCTCGGCCTGCTCGGTGAGCTCCTCCTCGATGATCTCGTTGCACAGGTCGATGCACTCGTCGCAGATGTACACGCCTGGGCCGGCGATGAGCTTCTTGACCTGCTTCTGCGACTTGCCGCAGAACGAGCACTTCAGCAGGTCAGCCCCGTCACTGATCCGTGCCACGAGCGCCTCCTTCCTCCGACGAGCACCTCTTGCCTATTCCACACCACGGCGCCGACTCTGTCAGCCGACGTGCCCGGTGCGTCGCCCGGATGCCGCCGATCTGGCAGTCGAGCCTGCCGAGACCGCACGTGGGTCTCGGCAGGCTCGACCGTCGGAACGACGCCGCGGGCGTCAGCGCGGCGCGATCACCTTCGGCTTGCGGGACTCGAGGACGACGTCGACGAGCCCGTAGTCCTTGGCCTGGGCGGCCGTGAGGATCTTGTCGCGCTCGATGTCCTCCTTGACCTGCTCGGGAGTGCGACCCGAGTGGAAGGCCAGGGTCTCCTCGAGCCATTCCCGCATGCGGATCAGCTCGTTGGCGTGGATCTCGATGTCGGACGCCTGCGCGTACCCGCCGCCCTCCATGGCCGGCTGGTGGATGAGCACGCGCGCGTTCGGCAGGGCCATGCGCATGCCCTCCTGCCCGGCGGCGAGCAGCACGGCCGCCGCCGACGCGGCCTGACCGAGGCACACCGTCTGGATCTTCGGCTTGATGTACTGCATCGTGTCGTACAGCGCCGTCATCGCGGTGAACGAGCCACCGGGGCTGTTGATGTACATCATGATGTCGCGGTCCGGGTCCTGGGACTCCAGGACCAGCAGCTGCGCCATGACGTCGTCGGCCGAGGCGTCGTCCACCTGCACGCCGAGGAAGATGATGCGGTCCTCGAAGAGCTTGGTGTACGGGTCCTGACGCTTGAAGCCGTAGGCCGTGCGCTCCTCGAACTGCGGCAGCACGTACCGGGAGGTGGGCGCGCCACCGGGCAGCGCGATCCCGCCCGGACGGGCGTAGCCACCAGCGAGGCGGCCGGCCGTGGCGGCGAAGTGCTCAGGGGTCATGTGGGTCATCGGTCTCTCCTGCCCGCCGTCAGCTCGCGCTCGAGGTGTTCATGCCGCCGCCGCCCGCGAGCGCGGCGTTCTCGACCACGTGGTCGATGAACCCGTACTCGAGTGCCTCGGCCGCCGTGAACCAGGAGTCGCGGTCGTTGTCCTTGAGGATCTGCTCCAGCGGCTTGCCGGTCTGCTCCGCGGTCAGCTCGGCCAGCACCTGCTTCATGTGCATGATGAGCTGCGCGTTGATCCGCACATCGGTCGCCGTGCCACCGATGCCGCCGGACGGCTGGTGCATCATGACGCGCGCGTGGGGCGTCGCGTACCGCTTGCCCTTGGCGCCCGAGGACAGCAGGAACTGACCCATCGACGCGGCCATGCCCATCGCGACGGTGGCGACGTCGGGCTGGATGAACTGCATCGTGTCGTAGATGGCCATCCCCGCCGTGATCGAGCCACCGGGCGAGTTGATGTACAGCCAGATGTCCTTCTCGGGGTCCTCGGCCGCCAGGAGCATCATCTGTGCGCAGATGGCGTTGGCGTTCTCGTCTCGCACCTCCGAGCCGAGCCAGATGATCCGCTCCTTGAGGAGCCGGTTGTAGATGGAGTCGTTGAGCCCGAGGCCGGGTCCGTCGGCACGAGCCACCGGACCAGCGCCCATCCGCAGATCGTTCACGTCTGTCTCCTCACGCGTTCGCTGTCGCTCGACCCTAACGCCCGGCGCACCCGCCCCCGTCCCGGGTGCGCGCCGTTTCGCTCACGGCGCATGGGCGTGGCGCCGGACGGCGACGGCGCCGCACCCCGGGAGGGATGCGGCGCCGTCGGGCGGGATACGGATCAGGCCTCGTCGCCCTCGGCGACGGCGTCCTCGAACGCCTCGGCGGCGGTGTCGTCCTCGTCCGTGCCGATGAACTCCGACAGGTCGACGACGCTGCCCGCGCCGTCCTTGACCTCGATCTGGCGCAGCGCGACGGCGAGCGCCTTGGAGCGGGCCACCTCGCCGACCATGGCGGGGATCTGACCGCCCTGGTCGAGGGTCGAGATGAACTGCTGCGGCTCCATGCCGTACTGACGCGACGCCTGCACCAGGTAGTCGACGAGCTCACCCTGGCCCACCTTGACCGAGAGCTTCTCGGCCAGGGTGTCGAGCAGGATCTGGTTCTTGAGCGCGGCCGTGGCGTCGACCGTGACCTCGGCGCGGTGCTCGTCGTCCTCCAGGCGACCCTCGCCCTCCAGGTGACGGTGGACCTCGGCCTCGACGGCACCCGACGGGACCGGGATCTCGACGGCGGCGAGGAGCTTCTCGAGCAGCGTGTCGCGTGCGGCGACCGCCTGGTTCGACTTCTTGATGGACGCCACCTGCTCGCGCAGGTCCGCCTTGAGCTCCTCCAGCGTGTCGAACTCGGAGGCGAGCTGAGCGAAGTCGTCGTCCGCCTCGGGCAGGTCGCGCTGCTTGACCGAGGTGGCGGTCACCGTGACGGTGGCCTCCTCGCCGGCGTGGTCGCCGCCGGCCAGCGGGGCGGTGAACGTGGTGGTCTCGTCGGCCGACAGACCCGTCAGCGCCTCGTCGAGCCCGTCGAGCATGTTGCCCGAGCCGATCTGGTACGAGATGCCCGACACGGAGTCGACCTCCTCGTCACCGATGACGGCCTTGAGGTCCACGACCACGTAGTCGCCGTCGGCGGCGGGGCGGTCGACGCCCACCAGGGTGCCGAACCGCTCGCGCAGCGCGTCGAGGCGCTCCGCGACGTCGGACTCGGTGATCTCGGCCGACTCGACCTCGATGTCGATGGTGTCCAGGTCGGGGAGCTCGATCTGAGGGCGGACCTCGACCTCAGCCGTGAACTTCAGCGAGCCCTCACCGGCCTTGACGGGCACCTCGGTCACGTCGACCTCGGGCTGGCCCAGCGGGCGCAGCTTCTCCTCCGCGGCAGCCTGGCCGTAGAAGCGACCCAGCGACTCGTTGACGGCGTGCTCGACGACGGCGCCCCAGCCGACCCGCTGGTCGATGATGCGCGGGGGGACCTTGCCCTTGCGGAAGCCGGGGATGTTCACCTGCTCGGCGATGTGCTTGTAGGCGTGGTCGATGCTCGGCTTGAGCTCGTCGTAGTCCACCTCGACGGTCAGCTTGACCTTGGTGGGCTCCAGGGTCTCGACGGCGCTCTTCACTTCGTGGTCTCCAACTGTGGTCGGGTGCGTGCACGCGCGGTCACAGGGCGGCGCACGGGGTCTGCGAGACCCGTCCGGGCGCCACGAGCACGCTGGAAGGCGACTCGGGGTGGACGGGCAACCGGAACATCCTATCCCCCGCCAGCCGGCGTCTCGCCCCGCCCGTCACGCCAAGGTGTTCATGTAGGCGGGCAACGGCACGAACCCGGTGGCGCGCCCCTGCTCGTCGAGCAGCCGGCCCATGAGCTTGACCGTGCGCATCACCAGCACCCGGTCGCTGATGCGGGTGCTCGCGTCGAGCCGCTCGATCTCCAGCTCGACGTCCTGCACGTCCGTCAGGGAGCGCATCCACATCACCGCGGCCAGGTCCGCCCGCCCGATGGTCTGCATCACGGCGCGCACCTCGCGCATGCGCTGGAGCCCGGCCACCACGCGCGGGCGGGTCGACGCCGCCGCCTCGATCAGGTACCAGACGCAGACCGGCCACTGGGACAAGGGGCGGGCGATCTCGGTGCGGAACCGCAGCTCGCCCGAGCCGACCAGGGCGGCCAGCGCGGCCCGGGCGGTGCGGGTGCTCACCCCGAGCCGCGCGGCCACCCGCGCCGCGGGGGCGCGCCCGTCCTGCGCCAGCACGGTCGCGATCTCCTCGGCCACCTCCCGGCGCGGCGGGCGCGGGCGGGCGCCACCGCGCACCGGCCACTCCTCCTCGGGGACGCCGTGCTTGCGCCGGTACCAGCCGCTCGCGTCCGAGTGCGTGTAGCTGGCGGGGTGCGCATGCATCCGCACCACCGACTCGTGGGTGCCGAGGGTGCCTACCAGGAAGTCCGAGAGCCGGTCGGGGTCTCCCGCGATCACGGTCAGCATCAGGTCGCGGCCACCGGACGTGACCTCCATCGTCGCGATCTCGGGGCACGACCGCGCCAGCGACTCGGCGGTCGGCACCAGCTCGCCGGGTCGCACCCGCACCTCGACCAGCGCCAGGCCCATGGCCTGCGACCCGTGGCTGATCGACAGGTTCGGCGCGACCGTCATCCAGGCGGCGCCCGCCTCGGTCAGCGTGGCCCAGCGCCGCGCGAGCGTCACCGCGCTCGACCCCAGCAGACGGGCCAGCGTCGTCCACGACGCCCGCGGAGAGCGCTGCAACGCGTCGATCAGTCGCAGATCGAGGGCGTCGACGACGCCATCCTTCATCACCGGGCGAGATTGCAGCACCGATCATCAGCGCCGCAAGCGTGTCTGCCGTTGTCTGTCGAGACTTCCCAGGTGCGACACACCAGCCGCACCGCGCGACGCCCGCACCCCCGGGCACGGCCCCCGTTCCCAGGATGGGCCATCGCGACAACCGACCAATCATGGAGGCTCAGATGACCGCGCTGTCCGAGGTCCTGGCACCACTGCCCACGACGATGCCCGGGCTCGAGGAGCTCCGCATCGACCTGCACCAGCACCCCGAGCTCAGCTCCCACGAGACGCGCACCAACGCCAAGCTCTCGGGGCTGCTCACGGGGTTCGGCTACACCGTCCACGAGGTGGGCGGCGGGATCGTCGGCGTGCTCGCCAACGGTGACGGCCCCACCGTGCTGATGCGTTCCGACACCGATGCCCTCCCCGTGACCGAGCAGTCCGGCCTGCCGTGGGCGTCCACCGCGACCGCCGTCGACGACTCGGGCAACACGGTCGGTCTGATGCACGCCTGCGGGCACGACGTGCACATGGCGTCGCTGATCGGGGCCGCCGAGCTCCTGGCCCGCGGCCGCGCGTTCTGGAAGGGCACGTTCATCGCCCTGTTCCAGCCTGCCGAGGAGACCGCGGCCGGCGCGAAGGCCATGGTCGCGGCCGGCCTCACCGACGTCATCCCCACCCCCGACGTCGCCCTGGCCCAGCACGTGTTCGGCATGGAGGCCGGTGCGGTCTTCATCGCCCCGGGCCGCATCATGGCGTGCGCCGACAGCATCCGCGTCACGGTGCACGGCGTCGGCAGCCACGGGTCGATGCCGAACCTCGGCGTGGACCCCGTCGTCGTCGCCGCCGCCATCGTGCAGCGCCTCCAGGGGATCGTCTCGCGCGAGCTGGCGCCCGGGACGCAGGCCGTCGTCACCGTCGGTTCCGTCCAGGCGGGCACCAAGAGCAACATCATCCCGGACCGCGCCACGCTGCTGATCAACACCCGCGCCTACAGCGAGGAGGTCCGCGACGCGATCGTCACCGCCATCGAACGCATCGTGCGCGCCGAGTGCCAGGCGTCCCGCTGCCCGCGCGAGCCCGAGTTCGAGTACTACGACCAGTTCCCGTTCACCACGAACGACGACGCGACGACCGCCACCGTGACCGCCGCCCTGCGCGCCCACTTCGGGGACGACCGCGTCCGTGAGCTCGAACGGCTCGCCGGCAGCGAGGACTTCAGCACCATCCCGGCCGCCTTCGGCACCCCCTACACCTTCTGGGGCTTCGGCGGGTTCCCCGCGGGCGAGCAGCCCGGCAACCACTCCCCGTTCTTCGCCCCCGTGCAGCAGCCCACGCTGTCCACCGGGACCGAAGCCATCGTCGCCGCCGCCCTGGCGTTCCTCGCACCGGAAGAGCACTGATGACCACCGCCACCAGCTCCACACCGCCCGGCGCCGCCTATCGCGGCTCCACGCGCCTGCTCGTCGGCATCGTCCTGGGCGTCCTGACCTTCTGGCTGTTCGCCGGCTCCATGGGAACCGTCGCCCAGCAGGTGCTCGAGGGCATCAACACGCCCACCCACGAGTACGTCTCCCAGAACCAGATGAACCTCGCGGTCTCCATCACCGCGCTGGTCTCGGGCCTGTTCATCGTGCTGATGGGCGGGGTCGCCGACCGGGTGGGCCGCCTGCGGATCGCCATCATCGGCAACGGCATCGGCATCGTCGGCTCGCTGCTGACCCTGCTCGCCGCGGGCCCGGCCGCGCTGCCCCTCCTGCTCGCCGGCCGCGCCCTGCAGGGCCTGTCCGCCGCCCTCGTGATGCCGTCCACCATGGCCCTGCTGCGCGCCTACTGGGACGGCCGCGAGCGGCAGGCCGCCGTCTCCTGGTGGTCGATCGGCTCTTGGGGCGGCTCCGGCTTCGCCGCTCTGGTCGGCGGGTTCCTCGCCTCGAACCTGTCCTGGCGGGCCGTGTTCATCGCCTCGATCGTCGTCTCGCTCGTCTCGATCGCCCTCATGCTCGGCACCCCCGAGTCCAAGGCCGAGCACAGGACGACGGACAGGTTCGACACCCGCGGCCTCGTCTCGTTCATGGTGATGGCCCTGGCCCTGATGATCATCATCATCTTCGGCCGCCAGATCGGCTGGGGGTCGCCCGCGATCCTCGTCCTGCTGGTCATCGGCGTCGTCGCCGCCGT
This sequence comes from Xylanimicrobium pachnodae JCM 13526 = NBRC 107786, assembly GCA_001592145.1. Taxonomy (GTDB): domain Bacteria; phylum Actinomycetota; class Actinomycetes; order Actinomycetales; family Cellulomonadaceae; genus Xylanimonas; species Xylanimonas pachnodae. The sequence continues at coordinate 11,434 of BCWJ01000028.1, read as the reverse complement.
GGTGTTCGTGACGTTCGAGCGGCACACGCCGAACAACCCGTTCATCGACTTCTCCTTGTTCAGGAACAAGACGTTCGCGGGCGCCACGCTGTCGAACTTCGTGCTCAACGCGACCATCGGCCTGCTCATCGTCTCCCAGCAGATGCTGCAGCTCGCCGGCTCGCGCAAGATGAGCGCCTGGGACGCCAGCCTGCTGACCATCGGCTACGGCGTCGTCATCGTCGCCTTCATCCGCGTGGGCGAGTCGCTGCTGCGCAAGTACGGGCCGCGCAAGCCGATGATCTGGGGAACCTCGATCGTCGCCGTAACCGCGATCCTCATGATCCCGACGAACCTGCTGCTCTCCGAGTACCGCGTCGTCGCGATCGTCGCCTACGCCCTGTTCGGCCTGGGTCTCGCGTTCTACGCGACCCCCTCGACCGACGCCGCCCTGTCCAACCTGCCCGCCAACCAGGTGGGCGCCGGGTCAGGCATCTACAAGATGGCCTCGTCCCTGGGCGGCGCCATCGGTGCCGCCGTGTCGCTGACGGTGTTCTCCAGCCTCGCCAGCACCGGGTCCTCCCTGGTCGGCGACGTGCTCGTCAACCACGGCGTCACGGACAACATCGCCGTGCGGCAGGCCGGCGCCGTCGCCTTCGCCGTCAACCTCGTGTTCGTCCTGATCGCCCTCGTGTCGATCCTGCTCACCGTGCCCAAGGGCCGGAAGTACAACGACGACGACGCGAGCGACGAGCCGGCGCGCGCGTCCGGGAAGCCCCGGGACGCGGCGGCCGCACGACCGTAGGTCTCACGGCGGCGGCTTCCCTCAGGGCGCCGCCGCCGCACCCCCGCCCTGCACGATGCGCTGGGCGAGGTCCTCCAGGTCGCCGCCCGTGATGCCCGGCCAGCCGTGCAGCGGGTGGCGCCATCGCGGGTGCACCGCACCGGCGCCCCATCGGGCGCCGAGCAGTGCACCCGCGATGGCTGCGACGGTGTCCGTGTCGTGCCCGACGCGGATCACAGCGGTCAGCGCGTCATCGAAGTGTTCGCCCGACGACGACGCCGTGCACGTGGGCGCCGTGTGCGTGATGGCCGACCACGCCGCCTGGAGCGCCCCGACCACCCACGCGTTCTGTGAGAACGCCGACGGCTCACGTCGCTCCGCCTCGGCCACGACCCCGCGCCAGTACTCGGCGCCCGGAACCCACGGCGCGACGTCGTCGAACACGGGTAGTTCCCCGGTCACGACGGCGTGGCGGATCATCAGGCACCACAGCGCGCACCCCTGCCCGGCGAGGGGGTCGTGGTGCGTCAGCGCGCTCACCGCCATCGCCGCCTCGACCAGGGCACCCGGGTCGTCGAGGTACGCCAGCGCCACGGGGGCCGTCCGCATCAGCGACCCGTTGCCGGCCGAGCGCCCCGTGCGCTGGTGCTCCCGCTGGCCCGCCGCCGCCATCGACCGCCCCGTCGGGGAGGAACCCGCGGCCCGCAGGACCGCGGCGGTCTGGACGCCGACGTCGGCCGGGCCGTCCGCGAACCAGTCGGCGAACCGCTGCGCGACGGCGGTCAGGGCTTCCGGGGCGCGCAGGTCCGCACCCGTCGCCGCCACCTGCGCGATGGCGACGGCCTGGGCGGTGTCGTCGGTCCACTCGCCCGGCGCGAAGTCGCCGAGGCCACCGCCGATCATCGCCGGGACCAGGTCCGGGGCGACGGGCGCGAACTCGTACCCCGCCCCGAGGGCGTCGCCGACGGCTGAGCCGAGCAGCGCACCGTGGGCACGATCGGCCTGGGCTGCGGTGAGGTTCACCGGATCTCCTGTCCTGCCGCGAGGAACGGGTCGCGGCGGGGCCATCCTCCACCGGAAGACGACGCCGGGCACCGAGGGGCCACCGACGACCTTCAGGGGTCGGGGTGACAGGATTCGAACCTGCGACATCGTGCTCCCAAAGCACGCGCGCTACCAAGCTGCGCCACACCCCGCTGGCCCGCAAAGGGCCGCGACCGAGTCTAGACGGTGCCGGAGGGCACCCGAGTCGCTGCGGCGTTTGCTAGTGTGACGCCCGCGCACCTGAGCATCATCGGGGCGGCGCGCGGATGTAGCTCAATGGTAGAGCCTCAGTCTTCCAAACTGATTACGCGGGTTCGATTCCCGTCATCCGCTCCACATCTTCGCGGGTGAGAGCCGTCGTCGGGCGCTCCGCACGGCCTCCCCCCGTCTCCGCGGCCTACGCTGCCCGCGTGAGCAACGCCGATCTTGTCGCCGACTTCTGCCGCGCCATCGGGGAGCCGGTGCCCACGTCACCTCACGTCCCGCCCGCTCCTGTGCTCGATCTGCGCCGTACGTTGCTGAGCGAGGAGTTCGCGGAGGTGATCGCCGCCCTCGACGTCGTGCGGGCCCGCGTCGCAGCGGGCGACGACGTCGGCATCGACGACCTTGCCGCCGTCGGGCACGAGCTGGCCGACCTCCTGTACGTCACGTACGGCACGTTCCTCGCGCTCGGGCTCCCCGCCGACGCCGTGTTCGCGGAGGTGCACCGCGCGAATCTCGCGAAGGCTTCCGGGCCGCGGCGCGCGGACGGCAAGCAGCTGCGGCCGCAGGGCTGGCGGCCCGCCGACGTCGCCGCGGTGATCGCCGGCTGACCGGTATGCGACGCGACTGCGGCGCACGCCACAGTGAGACACCCTGGCGGCGTACCCCGGCGAGCGCCTATGGTTCCTCTAGGCAACGTCGATATCAACGGTACCGACGCCTGCCGGTACGCATCAGTCCACGCACGCCTGCCGAGTCCACCCCAGGAGGGAACCGACCATGAGCGTCGCCGTCGCCTCCTCGCCCACTGCGACGTCCTGCACGCCGGCGTGCCGACCATCGCGCTCGCGCTCCCTCGCGTGTCGATAGAGCGCCCGCGCCCCGTCCGACCCTGCGACGCCAGTCTCGCCGGGCCTTGACGAACGCGGTCGCTCGCCCCTGGCGCCGCCTCAGCGGCGCCACCGCCACAGCAGCCACATCCGCCACGTACGACGGCGACCGGCCGTCCTACGCCACCAACCGAAGAGGAAGACCATGGCCCGGATCTACGACGACGCGACCGCACTGATCGGCGGCACGCCGCTGGTTCGCCTGAACAAGCTCACTGCCGGCCTCGGCGCCACCGTGCTCGCCAAGCTGGAGTTCTACAACCCGGCCAACTCCGTCAAGGACCGCATCGGGGTCGCGATCATCGACGCCGCGGAGGCCTCCGGCGAACTGCAGCCGGGTGGCACGATCGTCGAGGCGACGTCGGGCAACACGGGTATCGCGCTCGCCTGGGTGGGCGCGGTGCGCGGCTACAACGTGGTGCTCGCCATGCCCGAGACGATGTCGAAGGAGCGCCGCGCCCTGCTGCGCGCCTACGGTGCCGAACTGGTGCTCACGCCGGGTTCGATCGGCATGAGCGGGGCCGTCGAGGTCGCCGAGAAGATCGCCGCCGAGCGGCCGGGCGCCATCCTGGCCCGCCAGTTCGCGAACCCGGCCAACGTGGCGATCCACCGCAAGACGACGGGTGAGGAGATCTGGGCCGACACCGACGGCGGCGTGGACATCCTGGTGTCCGGCATCGGCACGGGCGGCACGATCACGGGTGCCGGCGGCCTGCTCAAGGAGCGCAAGCCCGAGGTGAAGATCGTCGCGGTCGAGCCCAAGGAGTCCCCGATCCTCTCGGGTGGCACCCCCGGCCCGCACAAGATCCAGGGGCTGGGTGCCAACTTCATCCCCGAGATCCTCGACACGGACCTGTACGACGAGGTCCTGGACATCGAGTCCGACACCGCCCTGGAGTTCGCACGCCGCGCCGCCAAGGAGGAGGGCCTGCTGGTGGGCATCAGCTCCGGTGCCGCCCTCGCCGCCGCGGTCCAGCTCGCGGGCCGCCCCGAGAACGCGGGCAAGACGATCGTGGCCGTGGTTCCCGACTTCGGTGAGCGCTACCTCTCGACGGTGCTGTACGCCGACCTGGCGGACTGACCCACACGCACGGCCCCACGGGGCAGAATGTCCGGCGTGACGGATCTTCGCGCGCTGCGGGCGCAGACGGTGGCCGGGGACGATGACGAGCGAGAGCACGTCATGCCCCCCGGCCACCGTCCTGGCCTACGGCACCTGGTCGAGATCCTGCTGGAGGACCTCGACGCGGCCCACGCCCACGACCCGGCTGCGCGGACGCGCCTCGAGGTGGCCCTCGCCTACCCCGGGGTGCACGCCCTGTGGGTGCACCGGCTCAGCCACCGCATGTGGCACGCCGGGCTCCGCCTGCCGGCCCGGCTGCTCTCCCAGGTCACCCGGTGGCTGACGGGCATCGAGATCCACCCCGGCGCCGTCATCGGGCGACGCCTGTTCATCGACCACGGCATGGGGGTCGTGATCGGGCAGACCGCCGTCATCGGCGACGACTGCGTGCTGTTCCACGGCTCCACCCTGGGCGGCCGTTCCATGACGCGCGGCAAGCGGCACCCCACGCTGGGCAACCGGGTGATGGTGGGCGCCGGGGCGAAGGTGCTCGGTCCGCTGACGATCGGGGACGACGTGCAGATCGGCGCCAACGCCGTCGTCGTCAAGGACGTGCCGGCGGGAGCAGTCGCGCTGGGGGTTCCCGCGCACATCCGGTTCCCGCATCAGCCGCCCGCGGAGCGCGAGAAGCTCCAGGACCCGGCGCTCATCATCGAGTACATGATCTGAGCCTTCACAGACCCCCTTGTTCTAGTTGGACTAGATCAAGTAGAGTTCCAGCATGCTCTGGACGATAGATCCCGGAAGCGACGAGCCGCTGTTCGCGCAGCTCGTCGCACAGGTTCACGTCGCGCTCTCCCGCGGCACCCTGTCCACCGGCGACCGGCTGCCCGCTGCGCGCGAGCTTGCCGGTTCACTCGACCTCAACGTCCACACCGTGCTGCGCGCCTACCAAGAGCTCCGAGACAGCGGCGTGATCGACCTGCGGCGGGGACGCGGCGCCATCGTCGTCGGTGGGACCGAGCACGGCCACGACCACGTCCGCACGACCCTGGCCGCCTACGCAGCCGCCGCCCGCGCTGCGCGCCTGTCCCCCGAGGCCGCATCAGCCCTGCTCAAGGAGGAGATGTCACGATGACGACGACGCCCGCACCCGGCCCCCGCACGACGGAACCCTGGAAGGCCCTCGCCCGGCGCTCCACCCTGTGGTCCTCCGCTGCCGGGCTCCTGCTGCTCCTGGGGTCCACCGCCGTCGTGCTCTCCTGGCGCAATGACCTACCCGACCCGATCGCCTCGCACTGGGGCACGGGTCCGAGCGGCGCACCCAACGGCTTCATGTCACTGACCCAGTGGGTCACCACCCTGCTCGCCATCGGAGCGGCCTGCATCGTGGTGTTCGGTGCGATCGGCTGGTTCTGGGGCAAGGCGGCCATGACCCGCCGTATCTCCGCTGCCGCGACGGTGTGGATCGGTGGTCTGCTCGCCGTCGTGCAGATGGCGGCACTCGCGAGCCAGCGCGGCCTGTCCGACGCCGCACAGGCGCACGACACCAGCGGGTGGTGGCTCGCGGCGTCGTACGTCGTACCGCTCGTCCCTGCGGTGGCCGCGGCCGTGCTCGTGCCCGGTGACGCGCCGCAGTCCACGACCGCACGCGTCCCCGCCAACGCGGCCCGGGTGGCCCTGGCCGACGGCGAGCGTGCCGTGTGGATCCGCCGCACCGGCGGCGGTCCTGGGCTCCGGGTCGGCGCGGCAGCGATCGTGCTCATGCTGGTGCTCGCGATCCTCACCCGGATGTGGGGCCTGCTCGCCGTCCCCGTGCTGCTCGCCGTCCTGTTCGCCTCGATGATGGTGTTCGAGGTGCGCGTCGACGCGACCGGGCTGGCGGTGCGCTCGGCGATCGGCTGGCCACGCACGTTCATCCCGGCGGACGAGGTGGTCGCGGCATCGAGCACCACGGTCCACTCGTTCAAGGAGTTCGGGGGCTGGGGCTGGCGGGTCGGCCGTGACGGGCGGGTCGGCATCGTGCCCCGCAGCGGCGAAGCCCTGCTCGTGGAGCGGACGGGCGGGCGTTCGCTCGTCGTCACCGTCGACGACTCGGAGACGGGAGCCGCAGTGCTCAACACCCTGGCCGACCGCATCCGGAATGGGTAGGGTGCTCATTTGTCTGCGACGGCGAGTTGTAGATAACTAGATCACCAGGACTCGACGGGGAGCCGCACGTGCGCATCGGAATCCAGACCGGCTATTGGTCCCGCAAGCCTCCCCGCGGCATCGTCCCGGCGATCGTCGCGGCCGAGGCGCTGGGTCTCGACTCCGTGTGGACGGCCGAAGCGTACGGGTCCGACGCGTTCACTCCCCTGGCCTGGTGGGGGTCGCGCACCCGCCGCGTCCGCCTCGGCACCGGCATCGCCCAGATGGCCGCCCGCACCCCCACCGCCACCGCGATGCAGGCCCTGACCCTCGACCACCTCAGCGGCGGCCGGTTCGTCCTGGGGCTCGGCGCCTCCGGGCCGCAGGTGGTCGAGGGCTGGTACGGGCAGCCCTACGCGCGCCCCCTCGCCCGCACCCGCGAGTACGTGGACATCGTGCGCCAGGTCTTCGCCCGCGAGCGTCCCGTCACCGCGTCCGGCGCGTTCTTCACGCTCCCCGTGCCGGGCGACGCCGTCGGGGCGACCGGGCTGGGCAAGGCGCTCAAGCCCACCGTGCACCCGTTGCGGGCGGACCTGCCGATCGTGCTGGCCGCGCAGGGTCCCAAGAACGTGGCGCTGGCCGCCGAGATCGCGGACGGGTGGATGGCCGGCTTCTACGCGCCGCGCACCGACGCCGAGCACCGCGCGCTGCTCGCCGAGGGGTTCGGCGCCCGCAGCGGGGCCCGGTCGCCGTCGTCGGCGTTCGAGGTGCTGGCCACGGTTCCCGTCGTCGTGCGCGACGACGTCGACGCCGCCGCGGACGTGCTGCGGCCTCATGTGGCGCTCTACGTGGGCGGGATGGGTGCCAAGGGCGCCAACTTCCACAAGGCGTCCCTCGACCGGCTCGGCTACGCGGACGTCCTCGACGAGGTGCAGGCGCACTACCTCGCGGGGCGCAAGCGGGAGGCGGCCGCCGCCGTGCCGCTCGCACTCATTGAGGAGATCGCGCTGGTGGGCCCGGTGGCCAAGGTCCGCGCGGACCTGGCCCGCTGGGACTCGACGGCCGTCACGACGCTGCTGCTCCAGGGCGACCCGTCCTCGGTCCTGGCGGCGCTCGCCGCCGAGCAGGGCAGGGCGGGTACCGCCGCGGCCTCGCTGCGCTCGAGGGCTGGTGCGGCGATGGCCCGGTTCGCGCCGCGCCGGATCCCGTAACACGCGCTGGCCCCGGACCCCGGGTCCCGGCCCGTCTGGTCGTCGGTTCGGGTTCTGGTCGTCGGTTCAGCCCGACGACCAGAACCCGAACCGACGACCAGACCGTGGCGCGCGCTACCCGCGCGACGCGGCGTCGTCGATACCCGGGAACCAGATCGCGCGACGAAGGGCGACGCGCTGGCCGTCCCTCGTCAGGGGCGTGCCCTCGCCCCGCAGCGCGTCGAGCGCGGTCGCTGCAAGGTGTGGCGGCGGGCTCCCGGACGCCTTGACGACGCGCCACCACGGGACCGAGTTGGTGTCCTGTGCGGGGCCGACGACGGCGGCGTCATCGGGCACCAGGTGCGCGTAGCGGGACGACGAGCCGGACATCACCTGGCCCACCTGCCGGGGACCGCCGCGGTGCAGCGACTCGGCGACGATCTCCGCGATGAGCCCGAACGTCATCGCTCGCCCCGGCGGGATGCGCCGCGCGAGGGCCAGGACGGCGGCGGCGTACTCCTCCGTCGCGGCCCGGCGCTCCTGTTCGCTCGGGGCGGGCGGGGTCATGACTGGCAGGACCCGCACCAGTAGAGGGTGCGGCCGCCCACGTCCTTGACCAGCACGGGCGTCCCGCACAGGCGGCACGGCAGCCCGTCGCGCTGGTAGACGTAGAACGACTCGGCGCGCAGCACGGCGCCCGGCGGGACGGGGGCGCGGCGTTCGTGGCGCCGCGTCGTCGGGCCCAGGGCTGCCAGGCCGCCCGCAGCGCGGATGCCGGGGGCGTCGGGGCCGCGGTCCTCGGGGCGCGTGGTGACGATCGCCCCGCGGACGACGCCGTCGCGCATGAGGGTCACGAGGTCGTCCCAGACCTCGCCGAGCGTGGTCTCGTCGACGTCGCGGCCCGGGCGCAAGGGGTCCACCCCGGCGCGGAACAGGGCCTCGGCGCGGTAGATGTTCCCGACGCCTGCGATGGCCGACTGGTCCATGAGCTGCTGACCCACGCTCACGCGGGAGCGGCGGACGCGGGCGACGAACTCGCCGCGCGCGGCGTCCGAGTCACCGTGCCGGATCGGGTCGCGGCCGAGTCGTGCCTCGACCGCGGCCTTCTCCTGTGCCGTGATCACCTCGCACGCCGTGGGTCCGTTGAGGTCCGCGACGGCGTGCGCGCCCAGCAGCCGCACGCGCACCGCCCCCCGGGGCACCGGGACGGCCCACGGGCCCGCGGCGGCGTCCGCGAGCGGGGTCTCGGTCTCGCCGATGCGGGCGCGCGGGGCGCCGATGGCGTGCACGACGTCGGCGCTGCCGTCGGAGGCGAACGTCCACGCCCCGTACAGGCCCAGGTGGACGCGGAGCCAGGTCACGTCCGCGGGCGCGGCGAAGCCCAGGAAGAGCTGTTTGCCCCAGGCCTCGCTCGCGACGAGCCGGTGCCCCGTCAGGAGCGCGGCACCGGCGTCGAACCGGCCCTGGGGGCTGGTGACGGTGAGCGTCTCACCCTCGAACAGCCCGGCGAGCGTGCGGGCGAGACGGTGGACGGTGTGACCCTCGGGCACGGCGAGTACGTCCGGTCAGCGGGCGTCGCGCTGGGCCTCGTACGCCAGCATCTGGTCGATGCGGCGCTGGTGGCGGGCATCACCGGAGAACGGCTCGGCGATGAAGGCGTCGACGATCGCGGTCGCCTCCTCGGCCGTGTGCATGCGACCCCCGACGGACACCACGTTGGCGTCGTTGTGCTGCCGGCCCAGCTTCGCCGTCTCGATCGACCACGCCAGGATCGCGCGGATGCCGGCGACCCGGTTGGCGGCCAGCTGCTCCCCGTTGCCGGACCCGCCGATGACGATGCCCAGCGAGCCCGGCTCCGCCACGACGGACTCGGCGGCCGAGATGCAGAACGCCGGGTAGTCGTCCTGGGCGTCGTAGACGTGGGCGCCGTGGTCGACGACGTCGTGCCCCGCGGCGCGCAGGTGATCGACGAGGTGGTTCTTGAGCTCGAAGCCGGCGTGATCGGTGCCGATGTGAAGACGCATGGGACCATTCTGGCCCACCGCACCGACACGTCAGGGCCCCCGTCCTACGCCGGCGTCCCCGGGCGCCCATAAGGTGGCCTGCATGACCACCGAAGCTCTGCGCTCCGGCATCGACCGTGATGCCCTCGACCCCACCATCCGCCCCCAGGACGACCTGTACCGCCACGTGAACGGCACCTGGATCGACTCGCACGAGATCCCGGCGGACCGCTCCATGGACGGGGCCTTCATCACCCTGCGGGACCGCTCCGAGGAGCGCGTGCGGGAGATCATCACGGATCTGGCGGCGTCCGGCACCGAGGAGGGCACGGCCGGCAAGATCGGCGCGCTGTACACGGCGTTCATGGACACCGAGCGCATCGCAGCGCTCGGCACGGCCCCCCTCACGGACGACCTGGCCCTGATCACGGCGGTGTCGTCGACGGCCGAGCTCACGACGGCGCTGGGCGCGCTCCAGCGCACCGGCGCCGGTGGCGCCGTCGGCTTCTACGTGGACAACGACGCCGCGAACCCGGAGGAGTACCGCGTCTACCTGTACCAGTCGGGGCTGGGCCTGCCCGACGAGGCGTACTACCGCGAGGAGCAGTACGCCCCGATCCGTGAGAAGTACGCCCCGCACGTCGCGCGGATGCTGCGCCTGTCCGGCGCGGCGGAGGCGCTCGGTGTCGACGCCGACGACGCCGCCGCGCGGATCCTGGCGCTGGAGACGGCGCTCGCCGGCCACCACTGGGACGTGGTCAAGGACCGCGACGCCACGCTCACCTACAACCCCACCACGATCGCCGAGCTCGCCGTGCGCGCACCCGGGTTCGACTGGCAGGCGTGGGCGGCCGCGCTGGGCGCCCCGGCGGGCGCGCTCGACGCGCTCGTGGTGCGCGAGCCGTCGTTCGCCGAAGGGCTGGCGGAGCTGTGGCAGTCGGCGCCGCTCGCCGACTGGCAGGCGTGGGCGGCGTACCGCCTGGTCACCGCCCGCGCGCCGTACCTGCACGACGAGCTCGTCGAGGCCAACTTCGACTTCTACGGTCGCACCCTGTCCGGCGCGCAGCAGGTGCGCGAGCGGTGGAAGCGCGGCGTCGCACTCGTCGAGGGCGCACTGGGTGAGGCCGTCGGTGAACAGTACGTGGCCCGCCACTTCCCGCCCACGCACAAGGCCGCGATGGACCAGCTCGTGGCGAACCTGGTGGCCGCGTACCGCGAGTCGATCGAGGGCCTCGACTGGATGACGGACGCCACCCGGGCCAAGGCGCTGGCCAAGCTGGAGAAGTTCACGCCCAAGATCGGCTACCCGGTGAAGTGGCGGGACTACTCCGCCCTGGTCATCGACGCGGACGACGTCGTCGGCAACGTGCGCCGCTCGAACGCGTTCGACCTGGACCACGAGCTGAACAAGGTGGGCAAGCCGCTCGATCGTGACGAGTGGTTCATGACCCCCCAGACGGTCAACGCCTACTACAACCCGGGCATGAACGAGATCGTGTTCCCCGCCGCGATCCTCCAGCCCCCGTTCTTCGACCCCGAGGCCGACGACGCCGTCAACTACGGCGGCATCGGCGCGGTGATCGGGCACGAGATCGGGCACGGCTTCGACGACCAGGGATCCAAGTACGACGGCGACGGCCGGCTCGAGGACTGGTGGACCGCCGAGGACCGCACCGAGTTCGAGAAGCGCACCGGTGACCTGATCGCGCAGTACGACGCGTTCGTCCCGCAGCAGTTCGGCGCCGACGGCCCGCACGTCAACGGCAGCCTGACCATCGGGGAGAACATCGGGGACCTGGGCGGCCTGTCGATCGCGATCCGCGCATACCGGATCGCGCTGGGCGGCACCTCGCTCGACGACGCCCCCGTGGTCGACGGGCTGACCGCCCTGGAACGGGTGTTCCTCGGGTGGGCTCAGGTGTGGCAGTCGAAGGGCCGTGACGAGGAGGTGCGACGCCGCATCGCGACCGACCCGCACTCCCCCAACGAGTTCCGCTGCAACGGCATCGTGCGCAACCTCGACGAGTTCCACGCCACGTACGGCGTCACCGAGGGCGACGCGCTGTGGCTGGCACCGCAGGACCGCGTCCGCATCTGGTGACACGCGCGGGTCTCGACGGGCTCGACCACCGGTGGTCGAGCCCGTCGAG
>BCWJ01000027.1 GCA_001592145.1 Xylanimicrobium pachnodae JCM 13526 = NBRC 107786 | reverse complement strand
GCACCTGACCCCACTGGCCGACGCCGACCACGCCCCCACCACCCTCGGCCTCAGAGGCGGGGCCGGCGACTACGACCTCGTCATCGCGTCCATGCCCTGGCTCGACGTCCAACTGCGCGGGGCCGGACGCCACCAGATGCGCACCGAACTCACCTGCGCCAAGACCCTCGCCGCCATCCACCTGACCAAACCAGGCGGCCTTGTCGCGATCCTCGCAAACCACTCCCTCATGGACCGCGCCCCCACCCAGGCGCGCGCCGAGATCACCCGGGAGGCCGACTTCCTCGGCGCCATCCGCTTCCCCGCCGGCATCCTGCGCGAACAAGCCGGGACCGACGACGTCATCGACCTGATCCTCCTGGCCAAACCCGCCACCGGCACCCCGACCAACACCCTGCCCTTCGCCTCGACAGTGCAGGTGACCGTCGACCGGTTCATCACCACCATCAACCAGTACTTCGATGACCACCCGGACAACATGCTCGGCTCCATCCGCCCCGAGGTGCAGATCTGGGACACCTCCGACTACACCCTCCAAGGCGCCGACCGCGAGACCACCCTCACCGAGTACCGCACCGCCCTGGCCGGCATCGTCACCCACGCCATCACCACCGGCACCGTCCCCCACCCCGCACCACGCGACCCCGACGCCGCAGTCGCAGGCGGGTGGCTCATCGGCGGCGCCCGCCGCTACCTCCCCGACGCACTCAGGGACGCAAGCATCCCCGAGGGCTCTCACTTCCTCGACGGCCCGCGCGAGCCCCCGCAGCCCGGCATCGACCTCTGAACACCGCCCACCTTGGCCACTGAAGTACCGGAGGTCCCCATGACCACGCACGCCGCTCACCACGAGCTCATCTCCTTGCGCGACGCCGCCGAACGCTTCCACATCTCGGTCAAGACCCTCCGCCGCCGCATCGCCGACGGCACCATCACCGGCTACCGAATCGGCCGCCTCGTCCGGGTCGACCTCGACGACGTCGAGGATGAGCTCGTGATCGAGATCCGCTCGGCACGCAGCGCGTGATCGTTGCGGACCGCGCTGTCGCGGGGGTCGTTGGCATCGCGCCGACGGCCCCCGCTGCCTTTTGCCTCACCCGGTCTTGGTGCCGTCGCCCTTCTCCTTGGCACGACGCGCACGGCGCTCGCTGAGCTCGTCGCGGAACGCCTCTCCCACGCGCTCGGCGATCGAGTGCATGCGCTCCTCGTCGCCGACGTGCTGGTAGCGCAGCACGATCGTCGGGTTCGAGTGTCCGGCGATCGCCATGAGCTCCGCCAGCGTCGCTCCAGACCGTGCCGCCCAGGTCAGCGCCGTGTGCCGGAGGTCGTGCAGGTGCAAGTTCTCCATTCCCGGGATCTGAAGTCGTGCGGCCTGCCAGTTCCGTTCGACAACCGACGCGTGGAGGATGCCGCCACGCTTTGCCGGGAACACCATGTCGTCGGGGCTGTGGCCGCAGAACTTCGCCAGGTGCTCGCGCAGGATCGGGACCACGAACGACGGGATGGCAACGGTTCGCTTCGATGCCTTCGTCTTCGTCGGCCCGATCTCGTTGAACCGTCCCGGCTCCTTGTAGTTCGCCGCAGTCCCGCGAACCGAGACCGAGGCGCGGCTCGCATCCGTCAACTTGAGATGTTGGCGCTTGAGCGCGCGCAGTTCGCCGTTCCGCAGTCCGGTCACGGCGGCGAGCGGTACGAGCGCCTGGAGGTAGTCGGGCATCAGCTCCGAGAACTGCCACATCTCGTCGGGCGTGAGGACGATCGGCTCGTGAACGGCCTCGTACTTGAGGGCGCCCTTCACCTTGGCCGGCGACGCGTCGAGCAGCTCGTGGTCGACCGCGTCCCCGAGGATCGACGAAAGCACCTGGTAGGCCGCGAAGGCGGCGCCGCGCCCGTCGTGCTGTTCGGTGCCACGTCTTCGATCGCGGGCCTCCCGCGCAAGCTGGGCGCGCAGCCGCATGTACCAGTCGGTGATGTCGAGGCGCGTGAGGTGCGTCAGCGGGATGTGTCCGAGCTCGGGCATGATCCGCTTGTCGAGGTTGCGCTGGTAGCGGTAGCGCGTCGAGGGCCGCAGCTTCTTGCTGTCGATCGATCGTTGAGCCCACTCGCCCAGCGTGATCGCGCGGGCCTTGGCGAGTCGGGCCTCTGCCTCGCGGATGCGTGGCGGCTTCCACTCGCCGCGCTCGACGAGGATCCGCTCCTTGTTGAGCCAGGCTTCGGCGGCCATCTTGTCGCCGAACACCCGGGAGTGCCGCGACAGGTCGGGGCCGGTGTAGCGCGCTCGCCAGCCCGTAATGGCCTTCGTCTCGGCGTTCTTGCGGGCTTCGAGCTCGCCGAACGAGCGCTTCTGTCCGGATCTGCGTGCCATGTTCGGGTCCTCCACCCGTCAGGTGTCCCGCAGACCCCTCTCTGGTGGGGGAATCGCACGCATCGTTCGCGGTCAGATCTGGGAGCCGACCTGCCCAGACGGCCCCAATTCCATGGGGGACTGGTGGGGGAATGGGTGGCCCTGCGAGGGCCTTCCAGACCACCTCTGTCCACGAGGCCGATCGGCGATATCGCAGGTCAGGCCGCAAATCTGCAGATCAGCGGCCTGACTAGAACTCCCTGTAACGCTCAGACGTTGAACCCCAGCATGCGGAGCTGCTCGCGCCCCTCGTCGGTGATCTTCTCGGGGCCCCACGGCGGCATCCACACCCAGTTGACGCGCATGCCGGCAACGAGCCCTTCGAGCGCCTGCTGCGACTGGTCCTCGATGACGTCGGTCAGCGGGCAGGCCGCGGAGGTGAGCGTCATGTCGATGGTGGCGTGGTTGTTCTGGTCGATCGTGATGCCGTAGATGAGGCCCAGGTCGACGACGTTGATCCCGAGCTCGGGGTCGATGACGTCACGGAGCGCTTCCTCGACGTCGGCGACGGTGGGTGCCCCCTGGGCGACCGGCGTGTCGGTCATGAACGGTTCTCCTTTATCCGGCCAGCGCGCCCGAGCGCGCCAGCGAGTCCTTGAGCGCGGCCCAGCCGAGCAGCGCGCACTTGATGCGGGCGGGGAACTTCGACGTGCCGGTGAAGGCGGTCGCGTCCCCGAGCAGGTCTTCGTCGTCCTCGGAGTCGAGCCCGGTCCCGCGGGATGCCATGAGGTCGTGGAACACCTGGTCGAGGTGGGCGACGTCAGCGAGGGGCAGGCCGGTGACCAGGTCGGTCATCACGGAGGTGGAGGCCTGCGAGATCGAGCACCCCTGCCCTTCCCAGGACACGCCTGTCACGATGCCGTCGCCGACGGCGACGCGCAGGGTCACCTCGTCCCCGCAGGTGGGGTTGACCTGGTGGGACTCCCCCGTGGCGAGCCCGTCGGCGGCCGGGACGAGGCCGCGCCCGTGCGGGTTCTTCGCGTGGTCGAGGATGACCTGCTGGTAGAGCTGTTCGAGCCCGCTCATGGATCTCCTTAGTTCATCCCGAAGAACGCCCGCACCCCGGCGAGCGATTCCCGGAACACCCGGACGTCGTCCAGGCTTGTGTACACCGACGCCGAGGCGCGCGCGGTCGCGGCGACGCCGAACCTCCGGTGCAGCGGCTGCGCGCAGTGGTGCCCGACGCGTACGGCGACACCGCGGTCGTCGAGCACCTGCCCGACGTCGTGCGCGTGGACGCCGTCGACGACGAACGAGACGACGGCGAGCCGGTTCTCCGCGCTGACCGGCCCGATGACGCGGACCCCGGGGATGTCGGCGATCGTCAGCAGCTCCGCGGCGAGCGCGCGCTCGTGCGCGGCGACGGCGTCCATCCCGAGCTCGGAGAGCCACTGCGCGGCCACCCCCATGCCGACGGCCTGGGCGACCATCTGGGTGCCGGCCTCGAACCGCTGGGGTGGCGGCGCGTAGGTGGCGGACTCCATGGTGACGACCTCGACCATCGAGCCGCCGGTGGTCACGGCGGGCAGGTCGGCCAGCAGCTCGCGCCGCCCGTAGAGGGCGCCGACGCCGGTGGGGCCGAGCATCTTGTGCCCGGAGAACGCGGCGAAGTCGACGCCGAGCGCGTGCAGGTCCACGGGCAGGTGGGGCACGGACTGGCAGGCGTCGAGCACCGTGTAGGCGCCCACGGCGCGGGCCGCGGCGACGAGCGATGCGACCGGGGCGATCGCGCCGGTCACGTTGGAGGCGTGTCCGAACGCGACGATGCGCGTCCGTTCGGTGATGACGCCGTCCGTCAGCTCGATCCGGCCGTCGTCGGTCACCGGGAACCAGCGCAGCACGGCGCCGGTGCGCGCGGCGAGCTCCTGCCACGGGATGAGGTTCGCGTGGTGCTCCGCCTCGGTGACCACGATCTCGTCACCGGGCCGCAGCGCGAACCGCGCGGCGCCCGCTCCCCCGCGCCCGAGGCTCGCGTTGGAGAACGCGTAGGCGACCAGGTTGATGGCGGCCGTCGCGCCGGAGGTCCAGACGATCTCGTCGTCGTGCGCCCCGACGAACCGGGCGACGGCGGTGCGGGCCTGCTCGAATGCCTCGGTGGCCTCCTCGGCGAGGAAGTGCGCGCCGCGGTGCACGGCGGCGTTGCGCTGCTCGTAGAAGTCGACCTCGGCCTCCAGGACCACGGTCGGCTTCTGGGAGGTGGCCGCGGAGTCGAGGTAGACCAGGGGTTGCCCGCCGCGGGCCGTGCGGCCCAGCAGCGGGAAGTCGGAGCGCACGGCGCCCCAGTCGACGAACCCGGTGGCCGAGCCTGCCGAGACCACCTCATCGGTACCTGATGTGGTCAGGGCAGGCTCGACCACCGGGTTCGCGTGCATCGTCAGGCCATCGTGGCGCCGGTGCCCACGAACCGGTCGTAGCCCTCGGCTTCGAGACGCTCGGCGAGCTCGGGGCCGCCCTCCTCGGCGACGCGGCCGTCGACGAACACGTGCACGAAGTCGGGCGTGATGTACCGCAGGATGCGCGTGTAGTGCGTGATGAGGAGCACGCCGACGTCGGTGGACGCCTTTGCCCGGTTCACGCCCTCGGACACGACGCGCAGGGCGTCGACGTCGAGGCCGGAGTCCGTCTCGTCCAGGATCGCGAAGCGCGGCTTGAACAGCTCGAGCTGCAGGATCTCGTGGCGCTTCTTCTCACCGCCGGAGAAGCCCTCGTTGACGGAGCGCTCGGCGAAGGCGGAGTCGATGCGCAGGTTCTCCATCGCGCCCTTGACCTCCTTGCCCCAGGTGCGGAGCTTGGGGGCCTCGCCCGTGATGGCGGTCTTGGCGGTGCGCAGGAAGTTCGCGACGGATACGCCGGGAACCTCGACGGGGTACTGCATGGCCAGGAACAGTCCGGCGCGGGCCCGCTCGTCGACGCTCATGGCGAGCACGTCGGCGCCGTCGAGCGTCACGGTGCCGGAGGTCACCTGGTACTTGGGGTGCCCGGCGAGCGCCGAGGCGAGCGTGGACTTGCCCGAGCCGTTGGGGCCCATGATGGCGTGCGTCTCGCCCGAACCGATGGTCAGGTCGACGCCGCGCAGGATCTGCTTGGGGCCTTCCTTGGTGTCGACGGACACGTGGAGGTCGCGGATCTCCAGGGTGGACATATATCTCTCCAGGTTCTTCGAAATCTCAGAGGGCGTTGTCGACGTCCACCAGGACGTTCTCGCCGTCGATCTTCAGGGGGTACACGGCGACGGGCTTCGTCGCGGGCAGCTGCATCGGCTTGCCGGTGCGCAGGTCGAACTGCGAGCCGTGCAGCCAGCACTCGATGAGGCAGCCGAGCACCTCGCCGTCGGACAGGGAGACCTGCCCGTGCGTGCAGATGTCGTTGATGGCGTGGTACTCGCCGTCGGCGTCGCGCACGACGGCGACGGGCACGGGGGCGCCGTCGGCGCCGTCGAGCTCGACCAGCATGGCTTCCTCGGTGCCGAGGTCACCGACGGACGCGGCGTACTGGAACGTCACTGGACGTCGTCCGCGTCGGCGGCGGTACCCGTGATGACGGACATCGACTTCTCCAGCTCGGCCTCGATCGAGGTGAGCAGGCGCTCCTGGACGGCCGGGACGCCGATCTGCTCGATGAGCTCGGCGAAGAAGCCGCGCACCACCAGGCGTCGCGCGTCGGCCTCGTGGATGCCGCGCGACTGCAGGTAGAAGAGCTGCTCGTCGTCGAAGCGGCCGGTGGCCGAGGCGTGCCCGGCACCCTCGATCTCGCCGGTCTCGATCTCCAGGTTGGGCACGGAGTCAGCGCGGGCGCCGTCCGTGAGCACCAGGTTCCGGTTGAGCTCGTAGGTGTCGGTGCCGGCCGCGTGGGCCTGGATGAGCACGTCGCCCACCCACACGGCGTGGGCGCCGGCACCCTGCAGGGCGCCCTTGTACGTCACGCGCGACTTGCAGCGCGGCTGCCCGTGGTCGACGAAGAGGCGGTGCTCCTGGTGCTGGTTGGTGTCGGCGAAGTACAGCCCCACCATCTCGACCTCGGCGCCCTCGCCGCGGAACGCGGCATCGGGGGTGATGCGTACGACGTCGCCGCCGAACGTGACCACGACGTGCTTGAGCCGACCGTCGCGGGCGATGGTCGCACGGTGCGAGGAGGCGTGCACGGCGCCGTCCGCCCAGTCCTGGACGGCGACGACGGTGAGGTGTGCGCCCTCGTCGACGACGATCTCGACGGTCTCGTTGAGGGTCGCGTCACCCTGGTGGTCCAGGACGACGACGGCCTGCGAGAACCGCTCGGCGTGGATGAGGACGTGCGCGGCGCTGGCGTCCTTGGACACCCCGGTGACGCGGATGCTCGTGACGTCGGAGGCGACGGCCTCGGCGGGCACGGTCACGACGGTGGCGTGCGTGAACGCGTTCCACGCGGTGACGGCGGTGCGGTCGCCCGGCTTGCCCGTCGTCCCCAGGCGCTCGTCGCCGCGGTCCACGGACTCGACCTTCACCTCGGGTGCGGCGACGACGTCGACGCTCACGCCGTCGGTGCCGAGGGTCTCGGCGAACAGCGGCTGGAGGCGCGCGACGGGGCTGAACCGCCACGCCTCCTCGCGCCCGGTGGGCACGGGGATGTCGGCGAGGTCGAACGAGGTGCGGCGCTCGGCGCGCGACCCCTCGGGGATGACGACGCCGTGGGAGTGGGCGCCGTCGGCGACCGCACGAGTGTGATCAGTAGTCAAGGACATATCAGCCGACGGACCCTTCCATCTGCAGCTCGATGAGGCGGTTGAGCTCGAGCGCGTACTCCATGGGCAGCTCGCGGGCGATGGGCTCGACGAACCCGCGCACGATCATGGCCATGGCTTCCGTCTCGGGCATGCCTCGGGACATCAGGTAGAACAGCTGGTCCTCGCTCACGCGGGACACGGTGGCCTCGTGGCCCATCGACACGTCGTCCTCGCGGACGTCGACGTACGGGTACGTGTCGGAGCGCGAGATCTGGTCGACCAGCAGCGCGTCGCACAGCACGTTGGACGCGGAGTGCGAGGCGCCCTCGAGGATCTGGACGAGGCCGCGGTAGGAGGTGCGTCCGCCGCCGCGCGCCACCGACTTCGAGATGATCGAGGAGGACGTGTTCGGCGCGGCGTGCACCATCTTCGACCCGGCGTCCTGGTGCTGGCCCTCGCCGGCGAACGCGATCGAGAGGGTCTCGCCCTTAGAGTGCTCGCCGAGCAGGTAGATCGACGGGTACTTCATGGTCACCTTGGAGCCGATGTTGCCGTCGACCCACTCCATGGTGGCGCCCTCGGCCGCCGTGGCGCGCTTGGTCACCAGGTTGTACACGTTGTTCGACCAGTTCTGGATGGTCGTGTACCGCACGCGGGCGTTCTTCTTGACGATGATCTCGACGACGGCGCTGTGCAGCGAGTCGGACGTGTAGATCGGGGCGGTGCAGCCCTCGACGTAGTGCACGTACGAGCCCTCGTCGGCGATGATCAGCGTTCGCTCGAACTGGCCCATGTTCTCCGTGTTGATGCGGAAGTAGGCCTGGAGCGGGATCTCGACGTGCACGCCCGGGGGGACGTAGACGAACGACCCGCCCGACCACACGGCCGAGTTCAGCGCGGCGAACTTGTTGTCACCGGCGGGGATGACCGTGCCGAAGTACTCCTGGAACAGCTCCGGGTAGTCCCGCAGGCCCGTGTCGGTGTCGACGAAGATGACGCCCTGCGCCTCCAGGTCCTCACGGATCTGGTGGTAGACGACCTCGGACTCGTACTGCGCCGCGACGCCGGCGACGAGGCGCTGCTTCTCCGCGTCCGGGATGCCGATGCGGTCGTACGTCAGCTTGATGTCCTCGGGCAGGTCCTCCCAGCTCGTGGCCTGCTTCTCGGTGGACCGCACGAAGTACTTGATGTGGTCGAAGTCGATGCCGGACAGGTCGGCACCCCAGTTCGGCATGGGCTTCTTGCCGAAGAGGCGCAGTGCCCGCAGGCGCTGGTTGAGCATCCACTCGGGCTCGTTCTTGAGGGCCGAGATGTTGCGCACGACCGCCTCGGAGAGGCCACGCTGCGCGGTGGCTCCCGCCGTGTCGTTGTCGTGCCAGCCGTACTCGTACGAACCGATCGAGGCGATGATCTCCTCGTCGGTGCGCTGCTCGGTGGGTGCAGTCATCGTGTTCCTTCCGGGATCTGCGCCGTGCTGGTGGTCTGGGCCGTGCTCGCGATCGAGGCCGAGCCCAGTGGGACGTTCGTCACGCAGGCGTGCGCGCCGCCCGCGATGGTGGCCAGGCGTTGGACGTGGGTGCCGAGCACCTCGGAGAACGCGCGGGCCTCGGCCTCGCACAGCTCGGGGAACTCCGCCGCGACGTACTGGACCGGGCACTGACCCTGGCACAGCTGCGCGATGGGCACCAACGTGGCCGCGGACACGGGGCGCACGGAGGCCGCGTACCCCTCCTCCGAGAGCGCCGCCGCGAGCTGTGCCGCGCGCTGCGCGGGCTCCTCCGCCGTGACGTGCGGTGCGAGCCGTTCCAGGACGCCGTCGATCTGCTGGGTGGCGAAGTCGAGGACGGCACTCTCGCCGCCGGCGGCACGGAGCTGGCGCAGGGCCTGCACGGCCACCTCGCGGTAGGCGTCGTGCAGCCCGGGCTGGCTGCCGGGCGCGAGCACGTAGGAGCGGGCGGGGCGTCCCCGGCGCACGGGCGTCACCCCGGGGACGGCGTGCACCACGATGGTGCCGTCCTCCTCGAGCTGGGCCAGATGCCGGCGCACGCCCGCCGACGTCAGCCCGAGCCGCTGGGCGAGCTCGCCCGCGCTGACGGGTCCGTCGCTGGCGATGAGGTCGACCACCCGGCGGCGCGTGGACTCGGCGGAGTCGTCCACCCCGCCCACGGTTGCCGTGCCGACCGTCGCGGGTCCGGCGGCGCCTGGCCGGGGGTCGCGCATGGTCATAGCGGTGCCCCTCCTGGTCGCGTCGTGGCTGGGTGCGCGGCCCGCTGTCACGGTCCGCGATATAGGGAACATCTTCGTTGCGTAATCGAGGATGTCAAGCAAGGGTTACCTCACCACGGCGACATTCGCCCTGGTTCGCCGCGTAGCATCCCCGGCGTGAGCACCTCCGCCGCGGCCACCGGCGCACTCGCGCCCGCCGCCCAGCCGGACGCCCCCGCCCTCGCCCTCCACGGGCTCGTCAAACGCTACGGCGGCCGCACCGTCGTCGACGGCCTCTGCCTGGAGGCGCAGCGCGGCGCGGTCACGGCAGTCCTCGGTCCCAACGGGGCGGGCAAGACCACCACCATCGAGATCTGCGAGGGCCTGCGCGTCCCCGACGGCGGAACCGTGCGCGTGCTGGGACTCGACCCGCGCGCCGACGCCGCACTGCTGCGCCCCCGGGTCGGCGTCATGCTCCAGGACGGCGGCCTTCCCTCCGGTGCCCGCGCCCTCGAGGTGCTGCGGCATGTCTCCGCCATGTACGCGAGCCCCCGCCCCGTCGCCGAGCTCGTGGACCGGTTGGGGCTCGACTCGTTCGCCCGCACCACGGTGCGCCGCCTGTCCGGCGGGCAACGCCAGCGCCTCTCGCTCGCCTGCGCCGTCGTCGGACGCCCCGAGCTGGTCTTCCTGGACGAGCCCAGCGCGGGCATGGACCCGCAGTCGCGGCACGCGGTGTGGGACCTGGTCCGCGAGCTGCGGT
The DNA here is from genome assembly GCA_001592145.1 of Xylanimicrobium pachnodae JCM 13526 = NBRC 107786. Classification (GTDB taxonomy): domain Bacteria; phylum Actinomycetota; class Actinomycetes; order Actinomycetales; family Cellulomonadaceae; genus Xylanimonas; species Xylanimonas pachnodae. Next base: position 22,625 of record BCWJ01000027.1, on the reverse strand, counting down.
CCGACGGCGTCGCCGTCGTCCTGACCACGCACCTCATGGACGAGGCCGAGTCGCTGGCCGACGTCGTCCACGTCGTCGACCACGGCACGGTGATCGCCTCCGGCACGGTCGCGGAGCTGCTCGCCACCGGCGCGCACGGCGGCGCGGAGACTGTCGCCCGCTTCACGGCCCCGCCGCACTTCGACCCCGCCGCGCTGACCGCCTGGCTGACGGCGCACGGCGCGTCGGGGGCGAGCGTGACCGTGGGCAGGCGCACCCTGGAGGACGTGTTCCTCGACCTGACCGGGAGGAACCTGCGATGACCGGACCAGCGACGACGACACCCGCACCGGCCGCACCCGCGCAGGCAGCGGCCCCCGCGCTGCGACGCATCGCCGCGCAGGCCGCGTTCGAGTCCCGCACGATCCTGCGCAACGGCGAGCAGCTCCTCGTGACGATCGCGCTGCCGCTGTTCCTGCTGGTGGGCGTCGCGCGCGCCACCATCGTCGAGCTCGACACGGCGGGGGCGACCCGTATCGACTTCACCACCCCCGGCGTCATCGCCGTCGCCATCATGTCGACGGCGTTCACCTCCCAGGCGATCGCCACCGCGTTCGACCGCCGCAACGGGGTGCTGCGCCTCATGGCCACGACGCCGCTCGGACGCGGCGGCCTGCTCGCGGGCAAGGTGCTGGGAGTGCTGGGGGTCGAGGTGGTGCAGGCGGTCGTGCTCACCGCCGTCGCCGTCGCGCTCGGCTGGCGGCCGCACCTGGCGGGCATCCCCGCCGCGATCGGGGTCGCGCTGCTCGGCACCGCCGCGTTCACGGCCCTCGCGCTGCTCCTGGCGGGCGTGCTGCGGGCCGAGGGCGTGCTCGCCCTGTCGAACCTGCTCCTCGTGCTGCTCATCGTCGGCGGCGGGGTGCTCGTGCCCCCCGACCGCCTGCCGGGCGGTCTGGCCCAGGTGGCCGCCTGGCTCCCGTCCGGGGCGCTGGGCGAGGCGATGCGCGGGGCGCTGTCCGGCAGCGGGGTGCCACCGCTCGCGGTGCTCGTCCTGGCGGGCTGGACGGCGCTGCTCGCATGGGGCGCGTCACGACTGTTCCGCTGGCAGTAGCGCACGATCTCGGCCAACATCACACCTCCCACGGCGGAACCCGCACCAGGCAAGGACTAGCGTGGTCGCCGTGACCGACACCACCGCCCCCGCGCGCGGCGACGCCGCCCGGAAGGCCTCGACCACGCTCGCCGCCCGCGGCCGGGACCTCATCGAACGGGCGCGTCCGCGGACCCGCTGGGTGCTGCTCGCCAACGTCATCGGGCAGGTGTTCATCATCCTCACCGGCGGTGCGGTCCGGCTGACGGGTTCGGGCCTGGGCTGCGACGAGTGGCCGATGTGCACGCCCGGCAGCTTCACACCCGCCTACCACCCGGAGACCACGTACCACTCGTTCATCGAGTTCGGGAACCGCACGGTGACCGGGTTGCTCACCGTCATCGGCATCGCCGTCCTGCTGCTCGTGTGGACCGACCGCACCCGCTCCCGCGCCTACCGGTCGCTCGGGCTCGTGCCGCTGCTCGGCGTGCTCGCGCAGGCCGTCATCGGCGGTGTCGTGGTCCTGCTCGAGCTCGACCCGCGCTGGGTGTCCGTCCACATGGCCATCTCGGCCGCGCTGGTCTGGTTCTCCGCCTACCTGCTGCACCGGCACGGCGAGGGCGACGCGGCACCGGTCCCGATCGCCGGCCCGGCCGTACGCGTGACGGGCTGGGTGCTGGGCCTGCTCCTGATCCCCGTCGTCACGCTGGGCGTGCTCGTGACGGGCTCGGGGCCGCACTCGGGCGACACCACGGTCGGGTACCGGTTCGCGTTCGACCCGCTGCTCATCACCAAGACGCACTCCGGCTCGGTGTGGCTGTTCGTCGCGGTCCTGGCCGCGCTGCTCGTGCTGCTCCACCGCCTTCCGGCGTCGTCCTCGGTGACCACGGCACGTCGTGCGGCGTGGGTGCTCGTCGCGGTGACGGTCGCCCAGGGCGCGGTCGGCTACGTGCAGTACTTCACCGGCTTGCCCGGGCTGCTCGTGGGCGTGCACATGCTGGGCGCGGCCAGCCTCATCTGGGCGACGGCGAACGCGACGCTGCACCTGCGCACCCGCGGCACCGCGACACCCCGGTGACAACCCGATGACAGCGGTGTGACAGCGCCGTGACAGTGCGGCGCGGCGTATGACAGGGCCCTGACAGCGCCCGGCTCCACGCTCGGAGCCATGAACACACCAGCCATCGAGGCCCAGGGCCTCGTGAAGGTCTTCGGCAGCAACCGCGCCGTCGACGGCGTGGACCTCACGGTGGAAGCCGGCAGCGTCTACGGCGTCCTCGGCCCGAACGGGGCCGGCAAGACCACCACCATCCGCATGCTGGCCACGCTGCTGCGCCCCGACGCCGGGTCCGCCCGCATCTTCGGGCACGACGTCGTCCGCGACCCGCAGACGGTCCGCTCCCTGATCGGCGTGACGGGCCAGTACGCCTCGGTCGACGAGACGCTCTCGGCCACCGAGAACCTCGTCGTCTTCGGCCGCCTGCTCGGGCTCTCGCCCCGGGCCGCACGGCGGAAGGCCGCCGCGCTGCTCGACGAGTTCGCGCTCACCGAGGCGGCGCGCAAACCCCTCAAGTCCTTCTCGGGTGGCATGCGACGCCGCCTCGACCTGGCGGCCAGCCTCATCTCGCAGCCGCCGCTCATCTTCCTCGACGAGCCCACCACCGGCCTGGACCCGCGCACCCGCAACCAGATGTGGGACACGGTGCGCCGTCTGGTCGCCGACGGCTCCACCGTGCTGCTCACCTCCCAGTACCTCGACGAGGCCGACCAGCTCGCCGACCGCATCGCCGTCATCGACCGGGGCACCGTGGTGGCGGAGGGCACCGCGGACGAGCTCAAGGCATCGGTGGGCCACCAGTCCCTGCAGGTCACCGTGGCGCGCGGGGACGCCGATCGCGCCCGCGGCGTCCTGCTCGACGCCCTGGGCCACGAGGCCGCGTCCACGCCCCTGACCCAGGGAGTCCGGCTGACGGTACCGGTCGAGCGGTCCGGCCCGGTCACCGACGTGCTCGTGCGGCTACACCAGGCGGGCGTCGAGGTGCTCGAGCTGGCCCTTGCCAAGCCGTCGCTGGACGAGGTGTTCCTCACCCTGACCGGCCACACGGCCACCGCGGCCGAAGCCTCCGCGTCCGCCACCCCCACCAGCCCCGAGAAGGTGCTCGCATGACCGCCACCCTGACCGCCCCCGGCCTGCCGACCGCCCACCCGGTCACGAGCCTCCTCACCACCGCACAGCAGTCGCTCACCATGGCGCGGCGCGGGCTGATCAAGGTGCGCCGCACCCCGGAACAGCTCATCGACGTCACCGTCCAGCCGATCCTGTTCACGCTGATGTTCGCCTACCTGTTCGGCGGGGCCATCGCGGGCGACGTGACGTCCTACCTGCCGACCCTCATCCCGGGCATCCTGGTGCAGACCGTCATCACCACCTCGACGGTCACCGGCGTCCAGCTCCGCGAGGACATGGACAAGGGCGTGTTCGACCGCTTCCGCTCGCTGCCCATCGCCCGCATCGCACCCCTCGCCGGCGCACTGATGGCCGACGTGCTGCGCTACGTCATCGCCACGACGCTGACCATCGTCATGGGCCTGATCATGGGCTGGCGGCCCGCCTCCGCGACCGGGACGATCGCGGGCGCGCTGCTCGTCATCGTGTGCGCCTGGTCGATGAGCTGGATCTTCGCGTTCTTCGGCGTCATCGCGCGCAGCGCCTCCTCGGTCCAGGGCATCTCGTTCCTCATCCTGTTCCCGCTCACGTTCCTGTCGAACGCCTTCGTCCCCGCGGACACGCTGCCCACCTGGCTGCGCGCCTTCGTGAACGTCAACCCCGTCTCGCACGTCGTCACCGCCGTGCGCTCTCTGGCCGCCGGCACGGGTGGTGGGTCCGACGTCGCCCTCGCCCTGCTGGGTGCCGCGGCGGTCGTGGCGGTGTTCGCCCCGCTGGCGGTGCGCGGCTACATGCGCAAGGCGTGACGCACGGTCCTGTCACGCACGGCACTGTCACGCACGGTCCCGTCATCGACGCCGCAGGACTCGCCGTCGGGCGGGTCCTGCGGCCTCACGCGTCCAGGTCGCCGAGCAACTCCAGGTCGCCGAGCAGCTCCAGGGCCCGCGAGGTCCGGGCGTCGACGTCCGCGACAGCGACCCTCGCGGCCGCGGACGCGACCACTGCCGCACCGCACCGCTCCTCGAGGCTCGCGAGCACCGGCCCGTGGCTCAGCGCCGCGAGATCCTGCCGTGCGCCGAGCGAGACCCCGAGCTGAACCAGCTCGATACCGCGCTCGGTGTCGACGCCTGACGGCGCACCCAGGGCGAGCGCCGCGCCCGCGCCGACGCACACGGCCCCGAGCACCGGACGGTCGATGCCGCGCGCGGCCCACACCGTCATGAACTCCGTGGTCCGGCGCACCGCGTCGCGCGCGCAGTCCAGCGCCTCGTCGCGGAGCTCCCGTTGCGCGAGACGCACCGCGAGTGCCGCCGCCGCGAGGATGGCCCACGGCGCGGCCGCCCCGGTCGCGTGCGCCACCCGCTCGCGCAGGTGCCGGTAGAGGCCGAGCGCGCCGTCCAGGTCACCGCGCGCCCAGGCGAGCTCGGCCCGCCCCGTGCCGGTGGCGGCCTGCCGGCCCAGATGGTCGGAGGAACCGCGTTGCCCCGCAGCGACCGCCCCCGCCGGGTCGGGGACGTCCGCGGGCCGGTCGCCGTCGTCGCTCCGTTCGAGCGCGTCGCACAGCCGCTCCGCGGCCTCCAGGTCGCCCGTGCCGAGCGCCGCGGCGAGGTCGACCCAGTCGAGCTGGCGTCCGATGTCACGGGCACCCTCGGGCGACCCGAGCTGCGCCAGACCGGCACGGGCGATCGTCGACCATCGGCGCGCGGAGGCGTGGTCTCCCGCCTCGCTGCACCCGGTGGCCGCCATCATCGCGGTGAACGAGGGAAACGCGACGTCCCCGATGAGCAGTGCCGCCTCGTACGCCTGCTCCGCGAGGGTGACTGACTCGGTAAGCCGTCCGGAGTTCTCCGCGTCCTGCGCCAGGGTCACGTAGGCCAGCGCGGACAGCATCGGGTCGGCGTCGTCACGCAGTGCGGCTACCACCCGCATCGCGTCCTGCGTGGCCTGGCCCATCGCCGTCAGGCATCCGAGGGCCACGAGCCGGATGCGGCGATCCGTCGTGGGGCCCTGCGGGTCCTGATCGTCGGCTTGCAGCAGGCGCCGCAGCCGTGCCAGCAGCCGGACCGCACCCACACCCCCTTCGGCGCCCCGCGCCAGAGCGGCGAACACGAGCGCCAGGCTCGCCACACCTCTCAGATCGCGCGGCACCCGCCACCAGAGCAACGCCTCGGCCACCGCCCCGGCAAGCTGCGCGGCACGTTCCTCGACGCCCTGGAGCACCCATCGGCCCACCAGGGCCACGAACAGCCGGACCACGACGTCGGGGCGCACCACCGACGACGTCCCGGGGCGCGGCTCCCCGCGCACGCGCCGGGCCGCCGCCCGCAGCGCGTACAGGAGGTTCTCGTGCTCCACACCGAGCTCGGTCAGTGCCGCGACCTGTGACGGCCCCAGCAGGTCACCGGTCCGCCGCGCGGCGAGGTCGTTCGCCCACGCCCACAGCGCGTCCAGGGCCGCGTCCGCCTCACCGGCCTGCTCGAGACGTACCAGCCCCAGCTCACGGACGGTCTCCAGCATGGCGTACCGCGCCCCCTCGGGGCCGTCGCTCGTCACCACGATCGACTGCGTCACGAGCGCGTCCAGGTCGTCCAGGACGGCCAGGGCGTTCCCGCCGCGGTCCAGACCCCCGACGACGGCGGCCGCCTGCGCCGAGAACCCGTCGGGCAGCAGGGCCACGCGGCGCCACAACGCCTGCTGTGCGGGGTCGAGCAGGTCCCAGCTCCACGCGATGACGGCTTCCAGGGTGCGGTGCCGTTCGGGTGCCGACCGGTCGCCGCCACGCAGCAGCGCGAACCGCTCCCCCAGCTGCGCCTCGATCAGGTGCGCCTCGATCTCGGCCACGCTCAGAGTCCGCACGCGGGCGGCAGCGAGCTCGATCGCGAGCGGGAGGCCGTCGAGCCGTTCCACGAGCCGGATCACGACCTCCCGGGGCAGCTGAGCCCCCGGCCGGGCGGCCCGCGCGCGGCGGAGGAACAGATCCGCTCCCGCGCCCGCCGCGTCGAGCGGCGCGAGCGCGTACACCTGCTCGGCCGCAAGCTGGAGCGGTGCGCGCGACGTCGCGAGCACCCGCAGTCCGGGGGCGGCGGTCAACAGCTCGCCGGCCCAGGCGGCAGCACCCGCCGCCACGTGCTCGCAGTTGTCGAGCACCAGGAGCATGGGCGCAGCGCTCACTCGCTCCACCAGTTGCTCACGCACGTCCCCGGCGAGCAGCCGGTCCTGCAGCCGGGCCGAGGCCAGCAGCGAGATGCCGAGGGCGTCCGCGAGCGCCAGCAGCACGTCGTCGTCGGTGCGGACCCCCGCGAGCTCGGCGACGGCCACCTCCAGTCGTCCGGCCGCACGGTGGGGCGCCTGTCCCGCCACCTCGAGCGCGAGACGCGTCTTGCCGAGCCCGCCCGGGCCGAGGATCGTCACGAGCCGGTGCTGCTCGACGGCGGACAGCAGCGCGGCGAGGTCCGCGTCGCGTCCGAGCAGCGGGCTCGCGGTGCTCCGGGCGCGCGCCACCGCCCGGGGCTGGGTCACACCGTGGTGCCCTGCCTCGCGCGGGCCGGGTCCCGGGTCCTCCCCTGAGGGCACCGCCGCGGTGGCCTCCTGCGCGAGTGCCGTGACCTGCGGGGACGGGTCCGCACCCAGCTCGGTGACCAGCGCGTGGCGAAGGCGCGAGTACACGCGGGCGGCCTCGTCCCCCCGGCCGAGCGCCGTCAGCGCGAACATCAGGTCGCGGGCGGCCACCTCGTCGGTGGCGTCGGCGGCGAACGCGGGCGCTGCCAGCGCGATCACGGTCTCGTGGTCGGCCAGCGTGACGGCCGCCTGGCGGCGGACGGCGGCCAGTTCGTCCGTCAGGCGATCCGAGGCAGCGGCCAGCGACCGTGCGAGGTCCGCGTGGTCGGGACCCAGCCCCTCGCCGGGCGCCCCGCGCCACAGCGCGAGGGCCTCCTGCGCGATCCGCGCGGCCTGCGCCCCGCCGCCCCGGGCGAGGGACTCCCGGGCGGCCCGGAGCGCGGCCGCGGCGTCCCCCAGGTCGGTGGCAGCATCGAGCACGTAGCCACCGGGACGCGCGACCACGACCGCCGCACCCGCGGTGGCGCGCAGTCGAGAGACGAGCGACTGGAGTGCGGCGCGCGGGTCGGCGGGCGCCGCGTCGGTCCACAGCTCGTCGACCAGCGAGGTGACGGGGACGGCTCGCCCTGCGGCCAGCGCGAGCACCACGAGCAGCGCGGCTGCCCGCTCGCCGCGCGGGGGTCGCGACTCCCCGTCCGGCCCGATGACGACGACGGGGCCCAGGACACCGACGCGCGACGCGACGGGGTGAGGACTCACCGGGTCACTGTATCCGGCACACCCGCCCCCGCCCCGGAGCCCGGCCCGCCGCGACGGGCGCGGCGGGAGCCGCTCGAGGGTGCAGCCCTCGGTCGTGGTGGCCCCTCCAGGAGAGGCGTGTCAGCCGGCGACCGCACCCCGGTCGCCGCCGACCGGCCGGCACCGTCGGTTGAGCTCGTCCCGGCGGTAGGGCCAGGGCGCGTCGGCGGGGCGCAGCCCGATCCACCCGCGCGCGCGGGCCGCGTGGGCGGCGAGCGCGCCGACCAGGGTCGACGGGTTGTGCAGCGACCCGTCCAGCACCCCGGCCACGACGTCGTCGAGCGGCACCCAGCGCAGCTCCATCGTGGCCTCCTCCTCGGTGCGGTGGTGCCGCTCCCCGGCGGGCACGGCCGACAGGTCCCGCGCCAGGAACACGCGCAGCGCCTCGTTGCTGATGCCCGGTGACGTGAGGAAGTCCGCGAGCACGTCCCAGCGACCGGCCCGCAGGTCGGCCTCCTCGTACAGCTCGCGCGCGGCGGCCACCTGCGCGTCCTCGCCGTCGACGTCCAGCAGCCCCGCCGGGATCTCCCATAGCACCGAGCGGACGGGGTGGCGGTACTGGCTTACCAGCGCGACGCGACCGTCGTCGTCGAGCGCGACGATCGCGACCGCACCGGGATGGTCCACGTACTCGCGCAACGCGGTCCCGGCGTCACCCAGGTCGACGTCGTCACGCACGACGTCGATGATGCGGCCGTGGTAGGCCGCGTCCTCACGTCGCCGTGCGGGACGGGGCGCGACGACGTCGGCCGGACCCGCTGCCTCGGACGCGCTCACGCGCCCTGCTGTTCCAGGGCCGCCGCGATCAACCCCGTGAACAGCGGGTTCGCCCGCGTCGGACGCGAGGTGAACTCGGGGTGCGCCTGGGTGGACACGTAATACGGGTGCACGTCGGCGGGCAGCTCGACGTACTCGACGAGCGAGCCGTCCGGTGAGGTGCCCGAGATGACCAGGCCGGCCTCCTCCAGGGCGGGACGGTAGGCGTTGTTGACCTCGTAGCGGTGGCGGTGGCGCTCCGAGACCTGCTCGGTGCCGTACGCCTTCGCCACCTGCGATCCGGGCGCCAGCGTGGCCGGGTACCCGCCCAGGCGCATCGTGCCGCCCAGGTCCCCCGCACCCTCGACGAACGCGAGCTGCTCCTGCATCGTCGCGATGACGGGGTGCGCGCTCTTCGGGTCGAACTCGGTGGACGAGGCGTCGGCGTGACCCAGCACGTTGCGCGCGTACTCGATCACCATCGACTGCAGCCCCAGGCAGATGCCCAGCGTCGGCACCAGGTTCTCGCGCGCCCAGCGCAGCGCACCCACCTTGCCGTCGATGCCGCGCACCCCGAACCCGCCGGGCACCAGCACCGCGTCCGCACCCTCCAGGGACTTCTGCGCGCCCTCGGGCGTCTCGCACTCGTCAGCCGCGACCCAGCGGATCGTGACCTTGGCGTTGTTCGCGAACCCGCCCGCCCGCAGGGCCTCCGTGACCGACAGGTAGGCGTCCGGCAGGTCGATGTACTTGCCCACGAGCGCGACCTCGACGGTCGCCTTCGGCTTGTGCACCCGGTCGAGCACCGTGTTCCACGCGTCCCAGTCGACGTCGTGGAACGGCAGGCTCAGCCGGCGCACCACGTAGGCGTCCAGGCCCTCGGTGTGCAGCACGCGCGGGATGTCGTAGATGCTCGGCGCGTCCGCGGCATTGACCACGGCCTCGTTGTCGACGTCGCAGAACGACGCGATCTTGCGCTTCATGGCGTCCGGAACGGGGCGGTCCGAGCGCAGCACGAGCGCATCCGGCTGGATGCCGATGTTGCGCAGCGCCGCGACCGAGTGCTGCGTCGGCTTCGTCTTCAGCTCCTGCGCGGGGCCGATGTAGGGCACCAGCGAGACGTGCAGGAAGAAGCAGTTCTCGCGGCCCAGCTCGTGGCGCACCTGACGTGCCGCCTCCAGGAAGGGCAGCGACTCGATGTCACCGACCGTGCCGCCGATCTCCGTGATGATCACGTCGACGTCGTCGCTCGCCTGGTCGCGCATGCGCTCCTTGAGCGCGTCAGTGATGTGCGGGATCACCTGCACCGTGTCGCCCAGGTACTCGCCGCGCCGCTCGCGGGCGATGACGCTCGAGTAGATCTGGCCCGTGGTGACGTTCGACGACGCCGGCAGCTCCACGTCCAGGAACCGCTCGTAGTGGCCGATGTCGAGGTCGGTCTCGGCGCCGTCCTCCGTGACGAACACCTCGCCGTGCTGGAACGGGTTCATGGTGCCCGGGTCCACGTTCAGGTACGGGTCGAGCTTCTGCATGGTGACGCGCAGGCCCCGCGAACGCAGCAGGCGACCGAGCGACGAAGCGGTCAGACCCTTGCCCAGGGAGGAGACCACACCGCCCGTCACGAAGATGTGGCGCGTCGTGTGCGTGGCACCCGAGCGGCCGGAAGGACGGGACTGTGAACGGTTGAGGTGGTCTGCCACGGAACTCCACCTTATCCGACGGTGGCGGCGCTGCCCTCCGTGAACGGTGTGGGAAGCGGCACCTCCGGGCGCCAGACCCACCCCGCACACCGGGACTTCCCAGGGACGATGCCGGTCAGCCGCGTCGCAACCGCCGCACGAGGCCCGTACCAAGGCCCGCCACCCGGACCCGCAGCGCGGGATCCGCCATCGCGACCACCAGAACCACGACCACCGCGATGCCACCCGCCAGCACGCCGAGCCCGATGGCGGTGCCGAACGCTCCCACGCCTCCGCCACCGGCCGGAACCGGCACCTGCCGCCCGACGAGGGCGCCCAGAGCCGCGCCCACCGCGACGACCGCGAGCGAGACGGGCACCCCGGCCAGCGACCCCGGGCCCAGGCGCCGGCGCACGGCAATCAGCAGCCCGGCGCCGGCGACCACCATGCCCGCGGTCCCCGACGCGCCGAGCAGGCTCAGTGCGGTGCTCCAGGGCACGATGCCGTCCGACGACCCGGCGGCGACGCGCGGCACCGCGAGCGCCGCGACGACGACGACGAGCCAGCCTGCCGCGGTCGCCGTGACCGCGGCCCGGCCGGCGTCGACCGCGTAGAGGGCGCGCGACAGGTGCAGGATCAGCGCGAACCCGATGAGGCCGGGGGCCATCCAGGTGAGCCCGGCCGCGAGGCCGGCCGCCCCCTCCCCGCGCGAGATGACCTCGAACACCTGCTGCACGAACGGCGCCGCGGCGATCAGTGCGGCGACTCCTGCGCCGATGGCAAGGACAAGGGTTCGGGTGGTGCTCGCGACCAGCGCGCGCAGCTCCGCCGTGCGTCCCGCCGCTGCGTGCGCGGTGAAATGGGGGAACGAGCTCGTCGCGATCGGGAACGCCAGGATCGCGTACGGCAGCAGGTAGACCTGCTGAGCCCACAGGTAGACGGTCCACAGGCTCATGTCACCCATCGCGATGGCCGACCGCATCATGACGAATACCGACGCCTGCTGCGCGACGAGCGCCCCGATCCCCGCGAACGCGAGCCGGGCGGCGCGACGACCCTCCCCCTGCGGGAACCGCAGGGTGGGCCGCAACCGCAGCCCCGTCGCGCGGACCGGGAGCAGCAGCGGGAGCGCGAGGAACGCCACACCGACCGTGGTGCCCCAGGCGAGCCAGTCGAAGGCTGAGCGGGACAGTGCGCCCACGTCGCCCTGCCGCCCGCCGGCCACCACCGAGAAGACGGCGTAGACGCCGATCACCACCACGCTGGACACCAGCGGAGCGAACGCCGGCCAGAAGAACCGGCGCCGGGCCTGGAGGATCCCCCCGAGCACCACAGCCACGCCGTAGACGGGGATCTGCACCGAGAAGACCCGCAGGAACCGTGTCGCAGCATCGACCATCACCAGCCGCGTCGCCTCGTCCGTGGCTGCCGCGGCGGGCAGCAGCTCGATCAGGGGTCGCGCCAGCAGTGCGGTGAGCACCCCCAACGGCACCAGGACGATCAGTGCCCAGCACAGCAGCGCTGATGCGGAGCGTGATGCCTGCGCCCGGGCCTGCACGGCTCCGGGGCCCGAGGATGCCGCCCGGCTCAGCGGCCCGGCGATGAGGGGGACCACGGCACCCGCCAGGGCGCCGCCGGCGGCGACCTCGAACAGCAGGTTCGGCAGGGTGTTCGCCGTGTTGAACGGTCCGTCGATGCCACCCGTGCCCAGGAACTGCGCCTGCGCGAGCCAGCGCGCGAACCCGACGGCCCGGCTCGCGAGCGTGACGACGGTGATGAGCAGAGCCGCACCCGCAACCGTCTGCGTGCCTCGGACGACCGCCCCGCGTCCGCTCGACGTCGCCTCCGCGGTCCCACCGTCCAGTGGCCGGGCCGCGGTGCCCTCACCTGCCAGGCCGTCGCCCACCGGGCCCTCGGTCACCGGGCCCTCGGTCACCGACGCCCCAGGTCGTCAACCGCCTTGAGCCACGGGGTCTCCGCGATGACCTGGGAGAAGCTCACCTTCTCGCTGGCGAACGTCAATCCGAGGACACCGGCCAGCGCGGCGACGCGCGCCGCCAGCGGGAGGCCGAACGCCACGCGGGTGCCCATCAGCGCGCCCAGCGCGTTCGCCCCGCCGTCGCCGAGCATGTCGCGCTCGCCGAGGTCCCCGGACGCTGCGGCGGCGGCTGCGCCGAGGACGGCGCCGGTCCCGGCGGCCGCGGCCGGTCCGCGGGCGGGGACGACGGCGAGCGCCCCAGCGGCCTTGAGCGCGCGCCCGGGGCGCAGGTCCAGCAGGTTGATCAGGTTGGCGCTGCCGGCGATGAGGGACCCGTTGACGGCGACCTCCGCCAGCCAGCCGGCCGTCGAGCCGCGATGACGGGTACCCACCGCCGCCGCCGCGAGCGAGGTGGCACCGATGCCCAGCACCTTGAGACCGCCCGTGGTGAGCCGGCCTTCACGCAGCGCGCCCAGGTGTCCCTTGAGGCCTTTCGTCCGCGTCGAGGTGTCCTCCGCGAGGTCGTCGACGACCCCGAACGCGCCCGCCCCGATCGTGGCCAGCACGGCGGCCGCCCCGGTGCGCCCCGGCGCGCCGGCGAGCATCCCGGCCGCAAGCCCGGTGGCCACGGCCGGCCCTTCGAGCAGGCTGATGGGCTCGCCCCGATGGTTGGTCCTCGTCCAGCGTCCGGCACCGCCGGGTGGCGTGGCACCCGCGAGGGCACGCACTCCCGCCGTGGTGGCGGCCGCTGCGACAGCGGCGCGCACCATCCGCCACACGGTCACTGGTTGCCCTCGCCCGCGGGAGTCGGTTCGCCGGTTGCCGGGTTGCCGGACGGCGTCTCATGGGCCGTCGGCGCCGTCCGGACGATGGGCGGCAGCACCGTCGCGCCGTCCTCGAAGCCGTACTGGCCCACGACGCCGTCCAGGTGTGCGGCGAGCGCGAGCGGCACCACGATGCGACCGACCGTCGTGTCGAACCCGCTCACCGTCGTCACGGCAGCCGAGAGCTCACCGTCGGCGCGGACGGTCGAGACGACATCTCCCGAATGTGCCGTCGGGCCTGCCACGACGGCAGGCGTCAGCGGCTGGATGGTGCGTGCCAGCACCGCCAGCGACGTCCGGGCGCTCTCGTCCGGGGCCGGGGTCGCGGCGCTGGACTGTGCGTCGTCCTGCGTTGCGGTCAGCAGCAGCACCGCGTCCGCGGACTCGGTGACGGTGCCGGTGATGGTGATCAGGTCGGCCTGCTCGAGCTGACGTTCGAAGGCCAGGGAGTCCTCGCTACGCGCCCCGTCGGACTCCGTGCCGCCGAGTGCGACCGCCAGGGCCGCGGCAAGCAGCTCGTCGGCCGACGACTCGTCGCTCACGCCGATGTCGAGCGCCACCAGCCGCTCGCGCATACCTGCCGCGATGGTGTCCCGCAGGCCGGCGTGGTCCTCGTCCGTCCAGCTGGGGTTGAGCGCCACGGTCGCCGAGACCGTCCCGCCCGCACCCTCGACGGCGTCCGCCATGGACTTCTGCACGTCCGCCTTGACGTTGTCGAGCTCGACGACGGCAACCGTGACCCCGTCGAGCGTGTCCTGAGTCAACGCGGGTCCGGCCGCCTGGATGAACTGGAGCCGTTCGGCTGCGTCCGCCTGCGTGTCGTTGAGCTGCGTGCGCAGCTCGTTGCGCTCCACACGCAGCGAGTCGACCTGGTCGGTGAGCGTGGCGCCGATAGCGCCCTGCAGGGGCCCGGCGCCCAGGATGATCCCGACGGCGAGCGCCAGGAACACCGAGATCAGCGAGACGAGGTGGTACCGGAAGTCGATCACGGCGGCTGGGCGCTCCTTCAGAAGGTTCGTGGTGGTCGAGTGAGCAGAACGGGTCAGCCGCCGAAGAGACGCCCGACCCAGGAGGTGAAGTCGTCGAACCGCGCGATGACGATACCGAAGACCGTCTGCCCCACGTTCGTGGACCACAGTGCCGCGACAACGGCGGCGACACCGGCCAGAGACAGCATCATGAGCTGGACCGTGGAGATGCGGGTGCGGTACAGGCGCGAGACGCCCTTCGCGTCCACGAGCTTGCCGCCCACCCGCAGCCGGGTCAGGAACGTGCTGGCCATGCCGGCACGGCCCTTGTCGAGGAACTCCACGAGGGTGGCATGGGTACCGACGGCGACGATCAGCTCAGCACCCTTGTCGTCCGCGAGCAGCATCGCGATGTCCTCCGACGTGCCGGTGGCGGGAAAGACCACCGGTTCGACGCCGAGCGCCTGCACCCTCTCCAGGCCGGGCGCGTTCCCGTCACGGTAGGCGTGCACCACGATCTCGGCACCGCAGGCGAGCGCCTTGTCGGACACCGAGTCCATGTCGCCCACGATCATGTCCAGCTTGTACCCGGCGTCGAGGATCGCGTCCGCACCGCCGTCGACGCCGATCAGTACCGGCCGGTTCTCGGTGATGTACGAGCGCAGCATCGCGAGGTCCTCGCGATAGTGGTAGCCGCGCACCACGATAAGGACGTGCCGGCCCTCGAACCGGGTGCGCACGTCGGGGACACCGACGCCGTCGAGCAAGAGGTCCTTCTCGCGACGCAGATACGTGAGCGTGTTCTCGGCGAACCGTTCGATCTCGGTGCCCAGGCCCTCGCGCGCCTCGGCGAGGCTCGCCTCCACGGTCGCGGGAGTCTGCCGCACCCCCTCGGCCACGGTGACGCCACCGACGACGACCCGGCCGTCCTCGATCCCGACCGGCGAACCGTCCGCCACGGACATGACCTCGGGGCCCAGAGCGTCGACCAGCACGATCCCGGCCTCGAGCAGGATGCCCGGACCCGCGTTCGGGTACCTGCCCGACGTCGACGCGGCCGCGTTGAGCACTGCCGCCGGGCGGGCCGCGACGAGCGCGTCGGCCGCCACCCGGTCGATGTCCACATGGTCGATCACCGCGATGTCACCGGGGGCGAGCCGCTTCGTGAGGTCCTTGGTTCGCCGTCCCACGCGCGCGGGCCCGTACGTCGCGTCGGAGGTGACGGGACGGTCGGCGTCGTCGGAGTCGCGTGTCCGGTACGGGAAGATCTTCATCGCCATCATCGTCCCATGGCCGACGATGCGAGAAGCTCTTCGGCGTGCTGGCGGGCCACGTCCGAGTCGTCCTGCCCGGACAGCATCCGTGCGAGCTCGCGCACCCGCTCCTCGTCGCGCACCTCGTCGACTCCCGTGACGGTCCCCGCGCCACCCGCCGACTTGGTCACCACCAGGTGGGTGTCGGCGAACGCCGCCACCTGGGCGAGGTGCGTGACGACGATCACCTGGGTGTTGCGCGCGAGCCGGGCGAGTCGACGCCCGACCTCCACCGCTGCCCGCCCGCCGACGCCGGCGTCGACCTCGTCGAAGACGAACGTGGGCAGGATCCCGGCGCTGCTCGCGCCACGTGACCGCTCCTGTCCCGCGCGCGCGACGGCCGCTTCCGCCAGTGCCACCTCGACGGCGAGCATCACACGGGACAGCTCACCTCCGGAGGCCCCCTTGCCCAGCGGTCGGGCCGGTGCACCGGGGTGGGGAACCAGCGAGAACGTCACCTGGTCGCCGCCCCACGGGCCCGGCTCGGCCTCCGTCACGGCGACCTCCAGGTGCGCCCCCGCCATCGCCAGCCCGTGGAGCTCCTCGGTGACGACGCCCGCCAGCCGTTCCCCCGCCGCGGCACGGCCGGAGGTGATCTTCTGACGCAGCCGCGCCAGCTCCTCGTCGACCTCCGTGATCGCCTGTGCGAGCGCTCGCAGCCGCTCCCCGCCGTCGTCAAGATCCAGCAGGCGCAGACCCGCCTCCGACGCCCAGCGCAGCACGTCGTCGACGGACTCCCCGTAGGTACGGGTCAGGGCGGTGAGCGCTGCGAGCCGCGTGTGGGCGGCCTCGAGCGCAGCGGGGTCCGCCTGGAGGTCCGTCACGTAGGCAGACAGCTCCGTGGCGGCGTCGGCGACGAGGTATCCCGCGTCCGCCACCCGGGACGCCAGCTCGGCCAGCTCGGCATCGTCCTGCGCGGCCGCCTCCAGCGCACGACGGGCACGGGTCAGCAGCTCGACGGCCGACGTCGCCTCCGCCAGGTCCTCCCCCGCCAGCGCCTCGTGCGCCTCGGTGGCACTCAGGCGCAGCGCCTCCACGTTTCCCAGCCGCGCGACCAGTGCCTGCAGCTCCACGTCCTCCCCGGGGCGCGGGTCCACCCGCTCGACCTCGGCCAGGCCCAGTCGCAGCAGCTCGGCCTCCCGCGCCCGCTCCGCCGACCGAGCGGTGAGGTCGTCGAGCTCGCCCTGGAGCCCGGCCTGCCGCGCCCACGCCGTGCGGTACTCGTCGACCGTCGCCTGGTGCGCCGGACCGGCGAAGGCGTCGAGCGCCTGCCGCTGCTTGGAGGAGGTGCGGAGCCGGAGCTGATCTGCCTGGCCGTGAACCGTCACCAGGTCGTCCGCGATCTCGGCCAGCACGGTCTGCGGCACGCTCCGCCCGCCCAGATGGGCCCGCGAACGACCCCCGGCGGCCACCGTGCGCAGCACGACCACGCTGCCGTCGTCGTCCACGCTCCCGCCGGCGTCGGCGACCCGCTCCGCGACGGTGGGGCGGTCGCCCACCTGCCAGCGGCCCTCGACGGCAGCGCTCGACGCTCCGGGCCGCACGGAGCCGGGATCCGCCTTGCCGCCCATGAGCAGGCCCAGGCCCGTCAGCACCATCGTCTTGCCGGCACCGGTCTCACCGGTGATGACCGTCAATCCCCGCGAGAGCGTCACGCGGGCCGACTGGATGACACCCAGGTTCTCGATGGCGATCTCGTCGAGCACGCTCACTCCACCCCGCCGTCGTCGGCCGTCTCCGTCACGGCGTCCATCAGCGCAAGGGCGCGCGCACGGGCGGCCGCGGCGTCGTCGGCCGCCTCTCGCCACCCGACCACCGGCAGGGAGAACTTCGAGACGAGGCGGTCGGTGAAGGGCGCCGTGGACAGTCGGGCGAAGCGCAGGGGCTGGGTGCCGCGCCGCACCTCCACCGTGGAGCCCTGCGGCAGGTCGATGCTGCGCAACCCGTCGCAGGTCAGCACCGCGGAGACCGGCGAGCGCTGGAGCACCGTGATCCGGTACGACGACCGCGGTCCGATGACGAGCGGCCGCGCGAACAGCGCGTGCGCCGACAGCGGCACCAGCAGCACGCCGTCGACGTCGGGCCACATCACCGGGCCACCCGCGGAGAATGCGTGCGCCGTAGACCCGGTGGGGGTCGCGACGACGACGCCGTCGCACCCGAAGCTCGACAGGGCCCGCCCGTCCACCTCGATGCCGACCTCCACGACACGGTGGCGTTGCGCCTTCTCGATGGTCGCTTCGTTGAGGGCCCAGCCCGCCACGGGCGCGTCCTCGCCGGGCCGACGCACCTCGACGGAGACCACCGCCCTCTCCTCGACCACGTAGTCGTGCGCAGCCAGCCGCCGCATCGCGTCGCGCAGGTCCTCCCGCTCGGACTCTGCCAGGAACCCCACGTGGCCCAGGTTCACGCCGAGGATCGGCACCCCGGTGCCGTGGGTGAGCTCAGCGGCACGCAGGATCGTCCCGTCTCCGCCCAGCACCACGACGGCTTCGGACCCGGCGACACCTTCCCGCAGCCGTGCGGTCGCCGCCTGGTCACCGAACGTCTCGGCCAGGTCGTCGTCGTGCAGCGCGACGGCGAACCCCGACGCCTCCAGCTCCCGGACCGCCTCGTCGCGCGAGGCGATGGCCTCGGCCCGGCCGCCGTGGGTCACGACAAGAACTCTGCGGGTCACAGTGCACCTCCGGTGCGAGCAGTCACAGTGCACCTCCGGTGCGAGAAGACGGTGTGCTGAACACGGGCGGGCGCTCCGTGCCGCGCGAGTCGGGGACCCACTCCACGGCGGCGTGCACCGAGGGCCCGGCGCTGATGCGCGCCGCCGTGCCGTCAGCAGCGTCGCCCCGCTCGAGCACGACGAAGTACTCGCGGTTGCCGCTCGGGCCGGGCAGAGGGCTCGGCACGATCGCCCGGGTCTTGAGGCCCACGTGCGCCCCTGCGGCGACGACGTCGAGCACCGCCGCGACGTGCAGGGCAGGGTCCCGGACGACGCCGCCCGAGCCCAGCCGCTCCCGGCCCACCTCGAACTGCGGCTTGACCAGGAGCACCGCCGGCGCGCCCGGGTCGAGGATCCCGGCGAGCGCGGGGACCACCAGGGTCAGCGAGATGAACGACAGGTCGCCCACCACCAGGTCGGGTGACCGAGCGAGGTCCGACCGAGCAAGATCGCGCACGTTGTAGCCCTCGATCACCGTGACGCGCACGTCCGCGCGCAGTCGCGGGACGAGCTGGTCGTGCCCGACGTCGAGCGCGACCACGTGCACCGCCCCGCGCCGCAGGAGCACGTCGGTGAAGCCACCCGTCGACGCGCCCAGGTCCAGGCACCACGCCCCGTCCACGGCGAGGAGCGCCCGCTCCCCCGACCGAGCCAGCACGCCCGCCTGATCCAGGGCATCGAGCGCACCGGAGAGCTTGAGCGCCGCACGCGAGGCATAGGCGGGATCATCGGGATCGGCGAGCACGTCGACGGCGTCGTCCGGCACCGTCGGCGCGGACGGCTTGGTGATCACGTGACCGTGCACCAGGACGCGTCCTGCCCGCACCAGTTCCGCGGCGTGCGCGCGAGACCGTGCCAGGCCGCGACGTACCAGCTCCACGTCGACTCGTTGCTGGGTCCGGGTCACGCCTCACCGCCCCCAGAGCCACCGTCGGTGCGACCCGCGAGCCGCTCCTGGAGCCGCTCGTGCACCTCCTCGAACCGTGCCAGATGCTCGGCGACAGGCACCTCGTCCAGACGCGCGAGCGCCTCCTTCAGCCCCTGGCTGGCGGACTCGGCACGGGGGCGGCGGGTCTCGTCCGGATCGCCGGCACCGTCCTGCGCGTGACCGCCTGAGCGCACGTTCGCGTCCTGGGTCATCGTTCCTCCGTAGCGGGGCGGCGCCCTGCGCGCCGCTGGGCAGTCTGACGGCGCGCTCCGGGACGTGCTCGCGCGCGCAGGGCGCCTGCGCAGGTGCCCGCGACCACGCTACCGGTTACCGCCGACGTTCCGGATGATCACCCACAGGGCGGGCATCGACCGACGCATGGCAGGGCGCCCGGTCCCGGCACACCCCGCGGTTCTGGACTCCCCTGCCCGTTCGACCACCGTGCACCCGCACGTCCGTCCGAAGGCCTTCGTGCCGTGGTCCTCGACCCGTTGCGAGGGGCGGTCAGGCCGACAGCTCGGGGACGCTGTCCGCGTCGACCGTCGCTCCCTCGTCAGCGGCAGCCCACGCGGCCGCGCATGCCGCACGGATGACGTCGATGCCCTGCGGGCCCTGGCCGTCCAGCACGAGCCTGCCGCTCTCGAGCCGGGCGGCCCGACCGCCACACTGCCACCAACCCTCGGCACCCCGAACCGGCTCGGGATGCGGCTCGAGCAGGGCGCGCAGGTCACCGCCGAGGAAGTGGGGCCGCAGTCCGGGTGCTGCCAGCACGGCATCACGCGCCGATGACACCCCGGTGAGCACGTGCAGCCCGGGATAGTCGCCCGCCCGAGCACCCTGCAGATCCGTGTCGAGGCGGTCACCCACCACGAGCGGACGCTGCGCGCCGACGCGGGCGACGGCAAGCCGGTACATCGTGGGTTCCGGCTTTCCCGCGCTCGACGGCTCAACCCCGGTCGCCGCGACCACCGCCGCGACGAGCGCCCCGTTGCCCGGCGCGTAACCGCGCGCCGTCGGCAACGACAGGTCCCGGTTGCTCGCCACATGCCACGCCCCCGCGGACACGGCGTACGCTGCCTCCGCGAGGTCCGGCCAGGCCAGGTCCGGTGCGAACCCCTGCGCGACGGCCACCGGCGCGTCCTCCGCCGAGGTCACCACCTCGAACCCCGCCGCGGTGACAGCCGTCACCAGGCCCTGGCCACCCACGACCAGCACCCGGGCGCCCGGGTCGAGACGCGTGCGCAGCAACGCCGCGCAGGCCTGAGCCGCCGTCATCACCTCGTCCGCGGACGTCGGGATGTCGAGCCCGGACAACTGCCCTGCAACATCCTCGGGCTCACGCGACGCGTTGTTCGTGACGAACAACAGACGCATGCCCCTCGTCCGCGCCTCCGTCAGGCTGTCCGCCGCATGCTCGATGGGCAGGTGTCCTCGATACGCCACGCCGTCCAGGTCGACGAGCGCGAGGTCGTACACCTCGGCCAGCGGCAGCTCACTGCCCAGGAGCCCGAGCGCGCTCACGGCCTCTGCCCCTCGTCGACCGCTGCCTCCGCGTCGCCGACCGGCCCAGCATCTCCCGACCCGTCGGCTGCCCCGGATCCCTCATCACCCACGACCAACTCGTCCTCAGCGTCGTCCTCCGAGCCGCCCACGCCCGGCTCGTCATCGTCCGCGTCCTCGGTGCCCGACACCTCGTCGTCGGCCTCGTCGTCGGCCTCGTCGTCGGCCTCGTCGTCGGCCTCGTCGTCGTAGACGTCGTAGACCACCACCTCGTCCTCGGGCTCAGCGTTGCCGGCCGCGCGCTCGAGGTCCGTCGGGTCGATGCCGGCGAGCAGTTCCTCGGCCTCCTGCGTGCGTCCGGCCGCTTCGAGGGCCGCGGCCCGCGCCTGCAGCACCCGGAGCCGGAGGTCACCCTTCAGGGTCGGCAGCTTGTCGAGCGCGACGAGCGCCGCGTCGTGCTCGCCGAGGTCGGACCTGGCCCCGCTCACGACGATCGCGAGTTCGACCTTGCTGTACGCGTCGAGCGTGTCCGCCTCGGGAGACGCCGCGAGGGCGATCGCCCGTTCGGGGCGGCCCAGGCCGCGCTCGGCGTCGGCCATGATCGCCAGGTGCTCGGAGGAGCCGTTGAGACGGCGCACGGTGCGCAGCTCGCGCAGCGCCTCGGCGAACCGCCCGGTGCGGTAGGCCGCGATGCCCGCCGCCTCGCGCACGATGTCGATCCGCCCACCCCGGCGTACCGCGGCCTGGGTGTGCTCGTACGCCTGCTCGGGGTCGACGTCGAGCAGCCGTCCCGCCATGACCAAGTGTTCGCCGACGCGCTCCGCGTTGTCCTTGCTCAGGCCGCGCAGGCGCTCCCGGGCGTCCTTGGCGAGCTGACGGAAGTCCACACCCTCCGCGATCTCCGGCTCCGGGACACGCGCCTGTGCGCGGTGGTCGTCGTACGCCCGGTGTTCATCCCGCCTCGGGCGCTCGTCCCGGCCCGGACGCTCGCCACGGAACCCGCCGCTGCGGCTTCCCGGACCACGATCATCCCGCCGGAAGCCGTCGTCACGTCGGCCACCGCCGGAACGCGCAGCACCCCGGTAGCCGTCGTCACGTCGGCCCTCATCACGCCGGTCGCCACCTGGTCGCTCGTCACGCCTGAAGCCGCCGTGACGGGGGCCGCGATCGTCCCCCGGGAATCGCGCACCCGTCGCACCGCCAGCGCGGTCATCACGGTGGAACCCGCCCGCGCGGTCATCACGGCGGAACCCGCCCGGGCGACGCACACCGTCGGCGCGCTCCGAGCCCTGATAGCCACCGCTGCGCGGTCCCCGGTCCTCACGCCGGTACCCCGCGTCGCGCTGCCCGCCGGCACGGTCCTCGCGGCGGAATCCATCCTCGCTCGAACCTCCCGGCCGACCCTCGCGGCGGTCCCCGCCGAAGCGATCGTCGCGCTGGTACCCGCCGGTGCGCGGCCCGCGGTCCTCCCTGCGGACCTCACCGCCGCGTGAGCTCCACTCGTCTCCGCGGTAACCGCCCTGCCTCGGGGCGCCCGAGCGATCGTCCCTGCGGAAGCCGCCCTCGCGCCGGTCTCCGCCCGGGCGGCCGTCGCGCACTGACCCACCGGGTCGACCCCCGCTCGGACGACGACCCTGGTCGAAGCGCCGCTCGCCACCCTCGCCACCCGGGCGATCATCACGCCGGAACCCGGCGTCCCGAGACTGCCCGGGACGACGTCCCTCACGTCCGCCGTACCCGTCCCGCTCGGATCCGTCCCGCTCGAACCTGCTTCCAGCGGCACCACCACGACCGCGCACCGCCTCCTCGCGGTACCCGCCACCTCGGCTGCCACCGGCGCCGCGGTCCGCCCCACCGCCGCGAGGGCCCCCGGCACGGCCACCGCGTGCCTCACCGCTCCACCCCGCCCGGCCGACGCGGCCCTCACCGCCAGAGTCACCCTGCCGTCGAGCACCCGGCCGAGAGTCGCGGCCGTCCCGCGCCTCGCCACGCCCGTAGCCGTCACCGCGACCGCGGTCTCCACGCCGGTCACCGAATCCGCTCGCGTCACCCCGCCCACGAGATCCGCCACCGAACCGCGCCGGTCCACTGGATCGCGGAGTGCCCTCCGTCCGGCGGCGATCGCCACCGGAGCGTCCCACTCCCGGCTCGCGGCTGCCTCCCCCAGAGCGGGCCCCTTCGCGGCGGTCGCCGCGCTCCTCACCCTTGTCACGGGCGGAATCGTTCACGATGGTCCTCTCGGGTTCGGCGTCGGGAGCCATTCTCCCACGTCAGCCACTGACGGCGCGGTCTGCACGAGCGCACACGGACGCAACCGAAGCAACCGGCTCTTGGTCTCGGCGCTTGCCACGGTCCTTGCGGACCGCCGTGC
>BCWJ01000026.1 GCA_001592145.1 Xylanimicrobium pachnodae JCM 13526 = NBRC 107786 | reverse complement strand
TCTGGACCTGCGACCTCTTCGTCCCGAAGGGCAGTGACGCTGTTCGCGACCTGGGGAAACGCGCCGGAGTCCGGGGTTTGTCGTCGGTGGCTGTCGGTCGCCGTCGGGGTCGGTAGTGAACCCGTAGATGCCCACTGAAGTGCCCAGGCCGAGTAGCGGTCTGTCCCAAGGCGTCACGGGCCGAGGAGGGCGAGCGGGACGACGGCAATGCCGTCGCGGCGGCGGTACGCGTAGGGCCCGGTGTTGACGACGACGGCGTCTCGAACGAGCTCGCCCATCTGTTCCTTGAGCCAGAGCAGGTGCTTGACGTCTGAGTCGTTGATCGTGTCGGAGAGTTTGACCTCCAGGGCGACGATCCGTCGGTCGTTCGTCTCGACGATGATGTCGACCTCTCGGTCTCCGTTCTTGGTTCGCAGGTGGCCGACGCGTGCGTCCAACGCTTCCGCGTAGGTGCGCACCGACTGCACGGCGAGAGACTCGAACAAGGCGCCGAGCCATGTGCCCGCGCTCGGGGACGGCACGTCGCCTTCACCGAGGAGGAGGCCTTGGGCGCCGACGCCAACCATGCGCGCCGCCAGCGCTGGGTCGACGAGGTGGTGCTTCGGAGAGACGGTCAGTCGCTTGAGCGGCGCGAACGCCGGTGTCCATGCTTCGACCGGGTCGAGGATGAACAGCCGTTTGAGGTGTTCCCTGTAGCCGTCGACTGTGGCGCGCGCCGGCTTGTCGGGGTCCCCAGCGGTCGCAGCGTCGAGGATCTTCGTGTACTCGGTCGTCGATGCGGTTGCGGCACCGTAGGCCTTGAGCCACGACATCAATGCCGCGGGCCGGCGTACGGTGACGCCGTTCTCCTGAAGGTCCCTGTCGACGATGCGGGCCAGGTATCCGTCGAGCTGACGATCCCGGAACCGATCGGGGGCGTCTCGGATCCCAGGGAACCCGGACCGGAGGATCTCGCCGACGTAGTCGCGGACGGCGAGCTTGGTGGAACCGTTGACCGCCGCGTCCCCAGCGTGCAACTCCTTCAGCGAGACTGTCGGGCTCTCGAAGCCGCGCTCGGCCAGTGACATCGGGCGCATGAGCAGCCGGACGATCCTGCCTGCCCCGCTGTGGATACGCGTGCCGGGGGTGACGTCGGCGGAGCCGGCCAGCAGGAACCTGCCGTACTCGCGCGGGGCATCGTCCACGGCCGTGCGCACCCGGTCCCAGACCTGCGGCTCCAACTGCCACTCGTCGATAAGGACAGGCGGTGCGGCCTGGGCCACGAGGTCGTAGTTCCCCCGGACGGCCTCCCGCGTACGGGGATCGGAGATCGTGAGGACCGTCTGGGCTCGCCGACTGGCGGTGGCGGTCTTCCCGACTCCCTTCGCACCCTCGAGAGCGATGGCCACGAGTCCATCGCGTGCCTCGTCCAGGAAGGTGTCGACCACGCGTCTCTGGTAGCTCATCTGGCGAACCTAGCATCTGGACGGCTCCAAACTAGGCAGATCGGCGGACGACTACTAGGCGTTTCGTCGCCATTTGGCTAGGCGTCTCGTCGGACCCGGCAAGATCCGGCTGGCTGATTGCGACGACGCGAACCGGCATCGGGCACGCTTGAGCGGCGGAACGCCCGAGCGAGGCCGGAGCATTCAGGGTTCTCCCCGATGGCGCTCCGCGTGCTGCGGCCGGTGAGATGTTGCCATGACAAGCCCGGGGACGGCAGCTGCGATCGTGTCGAAGACCATCGGCGCTCAGAACCAACGGCCGAGCACCGTCGTCGACTGGTCGCCGTAGCCCAGGTGTTCGTAGAAGCCGATCACCTGCTCGTTGGTGTTGCGCACCATGAGCTGCACCTTGCGCGCCCCGGCCGCGCGCAGCCACACCTCGCCAGCGTCGACGGCTGTGCGGCCGAGCCCGCTGCCCTGCAGGCCGGGCGCGACGGCGACGTAGTACAGCCAGCCGCGGTGACCGTCGAACGCGGCCATCGCCGAGGCGACGACGGCGTCCGCGTTGCGCGCGACGAGGAACGTCGACGTCGGCGTGCTGCGGGCGTCCGCGATGTCCAGGTGCGGGTCGTTCCACGGGCGGATCAGCTCGCACGCGCGCCACAGGTCTACGACCTGGTCGACGTCGTCGTCGGTGATCTCCTCGAAGGTCCACGTGCGCATCACGGTCGGGAGACTACCTGGGGCCGCGGCCACACGATCTCGATCCGGTTCTCGGCGTCGTGGCTACGGCGGTCGGACTTCTGTCGCCGCGCAAGGCCGTTCGAAAGCAACCGGAGCCGGGCGACGACGCCCCGTGGTTGACGTTCCGGCTCCGGGCGCGTCGTCGGATCACGGTGTCCAGATGCGGTCGATCGGCATGACATGAAGTCGGTCGTCGTATGTGTAGCTCCGGGGTCCGGTGTAGAGCACGACGCCGGCGACGAACGTCGCCCCGAGGGCTTCGCGGAGCTTGCGGAGGCCGGCGAAGTCGTCGCCGGAGGCGCGGGCCGCGGCCTTGATCTCGAACCCGATGACGCCTCCGTCGTCGGACTCGAGAACGAGGTCGACTTCCTCGTCATCGCGAGTGCGCCAGTGACCGTAGCCGATGATGTCGTCAGTCCAGCTGGCTTCCTTGAGGATCTCCCCGACGGCGAAGGTCTCCAGGGCGTGACCGAACTCGGTGAGCGCGGCTGGCTCGCGACGGGCGAGCTTCTCTGGCGTCAGGCGAAGCAGACGAGAGGAGACGCCGGTGTCGAGCATATGGACCTTGGGGCGGGCGTTGGTTCGCTTGGTCAGGGTGCGATCCCACGCGGGGAGGATGCGCAGAAGGAAGACGGCCTCGAGCAGGCGGAGGTAGTCCCGTGCGGTCTTGCCGTCGATGCCCGTCGCGTCGGCCATCCGGGCGGTGTTGAGAACCTGCGCGGTCTGGCCGGCTGCCCGTTCAAGGATGAGCGGGAGGGTGTGGGCTTGGCGAACCTTCGACAGCTCCTGCGCGTCACGCTCAAGGGTGAGCCGCACGTAGTCGTCAATCCAGCGCCCGCGGGCGCGGTCGGTCGCGGCAGTGAGAACCATGGGGAAGCCGCCGCGAGCGACCATGGCTGCGTAGTCATCGCGAGCCGTGGCCGATGTGGACCGTGCAGCGGCCGCGACGACGGCGTCCGGATCGGTCAGGAGCCGGTGCAGCAGGTCGGCGCGCACGCCGTGGAGCTCCGACTGGGCGAGCGGCAGGACGGGCAGCCGTTGGAGGCGTCCGGTGAGGGCTTGCGCTGCCCGCGGCAGCGCTTCGTGGCGCGCGGAGCCCGTGAGGATGAACTGACCCGGGCGCCCGGTGGTGTTGAGTCTCGCCTTGATCGCGTCGAGGACGACCGTGGCGTGCTGGTACTCATCGATGAGGACCACCTGGTCGCCGTCGATCATGGTGGCGGGGTCGCGCGCGACGGCCGTTCGGGTATCGAGGTCGTCGAGATCGAGGATCCGGCCTCCGACCCGGTCGGCCAGCTGCCTCAGCAGAGTCGACTTGCCGACAGCACGGGGGCCTTCCAGGAGGAGGACGGGGCTCTCGCTGTGGCGCTGGAGAGCCACGTCAAGAATCCGTCTGGGTACCAGGCGGTTGGCTGAGTCGCTCACCAGGCAAGACTACGCGAGATCCAGAACCACCGGTCCATGAACTCCAGAACTGCCGGATGCTTAGTTCCAGAACTGCCAGACGCTGAACTCCAGAACCGTCGGCGGTCGCCCATCGCTCTGGCGGGCGGGACACACGAACCTCAGTCTCCGTCGAAGCGACACCACATGTGAGGGCTCTCACGAGCCGTAGCAATGGGCCCTCATGGCGTGAGAGTCCACATTGACGGCGCTCACGCAACGACCGAGGGTTGAGCTCGTGGATCCGATTCGCGCCCTTGCCCTTGGTATTGAACTTCACTTCGTGCCGACGGCCGAGGGCGGTCGGAAGACCGCTCTTCCAGGTGGATGTGAGCCCGTTGATCGCTTCACGTACCGGCCGAACTGGGGCCTCCCCGGCTGGGTCGACGGCGACCAAACAGGTGCGCCGGTCCTCGGCTTCTCTCGGTCCGACATTCAGCCGGGCGACGATGTTCGCGCCGTGATCGTTCCGATGTTCCCTGAGGACGTTCCGGCGTGGCATGACGTCGCCGCTGGGGACGTGCTGAGGATGTACGAGGGCTCGCGCATCTGCGGGCTTGGGGTTGTCGTCTGGGTGGAGGAGGTGACTTGGCGCATGCCGAAGGACGAGGAAGATCGACTCGGCCAATGGCTGGCGACCTAACCTGCTGTGCCACGTGAACCTATGCGTGCAGGACCCGGCGAGGATCGAGGTCCATGGGTCCCGTCGCCGGAAGTGCCGCGACGTGGAGTCTCGCATTGACAACCCCAGGGTGCGCGACGACGAAAGGCCCTCCGAACGCAGCGTTTCCGCTGGTCAGAGGGCCTTTCGGCTGGTCGGGGTGACAGGATTTGAACCTGCGACCTCTTCGTCCCGAACGAAGCGCGCTACCAAGCTGCGCCACACCCCGAGGGACTGCTCGCACCGCTCAGGAAGGTTCCCGGCCGGTGAAGCCTGCCCAGCATAGCGGACCGTGGGCGGTGCGTGAAAACGGCTGGACGGTCAGCGCGCGGTGAGGGTCAGCAGGGTGGCTTCGGGGCGGCACGCGAACCGGACGGGGGCGTAGGGGGAGGTGCCGGCACCGGCGGAGACGTGCAGCCAGGTGGAATCGGCGCCCCGGAACGAGTCGGGTCGGGCGCCGGGCCAGCCGTGCAGCCCGGAGGCCCGTCGGCGGTCGAGGTCGCAGTTGGTGACCAGGGCGCCGTACCCGGGGAGGCGGAGCTGCCCGCCGTGGGTGTGCCCGGCCAGGATGAGGTCGACGGCGTCGGCGCGCAGCGCGTTCAGCACGCGCAGGTAGGGCGCGTGGGTCACGCCGAGGTGCAGGTCGGCGCCGGGGGTGGCGGTCCCGGCGAGGGTGAGGTCGTCCTGGTCCAGGTGGGCGTCGTCGGTGCCCACGAAGGACAGGGTCCGCCCGTCCGGCAGGGTGAGGTCGGCGCGGTGGTTGTCGAGGTCCTTCCAGCCCGCGGCGGTGAACCCGGCGACGAGGCGGTCCCAGGGCAGGGGGATGGGCTCGGGCTGGTGCTGGCGCGCGTCGGGCAGGAGGTAGCGCGCGGGGTTCTTGGGCCGGGGCGCCCAGTAGTCGTTGGAGCCGAGCACGAACACGCCGGGGGTGTCGAGCAGCGGGGTCAGGGCGTCCAGGAGGGGGTCGACGGCGCCGACGTGGGCCAGGTTGTCGCCGGTGTCGACCACCAGGTCGGGGCGCAGGTCGGCCAGGGAGCGGATCCAGTCGAGCTTGCGCTGCTGGCGGGGCACCAGGTGCAGGTCGCTGACGTGGAGCACGCGCAGGGGGTCCTGGCCGGTGGGCAGCACGGGCACGGTCACGTGCCGCACCGTGAAGAGCTTGGTCTCGACGTGCGCGTACGCCACACCGGCAGCCGCGAGCGCCAGCAGGCCTCCGAGCAGCCCGCCGGCGCGGTGGGCGCTCAGTTCTCGCCCCCGTCGCCGCCGCCGTTGCCCCGCCCGTTCCCGTTGCCGTTCCCGTTCCCGTTCCCGTTGTTCCCCGACTTGGTGCCGTCCCCGGCTCCCGGCCCGTCCGGTCCGGGCTCGATGGTGGGCGGCGAGTCGGTGTCCGATGCGGGCGGCGTGGTCACCACGGGTGCGGGGGCGCGGCCCACCAGGGCGGGGTCCGCGGCGGGGAAGTCCACGTGCGGCATGCCGTCGAGCGCTCGGGACATGTACTCCTGCCACACCGGCGCGGCCACGGTGCTGCCGTACAGGGTGGGGATGTACTGCCCGTTGAACCGGATGCCGAAGTGCTCGACCTCGCCGTCGGCCTCACCCACCCACACGGTGGTCACGAGCTGCGGGGTGAAGCCGGTGAACCAGGTCTGCGCGGAGCCGTTGCTGGTGCCCGTCTTGCCGGCCGCGACGCGGCCGTCGGGCAGTGCGTTGCCGTAGGCGGTGCCGCGGCGTTCGGTGAACACCTTCTGCATGGCGTCGACGACGGTGGCGGCGATGTTGGGGGCCAGCGCGTTGGGGTTGCAGTTCGCGGACGGCACGGGGATCTCGGACCCGTCGGGCTTGAGCACCTGGGTGATCGCGACAGGCGAGCAGTAGGTGCCGTTGCTGGCCAGGGTGCCGAACGCCGCGGCGAGCTGGAGCGGCGACGTCGTCTGCGTGCCGAGGATCATGGAGGGCCGGATCTGGATGTCGTCCACCGTCGGGTTGAACACGGTCGTGGTGGGATCGGTCTTCGTGGTGGGGCGGAAGCCCATGTCCCAGGCGGTGTTCCGCAGCCCGCACAGGTCGATCTTGGTGGACATGGTCGCGTAGGCCGTGTTCACGGACTCGTACGTGGCCCGGTACACGGAGATGTTGCCGCCGGCGCTGCCCTCGGCGTTCCGCGGTCCCCACGAGTCGTTGCCGAGCCTGCTGCACGACGAGTGCCACGCGCTTCCGGGCCGTTCGACCCGGTTCGCGTTGACGGTCTCGTTGAGCGTGTGCCCCTCCTTGAGCCATTGGGCGAGCACGAACGGCTTGAAGTTCGAGCCGGGCTGGAAGCCCTTGGACGCGCCGTGCAGCGGGTCGGCCGAGTAGTTCACGGACGTCGTACCGGGCGCCGGGTCGGTGGTGGCGTCGTACGGGATGTTCTGGGCCATCGCCAGGATCTTCCCGGTGCCGGGTTCCACGGTGACCACGGCGGCGTCGAGCCCGGCCTCGTTGGCCGCGGGGACGCGTGCGCTGATGATCTCTGCTGCCGCGGCCTGCTTGGCGGCGTCGAGCGTGGTGTGGATCTTCAGGCCGCCGCGGTTCAGGAGCTCCTGGCGTTCCTCCTTGGTCTCGCCGAACTCGGGGCTGTTCATGATCTCGGCGATCACGTAGGAGCAGAAGAACGCCGAGCCGCCCGAGGACTGGCAGCCCGTGGGCACGGGCGTGATGTGCAGGGTGTCGGCCAGGGGCGTGGCCAGGGCGGCGTCGCGGTCCTCCGTGCTGATGTAGCCGAGGCCCCACATCTTCCGGATGACGATGTCCCGCCGCTGCTGGGCGATCTCCAGGTTGTCGGGGACTGAGGGGTCGTACCGGGACGGTGCCTTGGTGATGCCCGCGATGGTCGCGGCCTCGACGATGCTGAGGTCCTTGGCGGACTTGCTGAAGTAGTAGCGCGCGGCCGTCTCGACGCCGTACACGCTGTAGGTGCCGAACTGGGCGACGTTGAGGTAGCCCTGGAGGATCTCGTCCTTCGACATCTGCTGCTCGATGGCGATGGCCAGCTTCATCTCGCGTGCCTTGCGCGCGATCGAGTCCTCGCGGGCCTCGATGACGCCGAACGGGTCGCCTGACTGCTCGGCCTCGTCGATGAGCACGTTCTTGACGTACTGCTGTGTCAGCGTCGAGGCGCCCTGCTGGGGCTTGTCGAGCGCGTTGTTGACGAACGCCCGCACCAGGCCGCGCGGGTCGACGCCGGCGTGCTGGTAGAACCGTTCGTCCTCGATGGCGATGACGGCGTGCTGCATCGGCTCGGACACCTGGTCGAGCGGGACGACGATGCGGTTCTGGGCGTAGAACGTGGCCAGCAGCGAGCCGTCGGACGCGTACATGAACGACGCCTGCGAGAGCGGGCCCGGCTTGAGCTCGTCCGGCACCTCGTCGAACAGCGCCAGCGACCTGTCGGTCGCGCTGTTGGCGCCCGCTGCGACGGGGATCACCAGGCCGGCGGCCAGCACGCCACCGGCAGTGGCCACCAGGATGAACGCCGCGAGCAACGCCACGAGCTGTGCCGCAGGGATGGTCCGGGTGATGCGCCGTGGCTCGTGTGGTGTCGCGGGTCTCGCCATGGCGTCGAGCGTACGTGGTCGCGGCGTCGTCGCGCGGGTGGTGAGGCGGGGAATCACTGTGCAGGTCCTGTGGAGCGCCCCCGCTACTGTTGGTTCATGGCGACGACGTGGGAGTACGCAACGATCCCCCTGATCATTCACAACACCAAGGCGATCCTGGACCAGTGGGGCGCCGACGGGTGGGAGCTGGTCCAGGTGGTTCCCGGCCCGGACGGCACCGGGCTGGTGGCCTACCTCAAGCGCCCGCGCGGCGACGCATGAGCGCCGAGGCACGCCTCGCGGAGCTCGGCATCGCCCTGCCCGACGTCGCGGCGCCGGTCGCGGCGTACGTGCCCGCGGTGCGCACCGGACGGTACGTGTACACGTCGGGGCAGCTGCCGTTCGTGGACGGCGCGCTGCCGGGCACGGGCAAGGTGGGCACCGGCGCCGGCCTGGTGGATCCCGAGGCCGCGGCCGGGTACGCGCGCCTGTGCGCGCTCAACGCCCTTGCCGCGGTCCGGTCGTTGGTCGGCTCGCTCGACGACGTCGTGCGCGTCGTGAAGGTGGTGGGCTTCGTGGCCAGCGACCCGGCGTTCACCGGGCAGCCGGGCGTCATCAACGGTGCGTCGAACGTGCTGGGCGAGATCTTCGGCGATGCCGGGGTGCATGCCCGTTCCGCCGTCGGCGTCGCGGTGCTGCCGCTGGACTCGCCGGTCGAGGTCGAGCTGGTGGTCGAGCTGCGCGGCTGACCCGGACGTGCCTCGCGCACATCCTCAGCGGGCGCGACGCTCCAGGCGGTCCATGTCCAGCAGGACGACGGCGCGGCCCTCGCGGCGCACCCACCCGCGGGCGGCGAAGTCGGCCAGCGCCTTGTTGACGGTCTCGCGCGAGGCGCCCACGAGCTGGGCGAGCTCCTCCTGCGTGAGGTCGTGGGCCACGCGCACGCCCTCGTCGGACGGCTCGCCGAACCGCTCGGAGAGGTCCAGCAGCGCCTTGGCGACGCGGCCGGGCACGTCGGAGAACACGAGGTCCGCCAGCGTCTCGTTGGTGCGGCGCAAGCGGCGGGCCAGCGCGCCGAGCAGGTGGGTGGCCACGCGGGGGTGCTCGTTGACCCACTGCACCAGGGCGTGGTGGCGCAGCTCGTAGACCACCGAGTCCGCGACGGAGGACGCCGTGGCCGTGCGGGGGCCCGGGTCGAACAGGGACAGCTCACCGAACATCTCACCCGGGCCGAGCACCGAGAGCAGGTTCTCGCGCCCGTCGCTCGAGCGGCGGCCCAGCTTGATCTTGCCCTGGGCGATCACGTACAGCCGGTCACCGGGGTCGCCCTCGCGGAAGAGCACGTCACCGCGAGACAGCTCGACCGGGACCATCGTCTCGAGCAGCGCGCGCGACTCGACGTCGTCCATGTCGGCGAAGAGCGGTGCGGAGAGCACGGTGGTGTCGTCCACGAAGAATCCTCACGTTCTGGTCGGGGCCACGAGGAGGTGTCCGGGCCCGAGAATGTGTTCCAGATATCAATACTGCCTCACACTTGGCGTTCTCCGGACGTGCTTGGCGTGAGACGGCGCTGGTGCGGGCCTAGAGGTCACGTCGTGGTTACGCTGCGGGGGTGTCGACGTCGAGCGCGGTCCCCCAGGCAACGACCCCGACCGGCGAGAGCCGCCTGGCGCTGGTGCGCCGCGCCCGCCGCATCGACCGTCTGCTCGCGCAGCGCTACCCGGACGCCCGTGCCGAGCTGGACTTCACGACGCCGTTGGAGCTGCTCGTGGCCACGGTGCTCAGCGCGCAGACCACCGACGTGCGGGTCAACGCGACCACGCCCACGCTGTTCTCGCGCTACCCGGACGCGGCCGCGTACGCGGCGGCGGACCCGGCCGAGCTGGAGGTGATCCTGGGCCCGCTCGGCTTCTTCCGGGCCAAGACGCGGTCGTTGATCGGTCTCGCCCGCGCGCTCGTCGAGCGGTACGACGGCGAGGTGCCCGGGCGCCTGGAGGACCTGGTCACGTTGCCCGGCGTCGGCCGCAAGACGGCGAACGTGGTGCTGGGCAACGCGTTCGGCGTCCCGGGCATCACGGTGGACACCCACTTCCTGCGCCTGGCCAGGCGGTTCGGGTGGACGACGTCGGACGACCCGGTCAAGGTCGAGCACGAGGTGGGCGCGCTGTTCGAGCGCAGGGACTGGACGATGCTCTCGCACCACGTGGTGTGGCACGGGCGGCGCATCTGCCACGCCAAGCGGCCCGCGTGCGGGGCGTGCCCGATCGCGGCCCTGTGCCCGTCCTACGGGATCGGCGAGACCGACCCTGAGGCTGCGGCGAAGCTGGTCAAGTCCGGCCCGCCGCGCTGAGGGCCCTCAGCGGGTGGCGGGCAGCCAGTCGAGCAGCAGCTCGGTGGCCGCCCGCGGTGCCTCCTCGGCCAGATAGTGTCCGGCGCCGTCGACCACCTCGAAGCGGAAGTCGCGGCTGAACGCGGCGCCGTCGGCGTCGGCCCGGTCGCGGCGCACGATGCCGTCGAGCGCGCCGTGGACCTGGAGGGTGGGCAGTGCGAGGACGCGGCGCACGGCCGCGGTGTAGCGCCGGCCGTCCGGCCGGGGCGCGGAGCGGACCAGCCATCGCGTCGCCTCGACGGCCGTGTGCGCCGCGAACGGGATGCGCAGCATGGTGCGGTAGTGCGCGACGGCGGTGGCGTCGAGCGGCGTGGCGGCACCCAGGGCGAAGACGCGCTCGATCAGGTCGGTGTCGCGCAGGCGCCGTTCCGGCAGCGACGGCACCTGCAGGAACGCGACGAAGCGCCGCCCCGCGGGGGTGAGTTGAGCGAGCAGCGGGGTGTGCAGCCGGGCGGGGTGCGGGCTCGAGAGCGCGGCCACTGCGGCGGTCACGGCCGGCTGGAGCGCGGCCATCGACCAGGCGGTGGTCCCGCCCAGCCCGCAGCCGACGACGACGGCCCGGCCGTGGCCCAGCGAGCGGACCACCCCGGCGACGTCGCGCGTGTGGGTCGGGATGTCGTAGCCCGACGGCGGCTTGTCGGACGCCGCGGCACCGCGCAGGTCCATGGCGGCCACGCGGTACCCGGCCTCGGCGAGCGCCGGGATCTGGTGGCGCCACGTCCACCAGAACTGGCCGAACCCGTGCAGCAGCACCACGAGCGGTCCACGTTCGGGCCCGGCGAGGGCCACGTGGAACCGCGCGCCGTTGGCCGGCACGAACTCGTGGCGCCAGGGCCCGTCGAGCAGCGCGGACGAGTAGTCGGCGACGTCGGCGGTGTCGGTCATGGAGCGGTCCTGTCTGTCGCGGGGGCGGCGTCGGCCGGCTTGCCGACGCGGTCCTTGGGCGGGTCGAACCGGTAGCCGACGTTGCGGACCGTGCCGATGAGCTGTTCGCGTTCCGGGCCGAGCTTGGCGCGCAGTCGCCGCACGTGCACGTCCACCGTGCGGGTGCCCCCGTAGTAGTCGTAGCCCCACACCTCCTGGAGGAGCTGGGCGCGGGTGAAGACGCGGCCCGGGTGCTGCACCAGGTACTTGAGCAGCTCGAACTCCTTGTAGGTCAGGTCGATCGGGTGGCCGCGCAGCCGGGCCGTGTACCCGCCAGCGTCGATCGTCAGATCCCCCGCGGAGATCTCCTCGGGGGCGTCGTCGACGCTACCGTGGCGGGCTCGCTCGACGGCCAGGCGCAGGCGCGCTTCGACCTCCGCGGGCGACGCCTGCGCCAGGACCACGTCGGCGGCGCCCCATTCGTGCGTGACGGCGGTCAGGCCGCCCTCGGTGAGCACCAGCACCGTCGGGACCGGCAGGTCCATCGCGGCGAGCAGGCGGCAGGTGCTGCGCGCGCCGGCCAGGTCGCGGCGGGCGTCGACGAGCACGACGTCGGCGTCGTCGGTGTCCGAGAGCGTGGGTGGCTCCAGCGGGAGCACCCGGACCCGGTGCGAGAGCAGACCGAGCGCCGGGACGATCTCGGCGGAGGCGCCCGTTGCGGGCGTGAGCAGCAGGAGGTCGGCCATCGTGTCTTCCTCCCTGGCCGGTGCGTGTCGCGGCGTGTCGCCAAAACTACCGTCCCGCACCGCACTCGCGAGCACGTCGGGTGACCAGTCCGCGATACTCGACACCGTGAGCCTCTCCACCCGCGCCGTGACGACCGTCGTCCTCAGTGCCGCCGTCGCCGGCGCCTCGTACTTCGGCGAGGTGCCCCTGGTCGGCGTGATCGTGCTGCTCGTGGCACTGCTGGCGCTCGGCTGGTCGCGACTCCTGGACGCCCCCGTGCACGGCGGCGCCACCATCGTGGTGCTCGGCGCCGGGCTGGGCGGGGCGGCGGTGGCCTGGCGCACCCAGGGGGAGCCGGTGCTGCGCCACCTGCCGATCGTCGTCGCCATGGCGCTCGTGCTTGCGTTCCTCGCGGAGATGCTGCGCCGTGACGGGCGGTCGCGGCTGGTCGAGTCGGTCAGCGGGTCGGTGGCCGGCGCGTTCGTCGCCGCGGCGGCGGGGGGTTGGATCGCCACGGAGCGGTCCCAGGGCGGGTCGGCCCTGGTGATCACGGCGGCGACGGCGATCGCCGTGGCTGCCGCGCTGTCCGCCCTCGCCGCGGCGCGCGGGTGGCTGGGGGCGTTGCTCGCCGTCGCGGGTGCGGGGGTGGCGGGGGCCGCCATCGGTTCGCTGCTGCCCGAGGTCGAGCCGTTGACGGGGCTCGTCGCCGGGCTCGCGGGCGGGCTGGGCGTGGGCACGGTGCGCGTGCTGGCGGAGCGGGTCCCGCAGGCGCAGGGGCGCCTGGCCGGGCTGGCCGCGTCGGCGACACCGGTGGCCGTGGGCGGCATGCTCGTGTTCGCGGTGGGCAGGGTCCTGCTGGGCTGAGTTGCATCCTGTCCAGCATGTGGGCGCGTGGTGGCGAGCACTCGGAATCCTGCGCGATCATTGATCGTTGAACGATGCGTTGTCTATGAGTCCCCGCGAGGGGCTCGGCCGCGTCCGCAGGAAGGAACAACCGTGCCGCAGCTCGTCGCGCTCGCCGCGCTCCTGGTGGTGACCGCCCTGGTGGGCGGGATCTGGCGTGCCCGGCAGGGGCGCATGCGGGTCACCGCCACCGGGCAGGCCGCCACCTCCGCGGCCGGCCGGTGGGCCGAACGGGGGGTCGCGCTCGGTGCGCGGGCCACGTTCCTCCAGCTCTCGGCCGAGGTGTGCTCGCCGTGCCGCGCCACCGCGCGTGTGCTCGGGTCGCTCGCCGCCAGGGAGGACGGCGTGCTGCACCAGGAGCTCGACGTCGACCAGCACCTCGACCTGGTCAAGGAGCTCCGCGTGCTGACCACGCCCACCGTGCTGCTCCTGGACTCCGACGGCGCGGAGGTCGCCCGCGCGAGCGGCGCCATGACGCCTGCCCAGGCCAAGCAGGCGCTCGCCCTCTGCGGCTGAGTCCCCCTGCGACCGCGTCACGCCCCTCGACCGTGTCCCGAACCTCGACTGGAGTTCCCTCATGACTGTTCCCGCCGGGATCGACCCCCGTGGCCCGCGCGTCGCCGCCGGGATCACCGCCGTGCTGCTCGCCGTCGTCGTCGTGCTCGGCGTCGGGGAGTCCACCCGCACCGCCGCGCTGGTGCTGCTGATCCTCGTCGCGCTGAGCTTTGCGGCCGGTGCGGCGTTCGGCGCGCAGGGCACCTGGCAGGGCTGGGTGTTCCGCGCCCTGGTGCGCCCGCGCCTGGCGCCGCCCGCCGAGCTGGAGGACCCGCGCCCGCCGCGCTTCGCGCAGGTGGTGGGGCTGCTCGTGACCGCCGTCGGCGTCGTCCTGGGCCTCGCGGGAGTCGACCTGGGCGTCCCGGTCGCGGCGGGCGTCGCGTTCGTGGCCGCCGCGCTGAACGCCGTCGTCGGACTCTGCCTCGGGTGCGAGCTCTACCTGCTGGGCCGGCGGCTGCGCGCCGCATGAGCGAAGCGCTGGGAGAAGCGCTGGGAGAAGCCTCCCCGCCTGGATAGGATCGCCCCATGTATGCCGGACTCGAAGCCTTCTTCATCGGCCTGCTGATCGTCACGGTGGTCGCCATCACCTGGTTCGCGGGCTACGTCGTCTACAAGCTGTTCGCAGGCCAGCGCTGATGCCGTTCGCGT
The DNA here is from genome assembly GCA_001592145.1 of Xylanimicrobium pachnodae JCM 13526 = NBRC 107786. Classification (GTDB taxonomy): domain Bacteria; phylum Actinomycetota; class Actinomycetes; order Actinomycetales; family Cellulomonadaceae; genus Xylanimonas; species Xylanimonas pachnodae. Next base: position 21,021 of record BCWJ01000026.1, on the reverse strand, counting down.
TCGACGAGTCGCTCGCGCCGGAGGTCTACCCGCTGGCCTGGCTCGTCGGACGATGGCGGGGCGCGGGCGTGGTCGAGTACCCGGGCGTCGCGCGCCGCCGCGTGGCGGCCGACGTCGTCCTCGACCACGACGGCGGGCCGTACCTGCGGTACGAGTCCACGCTGCGCCTGCTGGACGGGGACGTGCCCGAGCGCATCGACCTGACCGCCCCCGACGCCGACTTCACGCCGCCGTCCGACGCCGAGGTCGCGGCGGCGCAGGTGTGGACCACCGAGACCGGCTACTGGCGGCCCTCCACCGAGGCGCTCGACGGGCTGGGCGACGACCAGCACACCATCGAGGTGCTGCTCGCCGACGCGTCGGGACGCCTGACCGCGTACCTGGGCTGGGTGGGCGGGGGCCGTGTCGAGCTCGCGTCGCAACGCACCGTACGCACGGCCACCAGCCCGGATGTCAGCGGGTCGCGCCGCATGTTCGGCCTGGTGCAGGGGCGGCTGTTCTGGAGCGAGGACCTCACGGCGTTCGGGCACCCGCTGCAGTCGTACTCCTCGGGGCAGCTCGTGCGGCTCGACGCCCCGGTCACCGGGGTGGAGCAGTGATGGGCAGCCCGCTCCTGGCACGGCACGGCGCCGTCGCGGCCACCGGCCCCGACGCGGGCGTCGCCTGGCACTACGGCGACCCCGTCGCCGAGCAGCGCGCGCTGGTGCGCGGCGCGGCGGTCGTGGACCAGTCGCACCTCGGCGTCGTGCGCGTGTCCGGGCCGGACCGCCTGGTGTGGCTGCACGACATCACCTCCCAGCACCTGAGCGCGCTGCCCCCGCGCACCTCCACCGAGCTGCTCGTGCTCAGCCCCCAGGGGCACGTCGAGCACGCCGCCGGGGTGGTCGACGACGGCGAGGCCACGTGGCTGATCACGGAGGCCGACCACGCCGCCCCGCTCGCGCAGTGGCTCGACCAGATGCGGTTCACACGCCGCGTCGAGGTCGCGGACGTCACCGCGCACTGGGCGGCCATCGGCGAGCCGGTCGCGGCCGAGGGCACCCCGGACGGCCCGCTGACCTGGTGGGACACGTGGCCCGTGGTGGCCGCCGGCGGCACCCGGTACGGCCCCGACGCGGCCGACCACCCGGGCGCTCAGCGGCCCTGGCGGCTGGTGCTCGTGCCGCGCGCAACCGTTGCGGACGAGGTCGCCGCTCGCGAGGCCGCCGGCGCCCGCCTTGCCGGCACGTGGGCCAGCGAGGCGCTGCGCGTCGAGGCGTACCGCCCGCGCCTGGCCCGCGAGGTGGACCACCGCTCCATCCCGCACGAGCTCGACTGGCTGCGCACTGCCGTGCACCTGCACAAGGGCTGCTACCGCGGGCAGGAGACCGTCGCCCGCGTGGTGAACCTGGGCCGCCCGCCGCGCCGGCTCGTGTTCCTGCACCTGGACGGGTCCGGGCACGTGCTGCCCGAGGCGGGGGCGCAGGTGCTGGCGGGCGGGCGCGACGTGGGCGTCATGACGTCGATGGCGCGGCACCACGAGCTGGGACCCGTGGGGCTCGCCGTGATCAAGCGGTCGGTCCCCGAGGACGCCGAGCTCGTGGTCGCCGGAGAGGTATCGGGCGAGCGTGTCGAGGTGGCCGCGGCCCAGGAGGTCGTGGTGCCCGGCGAGGGCGTGGCCGTCGACCGGCCGCCCGCGCGGGGGCCGCTGACGCGCGGGTTGTCCGCGCCGGGGAACCTGGGCAGCTTCTCGGCATGAGCGTGCCCGGCGACGGACGCCTGGGCGCACGGCTGGCCCACGGCGTCGTGCGCCGGGTGGTGCTGCGCGCCCGTGCCCGGCAGGGCTTCTCGCGGGTCCGTACCTCGTTCTGGCCGCTCCTGCAGGCCGCGGCCGCCGCGGGCATCGCCTACGTGCTGGCGGGGTGGCTGCTGGGCCACGAGCAGCCGTTCTTCGCCGCGATCGCCGCCTGGGCCTGCCTGGGGTTCTCGTTCGAGCGCGACCTGCGCAAGATCGCCGAGGTCGCGCTCGGGGTGACCTTCGGGGTGGGCGTGGGCGACGTCGTCGTCCGCATCATCGGGTCGGGCTGGTGGCAGCTCAGCACCGTGCTGGTGGTGGCGGCGCTCCTCGCCCGGTTCGTGGACCGCGGCGCGGTGCTCGCCGCGCAGGCCGGGACCCAGGCGATCGTCGTCGTCGGGCTGCCGTCGCTGACCGGCGGGCCGCTGGGGCGCGCCGGGGACGCCCTGATGGGCGGCGCGGTCGCGCTGGCCATCGCCCTGCTCACGCCGGGTGATCCACGCCGTACCGTGCGCCGGCTGGGGACCACGGCCACGACGGCGCTCGCCATCGTCGTCGAGCAGACCGCTGCGGCGGCTCGCGTGGGTGACGCGGACGCGCTCGAGGCCGCGCTCGTGCGGGCGCGCGCCGCGGACCCGGCCCTCCAGGAATGGCTGGACCGGGTGCGGCACGCCAACGACCAGGCGCGCGTCAGCGTCAACCGGGTGCACCGCGACGAGCTGCAACGCCTCGAGAACCAGGCGGTGCTCGTGGACCGCGCCATGCGTTCCATCCGGGTGCTGGTGCGGCGCGCGCCGGTCGGGGTGGACGGTGCCCCGCCGCCCGAGCGGGCCGTGCTGGCCGATCTGCTGAGCCGGTTCGCGGCGGGAACGCGTGAGCTCGCCTCCGCCGTCGAGCGCGGGGTGGACCCGGCGGCGGCACGTCACACCCTGACCGGGCTGGCGCGCGATGCCGACCCGCGCGAGGCCGCCGAGCACTGGGGCATCCAGTCGCTCGTGCTGCTGCTGCGCTCCCCGGTCGTCGACCTGCTGGAGGCCACCGGCGTGGGTGCTGCCGACGCGCGGGCGACGTTGCGCGACCTGTGAGCGTCGCATCCCCGCGCGCCGAGGGGCGGTGCGCGGGTCGGTCTGTGGTGTGAGGGCACCGGACCGATAGCGTGCCCGCATGGAGGTCGCCGTCAGCGCGTTGCGCGCCGAGCTCAAGACGTGGATCGAGGCCGCCCGCGCGGGCGAGGACGTCATCATCACCGAGCGCGGCGTGCCCGTCGCCCGGCTGACCGGCATCGGCGCCGCCGACCTGGTGCAGTCGCTGGTACGCGACGGCCTGCTGACCCCTGCGGCCGAACCGCGAACTCCCCACGAGCCGCCCGCCGCCGGCCCGGCGACTCGCGGCGGCATGTCCTCCCTGGTCCGCAGGATCCGGCGCTGACCCCGTGGCCCTCGTCTACTTCGATGCGTCCGCGCTGGTCAAGCTCGTGGTCCGCGAGTCCGGTTCTGATCTCGCGTCCGCCTTGTTCAACCGCGCCGACGTCGTCGTCACGAGCCGGATCGCGGACGTCGAGGTGCGCGCGGCGCTGGCCGCCGGGGTGCGCGCCGGGCTGCTCGACGCCGCCGCGCACCACCGCGCCGTCGCGGGCTGGGAACGGCTGTGGACCCGGTTCGCCGTCGTCGAGGTGGGGGAGCGGATCGGGCGCGACGCCGCCGCCCTGCTCGCGGACGGCGCGGTACCGCTGCGGGCCGACGATGCCGTGCACCTCGCCTCCGCCCGGGCCCTGCGTCACCCCGGGACGATCATCGCGGCCTGGGACGACCGGTTCGCGTCGGCCGCTCGCGCGCAGGGGCTGCACGTGGTGCCCTAGGGTCTCCCCGTGAGTCTCATCGGATCGGTCCAGTGGTTGGTGCTCAGCGCCCTCGCCGTCGTCGTCTTCGCCGTGCAGGTGGTCGCGCTCATCGATGGTGCCCGCCGTCCGGAGCGTGCCTACACCTCGGAGGGCAAGCGCACCAGGGGCTTCTGGCTGGCCCTGCTCGGGATCGGCGCCGTGATCGGCTTCCTGGGCCTGCCGCCGATGTTCCTCACCTCGGGCTCGTTCCTCAACGTGATCGCGCTCGCCCCCGCCCTGATCTACTGGTTCGATGTGCGCCCTGCCATCAAGCCGTACGGCACGGGCGGCCCCCGCCGCCCGCAGGGCCCCCGGGGCCCGCAGTGGTGATACCCGCAGTGGTGATACCCGCAGTGGTGAGTGCGGGCCTCCTGGCCGAGGTGGTGCGCGGCGACCTGGTCGAGTCGGTGCACCTGGGCCACCTGGTGGTGCTGCGGCCGGACGGGTCGGTCGCGCTCGCCGTCGGCGACGCCGACGCCGTCATCTACCCGCGGTCCTCGCTCAAGCCCGTCCAGGCGGTGGCGGCGCTGCGCAGCGGTTTCGCCCCCGCTGACGACGCCGAACTGGCCATCGCGACCGCCTCGCACAGCGGCGAGGAGGCCCACCTGGACGCGGTCCGCGCGATCCTGGCCGCCGCCGGGCTGGGCGTGGAGGCACTGGGCAACACGCCCGACATGCCGCTCGACCCGCAGGCCGCCTCCGCGTGGCGCGCCGCCGGGAGCGGCCCCGCGGCGATCACCCAGAACTGCTCGGGCAAGCATGCTGCGTTCCTGGCCGCGTGCGTCGCCTCCGGGTGGGACACCGCCACGTATCTGGATCCCGCGCACCCGCTGCAGGTCGCCGTGGCCGCCGAGGTCGCCGCGCTCACGGGCGACGCCGCCGCACCGCACGTCACCGTGGACGGGTGCGGGGCGCCCCTGTTCTCGACGTCGCTGCGCGGGCTCGCGCGTGCCTTCCAGCGGATCGCGACCGCCGCGCCGACGACGCCGGAGCGCCGGGTGGCCCACGCCATGTCCGCGCGCCCCGAGCTGGTGGGCGGCACCGGGCGCGACGTGACCACCGCGATGCGGGCCGTGCCCGGGCTCGTGGCCAAGGACGGCGCCGAGGGCGTGTACGCCGGGGCGCTGCCGGACGGGACGGCGTTCGCGTTCAAGGTGCTCGACGGGTCCCACCGGCCGCGCCCCGCGATCCTCGCGGCCGTGCTGCGACTGGTGCTCGATGGTGCCGCCGTCGAGGCCGGTGCCGCGCTGAGGGCGCTGGCGGACAGTATCCAGGTGCTGGGCCACGGGCGCGTGGTCGGGGAGATCCGGGTGCCGTTCGCCGGTGGCGTGTCCGAGGCCGGGACGCCCGCATGAGGGCCGTCCTGCAGCGGGCCACGCGCGCGTCCGTGAGCGTCGACGGCGTCGTCGTCGGGGCGATCGACCGGCCGGGGATCGTGGCGCTCGTGGGCGTCACGCACGACGACACCCCCGCGCAGGCCGACACCATCGCCCGCAAGATCGCCGAGCTGCGCATCCTGCACGACGAGCGTTCGGCGCTCGACGACGGCGCCCCCGTGCTGGTGATCAGCCAGTTCACGCTCTACGGCGACGCGCGCAAGGGCCGCCGCCCGTCCTGGAGCGCCGCCGCCCCGGGGCCCGTCGCCGAGCCCCTCGTCGACGCCGTCGTCGACGGGCTGCGCCGCCGCGGGCTGGAGGTGGCCACGGGGAAGTTCGGGGCGATGATGGCCGTCGAGCTGGTCAACGACGGCCCCGTGACGCTCGTGCTGGAAGCCTGAGCGCACCCCGTCGGTCACTCGGCCGACACGAACGCTGCAAGGGCCCCGGCGGTGACGACACAGTAGGGGCATGGAGCCCCGACGGCGCGGTGATGCGACGCCCGCCCCAAACCCCGGCGACGCAGCGGCCGGCGTGCACGACGCCGCCTGGTTCGACGCGCTCTTCGCGGCCCACGCGACCGCCCTGCACCGGTACTTCGTGCGGCGCCTGCCCGGGGGCGGGTCGCGCTCCGAGGCTGCCGAGGACCTCACCGCCGACGTGCTCGCCACGGCCTGGCGCCGCCGCACCGACGTGCCCGACGGCGCCGAGCTGCCGTGGTTGTACCGCACCGCCGGGTTCGTGCTCGCCAACCACCGCCGCAAGGCGCAGGCCGTCCCCGTGGCGGCGGTGCCCGAGGTGCCCGACGACGTCGACCCGGCCGACCTGGCCATCGACGACGAACGGGTGCGCGCGGCGCTCGCCGGCCTGAGCCCGCGCGACCGGCAGATCCTGCTGCTCGTCGCCTGGGACGGCCTGACGGGCGACGACCTGGCCGCCGTCCTCGACGTCAGCCGCGGGGGAGCCGACGCCGCCCTGTCCCGGGCCCGAGCCCGCCTCCGCGTCGCCTGGACCCCTGACCCCTCCGGAGCCTGAGGAGACCCCATGAACGAGCCCAGCAACGAGCGCCCCGACGAGGTCCACCCGGACGAGGCGTTCGACCGGTTGCGGGCCGCCGACCCCGCCGACGGTGTCCCCGAGCCGCGGGCCGAGGCCCTGCACGCGAAGGTCGACGCCCGGCGGGACGCCCTCGCCCGAGAGGCGGGCCCCGACAAGACCCCCGACAGCACCCACGACAGCACCCCCGAGAACACGGACGAGCTGGCCGCGCGCCGGGCTCCCGCGCGCCGACGCCGGGTCCTGGTCGCGGCCGCGGTGGCCGGCGCCGTCGTCATCGGGGGCGGCGGCTACCTCGCGGGCGCGCTGACGGGAGATGCGTTGACCGGCGACGGGGCGGGCGCCGCCTCCGACGCGGCCGTCGCGGACGCGGCGGGGTTCGCGGCGCCCGGTGCGGCCCAGGCACCCGTCGCCGCACCCGAGGCAGGAGACGGTGCCGCGCCCGAGGCGGCCCGCGGGGCTCTGGCGGGCTCCGCGGCCGACTCGTCGTCGGCAGGTGCGGCAGCGGACCAGGCCTACCCGTCGTACGTCGGGCGCACCACGTTCCGCTCCGCCGGGCTGTCCGACCAGGGCGGCACCGGCCAGGCCTTCGCGTTCGACGCCCGTGGGGCGGCCACCGAGCAGACGGCCGCGCGTGCGGCCGCCGCGCTGGGCGTGCCCGGCGACGTCCGCGCGGAGGGTGACCTGTCCTGGGCGGTCGGACCGACCGACGGGAGCGGCCCGTCCGTGTGGCTCACGGGCGACGGCACCGCGTCGCTGGGGTACGCGAACCCCGCTCTCGACCCGTGGACCTGCGCGACGCCCGACGCCGAGACGGGCTGCCCCACCCCGCCCGCCACGACCGTGGACGACGCCGCCGCGGCGACGGCGCTCGCGGACGCCATGCGGGCGCTCGGCGTCGACCCGGGCCAGTTCGAGGTCACGGTCGAGCCGAGGGCCGACGCCGGTGACGCCGTGCGGTGGGTGACGGCCCGCCGGATCGTGGGCGGCACGCTGACGCAGGACGCGTGGTCGGCGTCGGTCGCGGACGGCGGACTGGCCGGGCTGTACGGCTCGCTCGCCGACATCGTCCCGCTGGGCGAGTACCCCGTGGTCAGCCCGGCCGAGGCCGTGCGGCGCCTGAGCGACCCGCGCTTCGGCGACGGCGGGGTCATGCCCCTCGCGGTCGCGGAGAGGGCCGCCGCGACGTCGGGCCCCGCCGCGGTGCCCGCACCGCCGTCGGCGGGGGATCCGGTCGCGTGGCCCGTGGCCGACGTGACGATCACCGGGGCCCGGCTGGGGCTGGCGCAGTACTGGGCGCCGTCGGGCGCGGTGCTGTTCCTGCCCACCTACGAGCTGAGCGACGACGCGGGCACCACCTGGACGGTCCTGGCCGTGACGGACGCCGCGCTGGACTTCACGACCGTGACGCGCTGACCGGGCCGGTGGAGCGACCGGAGGCGTTGTCACGGTGGGGCCGCTGCGTCACCGGGGCGGCCCTGGCGCACGGTGGGTGCAAGAATCGGGCGCGTGCCTGAGGTGACCGCTGAGACCGAGAACCCTGTCCCTGTGGCCGCCGGTGGTGACGCCGTGGAGGTGGAACGCGCTGCGGCCGCCGCGCGGGACGCGGTGGCGAAGGCGGTGCGCACCGTCGTCGTCGGCGGTGAGGTCGAGGTGGGAGCCCGCCGCCGCGCCGAGTACGCGACGGATGCGTCGAACTACCGCGTGGTCCCCGACGTGGTGGTCCAGCCGCGCACCCGTGACGAGCTGCTCGGGGCGCTGGACGTGCTGCGCGAGCTGGCGGTGCCGGTCACGGCACGCGGCGCGGGCACGTCCGTGGCGGGCAACGCCGTCGGGCCGGGCGCGGTGATCGACCTGTCGCGCTACCTGAACCAGGTGGTGAGCATCGACCCGGAGGCGCGCACCGCCGTCGTCGAACCGGGCACGGTCATGTCCACGCTGCAGAAGGCGGCGGCCCCGCACGGGCTGCGGTTCGGCCCGGACCCCTCGACACAGAACCGCGCCACCCTGGGCGGGATGATCGGCAACAACGCGTGCGGCCCGCACGCCGTCGCGTTCGGCCGCACGGCGGACAACGTGGTGAGCCTGGACGTGGTGGACGGGCGTGGACGCCGGTTCGTCGCGGGTGCGGGCGACCCCGAGTTCGCGGCGGTGCCGGGCCTCAAGGAGCTGGTGCGCGAGAACCTGGCCCTGATCCGCACGGAGTTCGGGCGGTTCGGCCGCCAGGTGTCGGGGTACTCGCTGGAGCATCTGCTGCCGGAGAACGGCTCCGACCTGGCGAAGGCGCTCGTGGGCACGGAGGGCACGTGCGTCACCGTGGTGGAGGCGACGCTGCGGCTGGTGCCGCTGCCCGCCAAGCCCACCCTGGTGGTGCTCGGCTACCCGAACATGCCGTCCGCGGCCGACGACGTCCCCGCCCTGCTTGGCGTCGGCTCGCAGGCGGCGGGCGACGCGGCGCTGGCGATCGAGGGCCTGGACGCGCGCCTGGTCGACGTCGTCCGCCGGGCGCGAGGGGCCGATGCCGTGCCGCCGCTGCCCCGCGGCGCGGGCTGGCTCATGATCGAGGTCTCGGGCGCCACGCAGGAGGAGGCGCAACGCCACGCGGAGGCGATCGTGGCAGCGTCGTCGGCGCTCGACTCGCAGGTCCACGCGGCGGGCGTGGACGCGACCAAGATGTGGCAGATCCGGGCCGACGGCGCGGGGCTGGCCGGGCGCACGGGATCGGGCGAGCAGGCGTGGCCGGGCTGGGAGGACTCGGCGGTGCCGCCCGCGAAGCTGGGCGCGTACCTGCGCGAGCTGGACGAGCTCATGGCCCGCTACGGCGTGGACGGGCTGGCGTACGGGCACTTCGGCGACGGCTGCGTGCACCTGCGGATCGACTTCCCGTTGGAGGCGTCCGGCTCGGTGCTGCGCACGTTCATGGTCGACGCGGCCGAGCTGGTGGCCTCGCACGGGGGTTCCCTCTCGGGCGAGCACGGCGACGGTCGTGCGCGCTCGGAGCTGCTGCCGCTCATGTACAGCCCCGAGGCGATCGCGCTGCTGGAGAAGTTCAAGGCGCTGTTCGACCCGCAGGACGTGCTCAACCCCGGCGTGGTGGTGCGCCCCGCGGCACTGGACGTGAACCTGCGCCGCCCCGCGGCCCACGCCGTGCCCTCGCGCCTGCCCGTCGCGAAGTCCGGCGGCGGTGCCGGGGAGGGCGCGCTCAAGGGCATCGCGAAGAAGACGGGCTACGCCGGGTTCTCGTTCGCGCACGACCACCACGACCTGACCCAGGCGGTGCACCGCTGCGTGGGCGTGGGCAAGTGCCGCGCGGACAACCACGAGTCCGGCGGGTTCATGTGCCCCAGCTACCAGGCCACCAAGGACGAGAAGGACGCGACGCGGGGGCGTGCCCGCGTGCTGCAGGACGCGGTGAACGGCACGCTGATCGGCGGCCTGAGCGCGCCCGAGGTGCGCGACTCGCTGGACCTGTGCCTGAGTTGCAAGGCCTGCTCGTCGGACTGCCCCGCGGGGGTGGACATGGCGCAGTACAAGTCCGAGGTGCTGTACCGCACCTACCGGGGCAAGCTGCGCCCGATCGACCACTACGTGCTCGGCTGGCTGCCGCGGTGGACCCGCCTGATCGGCCCGTTCGCCCCGCTCGTCAACAGGGTGCTGGGCGTGCGGTGGATCGCGAAGTCGGTGCTGTGGCTGGGCGGCATGGACCCGCGCCGCGACATGATGACGTTCGCGGAGGTGCCGTTCCGCACCTGGTGGAAGCGAGGCGGCGCCACGCACGGCGTGCCCGGCCTGACCCACCGGCAGGAGCCCGGCCACCCCGCGCCGGGCGGCCGGCCCAAGGTCGTGCTGTGGACGGACTCGTTCAGCGACGCCATGGCGCCGTCCGTGCCGCAGGCCGCGGTGACCGTGCTCACGGCGGCCGGCTACGACGTCGTCGTCCCGGACGAGCAGGCGTGCTGCGGCCTGACGTGGATCTCCACGGGGCAGCTCGACGGTGCCCGGCGCCGGCTCGACAACCTGCTGCGGGTGCTGGGGCCGTACGCCGTCAACGGCATCCCGATCCTGGGGCTGGAGCCGTCGTGCACCGCGGTGCTGCGCTCCGACCTGCTCGACCTGTTCCCGGACGACCCGCGCGCGGTGGCCGTGGCGGGCGCGACCCGTACGGTGGCGGAGCTGCTCACCGAGCCGGAGACGGCGCCGAAGGACTGGGCGCTGCCGGACCTGAGCGACCTCAAGGCCGTGGTGCAGCCGCACTGCCACCAGCACGCGGTGATGGGCTACCAGGCGGACGAGAAGCTGCTGCGCGACGGCGGCGCCCAGATCGAGGTGTTGGCCGGATGCTGCGGGCTCGCGGGCAACTTCGGCATGCAGAAGGGGCACTACGACGTGTCGGTCGCGGTGGCCGAGAACGCCCTGCTGCCCGCCCTGCGCCGGGCCGACGACGACACGCAGTACCTGGCCGACGGCTTCTCCTGCCGCACGCAGGCCGTGCAGCTCGCGGGCGTCGAGGGCAAGGCGCTGGTCGAGATCATCGCCGAGCGCCTGTGACACGCGCGAGCGCCGTCACCACCGCTCGGGTAGGGGTCCGTGGGCGGCACCCCGTAGGGTGCCGGGCGTGACTGTGCAGCTGGTGCCGTTCCCCGCGGCCGAGTACGGGGCCTGGCGGTCCCGGCAGGTGGAGCGCCGCCGGCGCTGGCAGTTCGCGCCGCTGTGGTCCGACGCCGACGCCGCCCACGCGCGCGCCCGCGCCGCCGTGGACGACCTGGCCCCGGCCGACGGGCTGTCCGGCACCTACCTGATGCGCGTGCTCGGCGGCGACGGCGAGGCGGGCTGGTTGTGGCTGACCCGTCAGGGCGGCGACCTGCTGGTGCTCGACGCCGAGATGGCGGAACCGGAGGAGACCGCGGCGGAGGTGCTGGGCCTCCTGGTGCACCACGCGCGCGGCGGCAACGCCTCGTACCTGGTGCTGGACCGCATGGTGGCGGCGCCGACGATGGCCGCCCTCGCGAAGGCGGGCGAGTTCCGGGTGGAGAGCCAGACGATGGCGCTCGACCTCACGCGGGACGCCCCCGCGGGGCCGGCCGCCGCGCGGGACGTGGAGCTGCGACCCATGACGCAGGACACGTTCGACGCGTACCTGGACGCGGCGGTCGGCGAGTACGCGCGTGAGCTGCAGCGCACCGACGACCTGCCCTGGGACCGGGCGCTCGACCGGTCGCGCGCCGACTACGACACCCTGCTGCCGTCGGGCCTGGCGTCGCCCGGCCAGGTGCTGCTCGACGTCGTCGACCTCGCGACGGGCGCGAACGTGGGCGCGATGTGGCTGGGGATGCGGCCGCCCTCGGCGGCGTTCGTCAACGACCTGTACATCCTGTCCCCGCACCGCGGCGAGGGCCTGGGCCGGGCGGCGATGCTCGCGGCGCTGGACTGGTGCCGGCACCAGGAGATCGACGTGCTGGGGCTGACGGTGTTCCGACGCAACACGGTCGCGCGGCACCTGTACCGGTCGCTGGGGTTCACGGCGGTCATGCAGGTGCTGCGCAGCCCGGTGCCGCCGGCACCGCCCGTGGCCGGGCCCCGCTGACGGCCGGCCCGGACCGATGGAGTTCCAGGACGTGGTGCGGCGGCGGAGGATGGTGCGCTCCTTCACCGACGAACCGTTGGACCCCGCCCAGGTGGACCGCCTGCTGGGCAACGCCGTGCGCGGCCCGTCCGCCGGGTTCACGCAGGGCTGGTCGTTCCTGGTGTTGGAGACGCCCGCGGACCGCGAGCTGTTCTGGGCGGTCGCGTCGCCCGCGTCCTCGGACCGGGACCTGACGGCGTGGAAGGCCGGGCTGCGCCGTGCCCCGCTGATCGTCGTGCCGATGGCGTCGAAGGCCGCCTACCTGGACCGGTATGCCGAGCCGGACAAGGCGGGCGCGCACCTGGGGCACGACGAGTCCCGCTGGCCCGTGCCGTACTGGCACGTGGACGTGGGCATGGCGTCGCTCCTGATCCTGCAGACGGCGGTGGACCTGAGCCTGGGGGCGTGCTTCTTCGGCCTGGGCGGCCCGCAGCGCCCGGCGTTCCACGCGGCGTTCGGCGTCCCGGACGCGTGGGACCCGACGGGGGTGATCGCCGTGGGCCACCCGGACGAGCCGGGGCGTGGCGCGGCCGGGTCACCCGCCCGCAGGCCCCGCAAGCCCCTGGCGGAGGTCGTGCACCGCGGCAGGTGGACCGGTCAGTGAGCCAGGTCGGCCAGTCCGGCCAGTCCAGCCAGTCCGGCCAGCTCGGCGAGGTCGTCCAGGGTGTCCAGGTCGGCCGCGGTGCTCGGCCGCTGCACGACGGCGAGGCGCCACCCGCCGCGGGCTGCCTCCGCCTCGTGCGCCGTGCGGGAGCCGGGGCCGAACCGGAACGTGAAGTCGTCGTCGGCGGGTAGGAGCAGCAGGTTGGTGCCCGTGCCGTGGCGGTCGGGCGCGATGACGACGTCCGCGGTCTCACGCACCAGCGCGTCCACGTCGTCGACCGCGAGCAGCGGCAGGTCGGCGTGCGCGACCAGCAGGCGCGCGCCCCACGTGGTGGCCCGCACGTGCTCGCGGGCGGCGTCGAGCGCCGCGTTGAGGCCGTGGCGTCCCGGCGGCTCGGCCAGCACGGAGACGGGAACCAGCACCTCGCCCACCACCTCGGCCGTGAACTCGGGGTCGGCCGTCACCACCAGGATCTCGTCGAACGGGTAGGCCGCGAGCGTGCCCAGCACGTGCCGCGCCAGCGCGACCACCAGCGCCCGGCGTTCCTGCGGCGTCAGGTGGGCGGACAGCCGCGACTTGCCGGAGGCGCCGTCGCGCAGCGGCACCACCGCGACCACGGGCGTCATGAGCTCTCCAGCAGCGCCCGGGCCAGCCGTTCGCGCCCGTCAGCGCCGCCCATGATGGTGTCCGTCACCAGGACGTCGAGCCCGAGCGCCTCGATCGCGGGCGCCAGGGCGGCGTCGACGTCGTCGATCACCATGACGTCCACGAGCCCGGCGTACAGGCGGGCGACGCCCAGCGCGGAGACCTCGTGCCCCAGCGTCTCCAGGATCTGCGCGGCCGGCCCCTTGATCGCCCGGCCGCCGACGATCGGGCTCACGGCGAGGCGCCGCGCCGTCGTCGTCTCCAGGGCACGGCGCACGCCTGGCACGCCGAGCACGGGGAACACCGACAGGAACGGGTTCGACGGCGCGACCACCACGACGTCGGCGCCGGTCACGGCGTCGAGCACCCCGGGTGCCGGGCGGGCGTCGTCGATGCCGTCGTACGTCAGGCCGAGCACGGCGTCGGCGTGCCGGCGCCGCACGAAGTACTCCTGGAACGCGAGCCGCCCCGACGGCGTGTCGAGCAGCGTGGCCACGGGGTCGTCGGTGACGGGCAGGATGCGGGCGGCGACGCCGAGGGCCGCCGCGAGCTGTGCCGTGACCGCGCTCAGCGGGGCGCCCGCGCGCAGGCGTGCGGTGCGCGCGACGTGCGTCGCCAGGTCCTTGTCGCCCAGCGTGAACCACGTGTCCTCGCCCAGCGCGGTGAGCTGCGTCAGGGTCGCGTACGACTCGCCGCGCAGCCCCCAGCCGCGCTCCTCGTCCGCCAGCCCCGCCAGGGTGTACATGACCGTGTCGAGGTCGGGGGAGATGTTCAGCCCGTGCAGCACCGTGTCGTCACCCACGTTGACGACGACGTCGAGCGGCACGCCGGCCAGGGCGAACCCCTGGGCGAGCCGCGCCCCGCCGACGCCGCCGGCCAGCACCGTCACCCGCGGCCGGGCGGGGAGCGGCGTGGGGGCGTGCGGGACGTGCTCGCGAGGAGCAGGGTGGGGCGGGCCGGGCCGGCGGGGATCCGTCACCCGAGGAGCGTACGTCCACGGCGCCGCGCGCCCGCAGGCCGCGGCGGACGCTGGACCGGGCCGGGGCGGCCAGAGACCGTTGCCCCGGTTGCCAATCGGTCCGCAAGCCCAGGCGCGACGCGTAAGGTACTCGGCGGTGCGACCAGTCGGCACCGGACCGTGACACGAGCCGTGACACGGTGCCGCGGTGGGGTCCCCGAGCCGAGGTCGCCGATGATGTCCGAACGCCGGTTTCCTGCCCACGGAGGTGAGCTGCCCTTGCCACTCTTCGAGGTCGAGGGTGATCGTCCCCAGATCGTCCCGTCGCGCAGATCGTCGGTCGCGACGACCGCACACCGCGTCGTCGAGTCCCACATCGACGCGCTGCTCGGCGAGCAGGTGTTCCCGGTGGCGTCCGGCACCGGCCCCGACGAACCGCACCTCATCGCGCTCGACGCGTCCGGCGCCCCGGTCGTGGTCGAGCTGGTCTCCCGGCTCGACGACGACGCCCTGTCCCGCGCCCTGAACCACGGCGGAGCCGCAGGTCGGATGAGCCGCACCCAGTTCGGTGAGCTCTACGGTGGCGGCCCGGCCGCGTTCCAGCGCGACGTCGCGCAGTTCTTCGACTCCGTGCCCGTCACCCGGACCCAGACGGGCCGTGCCGGGGTGCGCCTCATCGTCATCTGCCAGGACGCGGACGACGAGGTGCTCAACGCCGTCGACTTCCTGCGCCAACCCGCCATGCCCGTCGAGGTGCTCCGGCTCGGCGTCGTCAACGGCAGCGACGGGCGCCGGTTCATCGACGTCTCGCCCCTGGTGATCAGTCCTGCCTCCGCGCCCGACCGGCCCGCCGTGGTGGAACGTCCCACCGGGGTGGCGGAGCTGACCGCGCTCGGTGCGCAGGTGGTGGGGACGGTGTCGGTGCCCACGGCGCCTGCCGAACCGGACGGCGCCGTGACGCCGACGCCCCCGGACACGACGCCGACGCCCCCGGACAGCCCGCCCGTCCGGCGCCGGTCACGCACCGACCGGTTCACCAGCCCTGTGGCCGCCGCCGATCCCGCGCCGACCCCGCCCGTGCCGACGCCGCCCGCGCCGACCCCGCCCGTGCCGACTCCGCCCGCGCCGACGCCGCCCGCGCCGGCCGAACCGTGGAGCGGCCCGGCCGACGTCACCACCACCGGCTACCTGCCGCCGGCGGGGCAGGAACCCTCGCGCCTGCCGCACGACCTCACCCTGGAACCGGCCCTGCGCGCCGACGACGTGCTCGCGTGGCGGCCCGCGCCCCTCGACTGGGATGCGGCGCCCTCGAGCCGTGGTGAGGTGGAACCAGCACCGGAACGGCAGCCGTCGCCCACGCCGATCGTGCTCGACGAGACCGCCGACAGCGACCTGGAGCGGCTGGCACGGCGCATCGGCGCCACCACCGCGCTCGTGTGGGAACGCCGCAGGCGCGGCCAGCGGTTCGACGCAGTCCTGCACCCGGACGGCACCATCGAGCTGCCGGACCACGGACGCTACTTCCACCCGGACGTCGCGGCCGCTGCCGCGTCGGGCTCCTACTCGTCGGACGGCTGGACGGTGTGGCGCCTGGTCTCCACGGGGGAGTCGCTGGCGGAGGCGTTCCGCCGCCACTTCACGTGACCCGGGTCGGCCCTTGACGCCAGCCGTGGCGCGGGCGTAGCACGGTGACTGTCCGGTGCGAGGAGCCCGGACCGTCGAACAGCTCGGGCGGCCCAGCGGCTCGAGTGGCCAAGCAGCTCGAAGGGAAGCGGAGTGACGATGACGGCGACCACGCAGCGGATGTCCATCCGGGAGATCGCACCCGACGCCTACCGGGCGGTGATGCCGCTGCAGAAGTTCGCGGGCACCGGCACCGTCGACCCGACGCTGGTGCTGCTGATCCAGATCCGCGCGTCGCAGCTCAACCACTGCGCATGGTGCCTGGACATGCACGTGGAGGAGGCGCGGCGAGCGGGGATGCCGCAGCGCCAGCTCGACCTGGTCGCCGCATGGCGTGAGGCGGGGGACCTGTTCAGCGGGAAGGAGCGGGCCGTGCTCGAGTTCGCCGAGCAGGTCACGCTCATCCACGACGGGGTGTCCGACGAGGTGTGGGACGCGGTCAACGAGCACTTCACGCCGCAGGAGGTGGTCCAGCTCCTCATGGCGACCGCCGTCATCAACGTGTGGAACCGGATGAACGTGACCGCGCGGACCGCGCTGCCCGCGGGCGACCCGGCGACCGCCTGACCGCTCAGGCCGCCGGGCGCCGTCGCCGCGCCACCGCGTCGATCGTCACGGCGACCACCAGCACCAGCGCCGTCACCATGTACTTGGCCGCCGCGCTGAAGCCGAGCAGCCCCATGCCGTTGTCGATGGCCGCGATGACCAGGCCGCCGAGCACGCCGTGCAGCATCTTGCCGCGCCCGCCGAACAGGCTGGTGCCGCCGATCACGGCGCCCGCGACGGCGTACAGCACCAGGGTGCCGCCGTCGAGCGACGTCGAGATGGACCGCAGCCGGGACGCGTAGACGATGCCGGCGATCCCGGCCGTCAGCGAGCACAGCACGAACGCGTGGGTGCGGATGCGGGCCAGGGGGATGCCCGCGCGGCGGGCCGCCTCGGCGTTGCCGCCCACCGCGTAGAGGTACAGCCCGAACCGTCGCCGCCCCAGCAGGTACGCCCACACCACCAGCACCGCCGCCACGAGGAGCACCACCCACGGCAGGCCGTAGACGGGCGCGAGCCGCCCCCGGTCGGCGTTCGCCAGCACGACCAGCGCTGCAGCGCCGAGCGCCCCGACGACGATCTTCGCGGCCGTCAGGGAGACCGGCGGGGCGGTCAGCCCGACGCCGCGACGTCGGGCGTCCCGCCGCCACGCGACGACGCCGAACACCGCGACGACCACGGCCGCGACCACCCATCCGGCCAGGCGGGGAAGGTTCCCCGACGAGATCGCGACCAGCACCGGGTCGCTCACCAGGATGGCGCCGCCGTTGCCGAGCACGAAGAGCATCACACCCTCCCAGAACAGCAGCCCGGCCAGCGTGACCACGAACGACGGCAGCCCGATGCGCGTGATCAGGGTGCCGTGCAGCAGCCCGATGAGCGCCGCCGCGACGAGCGCCGTCACGATCACGGCCCACCACGGCCAGCCGATCTGCGGCTGCGCGAGCCACGCCATGACGACGGCGGAGATCCCGGCCACGTACCCCACCGACAGGTCGATCTCCCCGAGGAGCAGCACGAACACCTCGGCCATGCCGAGCAGCGCGAACACGGCCGCTTGGACGAGCAGGTTGACCAGGTTGCCGGCCGTGAGGAAGTTGCCGTTGAGGCTCTGGAAGATGACGGAGACCAGCACCAGGCCGCCCACGACGGGCAGCACGCCGGTCTCGCCTCCGCGCACCCGCTTCCACATCAGGCTCAGGTAGGCGCCCGCGCCCGGGGTCGTGACCGCTTGACCCGTCTGCGGGTCCGTGCGCACCGCCATCTCAGGCCACCTCCCGGTCGGTGCGGCCCGTGGTCATGAGGTCCACGAGGATGCGCTCGTCGGCGTCGGACCGGTCGCGCACGTCGACGACGCGGCCCTGCCGCATCACCGCGACGCGGTCGGCCACCTCGAGCAGGTTGAGCATGTTGTGGGTGATGAGCAGCACGCCGTGCCCGCGCCGCGCCAGGGTGCGCACCAGGTCGAGCACCATGGTCGTCTGCGCGACGCCGAGCGCCGCCGTCGGCTCGTCCATGACGACGAGCCGCGACTCCCACAGCACCGCCTTCGCGATGGCGACCGACTGCCGCTGGCCGCCCGACAGGGAGGCGACGGTCTGGCGTACCGAACCCACCGTCGTGACGGCCAGGTCGCTCAGGGTGCGGGCGGCCGCCTGCTCCATCGAGACGTCGTCGAGCTGTCCGCGGCGCAGGCGTTCGCGGCCCAGGAACATGTTCTGGACGATGTCCAGGTTGTCGCACAACGCCAGGTCCTGGTAGACGGTCTGGATTCCCAGCGCCGCGGCGTCGGCCGGACCCCGGAGCTGGACGGGCCGGCCCTCCCAGAGGATCTCCCCGTCGTCGGGCGGGTGGATGCCGGCGATGCACTTGATGAGCGTGGACTTGCCGGCGCCGTTGTCGCCCGCCAGCGCCGTGACCGCGGCGGCGGGGACGTCGAGGTCGACGTCCGCGAGGGCGCGCACGGGACCGAAGGACTTCGAGACCCCCCGCAGCCGCAGCAGCGGGGGGTCCTCGAGCGTGGCGGTCATCGGCGGGTCAGCCGATCCCGGCGGCGGTGCAGGCGCTCGCGACGTCACCCGCGCACAGCTTGTCCGTGGTCACGGCCTTGTCGGCCACGACCGTCGACTTCATGTTCTTCGCGGTCACCCAGATCGGGGTGGTGTACACGGACTTGATGTCCGCGTTGATCTGCGTGTCCTTGGTGGTCGCGTTCACCAGGGACGACGGCGGGGTGACGCCGGCGCGCAGCATGATCGCCAGTGCGGCCGCCGCCTGGGCCTCCAGGTAGATCGGCTTGTAGACCGTGCCGCACTGGTAACCCGTGAGGATGTTCTGCAGGCCGGGCAGCGACGCGTCCTGGCCCGTGGTCGGGAACGTCTTCGGCTGGACGCCCTGGCCCTTGAGGATGGCGATCACGGCGTTGGCGTTGTCGTCGTTCGGGGTGATCGCGGCGTTGATGTCCGGGTGGGCGGTGAGCTGCTGCTGGAACGTGGTGGCCGCCTTCTGCGGGTCCCATGTCCCGGCGGGCTCGCCGGCCTTGACGTAGGTGCCGTCGTCGAACTTCGGCTTCAGCACGCCGTTGTACCCCTGCGCGAACAGGGTGGCGTTGTTGTCGGTCGGGTCGCCGTCCATGACCAGCACGTTCGGCTTGTCGACCTTCCAGTCGGTGACGCACTGGACGAACCCGTCGCCGATCATCTTGCCCACCTCGACGTTGTCGAAGCTGACGTAGTAGCGGTCGGCCGGGCCACCCGTGACGAGGCGGTCGTAGTCGATCGTGGCGACGCCCGCGGCCTTCGCCTTGGCCTCGATCGCCGCGCCGCTGCCCGCGTCGAGCGGGTCGACCAGCAGCACGGACGCCCCCGCGTTGATGTCGGCGTCGGCCTGCGTCTGCATGGTCGCGGCGCTACCGCCGGCATTGTCGACCTTGAACTGGTCGGCTGAGAGTCCCGCGGCCTCGAACGCCTTCTTGAGGTACGGCGCGTCGTACTGCACGTACCGGGTCGAGGTCGTGGTGTCGGGCAGCAGCACGCCGATCATGCCCTTGCCCTGCGAGGCAAGGTCGGTGAGCTGCTTCATGAGCGAGAAGTCCGCCGTGAACTTGGCCGCGTCGATCTGTGGCACGGTCACCGCCGTCCCACCGGACGCCGACGACGGAGAGCTCGCCTTGCCGCTGGACGCACACCCAGCGACCGTGAGCCCCAGCGCGGCCGTGACGGCCGCCGCCTGGAGCAGCTTCTTCGAATACATGGTCTGCCCCCGTTCCTTCGAAGAGTGCCCCCTCTCGGCATGATGCACCCGCCGCGGCACGTCGGCAGGTGGCGTTCCCGTTTTGCAACCAGTGCGGACTTCAGCCCACCCGGGCAGCGGGTCAGGGCCGGATGACGATCTTGCCCACCTGTTCCCCGGCGGCCATCCGGGCCAGACCCGTGGCGGCGTCGGTGAGCGGGAAGGTCGTGTCGATGACGGGCCGTACGTCCGTGTGGGCGCAGAACGCGGCCAGCGCCGCGAGCTCGTCACGGGTGCCCATGGTCACGCCGCGCACCGTGAGCTCCTGGAAGAACACCCGGGTAAGCTCCGCCGGCGGCGCGTCGCCCGACGTGGCGCCGCACACCGCGATGATCCCGCCCGGCTTGAGCGAGCGCACCGAGTGTGCCCAGGTGGCCTGGCCCACCGACTCGATCACGGCGTCCACCCGGGCGTGGATGCGTGCGCCGGGCTCGATCGCGTGGTGGGCGCCCAGGGCGAGCGCACGCTCCCGCTTGACGCCCGACCGGGAGGTGGCGGTGACGTCCAGCCCAGCGGCAGCGCCGAGCCTGATCGCGGCGGAGGCCACCCCGCCGCCGGCACCCTGGACGAGCACCGACTGCCCCGGCGTCAGGCCCGCCACGGTGAAGAGCATGCGGTAGGCGGTGAGCCAAGCCGTGCCCAGGCAGGCCGCCTCCTCGAACGTCAGCTCGGGCGGCTTCGGCAGCAGGTTCGCCGTCGGCACGGACACGTAACGGGCCAGCGTGCCGGGATACTTCTCGGACAACAGCGTGCGCCGCTCGCGCGGCCCCACCCCGTGGCCGTCCGCGCCGATGACGCCGTGCACGATCACCTCGGCGCCGTCGGGAGTGACCCCGGCGGCGTCGGTGCCCAGGATCATGGGGAGCTGCTCCTCGCGCAGGCCGACGCCGCGCAACGACCACAGGTCGTGGTGGTTGAGGCTCGCGGCCCGCACCTCGACCGTGGTCCAGTTCTCCCGATCGACCGGTTCGGGGCGTTCACCCACCTCCAGCGCGTCCAGGGGGGAGTCGGGTGAGAGGCGGGCGGCGTAGGCAGCAAGCATGCCGCCAACCTACCCGCGGCCACGTCTCGCGGAACGGGTGCGCGAGTACCGCCCGCCCCGAAGGCACCGGCACCTTCGTGTTCCGCGGCGGTTCCCCGCCGGGCCGTACGCCGCAGGACGGCCCGGCGCCGACACACGATGAGCAACGACGGGCAACGACGGGCAACGACGATGATCAGCCGATGCGCGGCAACTGTGACTGACGGATCCCCGTCGCGAATCGACGCGCTGGGTCAGGGCGGTGGGCCACTGCGTCAGAACGGCGGGTCACCGAGGTCACCGCGGGCGCCGAGGGCGCCCGGGTGGCCGGGGAGGCCAAGGTCCGCGAGATTGCAGAGGTTGCCGAGGTCGCCCAGTTGGCCCAGGTCGGTGGGGCCGCTGGGCTCACCAAGGTCGCCGGGGTTGGTGAGCGGGGGGTCGCTGGGGTTGATGGGGTCGTCGAGATCACCGGGGTCACCGAGTACGTCGTTGGGGTCGGTATGGCCGTCGCGGGCGGCGGCGAGCAGGTCTGGCCCGGGTGGTGGTCCGGGGTCGGCGCCTGTCT
>BCWJ01000025.1 GCA_001592145.1 Xylanimicrobium pachnodae JCM 13526 = NBRC 107786 | reverse complement strand
CCCCACCCCCATCACCCTCACCGGACCCACCGCGCACGCCACCGTCGAGAACGTCCCCCGCAACGC
Organism: Xylanimicrobium pachnodae JCM 13526 = NBRC 107786; assembly: GCA_001592145.1. Classification (GTDB taxonomy): domain Bacteria; phylum Actinomycetota; class Actinomycetes; order Actinomycetales; family Cellulomonadaceae; genus Xylanimonas; species Xylanimonas pachnodae. The sequence continues at coordinate 38,235 of BCWJ01000025.1, read as the reverse complement.
CGGGTTCCGGCTCCCCCTCACCGGAGGACACGGGGCCGGGGCGTGGACCCTGCTCGCCGCCCTACTCACCCTCACCGCCCTCACCGCGACGGGGATGTACCGGCGCCGAACGGTCGGGTTCCGCGGCGGTCACGCCCGCTGACCCGTGTCGGTGCCGCACGCGATAATGGGCGGTCACGACGGGCCGACCTGTGGGAGCGATGTGGGCAAGAAGGACCGGGCGATCAAGTCGTCCGACTGGATGGCGCGAGCCGTCCCGGTCATCCGTGACGAACTGATCGACACGTACCGGGCGCGGGCACGGCGCGGGGACGAGATCGTGGAGCAGGTGCGCGCTCAGGGGCTGCTGTCCGGGCTGCGCAGCCCGCTGTACAACCCGGACTTCGTGGAGTCCACCAACGACGAACTGCGCCGGGACGCGGACGCGCTAGCCCGCTCGGACCTGTACTGGGTGTCCGCCCCGATGGCGGCGCTGGCCGCCGAGTACGCCGACTCCGAGGCGCCGTGGCGCCCGAACGTGGAGGCCCCGTCCCCGTTCGGGTTCCTGCTCTTCGCGGACAACCCGCTGACGGTGTGCCCGCTGCCGCCGCACGGGGTGCCGTTCCTCAACGGTGAGCACTTCGCGTCCTGGATGCCGGACACCGCCCTGCCTAACGGGCTGCCGCGCGTGCCGGTGGCCGCGATCCGCTGGGCGATCCGCGGGGACGTCATCGACATCTCGTTCTTCACACGCCGCGACCAGATGCGGGAGGTGTTCGCCGCGGCGGACGCGGCAGGCAACTTCCTGCGCCCACGCGACCTGGTGCACCGAGACCTGCTCATCGAGCGCGGGGAGAAACCGGAAGCGGTGGACGCCACGGTGGCGCTGCTGCCGGAGACGGTGCGCTGGATGGACACGTACACGATCGAGACGGAGACCCCGCTGATCGAGTGGGAACGCATCCAACTGTCCGCGTCGGAGGATTTCACGGTGGTGGCCTCCGAACGGTCCCGGCTGGCGAAGTCGGACACGTCCAACGCGATGTGGCTGGCAGGCGGAATCCTGCCGTCGGTGTGGACGATGATGAAGGCGGAGAAGGTCGCCAAGACGGGCCGGGCGCGGGTGACCCGTCAGGCGAAGTCCGCTGGCGGGTCCCGCGTCACGACCCTGGTCGATGACGTGTCGATCATCGACGTGCGCCCCTACGAGTACCGTCCGCACACCGAGACCGGCACCGGGCGCAAGATCACCGTCCGGTTCCTGGTCAAGGGGCACATGTCCACGTACTGGACCGGGCCGGGCCGTAAGGTGCCTCGGCGCCGGTTCGTGGCCCCGTACTGGAAGGGTGACCCGTCGATGCCGGTCAAGGGTGCCGAACGGGTCAACGTGTTGCGCTGACCGCCCACCCGCCCGGCAGCGGCGGGAGCGTCCCGACGCCGTCCACGATCGCGCCGTTGCGCCCGAACATGGCCCGCAGCCGGTCCCGGTACCCGGTCAGGACCGGCACCGGCACGGAGACCCGGTGGTCGGCGAGGTCAGCGGCGTCGAACACGGCGTCTCCGAAGATCGGCGGCCGCGCCCCGGTGAGCGCGTTCGCGCGCACATTCAGGTAATCGGCCCGGTCCGGGTCGTACCAGGCGGCCACCCGGTCGGGGTGCTCACGCCCGTCCTGGTCCAGGCACGTGACCGCGTCGATGGCGTCTTCGGCGTCGATCAGGGGGCGGTACTCGTCGGGATGCCCACCGACCCGCAGCACAGTGACGGGACGGAACCGGTTGCACGGGACGAGCAGGACGGTCACGGTTCGGATCGGGGTGTGCGCCCCCACCCCAACACCGGGGGCGATCAGCGCGCCACCGTCCATCTCAAGGATGTCTTCGATGGCGGAGCAGTCGTCACAGATCCACACGCGCGGGTCGTAGACGGAGTGCCATCCGGGCGCGTCGATCGGTTCGTGACAGGTCGGGCAGAACTCGGGCCAAGGACTGGGAATGCTCACGTGGTTGCTCATGCCACTTATGCCGTCGCCGCCGCCAAGGTGAACGGAAGTTGCTGCCAGAGCACGTCCGCCGGGGCGCACCCCACCGCGGTGACCGCAGTTTCCACCGCGTCCCCGGAGGACCCCCATGACCGACACCAGCCGACCCGACCGCCTGGCCACCCTGATCTGCTTCCTGAACGCGTTGGAGGGCTACGGCCCCGTCGCCCAGCACCTTCACCACCCGCGCGGCTTCGACTGCGATGTCGCCGGAATCTGCCTGCGCAAGGACCCGCTGGCGGGGGTGACCGTGGTGCTCGACGACGACGGCATCGACGTGCGGGTGGGCACGCTGGAGCACCCGCGCTCGCACGTCGTGTACCCGTTCACGCATGCGGGCATCGACCGGGCGATTTCGGACATCGACGCGATGATCGGGGCGTGGCTCGTGGACGAGGCGCTGGGCCTCGTCTGATCATGCCCGAATGCCGAATCCTCGCAACGTCGTGATGCTCACCCCGGTCCGGGAGGACGGTACCGAGGAGTCGTGGCTGCCGATGCGATACGCCGACCAGGTGCGCCGTCGCCTCGCCGCCGGGGAGGCCGGACTCACCCTGCTCGGGCCACCCGACCCGATCCACTTCGACTCCCTGGCCACCGAGTTGGCCGCGTACCGCACCCGGATCGGTCCGCAGACGGCGGTGTACCTTGACGGGCACGGTTCGCGGACGCGCCCGTACTGGTTCAGCGGGTGCGACCGGGTGGACGGCACGGTGTGCGGCGGTTCGTTCTACCCGGCGAAGTTCGACCGGTCCCACGCGGTTGCGCCCGGCCTGCTGGTGATCGGTTCCTGCTACGCCGGTCGCGCCCGCGAGGAGTGGGCGAACCTGGTGGTGCCCGGCACTCCGGTTGTCGCGTCCCGCCGCCTCACGTACGGCGCGGACGCGAACCGGTTGGTCTGGAAGTACGTGCTTCGCCCGTTCGCGCACGGCGAGTTCGAACCGGACGCCTTCTGGGACCGGTTGCCGAAGTACCAGCAGGGCGGTTGGGACTGCGTGCGCGCCGCGTGACCGGATCAGGGGCCGGTCCCCGCCCCACATGACCGGCATGCTCACCCTCCCCGATCTCGGCGTCCCGGCCCCCGCTCCCGCCCCTGTCGAGGCGGCCCGCCCGGTCCCGGTTGACGGGCTGGCCGGGCTGGTGGCGGGGTCCGCGCTGGCGCGGGCGCTGTTCGAGACGTGGCGCGGCACCCGGTACGTGCACGTCCCGCACGCTCCCGGCACGGACACGCCGACCTGGGTGGCCGATCTGGTGACCCGCCTGATCCGGGACGCGGACCTGACCGTGATCGTGGTGGCCGCCACGACCGCGCTCACCGACGACCTGCGCGCCCGGATCGCCCCGGTCCTGACCACTCATTCGGCGGCGTTCACGGTGCGCGCCCTGGACACGTTCGTGGGCGCCCCGCAGTCCGTGTTCGACGCGGTCGTGGTCACCGTCGAGGTGCCGCCCACCCACCCGACGGTGGCCCGTGTCGCCCGGTACGCCCGGCAGATGGTGCTGGTTGCGGACGCGGCGCACCCGTGGCCGTCCCCGACCTGTGCACCAGGGGTCACCGTTGTCGTCCCGGTCGCGTCCGAAACCCGCACCGGGCCGGTGACCGCCTCCCTGCTCGGACTGCTCACCGCCGACGAACCGGAGGCTGACCCGTCCGCACCCCACCTCGATGGGCACCCGGAGGTGCTCACCCTCGCAGCGGACGCCACCGTCCTCGACCATGCCGGGCTGGCCCGGATCGCTGCCGCCCGGGTCAAGACGCTGTTGGGCGCGACGGTGCACAGCACCGGACCGGGCAACTCCCCAGTGACCTACCCCCTGGACGTCACCCGCCTGGTGGTGGTGACGAACTCGACCCGGCAGACCGCCGCCGTGCGCGCCGTGTTCGCCGAGATGTGGGCGGTCCGTGACGTGGCGGTGCTGCCGGTCGCGGACACGGTCGGACGCACCTGGGACTCGGTAATCCTGCTGGACCCGCTGACCGACACCACCGACCTGACCCTGTCCGCGCTGCGCACCGCGCTGACCCGGCACCGCGCCCACCTGAGCGTGATCATCCCCGCAGCGTGGTCGTGGCTGACCGCCACCATCGCGGACCCGGCGGTACGGGACGCACACCTCGCGGTCCACACGGCGCTGCTCGGTGACCCCGGCGCAGTGCTCCCTCCGGCCCGTGTCCGGGTCCGTCCCGCCTTGGAAGTCGCTTACCGCGGTCCGGGCCGGTTCAACTTCACGGTGGCGGCGGGTGAGCCGCGCGTCGGGGACCGGTTGGTGACCCGGGATGGGCGCACCCGCGCCGTGGTCACCGAGGTCGCTGTGCACGACGGGGACGTGCTGGTGCGGTTGCGCTGCTCGACCGCGGGCCTGTGGCGCGGGGACCGGCTGACCCTGATCCGTGACACCGCCGCGACGCCCGGCGACGTGGGCCAGCACGACCGACGGCGCACCCGACGGGACGTGCCGCTGGCCGTGTCCCTGTACGGGGCACCGGGCGAAGATGACGCTGCGTGAGCGCAGGCGTGCCACGACCTCCAGTTATATAATCGCGTATACATAGGCTTAGGAGGATCCGTCATGCCAATCACGACCATCGATCTGAACCTCGATCTCGTGGCGCAGGCCAGGGAACTTACTGGCACCTCGTCCAACAGGGCCGTCGTTGATCTGGCTCTGCGGCGCCTGATCGCATCGAAGCAGAAGCGGGCCATGCTGGACGGAATCGCCGCCCTAGAGGACCTCCCCGCAGGGCTCGGCGCTCCGACAGTGCTCCCCCGGTGACTCGGCCGCGCGGTGACCGACTTCCTCGTCGACAACTCTGCGTGGTCACGTTTCGTTCAGCGCGATGCTCGCGTGGTCACCCGCCTGAACCACATCGAGCGGACACCGTCCGACCAGTTCGTGACCTGCCCACCCCAGGTGCTGGAGTTCTGCCACAGTGCACCGCCGGGACAGTACGCTCGGTATCGGGCGCAGATCAGCCTCGGATTCCCGCTGGACAGGCATCCTGAGGAGTCGCTGGTTTGCGACATCCAGCAGGCACTTTGGGAACACGGCAGGTTCCGCGCAGCCGGGCCGACCGACATCCTGATCGCCGCGTACGCGATGCTCAACGACGCGACCGTCCTCGCCTGTGACCACGACTTCGAGCACATCGCTGCGGTCGCCGACCTGTCGTTCGAGTACGTCCGTTGCGCCAGAGTGTCGGATAGCGTAAGCCCTCTCTTCTGACGCACCTCTTTTCGAGGTTCTTTCCCGCCTTACGCAGCCGGGGCTGCGAGGTTCGGGTCGGTTCTCGCCTCATCACGCCTGACGGCGGCTCGACCAGCACTAGGTGCGGGCTTCTTCGTCACCGATTTACGGGCACTCACCAGATCGGGGTTGGTTACCTTTTCCGGTCCGCCGACCGTGGCAGCGGGTGCTGTCACGGCTACCGGGCGGGGCGCTGGCTCCAACTGAGCCAGGACTGACGGATTACCCTCCGGCCAGTCACGGAGGTTGTGTGCGGCGTTCACGTCACGATCGACGAGTTCGCCGGTACGGATACAGACCAGGGCCTTGGACATCTTGACCGGCCTTGCCCCACGGAATGAGGGGTGAGGGTCGGTCAGGATGCACCCGCAGCCGTGGTGGATCTGCGAGGACGGGAACCACCGGTCGGCGCGGGTGACCTGGGTGCCGGTCTTGTCCGCCTTCAAGGCGATCAAGGCGAGCAGGCCGCCCATGCCCGCGTCCGCTACGCAGCGGCGGAAGCGGCGGTTGAGGCTTTGCATCATGGCGGACACGGCGAGGTCTTCGATCACGACGTGCCCGTACGTGCCCACCAGCCAGGTCGCGACCTGGTGGTGGTGTGCGCGGCGGATGTTGCTGACCCGTTCGTGCAGGCGGGCGGTCTTGGCTTTCGACCGCTCGTACCCGCGCGAGCCGGGCAGACGCCGCGCTAGTTTGCGCTGCTCGCGGCGCAGTTCGACCAATGCGGCCTTGTACGCGCGAGGGTTTTCGAACTCGACCGTGTGGCCGAGAGAATCAGAAGCGGTCGCCAGCGTCCGCATCCCGACGTCAACCCCAGCGGTCGCGTCCGGGTAGGCCGGGGCAACGACCGGAGTGGCGCGCACGGCGGCCTGCACGGACACGAACAAGCGGCCCGCATGCTCGGACAGCGTCATCGACAGGATGCGGGCGTCACCCTTGGCCAGGCGGCGCTGCAACGCACGCGTGTTCTCCTTCGAACGCAAAGCCCCGATCCTGGGCAGCACGATCGTGCGCCGGTCCTCACCCAAGCGCATCACGCCGGTGGTGAACCGGACGGACTTGCGCGCGGTGCGCTTCGACTTGAACCTCGGGAACCCGACCCTGCGGCCCTTGCGGGTGCCATGCTTCGACGCCGACCAGTTTTTCAGCGCCGTCGCCAGGTCCGCGATGCCTGCCGCGTACGCCTCCTTGGAGTACTCCGCCCACCACGGCGCAACCTGGTTCTTCTGCGTGTTCCACCGCAGCCGCAGCGCGTCCATCCGCCACGGCGTGGACTCGTGCTTCGGGTCCTTCGCTCTCGCGTCCAGGTCGTCCTTAACCCACCCCAACGCCACGTTGTACGCCTTACGACAGGCCCCGAAATGCCCGCGGATCAGGTCGCGGCGCTCGGCCTCCTGGGGCCAGGCGACCTCGAACTTGTACCCGCGAAACGACCACCCGTTACCAACCTGCACCAGCCCGTCCGGGGTTTCGTCATACAGGCGGAACATGAGCGTGACTGCCTCGACCTGGGCGCTCACAGCCTCGAAATCGGGCACCCGGACCTGCCGGGTCTCCTTGACCTCACCATCACCGGTGACGCGCGTGAGACGCACCCCACCACTGACCCGCGCAATAGCGGCAGCCTGTGCATGCGTACGCGCCTCGATCAACAAGGAAACCCAACCTCCCCCCACACACCCTCCACACGCACCAAGGCCACCACAATGCGGTCACCCTCCACGCGCCTCACACCCGTCATGTGGGACGAGACCACAACCTGATCCACACCCGACACAACCCCGTTCACGCAACAGGCCACAACCCGCGCCGACTGACGCTACCTGGCGCCACCCGGCACCGCTGCGGCAACAGTTGACGTCCCCTCGGCCCGCACCCGTTAGGCGCCGCATGACCGCCCCCAACCCTTAGGAGACCCGTTTGCTGCACGACGACGCCCGCACCGATTCGCTGCTGCGTGACGCCCGCGACCTGCTGTCCGACGCGCGCCCCGCCGACCCGGGCGACCGTACCTGGGCGCACCGGCGCGCCGCACTGTTCACCTCGATGACCCTGCTGCACCTCGGAGAGAAGGTGGCGTCCACGCCCACCGAGGTCTTCGGCCAGGCTGAGACGCTGCTGGGCCAGTCGGTCAGCATCTTCGACCACCCGACCTCGCAGCGGTCGTGGGCCGAGCGCCGCACCCGCCTGGTCGGTCTGGCCAGCGCCGGGCGTTAGCCCGCGACGATCTTGTCCAGCCGCGTCCGCTGATCTTCGGTCACATCCGCCTCCTGAGCGGTGCGGGTGAAGATCGTCCACGAGGCGCTGATCTCCGCGTCGTGCCCGTCGACCTTCGGCACCTCGGCGGACATGTTCTTGAAGTTGGCCTCCCACGCGGAGAGGTGATCGAGGTACGCGTCACGCAGGTCGTCGCCCGTGCCGGTCACCGTCAGCGCGCGCAGGTCGTGCTCGTTGACCAGCGCTGTCGCCAGGTGCATACGCCCCTGTGCTTGCAGCGCCGTGATGAACTTCTGCGCCCACGCCTGCGGGTCGTCCGCTGTCGCGGCGTTGGCCTCCTGCTTGGCGTACCAGTCGTTGAACGCGATCAGGTCCGCCTCGGAACGGCCCACGATGGTCAGCACCTGATCCACCCCGGAGGCGGTCTGATGCTGCCACCAGGCCCAACCCCCGACCCCCGCACCGGCGACGACGACGGCGAGCAGGACTGCAATGACTCGCTTGCGCACAGCGTCGAACCTACTGGCCGAGGAAGGTATCGAGGGAGACAACGTGGACGTTTTCACCCGGATGCGGCAGGTGCGCGCGCCGGGCGGGGTCGCGCACCTGCGGGTCCGCGATGATGTCGCCATGTCCGCGAATCTTGCAATCCTTGATGGCGAAACTGTGACAGTCGATGACCCGGAACTGATCGGCGCGTACGAGCGTGGCGCAGCCAGCAAGATCGTCCTGGTCGGGCATCTGCACATGCGCGGGCAGGTGCTCGTCGTGACTCGCGAACCGGGCGAGGCACCGCATGCTTCCTGGTACGACACGTCCGCCATCCGCCCGGTAGATGCTGGCGCATAGGCGTTCGAAGCAGTTCCCGGTCCCCACCCCACAGAGCAGTCAGTGAGGGCGACCAGCCCTGCCGAACAGACAAGGATGCGACCATGAACGCCACCGCCCACCTCAACGAGGGCGGCTCGCTGATCGTCACGACCACCGGCCCGGACGCCGCAGCCGCACGAACGCTGCTCGACCGCATCCGGCACACCGCCAAGGAGGTCGGTGACCTGACCCTGCGCACCGAGCAGGCCGTCCAGCGTCACCTGACGAACCTGCGCGCCGGTGAGATGCCGTTCGCCGACGTGCCGACTAACCTCCAGGTCCAGGTCGCATCCCTGGCCGCCTACGTCGACGCCGCTGAGGTCGTCGGCCTCGGTGACGTCGCCAAGAAGGTCGTCGCCACCGTCATGACCGGTGACTCCGTCGCGATCAAGGCCGAGCCGGTGGCCGACATGGAAGCGGACCGGAACCGCATCGCCGAGGCCCTCTCCTTCTACGTCGAGCGCGCCGGGTGGATTAAGCCTGTGGACGCGGAGAAGGCCGAGTACGAGCGACTCGCCGCCGCCTACGCGCCGCACGAGCACTGACCCACTCGGGCGCAAGCCAGGCTCGTCCGGGACCCGGAGCAGCGTCGGTTCCCGTCCCACATAGCAGTCAGCGGTAGCGTCCAGCCTCGCCACCACCTCGAAGGAGTCACGTGTTCGTCTACACCGCCACCGAGATCACCTCCGACGGGGCGATCAATGTCACCGTTCACACCACGCAGGACGGTGCCCTGACTCGCGCCGCCGCCAAGGCGATCGAGAATGGTTCGGAGATGGACTGGGGTCGCGAAGGGCGCCCGGTCACGTTCGCTGAGTACGTCCACGACCGGACCGGCGGCTCGGTCGACAACCCGATCGACGTCCTGGAGGTGTGGCACGGCCCGCTCGATGAGAGTGGTTCCGGTCCGATCCGAGGCGCGAGCGTGCTGGCCTTCGGCGACGGGGACAACTCCCTGACGATCGAGCGCACGGAGGTGCTGGCCTGATGGCGCACGACACGAAGTATGACGAGGACCTGGACCTGGACCTGGACCTGGACCTGGACACCATCCAGAAGGGCATTGCTGCCCCGTTCGAGGTGTGGGAGGGCGATCACACCGCGTTCGTGCACATCGTCTGGCACGCCAAGAGTCGCGGTTGGACGCTGCGGGACAACGACGCGAAGATCGCCTCGGCGATCCTTCGCTCGCGGGCGATGGCCGCGCAGAAGGCCGCCGCGCGACGCGACGCGCTGAACGACGCCGCCAGGCAGGTGGCCGACCTGCCCGAGACGGTCTCGCGCGACGAGGTGGCGGCGCTGCTCGCCCGTCTCGCCGAGGCTCAGGTCACCGGCGAGCACTAACTAGACCTGGAACAGCGCCGATTCCCGCACCTCACCACGAGCAAGACCAGCAGCGAAGGAACACACCTCATGAGCGCCCAGCAGACCGAACCCGCCTTTTTCGTCGTCGTGGACCCCGGCACGGATCGCGGCATCATCGTTAGCGCCGAGCGCCTTGGCGACAAGACGCCCGAGACGATCACGGGCTGGGACCTGGACGACGCCATCGTGACCATGTTCCCGATCGCCCCGCAGCACGAGCGCGAGGACGCCGCCTGGGTGCAGCGTGTCACCGCGGCGGCGAGGGCAACCGGTCACCACATTGTCGGGCCTTATACCGAGGTTCGGGGGCTTCGCTGGTTCCCGCTGGCGCGGGTGGCCGTCGAGACGTCCGAAGACGCGTAAGGCGGGCAGAGCACCAGCAGGTCCCTCCTCCGGGAACCACCACGCTGTCCTTACGGGCGGTAAGATTCCTGCATCTACGTAAGGAGTCGAGGATGGTAGTCGCGACGATGACGTCCAAGGGACAAGTCACGATCCCGCTTGCCGTGCGTGAAGCGCTGCACCTCCAACCAGGCGTGCGGGTCGAGTTCACGCCAAACCCGGACGGCTCGTACTCGTTGCGCGCCGCCACCCGACCCGTCTCCGACCTGTTCGGGTTCTTCGCCTACGACGGGCCGCCCCTGAGCGTGGCGCAGATGACCGACGCTGCAGCGGACGGCGCGGCGGAGACGAACCGGTGATCGGGCTCGACACCAACGTCCTGGTCCGCGCGGCGATCAAGGACGACCCGGGACAGGCCGCCCGAGCGCAGGCCCTGCTGTCTTCGCTCACCCTGGCCCAGCCCGGGTTCGTGACGCACGTCGTGCTGGTCGAGGTCTGGTGGGTGCTGACACGGGCGTACAAGCAGCCGCCCGACCTGGCCGCCATGTTCGTGGCACGCCTGTGCGAGACGGCCACCATCGTCGTCCAGGACCAGGAAGCCGTCACCGCCGCGCTCGGACGCGTTCGCCACTTCGGCGCGGACTTCGTCGGTGCGCTCATCGTGGAGGTATCCAAGGCGCACGGCGCCCCGGACGTCCAGACGTTCGACCAGGACGCGATCCACCGGGCGGGCATGACGCAGGTGCAGGCGCCACGTCACGCGGGCTGAGCCCACCGGCGCGAGGCCGGAGCACCCGCAGGTCCCTACCCACATGGCAGTCAGTGCGGGCGACCGGCCCGCCGCACCAAAAGGATCGAAGCCATGAGCGCCCTGAACGCCACCGAGAAGGCCAACCTGTACGCCACGCGGATCGCGAATGAGAGCGATGCGCTCGACCGGGCACTGGCCGAGGTCATCGCTCGTGCCAAGGAGGCGCGCGCGGCGCTGCGAACCGGGAACCGGATGTCGGGCCTGATCGGGTTCGACCCGCTCGGTCACGCCCCGGGAAAGGTGGCCATCTACGCCGCCCGTCTCGGTGCTCTCATCGAGGCTGCGGGATTCACCGACGCCACCGACGAGCAGGTGCTCGCCGCGTACACCGTGAAGGAAGACTGAACGATGCCGAACCTCGACCCCGAGGGCACCGCCTACCTCGACGCGGCCACCGGCACCCTGTACCGGCTGCGGGACTACCGGGCGGACTGGGAGGCCGAGCCGTTCACCGGCGAGAGGACCGTCCCGTCGTACGTGGTCCACTACGCCGCCGGGGCAAGCAGCACCACGAGTGTGCTGCCCGATGGCGTCCAGGTCGTGTGGACACCCACCAACCGGAGCACAGAGAACAAGAGCCAGGAGGGCTGAGCGATGACCGAGCAGATCGCCGAGACACTGATCGAGAATGCCGCCGTCTCACGCTACCCGGACCAGCCGTCCGGCGTGTGGGGCAACGAGCAGCGCTCCGACGAGTCGTACGCGTTCGAGTCTGGCGCCCATTGGGGCCTAGAGACGGCGCGCACCCTGCTGCGGTCCGAGGCTGAGGCCCTGGCGGCCCCCAAGCGGGACGACGAGGAGCAAACCGCGTTCGCGATGCGACTCGTGCGCGCCGAGCACCTGCGCCGCGCCGCCGACCTCATCACCGTCAAGGAGGGTTAAGCAATGACCGAAGAAACCGAGATCGAGGCTGCTGTGCGCGAGGCGGACGAGTGGCTGAACACGCACCGCGTCAACGACACCTGGCGGGTCATGAACCGGCTGCGCGACACCCTGGTCCGCGTCGCCGAACAGTCCCCCATGGCGCGACACAGCAGCAAGACGGTTTAGCGATGGCCGGACTGTGGTGCAAGAACGAGGCTGCGCACGAAACGCACAGGGAGCGCAACGAGTTCGGCGGGTTCAACGAGTGCACCGGCATCTCAGCCGAGGCCGCCGCTCGCACCGCCGTTGTGGAGGCCGTCTACGCGCCCGGCGAGATTGTGCGCGTCACCGCCAAGTCCGTCTCGGACGGGGCGGTGTTCAACGCGAACGCCGCCCCGGTGGGCACGTACGCGGTCAGCGAGTACGTCGACGCCGAACGGCGCACGGTCAAGCCTGACGGACGCGCCGTGTACGTCCTGGTCGACCCGGACGGGCACGGTCACGAGTTCTGGGCGTTCCCTGAGCACGTCACCCTGGAGGGCTGAGCGGTGGCTGCCGACCTGTACCTGTACGCGTTCCCGAACACGGACGAGTACCGCGATCTGCTCGACCGGTACGCGGTGCTGCGTGACGCTGACTTCGAGGTGTCCATCACGCAGGAGCACAACGACGAGTACCGGGCGGTGTCGGATCGGTTGTTCCCGGACACCGACCGCGCCTGGGTCGGGTCGGTGTCCTGGGCAAAGGCCGGTGACGCCGGGGACACCGATCGGTGGGTTCCCGCGCCTGTGGCCCGGATCAGCGACCTGGTCGAGGAGACCACCCAGGTGCTGGCCCTCGGGCTCGCCAAGGAGATCACCGTGGCGCTCAACCTGCCCGACCGGTCCCACTACCGGCACTGGCCGCGACCGCGCTCCCGCGAGGTCAAGCGGTTCCTGGCCGCGCATCTCGGTGACCTGATCACCGCCCGCTCGGAGTAGTCCGTCCACCGTTCGGAGCAGCCCTGGCGCCCGCCCCACATGACAGTCGAGCGGGCGAGGGACGCCCCCACTTCCTGGAAGGCGAGACGATGAGCGAGCAGAGCACGTTCCCCGCATGGATCACGCCGGGCGCGACGGTGGTTGAGGTGCACGAGCACCTCGGGAAGGTCACCCGGGTGTCCACCACGACGGTCGCGCGGGTCACCAAGACCCAGTTCGTGCTCGCCAACGCGTCCAGCCCGTCGGACCGGTACCGGGCTACCCACGTCGAGCGCGACCATGCGCGTCGCCGCGAGGGCGGTGTGTATGGCGGCTCGATGTCGCTGGTGTACCCGGAGGGTGACCCGCGCGCTGTCGCCGCGTGGCGTCAGGTCGTGACCGCGAAGCACAAGCACGCTACCGACGACGCGGCCGAGGCGTTCCGGCGGGACCCGTCTCCCGACACCGCCCGCGCCCTGGCCCAGTCCGCTGAGCGCTACGCGGCCCTGGCCGACGCGTCCGCGGACGACTTCGCGAGCGTGTACCGCTCGGTCCAGGAGGGCTGAGCGGTGGCGACGAATGCACGGCCCTACCTGCCGGAGGTGCCCGCCGCCGGGCACGTCACCGGGGGTGGGCACTGGCATCCGGGCGCCGCAGACGGGTGCGTCAAGTGCGCACCACCCGCGTCCCACCGGGTGCGCCCCGGGGTCGAGTTCACCCACCCTGACCTGAGTTGGCGCCCGAACGAGACGGCGGGTGACACTCCCGCCGATGCGTCCTGCGCCCGTTGCGTGGTCACCGGGGTGCATGGCCGCTCCGTGTACTTCCGGTACGTCGGGGCGCCCTCCGCGCACGGGGCGTTCACGGCCAGCCTGCCCGACGTGGACCGCTGGGTGCGCGCCGAGTCGCGGGGGCACCGGTGAGCGGCGCCGACCGCACCGTGTACGGGTACGCGCCCGACGGCGGCGAGGTGGCCCGCGACGACCGGGCCTCGAAGTGGTACGTCGAGTACCCGGGCCGGACCACGCCACGCCGTCACATCACGATCGGGGAGGCGGCCCGACTGTTGGCGGCGGGCAGGATCATGTACCTGCCCACGGTGGGCCGGTTCGCCGCCGAGTAACGCAAGGCCACCAGCACGGAAGAGAAGGGCTGACCGATGGCTACCGGATTCGTCGTGAAGTCGAGTCATTCGTTCGATTCGACCACACTCGACTCGACCATCTTCGAGACGCCCCGCCAGGCGTGGACGGCGGCGGTGCTCGACTACCTGGCGAGCGGTGTGGTCCAGGCAGAGGACCTTCCTGACGCGGACCGGATGCTCGCCACCGGCCCGGGACGCTCGGCGTCCTGGACGATGCCCGACGGCGTCGAACTGTGGGTCGAGTCGTTCGACTACGACCCGGACGACCTGGACACGGGCATGTGCACGATGGCTGAGGGGCGCCGGTACGGCTGGGACTACTGCGACCAGGCGGGCTGAGCGATGAGCAGGCTGAGCGCCAGCGGCGCGTACGCGGTGGTCGGGTCGGGGTTCATCGCGCAGGGCGACACGAACCAGTCCGACGGGCTGGGGCCTCGGTACACCGTCGGGGAGTTCACGGACGCGCAGGAGGCCGTTGCCGCCGTCCAGCACAAGGGCGTCCAGGGCGACCCCGGTTACGTGCTGGCGTTCGAGGATCGACTGTACGAGGGTGGCACGCTCCAGCGTCACACCCGCGAGGTGTACGGGCGCCGTCGCGACTCGCGCGGCTGGTACACGGTGGGCTGGACCGACCTGCGCGATGAACCCGGCGTCGTGCGCGACGTGCCCAAGGAGGGGCGACTGCTGGCACCTCCTGCAGAAGGCCACCACAACATCGTTGATCGGAGGATGCTCGACGCCGCCGTGATGCTGCTGGACGACTCTCGTTTCGGCGGTCAGGCCGAGGGTGCGCAACGTTGGTCCCGCCGTCGTGTACGGCTGCGCGAGGCTGTGTCTCGCATCCCGGGGCGCGATGTGGCGGGCCATCGGACGGCAATGGAAGTGGCGCTCGATCTGCTGCGTGATGCGCGCGCCGACATAGCCAGCCCCTACCTCCGGGCGCGGTATGAGCAGCGCCGCAAGGCCGTTATGGGCGACCTGGCTGGTCACATTCGCGCCGACTCTGCGCGGATCGGGGAGGGCTGAGCGATGGACTTCGATGACGCGCTGGCGCGGGCACGCCAGATCGCGAAGGACGCGCAGGGGGTCGAGGCGTCGACCGAACTGACGGCGCCGGGCGCCGCCGGGGATGCGGCGGTGGTCGCCAAGCGGCAGGCTGCGCAGGCCAAGGCGGCGGCGTTGCGCGCCCAGGGCGAAGTCGAAGCGCTGGCCGAGGCGATGCGAGCGGAGATGGAGGCCAAGGTCCGTCAGATGCGCGCCTTGATCGCCCCACTCCAAGAGCAGGTGGACCAGTCCAACGAGGTGATCTGGTCGATGAACCTGTACCTGGGCCGCAACGAGGAGATCGTACGGCTGACGAGCGGGGCGCCTGCCCCCGCGGACACGCCGATCCACCTGCGTCAGCAGGTGCTCTCGATGGACGAGGAGACCGCCGCGGCTGCCGGTCACGGCGGCATCGACTGGCGCAACCTGGACGTGTTCGACGCGTGGATCGCGCAGCCGCAGAACCTGGCCCGGGTGCTGCCAGAGGCGCGCGGGATGGTCGCGTTGGTGCCGCGTAAGCGGGGCCGGGACTACGGCGACCCGTGGACGAACAAGAAGATGAACGCCGAGAACCGGTGGACGTACTTCCTGATCCGTAACGGGGACAACCTGTACCGGATGCGCACCGACTTCGTCGTCGGCAAGCACCTGATCCCCGCGTTGGACGAGTTCACCGGCCTGTTCGTGCGTCGCGGCTGGGACGGACAGGTCGAGCACCTGGAGCCCGGCACCCTCGCGTGGGATGAGGCCGAGAAGAGACAGGGTGCCCGACAGCGGCACTACATGCGTATGGCGATGATCCTCCAGGGCCTGGTGGACCGCACCGCCGTGTTCGCACCGATGGTCGGTCGGGTCAACCTGCTCTCGGGGCAGGCGTATGAGTCCGGGCAGGCCGTCCTCGTGCGGGACGCGGAGGCGCTGCTGACCGACGGGCGTCCGGGGTTCTACGACTGGCTGGCAACTCTCAACAAGAAGTTGAGAGTTGGGATGCGGGTCATGGGCGTGTTCAACACTGACGAGTTCCGGCACGCGGGCGAGGAGGGTCGCGACGGCGCGCACTACTACCCGAACGACCGGATCACCCCTCGCTCACGCAACGAGTACGAGGCGGACAAGCCGCGCACCGCGCACCTGTACACGCTGGACGGGGCGACGACCGCGCCGGGCCTGCCACTGTCGGGCCTCACGTTCAAGTTCGAACGCACCAAAGAGCGGTGGATTCGCACCACCGACGAGCGGGGCCGGGTCACCGAGGAACTGCGTGCCCCCAAGACGCGCGGCACTTGCACGATCCTGCCCACGGACCGGTTCATCCTGCCGTTCGACCTCGTCAGCGTCGAGGACATGCGCTACTACCTGAACTCGCGCGTCAACCGGCACGCGTACGAGCAGATGATGCCGTTGCTGCACGCCGCGATCGAAGCCAAGGAGGCCGAGGCTGCCGCTGAGGCCCCGTTCCGGGCGCTGCTGGCGCAGATGGCTGCCGCCCGGTTCGACGTGGACACCCACACCGCCGAGGATGAGATGCCAGCGCTGGTCGATTGGTGGAAGTTGGGCAACCGGTGGCACCGCCCCCTGGTCGCCGGGGCCGACCCGAAGGCCGAGGCGAAAGCGACCCGGATGATCCTGGACGAGTACGGCAAGCGTCTGGCCGCACACCGCGACGCCGACCCCGACGGAGAAGCGGCGATGGTAGCCAGCCTGCTGGCCCATGACCCGTCCATCATGGTCATCGGGCGCAGGCGCAACGGCGGGTACCTCGCGTACGCCCCGCAGCCGCGCACCTACGACGCGGCGGTGGCCGCCCCGGACGTGTGGGCGACCGAGTACACGACGACGAAGACCGGACGCACCATCACGGACCGGTCGTGGGTGCTGCCCGGGAACCGGATGAACGCGACCCGCATCCTGCACGCCACCGACACCTGGGAATCGTGGAACCTGGCCGCCACCCCCGGCGCCGATCTGACCGACGACGAGATCACCTCATTCGCCAACACCCTACGCACGGACGTCCCGACCCACCTGGCCAAGCACCCCGTCCAGGCGAGCAACGGCTGGAGGAACTTCGGCCCCAAGCACAACGCCGGACGCATCCTGGGCATCACCCTGGACCGCGACCGACGCGAGTTCACCGCGTGGGTGCTGCCCGACCAGGACATCACCTGCGATCCGCGCCCCGCAGCATGGTCGGACATCAAGCAGGTCACCGTCATCAAGTACACAGTGCGTTGGGACCTCACGGGCAACCGCGTCCCGATGGTCGAAGCCCCGGGCAGCCGGTGGGGGTCCGTGACCACCACCAACGTCTCCGACACGTTCATCACTCGTGCCCCAGGCGCCCCATGGGATGAGAAGGCCGGGCTCGTGTTCACCGACCCGCAAACCCAGGCCGACGCCGAGGAGTGGACCAAAACGGTCCGCGAGCACAACGCCGCCGTCAAGACCGCCCGCGACCAGGTGCGCAGGGTCGCGTTCGGGCTCGAAGCCGCATGGCAGGCCACCGCCGAGGCGAACGCAAAGGCGGAGTTCATCGCCGAGTACGGTGACGAGTCCTTGTGGCCCACCCACGCCAAGTCCCTGTCCTGGCGTGCCCCTAAACCGGTCGAGAACACCGCCCGGTTCGAAGACAGCGCGACCACCAACCACCCGGTGCGGTACGCCATCGCCGTCCTGCTCGACCAGGGGGTCGACCTCACCGGGATGACCGTCGCGGGGGCGCTCGCCAAGGCGGGCATCACCGACCCCATCCCCGACGTGCTGCTCCCCCTGACCCTGACCGACCCCGGAACCGAGCGCCGGGCGTGAGCGCACACGCACGCGGCAAACTGGGCGGGAGCACCCGGCGGTCCCCTCCCCACAGGGGTGCAGCGCGGGGCGGCAGGCGCCCCGGCCACCCGGAAGGATCCATCGTGAGCAGCCGAGCCAAACAGTACAACGTCCGCCTCGACTCGATCACCCGGCTGCTCGACCACCGGGCCCTGGCGGTCGGCGCCACCGACCGGTGGGGCAACGACCGGTACACGGTCACCTGGGTGCGCGCGGACGGCCTGCGGGACCGCGCCAACACCATCGGGGCCGTCGGTGCGATGCTCGCCACGGTGCGACCCGGCGACACGGTCAACATCATCCGGGACGGGCGCGGCTCGATCATTCACATCGAGAAGGCCAACCCCGAGACGCGCTGAGGCGGGGCCGCCGGACCAGCGGGTGACGCCCATCCCACATGCCCGGCAGGCCGGGCGCACGTCCCGGCGCTCCAGGAGTTCTCATGCGCACGACTTCGAGGCTGATCCCCGGCACGGTCCTGGCGGTCGTTGAGCCCGCGTACCTGACCGACCCCGGACTTCAGTCCTGGTGGGCTCCGATCCGGGCCGCGTCCGCCACGGGCGGTCTAGTGGCCGCGCTGGCCGCGATCCGGGCGGCGGAGACGTCACGGTGACCGCTCCGGCGGGGCGGGTCGTGGTGGCCGGAGACTGGCACGCGAACACCCGGTGGGCGGTGCACGTCCTTGGCCAGGCGGCTCGTGCGGGCTGCCACCTGGTGCTGCATGTCGGCGACTTCGGGATCTGGCCGGGGCCGTCCGGGATCGGGTTCCTCACCGACGTCGACGCGGTGTGCTCGGACCTGGGCATCACGGTCCTGGTTACGCCCGGCAACCACGAGGACTGGGACCAGATCGTCGGGCATCCGCTCACGGACCGTGGCGACGGGTTCGGGGCGGTGGCCCGGTTCAGCGACCACGTGGCGGTGCTGCCGCGCGGGCACCGGTTCGTCTTGGCCGGAGCGGACGGGTCCGCCCACACGTTCGCCAGCCTGGGCGGGGCGCCGTCGATCGACCGGGAGTATCGGGTGCCGGGCCGGTCGTGGTGGCCGGGCGAGATGATCACCGCCGCGGATGTGGCCCGCACGGCGGCGGGCGGTCCCACCGACTACCTGCTCATCCATGACGCGCCCGAACCGGGCACCCGAGCCGTAGAGCGGATCGTTACCGGGCCTTCCTCATGGAGCCCGCGGGTGCTGGACTACTGCGCTCAGGGGCGCGCCCTGGTCACCGAGGCGTTCACCGCGGTGCGCCCGTCCGTGCTGTTCCACGGGCACTACCACGTGCGGGACACCGCGACGGTGGTCGCCGGGCCGCCCGGGGTGCCGTTCACCTGCCGGGTTGAGGCGCTGGGCGCCGACGGCGCCTCCGGCAACGCGGTCGTCCTGGATGTGGCCACCGGGACGGTCACGGACCTGCCAGGCTGCTGAACGTCAGCCGCGCGAATCGGCGACCGCGGCGCGCAGGCGGGCGGCCCGGGTGCGGGAACGGTTACCGCGCAGCGCCCCCTCGCGGCGGGTGTGCTGGTCGGAGTGGATCCCGGCGGCACCGGAGCGGGCATGCTCGGCGCGCTCCCGGACCGCCTCGGCGGGCAGGGCGTGCAGGTAGGTCTTGCGGGTGGCGGTCATGGCGGGCTCCTTCGATGTCGGTCGTACCCACCTGGTGGGGAGGGCCGCACCTACTTGTCCGGGCTCAGGCCGCGACCGTGGTCACACCGTCCGCCGTCCCAGCCGCTTGCATGGTCTCAGCGACGATCGCGGCGGCTCGCGCGTCGAGCACGTCCTGACCCAGCCCGGCGTCGTGGGTGCGGCGGGCGAGGATGGCGAGCCGGTCCGCGCACTCGTTGAACGGGTTCCCCCGGTGCCCCTTGACCCATTTGACCTCGACGCGGGTGTGCTTGGTGACCCGGCGCAGCGCCTTGACCAGCGGCTCGGCAGGCCCTCGGGTGATCGCCGTGGTGGACCCGGTGCGCTGGACCGCGTTGACGGTGCGCACCGCCTCACGCGAGTCGCAGTAGATGACGACCGTGCTCACCCAGGTGGGCACCGCGTTGAGCGCGGCGGTGATCGCGGCCATCTCGGCGACCACCGGCATCCCGTTGTCGACCGGGAACGCGCCGAACCGCCCGTCCTCGGCTACCCAGGCGGCCCCGCCCTGGTTGCGGGCACGGGACGCGGACCCGTCGGTGTACACGACCTGGGTGACTGGGCTGATCTGGTCGGCCAGGGACCGGCACGCGGCGTTCGCGAGCAGGGTCAGTTCGAACGCACGGGACGTGCGCGAGTACCGTCCGCGCAGGTTCGCCACCCACCGGGCCAGCGGGGTCGTGCCGGTGCCGGACACGTCCGCACCGATGCACAGCCGGATGTCGTCTCCGCACACGTCGTGCACCTGGGCCAGCACCCGTTCCAGGTCGTTGATCGGGGTGTCCCAGGCGCCGAGCGGCAGGTCTGGCCAGGCCCCCTGCGCGAGCACGGTCACGTCAGCGCCCTGAGGCGCAGACAGGGACCACGCTCCGCCACCGGGCCGGGCCGCGACGGCCAGGATCAGGTCGGTGACCCGCATCGCACGGCAGGTGGACGCGGACGCCTTGAGGTCCGCACCGATCCGGTGCGCGACGGCGTTCGGGGTGGGGTGCAACGAGGCGGGCATGACGGGTCTCCCTTCACATGGGACTGCATTGCCTTCCATGTGGGGTGGGGAGCCGCCCTGGTCCGCCTACTCGTCGTACTCGGAGACCCGCGCCCACCAGAACAGAGCGAGCATCAGCACGGCGACCCCCCACCCGGACTTGGTGTGGGACAGGTCCACCTCGTTGATGACCGAGTTCATCAGGACCGCAAGCCCCGCGACCCCAAGCGCCGCCGTGAGCACAGCAACACCGAGCGCCTTTCCGATGCGCACCAGGAGCAGCCAGCGGAAGAAGTTCACCGCGCACCCGAAGAAGCCTCCGACGATGACCAACACGAGTACCCAGTTCAGCAAAGTTGTCATGCCAGTCATGTGGGATGAAGGCTCAACCTGCTCCGCAGTACGCGCAACCAGGGCGCGGGGCGGCCTGCGACGCCGCGTGCAGGTGGGGCTGGCGGGTGGCCCCTGCGCATGGTGCCCGGTGAGAGCCTCATCTAGTCACCGGAGCATCACCATGAGCCAGACACCCGCCGACGCATGGGGGCAGCCGTACCCCGCCCCGCCCGCTCCTGCACCGATCGCGGACGACGGCTGGGGTGGCGGGGGTGGCGCCACGGACGGTTGGGGGGTCGCCCCACCGGAACCCACCTACCCAGCCCCCGTGGATACGGCCCCGTACGCCGCCCCGCCCGCCGGGATGCCGGTCTACGGTGCCCACCCGGGCTATCCAGCCCATCCGGCGTACGAGTACCCGCACGAGCCGATGCGGCCCGCCTCGGACCCGGGTCAGGTGTTCGGGGTGCTCGCGGTGGTCTTCCCGTTCGTCGGGCTGTCCGTGGTTGGGTTGATCCTCGGGATCCTCGGGCGCAGCAGGTCCCGGCGGGCCGGATTCGCGGGCACCTTGTCCACGGTCGGGGTGTGGCTCAGCGCCGTGACCATCGTGCTGGCGGTGGCCTGCCTCGTCTTCGTCGTCGCAGCGGGCCTGCACGCAGGCCAGCCGATCCCGCTCGCCCCGACGAACGCGGTCCCGCTGTGACCGAGCACCGACGCTCGGCCATCCCGGACCCGGGGAGCCTGCTGCGCGGGTCCGGGATGGAATCCGCCCCCGCCGCGGAGCCCGCGCCGCACCGCAACGCGTGGGCCGACTACGACACGCAGCACGCCCCCGTGACCGAGCCCCCGTCCACGGAGGTCCCCGACGAGACCTCCCCGGACGTCGCCGCGGACCCGGCCCCGCCGGTCCCGCGGACCCGCCGCCGGTCGCTGCCAACCCGGCGCCCCTCAACCCGCACCGTGCTGATCGGGGCGGTGGTTGCCCTGTTCGCCGTCGGCGCCGGGGCGGGGACCGCCGCCACCGTGACCACGCTGCACGCCGCGCATGCCACCGCCGCGTCCGTACAGGGCACGGTCGCGGAGGCGCAGACCCTGGTGGACACGGTCGGGTACGGCACCGTCCCCGAACGGGACGTCACCGAGTTGAAGGACGCGATCACCGCCGCCCGCGGCGCGGACCCGCGCACCGCGCAGGCCCGCCTGCGTGCCGCCATCGCCACGGTCGACACCGCGTACGGGCGGTACGCGTCCTTCTTCGCCGCCCACCCCAAGCAGGCGCTCGACACGCTCATCGGGGAGGGGTACACGCTGCTGGACGCCTCGGACGGCAAGGTGGCCCCAGCCCTGCACGACAAACTGGGCACGGCACTGTCCGACGCCGCCACCCGCGCCGAGAACGCGTACAACCCGCAGACCGGGGACGTAACCGCCGCGCTCCAGGCGTGCGCGGACGTGCAGGCAGACTTGCAGCCCATCGTCGATGAAGTCACCGCCGCCATGCCGCACTGATGTTTCGTGGACAGCCTTTCACGGTCCATTCTCGGCGCCAATCCGCCGTTCCTGTCACCTTTCCCTGCGGTTCCGGCATTAGCGGGCGCCACCGGGTCGGCTCCGTTTCCCTAACGTGACAGTTGGCCCGTCGTACGCGGGTCCTGCCCGGTCCCCCGGGCGGCACTCTTCTTTCTCTCGGGAGACCTTTCCATCATGATGCGCCGCATCCAGGAAGTCGTCGAGGCGCGCCGGGCCACCGGCAAGCGCACCGCGGGCTTCACCCTCATCGAACTCATCGTCGTCGTCGTTATCATCGGCATCCTCTCGGCGATCGCCATTCCCGCGTTCCTGTCCCAGCGACAGCGCGCCTACGACGCCGCCACCCAGTCCGACGTGAAGAACATGGTCACCGCGCTGGAGACGTACTACGCGGGCAACCTCGCCTACCCGGAGGACGCGGGCAAGATCGTCACCGACGGGGCGACCGTGTCGAGCGACGTGACGATCACCGTCGTGTACAAGGCAGTGAAGGGCGGCATGGGTTACACCGTGTACGGCACGCACGGCAAGTCGGACACCAGGTTCAAGTTGGACTCGGAGGCTGGCTCCAAGCCGGTCAAGATGGCCAAGACCGACACGATCACGGGACCCACGAAGGACGGCAACGCGGCTGGTGAAGGCTTCACGCTGACGGAGTCCACCACCGCGGACTGACCCGCCTGATCACGCACACAGTGCGGCCCGGTCCAGTTCCGTCACGGAACGGGGTCGGGCCGCACTGATGTTTCGTGGACAGCCTTCCGCGAGCAGGAATGGCGGAATGTCAACGAACCGCGCGGATCGTCGCATGCTTCGCGGTCCATGCCGTCAAAGACACGGCCCGCATCCTCTTAGTTCTACCTACCGTGGCTTGTGACCCGGCACATCCGGGCCCTGCCCTGTTCGCGGGTGGCATCATTCGTCCTTTCTCTCCGGGAGACTTTCGCACCATGACGCGCCGTATTCAGGAAGCCATCGAGGCACGCCGGGTCACCGGCAAGCGCACCGCAGGCTTCACCCTCATCGAACTCATCGTCGTCGTCGTTATCATCGGCATCCTGTCTGCGATCGCCATTCCGGCGTTCCTGTCCCAGCGCCAGCGCGCCTACAACGCCGCCACCCAGTCCGACGTGAAGAACACCGTCACCGCATTGGAGACGTACTACGCGGGCAACCTCGCCTACCCCACCAAGGACTCTGAGATCACCGACGACGGGGCGACCACGTCCACGAACGTGAAGATCACCGTCGTGTACAAGAAGGTCAAGGGCGGTATCGGGTACACGGTGTGGGGCCAGCACGGCAAGTCCGACACCGTGTTCAAGTTGGACTCGGAGGCTGGTTCGAAGCCGGTTTCGAAGGACGACAAGGGCGCCGCGTACACGTCGGGCGACGTGGACGCTGCAGTGACCGCGGCCACTGATGGCACCTTCTCGTTCGGGTCCCTGTCCTGACACCCCCGGTGACGGCCCGGCCCGCTGCGGCGGCCGGGCCGCCCCCGTGTCCGGCACCGGTTGCGCATGGTGCCCGGTAACCGCACGAAACGGAGCCCCACCTTGATGTTCGTCTCAGAACCCGACCGGGAGTTCCTGGTCGCCTCCGGGCTGGCCGCCCAGATGGAACGCGCCGCGGAACGGGTCCAGTTCGCTGAACGCGCCGACGCGGACCGCGCCGCGCAGTTGTTCGACTGACCGAAGGCGCCTGCTGCGCATGGTGCCCGGTAGCGGGCATCACACCCGCCCGTCACGACCGGAGGAAACCGTGCCGACCCGGACCACCCGCCCCGCCTGGCGTCACGCTCACGCTCGCACCGACGCGGGCCTGACCCTGGTCGAGATGATGGTCGGGCTGGCCATCATCGTCATCATCATGACCAGCGCCCTGCTGGTGTTCACGCACGGCATCAAGGCCACCACCCGCCAGGAGATGGACGACCGGTCTATCGCGTTCGCGCAGGAGGTGCTCTCCAAGGCCCGCCAGGTCAGTTTCGCCGACCTGGGCTACTACGACGGGGACCCGGACGCTCCAGCCCGCGGCTCCCTGATCACACTGCCGGTCACCGACCACAGCACCCCCAAGACCGAGCAGGCCGTCTCGCTCGGCGACCCGGGCACCCCCCGCCCGCACGGCACCGCCCCGTTCATGAAGCCGCTCGACCGGCAGGTGCTGCGCGCCACGAACGGGAACGGCACCGCCGCGTGCACCAAGGACCAAACCGGGTGCGTCACGTACCGCATCGCGACCTACGTGACCAACCCGATGCGCACCAAGCCCGGCGACGTCGCCCCGGCGACCGCGAAACGGGTCACCGTGCAGGTGCAGCGGGCCCCCGGCGCAAACCGCACCGACCTGACCGGCGACTGCCGGGTCACCCCCGACTCGACCTGCATCACCGAGTCCACATTGCGGGCCGCGACCGCCTCGGACTACGACAAGGTGTCCCAAGACACTCCCCAGCCCGCGTGCGTGCCCGGGCAGAAGGACCTCATCTGCGAGGCGTACATCCGCTCCGGTCGGGTGCTGGACGGCTCCTCGATGGTGTCCTCGAAGTCCGTGCCCGAGCAGACCGCCCCCGTCGACCTGTACGTGCACACCGCCGACCCCGCCGACACCGTCACCGCGGTATGGCGGTGGACGGACGCGGACGGCAAGGTCATCCAGTCCGTCCCGGTCACGCTGACCGGTGGCTCGGACAACACTCAGTGGACCGCGACCGTGGCCCCCGACCCTGTCGCGTTGAACGGCATGACCCGCGCGGTCAAGGGCGAGATCCGGCCCGGGCAGGTGCAGGTCACGTTCCAGGCGTCGTCCTCGACCGCGGGTACCAAGCAGAGCAAGGACGTGGGCGCGTTCTGGTCATACGCGGCCGGGGACGCGTCCCTGGTACGCGCCTCGGTGGACTCCGACACGAACTGGTGCTCCCCGTCCGGCGGGACGACCGTGCAGTTCGCGGTAGAAGGCCTGCCGTTCGGATACACCCCCACCTCGAAGAACCCAGCGACGCAGGCGTCCGTGTCCATGTCGTTCACCGTGGTGGACGGGGCCGGGAAGGCGTCCACGGTGAAGGTGCCTGCCACCCCGATCGACGCCTCGATCCAGTCCGTGAACACGGACCCGGGCGGGTTCGGGGTCGTCACCGGCGGCTGGACGAACGCATCCTTCACCGTCCAGGCACCCGGCACCACGGTCTGTAACCGGGTCGTCACCGTCCTGGTCGACCGCGCTACCGACGCGACCCACACCCCGATCACGCTGCGGCTCGCAGCACCCTCCGCCCCAACACCGACACCCACGCCGACACCCACACCCACACCCACACCGACACCGACGCCCGTCCCCGCCGCCCCCACGTGCTCGGTGGGCACCACGAACGACACCTCGATCGCCTACTCCTGGGCATCCAAGGGTGCCACCGGGTTCGAGTACCAGACACGGACCGGATCCGGTTCCTGGTCCGCCTCCACAAAGACCGCGGCAACTTCATGGACGCGGACCGGGCTGTCGTCGAACACCACCTACGGGTTGCAGGTGCGCGCCTCCAACGCATCTGGAACCACCGCTTGGGTGGCGTGCAAGGACCACGCAACGACACCGGCAGCCCCCAAGATCAGCGCCTCCGGAACACCGACGGCCTCGTCCGTCCCGATCAAGTGGACATCGGTGGCAGGGGCGACCGCGTACCAGTACCAGTGCCGCACATCCACCAACAACTCGACGTGGAGCGGTTGGACAGCAGTCGATGCCAAGACTGCCGTCACCGCTAACCGGGCCACCCCCGCCGGAACATACATCCAGTGCCAGGTACGCGCGTCGAACGCATCCGGCTGGGGTGCGTGGTCGTCGTCCTTCTCAACGGTGACGGTGCCGCCCACCCCGTCCGCGTGCAAGACCACGGTGCCCAAGTACAACTCGTCGAACAACCGGGTCGAGTGGACCGTTTCGTGCACCGTCCAGGCCGCCACCTCATACAACCGGCAGTGGTACAACGGGGCCGAGTCCACCTGGCGGCCAGTCGCCTCCCACGCGTTGTCGGGGACGACACTGGCCTCGGCGGGCTGGGGCGACGGCACGCTCGCCCAGAACTCCGGCTCATTCCCGGTCCGTGACCGATTCCAGGCATGTAACGCGTCAGGGTGCTCAGCGTGGACCGGCACGATCACCACCAAGGCTCCGTAGGCGGCGTGAGGGCGGAACGGCTGTTGTCGCCTGGTTCCTGCGCATGGTGCCAGGTGATGGCCGTCGTGAGGTCAGGCCCGCTGGCCGCTTCACGGGCACACCTTGTGAGTTCGGAGAACATCGTGCAGTCAATCCGCCGCCACCGAGTCGACTTCCGCCGCGCCCCGGAACGCGGGTCGATCGTGTGGGCGATGCTGGTCGCCATCTTCGTGGCCGCGATCATCGGGGTGTTCACCGCGTCGGTGATCACCCAGATGCACCGGTCGTTGGCCGCCGCGAACGACACTGCGATGACGCAGTACACGGACGTCGCGGTCAATGAGGCGATCGCGTACCTGAACCAGGAGGACGGGCAGTTGCCCGCGTTCGAAGCCCGGGCGAACCCGGTGTGCGAGAACGTCAAGAACCGTCCGATGTGCTGGAAGTACTGGGCGGAACCGCTGCCTGCCTCCGCTTCGCAGCCGGAGCGGTTCAACCTGACCGCCACCGTGTGGGTTGACCTGAACCGGGACACGTTGGAGACCACCGGGGAACCGGTCCGCACCGTGCAGATGCCGTTGGAGGTCGTCTCCTTCCAGTCCACCGGCGCGAACAAGCCGCAGATGGGCCCCGGGTACGTGGCGTACCAAGCAACCCCATCCGCGTTGTTCGCGAACGCGATGCACTCGTTCACCTCCACGACGATCTCCGGGCCGCAGGCCACCTTCAACACGTACGACTCGGGCACCGCGGGCCCGGGGGTCAGCACCGCCGTCGTCTCCTCCTCTGGGTGGGTGACCTATGGGCGGCAGACCAAGGTCGGCTCCACGTTGTTGTTCAACGGGGATGAAGCAGGCGACCACACCACCCGGTGCACCGGGGAGGCGTGCGACGAGTCCGACGTGCGGGTTGTCGCCGCCTCCTACCTGAAACCGACCGCCGAGTCCGTCGAGTGGATCGACGCGGCCGGGTGGGGGGCACCAGCCTCCCCAGGCGCATGCTCGGTCCCGATCACCGGGGACTGGATTGCGTCCGAGCACGGCGGTGAACTCCCCGCCGGAAACACCTGCATCGGCGGGTCCCTCGTCATTGACACGCCCACCCAGGTTGCCGGGCCCGCCACGGTGTACGTCAAGGGGTCGGTCGATATCCGCGCCGACCTGAACGCGCTCATCGGTGGTGCGGCGCAAACCCCGGGGAACCTGGTCATCTACGCCGCCGGAGACGGGGTGTCGTTCGCCGCCGCCGCAACGACCTCGGTGTCCGCCCTGATCTACGCCCCGCTCGCCGCGTGCGGCAACGACCCGGCCACGACCGCGGTCACCAACTACTTCGGGTCGCTGGTGTGCGACACCATCTCCGTGGCGGGCGCCTGGACTCAGCAATACGACGAGTCCGCCCTGGCCCACTACGCCGACCCGGTCCCCGGGGTACAGCACACATACGCCCCCGGGGTCGTGTCCGCGGTCACCAAGAAGAAGTACACCCCTGCGACGTTCGCGGCATCCGCCACCTGCACCCCTCCGGTGCCCGGCAACGCCACCGGGTACTGGAAACTGGACGAGTCGACCGGTCAGGTGGCCGCCGACATGGCGGCTGGGGCGGGCGACGCAGCCTGGCAGACCGGGGCGCACCGCGTTGACGGGGTGTGCGGGCTAGCCGCGCAGATGAGCCCGGACGGGTACGCCGTGTCTGGGAGCGCAGTGGTGCACCCCACGCACGGGGCGTCCGTGGAGTTCTGGGCGAAGATCAAGCCGAACACGTTCACCGACACCTTGATGTCGGTGGGCGGGTACCGCGTCCAGTACCACCAGTCGAACAAGATCCAGGTCACCGACTCCGCCACCGGCACCCACACCGTCCGGTTGCCGTTCACCGTGCAGAACTCCGGGCAGTGGCACCTGTACACGATCACCGTGTCCGATGCCGGGGAGGTCGTGCTGTACATCGACGGCGCAGAGAAGGGCCGCGCCACCGACACCAGCCTTTCCGCCGGGGCGCTGTCCGGGGCCCTGACTCTCGCGAAGGGGCCCGCCACCGGGGCGGTGGACGAGGCGGCCTACATCCCGGTCACCCTGTCCCCCGATGACGTGGCCGCACACTGGCTGTCCTGGTTCAACCCGACCAAGTTCGACCGCCCGTACACCACGACTGATGCGGGCACCCCGTTCTCCGCTCCGCGCACCGTCACCAACGGCGCCACCACCAACAAGGAGTTGCATCTGGCCTGGGAGGCCCCGACCGGTACGTTCCCGGTGGCGTCCACCCTGCTGACCAACTACCAGGTGGAGGAACTGCGCGGGGGAACCTGGACGGCGATCGAGTCGGGCATTCCCGCATCCGCCACCTCCGTCACGCACGCCAACCCCACCAAGGGGGACGTCGACTACCGGGTGTGCGCCGTGTACAACGGTGACCGGCGCTGCGCGGACCCGGTGCGGGTGTTCGCACTGGACGCCCCGCCCGCACCCACCGTGACGGGTGCTGGCCCGGCCACTCTCACCGCGGTGCCCGTCACGTGGACCGAGCCGTCATCGCCTGCCGCACCCGCCGACCGCATCGACCAGTACCAGTACCAGTACCGCATTGACGGCGGCGACTGGCAGCAGGGGGCCCCTGCGGACGCACTGACCCGCACCGCCACGGTGCGCGCTGACGCGTCACAGACCGTCGAGGTGCAGGCGCGAGCGCACAACCCGTCCGGGTGGGGCCCCTGGTCGAAGTCGTTCGAGACGGCGACCTTGCCGTCCGCGCCAGAGGTCTCCGCCCTGGGCGTCCCGACGGAGACCGAGGTGTCGGCGACCTGGACCGCTCCGGCAACCACCACCATGTACGAGTACCGGTACCGGGTGGCCGGGGCGGGCGCGTGGACGTCCGGGAAGCAGACCAGCGACACCGCCGTGACCGTGACCGCCGCAGGCGGGCAGGTGGTCGAGGTGCAGGCCCGCGCCCAGAACGTGGCCGGTTGGTCGGATTGGTCCGACACGTTCTCCGCGCTGACCGCACCGGTCGCGCCGGTGGTGTCCGCGGGTGGCGGCGCCACCCAGACCACGGTGCCGGTGTCCTGGTCCACCCCGCCGACCACCGACACGTTCAAGTACCGATACCAGGTCGGGGACGACACCGCCTGGACCGAGTCCGCCGACCAGCAAGGCACCCGCGCGGTCATCGACGCGAACCCCGGGCAGGCCGTTCGGGTGCAGGCCGCAGCCCGCAACGCGACCGCCTGGTCCGCGTGGTCGGACACGTTCACGACGCTCACGTTGGCCCCGTACCCGATCGTGTCGGCCAACGGTGCCGCCACCGCGACCACCGCCCCGGTGACCTGGACGCGTCCGGTCGGTGCGACCTCGTACCAGTACAGGTACGCGCTCGACGGCGGCGCCTGGGTGCTGTCCGCAGAGCAGGCGGACGTGACCGCCGTCATCACCGCTGAGCCCGGGCAGGTCATCGACGTGCAGGCGCGCGCCTTGACCGCGGGCGGCGCGGGCGACTGGTCGGACACGTTCCGCACCGCGACCGCCCCGTCTGCTCCCACGGTGTTCGCGGACGGTGAGGCCACCGCGACCAGCGTGCCGGTCCGGTGGGACACCCCGCCGGGGGCGGAGTCGTACGAGTTGCGGTTCCGGCTCGACGGTGGGGACTGGTTGGAGGTGTCCTCCGATCAGTTCTTTGCCACCAACCAGTACGAGGTCAACGCGCGGCCCGGGAACCAGGTTGAGGTGCAGGTGCGCGCCATCAGCGCCGGGGGCACCTCCGAATGGTCGGCCACGTTCACATCGGCGACCATGCCGATGCCGCCGGAGGTCTCCGCGGTCGGAGAACCGCAGTCCGACGCGGTGACGGTCGCCTGGACCCGGCCCGTCACCACCACCATCTACCAGTACCGGTACCGGGTGGGTGATGATGCCTCGTGGACCACCGGCTCCGAGGGCCCGGACACGGACGCCACCATCACAGTCGACCCTGGGCAGACGGTCGAGGTGCAGGCGCGGGCCGGGAACCTGGCCGGGTGGTCTAACTGGTCCGACTCCTACCAGACGATGACGTTGCCGGACGCGCCGGTGATCCGGGTCGACGGGGTCCCCACCGAGACGACCGTCCCGGTGGCGTGGACCGCGGACCCGTCCGTGTACACGTTCCAATACCGGTACCGGCTGGACGGCTCCCCGTACTGGATCACCAACGCGGAGCAGTCCGCCGCGACCGCGACCTTGACGGCGGACGCCAACACCGCCGTCGAGATGCAGGTGCGCGGCGCGAACGAGGCGGGATGGTCCGCTTGGTCGAAGGTGTTCACCACCGCCACCTTGTCAACGTCCCCGGTCGTGTTCGCGGACGGGGGCGTCACCGCCACCACGGTGCCGGTGCAGTGGACCGCGATCCCCGACGCCACCGCGTACCAGTACCGGTACCGATACCCGACGGACGAAAGCCCGTGGCAGCAGTCGGCGTCTCTGCCCGCGTCCACCCGGACCGCGGCGGTGCACGTCCCGAACGCGGTGTGCACCGCGCAGATCGACGTGCAGGCCCGCGCGGGGCTCGCGTCCGGGTACACGGACTGGTCGGCGACGTACTCCTACGTGGCGGACGAGGAAGACTCCGACGGGGACGGGATCTCGAACGCCGCCGAGTGCGCCGCGGGCACCGACCCGTTGCATGACGCCTCCCTCGTCCTGGAGTACACCACCGGCGGCACGACCAACTCGATCACCCCGGACGGAACCACCGCCGTTCCCCGCTCGAACACCATCAACCTGCCTCTGATGACGAACGCGAACGTCACCATCGACTGGGGTGACGGTTCCACACAACTCCGCGCCGGGTCGTCCAGCGCATCTAGGCCGTGGTCGCACACCTACCAGGCCGAGGGCACCTACACGGTGCGGGTCGTCGGTGACATCCCCAGCATCGGCGGAGGCGGCACCGAGGGGTACGCGCTCTCCGAGGACCAGTTCGCCAGCCTGTCGGCGGTGGTGCACTGGGGTGACACCGGCACGGATGACGCGCAGGGCGCGTTCTGGAACGCGATCGGGTTGACGGAGGTGGCCGCCCCGCCGACCACCATCACGAACATGGCGTCCATGATGCGGAACACGGACGCGTTCACCGGTGACGTGTCCGACTGGAACACCGAGAACGTCACCAACATGAACGCGCTGTTCGCGGACGCGGCCACCTGGCGAGGTACCGGGGTGTCCGAATGGAACACCGCGAACGTCACCGACATGGCCTCCATGTTCGAGCGGGCGCCCCAGTTCAACGCAGACCTGGACACCTCCGGGACCACCTGGGACGTGGCCAACGTCCAAGACATGTCGTACATGTTCGACGGTGCGTCCGCGTTCAACGGGTCCACCACCGGCTGGAACACCGCAAGCCTGCGCTTCGTGGGCTACATGTTCCACAACGCGGCCTCGTTCAACCAGCCGATCGAGCACTGGGACATCGCAGACGTCGAGTCGCTGCAAAGCATGTTCGAGGGTGCGTCTTCGTTCAACCAGCCGCTCAACGGGTGGGACACGTCGCACGTCACTTCTTTGCAGAACACGTTCTGGCGGGCCAGTGCCTTCAACGGTCAGATCGGGGCATGGAACACCGCGAACGTGACGAACATGCAGGGCACGTTCGCGGAGGCTGTGGCGTTCAACCAGAACATCCAGACCAACGGGAACGCGTGGAACACCGCGAACGTGACGACCATGTACAACATGTTCGAGAACGCGCGAGCGTTCAACCAGGACATCGGGTTGTGGGACTCGGCACCGCGCATGTGGAACACCGGCAAGGTGACCAACATGGTGGGGATGTTCTCCGGAGCAACGGCGTTCAACGAGGACCTGTCCTGCTGGAACGTCGCCAAGGTGTCCACGGCCACCAACTTCGCCCTGAGCGCCAACACCGGGTTCACCGTGGCACGGCAACCGGCCGCCGGAACGTGGGGTCAGGACCCCGCGTGCGGCACGTGGGTGACCGCGGGCGCGAAGGGGTTCACGTTCTCCGCGAACTACACGAACTACGGCGAGGGTTACGGCCCGCTACGAGCCAAGAAGGTGTCCCGTGGCCTGGTCCTGCTCGAAGGGCTGGTCAGGGCGGACGGGGAGTCCGGGAACAAGTCGGTGATCGCCACGTTGCCGTCCTGGCTGCGACCCGCCGAGCGCAACATCTTCTCCGCCGTCACCGAAAAGCCGGGTCTGGATCCCTCCGGGCCCGCCAACTACACCGGGCGGCTGGACGTCCTCGCGAACGGGCAGATCGTCGTCAACCCGAACACCCTGACCGTGGCCCCGTCGTGGACCTCCATGTCCGGGGCCACGTTCATCCCGGCTGCTCAACCCGTCACCAAGGTCACCCCGCAGTCCGGGTGGACGAACTACGGCGGCACCTACGCCCCCCTGGAGTACACGGTCGACTGGCGCAACCGCATCCAGGTTCAAGGGCTGATCAAGAACACCGGCGGAACCTCCCCGGCAGACCTGTTCCCGATGCCGCAGGGCGTGTTCTCGTGGCCCGCTCCGGAGAACCCGGGAATCACGGCGTTGGACAACGACTCCACCGGAACCCTCCTGCTGCACCCGATCGACGGCACCGATACCGGGCGGTGGGAGATCCGGCAGCAGGAGTCGAACACCCAGAACTCGTGGCAGTCCATGTCCGCGCTGATTCCCGCGTCTCACACGAACGTGACCTCGCTGACCAAGTCGGTGTCCACCTGCCCGGGCGGCAAGCCCGCCGCGGTGGTCTACGACGACGGACTGGTGCTCACCCTCGGGTCCATCTTGAACTGCACCTCCCTCGACAACGGGCAGGTGGAGGTCGCTGCGCTCCCCGCTTCGGCCCAGCCTCGGTACCACGACATCTTCATGGCCATGTCGAACGCCGCCCCGTACTCCGACTGGCGCCGCCTCGACGTCGACCCGGCCAAGCACAAGATGGTTCTGGACTACAACCACGTGAACTACGGAAACCCGAAGACCGGTGTCGAACTGTTCTTCCACCCGTACTCCACCAACTGACCGGGCACGCCGATCAGGGAGCGCAGCCAACCCACATGACCCGCATGCGTCACGGATCGCGGCACGCCGCACCTTCGGACCCGCCCCACCGCCCACTCCCCACCCTGGCGGCGGCGGGCGGGCGGGCCGTCACCCGGTTCCAGGCCTCCCCACGCCGGAGGTGGTACACGTTCGGGCTGCTGATGCTGGGGGCGGGAGCCATCCTGTCGGCATTGTCTCTGCTGGCCGGGCCCGGCGCCGCACCCCCACTGAGCCCGTTGGACTACGCCACCACGGGCCCCGCTGCCCCGGACGACAACCACGACCAGATCGCGGTCCAGCAGGAGAACCGGGTGCTGTTCGACGTGTCCGCCCCGATGGGGTTCACAGACCCGGACATCACCCCGGACGGGGCAACATGGTCTGCGCATGTGCCGTGGCCCGGGGTGGTGGACGCGTCAGGGACCCCCATGTCCCAAGGGATGCGGGTCCGGGTGGTGGCCCCGGTCGCGGTGATGACCAAGGCGCACCCCATCACCGCCCGGCTCGGGATCCAGAGGTTCTCCACCGTGGCGACCGGCCTGGACTGTCATGGCCAGGTGCAACCGCTCGGATTTGTCGCCGCGCCGACCGCAGACGGGGCCGCGGTGGCCGGGGTGGCGCACGCGCAGCACACGTTCGGGTCCGACACGGCGGGTTGGTGGGCGGTCGCCGACGTGACCTGGGCGCCTGGAGGGACACAGTGCACGCTGATGGACTTCCTGCTCGGCTACCAGTTCACCGCGGACGCAACCGGACACTGACCGGGCTGCGCATGGTGCCCGGTGAGAGCCCGTCACCGTAAAGGACCCATCGTCTTGCCCGACATCCCAGACATCGCCGAAATCCTCGGGTGGGGCGGTCCCGTCGCCCGCCCCGCAGCCCCGCCGCGCCCCGTTCCGGCCCCAGTCCCGTCCGCGTACCTCGGTGCCCCGTCGACCGTCCCGGCCATCGTGCCGCGTCCCGTGCCGTCCCCGGTGCTGGCCTCGTCCGCGGCAGCGAACCCGGTCACCGCGGATGCGTTGCGAGTGAGCGCGTACGCGCTCCTGGCGGTGCAGCAGGAGGTGATGGCCGCCGGGTTGCGGCCCGACCCGCGGGCGGTGCCGACCGCGCCTGGAGCCAGGGTTACCGCGGCGCCGGGCGCCAACACATGGGCGGTCTCCGACGCCCTCGCCGAACTCGCTGAACTCGAAGGAATCTGACCCGATGCTTCCCGCGCAGACACCTGCCGTCCCCGTCAACGACATGGCGGCCACGCTCGCCGGGGCGGGAGTCATCACGACCGAACAGGCCGCGCAGGTGCGTGCGACGGCCCGCTCGACCGGCAGGGCGCAGGCCCGGTGCGTGGTCGATCTGGGGTTCGCGACCGCCGAGCAGGTGCGGGCGGTGATCACCGCGCACACCGACGCGACCATCGTCACGGACCTGATCTCGGTCAAGGTGGACCCGGACGCGCTCGACCTGATCCCCGCCGCCCGCGCCCGCAAGTGGTCGATCGTGCCGTTGCGGTTCGAGGGCGAAGACCTGGTGCTGGTGACGACCGCCGCGAACTACGGCAGCGCCCTGCTGCGCGACGACCTGCGCCTGCTGCTGGCGGGCCGCCCGTACCGGTTGCAGGTGGCGCAGGACCGTGAGGTGCGCGCGAAACTGGACGCCGAGTACCGCCACGAGGTCGAGTTGCAGGAGTTGGCGGACAAGGCGGAGGCGGCCGCGGGCGGGGACGCCACCGACATGGCGGTCCAGTTCGTCAACCTGATCTTGGACCAGGCGATCACCGACCGCGCTTCGGACATTCACATCGAACCGACCGCCTCCGACGTGCGGGTGCGGTACCGCATCGATGGTGTGCTGGTGGTCAAGCCGTCCGTGCCCAAGAACGTGCAGGCCGGGCTCATCTCCCGCATCAAGATCCTGTCGAACCTGGACATCGCGGAAACCCGTGTCCCTCAGGACGGGCAGTTGACCACCATGTCCAAGGACGGGCGCCGCGTCGAGATGCGCGTGTCCACCCTGCCCACCGTGCACGGCGAGAAGGCCGTCATGCGTGTGCTGGACAACGCAACCGGGCTGGCTTCGCTGGACTCGCTCGGGTTCACCGCGGAGAACATGGAGCGGTGGAAGTCCGCCGCCACCCGACCCCAAGGGCTAATTCTCGTAACGGGCCCAACAGGGTCGGGCAAAGCCCTCGCAATCTCTACACCAATCTTGTGCAAACACGGCTGGTCAACGATGGGCGACATCACGGTCGGCGACACCGTGTTCGGTCGGGACGGGCAGCCGTGCACCGTCACCGCCGTCTCCCCGATCGACCCGACCCCCACCCTGTACCGGGTGACGTTCTCGGACGGGCAAACCCTCGACGCGGACGCCGACCACCAGTGGTTGGTCTCGACCCACCATTCTCGCAGCGTGCCGCGCACCAAGAAGCGGCAGGCGGCCATCGCCCGGCACACCGCGGAGCACCAGCGCGCCGACGACCTGGACCTCCTGGCCGCGACCCTGCCCGACCCGGACCGCGGCGTGACCATCCACGAACTGCTGGCCCTGCTCACCGAGCACCACTTGGCCGGGGAGTGGACCGGGATCGACGGGCTGCGTCAGGCCCTGCACATGGTCGACTGCCCGTCCTTCGACGCGGTACGCACCCGGCATGTGACCGCCCCGGTCACCCGCACCGAACGGGCACGGTTCTACCGTGCCGCAGATGTGCTGGCCGCGATCACCTCGTCCGGGTCCTCCCGCCGGATCGGCGCGCAGGCCCTTCTTGACGCGGGCGACTTCCCGGTGGAGGTCACCGCCCGGCAAGTAGCCGACATCCTCGGCGATCCGGGTCGCGGGCGGTTCGTCAGCGAGAGCGCCGCCCGCGTCCACCTGCCTTTCGAGACCCGCACCCTGGAACGCTCCTACCTGATCGACGAGGATCGCGCCCTGCCGGTGCTCGAATACCCGCTCGCGGTCGCGCTCAAGTCGCTCGCCGTGCGCATCCGGGAGCAGTACTTCCACGCCCCCACCGCGGAAGCGATCATGGAACGCCTGACCACATTCGACCTGCTTGACCGGGGATTGCGGCTTGGCAAGAACCAGTACGCCAACTTCGCGGTGCCGGTCCCGGATGCGTTGGACCTGCCCGCCACGGACCTGCCGATCGACCCGTACGTGCTCGGTGCCTGGCTGGGAGATGGGTCCGCGAACGGCGGCCAGATCGCCGCGGACCCCGGCACCGACGACATGACCGACATGATGTCTATCTTGCGGTCGTGCGGGTCCGACCCCCACCGCATCGCCTCTGGTAGGTGCGTCATCGCGGTACCGGGCCTGACCCGTCAGTTGCGCGCCGCCGGGGTGCTGAACAACAAGCACATCCCCGCCGCCTACCTCCGCGCCAGCACGGAGCAGCGGCTCGCCCTACTGCAGGGGCTGATGGACACGGACGGGACCATTGACGCCCGCCAAGGGCACTGCGAGTTCACGCAGGGCGGGGTCCACCGCGACCTGGCCGTCCAGGTGCTCCAACTGGTGCGCTCACTGGGCATCAAGGCGTCCGAGGTGTCCGACGAGCCGAGTCACTACCTGGACGCTGACGGAAACCAGGTGCCGTGCTCCGGCAAGCACCGGATCACGTTCACCACCGACCTACCCGTCTTCCGACTGCCACGCAAGGCTGCCCGGCTCCCACGCCCCGGCACCCTACGCGAGACGCAGAAATGGAACTACATCACCTCGATCGACCCGATCCCCGCGGTGCCCGCCCGGTGCATCTCCGTGGACTCCCCCGACCACACCTACCTGGCCGGGGCCGGGTTCGTGGTCACGTCCAACTCATCGACGCTGATGGCGACCCTGGCGGACGTGTCCCGTCCTGAGGTCAACGTGGTCTCCGTCGAAGACCCGGTGGAACGCAAACTCGCCGGGATCAACCAGGTGCAGGTCAACGTCAAGGCGAAGATGACGTTCGCGTCCGCGCTGCGCTCCATCCTGCGCCAGGACCCGGACATCATCTTGATCGGTGAGATCCGTGACAAGGAGACCGCGACCATCGCGATCGAGGCGTCCCTGACCGGACACCTGGTGCTGTCCTCCCTGCACACCAACAACGCCCCGGAGGCCGCGACCCGACTCGCGGAGATGGGCGCCGAAGGGTTCCTGATCGGGTCCGTGCTGGAGTGCGCGATGGCGCAACGTCTCGTGCGGCGCCTGTGTCAGCGCTGCCGCCGCCCCGCCGACCTGTCCGCCGAAGACCTGGACCTGGTCGGGTTCACCGTCCCCGATGGCACCCCGGTCACCCTCTACGAGCCCGTCGGCTGCTCCTCGTGCTCCGGGACCGGGTACCGAGGCCGCATGGCCGTCCAGGAAACGATGGTGCGTACCCCCGCCCTGGAACGTCTCATCGTGTCCGGCAAGACCAGCGACGTGATCGCTGAGCAGGCCATCTCAGATGGGATGCGCACCATGCGCCAGGACGGGTGGCTCAAGGCCGCCCAGGGCCTGACCACCATCAGCGAGGTGCTGCGCGTCGTCGGGTGACCCTGCTCGGGCGCCCGGTGGGACCGGGCGCACGAGCGAAGCCCGGCCACCGAGTACCCGTGGCTCTGCCCCGGACAAGTACACGACATGGCATCGAAGACGACCTTCTCCCCTCCCTCCTGCCCCCTGTGC
Organism: Xylanimicrobium pachnodae JCM 13526 = NBRC 107786; assembly: GCA_001592145.1. GTDB lineage: Bacteria > Actinomycetota > Actinomycetes > Actinomycetales > Cellulomonadaceae > Xylanimonas > Xylanimonas pachnodae. The sequence continues at coordinate 192 of BCWJ01000025.1, read as the reverse complement.
GGCGGCACCGGCCTGCTGCCCAGCGACGAGGTGTGTCCGCGCTGCGAGTCCACGCACGCGCGCCCCGGACAAGTACCTGACGCCTGACACCCTCACCGTTTCTGCGCATGGTGCCCAGTGGATAGGTCTGGCCCTAGAGGAGTTCACATGTTGCGTGCCGTTGCCCGTCGTCTTGGTGTGCGCGCGGACGGC
>BCWJ01000024.1 GCA_001592145.1 Xylanimicrobium pachnodae JCM 13526 = NBRC 107786 | reverse complement strand
CCGCATCGGCTTGTCCGTTGCTGGGAACTTCGGCATCGCGACGATTGGCGCTTGGCACACTATTTATCCAGATCGTTTGGGATCTGGCGCCGGACAAGAGGAAGGAAGCAAGCAGTTCCGGTTCCTTCGGAGGTCCCAGTGAAGATCGACGTGCGTGGCAACTTCCACGACGATGCAGGGTTGTTCGCCGGTGCGGCGTTCTCCGCACCCCAGTTCGACATGACCGGGTCGGGGCGTGGCGCCATCGACAAGTTCATCGCGGAGCGGGCCGCGCAGTTGCGGGGCTTCACCCCTCCCGTGGCCCGCACCGCGATCGTCGAGGCGCACACCACGCGGCGCCGCGCTGACTGGTGGGACACGTTGCGCGCTCAGGCGGAATACAACCGCGAGGGCGGCGACTACCCGCAGATGCCCGACGACTACACCCCGTCGATGCGGGAGGGGTTGGCGCTGTCGGGGAACCGGCGCACCTCACGCACCAAGCACACCGTCGGCGGGGTGACCGTGCGGATGCCGTCCAAGGCGGCACTGAACCGGTTCGCCGACGAGCAGGGCGGCACGTTCGACGTGCCGGTCTCGGCGACGATGAACGGCAGGTCGGTGCAGGGCTGGGTCCGGGTCACCAAGAACGGTCCAGGCCGGTGGACGGTCTCTCCGCTCGGGTTCAAGGGGCTCGACGGGGACGTGGTCGCCGAGACGGTCAACTGCGCCTTGGAGTCGCGTCGCCGATCCTCGCACCCCACCGATGTCAACGGAGTCCTGGCGCGTCGCGCCGAACGCCGCGCCCACATGGGCACCGGCTACACCCGAGACGTGCAGTCCACCTTCTTGACCGCGGTCGGCTACGACGAACGCACCCACACGATGGTCGTCGGAATGGCGTCCGGCACCTGGGAGTACCAGGGCGCCACGTTCGAGGACTTCCGCGCGGTCGTGACCGCCGACTCCCCCGGCGCCGCGTACAACCGCAACATCAAGGGCGGGGTCAAGGAGGGCCGCCTGACCAGCAGGCGCACCGACGCGCAGCGGTGCACCAAGTGCGGACGGTTCAAGGCCGCCGACGGGCCCCACGAGTGCGCACAGCACCTGCGCGCGCCCGCCGACAAGACGGATCACAACCGGATGGTCGCCGCCCACCTGGCGGACCTGGGCGCCTGGTACGCGGCGGCGCGCGGTGCCGAAGCGGTACCGCCACGCCCTGAGCACGCCCGCACCTCGTCCTCCCCCGCCCCGGTCCGCCCGGCACCCGAGACCGCTCCCACCCCGGCGGTCGCCCGGCATGCCTCCGCCCGCCCTGGCACCAAGACGATCGACCTGACCGCCACGCTGGACCGGTGGGCGCACGAGTCGGCGGCGCGGCAGGCCGGAACGTTCGGGCAGCCCGGGTTCACCGTCGCGGTCTCCCCCACCCTGGCGGCGAACACGTCCTCGATGTACTGCCCCAAGTCGTTCGCCCCGAAGTTGTTCGGCGCGCCCGGCGAGACGTACACGAACGGTGAGCGCGGGGTGGTGGACTACGCGGGTGTCACCGCCGAGACGGCCCGAACCCTGCTGACTGCCCTGCCCGCAGGGAACCTCGCGGACCGGCAGGGTGACTCCCCCAAGGTGGCGACCTTGCTGGCGGCCGCCGCCGAGCACCCCGGTAAGGTCGAGGTGGGCGGGTACATCGTCGGCCCAGACCGCAGCGACGAGCGGGTCTCGGTCGATGAGGTGCTCGTGTTTGACGACACGCTGCCCGACGACGCCGGGCACGCGTGGCCGGTGCTGAGCCAGCGGTACGGGCTCGATGAAGCGGCGGGCATGCCGAGCATGCGGCGCACGGAGGTGCCGTGGCGTCCCGGCGAGAAGGCGTGGTCGCTGTTCTGGAACTGAGCCTCACAGCGCTACGCCCCGGTCACCGTGACGGTGGCCGGGGCGTAGCGCGTGCCCGCATGAGGTCAGTTGTCGAACTCGTGGGCCATCTGCTCGTCGCGGCTGCTGGAGCCTTCCAGGATCGCGGCGAGCCGGTCCAGGAAGACACCCTCCGCGTCACTGTCGGGCCGCGCACCGATCTCCGCGGCCCGCAGGTCGTACAGGGCGCGCACCTTGCTTAGCGTGACCTCGGCTCGCGTGAGCCGGGTCACCGCGCGCCGGTAGCGGTCACTGACCTGCAGCGGGACGAAGCGCAGATCCACCTGGAACGCCGCCCGTACCCGATCCTGAACGGCAGCGACCGCGTCCGACGAGTCGTACGGCATCTCGTCGCCAGTTCGGTTGTCCGTGTTCATGTGTTCTCCAGAGAGTCAGCCGACGCGAATGAAGGTCGGGTTGTCCTGCCAGATGTTCCGCACGGAGACGACCCCGCCCGGCTTTGGTGCGTCGATCTGCTGGTTGCCGCCGACGTAGATGGCTACGTGGCCCGGCGACCAGATGATGTCACCAGGCTGGGCCTGGTCACGTGAGACGTGAGTACCGACACCCGGGTACGCACCCGAGGAGCGGGGCATGGCGATGCCCGCCTGCGCGTACACGTACTGCACGAAGCCGGAGCAGTCGAACCCGTCCGGGGTGGTGCCACCCCACACGTACGGGACCCCCTGGTACTGCATGGCGATTCCCACGATGCCGTCCGCGTGCTGTGCCGGGGCTGGGGCCACCGGGGTGGACGGTGCCGTGGCGGCGGACGGTGCCGCCTGCGGAGCCGACCGCGGGGCACGCGGCGCGACCGGGGCGGGTGGTACGGGCATGGCTTCGGCCAGCAGGCTGGCGTGAACCCAGGTACTCGTCCCGGCGATCCGGTCAAATCCGTCGCGGGTGCCGTCGACGTGGACCTGCTGCCCGCGCGCGATGGTGGACACGATGGGTGCGTCCAGGCTGGCGTCACCGCGGACGTTGGCCATGTGCCTAGCCACGACAAACAGGTTCTGGTCGAGCGGGGTGACGGGGAGCGGGGCGGCCTGCACGGTGACGGCAGCGACCTCCACCTCCAGCGCCATGTCGCTCGGAACCTGGACGGGCGGCTGCTCGGGCGGCTCCTGCGCGTCCGGGACAGGGACCAGGTCAGCAATGCTGGTCGTGCCGCTGCTGACCGCATCAGCGGTCAACGGTGTCAGCGGCGCAGACGGTTCCTCGGTGGCCGGAAGGGCCCTGTCTCGATCCGCGGATCGAGAAGCATGGTCAAGACGGAGTGGGTGGTGCAGTCCGTCGGCGGACACGGGCTGGATCAGGTCCGTGTGCCCCCGCCCTGCACTGCTCGCGGCTGCCGCGGAGGTGGCCGTCAGCGGGAGTGCCATGACTGCGATAGCCACAGCCCCGACAACGGCAGACTTGCGGTTGTTCTTCATGGGTCGCGTTGTTCCTATTCCTGTGCGGGCGGCCACTACGGGCCACCCGTTCGGTTTACGTTTCTGCGGGCTCTGTGCACCATGCGCACGAGTGGGTGGGTTCAGGTGACGGCGCGCAACCCCCGTTCGGGGGCCGCCAACGTCGCGTACTCGGTAGCCAGCCGCGCCTCACACGGGCGCAGCACGTCGGTGACGAGGTTGTAGCGGCGCAACCCGGACGCCTCGCCAGAGGAGCCCAGCACCAGCCGGGCCAGGTCCAGGTCGCTCAGACGGACCAAGGCGTCACGCCAGGTTGCGGTCAGGTCAGGCTGCGCGAACGGGAGGACGGCCTGCGTGTCGAGTGCGTCCCGCATGACGGTTCGCATCGCGTCCGAGTCCTGGTCGAGGCGCCGTAGCGCGTAGTAGTACGACCACCAGCGCAGGCGGTCCTGGCGCCGGGGCAGGCCGTCCGCGATGGGGCGGAGCAGGTCGAGCGCGCGACGCAGGGTGCTGCCGTCCGAGAGCGTGCGCAGGTCGGTGATGCGGGCCGGTTCCACGACAAATCAGCGGCTCGCGCTCACGAGCGGGGCAAGGACGACGGCGAACACCCCGACCGTGGCAAGGACGATCGCGGCGGCGCGGCGCACCCGGTAGGTGCGGGACTCGGGACGGGTACCAACTGTGCTCATGCCGGTCATGTGGGATGGGCGGGGAACCTGGTCCGAAAGCACCGACCCCGCCCCGCCGGGGACGGCGGTGGCGGGGTCGGTCAGGTCGCGTAACGCGGCGTCCGGCGTCAGGCGTCGACGTCCGAGTCCTCCCGCACCAGCACCTTGATCAGGCCCAGGTTGTCCAGGCTGTCCAGGAACGTCGTCTCGGAGTACGGGTCCACGAACAGCACGTTGCCCTCGGGCACGTCCAGCGCGGAGAACGGTGCGTAGTTCGTGCGGATCAGCACCAGCGGGACCCGGTCGGTCCACTCCCCCACGAACGGCGGGGACGGCTCGAACGCGCCGTGCGGCATGATCGTGTTGAGTTCGTCCTCGGTGTAGTCGGCATAGTCGACCTTCCCCTCCGAGACCAGGGACGCGAAGATCGTCTCCGACACCTGGGCCGCGATGTTGCGGGCGGCAAGGTAGCGCTGGTAAAGCGCTTCCTCGGTGCTTTCCTGGTCGTCGCCGAGGTCCTCGTATCCGGGGATCAGCGCTTCGACCAGGCCGGTGCGGTCCGGGGCGACGACCATCTCCCCGCCGCCCGGATACAGGAGCACGAACTGCTCGTCTGCGGTAGGACGTGTGGTGGTGTCGTCCGCCGCGATTAGTCGATACGTCATGGGTGTCGTCAACCTTCTGTGAGTCCGCGGTGCGCGGAGAGATATCGGACGAAGCGCGCCCGCGAACGCTGGTAGTGCATAACGTCTATGTGGGACCAGTCGATCGTCTGATCCGTTACGCGGCAAGGAGGCTGGCGCGGTGAGCCAGCGCCGACCACCTCAGGGCGCGGTCCACGTCTCCGCCCAGGGTCATCAGGTCCGGCGGGCAGCGAATGGTGATGTCCGCGCTGTTCTCATACGAGCCCACTCCCCAGATCGCTCCGCCCAGGTCTCGCAGGCGTTCAGCGATCGCCGGGTCTCCTGCGTCGGGGACGACGATCGGGGCCTGCGGTCCTGGCCCGCCAAGGTCGTAGATGGCCGCGGTGAGCATGTCCGCCCACTCTCGCGCGGGGCGTGCACGCCGGTAGGTGTCGATCAGCACACGCAGACGAGCCCCGTGCTCACGGGACGTGAGCGTGTCGTCCCAGCCCAAGGCACCCACCGGCTCTTGGAGCCCATAGGTGGTGAGGAGGTCTGTCTCCTCGACGCTTCGGCGTACCAGGTCCTCAACCGTCACGGCGGTGAACCCGTGCGTACCAACGAGCGTTGACGTCACCGCGCGGGTCAGTCGAGGCCGCACCGACACCAGCCCGACCAGGCTGGCACCGGCCAATACGTGGTTGCTCATGTCCTCCTATGTGGTTTGGCCGCGCAGCCTGCACGGTTCCGGACGCCCCCGGACAAGTGACCAGCACGAGCGCACCGCGAACCACCCGCCGACCCGAAGCGGGCCGAACCTCACGGGCGCACCTGGTTGGAGGACGCAGCACCATGAAGATCGACGCGCACGGAGCCCTGCACGACCGACTGGGCCAGTACGCCTCCGACGGCTCGGCCACTGCCACCTACGACCTCGCGGGCGCGCCCGCACACCCGCGGGCCGTGGACTGGTCCGACCCGTCCGATGTGGCGCACCTGCGCGGCCTGCTCAAGGCGGCGGCCAGCGCGTCTCGCAGCCTTGGGCGGGGCGTCGGCGGCACCGACTGGTCCGCGGACATGGAGTCCTCCCTGGCCGAGGAGATCGTCAGGGCGTCCGCCGGGGCGGGCGGGGCGAACAAGGTGCGCGAGATCACCCCCGCGTGGGTGTGGGCAGTCGCCCGAAACATGCAGTCGAACGCGCTGGAAGCGGTGCGGCAGGGCCGCCCGCCGGAGGACTACATGCGGGTCAACCGGCAGACTGTGCGTGCGTGGTCGGCGCTGGCCGCGGCCCGCCGAACGTTCGCGGCACGCACTGGCCGCGAGATGACAACGTCCGAGGAAGACGCGGCCGCCACCTCGATCCGCGACGGGTTCCCGCCCGGGAACCGCCCCCCGCTCGGGTTCCACCGCTCTGGGGTTTCCGCGAAGGTCACCCGGGGGTTGACAGGCAACGAGGTGGATGCGAACGCCCGGGGCATGTACCAGGACTACGCCCCCTCAGCCGAGTCGGTTGCCCTGGCCGCCGCAGACAGTAGCGGCGAGGACGTGACGGTGGACCCGAACGCGAAGCGCGGCAAGTGGCTACTGACCGCCAAGACGTTCGACATGCCGTTCACCGCCGCCGAGACGCTCACCGAGACGCGAGCGCGAGCACTGCGAACCATGGTCGGTCCGAACGCCGCCGATGTGATGCGGGTCGTGGACGACTGGTGGGAGACCGGCGCCGCGCAGGCCCGTGCCGCCGCGATCTTGACCGCGACGTTCGGGGCTCGGTCCGCGTCCGAGCAGCGCCAGGTCGTCAACTTCCTTGAGCAGCACGCGGAACTGGCCCACAAGTTCTTTGACGCGGCGGTCACCGACGCGACGATCCGGCGCGTCCGCCCGACCCAGAAGGAGCGCACCGATGACGACCGTTGACGCCCACGGCAACCTGCACGATGGACGGGGCCAGTTCTCGACACAGGGCCGACCGGCGGTCTCGTACGACCTCACCGCACCCGCAGGCAGCCAACCGCGCGAGGTCCCCGCAGCGCTCCGGGCGAGCGCCCCCGACGTCTCCTACGAGGAACTGATCGCCATGTCCTCCCCCACCGCCCCGGTTACCGCTCGACTGGCCGCCGCATCCACCCCGTATCCGGGTGTTGCGTCTCGCGCCGCGAACGACCCGGACCCCCTGGTGCGGGCCATTGCGCGGCGTGGCTGGGACCTGTCCGACGAAGACGCCCGGCGGCTGGACGCAGACCCGGAGGTGCGCCGTATCACCGCCGTTATGGCTGGGCTCGGTTTTCGCAGGTCATAGGCCATAACCACACGATTTCGATCAGGCATTTTCGTCATCCCATATAGCAGGTGTCGAGGCAATCCCGCCCCGGCATCCCCGCCCTCATGGGCATCCTAGGAAGGCATTTGCCTTGAACACTCAGACCTTTGTCGGCAACCTGACCGCCGACCCCGTTCTGCGCAGCAAGTCGGGTCAGACTCCGCGGGCCACGTTCCGCCTGGCCGTGTCCGAGCAGCGCGGTGAGGACAACGAGGTCACCCACTTCCTCGACTTCACCGCGTGGGGCACCCTCGCCGAGAACGTCGTCGAGTCCCTCAAGAAGGGGACACGACTCGTCGTGCTGGGTCGCGTGAACACCTACGAGCAGGCCGTCGAGATCGACGGTGAAGGGAAGAAGATCATCCGGGTCTCCTTCACCGCCACCGCGGTCGGCCCCGACCTGCGCTGGGCCACGGTCGAGGTGGAGCGCAACCAGAAGGCGAACGCGTCGAACGGGAAGGCCAAGCGTCCGGCCCAGGACGACGACGAGGACGAGGCTCCGGCTCCCAAGGCCAAGGCTCGCGCCGGTGCCAGCCGTAAGGCCGCCGCTGCGTTCGACGACGACGACGACTTCTGATCGTCGCCGCCTCCTCGTGAGGTAACGCGGGTGTAGCAGCGAAGGCCGGTCCCATTCGGGGCTGGCCTTCGTTGCTGCGCATGGTGCCTTGTGAAGCCGGTGCCCGGACCAGGACGCCTGTGAAGACCCCGCCCCCAGGAGGAAGACGTTGCCCGCCGACCGCCTGACGAAACTTCCCTCGTTGAAGGGCATTACCCAGCGGCGCGGCGGGATGGGCCGGGCCGCTGGCCGGGCCGCCTCGAACGGCGCGTTCGGTGCCGCCGGGGCACGCGCCGCGGCGGTCGCCAAGCAGGCCGCGGACGTAGGCAAGCAGGTCACCAAGATCGCGTCCGGCAACGTGGTCGCCGGGGTCGTCGGGCTGCTGCGCAACAAGATCGTGCGCCGCATCATCGCCATCGCGGTTGTGGTCCAGTTGTTCTACGTCATGTTCATGGCCAATGCCCTGTACTCGGTGGTGGTCGGGACGGTGGTCGCCGCGCGCGGCGGCAGCGTGGAAACCACGTCCGCCCAAGTGGTCGAGGCGGCGCTGACCGGGGACAGCATCGTGGACAACCTGGACACGATCCGAGCGCTGGCCAGCGACGCAGGTGTCGACTGGCAGTTACTTGCCGCCATCGCGGCCCGGCCCCACGCGGACGACTCCCAGAACGGAGCCAACGTGTTCGGGCTGGTCGGATCGTCCTTGGACGCGGACGGACTGGCGGACGTCGAGGTGTCGGGACGCGCGCTGCTTGGCGCACTGACGGACGCGATCGGAGACGTGTCCGGGCAGCGCCCCTCAGACCTTCCGCTGTTGCGCGGGGTGCTCGCTGACGACGCCACCGGCGCCTATGACGTCGCGCTCGCGTCCGCATCCACACCCGATGATGCGTGGCGGGTCGATCCCGGCGCGGCGGATGACGCGCAGGAGGTCCACGACGCTTGGGTGGCGGCCCTCTCAAGCCCGAAGGTCCCATTGTCGCTGGACAATGCGCAGGCCGAGTCCGTCTACGCCACCGCGTTGGCGTGGGTGCTCGGCAAGGAAACGCCGGGCGCCCGCGAAGGGCTCTGCGCGGCGACCACGACGGTGAGCGGGACGGCAGCCGGGGTTGGACTCAACGACGCGCAGACCGCTAACGCTTCGGCGGTCATCGCTGCCGCCGTGGCCAACGGCGGGGACGTGCGCGACGCGGTCATTTCGATCATGGTCGTGCTGACCGAATCGGGTCTGAACAACAACCCGGGTGGTGACAGGGACTCGGTTGGCCTGTTCCAGCAGCGGGCCTCGTGGGGTAGCACCGCCGAACGCATGGACCCAACCATTGCTGCCGGGAAGTTCCTGGACCGGTTGCGGGCCCCCGGCCTGGACGCCCACTTCACGAACCTGCCGAACGCCAGCAAGGTGAAGATCAACGCCACACCCACGAGCCGGTTCGACACGTACTGGCCGTGGATCGTCGCCCAGTCGGTGCAGGGGTCGTTCGCGACCGGGAAGAACGGCAAACCAGCCGGGTTCAACTACCTCGCCCAGTTCGACAAGGCGGTCGCGATCGTGACCGGGCTGACCGGGGCCAAGATTGGCGTCCAACCCGACCCCAGCGACCCCGCAGGGGCGTTCCTCGTACTCGACGGGGGCGCCGCGACGCTGTGCGGCGGGGTCAGCGGCAGTGTGGGAGGGGTCGTGGGTCGGGCCCTGGCCATTGCCAAGGCGGTGTCCGACCAGCCGGGGCTGCACTACGAGCAGTGCTCGTCCGGGCCCTACTGCAACGACCCCACCTTGTACTCCGGCATCGACTGCTCCGGGCTGGTGCAATACGCCTACCTGACCGCCTTGTCCGAAGCCGGGGCGGTGGCCAACCCACTGCCCGCCTCCGGGCGCAGCAACCTGATGGTGCGTAACTCGGCGGGTCAGTACGCCGCGTACGCCGACCCGCGCAGCGGTGCGTTGACGTATGAGGAGGCGATGGCCCGCCCGGAAGGGTCCCGGCCCCTGTTCGCGTCCGTCCCGTACGCGCAACGCCAACCCGGCGACCTCATCTTCTTCTCGCAAGGCGGTCCGGGCGGAATGGTTAGCCACGTCGCGATGTATGCGGGCGTCGAGAACGGCGTCGAGATGACGTACGAGTCGATCCTCTCGCTCGCCCCGAACTCCGACGGCAGCCGAAGCAGCGGCCCGCGCTACTCGAACATTCTCGACACGTACTGGTCAGGCAAGACCAAGCCGTATGTTGCACGCCTGGTCGGTGCCGACACGACGGCGGACACCGCCACCTCCTGACACAACAACCCGGGCAAGTAGGCCATGCACACATCACCCTCGATCCTGATCCGGGTCGGCACCGCCGCCCTCGTGGCCACCCTGGCGGCGACAACGCTGGCGGGCTGCGGTGCCAAGACGCCATCCCCCGCCCCGTCCGCGTCCCGGACCGCACCGGCGCTCACGGTGCCGGTAGGTCCCTCCGCCGCGCCTTCTCCCGGTGCGACACCCACCCCGTCGCCCGGCGGCGACCCGACCGCGTCGAAGGATCCCACCCCGCCTACCGACACCGACAAAGCCAGCGATCCGACGCCCGCGGCGCCCTCACCCACCGCGGCCCCACTCAGCGCGGAGAACCCCGCCCCCGGGGTCTCGTGCGGCGACTACGACATTGGCCTCAAGGGGCTGTGTGTCGTCGACCTGCCCGGATGGCCGTCTCAGACGGACATGTACGCCGCCGGAGCCGTCGCACAGCACTTCGTTGCAACCGTGTGGGACATGGAGGCGTTCGGGCAGAACTCCTACGGGGAGACGGTGCCCACCAGCCCCGCCGAGGCCATGTCGGCTGCGATTGCCGGGTTCGGCACGGACCACCTCGCCACCGTCGTCAAGGGTCTCGCCACGGGACCCACCTGGGATGCGTGGGTCGGGATGGGCGGCGGGTTCGCGTCCTCCGGGCTGGGATACATGGAGGTCGAGCCGGTTCTGGATGGCCCGCATGACGCGTCTACGTTCCAGGTGCAGGTCTCCTACCGCATCCGGGCGCACGCCGGGAACCGGCACACCGACAACTGGTACGGAGACCAGTCGTACATGAAGTTGACCCTGGCCAACACCGCGAACGGCTGGCGGGTCGATGACGCGAACCCAGCCGAGATGCCCGCCGCCAAGATCGAGGACCACGGGCCGTCGTTCATGTGATCGCCCCGGACAAGTCCTTCGTGGACAGGCCCGACACCGGCAGGAAGGACCCGTGATGAACACGACCGTGGACCGCAACGGGGACCTGCACGACCCACACGGTCAGTACACGCACAAGGGCAACTCGCAGGCCGGGTACGACCTGGGGGCGCCCGGCGCCCCGGAACCGGAGATTGCGCTCGCGCAGCACGGGGACCCGGACAACCCGATCCCGCACCCGGTGGCCTCCGCTATCGCGGCCCACCACTTCGGGGCGGGCGGGTACGTGGTGCCCGGCGTGTCCGCAACCACCCACTGGTCGTTGGATGGCGGCGGGTACACCCTGCACGGCACCCGCATCGTCGGAGCGGACGGGGAACACGCGTTGGTCTACCGGGACGAGGACGGTGCGTACGTCACCGCGTTCTACGACGGGTCGGGCAGCACCTGGCGGGACAACGCGGACGGCACCTTGACCAAGACGGACTGGTACAGCGGCGACACGACAACCGTCCCGCTCCCAGCCAGCGCAACCGAACCGGCAGTCGAGCCTGACGACGCTTGGGATGACGAACCACCCACCTGCCCGTTCTGCGACGGGTACGGGTGCCGGGCCGCGCACACAGGTGAGCCCGCCGACTGCCGCCTCAACGAACACCTCGGGTACCACGGCGACCAGGAGGACGGCGGACGCGAACGCGACCTGCTCGCGATGGAAGATGACACCATGACCGTCCCCGCGCCGCCCCCGAGCGGCGCCGTCCTGTACCGGGTCGTGCCCGAGGACGTGTGGACCGCCGCCGTGGAGCGTGACGGATTCGCGGCGGGCGCCGAGTACTGGCACACGCTCGACCAGGCGACGCGGTGGGCGGACCACTACGAGGCCACCACCGGGACCGCGTGCCGGGTCATGGCGGTTCCCACCCCGGCGGACACCACACCCACCGACGACCCGCGCGGCACGAGCCATCTCCCAGACGCCGTCCCCACCTCGCAGATGCGGGTGGTGCGCACGTTCGACGGCGAGGTGCTCGGCGACGACCAGGCCCCCAGTTCCCCCGCCGGAGGCGCGGCGTGACCACCATCGACCGTAACGGCGCCCTGCATGACCCGTTGGGCCTGTACGCGAACAAGGCGCAGCCCGCCGCCGCCTACGACCTGGCCTCCCCCACCGCGGGCGGGGACAATGACGGCATGCCGACCACGGACGCTGCACGCGACGACGCGCCAGCCCCGGGCACCGAGTACACGTTCCCCGCCTGGCAGTTGGGTGACGCGCAAGCCCGCCTCGATGCGACGAACAAGCGGCTCGCCAAGGCGGGCATCGACGAACGGTTCGCGTACGAGGTCACGAACCGCAAGACGGCGACGCGGGACGGGGTGCAGGTCGAGTACGTCACCATCACGCTGAACCACCCGCAGATCGCGTACGGCGGGTACACGTTCCTGGCGGCCGTCGACCGGGAGGAGGGCGGCCTGGTCACCCGGGTGCAACCGAACGCTGACCTGGGCGGGTGGCGCCCGGACGATATGACGTGCGAGCACTGCGGACGGGCGATCGAACGCAACCACACCTACCTGATCCAGGCCCCGGACGGGTCGCGCGTTCAGGTCGGGTCCACGTGCATCGAGCCGTACCTCGGGGTCAAGCCGACCGCGTTGTGGGCGCTCGGGCTGGACCCGCTCGATGACCTGAGCGACGACGGCGACGGGTTCGGGCGGGAGTCGTTCTCCGCGGGCCACGCCACCATCCCCACCACGTCGGTGATCGGGCTCGCCCTCGCGGTGACCAAGGGCGGGCACGAGTACCGCCCGGCGTCGTGGGAGGGCTCCACCAAGGAGCAGATCACCGCCGCGCTGTGGCCGGTCCCCAAGGAACGCGACTGGGCCGCCCAGATGTGGGCGCTGGCCGAGCAGTACGAGAAGGACGGCACCGTGGATAAGGTGCTCGTCTCGGTCGCCAACATGAAGGCCGACTCGGACTACGCGGCGAACCTCCAGACGTACACGGCGGGCGAGCACGTCTCGTCGCGTGGCCTGGGTGTGGTGGCGTCCGCGGTGAAGGTGTACGCCAAGGATCAGGAGTGGACCGCCAAGCGCAAGGCTGAGGCCGACGCGGCAGGTGGTGTGGTCCCTGGGTTCATGGCCGAGGTCGGCGCGAAGGTCGCAGGCGCCAAGATGACTGTGATCAAGGCCGTCGACCATCAGAGCGTCGACCGATACACGGGGCGCGACGTGACCCGCACGCAGGTCGTCATGCGCGACGAGGCCGGACACGAAGTCGTGTGGTGGGCGTCGTCCCAGCAGGACATGACCGCCGGTGACGAACTGACCCTGACGGCAGGGTCGGTCAAGGAGCACGGCCAGTTCCGAGGTGTGGACCAGACGGTGCTCACCCGCGTGAAGTTCACGACCGCCGCCGAGCAGGCCGACATCGCCGCACTGCCCACGTGGAAGGCGAACCTGCCCGAGTCGGTGCGCCGCAACGCTGCCGAGATGATCGCAGCGTTCGACGGCGTGACCAACGAGGCCGAACTGGGCGCCGCCATTGCCGCCGCGAACGAGCGGTGGCGGATCGGCAAGAAGCACCTGGACGCCGCCGCCAAGCATCTGCGCGAGCAGTTCGCTCGCGGCCCGGTCGTACCGGACCCGCAGGCGCGAGAGGACTACCTGCGGCACGCGACCCGGTTCATGGACCACCAGCGCGCCGTCGAAGCGACGATACTGCCCGAGGCTGTAGACCGGGCCGTGGCGGAGGCTGCCCGCGATCGCAAGGCGGGCACCCTGCCTGACGACGCCTACACCCGGATCATGACCCGCGCGGTGAAGGCACGCGCGCACGCCGAGCAGACTGTCCGGGACCGGGCCGAGCGAGACGCGCGGTACGCGGCGGAGCAGGCGGCGTACGAGGCTGCCCACGCCGACGAGATGGCTGAGCGGCGGCGCGTGGCCGCCGAGACCAAGGCACTACGTGAGCGGGAACTGGCCGCGTACCGGGCCGCGCGGGAGGCCACCGAAGCGAAGCGTGTTGCCGAGATGGACCCGGAACGCCGTGCCCGCCACGAGCAGTACCTGGCCGACCAGCGCGCCCGCCAGGCCGAGTCCGACGAGCGCAACCGGCTCGCGATCCTGGAACGGGAACGGCAGGCGGTGCTCGACGCCGCAGAGGCCAAGGCCGCGTTCGATCAGTTCAATCGTTGACGAAACGGCGCGGACAGGTACGGAGATGGGCCGATCTGGTACTCACCCGCCTGGTGTTGGACCAGGTCAATCGCCCATCCCATATGACAGTAAACAGAATCGTGTGGCGTGACCTATGATCGAGCCCAGACAAAGGGAGAAACGCATGCTCAAGGATCTCGTACGCCGGTGGACCGAAGGTGCCGAAACGGCACGAGAAGTCGGGGCGTATGACGTTGCCAACACCCTCGACGAATGCGCGGCAGAGTTGGCGGACGCTATCGACCCGGGCCGGGTCGAGACGGTGATCCCTTAACGCAGGACGCGATTCGAGCCCAACGCTCGCGGGTCGTTCATCTGATCGGGACGCAACGCGGTACGCACCCCGTCCAGGTAACAGGTGCGCGTCCGCGGCTTCCCCCCGGAGAAGTCAACCACCACTGCCACGCCTTGAAGCCCGTCGGCACCCTCGCCGCAGAACCGCCATTGCTTGTGCCTCCCGATCACCGGGGTGATCTTGTACGGCGTCTTGAGCGCCGCGTTGATCTGCTGGGGACTGAACCCTTTCGCAGCCATCTGGTCGCGCATGTGCAAGCCGATGTCGAGCCGGTCGTTGCGCACGAACGGACGAGGCGGCTCGTATGGGTCGTCCTGCGCCGTGATCTGCGGCGGAACGTCTGCGTCGGTCACGACCCTGCCTTCACCTTCCGCCCGTTCGCGCAACCGGCGCACGTACGCGATTTTGCCCGCCGCTCGATGGCGCATCCGGTCTAACGCGGCGGGGTCCGGGTCCACCAGATCCAGGTCATAGGAGGGGGACCCGCGACCCTGTCCCGCGTACCGGCCTGCTGTGTCGTGAAGGGCGCCGTGGCCATCGATCTTCGTCATGCCTGCTACTTGTCCGGCGAGCGCAACGTTTCCTGCGGCGAAGCAGATCCCCGCCCCGTCCCACATGACCGGTAGACCCCCGACGAGACGAGGACCCGGTGCGCCCCAGCGAATACGACGCAGGCAAGATCGAGCAGGCCACCAGCAAGGGACGCCCGGTGGCCCGGCTGGCCCGGCCCGGCGCGATCAGCGCGGCGCACGCCGTCAACCACCTCGTGGTCACGTCGTCGTCCGCAGGACTGGACGTGACCTCCTTCGACCCGCGCGGAAACAAGGTGTCGGCGACCAAGTTGGGTAGGTCCACCCTCGCCCTGATGGACAACGCGATCTTCGGGTCCCAGGTCCAGACGGCGCGCATCGTGCTGCCCGACGAGGACACCGCGGGCGACCTGATTACCGCGTCCGCCAGCGCCGCCCCACGTGTCGCTCAAGCAGTGGCGCTGTCGTTGCGGCTGCCGATCAACTTCTACGTCAACGTCGTCGCGCGCGCCTTGGACCGCAAGTACTACGCCCCGCGCGGCACGGACACCAGCACCGTCGAAGGCTGGGCGCACGCGTTCGGGGTGACCGCCCCGTCCCTGCCGCAGTTGACGATGACGTTGTTCAAGACGGCGGTCAAGCACCGCTGGTTCGACGGCTACTTCACAGGCGGGGACCTGAGCGCACACGACTTCGAGTACGAGACGCTCAAGTACCTGACCGGGGGCCGGTCCCTGACCGGGGACATCTACGGGATGCGGAACGCGTCCAACCTGATGACGTGGTGGGACGCCGCCACCCGGTTCGACCTGGTAGGGCGCCGCCGCGCTCAGATGGACGGGTCGGTCATGCGGGTCCGCGCTATTGGCAACGGCAGTTTCGTGGCGCTCGGCCCGATCACCACCCGCACCGACAAGAACCTGGTCCCGCTACCCGACGAACAACCCGACGACGTCACCGCGCTGGGGGCCGCGTACAACCTGACCGTGCTGCGGGTCGAGGCGGACCAGGGCGGGGAGATCACGATCACCGGGTGGGTCAAGGGGCGCGGCACCGTGGTCCCAGACCGGGAATACCTGCTCACCGAGAAGCCGTACTTCGGGCGCGGCACCGCCTTGGACAAGACCCAGAACAAGTGGTTGGCGGGCACCACCGCGGCGCTGACCCCCGCATGGCGTGACGTGCCGCCCGCCGTGTCCCTTGCCGGTGCCCCCACCGAAGAGCGGGGCGGGTCCGTACCGGACAAGAGGACACCGTGAGCGTCGACCTCGACCAGATCGCCCGCACCCTGTCGTCCGGGTGCCTTGCCAACACCGCGGTGTCCTGGACGGTGATCGAGGCAGGAGGGCGCCCCGCCCTGCGCATCGATCACTCCCCGCACACGCCTCGCATCACCGACCGCCCGTTGCGCGGCAAACCCGTCGTCACCCTCACCGACCGGGGCCGGTTGCAGGTCGCACGGGACGGGGTGCCGCTGCTCGGCCTGGAAGGGGACGTCGTCTTCATCGACCTGGCGATCGGCTGCTGCATTGTGCCGCACGCCCGCCAGGCGGTCGCCGCCGCGCTCAGCGGCCCGTAGCCACCCGGACAAGTACACCGCAGCACTCACGCTCACGAACGGGATCAGCAGCATGAAGGTCGACACGCACGGCGCCCTGCACGACAACCTGGGCCAGTACGCCAACCAGAACCAGCCAGCCGCAGGATACGACCTGACCACGCCGGGGTCGGCCACCAACAGCGGCGGGGACACCATCAACGGCCAGGCGGTCACCGTGCAGGACCTGGCGGACGGGTTCGGGGACTATGTCTCGTCCACCGGTGGGCTGTCCGTCGGCGGACGCCGCGTCAAGGCACTCGGGCACGTCTACGTGATCGTCGAACCGGCCCCGGACGGGCTCACGGTGAGAGGTCAGTGGGGCGGGCAGGAGTTCACCGCCGCGGTGCCGGGCACCTTCGGGGACCCACTTGATAAGGATCAGGTCGCCGCGGCGATCCTGGCCCACCGGGACGGGCCCGGCGCGTTGGCCCAGGTGGTCACGCAGGCGAACGCCGCCCGGGACGAGGTGCGCGCCGCGATGCCCGCCGAGTTGGAGGAGGCGTTCCGGGCAGACGCCGCCGCGTACACCGGTCCGGTCCACAACTTCGACGGGCAACCGCACGGGTGGACGGCGGACGTGATCCGGGACATCGCGGCCGACATGCCGGAACACCAGGTCTCCGACTACGCGCAGTACGTCCGGGACACCACACCTACTGGTCAGCGCTCCGTGGGCGGCAGTGTGCTGCGGTTCGGCGGGCTGTCCCCGTACACGCAAGCGAAGGTGGCCGACCTGTTGGGGGCAGGCGCGAAGCGGGACCGGCACGGGGACGCCCCGACCACCGGCACCATCGTGGCCCTGGCCGCGAAGAGCGGCGGGAAGATCCGCCCCACCGGGTACGTGGTCGGCCCCGGACGCGAGGACGAACGGGTCACGTTCGACGGGGTGACCATCGAACTCGGCGACCGGGGCACCGCCGCGGTGCGTGCCGCCGTCGAGGACGTGGAGCACGCCAACCAGATGCGCGTGGACGCCGCGGACAAGGCGCGTGCGGCGTTCCGGGCCAGCCACCCCGAACCGCCGTCCGCGTGGGAGGACGGGATCACCGCCGCAGCGAAGAAGTGGCGAGTCACCCAGTGGCAGCAGTGGAACCGGGCGGAGTCGGAGTACACCCGCACCGCGACCGAGGCGCTGGACAAGCAGCACGACATCGCGGAGGCCGCGCTGCGGGACGTGACCGCGGAGGCGTTGCGGGGCGTCAAGGCGGGCAAGTTGGTTGACGGTGACGCAGGCCTGGCCGTCGAGGTGTCCATGACCGAGACGCAGGGCCGTCCCGCTGTCCACCTGTGGTGGGACTGATGCCGACCATCGACGACCACGGCGCCCTGCACGACCGCCAAGGCCGGTACGCCGAACAAGGCCGGGCGTCCGCCGGGTATGACCTGGGCGCAGCGGAGACCCGCAGCGAAGCCGTCACGTTGCAGGCGGCGGCCCCGCTGGCGCGCCGGTCGATGCAGCCGTCCGCCCGCGCGTTCCTGGACCACTTCGCGATGCTGCGCCAGGAAGGCATGCTCGAACTCGACCCGCCCTACCAGCGCGGCACGGTGTGGGACCAGGACCAGCGCCGCAACCTGTTCCGCTCGTTCATGCTCGGGCTGCCCGTCCCGGCGATCATCATCAATGACCGCATGTCCGCGGTGGAGTCCCGCTCGATCGAGCCGTACGCGGTCATCGACGGCAAGCAGCGCATCGAGGCCGGGTTCGCATGGCTGGACGGTGACCTGGACCTGCCCGCCACCTGGTTCGAGTCGCAGTACCTGCACACCACCCACGACACCGACGACGGGCCTTACGTGTACGTACACGAGTTGACCAAGGCGGGACGGCGACTGCTGTCGAACCACTGCCTGATCCCGGTCGCGGAGGCGAAGGTGCCCACCATCGCGGAGGAAGCCGAAATCTTCGGCCTGGTCAACGGCGCCGGAGTCCCGGTGGACGACGAGACACTGGCCCGCGCGGCACGGATCGCCACCGACGGCGAGTAACCGCGTGCGCGCCGGACAAGAGCAGGTGGGACCCGTCCGCTACCCGCCTGTCCGCTAGGAGTCACCCTCATGCCCACCATCGACGACAACGGCGCCCTGCACGACGGCCAGGGCAGGTACACCGAGCAGGGCGGGGCGTCCGCCGCGTACGACCTGGGCGCTCTCCCCCGGTGGAATCCCGCCGACGACGGTTGCACCTGCGCGGCGGGCGGGATGGGCCGCCGCGCCGACTGCCCGGTGCACGGACTGGCGGCCACGACCGCCTCGGACGCGGAGGCATTCGACGACGACGCCCCGTGGTGCGAGTCGTGCGGCGTGGAGCGCACAGAGCGGATCGCGGGACGGGAGTACGCGGCGTTGTGCGAGCAGTGCCAGGACGAGGACGAGCCATGCAGCAACTGCGGAGCGCGTCCGGGCACCCCGGAGTACGACGACTTCCACAACTCACAGAACTGCTGGCGAGACCCTGACCCGCTGGCCGAGGCGCGAGCCGAAGCGGCAGCCGAGAAGGTGTACGAGGCGTCCGGTGAACCCGCCCTGACCGACGAGTCGCGAGCACGGGTGCAAGCGGCTCTGGCCGCTCACCATGAGGCGCACCCGGCACGGTTCAGTGCACCGTTTCGCGCGTACACGCTTGCCGAGATCGCCGAGGACGAGACGATCCCGGGCGACGCGAGGTTCCACGACGAGCACGGCGACGACATCACCGCATCCGAGGCCCGACGTGGCGGGTCCCGGGCGGATCGGATGCGCGACAAACAACTGGTTCCCGTCTTCGGGGCCGCCGACGGGCGCGAACTGATGGTGTTCAACACCGGGTTGGGCGAAGCGTCGGTCAAGACGTTCCGTGACGGGTACGGCTTCGAGACCGTCGGTACCGTCTACCTGCCGGGCGCTTCCCCCTTGACGGTGGACGGCAAGGGCGGCAAGCGGGACGGTGAACTGTTCGCCTACCGCAACGCGCACGGCACGTTCTTCTCCCGCGCCACCACCCACGAAGGCGCCATCGCCGACCTGGCCCGCTCCACCCGCCCGGTGACCGCCGACCGGGATGTCGAGGGCGAGTACACCGCGATCGAGGCGAAGGCGATGGCCTCATGGTTGGTGTCAGCCTCACAGAACTCAGGAACCCCGCTCAACCTCTCGCACGAGGTGACTCTCGCGGAGTTCTCCGCGGGTAAGGCGATTCGGGCGGACGAGATGCACGCCGCCCTGTCTGCCGTGTTCGACAAGTTTGGCTGGACCAGCGGTCAGGACGGTGGCCCGTTCGACCGGGCTGGACGCCTGGCCACCTACATCGACAACTGCGGGGAGTGACCTGTCATGCCGACCGTGGATCACAACGGCGCCCTGCACGACCAGAAGGGCCGGTACACCGACCAGGCGAACGCCGCCGCCGGGTACGACCTCGCGGCGGTCCCGCCGACTCCCCCACCGGGGTCATCCCTGTCCGCCCCCGCAACCACGCCGTGCCCGCACGGCAACCCGGTCCCGGGTTGCTGGTGCACCGACCACGAGACGTGCGACCCGTGCATCGACGCGGGCTGCACCGACGCGGACAAACCGTCCGACGGGTGGTGGAGCAACCTGCTGCGCCCGTCCGTGACGGGCCCCGCCGAGCGAGCGGTCGGTGGCCCCGACGCGCTGGCCGCGGCGCACGCCGAGTTGTGGCGCACCGCGCTGGCGGGCGTGGAGCCCCGAGAGGTGGAACGCCCGGTGGAGGCCGCCGACGTGCAGGACGTTGGCGGGCGGTGCTCGTTCTGCGGCGACGAGGTCACCGAGGAGGGTTTCGCGGCGCACGCCGCCGACCACCGGGTCCGGGACACCGTGCTCGTGGACGCCGCCCCGTCCGTGACCGACCTTGACCCGGACTCGAAGGCGGTGGTGGAGGCCGACTTCACGCAGTGGGTGGCGCAGCACGCGGACACGGTGGCGGCGTTCTGCGCGGCGACCGACCCCGACGACGACCCGGTCCGGCTCCTGGCGCGCACCTGGTGGCACACCCGCAACGGGGACGGGCCCGGGTTCCAGGACCGGCTGACCGAGGACCCCGCATACGGGGCCGCCGAGCGTGAGGCCACCGAGCGGCGTCGGGCTCTGACCGACGCCGCCGCCGCAGTGCGGGCAGCGCACCAGCCGTTGGCGTGGACGGACAAGAACGTCGTCGGTGAGGTGAACGAGAACGCCCGGTACACCTCGTCCGAGGAAGGTGACTGGCAGGCGACCCGGCACCGTGATGGGCGGTGGGGGCTACTACGACACGGCAGCCCGCACGACCTGTGGCCGGATGGGCACGACGGCCCGCCGATCCGCGACTTCGGCAAGTACGACACGTTCGAGCAGGCCGCCGCCGCGGCGACCCGGCAGGAGAAGGGTGCGGCGCTCGTCGCTGCGGACTATGCGCTGGAGCGGGCCACCGGCGCGCACGTCACGTTCGAGATGGACGCCCGGCAACCCACCGGCGGGGTGTGGGTGGCGCACATCGGGGACCGCGAGTACGTGTTCGAGACGAAGGGTGATGCGCAACGGCACACCGCCGAGACGGCACATGGAGCCCTCACCGCGCTGCGGGTGCTGCGCGAGCGGGCCGCAACAGAGCGTGACGACGCGGCGCGTTCCCTGACCCGCGCGGAGGCGTTCGCCGCGCTCGCCGATGCGACACCGGCGCACCCGTACGACATCGCCGTGGGTAACGACGGGCTGGTCCACTTCGAGTGACCCGTGCCGTCCTGCCCCCGGACAAGCAGAGGGTGGCCCCACCTTGCGGGTCACCCTCAGCGAACGGAGCACGCGGATCATGGGCAGCGGACGGATTGACACCAACGGGGCGCTGCACGACACCTTGGGCCGGTACGCCGAACAGGGCAGGTCGGCGCCTGGATACGACCTGACCGGCGCGCCTGATGAGCCGCCCGCCGAAATCAACGGCCTGTACTACCGCTACCAGGACGGGGACGCCGTCGTTGCGGACGCGCGCGGCAAGGCTGTCCCGGTCCCGCAGGACTTCGACGGGCTGGTCTTGAACCTGGCCGAAGAAGGAGAGGACGGGTACCACCAGGACCCGCGTGCGTCGTACTCGACCATGAAGCGGTTCCTGGCCACGAACCCGGCCCTGTTCAAGTGGCAGTCCGAGAACCCACGCGAGCAGTCCAAGGCGATGGGGTTCGGCTCCGAGGTGCACGCTGCGCTGTTGGGCACCCCGATGCCGGTCGAGGAGATCGACCCGACCGAAGGGGTGGAGGGGGTTGACCCGGATCGGTACGCCGTCACCGACGAGTTCACCGACTTCCGCTCGGCCGCGGCCAAGGCGTTCAAGGCGAACGCGGAGGCGCAGGGTAAGGAGGCGGTGGTCCGCGCCAAGTACGACCAGATGGTCGCAGAGGTTGAAGCGAAGCGGGCCGACCGGCGTGCCGTGCGCGAGGCGAAGGCCGCCGAACGGGCCGCGCGGATCGCCGCGATCAAGGCCGCCGTGGACGCGCACCCCACCGCGCGGGCCCTGCTCGACCAGCCCGGCAATGCGGAGGTGTCGTTCTACACGCACAACGAGGACGGCATCGGCCAGCGCGGACGCGTCGACTACTTGCCCGACTACGTCGAGGGTAAGCGCACCGTCCTGGTAGACGTGAAGACCGCCGAGGACCCATCCCCTGAAGCGTTCGCCCGGCACGCGATCGACCTGGGGTACTACGTCCAGGCGGGGCACTACACCGAGTCGATCAAGGCGCTGCGCGGCGAGGAGATGATGCCGGACTTCGCGTTCATCGTGGTCGGGTCCAAGGCCCCCCATCAGGTCGCCGTGTACCGGTTGCCTGCCGACGTGGTCGAGGCAGGCCGGGTCAACGCGGCCCGAGCGACCCGTGAACTGGACCAATGCCGTCGCACGAACCACTGGCCAGGGATCAAGGACCAGGTCCTCGACATCGGCGGGTACGCACGTGCCAAGATCGGGGCGCCCACCACAGGCCGGTCCCGCGCGCCGCAGGCGCACCCGCTGGACTTCGCCATGAAGACGTTCGAGATGCCGATCCCAGACTCGCTAGAGGCGTTCTGAGGGACCAGTCCGCTGCCCCGCCCCACATGACCCTCAGACGGCGGAACGCGAGCGAGAGGGGCAAGCGAGCCAGCCGGGTGCGGGTGCGCCCGGCTGGCCGCGAACACCAGCATGATCGACCTGTCTGATCTGGGACTGACCTCCAACGCACCCACCGGGGACGAGGCGGCAGCACTGACCGTGCCCGCGCCGCCGGACGACCCGTACGCGCCCGGCCCGCTCACCGCGGGCACCGCCGTGTCCCGCGCCTTGTTCGAGGTGTGGAGCGGCACCCCGTTCGTGCTGATCGGCAGCCCGCCCGGAGCGGGCAAGACAACCGCTGTGTGCGACATCGTGCACCGGCTCGCGCACGCCACCCAGATGCGGGTCGTGATCGTGTGCCCCACCCGGCGGGCCTGCGAGGACATGGCGAAGCGGTTGGCCGCGAAGACCGGGCCGGGGGTCGTGTACCTGTACGGGACCGCGTTCGCACGCCGGGACCTGACCAAGTTCGACGTGGCCACCGGCGAGTTCACCTACGTGCTCGACCCGAAACGGGAGTCCGTCCGCGTCCAGACGGTGGCGTCCGCGGCGATCCGCCCACCCGAATGCGACCTGCTTGTGTTCGACGAGGCGTACCAGTCCACGTTCGGGGACGCGCTCGGGGCGGCGGAGAGAGCCGCATCCGTGCTGATGGTCGGTGACCCCGGACAGATCGGGCCGGTCATCACCCTCGACGAGGCCCTGTTCCAGGGACGCAAGGTGTCTCCGGTCATGCGCGCCCCCGAAGGTTTCCAGGCGCACCTGCCCACCTCACGCCAGGTGATCTTGTCCCTGCCCAGCACGTACCGGCTCGGCCCGGTGACTACCGCCGCGATCCAGGACCTGTACCCGTTCTCGTTCGGGTCCAACCGGCCCGGCACCTCGGTGGACGGGTTCGACGAGGTGGAAGCGAGCATCCAGCCCGACCCCGACTCGGTGTCCGACCCGGCCCTGATCGGCGCCGTCACGCAACGCGTCAAAGACCTGGCCTGGAAGACGGTCAAGTCCCCGGCAGGCGACCACACGCTGCGTCCCTCCGAGATCGCCGTGGTCGCCTCCCGCAACGAGCAGACCGCCGCGTTGGAGGCCCGCCTGTCCGCGATGCGGTTGAGTGCCGTCACCGTCGGAACCGCGGACCGTTTGCAGGGCGGGCAATGGCTGGCGGTGGTCGCGCTGGACCCGATCACCGGGGCGGACGTGGCGTCCGCGCACGCCCTCGACCTGGGCCGCCTGTGCGTCATGGCGTCCCGGCACATCGCGCACCTGACCTGGGTGACCTCCCAGTCGTGGCGCAACGTACTAGCCGCGTCCATCGACTCCAAGACGGACCTGGCCAAGCACATCGCGGTGAGGGAGGCGTTCGGCTGCTGACCGCGGGCCACCGCCCGACTTCTGCACCAGCCCCGGACAAGAGGGTTTCAGACCACGTTCGTCTTGATCTCTCGGAGCCCCTGATGGCCACCATCGACGCCCACGGCGCCCTGCATGACTCGCAGGGGCTGTACGCGAACCAGAACCGGCCCGCCCCCGGGTATGACCTGGGCGACCCGCCCGCGACACCGCCCACCGGCACGGTCCCGGTCACCGTGCCCGGCAAGTTCACCGTGTACGAGTTGCCGTCCCCGCGGCACCGCAAACCGCAGCCCGTCACCTACGAGTACTCACCGACCGTGCAGGTGCGGCAGGTGAGCGCCGACCAGGCCCCGGTCGCGTTCGACATGGGGGAACGGTTCCGGTGGGGCGACCCCACGAAGGGCGAACCTCGGCGCGTGCCGCTCGGACGGTTCCAGGTGCGCGAGTTCGACGGGGTGCGGTACCAGCAAGCCGGGTGGACCGGTGACCAGGGCCGCGACCGGTGGCACGACATCAAACCGCAGGGCGCCGAGGACCTGGCCCGGTCGTTGCGCCCGTACGACTGGCGCGGGTTCCTGGACGAGGAGAACCTGACCTGGGAGCAGGCCGAAGCGCAGATCGACGCCGACCTGCAAACCCGAGCGGACGACGCGCTCCTGATCGACGGGCAGTTGTGGCGGCGGTGCGGGGAACCCCGCTACTCGGTGCGCACCTGGACCGGCGGGTTCGGCGGGCAGCACGGGTCGGCGTCCGTCGAAGTCAGCGTGGACATGGACGACTCGGGCATCCCAGTCGACCACATCTTCCGCGCCGACCAGTACGACGACGCGCTCGCGCTCGCCCGTCAGGAGCACGCCCGCCTAGCGGCGCGCTGGAACGACGTGTCGTTCGACGAGGGGCAGTCGATCGTCTGCGACCCGGCCTCCCTGCGCCTGGTCCTCCCGGCTCGGGAGACCGACGAGGTCAAGACGGCCCGCCAGGAGTACGCGGAACTGGTCGGCTCCCACCAGTCTCGCGAGTTCGCCAAGAAGTTCGAACGGCTCGCCTACCACCCTGCCGACGCGGAGGTCTCCAACGCGGAGGAGGAGGCGTGGTTCTCGAACCTGGTCGCCGCCCGGCAACGGGTGCTCGACCTGACCGACGACGTCTCCGGGGAACGCGCCAACACTCGCCCCTACGAACGTGAGGACTAAGGACATGCTTTCTGTCGATATGTACGGCCACCTGCACGACAGCCAGGGCCGGTTCGCGGACAAGGACAAGCCCGCCGCCGGGTTCGACCTGACCGCAATCGACGCTTCTGACGCCACGAGGTGCCAGATGTGCGGAACTCCGTGGGGCGACGGCCTGTCAGAGGGTGAGGCGCGCTCCGAGGCTAACCCGACCCTTTGCGTCGACTGCGCGGATGTCGAGGACGACATCCCCGAATGCGATGACTGCGGCACCACCGAGGTCGGCGCCGTCGAGAACCGGTTCGACCTGGGCGGCACCGTCCTGTGCGACCCGTGCTACGCCACCGCAAAGGGCGCCACGTTGACCGAGGCGGACTTCCTGGACGAGGACCAGGCGGAGTTCGCGCGTGACACGCTCGGGCCGGACGCCAGCCAGGAGGACGTGGACACGCTGGCCGAGGTGCGCGCCCGGGCCGACTACCTGGAGTACCTGGCCGACTTGACCCCACCGCAGTCTCCGACCGCCGCGGCGAAGGCGTTGCGGACCAGCCCGTTCCAGCGCCCTGAGTTCTACGACCACGACGAGCCGCTGGTCACCGGGTCCATCGCCGGAGTGCCCGCAGGCATCTACCGGGCCGGGGAGGCCCGCTGGGCCAAGACGAACCCGGACGGCACCACCGTCGAGGTGTGCCGCCCCAAGGACTTCTCCCGCTACTTCCCCGACGGGCGACTCCCCGAGGACGGCGAAGACGGATGGACGGTCGAGAGCAACGCCTGGTACGTCACCGAACGTCTCATCGACGGGGCGTGGGAGCCCGACGACGACGTGTCCTATGACATCGCCGAGGCGATCGACACCCTCGACCACATCGACTCCGCCCCCGGCGGGCGCGTCATCTGATGCCCACCATCGACCAGCGGGGCGCCCTGCACGACCGACTCGGCAGGTACACCGACCAGCACCGGTCCACCGCCGGGTACGACCTGGCAGGTGTCGGCGGAGACCCGCTGGTCGAGTCCGGCCTGTTCGCGCGCATCCCGGTCGCTGACCTGCGTCCCGGGCAGACCAACGCGTTCGGGCAGACGGTCGCTGCGGTCGAACAGGTCACCGGCACATCCGTGAAGGTTACGTACACGACTGGGGACACCGCGTACTACGGCGACCCGTCCGTCCCCATCGTGGTGCAGACCGCCGCGCCCGCCCCGGTCCCCGCGGACGAGGGGTGCGAGCACGGGCGGGCTGTACCGGACTGCCGGTGCGCGACAGCACGGGCGTGCGCCGCGTGCATCGCCGCCGGATGCGTCGACATCCCGCACTCCATCCACGACCCCGAACCGGCACAGTCCTGCCTGTGCTGCGGCGCCGCAACCTGGGCGGGCACCGTCTGCCCGGCGTGCCACACCGACCTGGACCGGCACCTTCGCGCCGACGATGCGCCCGGGACGCGGCGCCGGGCCATCGAAGCGGTGCGTGCCCTGCGCGACCAGGAACGGAGTGACCCGTATGGGCGCGACACCCTCGTCATCGACGGCACCCGGTTCACCCGCGCCCGGGACGGGGTGTGGCCGGAAACCCCGTACCAGACCCGGATCGAAGCGGACCGGGACCTGACCGACGACGAGGCGGCCCGGCTGGCCCAACTGTTCGGGTACGCGTACGCCACCACCGGCGGGGAACGGGCCGGGGACCCCACCGATCGGGACACGCCCCGGTCGTTGATCTTCGCGACCGACACCACCAAGAACCGCGCCTACGAACGCCTGGACCGGTTCACCGCGCTGCTGACGGACCCCGAGTTCGTCGGCGGTGGGTCCCCGGTGCGCAAGACGGACCGGGCCGGGGCGGGCACCAAGGGCACCCGGCTGATCGACGGGCTCGGCCCGAACCCGCCACACCTCGCCGTCTACTACGACTCCGTGTGGCAGTGACCGGCCCCGGACAAGTACCCGGTGACCAGCACCACCGCCGCGCGGCACCGCGCAGAATACGAGGCAGCACCCGATGAGCACCATCGACCAGCACGGCGCCCTGCACGACGCGCAAGGCCTGTACGCGAACCAGAACAAGCCTGCCGCCGGGTACGACCTCGCCGCACAGCCAGCCCCGGACGAGCACGATTCGGGCCCCGTCGAGGCAGCCGAAGCGGAGAACGTCGTCACGACCGCCCTGGAGAACTCCGACTGGTGCTACGACGGCGTGGACGTGAACGCCGACACCAAGACGGTCACGGTGCGTCTCGACCTGACCACGGACGACGGCGAACTGGACGAGACCGAGGCGGAAGGCATCTGTCACGCCGAGGAGGACCGCATCCAGGCGATCCTGACGGACGACGCCCCCGGATGGTCCGTGCTCGTCGAAGAGTCAGGCACGCTCGCGGACGTGCGGGCCGCTCCTGGGGACGCGGACATGGCGCAGCGCATCGTCCAACAGGCCGCCTCGCTCAGCCCGGCGGTGCGAGCGCAGTTGCTCAAGGACCTGTCCGCGCAGCAGTCTACGGCCACAACCTTGACGATCACCGCCACGTTCGACGTGGACGACACGTTCGCCGAGGAACTCCCAGACTGGCCGGTCGGCGTCGGCGCGCCAGTCCCCTACGTCGCGTACGGCGAGTCGGACTCCGCGGTGCTGGACCTCGACTTCACCGCACCGGACGGACGGCACGTCACGGCCCGCCAGTACCACGGTGGCGGCACATACGGGGAGGACTACAACGAGTGGCTCGTCGACGGTCTGCGCTGCTCCGACACGGACATCCCGCTCGATGAGGAGCAGTTGGAGCAGGTGCAGAACTATCTGGAGGCCGCGCACACCCGGATGGAACAGGCGGTCGGCAGCATGGAGTACCGCGCGATGGACGAAGCCCGGTCTCGCATCGCCGACTTCGCGGTCGGTGCGCACGCTGTCGTCATGACGCCGGAAGGCTGAGCAGCCTCGTGAGCACCGTCGACCGGCACGGCGCCCTGCACGACGCGCAGGGCCTGTACGCCAACCAGAACAAGCCTGCCGCCGGGTACGACCTGACCCCCGTCACCGCGGCCCCGTCCGCGACCCCCACGCGGGTCGTCACGCGACGGGAGCACGGGGATCCGCACGTCGGTGACCTTGAGATCACCCGCACCACCGGCGGGAAGAGGCGGGTCACCGAGCAGGTCCGCCTGGACCCGAACTGTGTCACCCCGAAGGGCTGCCCCGCCGACGAGCAGCGCGCGTTCGTGGACCAGAACCGGCAGGCCATCACCGACTTCTTCGCCGAGCGGTACAGAGCCACCACCCATTTCGACCGGCCCGGTTCGTTCATGGAGGTCGACTTCACCGCCGACCTGGACGAGGACCTGGACGAGGACTGGTTGCTCGACGACTTCAAGGCGCAGACCGAATCGGGCACCCTGCACGAGCAGATGGTCCGATCCCGCCGCGGTGAGGAACCCGCCCCGCTAAACTGGCGCATCCAGGAGCACGTCGCACGCACCGACCTGCTCGCCGACATCTCGGCGAGCATCTGCGAGCAGACCCCCGGCTGGCGCGAACGCGTCGCGGCGGACAACCCGCTCGCGCGCCCCGACTGGCGCCTGATCCCGACCGAGCCGGAACCGAACACCACCTCCCCGTTCACGCTCGCCCTCGGGCATCGGAAGGCACGGGTCCGGGACCTGACCCGGCACTATGCCGAGGGGATGCCGGTGCGGGTCTGTCACGCCGATAGCACCCCGATGACCGTCCTGCTGGTCGCCCCGAGCGGGGACAGCCTGCCCACCCGGGAGCAGGACAAGTTTCTGCACCATCTGGGCGCACGGATCCTGTCCCTGTCCCACTCCCGCGAGCAGCAACGGGGCGCGGCCACCGCCTACCTGGCGGATGTGCTGGCCCGGTACGCCGCACGGCGCGCGGAGGACGGGCTGTGACGGGCGGACGCCTGGACGGGCGCGGGAACCTGCACGACGGCGCGGGCCGGTTCGCGAACAATCCGCGTCACGCGTCCGGGTACGACCTAGGTACGAGGGTGCCGTTCCCGGCAGGCTCCCCCGCCGACAAGGTGGCCGCGTTCCGCAGCATGAGCACCGGCGTCTGGCACGACGAGCAGGGCACACACGAGCCCGCGTTCCTCATCGGCGCTGACGGGTCGTACGTGACCGTGACCCCCGACAACGAACCGACCGGGACGTGGTTCATCGACGGGGCGTTCGCGGACGGCCACGAGATCAGTTCGTTCGCGGACGGGCGCGGGGACGCCCAGTACGTGGCCGAGACAATCCTCGCGGACGGTCTGGACGCGTACCGCGCCGACGAGACGTGACGCCCGCGCCGCGCGGGCCGCACCTGCGGATCGCCACGACCCACATGCCAGGTATGAACACCAAGAGACGCATCACCGCCGTCGGTGTCGGGGTGCTGGTCCTCGCCGCCGGGACCGGGGGCACCCTCGCGTATACCCACCACCGCACCGCGCAGCAGATCACCGCGGTCACCGTGCAGGTCACCCGTGAGCAGGCGTCCGCCCGTGACGGCCTCGCCACGCTGGCCGACCCGCTCGCCGCCGCGAAGACCTTGCTGACCACCGTGGACCCGTCCGTGGCCGCATCGCAGGAGGGAACCGTGCTCCAGGACGCCATCGACGCAGCGAGCGAGGTCACCGCAGACGTGCCCTCGGTGGCCCCCGACGCGGGACTGGCTGAGGCCCGCGCCACCCTGACCACCGCCTTGGACCGGGTACAAGAGATCACCGACGCCCGGCACGCGCTCGCCACCGCGATCGACGGCGTGCAAGCCGCCCAGGACGCGTTCGTGCTGGCCCAGGCCACGACCGCCGCCTCGAACGCGAAGGCTGCCTTGGACCAGGCGGTCGCCGCCGCGCAGCAGACCCTGACCGACTCGGACGGCAAGGTCGCCGACAACACGGTGCGGCAGACCCTCGCCGACGCGATCACCGCCGCTCAGGCCGCCGCGTCAGACCGCCCGACCGCCGACCTCAAGGCGCAGCAGGACGCCCGGGACGCGTACACACAGGCGAACACGAGCGTTGCGGCGGCCACCGCCGCCGTCACCGACGCGGTGGCCGCCAAGGCGGAAGCGGACCGGGCCGCCGCTGCGGCACAGGCTGCAGCGGAGAAGGCTGCGGCGGCTCGGCGAGCCGCCCAGCAGAAGACGCCCACGCGCCCCACCGCATCCCCCGGCACCACCCGGACGACGCCCTCCACACCGCAGCAACCGGCGTCTGATGGGGCCGGTCCCGTCCCACTCGGCGGAGTGATCCACCACGATCCCGCTCCCCCACCGCCGGGCGGGTATCACCCGTGCGACGCCGCCAAGTACGGCACCTCGGTGGCCACCGACGGCAAGACATACCCGCTCAACGATCAGGGGCACTTCTGCGCCCTGATCGGCTGACCGGGGCGGGCCGGACCACGCACCGACCCCGCCCCACATGCCAGGCATGAGCACCCACCCGAGCCAGCGCGCCATCGCCGCCTGCGTCCGCGCCAACGTCCCGGTCCTCATCGAGGGCATGCCCGGCGAAACCAAGACCGCGTCGTTCACGGCGTGGGGCGAGCAGTGGGACCGTCACGTGGAGGTCGTCACCGGCGCGTCCCGTGACAAGGGCGACTTCATGGGGATGCCCGTCGAACGCGACGGGGAGGTCGTCTACTCCCCGCCGCAGTGGGTGCGTCGCCTGCAAACCGCCGACGCTGGCCTGCTCGTCATCGACGAACTGGCGTCCACCTCGGAGACGTTCGGGATCAGCATGCGGATCGTCCAAGAACGGGTCGTCGGGGAAGCGGACCTGCCCGGCACGGTTTCGATCGTCGCGATCTCCAACCCGGTTGATGTGGCCGTGGACGGCGCTGACCTGCCCGCCCCGGTCGCGAACCGGTTCTGCCACATCGCGTGGCACTTCGACTTCGAGGAGTGGGCGGAAGCCGCCTTGGACGATTTCCGTCACACCACCGCCCCGGACATGGCCCGCGTGCTGTGCCGCCTGAGCGAGGTCGCCGACAACTACCTGCGCACCATGACATCGATCGTCGGGTTCTTGAAGGCTCACGCCGCGCAGCGCTCCCGTATCCCATCCGACCTGGTTCGGCAGTCCAAGGGTTTCCCGACCCCGCGGTCGTGGACGAACGCCGCCCACGCCATCGCGCACCTCAAGGCGCGGGACGACGCCGCCCGACTGCTCCTCTTGAAGGGGTGCGTGGGAGAGGCCGCGGCCAGCGAGTACCTGGCTTGGGCACGCAACGCCGACCTGCCTGACGCCCGGGACGTGATGGCCGACCCGTCGATCGTCAAGTGGCGTTCCGAGCGTCCCGACCGCCTGTTCGCGATCGTCTCCGCGGTGCGCACCCTGGCTCAGAACGGTGACACGGAAGCGTGGAAGCAGGGCATGCAGGTGATGATCGCGTGCGCGCAGGACGGCAAGCCGGATGTGGCCACCCCGGGCGCGAAGCGGTTGCTCGCGCAGATGCCACCCGGGACGCGCATGCCGCGCGGCACCAGCGAAGCGTTCGGTGACCTCATCTCCCGGATGCAGACCGCGGGCCTGGCCCTGGCCGTGTGAACCCGCGCCGGACAAGTGTTCGTCACCGGCGCGGTGCACCCCGGTGAGGTGCTGCGTCGACCCGACGGGAGGAGACGACGTTGATCGTTGACCGCACCGGCGCCCTGCATGACGACCTGGGCCGGTACACGCTCACGGCTGGCACGGAGCCGGGTTACGACCTCACCGGGTCAGGCGGGACCCCGCAGTTCGGTGACGCCGAGTACGACCGACAGTTGGGGGACCTCATCGGGCTGGCGCTCACCCCGTCCGCTGAGACGCTGCGCGGCACTCCCGGACCCTCCCCTACAGCCGCTGAGGTGGACGACTACCGGCAGCGACTGACCGCCGCCGAGAACGCCCGACGCGAGGCCGAGGAGCGTCTGACGGCCATGTTCGGGTCGCTGGACCAGGCGGTGGTGCACCTGGGCCGGTCGGTGGCGTACCGCGCGGAGAAGATCGCGGAGATCACGGCGGACGAGGTTCGAGCCGACTGGAAGGATCGGACCGCACTGGCCGACGCGGACAAGCAGAGGGCCCAGCAGGACCTGCAGGACTTCCTGCACTCACCCGAGTTCGCCTGGTTCGTCGCCCCCTACGAGATGGCTGACCAACTGGCGCGCCGCCGCGCCGCCGCAACGTACCGGGTCGATGCCCTGACCAGGCAGGCCTCCGACCTGGAGCGGCAGGTGGCGCAGGACGGCGAGCACCGGGCCGACCTGGCCGCACATCTTGCCGAGGTCAACGCCGCGTTGCGGGCGGCTCACCGCCGCGCCGATTCGGACCCGGACGTGCGCTCCGCCTGGCGTGAACTGGCCGCTGCGAAACAACGACAGCGGGCCAGGCACCAGGACTACCAAGACGCGTATCTCGCCGCCCTGTCCACATCCGAGGCGGTAGCCGCCGGGACCGACCCGACCACCCAGGCAGACCTGGCCCGGCTGGCGTTCGGGTACACCGCGGCGCTCAAAGAGGTACGCGACCTGGGCGGCACCATCGAGTTGCACCCCGCATCCCAGCGCGCAGCGGTTCACGCGTTCGGGGAGGCGATGGCCGTGTTCCCGACCGACTGGATTGCGGCATCCAACCGCCGCTCGGACAGCGAATGGGTGCGTCAGACCCCGGACGGCCCCGTGCACGTGCGCTCCACCGCCCCGCAGGTCCACATCAAGAAGACGCGTGCGCACTACACCGACGGGACCCCCACCGTGCACCGCACCCGGGTGGCGAACATCGAGACGCGGGCGGGCACCGACTGGGACCCGAACCTGGTGCCCGGACGCAACCTGTCCACCGTGGGCGGCGAGTACGAATGGATTGCGCACGAGGACACAGGCTCCGGTACGCCGCGCCCGACGTGGAGGTTCCGCCGGTACGAGGTGGCCGACCCGACCCCCGACGGGGCGCGCCCGCACGGCCAGGGCTGGCGGCAGTACCAGACCCCCGACGGGTCAACCGTGTGGCGGCGGGCGGCGTACATGACTGACCGGGTGCAGGTCGTGCACTCCCCGCAGATCGTCACCAACCGTCAGGACGCCCAGGTGGAAGGCGTCTCGGAAACGTACGCGGTGTGTGTGCATGAGGCCTCGCACCGGTTCGAGTCGACCGTGCCCGGTATCACCAAGGTTGAGCAGCAGTTCGTCACCCGCCGCGCCACCCGTCCTGGCGGGGTGGTCAACCCGCTGCAACCTCTGTACGCGGATGGTTCCGACGAGGCGGCCCGTCGGGGCGGGTTCGTCGACCCGTACGTCGGCAAGGAGTACGCCTCCGGGCACCGGGAGGTGCTCAGCATGGGCATGGAGTCGCTGTTCGGGGGGAACTTCGGCGGGCTGATCGGGATCACCAACCATCGCGTCGACCTGGAGCACCGTGCGTTCGTGCTGGGCGCGCTGGCCGGGCTCGGAAAACGAACCGCGAACCGGCGCGACACCCGGCCCTGACCCGCCCGCCCCGGACAAGTGCCAGGCATGAAGATCGACGCGCATGGTGCTCTGCACGACGGGCTCGGACAG
Source organism: Xylanimicrobium pachnodae JCM 13526 = NBRC 107786 (assembly GCA_001592145.1). Classification (GTDB taxonomy): domain Bacteria; phylum Actinomycetota; class Actinomycetes; order Actinomycetales; family Cellulomonadaceae; genus Xylanimonas; species Xylanimonas pachnodae. The sequence continues at coordinate 5,064 of BCWJ01000024.1, read as the reverse complement.
TACGCCACCCAAGGGCACGCCGCCGCCGGGTACGACCTGGCCGGGCCCTACAACGCGGTCGTGGTGGTGCCGTCGTTCGGAGACCCCGAGTACGACCGGCAGTTGGGGGAGGTCATCGCGACCGCGCTCACCCCGGTCCGGGGCGTGCCCGCCGCTTTGAGCGCGTCGTCCGCCCCACCACGCGACACCCCCGAGCACGCGGCGTGGCTGGAACGGCGGGCCGCGGCGGCACGCACCCGCGACGCCGCCGCTGACGCGCAGGACGCAGCCGACCGCCTGCTGAACGACAGGTTCGGGTCCCTGGACCAGGCGGTCGTGCACCTGGGCGAGTCGGTCGCGGCCCGCGCGGAGACGCATGCTGGGATCACCGCATCACAGGTGCGCGACGGCTGGCTGGCCCGCCAACAGGCGGCGAAGGAGGCTTACGAAGCCGCCCAGGCAGACCTGGATGCCCTGCTGGCCTCAGACGCGCACACCGCGGAGCACCTGTCCGCAAACGCCGCCTGGCAGCAGGCCCGCGAGAACGCCCGGCACCGGTACGGGGTGTACGAGCGGTCCGAGGAGGTGGACCGGTTGCAGGACCGGGCCCGGCAGGCGTCCGACCGCACCGACCCGGCCTGGCAGGCGTTTGCCGCTGCCCAAGACCGTCTGGACGCCGCCCGCGAGCAGGTCACCAACGACCCTGCCGTGCGGGCCGCGCGCGAGGAGGACGCCCGCACCATGCGGGCGCAGTCGGAACGGGAACGCCCACTGCGAGAGGCGGTCTCCGAGGCGCACACCGAGGTGTGGCGGGTCGAGGCGGGCCGAGATACGCAAACCCTGAAGGACCTGCGGGCGCTGGCCGACGGGTACACCCGCGCGGTCGGTGAGGTGCGCGACCTGGGTGGCGCGATCGAGTTGCATGCCCGGTCCCACAAGACCGCTGTCGCCGCGTTCGGGGAGGCGATGCGCGTGTTCCCCGCCGACTGGGTCGCCGCGTCCAACCAGCGCACCGCCATCACCGGGGCGCCGGTCGCGAAACTGTCCAAGACCCGCGCCCACTACACCGACCATCGCACCCACAAAACCAAGCAGCGGGTCCAGGAGTCGGGCATCTGGACCGGGCAGACCACCGCCGAGGTGCACGGCCTGGCGATCGGGGCGGACACCAAGACGGTATACGCCGACTGGGAGTGGATCGGCGAGAACGACCCGGAACGTGCCAAGCGCTACCGTCCGGCGACCGAACCGATGTGGCGGCGCAAGGAGTACGAGGTCGCCGACTACTGGGCCACTCAGGACCTGCCCGACGGGGTACCGCCGCGCGGGCGCGGCTGGGAGCAGTTCGAGGACAAGGAGCGCGGGCACACGTACTGGCGGCGCCCGAAGTACCGGATGCAGACGGTGGAGACCGAAGCCGCCCCAGAGATCACCACGAACGATGGTGCGGCCCACGCTGCCGGACTGTCCGGCACCTTCGCAACCTGCGTGCACGAGTCGTCCCACCGGTTCGAGTCCACCGTGCCGGGCATCATGGCGGTCGAAGCCGAGTTCGTGCGACGCCGCGCCACCACCGAGGACGGACTCGCCCCGCTGCGGCCCTTGTACGCGGGCCGGTCCCGCGCCGAAGTCGCTCGCGACGGCGGGTTCGTCTCGAAGTACGTCGGCAAGGAATACACGTCCGGGCACCGCGAAGTGCTCTCGGTGGGCATGGAGTCCATCTTCGCCGGGGAGTACGGCGGCCTGGTCGGGGTGGCAGGCCGGGCCCCCGACCTGGAACACCGCGCGTTCGTGCTCGGCGCGCTGGCCGGGATCGGGCCGCGCACCGAACACCGCCACCACACCCGATAACCACCCGGACAAGAACCCTCCGTCAGCCCGCATCAACTGTCCGGAGACCTCATGCCCACCATCGACACGCACGGCGCGCTGCACGACGCGCACGGCCAATACGCCACACAGGGCCAGCCCGCCGCCGGGTACGACCTGAGCACCCCAGCAGTGAACCCGTTCGTCGAGGAACGCATCGCCGCGGGCGACTTCTCCCCCGCCGCCCGGGACATGCCCTTGCGGGACACGATCGAGGCGTGGGCGGAAGCGAACGCGGTCTCGTTCGCGGAGCGCTCGAAGATGTACGACGACGCCCGCCTGCTGATGCGAGGCAAGCCCGCCGACCTGGTCCCCGGCGACTGGGTCGACCTGGAACGCCTGCTGACCCGGTACGGGGCCCGCGACGAGCATTACGACGTCGACCTGATGGCGGCTCAGTACGAGCACGCCGTCGTCGACGGCGTCTCGGAGTGGTCCGACGGCACCGCCCGCATCTTCACCGACCAGATGAACCTCACCGTCCCCGCAAACGAGGACATCGAGTTCATCCCATGCCTGGACGTGCGGTGCGCGCAGTGCGGGGACGAGGTGCGCGACGAGGACTTCGTCGGTGACCTGTGCGCCGACTGCGCGGGCCCGCAAGACGAGGGGTGCGAACGGTGCGGCGCCCCGGACATCGACGTGATCGACCGGGGCGGGCACGCGTACTGCTCCGCGTGCGCGTTCGACCTCGGGGTGCGCGACGCCGAAGAGGACGAGGACTGACAGGTCAGGCGCCGAGACGGCCTTCGCACACCGCGGCGGCGGCCCGGCGCAGCAGGTCGGGCCGGTATCCCGACCATGACGACACCACCTGGTCCCCGTCCCGGACGACAACTACCACTGCTGTGCCCTGATACCCCAGGGCGGTGAGCACGGCGGGCGCGTCCGGGTCAGCGGTCATGCTCACCGGCTGGTAGGTCAGGCCCGCGAACCGGCCGGGGAACTTGGTCGGCAACTGGTCCAGCAGGCGCCGGGTCGCGGCGCTGTCCCGGCTGTTCGGGGACGTGTACACGGTCAGAGTCGGCATGGAAGGCCTTCCGGGTCGAGGCGAACAGGAACGTGTCAGACACTTGTCCGGCGGACCACGCGTACACCCCGCCCCACATGACGGGCATGACCCCGCGCCCACCCTCCGCCGAGCAGATCGCCGAGTTCGCCGCGTCGCGGGTCGCCGCGCTGGCCCGCATGCCGTACATGGCGTCCTACCTGTTCGCGGTCCGGGTGCTGGACGCCCCCGGGCTGGGCACGCTGGCGGTCGACAAGTTCTTCCGCCTCTACATCGACTTCGCGGCACTGACCTCGATGGGGTGGGGTGTTGACGAGTGCTCGCAGGCGCTGCTGCACGAGGTGTCCCACCTGTTCGGGGAGCACGCCACAATGGCTGACGAGTTCGAGGTGCCCGCCACCTGTCGGACCCTTGCAAACTACGCCACCGATGCGTCCATCAACGACGACCTGATCGCAGCCGGGTGCACGTTCCTCGGCAACGGCACGTTCATCACCCCCAGCGGGATTGGGGAACCGGACTGGCGGACGTGGATGTACTACTACGACGCGCTCCTGGCCAAGATGCCCCCACCACCGCCTGGAGGCGGGGGCGGCACCGATGAGGGCGACCACGCCGGTGACGGGTCTGGCGAGGGCTCCAGCGCGGACGGACCCGGGTACGCCGGGTGTGGGTCCGGCGCGGGCGGCGCACCCGCCCCGTGCGAACTGCCGGAGGACGACTCGCTGGGCGGTGCGGCCCCCGCTGCGGACGCCGTCGAACGGCGCATCGCCGCGATCAACGCGTCCGCCGACATTCAGGCGTACGTCAAGGCTCGCGGTTCCGTTCCCGCCGGGCTGGTCGAGCGGGCCACGATGGTCCTGACCCCGACAAAGACCCCGTGGCGGCGCATCGTCGGGTCGTTCGTGCGCCGTCACGTGCACACCGTGGCGGGCACCCTTGTCCCCGACTACCTGCGCCGCGACCGGCGCCGCCACAACATCACCTTGGGCGTGGACGGGAGGAAGGTGATCCTGCCCGGGCGCGCCAACCCAAAGGTCCGGGTCGCGTTGGTGCGGGACACGTCCAGGTCCATGTCTCGCGCAGACTTGGAGAGGACGTCAGCGGAGATCATCACGGTCGCTGCCGCGCTGCGCATCAAGGGCAAAGACTTGATCGTGCTGGACGTGGACGCCCAGGTGGCCGCCGTACGTCAGTTCCGCGGGCGGGCGTCGCTGCAGGAAGTTGCTGGGCGTGGCGGAACCGACATGGCGCTCGGGATCGAGGCGGCCGCCCGTCAGGACGTGGATCTTGTCATCGTGGTCACCGATGGGGAGTCCGGTTGGCCGAGAGTCCCGCTGCGGGTTCCGGTCATCGCGTGCCTGGTCCGACCCCCGGGGGAGCGCGACAGCACCCGCTGTGCGGCTCGGGTGCCCTCGTTCATCAAGCAGGTGGTCGTTCACGTCGGTGACTGACGGCGGTTCTCGGGCACCTCACCCGATGACCTCATCGCACCAGGCGTGGAAGGCGAACCACCGGGTCAGGTGCTCGGTCGTGAGTTGCCACGGCCCGACCACCATCTGGTAGTTCTTGACGATCTCCTGCTCCGCGGGGGGCAGTGTGCTGGAGTAGTAGTGCATCAGGCATCCGCGGACCACGTCCCGTGTCAAGGCGCGCTCCATCGAGGGGAACTCGTCGCGTTCTGCCTGGTCGTAAACCCGTTCGACTTCTTCGCGGATGATCGAGTCGACGGACTTGCCGTCGACGTAGCGCTTGTCGAAGTACTTTCGGGCCACCTTGATTGCAGCGGCGTCGGCCCGCAACCGGCACTGCTCAACCTGCCACGGCACATACGTGTCCCGCGCCTTCGCGCAGATGCGGTCCGGGATCTCGACCGTGTTCCAGAACGCGATGTGTTGCTCTGCTGACCGCGGGGTAGGCGGGAACGCGGCCGTCCCGCGTGCGTTGTACTCATCGTCCGACAGGGTTAGGTCGTACCCGGGAGCCGCGTGCGGGTTCGTGGCGTACCGGCCCGTGTCGTCGTGCAAGGCGCCATTGACGTCGATGGACAAGTCGTACCTCCTTGGGTACTTGGACTTAGTGCGTCCGGGGAGAGTTCGAGGACGCCTGGCCCGGCTTCGGGGAATCACCGCGAGGTCGAGGAGTCGGGTGCACCGGAGGCATCGGACGGGCAGCGACAGGGACGCTGGGACGCACCGGAGCCGCCT
>BCWJ01000023.1 GCA_001592145.1 Xylanimicrobium pachnodae JCM 13526 = NBRC 107786 | reverse complement strand
GGATTTCTTCCGGTGCTCTCGGGGCGATGTCTCAACCTTAGCAGACCATTTCTTTGGTGTCTAACCCGTGTTTCCTGAGATTCAGGTCACGGATCATCCACATGGCGTGATCCACAAGGCCCCACCCCGACGGGCACGAGAGCGCACAAGGCCCCGGTGATTCTTCGGTGTGAGTTTCAGTCCCCGGCGCGGCCTCCGCGTTGTGACGCTCGGAGTCCGTCGGCCCGTCGGGCTGACTCTGAGAACAGTACATGTCCCGGCGCGGTGGCACAACTCGAGCCGGACCGGGACCGACAACCCGCGTCACACGACGCTCCGACCTGCGTGAGCGCTAGCGTCAGGGGCGTGTCGCTCACACCCAGTTCCCCGATCGTCCGGCCGGTCCGGGCCGAGGAGGCTGCCGCCGTCGCCTGGTTGGCCGCCACGACGTTTCCTCTCGCGTGCCCTCCCAGCACCGCCGTGGACGAGATGGCCCGCCACATCGCCACACATCTGACTCCCTCGGCCTTCGCCGGGTGGGCGACGAGCGACGAGCACACGCTGCTCGCCGTGGGCCAGGGGGACGGGATGGTCGGGTACGCGTTGCTGCACCTGCGCGAGGATGCATCGGAGGAGACGCAGGTCGTCGCCGACGCCGCCCGGGCGAGCGGTCCGACCATCGAGCTGTCGAAGATCTACGCCCACCCGCTCGCCATCGGCACCGGCGCCTCGGCAGCTCTCATGCGCGGCGCCATCGACGCCGCCGCCCACCTCTCCGCGGCTCACGGCCATCCCGCACCGCTGCCCCTGTGGCTCGGAACCAACGCGGGCAACGCGCGGGCACAGGCCTTCTACCGCAAGCACGGCTTCGTCGTCGTCGGCACCCGGAAGTACGACGTCGGCGGGCGCGTGCACGACGACGTCGTGATGCTGCATCGCGACTGACCTGTCACGGGGCGGCGTAGCGCTCAGGGTTGCGGCACCGACGGCAGCGGCATCCACGATCCGTCCGCCGCGGCGCTGCGCTCGACGGCATCGAGCACGCGTTGCACGGCCAGGCCATCAGCGAACGAGGGGGTCGGCTGCCGGCCCGCTGCCAGGTCCGTGACCAGGTCCACCACCTGGTGGCTGAACGCGTGCTCGTACCCGAGGCCGTGACCCACGGGCCACCAGTGACCGGTGTACGGGTGCACGGGCGCGGTGACCTCGATGCGGCGGAAGCCCGCCGTCTCCTCCGGCTCGTCGGCGTCGTACAGGTGCAGCACGTTCAGGTCCGTCAGGTCGAACGCCAGCGCACCCGCCGTGCCGCTCACCTCAAGACGCAACGCGTTGCGCCGGCCCGTCGCGTACCGGGTCGCCTCGAAGACGGCGAGCCCTCCGCCGGAGAGCTTCGCCAGGAACGACGCGGCGTCGTCGACCGTGACGGGAGCCGTGCCCTCCCCCGATGCCAACGGACGCTCCGGCACGAACGTGGCGAGCATGCCGTTGACGCCCGTGAGCGACTCCCGCGTGACGAACTGGGCCAGGTCCACGGCGTGTGCGCCGATGTCCCCCAGGGCGCCCGACCCCGCCTTGGACCGGTCCAGCCGCCAGGAGTGCGGGGCCTGCGGGTCTGCGAGCCAGTCCTGGAGGTACTGCGCGCGCACGTGACGCACCCGCCCGATCCGCCCGGCGGCCACGAGCTTGCGCGCAAGCTGGATCGCGGGAACCCGGCGGTAGCTGAACCCGACCATCGCGAACACGCCGCGCTGCGCCGCCCGCGCCGCCGCGTCCGCCATCGCCTCGGCCTCCGCCAGGGTGTTGGCCAGCGGCTTCTCGCACAGGACGTGCTTGCCCGCGTCCAGCGCCGCGATGGCGATCTCGGCGTGCGTGTCACCCGGGGTGCAGACATCGACCAGGCCGACGTCGTCGCGCGTGAGCAGGTCCTCCCAGCGCGACGTGGACTCGTCCCAACCCAGGGTCTTCGCGGCCTCGCTCGCCGCGGTGCCGTCCCGGCCCGCGACGACGCGCATCCGCGGCGCGAGCGGCAGGTCGAAGAACCGGGGCGCCGTGCGCCAGGCATGCGAGTGGGCGCGCCCCATGAAGGCGTACCCCACCATGCCGATGCCGAGCTCTGCCGTTGTTCCGCCCATGGCGCTCCCCTGCCCCATTCCGGTCCTTCCGCGTCGTCGGCCGAGCCGACGACGCACGTGCCAGCAGCGTAGATGGTGCCGCGCGAGCGGCTCCGTCAGCCCACGACCTCAGCCCAGCGCCGACGGTCCGTCCGCCAGCAGGCGGACGAAACCCTCCTCGTCGAGGATCGGCAGTCCCAGCGACTCCGCCTTGGCGGCCTTGGAACCCGCGTTCTCGCCGACGACGACGTAGTCCGTCTTCTTCGAGACGGAACCCGCCGCCTTGCCGCCCGCCGCGATGATCGCCTCCGTGGCGCCGTCCCGCGTGAACCCCTCCAGCCCCCCGGTCACGACGACGGTGAGCCCCGCGAGCGGACCCGTGGGCTCCAGCCCGGCAGCCGCCTGCGCGGCCATCGCCTCGGGTCCGGGATGCCCCGGCGTGGCGAACCGGACGCCCGAGCGAGCCCACGCCTCGACGATCTCGACATGCCAGTCGACCTCGAACCACGCCACGAGCTCGTCCGCGATCACCGGTCCCACCCCCTCGACGGCGGCGAGGTCCTCCCGGGTCGCGGCCCGGATCGCGTCGAGGGAGCCGAACCAGTCCGCGAGCGCCCGGGCGGCGACCGGGCCGACGTGCCGGATGTTCAGCGCGACGAGCTGGCGCCACAGCTCCTTGGTCTTGGCGGACTCCAGCTCCGCGAGCATCTTGATCGCGGTCGTGGACGGCTCGAACTCGGGCAGCAGCTCGCCCGCGGCGGCAGCCGCGGCGCGTTCCTCCCGGCTCCACGCGGCCTTCTTCGCGAACGGGCGCACCGCCTTCGCGTCGAACGTGACGCCGTCGTCGAGCGTGAGGGTGACGAAGTCGCCGCGCGGCCGGCCGTCCTTGCCCATGTCACGCGGGCGCGGCAGGCCCGTCTCCGGGTCACGCACCACCACGCGAATCGGCAGCAGCTCGTCGAGCGTCAGGCTGAACAGGGTTGCCTCGGTGTCGAGCGGCGGGTCCGCGGGCTCGAGCGGCTGCGTCAGCGCCGCGGCACCCACCTCCCCCAGACCCTCGACGTCCAGGCCGCCGCGCGATCCGATGTGCTCGACGCGCCCACGCACCTGGGCCGGGCACGAGCGGGCGTTCGGGCAGCGCAGGTCGATGTCACCCTCTTTCATGGGGCGCAGCTCGGTGCCGCAGTCCGGGCAGTGGGTGGGCATGACGAAGTCGTGCCGGGGGTAGCCGTCGTCGGCCGCCGCGGGGACGGGGCCGAGAATCTCGGGGATCACGTCGCCCGCCTTGCGCAGCACCACGACGTCGCCGATCCGCACCCCCTTGGCCCGCACGACGTCCTGGTTGTGCAGCGTCGCCTGACGCACCGTCGACCCGGCGACCAGCACCGGTTCCATGACGGCGTACGGGGTCGCCCGCCCGGTGCGACCCACCCCCACCTGGATGGCGAGCAGCCGGGTGTTGACCTCCTCCGGCGGGTACTTGTACGCGGTCGCCCAGCGCGGCGCCCGGCTCGTCGCTCCCAGGCGCTGCTGGTCGGGCAGGGCGTCCACCTTGACCACGATGCCGTCGAGCTCGTGCTCGATGTCGTGCCGGTGCGCGCCGAAGTACTCGATCATCTCCACGACCCCGGCGAGCCCCGGAACCACGCGGTTGTGCGGGGAGATCGGCAGGCCCCACTCCTGGAAGTGCGAGTACGCCTGCGACTGCCGGTCCAGCTCGGTGTGCTCGCCCGCCTCCCAGTGCAGCGCGCCGATGCCGTGCACGTACAGCCGCAGCGCCCCCATCCGGGCCAGCCCGGCTTCCAGCTCCAGCCCGTCCTTCTTGTCGAGCTGCTGACGCAGCCCGCCGGCGGCCGCGTTGCGCGCGTTCGCGAACGTCGGGAACCGCCGGGTGGCAGCCACCCGCGCAGCGTCCTCGTCGAAGTCCCGGGCCGCTGAAACCCGGGCACCGTGGCGTGCCCGCGCCTCCTCGACCGCACGCACCCGCATCTTCTCCTGGAGCTCGTTGAGCCGGGCGAACGACGCCGTCGGGATGAAGATCTCCCCTCGCACCTCGACCAGGGCCGGGTGGCCCTCCCCGGCGAGCTCCTGCGGGATGTCCGCGATGCGCGCGGCGTTGACCGTCACGTCCTCGCCCGTGCGCCCGTCGCCGCGGGTCGCCGCGCGCGTCAGCCGACCGTGCTCGTACAGCAGCGCGATCGCCAGGCCGTCGATCTTGACCTCGCTCAGGTAGCCCACGTCGTCGCGCCCCAGGTCGCGGCGCACCTTCGCGTCCCACTCCCCCAGCTCCTCGATCGAGAACACGTTGTCGAGCGAGAGCATCCGCTCCACGTGCTCGACCGTGGCGAACCCGCTTCCCGCCGTGCCGCCCACCCGCTGGGTGGGCGACTCGGGCGTCGACAGAGCCGGGTGCGCGGCCTCCAGCTCCGCGAGCTCACGCATCCGCGCGTCGTACTCGGCATCGGACACCAGCGGGGAGTCCTGCTCGTAGTAGGCCCGCTGGTCCGCCTCGACCAGGTCGCGCAGCTCCGTCCAGCGGCGCTGGGCAGCCTGCTCGTCGAGCTCCGCGGCCGAAAGGTTCGTCGTCGTCTCGCTCACGGGTCCATCTTCGCCGACGACGCCGACATGGCCTCTTGGAGACCGTCGACACGCCACACACGGGTGCCGCGGGCGTCGTCGGTCATGACGACGACGGTGCCGTCGATGACGGTGAGGTCCGCAAGCCCGTCCTCGCCGCCCGGGCCGGGCAAGGAGGTCCAGTTCAGGCCGTCCACCGAGACCCACAGGACCGCGTGGATCTGCCCGCCGTCGCGCACCCACCCCGTGGAAGCGAACCCACCCGGGACGGCGTGGACGGTACCGAACCCGGCGTCGTCGCCCGTGGTCAGCACCTTGTCCATGACGGTTCCGTCCGTCGTGGCCAGTAGGCGAGTGCCGTCACCGCCGGCGAACCGGATCACCGTGCGTCCATCGGCAGCGACATAGCAACTGGTCGGAGTACGTCGGCCGTCCTGCGTCGCCGGCGATGTCTGCCAGTCACCGCCCAACCGCACCCACATCACCGGGTCACCATGGTCGCTGCCCAGGACGATCACGTCCTGCTCGCCCAGCGCGCAGACCGCCTGGGCGTCCTGCCCCGCAGCCCCAGGGAACCCCGCCACCACATCCCACGCCAAGCCGTCAGGTGACGACCACAGCGTGGCAGTCTCGACGTCATCGACATCGGCGCTGCGTGCAGTCGTCCCGGGCAGGAGCCATCCGCCGGCGGCCCACCCGGGTGCATGGGTGCTCTGGGCGCTCGCCAACGGAGATCCCTGCACCCACCGACCACCTTCCTCGCGCGCCCAGGGCACGGCTTCGATGGCATCACCACCCGCCCTGAAACCTGACACGAGTGCAACCTCACCTTGAGGTCCTGTCGCATCGACGCGCCAGCTCAGCTCGTCGACGGCTACGGCATCGGCCGGTGCCGCGACCAGCCGAGTGCCATCCGCATCCAGCACGTAGCGACCCTGAACCGTGTAGCTGCGCCAGCCCTCTCGCCAGTCCTCGATGCGTCCCATGCCCGCCGTCAGGACGCCCTCGCTGCTCTGCCCCGTCGGAGTGAACCAGTGCTGCGGTGCGGCGAGCTGTGCGACCGCAACCAGCTTCCCGTCTTCCGCCTCGCCGCGAAACTCCAAGACCGTCGCTCCGTGCTGCCCCACCGCGACAGCCCTGGTCGTCCCGTCAGCATCCACTGCCGTCTGGCCGATCATGCCTCGCTCGGGCAGATCGGGGCTTCCCGCGGTCAGGTAGATCTCCTGGTCGGCCATCACCACCTGGCGGATGTATGGCCCGCCCAGAAGGAACCGGTACCCGTCGTCGGACCGGGCAGGAGCGCCGATCCAGACGTCGTCGCTGAGCCCAGCGGTCGGCGGCTCCACCTGGGTGAAGCCCCGTGCGCCCTTTCGCGCCGTCCAGAGTGCGGCCCGAGTCAGTACCCGGGCGTCCCGCGTAAAGCGGACGTGCCCGGTGAGCACGTACCCGTGTGCGGTGTCGGTGAACCCGGCAACCCGCACATGGTCACCCTCGATAGCATCCTCGACCCAATTGCCGCCGCGGTTGACCGAGCGATAGACGCTCACCACGTCCGCGTCGCCACCACGGTCCTGACTCGTGACGACAGCGACCTCGACACCGTCTGTCGCAGCGGCCTTGGGCTGCAGCGTGGTCTCAACGCCGTCCGGGGACGTGGGCATCTCGGCCTCTTCCCACTGCCCGTCAGCTGCCAAGGTCACCCCCACCAGCTCGTCCGTGGCCCGGCTGGTGCCGACGATCCAGGCCTCGTCACCAGACACGGCAGCCGTGGTCACCGCAACATCGTCAAGCGGCGGGACGTCGACGGCGCTCCACACGCGTCGGTCGGTCGACATCAGAACGGTCGTGGTCTCGTCACCGTCCACCGACGACCCGACGGCGGCGACCGAGAGGGTGGCCGAACCCGCCACGACCAGCGACTCCGCAGAGCCGTCGACCCCGAGGTCAACGGGCTCGGTAGGCAACTCGTCGCCCTGTGCGGCCCAGACGACGGCGCGGGGGCGGTCGCCCGGCGTCGTACGGATCGCGTGCACCGACCACGGCGTGTCCCCGTCAGCGCCGAGCAGTCCGACGTGGTCGACCATCACGTCACCCGGCATCAGCTCGGCCGGGACACCCACCTCCGTGTAGCGCGGTGTCGCAGGGTCCGCCACGGGTTCGGGCCCCGCGTCCGTACAGCCCGTCGCCAACGCGGCGAGCAGCGTCGTCGTCGTGATGGCTGCGAGTGTGCGGTGGCGCATGTGCTTCTCCGTCCCCGGGGGCACGCGCCCCGGCCGCGGGCACGCTATCCGAACGGGACCGGCTCACCTGCGGGCTATCCACAGCCGCGCGGATGCACAAAGGCCCGGCAGCGCTGAGCGCTGCCGGGCCTCGGCGACGGCGTCCGGGCCACGATCCGGACGCGTCCTCCGGCCGACGGCCGGAGCGGTGCGGGCGGGGCCACGATCCCGCCGGCACCCTCCCGCCGCGGGGCCACGACCCCGGGCGGGCGCACCCGGGCTGCTGCCCGGGTGCCACCTGGCGCCCCGCCCGGAGGAGTGGGTGGGGCGCCAGGTGGACGACGTGCTCTCAGCCCTTCGGCGAGAACATGTCGAGGTATGCGACACCGTCGGTGCGCTTTGCGGCGACCTCCGCCTGGGTGACGCCGTAGAAGGCGGCCACCATGATGTCCTTCATGTCCTGGAGCATCGGCAGGCGCGGGTTGGCCGGGGCGCACTGGTCCTCGTAGGCGCGCATCGCCAGGGCGTCGAGCCCGCCGATGTACTCCTGCTCGGACACGCCCTGCGCGGCGAAGGACTGCTCGACACCGATGCGGGTGGCCAGGTCGCGGCACGCGTCGGCGTAGGCGTTCACGGCCTCCTCCGGCGTCGAGTGCGGCAGGCCCAGGTGCTTGGCGATCACCTGGAAGCGCTCCGGGGCGACGTACTTCTCCGCCTTGGGCCAGCCCGTGACCTTGCCCGGGACCAGGCCGTTGTAGCGGATCGCGTAGGGCAGGAACATGGCGTTGGTGCGGCCGTGGACCAGTCCGTGCGTGGCGCCGACCGTGTGCGACATGGCGTGCACGATCCCCAGGAACGCGTTGCCGAACGCCATGCCGGCGATCGTCGCGGCGTTGTGCATCCGCTCACGGGCCTCGGTGTCGCCGTTCAGGGCCGACTTCTCGATGTTCTCGAAGACGAGCTTGATGGCGTGCAGCGCCAGGCCGTCAGTGAAGTCGTTGGCGTAGACGCTCACGAACGCCTCGGTGGCGTGCGTCAGGGCGTCCATGCCGGAGTCGACGGCCAGCTTGGCAGGCATTGACGCGGTCAGCACCGGGTCGATGATCGCGACCGACGGGGTCAGCGCGTAGTCGGCCAGCGGGTACTTGTAGCCGGTCTTGTGGTCGGAGATGACCGCGAACGGCGTGACCTCGGCGCCCGTACCCGACGACGTCGGGATGCACACGAGCTGGGCGAGCTTGCCGAGCGTCGGGTACTGGAAGGCGCGCTTGCGCACGTCGAAGAACTTCTCGCGCAGGTCGGCGAAGTCGAGCTCGGGGTGCTCGTACTTGAGCCACATGACCTTCGAGGCGTCCATGGGCGATCCGCCGCCGATGGCGATGATCGTGTCGGGGCGGTGGTCGCGCATGAGCTGCGCGCCCTTCTCGACGGTCTCGACGCTCGGCTCCGGCTCGACGGTGTCGATGATCTGGACGGCGACCTTGTTGTCGCGGCGGTGCAGCACGTCGAGCACCTTGTCGACGATGCCGATCTCGGGCGACGCCATGACGCGGTCGGTGACGATGGTGACGCGCTCGACGCCGCGCATGTCGGCCAGGTACTGGATCGAGTTCGGCTCGAAGTACGTCTTGGGCGGGACCTTGAACCACTGCATGTTGTTGTTCCGCCTCGCGACGCGCTTGACGTTGATCAGGTTGACGGCCGACACGTTGTTCGACACCGAGTTGGCACCGTAGGAGCCGCAGCCGAGGGTGAGCGACGGGATCAGCGCGTTGTAGATGTCGCCGATGCCGCCGAGGGCCGAGGGCTGGTTCCACAGGATGCGCACGGCCTTGACGCGGCGGCCGAACTCCTCGGACAGCGCCTTGTCGAGAGTGTGGATGGCGGCCGAGTGGCCCAGACCGTCGAACTCCACCATCTGCTCGGAGAGGCGGATGCCCTCCTCGGTGCTGTTCGCGCGCAGCACGGCCAGCAGCGGCGAGAGCTTCTCGCGCGAGAGCGGCTCCTGCGGGCCGACGCCGGAGATCTCCGCGAGGAGGATCGACGTGTCGGCGGGCACGGTGAAGCCGGCCTGCTCGGCCAGCCAGACGGCCGACTTGCCGACGACGGCCGCGTTGAGCTTGGCCCCGGCGCAGTTCTCGGACATCGCGGTGACGCCGAAGAAGAACTCCTCGAGCTTCGCCTTCTCCTCCGCGGTGACCACGTAGGCGTGCAGGCGGCGGAACTCCGCGAGCGCCTCGTCGTAGATCTCGGCGTCGATGATGGCAGCCTGCTCGGAGGCGCACACCACGCCGTTGTCGAAGCCCTTGGACAGGACGATGTCGTTGACGGCGCGGCCGAGCTTGGCGTCCTTGGCGATGTAGGCCGGGACGTTGCCGGCGCCCACGCCGAGGGCGGGCTTGCCGGTGGAGTACGCGGCGCGGACCATCGCGTTGCCGCCGGTGGCGAGCACGAGCGAGACGCCCGGGTGGTTCATGAGCTCGGAGGTCGCCTGGATCGAGGGGTGCTCGATCCACTGGACGCAGTCCGCGGGGGCTCCTGCCTCGATGGCGGCGTCGCGCACGATCTTCGCGGCGGCGATCGAGCACTGCTGGGCGCTCGGGTGGAAGCCGAAGATGATCGGGTTGCGCGTCTTGATGGCCATGAGGGCCTTGAAGATCGCGGTCGACGTCGGGTTGGTCACCGGGGTGACGCCGGCGATGACGCCCACGGGCTCGGCGATCTCGACGATGCCCCGAAGATCGTCACGGCCGATGACGCCGACGGTCTTCATCTTGGCCATCGAGTGCGTGACGTGCTCGCACGCGAAGATGTTCTTGGTGGCCTTGTCCTCGAAGATGCCGCGGCCGGTCTCCTCGACGGCGTGCGCGGCGAGGGTGCCGTGCGCGTGCAACGCGGCGATCGACGCCTTCTTGACGATGTAGTCGATCTGCTCCTGCGTGAAGTCGGCGTAGGCCGCGAGAGCCTTGAGGCCTCGCTGCACCAGGCCGTTGACCTCGGCGGCGGCGTCGTGGGCGACGGCCTGCTCGGGGGCCTGCTCGGCAGGCTTCGGCTTCTTGGGAGTGCTCACGGGTGTTTCTCCTCCTGGGTGGGGGCTCGTGACCGGCCCTCGTCCTCTTGTCGTCTCCGTCTTGTGAAGACTTTCACAAGTGTGGTCTGACCACAACCGGGTGGCGTGTGGCGCGCGCCTCCCCGGCTCGTCGTGAACGGCGTCGATACAGTGCGGAACCATGAGCCAGCACGCCGAACATGACCCGGTACCCGTGACCCCGGCCACCGATGGTGGTGACGACCCGTTCGGCTGGCTCGAGGACGTCGAAGCCACCGAAGCCCTCACCTGGGTCCGCGAACGCAACGCCCGCACGCACCGCACCCTCGGATCCGGCACCCGGTTCGAGGCCACGGAACGAGCCATCCTCGACGTGCTCGACTCCGAGGACCGGATACCCGAGGTCTCCAGGATCGGCGACCACCTGTACAACTTCTGGCGCGATGGCGCACACCCTCGCGGCGTCTGGCGGCGTACCACCCTCGACAGCTACCGCACGGACACCCCCCGATGGGAGACCGTGCTCGACCTCGACAGCCTCGCGGAGGCGGAGGGGACGGCCTGGGTGTGGCACGGCGCGTCCCTGCTACGCCCCACCCCCGCCCAGCTCGCCACGGGGCAGCCCTGGCGGCGCGCCCTCGTCGACCTGTCCGTCGCCGGCTCCGACGCCGACGTCACCCGCGAGTTCGACCTCGTCGACCTACGGTTCGTCCCCGCCCCCGACGGCTTCGAGCGCGCCGAGGCCAAGGGCGGCCTGGCCTGGGCCGACGAGGACACGGTGTACGTGTTCACCGACCTGGGCCCCGGCACGACGACGACATCGGGCTACCCGCGCACCGTGCGCCTGTGGCGCCGCGGCACCCCGCTCGACGCCGCCCCGGTCGTCTACGAGGGCCGCACGGACGACCTGTACATCTCGGGGCGTCGGTCCCGCACCCCCGGCTTCGAGCGCGACCTCGTGCACCGCTCCATCGCGTTCTACCGCTCCGAGACGTTCCTGGTCGCCGACGTCGGAACGCCGGCACAGACCCTGCGCCGCATCGAGGTGCCCGAGTCGGCCGAGGTGGGACTGCACCGCGAATGGCTGCTCGTCGAGCTGCGCGACGACTGGGCCGTGGGTGGCCGGGACTACCCCGCGGGCGCCCTGCTCGCCGCACGCCTCGACGACTTCCTGGCCGGCACGCGCGACCTGACCGTCCTGTTCGAGCCGACCGCCACCACCTCGCTGGCGGGTGCGACGTGGACGCGGCACCACCTGGTGCTCAACGTGCTCGACGACGTCGTCAACCGCCTGCACGTGCTGACGCCACCGGATGGCACCGGCACCGGGTGGGCGCGCTCCGCGTTCCCCGCCGTCGACGCCGTGGCCACCGTGGGCGTCCGCGCCGTCGACCCCGTCGAGAGCGACGACGTGTGGGTGGTGACCACCGGGTACCTCCAGCCCACCACGCTCTCGCTGACCACGATCGGCGCGCCCGACGCGCACCTGGAGGCGCTCAAGGCGGCCCCCGCGTTCTTCGACACGGCAGGCCTCGTCGTCGACCAGCACTTCGCCGCCTCCGACGACGGCACCCGAGTGCCGTACTTCGTCGTCGGACGCACCGAGGTGCTGCACCCCGACGGCGACGCCGCCCCCGCGCCCACCCTGCTGTACGGGTACGGCGGGTTCGAGATCTCGCTGACGCCGTCGTACTCCGGTGGGCTGGGACGCGCCTGGCTGGACCGCGGCGGCGTCTACGCCGTCGCGAACATCCGCGGCGGCGGCGAGTACGGGCCCGCGTGGCACCAGGCCGCGCTCCGCGAGCACCGGCACCGGGCGTACGAGGACTTCGCGGCCGTCGCCCGCGACCTCGTCGCGCGCGGCATCACCACCCCGGCACGGCTCGGCGCCCAGGGCGGGTCGAACGGCGGGCTCCTGGCCGGCAACATGCTGGTGCGCCACCCCGACCTGTTCGGCGCGATCGTCATCCAGGTGCCGCTGCTGGACATGAAGCGGTACTCACACCTGCTCGCCGGAGCGTCCTGGATGGCCGAGTACGGCGACCCCGACGACCCCGAACAGTGGGCCTACCTGCGCGAATACTCTCCGTACCACCGGGTGGACGCCGCGACGTCGTACCCGCCCGTGCTCCTGCTGACCTCCACGCGGGACGACCGCGTGCACCCCGGGCACGCCCGCAAGATGGCCGCGCTGCTCGAACACGTGGGCGCCGACGTCACCTACTACGAGAACGTCGAAGGCGGGCACGGCGGAGCCGCCAACAACGCGCAGGCCGCGCACATGGCAGCACTCGCCTGGGAGTTCCTGACCCGGCGACTCGCGGACTGACCCTCCGCTACGCGCCGGCCGCCCGCTCGGACCGGTCGGTCGCGTACGGCCTGCACTCCGCTACGGGCGCGCGCCTCGTCCCTCGACCCCCACCCTCCGCTACGCTCCGGCCGCCCGCTCGGCGAGCGCTTCCGCGATGCGGCCCAGGTTGGCCAGCTCACCGCGGTGCTCGTCAGCGCCGCCGAGCCTGCGTCGGGGCGAGGCCAGCAGCGTCACCGCGTCCAGGCCCGCCACCGGAAGGCCGATCCGGCGCCACGGCTCCGCGACGGTCCGCACCAGCTCGCCCAGCATGGGCCCGGCGCACTGCGAGACCTGCGCGGGCGGCAGGCCCGCCCACAGGCGCACGCCCCGCTCCGTGGCGCGTGCCACCAGGTCCCAGGCCCGCTCGTCCCACCCGGGCACGGCGCGCGATCCCAGGGCCCCGAGATCGAGCCCGACGGCATCAGCGCCGGCCAGCACCACGGGCGCGACGCCCGTCCACGTCTCCCCCAGGTGCACCACGACCGTGGCCCCGGCGGCGTGCACGGCGTCGACCACCGGGCGCAGCCCCTCGACGATGTCCGGCCCCGGCACGGCACGCAGCCGCGAGTAGCCGCTGAACGTGGGCAGCACCCCCGCATGCACCGCCCCGAGCTGCGGCTCGGCGACCTGCACGACGACCTCGCCCACCCCCGGCACCTGCGCGCGCACCGCGGCGACATGCTCGGCGACACCCTCCGCGAGGGCGCCGGCCAGCTCCCGCCGGGCGCCGTCGTCGGCGAGGACGCGGTCGCCCCGGGCCGACCACAGCGTCGCGGCCAGCGTCCACGGGCCCAGCACCTCGAGCGCGATCGGACCCGTGTGGCCGTGCGCCGCGATGGCGAGCGCCCCGAGGTCCTCGCGCAGGAACGCACGCGCCCGCCGCGCGTCCGCCCCCGCATGGTCCGTGAGCTTCCAGCCGTGCGGGCCCAGCTCGGCGGGCATCTCCGCAAGCAGTACTGCGGTGCGGCCGACGGCGTCCGCCCCCGGGCCACGGTCCGTGAGCTGGGTGAGGAACGGCACGGCGTCCACCCCGGTGGGCAGCTCGGACAGGTCGCCGAGCACGGTGAACTGCGCGTCGAGCTCGTCGCTCTCGCGCCCGGGCCAGGCGCCGTGGCCGGAGACGGCGGTCATGTGCGGGTACCTCCGGTGATCAGTTCGTGGAATCGGTGCCGGTGCGTGGACCCGGGCCCACGAACCGGCATCATGCCCGCGAACCGGCGGGGGCCGCCGCCCGCCAGGCGCGGGACACCGTGGCCTGGCCCAGCACACGGGTGCCGCGGTAGACGACGAGCGACTGGCCGGCCGCAACGCCGCGGAGCGGGGTGCCGGTGAGCTGGACCTCGACCGTGCCGTCGTCGGCGGCGAGGACGCGGGCAGGGACCGGGGCCCCGTGGGCGCGCACCTGGGCCTCGACGTCGTCGAGCATCCGGGTCTCGTCCGCGGGGATCAGCCAGGTGGCCTTGGTGGCCGCGATCCGGTCGACGGTCAGGAGCTCGGCGGGGCCCACCACCACCGTGTTCGTGGCCGTCCGCACGTCCACCACGTACCGCGGCCTGCCGTCCGCGGCCGGGCGGCCCAGGCCCAGGCCCTTGCGCTGGCCCACCGTGTACGCGTAGGCGCCGTCGTGCTCCCCGACCACCTCACCGGCCGCGTCCACCACGACGCCCGGCCGGGACCCGAGCCGCTCGCGCAGGAACCCGCGCGTGTCGCCGTCGGCGACGAAGCAGATGTCGTACGAGTCGGGTTTCGCGGACACGGCAAGGCCGCGCGCGGCCGCCTGCTCGCGCACCTGAGCCTTGGACGTGAAGTCCCCCAGCGGGAAGATCGAGCGCGCCAGCCGCTCCGGGCCCATGACGGCCAGCACGTACGACTGGTCCTTCTCCGTGTTGGGCGAACGGTGCAGCTCTCGGGTGCCGTCCGGCAGATCCGTGATCCGCGCGTAGTGCCCCGTCGCGACGGCGTCGAACCCGAGCGCCGTCGCCTTGTCCAGCAGCGTCTCGAACTTGATGTGCTCGTTGCAGCGCACGCACGGGTTGGGGGTGCGGCCCGCCTCGTACTCGGCCAGGAAGTCGGCCACCACGGTCTCCTCGAACCGCTCCGAGAGATCCCACACGTAGTACGGGATGCCCAGCACGTCGGCCGCGCGGCGCGCGTCCGAGGCGTCCTCGATGGAGCAGCAGCCTCGCGAGCCCGTGCGGAACTGGTTGCGGCTGCGGCTCAGCGCCATGTGCACGCCGACGACGTCGTGCCCTGCCTCGACCGCGAGCGCCGCCGCGACCGCGGAGTCGACGCCGCCCGACATGGCGGCCAGCACCCTCATGACCGGCCCCCGCCCACGAGCCCGGCCGCCTGGGCGCGCGCGACGACGGCGGGCAGCGCCGCCACCAGCAGGTCGACGTCCTCGCGCGTGGACGACTCGCCGAGCGTGAAGCGCAGCGCCCCGCGGGCGTCGCGCTCGGGCACGCCCATGGCGAGCAGCACGTGCGACGGCTGCGGCACACCGGCCTGGCAGGCGGACCCGGTGGACGCCTGGACGCCCATCGAGTCGAGCAGGTACAGCAAGGAGTCCCCCTCGGCGTCCGGGAAGGTGAAGTGGGCGTTGCCGGGCAGGCGCAGGCCAGGCCGCAGCGCCGGGTCGGGGCCGCGCAGCACGGCGTCGGGGGCCGCGGCGCGCACCCCCGCGATCAGCGCGTCCCGCAGCGCCGCGACGTGGGCGGCGCGGTCTTCTCGGCGAGCCACCGCGTCCGCGACGGCGACAGCGAAGGCGCGGATGGCGGGCACGTCCAGGGTCCCGGAGCGCACGCCGCGCTCCTGCCCGCCGCCGTGCTGGACCGCCTCGATCGGCAGGTCGCGCCGGGCGAGCAGCGCGCCGACGCCGAGCGGCCCGCCGGTCTTGTGCCCGGTGACGGTGAGCGCGTCGACGCCGAGCGCGGCGAAGTCGACCTCCGCCATGCCGACGGCCTGCACGGCGTCGGTGTGCACGGGGACGCCGTGCTGGCGCGCAACGCGGGCGACCTCGCGCACCGGTTGGAGCGTGCCCACCTCGTTGTTGGCGAGCATGACGCTGACGAGCGCGGTCTCCTCGGCGTGGGCCGCCAGCTCGGCACGCAGGGCGTCCAGGTCCACGACGCCGTCGGCGTCCACGGGCAGCAGCACGATCTCGGCGCCCGCGTGCCCGGCGAGCCAGAACGCGGGGTCCAGCACGGCGTGGTGCTCGACGGCGGACACGAGCACGCGCGTGCGGCGGGTGTCCTGCGCGCGCCGACCCCAGAAGATGCCCTTGACCGCGAGGTTGTCCGCCTCGGTACCGCCGCTGGTGAAGATCACCTCGGACGGGCGCGCACCCAGCGCGGCCGCGAACTGCTCCCGTGACTCCTCGACCACGCGGCGCGCCGCCCGGCCGGCAGCGTGCAGGGACGAGGCGTTGCCCGGTCTCACGGCCTCCTGCGCGAACGCTTCCAGCGCGGCCACCGACATGGGGGTGGTGGCCGCGTGGTCGAGGTAGGCGCTGGTGGTCACGAGGGTCCAGTCTACGAACCGTGCGTGACCGTGGGGACCTGGGCCCGGCGACTCCGCGCAGGACGCCGTTGCCTCAGGCGCGGGCGGCCTTGTGCTCCCGGATGGCGGCGGCGGCCTGCGGCAGCACGTCCGCCAGGTCACCGACGACGGCGAAGTCGCTCTGCTCCACGATGGGCGCCTCGGGGTCGTTGTTGACCGACACGATCACCTGGGAGGCCTGCATGCCGCCGCGGTGGTGCGGTGCACCCGAGATACCCGCACCGATGTAGAGGCGCGGGGCCACGGTCACGCCGGTCTGCCCGATATACCGGTCGAACCAACCCTCGAAGACGGCGTCACGCGTGGCTCCCACAGCGGCGCCGAGCGCGTCGGCCAGGTCGTCGACCGGACCGAAGTCGCCGTTGGTCCCGCGCCCGCCGGCCACGACGATCGCGGCCTCCTCCAGCTGGGGGCGTCCCGCGGCGCGCTCCTTGAGCGTGCGCTCGACGACGGTCACGCGCGGCGCCTCGACCTCGACGGGCAGCGGCTCGACGACGGCCTCGGTGGCCACCGCGGCCGGTTCCGCGACCACCGTGTTGGCGCGCACGGTCACGACGGCAGGGTCGGAAGCCACCGTGGACACGGTGGTCCACGTGCCGGCGAACACGCGCTTGCCCAGGCGCAGCGGCGCCGGGTCGCCCGCACCCGGCTCGCCGGTCCACGCGAGGCTCGACGCGTCGACCACCAGGCCCGAGCCCAGGCGCGCGGCGGCCACCGCGGCGGCCTCCTTGCCGGCGAAGCTCGACGGGACCAGCAGCACGTCGGCGTCGTTGCGGCGCACCGCCGTCGCCAGCACCGA
Source organism: Xylanimicrobium pachnodae JCM 13526 = NBRC 107786 (assembly GCA_001592145.1). Taxonomy (GTDB): domain Bacteria; phylum Actinomycetota; class Actinomycetes; order Actinomycetales; family Cellulomonadaceae; genus Xylanimonas; species Xylanimonas pachnodae. The sequence continues at coordinate 25,900 of BCWJ01000023.1, read as the reverse complement.
GGCGAGCACCGACGTGAGGCGGTAGGACGACTCGGGCAGCGACGTCGGCACCTGCGCCTGGTGGACCAGGTGGACGCCGTACGCGCCCAGGGTCGCCAGCACCTCGACGGTGGGGGCGCCCAGGGTGACGACGTCGACACGGCCGAGCGTGCGGCCCAGGGTGATGAGCTCCAGGACTGCCGGCCGCACGGTCTCGACGGTGCGCTGCGGGCTGTCCAGGAAGACGAGGACGGTGGGGCGGGTGCGGATGGTCATCGCGTGCTCCTCAGACCAGGTCGTTGCGGATGAGGAACTCGGCCAGGGCCTTGCCGCCCTCGCCCTTGTCGACGACGACCTGCACCTCCGGGCGCGCGGGCGACGGTGCCGCCTCGACGGTGACCGTCCGGGCCCCGGCGAGCCCCACGGTGGCGGGGTCCAGGCCCAGGTCCGCGGCCGACCACTCCTCGATCGCCTTGGAGCGGGCCGCCATGATGAGCTTGAAGTTCGGGTAGCGCGGCGAGTTCGCGGTGTCGGTGACGGACAGCACGGCGGGCAGCGGCGCCGCCAGCGTCTCGTGCGCGTCGTCGACCTCACGCGTGATGGTCAGCGTGGCGCCCCGAGCATCGCCGTCGAGAGCAACCGACTTTGCCAGGGTGAGCTGCGCCCATCCGAGCTCCTCGGCCACGAGCGCGGGCACCACGGAGCCGAGGCCGTCGAGCGCCGCCATCCCGGTGATGACCAGGTCGACGGGCCGCACGGCACCGTTCTCCGCGTCCAGGCGGCGCACGGCCGCGGCCAGCGCGGCCGCCGTGCCGAAGTAGTCCGAGCCGGCCAGCGCGTCGTCCGTGACGCGCACGCCGCGGTGCACGCCCATCTGGTACGCCTTGCGCAGCGCGATGTCCGCCGTGGCCGGGGCGAGCGTGACCGCCACGACCTCGTGGTCGCCGCCGGGTTGGGACTCGACGATCCGCAACGCGGCCTCGACCGCGTGCTCGTCGAGCTCGTTGAGCGACCCGGCGGCAGGATCGCGCACGACCCGCCCCTCCTCGAACCGGCGGTCGCTGGAGATGTCCGGAACGTACTTCAGCAGGACGACGATGCGCACGAGCACCGACACTACCCGCTGGTGCGCGGCGCGCTGCGCCAGGTGGTCGCGTTGTCTCACGACGTAAGCAACGATGTTCGGCATGGAACCCCGAGCCGCGGAGCCGCCCGCACCACGCCCCGTGGTGCGCCCGCTGACCCGCCCGACCGCACGCCGCTCCCACGTGCCCCCGCTCGGGGTCACCGCCACCCCCGGCGGGGTGGACGTCGCCGTCGTCGCCACGCACGCCGCCGCCGTCGACTTCTGCCTCATCGACGTCGTGCAGCCCGACCTGCCGCAGGACGACCCGGCACGGTACGCGGAACGGCGCGTCCCGCTCTTCGGCCCCACCTACGGCGTGTGGCACGGGCACGTGACCGGCGTGCAGCCCGGGCAGCGCTACGGCTTCCGCGTGCACGGCCCCTGGAACCCGCGGGCCGGCCTGCGGCACAACCCCGCCAAGCTCCTGGTGGACCCCTACGCGCGCGGCCTGATCGGCTCGCTGCACTACGGCCCCGAGGTCCTCGGGGCCGTCAGCCGGACCCGCTCGCAGGACTCGACGACGCCGGAGGGGCGCTGGTGGGTCGCCGACCGGTACGGCGAGGCCGACCCGCGCGACTCCCTCCCGTTCGTGCCGCACTCCGTGGTCATGCCACCGCTGCCGGCCCCCCCACCGCTGAGCCGGCCTCGCGTGCCCTGGGCGGACACGGTGGTGTACGAGGCGCACGTCAAGGGCTTCACCCAGCTCCTGGAGGACGTCCCCGAGGAGCTGCGCGGCACCTACGCGGGCCTCGCCCACCCCGCGGCGATCGCGCACCTGCGGGACCTGGGCGTGACGTCGCTGGAGCTGCTGCCCATCCACGCGATCGCGTCGGAGCCGCGGCTCGTCGGCCACGACCTGACGAACTACTGGGGGTACTCGACCCTGGGCTTCTTCGCCCCCGAGCCCAGCTACGCCACCGCCGCCGCGCAGGCCGCGGGCCCGACCGCCGTGCTCGACGAGGTGCGGCACATGGTGCGCTCGCTGCACGAGGCCGGCATCGAGGTGATCCTGGACGTCGTCTACAACCACACGTGCGAGGGCGGCGACGACCAGCTGCACCTGTCGTGGCGCGGGCTCGACAACCCGCTCTACTACCTGCACGACGGCAACGCCCAGGCCGCGCTCGCCGACGTCACCGGGACCGGCAACACGCTCGACTTCCGGCGCGTGCGCGTGGTCCAGCTGGCGCTCGACTCGCTGCGCTACTGGGCCGAGGTGGTGGGCGTCGACGGGTTCCGGTTCGACCTGGCGGTGACGCTCGGACGCGGCCCGTACGGCTTCGAGCCCGACCACCCGTTCCTGGTGGGGCTGCAGACGGACCCGGTGCTCAACAACCTCAAGCTCATCGCCGAGCCCTGGGACGTCGGCCCGGGCGGCTGGCGCACCGGCAGCTTCCCGGCGCCGATGGCGGAGTGGAACGACCGGTTCCGCGACGCGATGCGCAGCTTCTGGCTGGCGTCGGCCGCAGCCGGCTCGCACGGGCTGGCCATGGACGGGGTGCGCGACCTGGCCACCCGCCTGTCCGGCTCGGCGGACCTGTTCGGCCACTCCGACCCGCCGCTGATCCGTGGGCCGGTCGCGTCGGTCAACTACATCACCGCCCACGACGGGTTCACGCTGGCCGACCTGGTCGCGTTCGACCACAAGCACAACTGGGCGAACGGCGAGGACAACCGCGACGGCACCACGAACAACCTGTCGTGGAACCACGGCATCGAGGGTCACGGCGTCGGTGACGACACCACCACCGAACCGTGGTCGGCCGTCGCACCGCTACGCGCCCGGTCCCAGCGCAACCTCCTCGCGATGCTGCTGCTCTCGGCCGGCACACCCATGCTCACGGCCGGCGACGAGTTCGGCCGCTCCCAGGGCGGCAACAACAACGCCTACGCGCAGGACAACGAGATCTCCTGGGTGCACTGGGACCACGGTCCCGCCCAGCGCGACCTGCTCGAGACCGCTCGGTTCCTGCTGGCCCTGCGCCGCGAGCACCTGGCCCTGCGCGCCGACTCGTTCTTCTTGGGCACCCCACGGCCCGGCGAGCAGCACGCCGACCTGCTGTGGTTCACGGAGACGGGCACGCCCATGACGCCCGAGGCGTGGAACGAGGCGGACCGCCGCGTGGTGCAGATGCTGCGGCCGGGCCCGTTCGCGGCCGACGCCGACGTGCTGCTGGTGATCAACGGCCGCCTGGGCGACCTGGACGTCACCATGCCGCCGGTACTGCCCGGGGCGTCCGCCTGGGAGCGGGTGTGGAGCTCGACGTGGGACACGCCCACCGAACCCGAGTCGGAGGAGGCCCAGGACGGCGTCCAGCGGCTGGAGTCGCTCAGCGTCATGGTGGTCCTGGCCCGCCGGGACTGACCCGCGCTAGGGTGCCGGGCCATGAACACCGACGTTCTTGTCATCGGGGCCGGGTTGTCCGGCCTGGTCGCTGCGTGCGAGATCGCGGGGGCCGGGCGCCGCGTGGCGATCCTGGACCAGGAGCACCCCGACTCCCTGGGCGGACAGGCGTGGTGGTCGTTCGGCGGCCTGTTCCTGGTCGGCTCGCCCGAGCAGCGCCGCGTCGGCGTGCACGACGACGCCGACCTCGCGTGGTCGGACTGGCTCGGTTCCGCGCAGTTCGACGACGGCGCCGCGCGCGGCGAGGGGCCCGACCGGCACGGGTACGCGTGGGCCCGGAACTTCGTGGAGTTCGCGGGCGGCGGCATGCGCTCGTGGCTGCACGCGCTGGGCGTGCGGTGGTTCCCCCTGGTGCAGTGGGCGGAACGCGGCGGGTACCCCGCGGGCGGGCACGGGAACTCCGTGCCGCGGTTCCACGTCACCTGGGGCACCGGGCCCGCCGTCCTGGCCCCGTTCGTGGCCCGAGCGAAGGAGCTGCGCGACGCGGGACTCCTGGAGATCCGCTTCCGGCACCGCGTGACGTCGCTCGTGGTCACGGACGGCCGGGTCACCGGGGTGCGGGCCGAGGTGCTCGCCGCCGACGACGGTCGCGGGACGATGCCGTACGGCGGCCGGGCCGCGCCGTCGTCGCGCACGGTCGTCGGGGAGGTGGAGCTCACCGCGGACGCCGTCGTCGTCGCCACGGGCGGCATCGGCGCGAACCACGACGTCGCCAGGCACCGCTGGGACCCGGCGGCGGGCACGCTGCCCGACCGCATGCTCCAGGGCGTCCCGGACTCCACGGACGGGCTCATGCTCGGGCACGCGGCCGCCGCGGGCGCCGCGCTGGTGCACGAGGACCGCATGTGGCACTACCCGGAGGGCATCGCCGACCACTCCCCCGTGTGGACCCGGCACGGCATCCGCATCCTGGCCGGGCCGTCCGCGTTGTGGCTCGACGCCGACGGCGTGCGCCTGCCCGCGCCGCTGTACCCGGGGTTCGACGCGCTCGGCGCGCTGCAGCACGTGACGCGCGGCGGGCACGACCACTCCTGGTTCGTGCTCAACAAGACCATCATGGACGCCGAGTTCGCCCTGTCCGGATCCGAGCAGAACCCCGACCTGACCGGCAAGAGCCCGCGCCTGCTCGCCCAGCGGGTGCTGCCCGGGGCCGTGGGTCCGGTGGCGCGGTTCGCGCGGGACTCCCCCGAGTTCCTGTGGGGCGCGACGCCCCGCGAGCTCGCCGCGAAGATGAACGCGCTGACCGCCGCGACACCCGGTTCCACGGGCACCATCGACCCGGACGAGCTGGCGCGCGTCGTCGCGCTGCGCGACGCCCAGGTGGTCTCCGGGCTCGGCAAGGACCCGCAGGTGGTCGCCACCCGTGCCGCCCGGACCTTCCTCGTGGACCGCACGATCCGTGTGGCGCCACCACGGGCGCTCACCGACCCCAAGGACGGACCGCTGCTCGCCGTGCGGCTGTCCGTGCTGACCCGCAAGACCCTGGGCGGCCTGTGGTGCGACCCTGCCGGGCGGGTGCTGCGCGACGACGGCACGGTGCTGGACGGGCTGTGGGCCGTGGGCGAGGCTGCCGGGTTCGGGGGCGGGGGCGTGCACGGGCACCGCGCCCTGGAGGGTACGTTCCTCGGCGGTTGCCTGTTCACCGGTCGGGTGACCGGGCGCCGGCTGGCCTCCGGCGGCTGACCCGCCCCGGGCCTCCCGATCGAGCCGCCCGCCCGGACGCGCCGCGTCGAAAGCGGGCACGGTCCCCTCACGATGATTAGCGTGGTCAAGGTGACGACGCGAGCGAGCACCACGCCCAGCCCCGAACCGACCCGAGCCACGGCACCGGCAACGAAGCCGGCGACGAAGAAGGCAGCACCCAGGACGGCAGCACCGAAGAAGACGGCATCGCGCCGGGAAGCGCTGGCGCAGGAGCCCACGTCCCACCACGTCCCTGTCGTGGTCGACCACCCCGCGCCGCGGCCCGCCCCGCACGTGACGATCGGCCGCATCCCCGTGGTGGAGGTGTCCCCGGTGGTCGAGGGCGGCCGGTGGCCGGCCAAGGCGACGGTGGGCGAGGTGGTGCCGGTGGAGGCCACCGTGTTCCGCGAGGGTCATGACGCGGTCAGTGCCACGGCGGTGCTCGTCGACCCGTCGGGCGCCGTGCACTCCACCGCCCCCATGCAGGACATCGCCCCCGGCCTGGACCGCTTCCAGGGGTTCGTCCAGCCCGACGCCGAGGGCGACTGGACGCTGCGCGTCGAGGCGTGGGGCGACCCGTACACCACGTGGGCGCACGACGCGACGGTGAAGTTCGAGGCGGGGATCGACGAGGACCTGATGCTCGCGGAGGGCGTGCTGCTGTTCGAGCGCATCACCGCCCCCGAGGCGCAGTCCGCGCGCAGCGCCGAGGACGCCGCGATCCTGGCGGGCGCCGCCGGGGTGCTCGCCGACACGACCCGCCTGCCCGCCGCGCGCCTGGCCGTGGCCACCACCGCCGCGGTGCGGGACGCGCTGACCCGCAGCCCGCTGCGCGAGCTCGTGTCCCCCAGCGCGGACTACCCGCTGCGCGTGCACCGGCGTCGGGCGCTGTACGGCTCGTGGTACGAGATCTTCCCGCGCTCCGAGGGCGCCACGCAGGCACCCGACGGAACGTGGACGAGCGGCACGTTCGCGACCGCCGCGCAGCGCCTGCCCGCCATCGCGGGGATGGGCTTCGACGTCGTCTACCTCACCCCGATCCACCCGATCGGCACGCAGTTCCGCAAGGGGCGCAACAACACCCTCGACGCGCAGCCGGGCGACCCGGGAAGCCCCTATGCCATCGGCGCCGCCGAGGGCGGGCACGACGCCATCCACCCGGACCTGGGCACGGAGGACGACTTCCGGGCGTTCGTGGCGGCGGCCGCCGCGAACGACCTGGAGGTGGCGCTCGACCTGGCGCTCCAGTGCTCCCCGGACCACCCGTGGGTCACCACCCACCCGGAGTGGTTCAAGACCCGCGCCGATGGCTCCATCGCGTACGCCGAGAACCCGCCCAAGAAGTACCAGGACATCTACCCGCTGTACTTCGACAACGACCCGGTGGGCCTGCGCGAGGCGATCCTGGGCGTCGTCGAGCACTGGATCGCGCTGGGCGTGACACTGTTCCGCGTCGACAACCCGCACACCAAGCCGCTCGACTTCTGGGAGTGGCTGCTGGCGCAGGTGCACGCCGAGCACCCCGAGGTCATCTTCCTGTCGGAGGCGTTCACCAAGCCCACGATGATGGCCACGCTCGCCCGCATCGGGTTCCACCAGTCGTACACGTACTTCACGTGGCGCAACGAGAAGGACGAGATCCTCGAGTACCTCCAGGAGGTCTCCGGGCCGGGCGGCTCCGTGATGCGCCCCTCGTTCTGGCCGACGACGCACGACATCCTGCCGCCCTACCTGCAGCACGGCGGGGTGGGCGGGTTCGCGGTGCGCGCGGTGCTGGCCGCCACGGGCAGCCCGACGTGGGGCGTCTACTCCGGGTACGAGCTGGTGGAGAACGTGCCGCGACCCGGCGTCGAGGAGCAGATCGACAACGAGAAGTACGAGTTCAAGCCGCGCGCGTGGGAGAACGCGGACGACATCGGCATCTCGCTGCTGCTCGGCCGCCTCAACGAGATCCGCCGGGAGCACCCCGCGCTCCAGCAGCTGCGCAACCTCACCGTGCACGGCGCCGACAACGGACAGATCCTCGCGTACTCGCGTCGCATCCGAGCCGAGCACCTGCCGCTCGCGAGCGGCAGCCCCGATGTGTCCGGCGGTTCCGACGACGTCGTGCTCGTCGTCGTCAACCTGGACCCGTGGGGCACGCAGGAGTCGACCCTGCACCTGAACCTCGCGGAGCTGGGCCTGACGCCGCCGCCCGGCACCGACGGGTCCGCGCCGTTCTTCGTGGCGCACGACCTGCTCACGGGCGAGCAGTACTCGTGGGGCGCGCACCCGTTCGTGCGGCTCGACCCGCGCCGCCAGGTGGCCCACGTGCTCCAGGTGAGGCCGGCGTGACAGCCGCGGACGTCACCCGGCCGCCCACGCTGCCGTTACCGGTCCAGGCGCTCCCCCCGCGCCGCCAGCCCGAGCCGCCGGCACTGCCGCGGCCCGGGCTGGTGGAGGACCCGGACTGGTACCGCAAGGCGGTGTTCTACGAGGTGATCGTCCGCGCCTTCAGCGACTCCCAGGGCGCCGGGTCAGGCGACCTGCGCGGCATCATCGACCGCCTGGACTACCTGCAGTGGCTGGGCGTCGACTGCCTGTGGCTGCCCCCGTTCTACCCCTCCCCGCTGCGCGACGGCGGCTACGACGTCAGCGGGTACACGGCCATCGCGAGCCAGTACGGCACCACCGCCGACTTCACGGAGCTCATCGAGGAGGCGCACGCACGCGGGATCCGCGTCGTCGTCGACTGCGTGATGAACCACACCAGCGACCAGCACCCGTGGTTCCAGTCGTCCCGCTCGGACCCACAGGGGCCGTACGGGGACTTCTACGTGTGGTCGGACGACAACACGCGTTACCAGGACGCGCGCATCATCTTCGTGGACACGGAGACGTCGAACTGGACGTTCGACCCGGTGCGGCGCCAGTACTTCTGGCACCGGTTCTTCGACCACCAGCCGGACCTCAACTTCGAGAACCCGAAGGTGCAAGAGGCGATGCTCGACGTCGCCCGCTACTGGCTGCGCATCGGCGTGGACGGGTTCCGGCTGGACGCCGTGCCGTACCTGTTCGAGGAGGAGGGCACGAACTGCGAGAACCTCCCGCAGACGCACGCGTTCCTGGCCCGCCTGCGCGCCATGGTGGACGCCGAGTTCCCCGGGCGCATCCTGCTCGCGGAAGCCAACCAGTGGCCGGTCGACGTGGTCGACTACTTCGGCACCCCGGACGCCCCCGAGTGCCACATGTGCTTCCACTTCCCGGTGATGCCGCGCATCTACTACGCGCTGCGCGACCAGCGGGCCCGGCAGATCGTGGACATCCTGGCGGACACCCCGGACATCCCGGTGGCGGGCGGGCAGTGGTCCACGTTCCTGCGCAACCACGACGAGCTGACCCTGGAGATGGTGAGCACCGAGGAGCGCGCGTCGATGTACGGGTGGTACGCGACCGACCCGCGCATGCGCGCCAACATCGGCATCCGGCGCCGCCTCGCCCCGCTGCTGGACAACTCGCGCAAGGAGATCGAGCTGGCGCACGCCCTGCTGCTGTCCCTGCCGGGCAGCCCGTGCCTGTACTACGGCGACGAGATCGGCATGGGCGACAACATCTGGCTGCCCGACCGCGACGCCGTGCGCACCCCCATGCAGTGGACACCCGACCGCAACGCCGGGTTCTCCACCGCGGACCCCGGCAAGCTGTACCTGCCGCCCATCCAGTCCCTGGTGCACCACTACGCCGGGTACAACGTGGAGGCGCAGCTCGCCCAGCCCACCTCCCTGCTGCACTGGGTGCACGGCATGCTGTCCGTGCGGCGGCGTCATCCCGCGTTCGGCACGGGCGACTACGCGCACCGGGTGGCCGACGACGAGGCGATCCTCGCGTTCACCCGCACGGCGGACGAGACGCTGCTGGTGGCCGCGAACCTGTCCGCCACCGCGCGGTCCGCGACCATCTCCCTGCCCGGGTTCGCCGGGTGGACGCCCGTGGACGTGTTCGGCGGCGCGACGTTCCCCGTGGTGGACCCCGAGGGCACGCTCACGATGACGTGGGGGTCGCGCGACTTCTACTGGCTGGTGCTCACGCCACCGCCCGGGCATGGCGGCCCGCACGTTGCTGAGGTGAACACGTGAGCCTGACCGTCTCCCCCGCCGGAACCCACCTGCCCCCGGCCGTGACCGACCTGGTGGCCGCGTGGGCGCCCGGGCGCCGCTGGTACCCGGGCGGCACCACAGCCACCCCGCGGCCCTGGCTGGAGGTCAGCTCCGAGGACGCGCCCGGCGTCGTCGTCGCCCTGCTGCGCCTGGGCGACGCCACACCTGGCACGACAGTGCTCCAGGTGCCGCTGGTCCTGAGCCCCGCCGGCTCCGGGGCCGACGACGACGCCGGCGTGATCGGGCGGGCCACCGGGTTCACGGTGCACGACGGCGGCACACACCCCGACGCATGGGCCCTGTACCTGCGCGCCGCGAGCCTGCCCGCCGACACGACGGGCGGACGGGCCATCTGCGGGGAGCAGTCCAACACCTCGGTGATCCTCCCGGCGGCGCGACCGGACGGCGCCCCCCACGGCACCATGCTCAAGATCCTGCGGACCGTCGCCGCGGGGGCGCACCCTGACGTCGTGGTGCCGCAGGCCCTCACCGGGGCTGGGTTCACGGGCACCCCCCGCTTCCTGGGCGCCGTCGAACTCCCGGCAGCCTCCGCATCGCCACCGGGGGCGCCCCAGCTCGGGCCCGCGACCCATCACCTGGCCGTGGCCGCCGCCCTGGTGCCGGACGCCCACGACGGGTTCGAGCTCGCCTGCGCCCACGCGCGCGAGCACCGCCCCTTCGACGCGCTGGCCGCCGACCTGGGCGCCGTCGTCGCGCGCCTGCATGCGGCCCTGCGCGAGTGCCTACCCGTACACGCCCGCCTGGACCCCGCCGCGTTCGTGGGCGGGCTGCACCGGCGCGCCGACGCCGCCCTGGACGCCGCCCCCGCCCTGGCCCCGCACGCCACCGCTGTCCGCCGGGTGCTCGCCGACCTCCAGGAGCACCTCACCGCGCTCCCCCTGCAACGCATCCACGGCGACCTGCACCTGGGTCAGGCGCTCCACGGCACCGGGCCCGACGGCGTGGGCGGCTGGCAGCTCCTCGACTTCGAGGGCGAGCCCCAGCGCCCCGTCGCCGAGCGCACCGCCCCCGACCTACCGGTGCGCGACGTCGCCGGGATGCTGCGCTCCTTCGACTACGCGGCCGCGGTAGGCGGCGCGACCGACCCCGCCTGGGCCACGAACGCACAACAGGCGTTCCTGGACGGCTACCGGGCCACCATCGACGCCAACACCGCCCCCACCACGGCAGCCGATGACGCCGTGCTGCGCGCCCTGGTGCTCGACAAGGCCCTGTACGAGGTGGTGTACGAGACTCGGCAGCGCCCCCACTGGGTGCACATCCCGCTGGCCGCCGTCGAACGCATCGTGGGCGGCGCCAGCGTCTGACGGGTGCACCGCGCCGGCGCCGCACCAACGCCGGACGCACCGCCCGGCGCGGCACGCCAGCCGGGCCGCGAGCGCCGTCGGCCCGCCCAGACTTTTCCTCGTGTCTGCGCCAACCACGTATAAAAACGCAACCAAGTCGTCGACCCCGCAGCCCGGGAACGCCCCGCTGCTGGAGCGCCTGTTCCGCCTGACGGAGCACCGCACCACGGTGCGCGTCGAGGTGATGGCGGGCCTGACCACGTTCTTCGCCTCGGTGTTCACGGTGCTGGCGATCCCCGGCATGATGGCGGGCGGTGCAGCCGCTGCCGTGGGCGACGCGTACGCCAGCGCGGGTATCGCGAACGCCGTGTACATCGCGGCGGTGCTCAGCTCGCTGCTGGGTTCGCTGCTCATGGCGTTCCTGGCGAACCTGCCGTTCGTGCAGGCGCCGGGCATGGGCCTGGGCTCGTACCTGGCGTTCACGGTCATGCCGGCGATCGGGGTGCTGGCCGCGCCGGACACGCTGAGCGCCGCGCAGGTGTACCAGATGGCGCTCGCGCTGGTCTTTGTCTCGGGTGCGCTGTTCGTGCTCCTGTCGGCGACGGGGGTGCGGCAGCGGATCATCGACGGCATCCCGCACAACATCAAGGTGGCGCTCGGCACCGGGATCGGCCTGTTCGTCACGCTGCTGGGCCTGCGCCAGGCCGGGATCACGGTGGGCAGCGCAGGCACGTTCGTCACGCTCGTGGACTTCTCCGCGTGGAACGGCGGCGACGACGCCGCCCGCACGCTGGCCCTCGGGGCGGTGGTCGCGATCGCCGGGTTCCTGGTCATGGCGGTGCTGCACGCCCGCCAGGTCAAGGGCGCCATCCTGCTCGGGATCGTGGTGACGACGGCGCTGGCCTACCTCACCGGGCACACCCGCCTGCCGGAGGGTTTCGGGTTCGACGTCGCGGGGCAGTGGTCCGACTTCGCCACCTACTCGTTGTTCACGCTCGACTTCGCCACGTTCGGCCGCCTCGGCAACCTGGGTCACGTGCTGGCCACCGCGCTCGCCATGGTGCTCGCGCATACCCTGGTGAACTCGCTGGACTCCCTGGGGACGATCTTCGGGGTCGCCTCCGCGGCCGGGATGGTCGACAAGCGCGGCAACGTCGTCGGGCTGGAGAAGGGCCTGCTCTCGGACGCCATCGGCACCGCGGGCGGCGCCCTGCTCGGCTCGTCGTCCACGGCGACCGTGGTCTCCTCGGCGTCGGGCATCAACGCGGGCGGGCGCACGGGGCTGACGGCCCTGGTGACGTCGGGCATGTTCGCGCTCGCCCTGGTCGCGGCCCCGCTCGTGCCGCTCATCCCCGTCGTCGCCACCGCGCCAGCACTGATCTTCGTGGGCTGCCTGATGATGACGCAGGTCAAGGACGTCGACTTCCGGGACGTGACCGAGGGCGTGCCCGCGTTCCTCGCCATCGCGATCATGCCGCTGACGTTCTCGATCGCGAACGGCATCGCGTTCGCCCTGATCTCCTACGTCGTGCTGAAGGCTGCCACCGGCCGGCACCGCGAGATCCGCTGGCCCGCCGCGGCGATCGCCGCGCTGTTCGTGCTGCAGTTCCTCGTCTGAGGTTCACCCCACCCCATCAGGCGGCGCCGCACACCGCCCGGTTGCCGGTCCGCGTACGCCCCGGACCAGCACGACCGACCAGGGCGTGGAAAGGTGAATCCCATGACCTCCGGCCCTGCCCGCCAGACCCCGCCCGCACCCGCCGTCGACCATGGAACGCTGCACGCCGTCGCGGACGGCACGACGCACGATCCGCATGCCGTGCTCGGCCCGCACCTGCTGAGCACGACGGGCCCTGACGGCACGATCGCCTGGCAGTGGGCGGTCGTGCGCGTGCTGCGGCCACTCGCGGACGAGGTCGTGGTCATCACCGCCGACGGCGAGACGCCTGCCGCACACGTGGCCGCCGGCGTGTGGGAGGCCGTGGTGCCGGCCGCCGGGGAAGGGCTGGCCCCCGACTACCGGGTGCGCACCCGCTACGGCACCGACGAGCAGACGCAGGACGACCCCTACCGGTTCCTGCCGTCGCTCGGCGACGTGGACCTGCACCTGATCGGCGAGGGCCGCCACGAGGAACTGTGGCAGGCGCTCGGCGCGAACCTGCGCAGCTACCCCAGCGCACACGGGACCATCCACGGCACCGGGTTCGCGGTGTGGGCGCCCAACGCGCGCGCCGTGCGGCTCATCGGCGACCACAACCGCTGGACCCCCGTGCACCCGATGCGCTCGCTCGGTTCGACCGGCGTGTGGGAGCTGTTCGTCCCCGGCGTCGGCGCCGGCACCGTGTACAAGTACGAGATCCTGGGCCAGGACGGCCACTGGCGCGCCAAGGCCGACCCCATGGCCAAGGGCACCGAGGTGCCGCCGCGCACCGGCTCCGTCGTCGTCGCATCGACGCACGAGTGGAACGACCGGGAGTGGATGGAGGCGCGCGCCCGGCGCGACCCGCACTCCGGCCCCATCTCCGTGTACGAGGTGCACCTGGGCTCGTGGCGGCCCGGCCTCGGGTACCGCGAGCTCGCCGACCAGCTCACCGACTACGTCGTCGCGCAAGGCTTCACGCACGTCGAGTTCATGCCGCTCGCCGAGCACCCCTTCGGCGGGTCCTGGGGTTACCAGGTCACCGGCTACTACGCCCCCACCTCACGGTTCGGGCACCCCGACGACCTGCGCCACCTCATCGACCGCCTCCACCAGGCCGGCGTCGGCGTCATCGTCGACTGGGTGCCCGCCCACTTCCCCAAGGACGACTTCGCCCTGGCCCGGTTCGACGGGACAGCGCTGTACGAGCACCCGGACCCCCGCCGGGGCGAGCAGCCCGACTGGGGCACCCTCGTGTTCGACTTCGGGCGCCGCGAGGTGCGCAACTTCCTGGTCGCCAACGCCACCTACTGGCTCGAGGAGTTCCACGTGGACGGCCTGCGGGTCGACGCCGTCGCCTCGATGCTCTACCTCGACTACTCCCGCAACGACGGCGAGTGGGCACCCAACCAGTACGGCGGGCGCGAGAACCTCGAGGCGATCTCGTTCCTCCAGGAGGCCAACGCCACCGCCTACCGGCGCTCCCCCGGCGTCATGATGATCGCCGAGGAGTCCACCGCGTTCCCCGGCGTGACCGCTCCGACGTCGCACGGTGGCCTCGGGTTCGGCCTCAAGTGGAACATGGGCTGGATGAACGACTCGCTGCGCTACATCGCGGAGAACCCGATGTACCGCCGCTACCACCACGGCGAGCTGACGTTCTCGCTCATCTACGCGTTCTCCGAGCAGTACGTGCTGCCCATCAGCCACGACGAGGTCGTGCACGGCAAGGGCTCCCTGCTGCGCAAGATGCCCGGCGACCGCTGGCAGCAGCTCGCGGGCGTGCGCTCGTTCCTCGCCTACATGTGGACGCACCCCGGCAAGCAGCTGCTCTTCATGGGCTCCGAGTTCGGCCAGGACGCCGAGTGGAACGAGTCCGTGGGCCTGGACTGGTGGCTGCTCGACAACCCGTCCCACGCCGCGCTCCAGCACCTGGTGCGGGACCTCAACGCCCTCTACAAGGCCACCCCCGCCCTGTACGAGCGCGACTTCACGCCCGACGGGTTCGAGTGGATCGACTCCGACGACGCCGACCACAACACCCTCGCCTACGTGCGCAAGGGCCTGGACGGCAAGCCCGTCGTCGTCGTGGTCAACTTCGCCGGCGTGCCGCACGAGGGGTACCGGCTCGCGCTGCCCGAGGGCGGGGTGTGGCGCGAGGCGCTCAACACCGACGCCGAGGTCTACGGCGGATCGGGCGTGTGCAACGAGGGCTCGATCGCCGCGCAGCCGGTGCCGTGGCACGGGCGGTCCTACTCGGCGGAGGTCCGGGTGCCCCCGCTGGGCGCGATCGTCCTGGTCCAGGACTGAGCTCCCGCGGTCTCGACGGGCTCGACCACCGATGGTCGAGCCCGTCGACACCACTCAGTACAGGTACAGCGAGAGCTTCTGGCGGGCCTTGAGCACGCGCGGGTCCGCGACACCGACCGTCTCGAAGTACTCCACCAGCCGGACGCGCACCGCCTCCTTGGCCTCCGCGTCCGCGGCGGGCAGCAGGTCGAGCAGCCGCTCGAACGCGTCCTGCACGTTGCCGTACAGCAGGTCCAGGTCCGCGACCGCGAGCTGCGCGGCAACGTCGGCGGGCGCGTCCGCCGCCGCCTGTCGCACCGCCGCCTGATCGGCGTCGCGCGTGCGCTGCAGCAGCCGCACCTGCGCGAGACCCGCCGACGCCAGCGTGTCCTTCGGGTCCTGGCGCAACGCCTTCTCGTACGCGGCGATCGCACCCTCGAAGTCGCCGGCGTCGATGGCGTCGTACGCCTCCTGGTGCAACGGAGGCAGCTCCGGCTCCGGCTCCGGTTCCTGCGGCACGGCCTCCGCACCCGCGGCACCCGGCGCCCGGCCGGTCACCCCGTTCTGCTCGGCGGCGGCCAGCACCTGGTCGAGCACCTCGCGCACCTGCTCCTCGGGCGCGCCCCCCTGGAACAGGGGCAGCGGCTGGCCCTGGAGGACGGCCATCACGGTGGGCACCCCCTCGACCCGGAACGCGGCCGCGACCTGCGGGTACGCCTGGGCGTCCACGCGGGCCAGCAGGAACCGCCCCGCGTACTCCTCCGCGAGACGCCCCAGCAACGTGCCGATCTCCGCGTTCGCCTGGTCCGTGGGGATCCACAGCAGCACGACGACCGGGTACGACG
Organism: Xylanimicrobium pachnodae JCM 13526 = NBRC 107786; assembly: GCA_001592145.1. Taxonomy (GTDB): domain Bacteria; phylum Actinomycetota; class Actinomycetes; order Actinomycetales; family Cellulomonadaceae; genus Xylanimonas; species Xylanimonas pachnodae. Next base: position 10,492 of record BCWJ01000023.1, on the reverse strand, counting down.
TCGAACCCTGCACCACCTGCGGGAACGACTCCTCCGTCACGTCGACGACGAAGCCGCCCGCCGCAGGCGCCCCGCCCGGCGTGCCCGGCGGGGGCGACTGCGGCCGCTGCAGCACAGAAAGGTCGACGGCGCCGCGCGTGGAGAAGGCGGGTTCAGGGGTGCTCATCGTTCAATCCTCTCAACTCAGTCGAGTCAATGTCGGCGAAGCCACCGCTGCACCTCGGGCTGAGCCGAGTCGGGGCCCTGCTCAGCCGAAGGTGGCGGACGTCTGGACGTGGGAGTAGCCCACCAGCATGACCTTCTGGTCGGAGCCCGCCGGGGGCACGAACAGCGCGATCATGTCGGTGAACCCGCCCGTGACGCGGTTGGTCGGCGTCTGACCCTGGAGCAGGGCCGACGCCGTCGTGCCGGTCGGGCTCAGCACCGACCCCTCCTTGCCCTCCATGACCTCGGTCCCGTCCAGGGCGGCCATGACGACGGCGCCACCGTCGGCGGTGCGCACCGCCTGCACCGGGGTGTCGGGGCGGGGCACGGTGGAGAACGTGTAGGTACCCTCGACACGCTCCTGGGCGAGCAGCGCACCCTGCGACTCGGCGATTCCCTTGAGCAGGGTGCGGAACGGGTCCTCCGCGGCGGGTTCGAACGAGTCGGCGAACGCGGACCCGTCACCCGTGGTGAGCAGGTCCGCGTACTGCGCCACGACGTCCTGCGGGGAGATCAGCAGGGAGGAGTCGTCGGGCGCCAGGATCTCGCTGCCGATCTTGGCGTCCGCGAAGGCGGGCATGCGCAGGCCGGGTCGCAACTGGACCCAGCCCCACAGCTTGAACGGATCGCGAGGGCCCTCCTGCACCAGCGCGAGCAGGCGTGGCGGCGCCAGGTCCTCGGTGGAGTTCGTGATGGCGAACGACGTGCGCGGCCAGGTCTGCGTGGTCGGCAGGATGATCTGCTGATACTCGGCGGGCAGCACGGTGACCCAGTCGGTCGACCCGCTCTCCTTGGCCACCTCGAGCTGGCTGGTGCGCACGGCGAGGGCCGGCCCCGTCACGCGGGAGGCGAGCTGGTCGGGGTCGAGCGCCTCGTCGGCGGCCGCGACAGCCTTGTTCACCGACTCCAGCACGCGCGCGTTCTGATCGAGGGTGAGCGCAGGCCCGGACTCCTCCGGTGCGGGGGACGGTGTCGGCAGGTCCGCCGCACAGCCCGTCAGCAGCAGGCCCGCCGTGAGCAACGCGGTCGCCGCCGTCCACCGCGACCGGCGGGTACGGCTCGTCGAAGCAGTCATCGGGCATCTCCCTCAGCGTCAGGGGCGGTGTCACGGTGGCTGGTGTCGCCTGCCACCGGCTCGAAACCCCACGCCTGGCGCCACGCGCTGGTGTGGCTCCGGGTGGGCGGTGCGCCGGTGGCGGGGTCCTCGGGCGGGCGCACCACGGGGATCGACCCGGTCAGGGCGCGCAGGCGCCCGGTGATGCCAGGGTGCTCGGCCGCCCGGCGGGCTTCTTCCTGTTCACGCCGCTCACGGCGGGTGAGCATCGGGATCGCGCCGGTCGACATCTCCTGCTCGGGCGCACCGTCGGTGGCCTCGGCCTCCTGCGGCGCGGCCACGGTGGGCTCGGCGCCATCGGTCGGCTCACCGCCACCGGTGCGCGCGGGTCCCGCGGTGGGGCCCGGAGCGGGGACCGCCTTCCAGGCGCCCGTTGCGGCACCCTGCCTGCGCGAGCGGCGGGTCATCAGGGGTGCCGTCGGTGCCGCCGCGTCGGCCACGTCGTCAGGCCCGTCCTGGACGAGGTCCTGCCCGGTGCGGGGTGCGACCTCCGTGCCCGCACCGGAGCCGTCCGGTCCGACACCCTCCTGGCCCACACCCTCCTGGCCCACGCCCTCCTGGCCGGCGCCCGGTGCCCCAGGGCGCGGCTTGCGGCGCCGCACCAGCAGCACGGCCAGCCCTGCGACGACGAGCGCAGCCCCGGCACCCACCCCTGGCCACAGCCAGGGCGTGGACGGGGTGCGCGGCCAGGTGAGCTCGATGGTGGGCGCCTGCGCGTCCTCCCCCACTCCGGCGGCGATGAGCGACCAGCGCCCGGGACGGTCCGTCCAGCGCAGGGTGGCGCTGCCCTCGCCGGTCACCTCGGCCACCCACATGTCGTTGCCCGCGGGGTTCGCTCCGAGACCCGACTCCGGGGCCTCCTCACCCTCGGCGGGCGCGGGAACCTCCGGCTCCTCGGCCTTGGTCGTCAGCGTCGTCCAGTCGGTGAGCCCGGTGACGCGCGTGTAGTGGTCGATCCCCACCCAGCCGACGACGTCGAGGTCGCGCCCGACGGCCACGGTCACCTTCTCGTCGCCAGGAACCGATGCCACGACGGTCACGTCGGACCCGACCAGCTCCAGCACCCCGGGGTCGGTGACGACGAGCGTGCCGTCCCCGCGGGGAGCGGCCGTCGCCACGACAGAGTCTGACTCCCGCCAGAGGGTCGCCGAAGCGACACCGAGGCCGGCGGCAGCCAGCCCCAGGACGATCAGGATGGAGCCGAGCAATCTACGCAGCACCGAGCAGTTCCCTTCCGGTTGGCGCGCACGGACGACATCCCAGGATAGGGACGCGGCGGGGTCCTCGGTCCACGGGAGCGTGAACCGAACGGCGTTGGCGCCGCAACCGGACCGGATCTCTACCACTCCTTCACCAGCGACCGGTGCGTCCGGTTCGGCGGTGACGCCTCCGGACCTGGGCAACTATCCTGGCGCGAGCGAATCCCTCGCCCCACCCCCACGGAGGTTCCGTCGTGTCCGACGAGCGCACGCTCTTCCCGATCACCATGCGTGGTTACGACCGCGCCCAGGTCGAGAACCAGGTCGCCCGCCTCGAGCAGGCCCTCGACGAGGCGCGCCGCCACGTCGCGGCCTCCGACGAGCGCGCGATGCAGGTGCAGTCCGAGCTGGCGGAGGCCCAGCGTCAGCTCCGCGAGCAGGATCGGCCCTCGTACTCGGGCCTGGGGTCCCGGATCGAGCAGCTGCTGCGGTCCGCCGAGGAGCAGTCCGCGGACGTGCTCACCCAGGCCAACCAGCAGTCGGCCGACGTGATGGCGCGCGCCAAGCTCTCGGCCGGGCAGGTGCGTGGCCGCGCCGAGTCGGAGGTCGCCGAGCTGCTCGCCGCTGCCCGCCGGGAGGCCGAGGAGATCCGCACCACCACGCGCGCGGAGGCCGAGGGAACCCTGCTGGCCGCTCAGCGGCGCGCGGAGGAGCTGATCGGTTCCGCGGAGCGCGAGGCCGCGTTGATCGCCAGCACGGTCCAGGCGGAGGCGGCGGAGAAGCACGCGAGCCTGGAGCGCGAGCTGGGGGTTCTGCGGTCGACCACCGAACGCGAGGTCACCGAGCTGCGCCTGGCCGCCGAGCGTGACACCGCACAACAGCGCGCCGCGACCGCGGCAGACTGCGCCACGGTGCGTCAGGAAGCAGACCGGGAGGCCAACGATCTGCTCGAGTCGACCCGGCGCGAGGCCGCCCGCATCGTCGCCGAGGCCAAGCATCGCGCCACCGAGGAGGCGCATGCGGCGGCAACCGAGACGGAGGAGCTGCGGCAGGCCGCACGCAAGGCCCTCGCGGACGCCGAGCTGGAGGTGGCCCAGCGCCGCGAGCAGGTGGAGCTGGAGGCTGCGGAGCGCCACGCATCCGCCAAGGACGCCACGGACCGGCTCATCCAGACCGCCGAGGACCACGCCGCCGAGGCGGAGAAGCGTGTCGCCGTCGCCCTGCAGCAGGCGGAGAAGGTGCGCGCCGAGTCCGACCAGTACGTCAAGGACCTGGTCGCCGAGTCCCGGCGCACCGCCGACCGGATCGTGGCGGAGGCGCGCGCCTTCGCCGACCAGACCGTGAGCGACGCCCGCGCCGAGTCGGAGGCCCACCGTGGTGCCGCCCAGCGCCAGTTCGAGGACCTGTCCCGCAAGCAGGAGTCGATCAACACCTACCTCGACGAGCTGCGAGGGCTGCTCGGCGCGGAGAAGGACGCGGAGGCCGTCGTCGCGACGCTGCCCGTACCTGCCCCGCCGGCGGCCCCCGCCGTGCGGTCGGTCGACAGCACCGTCCACGCCCGCGGCGAGGCCCCTGACGACGCGGCCGGTGAGGCGGGCGACGAGGCGGCAGGTGCGACGGGCGATGACGACGACGTCGACGAGGTCTCGGACGCGACAGCCGACACGACCCCCGACGAGACGAGCGCGGCTGCGACGAGCACGGACGAGGCAAGCACCGCCAAGTCCTGACCCGGCTCCCGCACGCGACGGCGCCCGGACCCGACGGCCGAAGCCGTGGACCCGGGCGCCGTCGTCATCCCGCGCCGTCCCGCAGAGCCCGGGGCGCGGTCAGCGGCGTCGACGGCTGACCGCGCGACGGTGCAGCAGCGCGAGTGCGGCAGCCACCTCGCGGGGCGTCTCCAAGGCGCTGAGGTGGCCGGCCCCGGGTACGACCGTCAGTGCACCGTCGGCGGCGGCGGCAAGCATGTGCTCGGCGTCGGTCAACGGGGTGACCTGGTCCTCCTCCCCGACGACGATCGCCGCCGGGCCTCCGAACTGCGCCAGCACGTGGGTGCGGTCGGCGCGGCCCGCCATCATGCGCAAGGCCCACGCCAGCCCGCGCGGTGCCTGACCGTGCACCCATGCGTCGAGGGTGGGCAGCAGGTGACGGCGGGTCTTGAGGCTGGTCGCGCCCAGGAGCTGTCCCGGCATCGCCAGCACCGGCTGGAGCGACTGCCCCATCTCCATCTCGCGCGCGATGCGCAGGCGGTTGGCGCGCGCCTGCGCGGTGTCCGCCGTGGACTTCGTATCCACGAGCCCGAGCCCGGACACGAACCCCGGGTGGCGTTCGGCAACCCCCAGGGCCACGTACCCGCCCATGGACGCCCCGACGACGATGGCGTTCGCGATGCCGACGGCCTGCAGGGTCTGGTACACGGCGTCGGCCACCAGGTCCAGGCGGGGCGGGATGCTGCCGAACTCGCTGTACCCCTGCCCGGGCAGGTCGACGGCGACGGCACGCACCGTCTCGGGGAGCGCCTCCGCGGCCGGAACCCACATGCGGTGGTCGAACGGGAACGCGTGGATCAGGACGATGGGGACGCCGCCCCCGTCGTGCAGCTCGTGCAGCGCCAGCTTGGGTAAGGGGGTCATCGTCGTCCTCCGTATCGCACGCGTCACTTCTCCCGTCAGTCGCCGACGCCGACCGGCGCGTCGGTGATCACACCGTCCCACGTCCGCGGCAGAGGCGCCTGACCAGGCACCACGTGCGTCACGATCTCATCGAGCACGCGTCGCACCGCGGGCTCCCCCACCCACAGGTGCTTCGCACCGTCGACGCCGATCACCTCGGCCTGACGCACCCGCGCGAACCGGCGGCGGGCCTCCTCGGGCCGGAGGTAGTCGTCGTGCTCGGGCACCAGCACCACGAGCGGCTTGCCGAACGCGGACCACCGGTCCAGGTCCGCGTCGGTGGCGCGGTGCAGGGGCGGCGAGAGCAGGATGGCGCCCTCGATCGACGGGTCGTCGCCGTGCTTGAGCACCAGCTCCGTGCCGAACGACCAGCCGACGGCCCACCGGCGGGGCAGCCCGTGGAACTGCGCGAACTCGTACGCCGCCTCGACGTCGTACCGTTCGGCGTCGCCGCCGTCGAACGTTCCCTGGGACGTGCCCCGGGGCGACGACGTGCCGCGCGTGTTGAACCGCAGGACCGCGAGGTCCGCGAGAGCGGGGAGCCGCCACGCCGCCTTGCGGAACACGTGGGAGTCCATGTAGCCGCCGTGGGTGGGCAGCGGGTGGAACGTGATCAAGGTCGCCACGGGTGCGGCGTCGAGCGGCTGGGCCAGCTCGCCGACCAGGGTCAGACCGTCCGCCGTGTGGAGCTCGACGTCCTCCCGCTGCGCGGGCAGGACGGTCAGCGAGCGGATCTCGTGCGGCACACGACCAGCGTACGGGGTCCGGCACACGGGTCGACCGTGGCCGGCTCGACTGTGGTCAACGCAACCGGGCCCGGCGGTCCCAGCAGGTGGCGTGCCAGTGCCGCCGGGCCTCGAGCCCGGCCACCTCCCCGCCGATCCCGTCCCGCAACCAGGCGACCAGGTGCGGCGTGCCCGCTGCGATCTCCTGCGAGCACCCCGGGCAGCGGTAGGTCTTGTCCCCCGTCGCGCGGCGCACCGACCACTCGCCGTCGTCGGCGGACACGTGACGCAGCCCCCCACGCGCCCGGTCGACGTCGAGCGGCACGTGGTCCGCACCGTAGGGGCGACGCGACGACCGGCGGTGAGAAGGCATACCCAATCCTCACAGAACCTGGGTAAGTGGCGGGTGCCAGGCCGATAACATGTCCGGCGACTCCCAACCGAAGGATCCACCGTGAACTTCCGACTTCCCGCTCGCGCTACGGCGCTCGCTCTCGCCGCTGCGCTCGCTCTGACGGCCTGCGGCTCCGGGTCCGATGGCGGCGACGCACCGTCTCCGACGGCCAGCCCGACCGAGGCGGCCTCACCGTCCGCTGCGGACGTCGCGGCGCTGGCAGGCGTCAAGGTCGACGGCGAGGCGGGCGCAGAGCCGAAGCTCGTGTTCGACGCTCCGCTGACGGTCTCGACCATCACGACGCGCCTCGTGGAGGACGGCGACGGCGCAGCGCTCAAGGACGGCCAGCGGATCTCCGCGCACGTCGTCGTGTTCAACGGTCAGGACGGCTCCCGGTCGGCCTCGACCTGGAAGGAGAACGAGGGGAAGGCCGACTCCTTCACGCTGGGCGACCCCTCGCTGGGCGCCATCAACGACGTTCTGGGCGACGCGCACGTCGGCGCCCGCGTCCTGGTGGCCAACCCGCAGACGGGCACCGACGGCTCGGTCACGACGTCCCTCATGTTCTTCGAGGTCGTCGACGCGAAGACGATCCCGACGCGTGCCGAGGGCGAGGCCGTGACCCCGGCCGAGGGCCTGCCCACCGTCACCCTCGACGACGACGGCAAGCCGTCCATCGACATCCCCGAGGGCTACCAGGCGCCCACCGAGCTGGTCGCCCAGACCCTCATCAAGGGCACGGGCCCCGTGGTCAAGGACACTCAGTCGATCACCGCCCACTACACGGGCTGGACGCTCGACGGCGAAGTGTTCGACTCGTCCTGGGAGCGTGGCACCCCCGCCACGTTCGGCCTGCAGCAGGTCATCGCGGGCTGGACGCAGGGCCTCGCCGGCCAGACCGTCGGCTCCCAGGTGCTCCTGGTGATCCCCGCCGACCTCGCCTACGGCGAGAAGAGCGACACGAACACCCATCAGCTCGCGGGTGAGACGCTCATCTTCGTCGTCGACATCCTCGACGCCGAGTAGTTCACGCCGAGTAGTTCCTCAGCGCGGCGTCGCGCACGCCGACTCCGCCGAGCGGGCGGTCTCCCTCCGGGGAGGCCGCCCGCTCGCGTCCACCACCCGGGTGCGCGACGCCGCGCCGGCCCCTCCCTTCTACGATGTGCCGATGCACCCGCTCGATGCCGTCAGCTGGCCCGTCCAGACCCCTCGGCTCTCGATCCGGCGGATGACGCCCGACGACGCCGAGGTCACGTGGCGGTGGCGTCGGCTGCCCGAGGTGGGCGAGTGGCTCACGCGTGCGCCGACCGACGTCGCCACCTACCGCGCGCAAGTCACCGACCCGGCACGCCTGGCCCGCACCCTGCTGATCGAGCTCGACGGCGAGCCGATCGGGGATCTCATGGTGAAGGTCGAGGACGCCTGGGCGCAGGACGAGATCACGGCCGGGGCCCGCGGCACCCAGGCGGAGCTCGGCTGGACGCTCGACCCCGCCTACCATGGCCACGGCTACGCGACCGAGGCGGTGCGCGCGACGATCGGCCTCTGCTTCACCGACCTGGGCCTGCGCCGGGTCCACGCCGGCTGCTTCGCCGCCAACGAGCCCTCCTGGCGGGTGATGGAGCGCGCCGGGATGCACCGCGAGGAGTCGAGCCGGAAGTCCGGGCTGCACCGGTCGGGCCGGTGGATGGACGGCATGGACTACGCAGTCCTCGCCGAGGAGTGGGCCGCTCCCCCACCGTCCGCGTTCCCTGCCCGGCGCGTCGGCGACGGCGTCGTGCTGCGAGTGGTGCAGCACGGCGACGGGGGGCGTCTCGCCGCCGCCTACCACCGCAACCGCGAGCACCTGGAACCGTGGGAGCCGAGCCGCGACCCGGAGTTCTTCGCGCCGCGGACGCAAGAGCGCCAGGTGACGACCCTGCTGGGCGAGTACGCGGCGGGTCGAGCGGTGCCGCTCGTGCTCACCGACACGGCCGGTGGAGTCGTCGGTCGGCTCACCGTGTCGGACATCGTGCACGGGGCGTTCCAGAACGCGCACCTCGGCTACTGGCTCGACGAGGGTCACGTGGGGCGCGGGCTGATGACCGCCGCCGTCAACATCGCCGCCGCCCACTGCCGGGACGACCTGGGCCTGCACCGCCTCCAGGCCGCGACGTTGCCGGGGAACACCGCCTCGCAGGCGGTGCTCGGCCGCACCGGGTTCGCGCAGATCGGCCGGGCACCGCAGTACCTGCGCATCGCAGGGCGGTGGCAGGACCACCTCCTGTTCCAGCGCATCCTCACCTGACGTGCCCGCCGCCGGGCACGACACCGGTCGGGCCGCGTCGGTCAAGCCAGGCGGTCACTGCGGTCGAGGCGGGACGGCCACCAGATCGCCGCTCCGACGTCGTACGCCACGGCGGGGACGAGCAGCGATCGCACCACGAACGTGTCGAGCAGCACGCCGAACGCCACGATGAACGCCAGCTGGGCGAGGAACAGGATCGGCAGCACGGCCAGGGCTGCGAAGGTCGCCGCGAGCACCAGCCCGGCCGAGGTGATGACGCCGCCGGTGGCGACCAGACCGCGCGTGATGCCACGGCGGGTGCCGTGGCGGCGCGTCTCCTCGCGGACCCGGGACATGAGGAAGATGTTGTAGTCCACGCCGAGCGCCACGAGGAACACGAACCCGTACAGCGGAACGGCGGGATCGGCTCCGGGGAAGCCGAACAGGTGGTTGAACGCGAGCGCGCTGATGCCGAGTGCGGCGCCGAACGACAGCACCGTGGACGCCATGAGCACCAGCGGTGCCACGACAGCGCGCAGCAGCACCGTGAGGATGGCGAGGATCACCGCGAGGATCGCCGGGATGATCACCGTGCGGTCGTGGATCGTCGTGTCGTCGGTGTCGATGGTGGTCGCGGTCGCACCGCCGACGAGCACCCCCGGCACGGCTCCGGCGAACGCGGTGCGCAGGGCGCGCACGGTCCGCTCGGCGGCGCGGGAGTCGGCCGGGTCGGTGAGCGTGGCCGAGAGCAGCAGGTCGCCCTCCGAGACGGTGGGGCGGGGCGCGGGAGTACCGCGCGGGCCGAACGCCTCGACCACGGCCGCGCCGTCGCGCAGCGCGACGTCCGCCTGCCCGGACGGGGTGTCGGCCGCGACGGTCACGGAGGCGACCCCGGGGCTGGTGTCGAGCACGGCGAGCGCGTCGACGAGCAGGTCCTCGGGCACGATGACGGAGGCGGGGCTGCCGGCCCCGGCCGGGAAGTGCTCGGCCAGCGCGGCCTGCCCGTCGCGCGCCTGCGAGGTGCCGAGCACCAGGTCGCTGACCGGGACGCCGTCGGCCCTCACCTGGAACAGGCCGCCCGCCCCGGCGAGGAGCACGACGGCGGTGACGACCCACACGGTGCGTGCACGGCGCGCGATCAGGCGGGCTTGGCGCGGCCACAGGCCGCGCGCCGGCGTCTCCAGGTCGTCCGGCAGGTCGACGACGCCGGTACGGGGGACGAACGGCCAGAACGCGGCGCGACCGACGACGGCGAGGAGCGCGGGCAGGAACGTCAGCGCGGACAGGACGGCGAACACGATGCCGACGGCGCCGATCGGGCCGAGCGCCGTGCTGGTGGCCAGGTCGCTGAGCAGCAGGCACAGCAGGGCTGCGATGACCGTCCCGCCCGAGGCGAGCACGGGTGCGGCGGCCGCGCGCCACGCCCGCGTCGTCGCACGCCATCGCGACAGCCCGCCCCCGATCGCCTCCCGGAAGCGCGCGACGTACAGCAGCGCGTAGTCGGTCGCGGCGCCGATCACCAGGATGAAGAGGATCCCCTGCACCTGACCGTTGAGCACGACGGCGCCGGCCTTCGCCAGCCACCACACGGTCAGCAGCGCCACGCACAGCGCGAACACCGAGGTCATCAGCACCAGGATCGGCAGCAGCGGCGAGCGGTAGACGACGATGAGGATGAGCAGGACGGCGCCCAGCGCGACGCCGAGCAGCAGCACGTCGATGCCGCCGAACGCGTCGGCCAGGTCGGCGGTGAAGCCGGCGGGACCCGTGACCCGGACCTCGACCCCGGGCGGGGCCGCCGCGAGCGCCGAGTCCCGGAGGGCGGCGACCACCGCGGCGACGTCCGCGGCCGCGTCGACGGTGACGATCGTCTGGGTGGCGAGCCCGTCCTGCGAAGGGATCGGTGCGGAGACCTCCG
>BCWJ01000022.1 GCA_001592145.1 Xylanimicrobium pachnodae JCM 13526 = NBRC 107786 | reverse complement strand
GGGGTTAGCGGCGCCTCACTGGCCCAGCGCGGCGGTCGCGACGCGGTGCGCCGCCGCGTCGATCTTCGCGGCGAACGCCGGGTCCGCCTGCGCCTTCGCGATCAGGGCGTCCAGCATCGCGTCGGCCACGGACGGGTCGGCGCTCGCGAGCACGACGTCCCCGCCCGCCTCGATGGTCAGCACTGCGCGCTCCCCGGGTGACCACGCCTGGACCTGCGTCGCCGCGGAGAGATCGTCCGTGATGACGACGCCGTCGAAGCCGAGCGTGCCGCGCAGCAGCCCGACGACGGTGGGGGAGAACGCGGCGGGCAGTGACGGGTCGATCCGCGTGTAGACGGCCGTGGACGTCATGACCCACGGGCGTGGCCCCGCCGCGGCCTCGGCGGCACCGATCACGTCGCGGAAGACTCCGACCGCCGCGTCGTCGGCCGTGGTCACGGTGTCGGTCACGCCCGCCGTGGTGTCGGTGTTCGCGGTGACCCGGCCCAGCCCCGGGAAGTGCTTGATGGTGGGGATGACGCCGGCGGCCTGCAGGCCGTGGGCGAACGCCGTGGCCCCGGCGGCGTCGACGTCAGGGGTGGTGCCGTAGTTGCGGTGGAAGTATCCGATGGGTGGGTTGTTCGCGGGGTTCGTGACGTCCACCAGGTCGGCGACGGGGGCCAGGTTCACCGTGACGCCTGCCGCGGCGAGCTCTTCGCCCCACGTGGTGGCCTGCGCCTGCAGGTCGGGCATCGTGGCCTGAGCGGTGGCCTTCGGCATCGCGGCGAACCCTGGCCCCTGGAGCACCTGGACCAGGCCGCCCTCCTGGTCGGTGGCGACGAGCACCGGCACTCCGGTGGCGGGGGCGGCGGCCCGCACGGTGTCGGTCAGGTTGCGGATCTGTGCGACCGAATCGTGCGACCGGCCGTGCAGGAACACCCCGCCCACGTGCCGTTTGCGGACCAGGCGCAGCGTTGTCGCCCGGTCACCGGCCAGGGGCAGGCCCACCATGACCACCTCGCCCACCTTCTGCTCCAGCGTCCAGCCGGCGAGCGGGTCGGCGGCAGCGGTGGGCGTCGGCGTCGGCGTTGACGTCGGTGCTGGTGACGGTGCCGGCGACGGGGTGGGCGACGGCGCTGGGGAGGTGGCCGGTGGGGCGGGCGACGTCGGTGCCGGGGCAGGTGCGCCACCCGTGCACGCGGCCAGCAGCGCGCCCCCCACGATCGCGACCGTGAGCGCCCCGACGAACCGTGCGGCGGGAGAGCCGCTGCCGGGCCGCGACCCGGGGGCTCCCTGGCAGCGGCGCGGCATCATCGTGGCCCGTGACGTCCGGTCAGGCCCGCGCCGTGCGGTCCGAGTGCGCGAGCGTGGCCAGGGCTTGCTTCCACTGTTCCTGTGACCGGTCCGCGCGCTCGTTCGACTGGATGTTGCGCTGGGTGACCTCGATGCGGGTGCCGCCGTCGACGGGCTCGAGCGTGATCGAGATGTCGTGGTAGTTCTCGGGCTCGTCGGCCAGGCCGTACAGCGGCGAGAAGTGCGTGAAGCGCAGGACGCGCGCCCGCTCGAACTCCAGCACGGTGCCGTGGTCCGCGAACCGGCGGCCGAAGAAGTGGCCCTCGAAGGTGATCGGGCTGCCTACCGCGAAGTCGGTCTCGATGTTGGCGCCCAGCATCCACCGTGCGCCCGGGTGCAGGAGCTCGGCCCACACGCGCTCGGGCGGCTGCGTGACGAACGTGGCGGCGGTCACGGTGTGACGGTGGCTGCTCATGGTGTCGAACCTAGCCCGGGCGGGCCGGACGCGTCGAAACGGGGGCGGAGATGTCTCAGAATCAGCCGGTCGGCACCGCCGCGGACAGGGCCTCCAGGAACCCGTCGACGTCGGCGTCCGTGGTGGCCCAGCTGCACATCCAGCGGACCTCGACCCGGTCGGACGTCTCGCCGTCGGCCCAGTCGTAGAAGCGGGTGTGCCGGCGCAGGCTCTCCGCGGCCGTGCGCGGCAGCGTCGCGAAGACGGCGTTCGACTCGGTGGGGCGGCTGGCTCGGACTTCTCGGCCGTCCAGGGCGTCGACACCGGCGCGCAGGCGCTGCGCCGCGGCGTTCGCGACCCGCGCGTTGCGCAGCCACAGCGGGTCGCCGTCCCCGTCCTCGTCACCGAGCATGGCCAGGAGCTGCGCGGACAGGTAGCGGGCCTTGGAAGCGAGCTGCATCGTCGACTTGCGCAGGTACGGCACGGCCTCGGCGGCGGCCCGCCGGGCGGTGGCGGCACCGGGGGTGGGGGCGTCGTCGGGTCCCAGCACCACGACGGCCTCGCCCAGCAGCCCGCCGTTCTTCGCTGCTCCCAGCGAGAGGAGGTCCACGCCGACGTCGGTGGTGAGCTCCCGCAGCCCGACTCCCAGGTGCGCGGCCGCGTTGGCCAGGCGGGAGCCGTCCAGGTGCACCACCATCCCGGCTCCGTGCGCGGCGTCCGTGAGCGCGCGCAGCTCGGCCGGGGTGTAGACGGTGCCCAGCTCGGTGGCCTGCGTCAGGCTCAGCACGTGCGGCTGGGCGCGGTGCACGTCCCCGGCGTCGGCGGACCAGGCGACGACGTCGTCGGGCGTGATCTTGCCGTCCACGGACGTGCGGGCCAGCAGCTTGAGGCCGCCCACGCGCTCGGGGGCGCCGTTCTCGTCGGTGTGGACGTGGGCGACGTCGGACGTGACCACCCCGGACCAGCGCGTGGACGCGGCCATGAGGCTGACCACGTTCGCGCCCGTGCCGTTGAGGACGGGGAACGCGAGCGCCCCGGGGCCGAACACCTCACGGACGCGAGCGCCCAGGCGCGCCGTCCACGGGTCGTCGCCGTACGCGACGGCGTACCCGTCGTTGGCCGCGGCGATCGCGGCGAGCACCTCGGGATGGGTGGGGGCGTAGTTGTCGGAGGCGAAAGGTGGCAGCACGGGTTCCAGCGTAGGTTCGCCCCCCTACGCTGGGGCCGTGCGCTGGCTCCGGGGGACCTTTCTGCTCTATCTCGCTGCCGTGCTGGCCCTGACGATGTGGCCCTCCCTCGGGGAGACGGGGGTGCCGGGCTGGGCGCAGAACACCGCGACGTTCCTGTCCCGCCTGGGGATCCGGGCGACGGTGGACGGGCTGGAGATGGCGTCCAACTGGGTGATGTTCCTGCCGTTCGGGGTGCTGGGCGTGCTGCTCGTGGCGCCTGCGCGGCCCCGGTGGCGGGCCGGCCTCCTGGTGCTGGCGGTGGCGGTGGCCGGGTTCGTGTTCTCCGGGGCGATCGAGACCGTCCAGCTCGCGATCCCGGGCCGGGTGTCCACGCTCCAGGACGTGGTGCTCAACGGGACGGGTGCCCTGGCGGGTGCGCTCGCGGCGGCGGGTGTCCGTGCCTGGTCGCTCCGGCGACGCCGGTCCTGACTGGTTGCTTGTCGCGAACGGCCGCGCTCTGTGGCAATAGTGTGCGGCACACGGTATGGTGTGAGACATGAATCCGGATCATGCACAATATTTGCAGGAGTTGCGGCGCGGCACCGTCGCGCTGGCCTGCCTGATCCGGCTCCGCACCCCGGGGTACGGGTACGCGCTCCTGGAGACGCTCACCGCCGATGGGATCGACGTCGACGCCAACACGCTCTACCCGCTGCTGCGCCGCCTTGAGAAGCAGGGCCTGGTGACCAGCGAGTGGAACACCGACGAGGCCCGGCCGCGCAAGTTCTACACGACGTCGGCGGCGGGTACCGAGCTCGCCGCCGTCCTCACCGCCGACTGGGACCGCCTGGACACCGTCCTGCGCCGCCTGCGAGAGGGAGACTGATGACGAACCGAGAAGACCTCACCGAGCGCTATCTCGCCGTGGCCGCGACGCAGGTACCCGCCGCCCAGCGGGACGCCCTGCGCGCCGAGCTGACCGAGCGCATCGCCGACACGGTGGACGCGCACCGCGCCGCCGGGGCCACGCCCGCCGACGCCGAGTACGCGACCCTGGCCGAGCTCGGCCACCCCGCGAAGCTCGCGGCCGACTACCTGGACCGCCCGCTCCAGCTCATCGGCCCCCGCTACTACCTGCTGTGGCGCAAGCTCATGCGGCTCGTCGTCCCGCTCGCGGCCGGCTTCGCGGGCGTGGGCGGTGCGATCGGTGCCGCCGCCGACGGTGCGTCGGCGGGACACATCATCGGCGAACTGTGGAGCACGGGCATCCAGGTCGCGTGGACGACGGCGGGGATCATCACGCTCGTACTAGCGATCATGGACCGCACCGTGCCCGCCGCGGACCTGGACCCGTCCGCCGGGTGGCGGCCCGACGAACTGCCCGGCCTCCAGACCCCGACCGCCCGCCGGGTCCGGCGCGACCAGATCGGCGACATCGTCTGGCTCACGATCATCGGCGTCATCGTGACGTTCGGGAGCCGGCTGATGTTCGTGCGGTACCACGAGGGCCAGACCACCCGCGTGCTCGACCTCGACACGTGGGCGTGGCTGCGCTGGGCGCTGCTGGCCGTCATCGCGGCCGAGATCGTGCTGATCATCGTGTCGCTCGCCACGCACCGGTGGACGTGGTGGTTCGCGACCGTCAACGCCCTGCTCGGCGCCGTGACGATCGCGCTGCTCGTGCCCGTGCTCACCACCGGGCGGATGTTCGACCCGGCGGCGCTCGCGGCCACCGGCTGGGATCAGGCGCCGGAGCTGTTCGCCCCCGGCGGCACCGTGACGAACGTGGCCGTCGTCGTCATCGTGGTGGTGTGCGTGTACGAGGCCGCCAAGGGGTTCTGGCGGGCGGCGCGGGCTCAGCGGTAGCGGAACCTCCGCCGCGGGGTCCTATCCGGTCGTTGCCGGGACCGGGCGGGCGGCCGGGGCCGTGTGCCCCGCGACGGTGGCGCCGATGGTCACCACCTGCGGGACCCCGTTCTCGATGCGCACCTGCGACACCGAGGCGTTCGGCAGCGGGTGCAGCACGCCGCCCTGCACCGTCCACAGGTAGGCGGCCAGGGTCAGGCCGTGCCCGACGACGAGGACCTCGCCGTCGTCGTGCGCGTTGATGATGCGGGAGAACGCCGCGGCGACGCGAGCCATGTACGCGGCACCTGGCTCGCCCCCGGGCAGGCCGGGGTGACGCCCGGCGAGCACCGCGGGGACGAACCGGTCCCAGGGCTCGAGGGTCTCGAGCTCGGCCTCGGGCCGTTCCTCGAAGATGCCGAAGTCGTACTCGCGCAGGTCGCGCTCGATCCACAGGGGGAGGCCAGGGTGGTGGCGCACGATCTCGGTGGCGGTGTGCATGGCACGCCCGGCGGGGGAGGTGTACGCGGCGGTGAACGCTGAGCCGGCCAGGTGCGTCGCGGTCGCGCGCACGCCGCGGCGGCCGTCGCGGGTCAGCGGTGAGTTGGCGGAGCCTTGGAGGACGCGCCGCACGTTGAACTGGGTCTGCCCGTGACGCACGAGCGTGAGAGTGAGGGTCATCGGAGTCCCTTCGTGATCCGTGGTGACCGTTCCACGGTGGCAGGCGAAGGTGACGGCCGCGCGCCCACGCGGTGACCGGCGCGCGAACAGCTGGCGGCGCGCTGGGTTCAGACGGCGCCGAGCGCGGCGTCCACGTCCGGGCGGTGGGCTGGGAACGGCGGGTTGAACCGGTCCTCCGCCAGCACGGTGACCAGGCCTGCGGCGGCCAGGGCGGCGCCCAGCAGCGGCACCCACCGCACGCCGACGGTGGCCGTGAGTGCCGCCCCGAGCCCGGAGCCGGCCGCGATGCCCAGGTTGAACATGGCGGAGGACAGCGCGACGCCCATGTCGGTGGAGCCGGGGGAGACGAGCATGACGCGGTGCGACAGGGCGGGGGGCACGCAGGCGAACGCGCCGCCGAACACCGCGATGCCGACGACGGCGACCACCGCGTGCGAGCCCGCGGCGAACAGCAGCCCCTGCGCCGCCGCCAGGAGCGCGAAGCTCACCAGCATGGACCGCCACGAGTGCCGGTCCAGGAACCGCCCGACGACGAGTGCGCCCACGACGCCCGCGGCGCCCTGGACGGCCAGCAGCCACGGCAGGTCGTCGCGCGCGAACCCGGCGACGTCCTGCATGAACTGGGTGACGAACGTGATGAGCCCGAACCCGCTGGTGATCGCGAACACCGTGGTGACCAGGTTGAAGCCGATGCGGCGTCGGCTCGGGAACGGGGCGCGGGCCGCGCCGCCCTGGGCGGGGTCCACTGTGGGGAACAGTGCGAGGACCACCACGAAGATGGCCAGCGAGATCCCCGAGACCACCCAGAACACGATGCGCCAGTCGGTCTGCTGGGCCAGCCACGTGCCCGCGGGCAGGCCGAGCACGGGTGCCATGGAGTTGCCCAGCGCGAGGCGGGCGACCACCCGGCCGCGCACGAGCGGCGGGAACAACCCGGTGGTGCCGGGGATCACGGCCACCCAGAACAGCGCCTGGGCGAGCGCGGTCACCAGGCGCGCCACGAGCAGGGAGCCGTACCCGGAGGCCAGGCCCGCCCACAGGGTGCTGACGGCGGCGAGCAGCACGCAGGCCGAGAGCACCCACCGCCGCGGGATGCGCTGCGTGACGTGCGCGAGCGGCACGGTGGCCACCAGCACCACGGCCGCATAGCCGGTCACCAGGAGCCCGATGCGCGCCGTCGTCGTCCCCAGGTCGGGGGCCATGAGGGTGAGCAGACCGCTGGGCAGGCCCTCGACCAGCACGAACAGGAAGGTGGACACGGCCATCGCGATCAGGATCGCTGTCGCGCGGCGCGGGTCGGCAAGTCGCGACACGATAGGGATCCTAACCAGCGTGCTCGCCGCAACCCGTGAAGGAGTTCTCGTGCCCGCCATCACCGCCACGATCGACGTTCCCGGCGCCGTGCTGACCTACGACGTCCACGAGCCGGAGGCCGCGCCCGCCGCGCGACCCCTGTTCGTGGTCGGCAGCCCCATGGGCGCCGCCGGGTTCGCCACGCTGGTCAGCCACTTCCCCGACCGTGTCGTCGTCACCTACGACCCGCCGGGCGCGGACCGCTCCACCCTGACGGGCGCGGGGCCGAACCCCGACCCGATGACGCGCGGCGCCGGGCTGCACGCCATCGCCGCAGAGATCGGCGGGGCGATCGCCGCGGGCCCGTTCGACGTGTTCGCCAACAGCGGCGGCGCCGTCGACGCGCTCGCCTGGATCCAGCAGTTCCACGAGGACGTCGCCGTGGCCGTGCTGCACGAGCCGCCGCTGGCCAAGGTGCTGCCCGACTCCGACCTGGTGGCCGCCGCGATGGACGGCGTCCACGCGGCCTACGAGGCGCACGGGTTCGGCGCCGGGATGGCCGCGTTCATCGCGCTCGCCTCCGCGCAGGGCGAGCTCACCACCGAGTTCCTGGCCCAGCCCGCCCCGGACCCGGCCGTGCTCGGACTTCCCGCCGATGACGACGGCGCGCGCGGCGATCCCCTGCTCGGTATCAACATGCGCACCATGCAGCACTGGCTGCCCGCGTTCGCGTCGATCCGGGTGGCGTCCACCCGGATCATCCCCGCGTACGGGGCGGACTCCGGGGAGACGATGGCGGCTCGGGCGGCCCGCGCGCTGGCCGTCGAGCTCGGCCTGGAGTGCGAGGTGTTCCCCGGGGATCACGGCGCGTTCATGAACGGCGAGTACGGCCAGGTGGGCAAGCCTGACGAGTTCGCGGCGAAGCTCCGCGAGGTGCTCACCGCGGCCGCACACCCCCCGGAGGTATGACCAAGCGATCCTCGACCAGATCACGATCGGGTCACGCCAGTGGTTGGGTCGTCCGCGAGGCGTTCCCTACGGTCTACTGCGTGACTTCCCGACCCTGCGCCCGCCACCGTGCCGAGCGCGCACCCCTCGCGACCCTGACCGGTGCCCTGCGTGCCGTCAGCGTCGACGCCAAGGGCGCCGGTCGCAGTGCCGTCGTCGCCGTCACCGCCGGTGGGATCGCCATGTCCGCCATGACCCCGGCGGTCGCCGACCCCGCCCCGGCGGACGCATCTCCCCTGGCTGCCAAGCAGGCCCAGGTGGCCCTGCACGCCGACCAGGCCCGCCAGGCGCTCGCCGCCGCCCCCGCCGTCCAGGTGGTCGCCGAGGCGGTCATCGAGGTCGAGCGCACGGCCGACCAGAGCGCGGCCGCCGTCGAGGTGACGCCGGCCCCCCTGCCGCCGCCGCCCCCGCCCGCGCCGCGCGCCGCCCCGGTCGCGTCGCGCACCGCGGACCGCGCCGCCGTGGGCAACCCCGCACCCGGGGGCACCTGGGAGGCCGCCGCGTCGATCGCGCTGCGCTACATCGGCGTGCCCTACGTGTTCGGCGGCCAGACGCCCGCCGGGTTCGACTGCTCCGGCCTCGTGGTGCACGTCTTCCGTCAGCTCGGCGTCGAGCTGCCGCATCAGTCGACCCGCATCCGCGACTCCGCGCGCACCGTGCGCATCGCGCGCGCCGACGCCCGCCCCGGCGACATCATCTGGACGCCCGGCCACGTCTCCATCTACCTGGGCAACGGCCAACTCGTCGAGGCGGTCAGCCCGGGCCGACCGCTGCGCACCCACCGCGTGTGGCAGACCAACCCGATGTTCCTGCGGGTCGTCTGACGTCACGCCTCAGCGGCCCGCGTCACCGCTCGCCGCACAGCTCCACGAGCTTGGCGACCGTGTTGAGGTTCCGCGCCGTGCCCACCGCCGCCGCAGGCAGGCGCAGCCTCGAGCGGCCCATCCCGTTCGGGTAGTGCACGTACACCGCACGCTTGCCCACGCGCACCTCCTCGCCGTCGTCGGCCCCGGTCGCACGGTCGGCGGCGTCCGACGGCGTCGGGACCGGCAGGAAGTACACCGACACCCGGTTGCCCGGCGCGTCCGGGAACGGGTTCGCGGCCAGCACGCGCGCGAGCTCCTGCGGTGAGCGCACCAGCACGTCCACGGGGCGCCCCGCGTAGTCGGCCAGCGCCGCCGCGATCGTCCGCCCGACGGCGTCGGCGTCGTCGTCGGACTCCACGAGCAGGTTGCCGCTCGCGATGTAGGTGCGCACGCCGGTGAAGCCGGCGTCCTGCGCGAGCCGACGCAGGTCGGCCATCGGCAAGGCCCCGGTGCCGCCGACGTTGACCGCCCGCAGCAGGACCACATGGGTGCTCATAGCCCCCAGTCTCAGCGCAGCAGCGCGGCGACGCCCGCCGCGATGACGGCCAGGGCCGACGCCGCGGCCAGCACCCCGGCGGTCAGCGACTCGGTGCGGGGACGGATGGTGCTGGTCAGGCTCGCGACCTCGTGCGGGCCGAGCCGGTGCAGGTGCGTGGTCATGTGGACGACGCTACGGAGCACGCGAGGCAGCGTCGTCGGTCTCATGGTGGAACGCGTGCCGTGCCGCGTCCAACCGTGGGCTGACCCGCGTGGGCCGCAGGTTCCCCTGAACGCCATGCACTTGTCGGCTGCCACGTTTGGTGGTGAGCTCAGCGCGTGGACTCCCATCTCGAGGCGGCGCTGCGGCGTCGGATCATGGACTGGGTGGGTGAACGCGCCGAAGCCAATGGTGGATTCGTGCACCGGTCGGAGTTGCTTGAGTTCCGCATCGATGGGGCCAAGCTCCCGATCATCGACTACTCGCGAGGAATCCGGAACCCCTCCTCCTTCGAGTCGACGCTCTCGATCGTGAGCACGGCCAACGGCCCGTACGACGATACGGAGTCCGAGGACGGCTTGCTCCACTACGCCTACCGCAAGGGTGACCCGTGGTCCGGCGACAATCGCAAGCTGCGCAACGCGATGACGACCGGCATGCCGCTGGTCCTGTTCCGCAAGGAGGCAAAGAACATTCTCACGCCGGTGTTCCCGGTGTACGTCGTCGACGACTATCCCGAGGAGCGGATGTTCGTCATCGCGCTCGACGAGTCGTTCACCTTCATGGGCGATGTTCGTGAGATGGAGCCCGCGCGGCGGCAGTACGCGCTTCGACTTGCCAAGCAGCGTCTGCACCAACCGGCATTCCGCACGCGGGTCATGGTTGCCTACGAGACGCGTTGCGCGGTGTGCCAGCTCCGGCATGGATCTTTGCTCGACGCCGCGCACATCGTGCCCGATTGGCACGAGTTGGGCTCTCCTGCCGTGACCAACGGTGTTGCGCTGTGCAAGATCCACCACGCCGCCTATGACCAGGACATGCTCGGCGTTACCCCTGACTACGAGATCCGCATCGCCCTTGACCTTCTGAACGAGATCGACGGCCCGATGCTCAAGCACGGTCTCCAGGAGATGCATGGCAGGTCGATCAACCTGCCCGTCCGGTCGGCCGACCGACCCAGCCGGGAGCATCTTGCCTGGCGTTACGACGAGTTCAGCCGGAAGTCACTGCGTTAGCGGCGAGGTCCCAGAGTTGGCATGGGCACTTGCGGTTGACGCCGCGTCAACCTCTACCGTCGTCGGCATGGAATGGTCCACCGCACAGATCGCCCGCCTCGCGGGCGTCAGCAGCCGGACGTTGCGCCACTACGACGCCGTCGGCCTGCTGCCGCCGTCGCGCACCGGGGCGGGCGGGCTGCGGTACTACGACGCCGACGCCGTCGGACGCCTGCAACGCATCCTGCTGCTGCGGCAGCTCGGGCTCGGGCTCGACGACGTCGGGCATGTGCTGCGCGAACAGACCGACGCCGCGACCGCGCTCACCGGGCACCTGGTGCAGCTGCGCGGCGAACGGCAGCGCCTGGACCGGCAGATCGCGTCCGTCGAGCGCACGCTCGCGGCGCTGGAGAACGGAGAGGAACTCATGGCTGACGACATGCTCGACGGCTTCGACCACACGCAGCACCGCGCCGAGGTCGAACAGCGCTGGGGCACGGACGCGTACGCGCGCTCCGACACCTGGTGGCGCTCACGGTCGCAGGACGAGAAGCACCGATGGAAGGCGGATCTCGCCGACCTCAACGCGGCCTGGACCGCGGCGGCCGCCGCCGGAACGGCACCCGGGTCGGACGAGGCGCAGGCGCTCGCCGCCCGGCACGCGCACTGGCTCGCCTCCGTCCCGGGAACCCCGGGGCACGAGGAGGGGTACGCACCCGACGAGTATCTGACCGGGCTGGGCGACCTGTACGTGACCGACGCACGGTTCGCCGCCAACTACGGCGGAGCGAACGGCGCGGAACTGGTCCGCGACGCCCTGCGGGTCTTCGTCGCCCGGCGTGACTCCGCCGACCGTCCCTGATGGGAGACTGCTCAGGTGAGCGAGGACTGGGTGGCACAGCGGACCGAGGCCGCACGGGTGCAGGCCGAACGTCTGCGCGCGCGCCAGGACGCCGTCCACAGTCAGGCCGAGGCGCTCATCGCGAAGTTCCTCCCCGTGGTGACCGCGCACGGACCCGCCCCGGTGCCACTGCGCGTGCGCGGGTACGGCGGGCGGGGCGAGGCTCGCACCCCGCTCAACGGCTGGTACCTGCGGCTCGACCGCACCGCGGCGATCGGCACCGACGGCCGGTACTACACGCTCATCGCCCCGCTCAGCCTCGCCGACCGGCTCCGCGGGATCACCCCTGACCCGGTGCGACCCCCCATGATCCTGGGCGACGGCGGCAAGGACGGCGAGTCCGTCGAGCTGCCGGTGGCGCTCGACCGGGTGCTGCCCGGGTGGCGTGACCTGGCCTGACCGCGAGCGCACCCGGCGCCCCAGCGCCCGAGCGCACCCGGCGCGTGGGCGCGTCGGGCACAGTGTCCCCGTGACCCACCACCGAGCCGACCTCACCCGAGAGCGCGGGGCGCGCGCCCGCGCGACCACCCGGGGTCTGGCCCTCGCGGGGAGCCTGGCCCTTCTCGCCGGATGCGCCGCCACCGACGCCGACGCCGCCGCACCCCCGGCGCCCGCTACGACTGCTCCCACCGCGGCTGCTCCCACCGCTCCCACGGCTGCCGCTCCCGCGCCCGACGCCGCGGCAGGGTCGGCGCTCGCGGCCGTCGCGGAGCTCACGGTCAAGGGCCGCGCCCCGAGGACCGGCTACGCCCGCGACCAGTTCGGGCCCGCGTGGGCCGACGTCGACCACAACGGCTGCGACACGCGCAACGACATCCTGGCGCGCGACCTGACGGGCATCGTCACCAAGGACGGGACGCACGACTGCGTGGTGCTGTCCGGCACGTTCCACGACCCGTACACGGGTGCGGTCATCGCGTTCCAGCGCGGCCAGGACACCAGTGCGACGGTGCAGATCGACCACGTGGTGGCCCTGTCGGACGCCTGGCAGAAGGGCGCCCAGCAGTGGGACCCGGGGACTCGGAAGCAGTTCGCCAACGACCCGCTCAACCTGCTCGCGGCGGACGGCCCCGCGAACCAGTCCAAGGGTGACGGGGACGCGGCCACCTGGCTGCCGCCGAACACGGCGTTCCGCTGCCCGTACGTGGCCCGGCAGGTGGCGGTCAAGCGGGCGTACGGCCTGTGGGTCACGCAGGCCGAGCAGGACGCGATGACGCGCGTGCTGAGCGCCTGCCCCGACGAGCCGCTGCCGACGGGCGGCCCCGCCGTGGTCCCGGCCGCTGCGGCGGAGGCGCCCGCCGAACCGGCGCCCGCTGAGCGGGCGCCCGCACCCGCGCCTGCAGATCCCGCTCCGGTGCCCGCCGTCGGCGGCGACGTCTACTACGCGAACTGCACCGAGGCGCGGGCGGCGGGCGCCGCCCCGCTGCACGCCGGTGACCCGGGCTACCGCGCGGCGATGGACCGCGACAAGGACGGCGTCGCCTGCGAGTGAGGCGCGGCTACCCGGCGAGCTTTGCCGGCCGGTCGAACGGGAGCTGGGCGTGCAGGCGCACCCCGCCACGCACGCTGGGGCCCAGCGAGAGGGTGCCGCCGCGCGACTCGAGGCGTTCGTTGTGCCGGGCGAGACCGCTGAGCACGGGGTCGGGGTCGGCGAGCCCGCGGCCGTTGTCGTCGACGCCCAGGTCGAGCAGCCAGGTGGCGGGATCGTCGGTGGGGAACACCTCGATGCTCACCCAGAGCTGGGTGGCGCCGCCGTGCCGCAGCGCGTTGGTCATAGCCTCTTCGATCGTGTAGATCGCGATCATCCGCTCCGCGGACGGGAGGGCCGCCTCGAACCGGTCGACCATGGTGTGCAGGGTGGGCCCGACGTCCAGGTGGGCCTCGATCTGCGGGGGCAGGCGCTGCAGCATGAGCTCGATGGCGTGGATGGTGCCCAGCTCGATGCCGGCGGGGAAGATGGCGTGGCTCAGCGTGCGCACCTCTTCCTCGCGCACCTGTTCGAGCCGGTCGGCCCATTCGCGCAGGTCGGCGGCGGCCTTGTGCCCGGGTTCGCCGGTGTCGAGGCGCTCGGCGATGCCGTCGAGCGCGGCGGTCACCGTGACGAGCTGGTACTGGAGGGTGCCGTGGAGCCGGTCGGCGACCATGCGGCGTACCCGCATCTCCTCCGACTGGAGCTCCTCGACGGCGCGGGCGGCCCGGCGGGACGTCTCCCGGCGCCGCTCGGCCTCGGTGCGCACCCGGGCCACGAGCTCGGCGGTGAACAGCCCGGCGGCGACGGACACGAACCCGGCGGCGAACCCCGCCACCCACTCGCCCAGGATGAACGTGGCGCTGATCGGCGTCGTGTAGATGGCCTGCATCGCCATCGTGCGTGGCACCGAGGCGATGAACGCCACCCCCGCGATGAACGTGTACCGGATCCCGGCGCGGTACCGCAGCGGGTGCAGCAGCACGGTTCCGCCCACCACGAGCAGCCCGAACGCGAGGTTCACGGCGATCAGCGCGATCGCCTCGGTGACCACCCGGGCCGGGCTCGTCTTGGCGGCCTCGTACCACCCGCCCCACCCGGCCCAGGAGGCCAGGGACATGATCGAGTACAGCACCACGTTGACGATCGCCAGGACGGTGCCCGTCCGGGTGGGGTCGTGCGTGGCGATCTGGTCGATGAAGCGGTGGAAGGTCGGCTGGTTCAGGGGCTGCTCGCGCAGGGGCTGGGTCATCACGTGCGCCAGGCGCGCCCGGTCTGCTCGATGAAGGCGAGGACGGCCGCGACGCGGCGGTTCGCGCCGTCGCCGTCGATCCCCAGGCGCTGGTAGATGGACTTGAGGTGGGACTCGACCGAGCGGGTGTTGATGCCGAGCTTCTCGGCGACGGCCTGGTTCGACAGGCCCTCCGCGACCAGGCGCAGCACGCCGAACTGGGCCGGCGTGAGGTCGGCGACGGCGGACCCGGCCCGTGGCTCGGAGCGCTGCACCAGGTACGGGTCCACGACCACCTGGCCGTGCGCGGTGGCCGCGAGGGCGCGCAGCAGCACGTCCCGCGCGAAGCTCGATCGCTTGCTCAGGTACGACCAGGGCTTGGGCGCCTCCTCCTGCACGGACGAGTACAGCCCCATGACGTCCTCGGAGGACAACAGCATGACGGCCAGGTTGGGGTCCTGGCGCTGCAGGTGCACGCCCAGGGCGACGCCGTTGCCGTCCGGCAGGTGCACGTCGAGCATCGCCACGTCCACCGATCCGGGGGTGAACACGAGCTTCGCCTCGGTGACGCCGGGCACCGAGTGCACCACCGCGAGGGAGTCGTCCGTCGCGATCGTCTGCTCGAGCATTCCGCGCATGACGGCCTCGTCCTCGACGATCCCGACCCTGATGACCTTGTCCACCGTGTCAGCGTAGGGCGGTGGACGCCGGACGGCTGGCCGAAAAGCCAGCCTGACCGGCCCGATGGCGCTTTGCTACCGGGTGGTGCCCCGCGGCGGTCAGCCCCAGCACAGGCAGAACGGGTGGCCGTCCGGGTCGGCGAAGACGCGGAACGTGGTCCCGCCCCCGGGCAGCCGGCGGGCGCCGAGCCGGAGTGCGGTGGCCTCGGCCGCGTCGGGGTCGTCGGGCGGGATCCTCAGGTCCAGGTGCAGTTGCTGGGGGCGTCCGGGGTCCGGCCAGCCGGGCGCGACGTACCCCGCGACCTGCTGGAACATGATGGTGCGCGGCCCACCCAGCATGGCCATGCCGTCGCCTTCGTACGCGATCTCCTCACCCAGCAGCGCCGCCCAGAAGCGTGCGGCCGCGGCGGCGTCGGGCACGTCGACGGTCACGCCCCACACCGTGGTGCGGTCCACCTCGTCGCTCGCGCACAGGTCGAACGGGTGGCCGGCCGGGTCGGCGAGCGTGTTCCAGGTGGGGTTCTCGCGCAGCAGCGTCGCACCCTGCGCCACCGCCGCCGACGTCGCCGCCGCCACGTCCGGCACCCGCAGGTCCAGGTGCAGCTGCTGGGGGTGCGCCTGCCCGGGCCACTGCGCGCGCACCAGGTCGGGGGCGTGCTGGAGGCACACCTCCCAGCCCTCGGGCGTCTCCAGGGTCACCCAGTCGTCCTCGGTGTCCTGGGGTTCCGGCGCCTGCAGGATCCCCCGCCAGAACGCCGTCGCACCCGCGACGTCGGGCACGTCGAGCACCACGGCACCCACCGTGGCGACTCCCGCCGGGGTCGTCCCCGCGTCCGTGGTCTGCGTCATCGCCGTCTCCTCTCTGGGATGTGCCGCGCGCGTGCTCAGCATGACCAGCATCGCGTCTCGAGGGCCATCGGACCACCGGGCCCGGACGCAGCCTCCCGCGTGCCCACGGTCTGGCGGGTGTGCCGCCGTGGCGCGCTGCGCCCGCCCACGCGGCGGCGCGGCACACGCGGCGCCACTGGCCCTGCGGTGCGTGGATCACGTGCGGAGCCTCGAAGGTGCGGCCTCCGACGACGAACGGCCGCCGTTCACCGAGGAGGTGGCTGCGATGATGCTCAGGCGAGCAGCCGCGGCAGTGTCCGCGATGGTTCTGGTGGCACTGGGGGCCGTGGCGACGGGCGCTCCCGCGATCGGGGCGCCGGAGGATCCGCCAGCCCCGCCGACGGTCGCGGCGGTCGTGGACCCTCCGACCTACCACGCGTTCCCGGGCTCCGCGCCCGACGACGTGCAGGAGCTCGCGGACGAGGCGGTGGGGTTCGACGGCCGGATCTGGACGGACAAGACCGTGTTCCGGGACTCGATGCCGGATCACGACGGCCAACAGGCCGAGCCGTTCACGCTGGACGCGAACCAGTTCGGGGTGGCGTTGTCCGCGCTCGGGTCCACGCGTCACCTGGTGAGCGAGACGAAGGTTCCGATCGACGTCGTCCTGGTCCTGGACATCTCGGGCTCGATGCGGTTGTGCCTCGACCAGACCGGCGCGGAGCCCGGAGGCACGTTCTGTGCCGGGCGGGAGAACTACACGTCGTCCCGCGCGCAGGCGATGGTCGACGCCGTGAACGATGCCATCGACATCATCACCGCGGACAACCCGGCGAACCGCGTCGCCATCGTGGCGTTCAACAGGACGGCGTCCACCCTGCAGGCCCTGGGCACCCCGCAGAAGATCCCAGGCACCGATGAGTACGTGAGGCTCACGCGGGGTGGATACGTCGCGCTGCAGTCCGCGGGCCCGCAGGGCACCACGGCGGCCCCGATCGACTTCGGGACGAACACCCAGGCCGGGATCGCCATGGGTATGAACCTGCTGGCCTCCCAGGATCCCGACGCCGTGACCGGGTCGCAGCAGCGCCTGCCCTCCGTGGTCCTCCTGTCCGACGGCGAACCGACCCTGTCGGCGACCGCCGAGGAGTGGTGGTCCCCGACAGAGGAGTACCAGGGAACCAGCGGGACCAACATCTGGCAGAACTACGGCAGCGGCCTCAAGGCCGTGATGGCCGCCGCCTACCTCAAGAACAAGATCGGCGCCGTCTACCACCACGACTCGAACGAGTTCCCGGGCGCTCCGAGGGTCTTCACCATCGGGTTCGGGATCGACGGCCTGACGAAGAACGGCAAGTCCCTCGCGGACGCCACCCTCGATCCCTCGCACCGTCTCGACGTGACGGACGACCGCACGGCGCGAGTCTTCTCCGCCACGTTCGCCGAGTACCACGCGGGCGGCGCGCCGATCGTCGACGTCACCCCGGACATGACGTACACGATCACGCACCCGACGGGCGACGCCGCGCTCCACGAGGTCACGGACCTGAAGTACAACGACGCCTTCTACCCGACGGCGACGAGGGACGACCTCGTCAACGCCTTCACGGACATCGCGAAGACCATCACGGACGCGGCGCCCAACCCGCCGACTGAGATCGAGCCCGGACGGCCGGACAGGTCCGGCTACGTCACCTTCACGGACCGGCTGGGGCAGTTCATGGAGGTGGGCCGGATGGACACCCTCACGTTCTGTGCCGTGCCGGAGGGGGACCCGGCGCCGTGCACGCCGACGGTCTTCGGCGACCCGGCGCGCACGGAGGAAGCCACGGCCGGCGGTTCGACCGTCACCTACACCTTCCACGGCTCGTACGCGGCGAACGGCATCTACGGGTCCGCGGACGTCTCGAAGCTCGCGATCACGGTGAGGAAGAGCGCCGACCCGGCCGTCGGGGACACCGTCACCGTCCGGATCCCGTCCACGCTCCTGCCCGTGCAGGACACCCGGATCACGCAGAACGCGCAGGGTGATCCCATCGGGACGGTCACGACCGCGGCGCACCCCGTCCACCTCTTCTACGTGGTGCAGCCCAAGGCGGGCGTGCTGGAGAACCTCGCCGATCCGTACGCCCTGAACGCGGTGTACGAGGGTGCCGGCGATGCGTTGGCGGCGTACGTGGACCAGCATGCCGGGCCCGACGGCGTCCGGTTCTACGCCAACCACTACGGCGGTGACGCAGGTGTCGACGCCACGGCATCCGCCGAGTTCACGCCCGCCCGGACGAACGAGTTCTACCGGCTCGCGAAGCAGACCACGGTGTACGGCGACGCCGAGCTGACGCAGCCGATCACCGCGCAGGCGTGGCAGGACCTGAGCCCGAGCGCCGAGGTCCACTACGCCGTCGACGGCTACCGGCGCGCGACCGAGGCGTCCCCGGCGCCGGGACGGGTGTCCGTCACCCTGCGTACGACGAAGGAACGGCTGGCGTCCGTCGCGGTGGACGTGGATGGTGTCATGGCGGTGCCGGCCGGCACGCTGGACCGGTCCTCCCGGCCGGAGAACCTCGATCACGCCAAGTGTGCCGGGGTGCGCTGGGCGCAGGACGTCCCCGCGTGCGTGGAGCTGGCGTCCACCCACAACGCGACCGGGACGGCCGACTGGACGCGGGCGACGGCCGTCGTTGGCCAGGCCGTGAGCGTGTCCCTGGGGAACAACGGGCTGCTCGCGGTGCCGGTCCCGGGCCGGCTCGTGATCGGGAAGTCGGTGGTGGGTGGCTCGGCCCTGAACCCGGACCCGGCGACGACGTTCTCGTTCACCGTCGGCCTGGCCGGATCGGTCCGCGCGGGGGACGTGTTCCCGTATGCCGTGTACGAGGGGGCCGCCCGCACGAACCCGGTGCGGGTCGCCACGATCGTCGCGGGCGGCTCCCTCTCCCTGACCTCCGGTCAGGTCGCCGTGATCGGTGGCCTGCCCGACGGCGCCGCGTACACGGTGACGGAGGCCACGCCGCCGCCGGGGTTCGAGCTCACCTCCCCGTCGCCCGTGACGGGCACGGTCGCGGCGGGCGCCGAGGGGCGTGCGGTCTTCACGAACACGTACGGGCCGCAGTCCGTGACCCAGGCGGCGCCGAGCGTCCGGAAGACCCTCGCCAACGACGCCGGGGCAGCCGACCTGAGCTTCACGGCACGGCTGTGCCCGCCCGTCGGTACCGTCTGCGAGACCGTGGCGGTGAAGCCCGGTCAGTCGGCGGTGTTCGCGGACCAGACCTTCGACACGCCCGGGACGTTCATCTACACGATCTCCGAGGTCGCGGGACAGACGCCCGGCGTCCGCTACTCGAACGCCGAGTACTCGTGGGTGGTCACGGTGGTGGACAACGGCCGCGGTGCCCTCGAGGTGGCCGGCACCGCGCTCACTCGGGTCCGCGGCGACGACGGTGCGCCGATCGTGCCGCCGATCCCCGTGGGTGACCAGGTCGCGGTCCTCACCAACGGGTACGACGTCGACTCGACGACGATCTCCCTCCCGGCAACCAAGATCGTCAACGACACCACCTGGTCGCCGGCGCAGCAGCGGGCGCCGTGGCTGACCCACCCGTTCCGCTTCTGGACGATCGGGTCCTCGGCCGGGGCCGTCCCGCCGACCTTCGGCGACACCGGGTTGTCCGAGGTCCGGGTCGGCAACCTGCCCGGCAGCCGCATCGTCCTCTCGCCACCCCTGACGTTCGAGCAGGGTCACCTCGGGCAGACGTACTACTACGCGGCGCAGGAGGCGGCGGACACGGTACCCCCCGGGTTCACGCTGGACACCGCCGTGCACATCTACCGGGTCGTCGTGTCCCAACCCTCGCAGGAGGAGGGACCCGTACAGGCCGTCGTGGCCGTGACGCGGTGCGTGACCGCTCCCGAGGCCATCACCGACGACACCCCCCGGGGCACCTGTGCCGAGGACGCCGACTTCACGGACGAGGACGCCGTCTTCACCAACACCTACACGGCCACCCCGGCGAAGGCCGCCCTGGCCGGCACGAAGGCCCTGACCGGGCGCCCGTGGGCTGCATCGGACCGGTTCGTGTTCGAGCTGACGACCGACGACCCCACCACCGCCCAGGCGATCGCCGACGGCGACATCACGATGCCGGCCGTGACGACCGCCGCGGTGGACCCCGGCCAGGTCGATCCCGTGACGGGTGCCGCGCCGTTCACCTTCGGGGAGATCACCTTCGCCACGCAGGGGTACTACCGGTTCGCCGTCGCCGAACAGGGGCCGGCCGCACCCGGCGTGTCCGGTGACGGGCACGTCGCCCGCTACACGGTCGAGGTCACCGACGACGAAGGCGCCCTGACGGCGACCGTCACCCCCGACGACGGCATCGGCGCGCCGGACTTCGTCAACCGGTACACCAGCACCTGGGGCGGCTGGCACGCCCAGGTGGTCAAGACCCTGACCGGGCGGGACCAGCGTGCCGGCGAGTTCACCTTCCGGGTGGTGCCGGGCGACGAGGCCGCCGCACGGGTCGCCAACCTCCCCCCGCAGGGGCGGACGTTCACGAACGCCGACGCCGCGGCGAACGGTGAACCCTCCGTCACCGACGTGCTGGCGGCATCGTTCACGAACGCCGACGACGGAGCGACGTACTGCTACGAGATCAGCGAGGAGGCAGGGCGCACCGACGCCCGCGTCGTCCTCGACACCACCGTGCACACCCTGTGCGTCACGGTCGCCGACGACGGAGCGGGCACGCTCAGCTCCACCACGACCGTCACCGGGGTACGCGACGGCCGGGTGGTCACGCAGCAGACGACCAGCGCGAGCGCCGCCGACCCGAGACCCGCCTGGCCGCAGGTGTCGTTCACCAACGTGTACGAGCCGCCGTCGGGCCGGTGCACCCCGGCGCAGCCGTGCGCCCCCACCCCGGCGCCCGGCCCGGCGCGGCCGCTGGGCTACCTGCCGCGGACCGGCGCGCAGGTGCTCGATCCGCTGCTCGGCGGCCTGGGGATGGTGGCGATCGGGCTGATCCTGGTCACGGCCCGCCGGCGGCGAACCCGCGGACGTCGCTGAGCGTCAGCGTCGCCCGCCGCGGCGCGGCACGGTCAGCGTCGTCCGCCGCGGCGCGGCTCGGTGGGCGGCTGCTCGCCGTCGTCGGTGCCGTCGTCGTGCCGCCACAGGAGCTGCTGGATGGTGCGGTGCACGTCGTCGACGCGGGGGACGTCGTCGAGCGTCATGCCGGGCTTCTCGGTGGCGTCCGCGATGACCAGCGTGCCGCACCCGAGCACGCGGTCGACGAGGTCCTTCTCGATGGAGATGGTGTTGATGCGGTACAGCGGGATGTCCCGTCCGACGCGCGTGATGATCCCTGACCGGTCCGCGATGCGCTGCGTGGTGACCGTGTAGGAGTGGGTGCGCCACCGCAGCCACGGCCAGAACACGCCCAGGATCGCGACGAGCACCAGCACGCCCAGGATCACCCACGTCACCACGTCGTTCGTGGAGAGCACGATGGTGGCGATCGCGCCCGCCACCAGCACCAGGAACAGCACGAACGGCCAGAGCATCACCTTCGCGTGCGAATGGAGGTTCAGCACCACCTGTTCGTCGTCCACGAGGTCTCTTCTGCGCAGCGCCATGGCGAAATAGTCCCACGGACACCGCGCGCCGGGGTTGACCAGCGCGTGGAACCCGTCAAGGGTGAAGGCTCGGGTTTTGTTCAACCGTTGACGAACAGAGGAGTTCCTCACCCATGCAGGCCATCGCCATCGTCGGCACCGGAAACATCTCGCGCGCCCACATCGCCGGGTACGGCGCCTTCCCGCAGTCGTGCCGGATCGTCGCGCTGCACGACATCGTCGAGTCCCGGGCGCACGCCACCAAGGAGCAGCTCGGCCTGGACGGCGCCGACGTCGTCGGCCTGGACGAGTTGCTCGCGCGCGACGACGTCGACCTGGTGAGCGTGTGCACGCCGCCGTCGTCGCACAAGGACCTGACCATCGCGCTGCTGCGATCCGGCAAGAACGTGCTGGTGGAGAAGCCGATGGCGCCCTCCGTCGCGGACTGCGACCAGATGCTGGCGGCGGCGCGGGAGTCCGGCCGCACGCTCAGCGTGATCGCGCAGAACCGGTTCCGCAACGATCTGGCCTCCGTCAAGGAGGCCATCGACTCGGGCCTGCTGGGGCCGGTGGCGCACGCCCGCGTCGACTCGGCCTGGTGGCGGGGGCTGCCGTACTACGACCTCGACTGGCGTGGCACGTGGGAGTCGGAGGGCGGTGGTCCCACGCTCAACCACGCGATCCACCACGTCGACCTGCTGCTGTGGATGCTGGGGTACCCGGAGCGGGCCACGGCGGTCATGAAGAACGCCTGGCACGACAACTCGGAGGTCGAGGACCTGTCGGTGGCCCTGCTCGAGTGGGAGCGGACGATCGCGACCCTCACGGCGTCTGTGGTGCACCACGGAGAGGAGCAGGCGTTCGCCGTGCAGGGGCGGGACGCCGCGGTGTCGCAGCCGTGGTCGGTGCGCGCGGAGCGCTCGCAGCCCAACGGGTTCCCCGCCGCCGGGGGCAACCCGGACCTGGTGGCGGCGATCGAGGCGCGCGTCGCGGAGCGCGCACCCCTGCAGCACGAAGGCCACACCGGGCAGATCGGCGACGTGCTGGCCGCCCTGCGGGAGGGGCGCGCACCCGCCATCACGGGGGAGGACGGCCGCCGCACCGTCGAGGTGGTCACGGCCATCTACCAGGCCGCCATCGAGCAGCGGCCCGTGGACCTGCCGCTGGCGGCGTCGTCCCCCTGGTACACGGGCGAGGCGCTGCTGGCGAAGGCCCCGCGGTACCACGTCAAGACCGGCTCCGTGGCGTCGCAGGAGGGTGACATCACCCTGGGCGGCTCCCCCGACCCCACCCGCTGAGAGGTTCACCATGTCGAAGACCGACGGGTCCCAGTACGCCCCCGACCCCATCCCCGCGCCCGTCGTCGGCCCGGGCGAGTTCACCATCGCCGCCGTGGGCCTGGACCACGGCCACATCTACGGCCAGGTGGCCGGCCTCCTGGGCGCGGGCGCCGACCTCAAGTGGGTGTACGACCCGGACCCGCGCAAGGTCGAGGCGTTCGTGGCCGCGCACCCCGGGGTCCGCGTGGCGCGCTCCGAGGCGGAGGTGCTCGACGACGACGCCGTCCACCTGGTCGCGGGTGCCGCCGTCACCTCGGACCGCTGCGCGCTGGGCATCCGCGTGATGGAGGCCGGCAAGGACTACTTCACGGACAAGGCCCCGCTGACCACGCTCGAGCAGCTCGCCGCCGCGCAGGACGCCGTGGCTCGCACGGGCCGCAAATACGCCGTGTACTACAGCGAACGGCTGCACGTCGAGACCGCGGTGTTCGCCTCCCAGCTCATCGCCGACGGCGCGATCGGGCGGGTGGTCCAGGTCATGGGTACCGGACCGCACCGCCTGCGGGCCGCGAGCCGCCCCGACTGGTTCTTCGAGAAGGAGAAGTACGGCGGCATCCTGTGCGACATCGGGTCGCACCAGATCGAGCAGATCCTGCACTACACGGGGGCGTCCGACGGCGAGGTGGTCCGGGCGCAGATCGCCAACTACGCCAACCCGGACCACCCGGGGCTGGACGACTTCGGGGACGCCCTGCTCGCGCTCGACAACGGCACGTCCGGCTACTTCCGGTGCGACTGGTTCACCCCCGACGGCCTGCAGACGTGGGGGGACGGCCGGTCCGTCATCCTGGGCACGGAGGGCTTCATCGAGCAGCGCAAGTACATGCAGCTCGGTGACCCGGCGGCGGGCCCCGGCCACCTGTACCTGGCGAACGGCGAGGAGGAGACCCACTTCGACGTGTACGGCCAGGTGGGCTACCCGTTCTTCGGCGAGCTGATCCTCGACTGCCTGAACCGCACCGAGGTCGCCATGACGCAGGAGCACGCGTTCAAGGCCGCGGAGCTGTCCGTCAAGGCGCAGCTCGCCGCCGTCGACCTGACGCAGCGGCAGGAGGTGGCCCGGTGATCGGGGTCGGCGTCGTCGGCACGGGGAACATCTCCCCGCTGCACCTGCGCGGGTATCTCGCGCATCCTGGCGAGGCACGCGTCGTCGCGCTGTGCGACATCGTCCCGGAGCGTGCGGCGGCACGCCGCGCGCAGTTCGCGCTCGACGACGCCGCCGTGTCCGCGCACATCGACGGCGTGCTCGCGCGCGACGACGTGGACCTGGTGAGCATCGCCACCCCGCCCTCGACGCATGCGGAGCTGGCGATCCGGGCGCTGCGGGCGGGCAAGCACGTGCTGGTGGAGAAGCCGATGGCGCCGTCCCTCGCCGAGTGCGACGCCATGCTGGCCGCCGCCCGGGAGTCGGGCCGGCTCCTCTCGGTCGTCTCGCAGAACCGCTTCCGGGACGACCTGGCGTTGCTCAAGGCCGTGGTGGACTCCGGCCTGCTGGGGCCCGTCGCGTCGGTCCAGGTGGACTCCGCCTGGTGGCGTGGGCTCGCGTACTACGACCTCCACTGGCGCGGCACGTGGGAGGTCGAGGGCGGCGGGCCCACCCTCAACCACGCCATCCACCACCTGGACCTGGTGGCGTGGCTGCTCGGTGGTCCTCCGCAGTCGGTGGCGGCGCTCATGACGAACGCGTGGCACGTCAACGCGGAGGTGGAGGACCTCTCGGCGGCCGTGCTGCAGTACCCGCGGGCTCTCGCCACCGTGGTCGCGTCCGTGGTGCACCACGGTCAGGACCAGCGCATCGTGATCCAGGGCCGCGACGCGGCGGTCACGCTGCCGTGGTCGGTGCGGGCCGAGCATGCCGGCGGCTCCGGTCACCCCGACGCCGCCGGGGACGACGCGCTGATGGGGCGGATCGAGGCGCTGCGGGCCGCGTTCACGCCGCTCGCGCACCACGGGCACACCGCACAGATCGGCGACGTGCTCGCCGCGATCACCCAGGGCCGTGCGCCTGCCGTCACGGGCGCCCACGGCCGGCGCACCGTCGAGATCGTGACGGGGATCTACCGGGCGGCGATCGAGCGCCGCGTGGTGGACCTGCCGCTCGCCGGCGACGACGACTGGTACTCGGGGGCCGCGCTGCTCGCGCACGCGCCCCGGTTCCACGCCAAGACGGGCTTCGTGGCCGAGCACCCCGCGCCCGTCAGCACGCGCGCCGCCGGCTGGGAGCAGTAGAGGTCACCGGGGCGGCAGGTTCCAGCCCTCGACCGTGCGCAGCGTGTGCCCGTGGCCGAGCAGGCTGATCGCTGCCGTGCCCAGCTCGAGGCGCCCGCCCAGGCGGGCGTCGACACCCAGCCAGGCCGTGGCGAGCACCCGCAGCAGGTGCCCGTGCGCGACGACGAGCACGTGCCCGCCGTCGCGCAGCGTCGGCTCGACCCGCTCCACGACGCGGAGGGCGCGCGCGTAGACCTCCTCGAGCAGCTCACCGGGCCGGCCGTCCCCGTGGGTGGCGTCCGGGGGGAGCCAGCGCACCCCGTCGTCGAACAGCTGGAACTCGCGGCCCAGCAGCGTCCCGAGCTCGGCTGCGGTGCGGCCGTCCACGGGCCCGTAGTCCCACTCGG
The DNA here is from genome assembly GCA_001592145.1 of Xylanimicrobium pachnodae JCM 13526 = NBRC 107786. Taxonomy (GTDB): domain Bacteria; phylum Actinomycetota; class Actinomycetes; order Actinomycetales; family Cellulomonadaceae; genus Xylanimonas; species Xylanimonas pachnodae. The sequence goes on along the minus strand of BCWJ01000022.1, from coordinate 18,781 downwards.
CGAGATCGTCGTCGACGACGGCGTCCCCGAACCCGGCCAGGGCGGCGGTGCGGCGTGCCCGGCGCAGCGGTGAGGTGTACACGGCGGAGAAGCGGTAGCGGCTCAGCGCCCGCCCGGCCTGCCGCGCCTGGTCCTCGCCGGCCGCCGTCAGGTCGATGTCGGTGCGTCCCGTGTGCCGGCCGCTTGCCGACCAGGCCGTCTCACCGTGACGCAGGAGTACGAGCTGGGGGTCGGTGGGGGGTGGAAGCGCCATGCATCGATCGTCACCCCGGCACGGCCCGTACGCCGGGTGAGTGGTCCGAATCACCCTGAGACGGGTTGGCGCGGGCGCGTCATCTCCCGGATGATGGACGACTACCCGCGACGTTGCGGGGCGCGGCGAGTCCACGAGCTGACGCCGCACCCGAGGAGGAGTCAACCATGAGCACCATCAGGAACGACGGCGTGAGCCCGCACCACTCGATCGCCAACCCGCGCCGTACCACGCTGTCCGGCCGCACCCACGCCGAGGTCCTCGCCGGGGACCAGTCCGCGTCCTCGCACGACGACGACGAACGCTGAGCGGCACCCCCTCCCTGCCCCCGCACCGCCCCGCCGCAGCACCTCAGAACCGCCGGAAGTCGGTGATCGCCGTCCTGGGTCCGCGTCGCGGCGCGCGCGCCCGGCCCGAGACGTCCAGGAGCCGCACCACCCGGTGCCGGTGGGGCGCGTACGGCGCCAGCAGGTCCAGCATGCCCGCCTCGTCGGTGCGCTGACCCGTCAGGGCCCAGCCCACGGCGCCCGGCAGGTTGAAGTCGCCCACGGACACGGCGTCGGCGTCACCGAAGGCGCGCTGCGCCACCTCGGCGGACGTCCACGGGCCGACGCCGGGGACGGCCTCCAGGCGTGCGCGTGCCTCCGGTGCGGGCAGGACCGCCGCCTGCTCGAGCCGCCCCGCCACGCGGGAACAGGCGATCGCGATGCGTGCCCGCCCCGGATCGACCCCGGCGCGGTGCCAGTCCCACTCGGGGACGGCCGCCCAGGCGCGCGGCGCGGGCACCACGCGCATGCCCGACGGCGCGGGCCCGGGCGCCGGGGAGCCGTACCGGATGAGCAGCCACCGCCATGCCCGCTGCGCCGTCTCGGCCTGGACGCGTTGCTCCAGGATCGCGGGGATCAGTGACTCCAGGACCCGTCCGGTGCGTGGCATGCGCATCCCGGCGGCTCGCCGCGCTGCGTCCCGGAGCGGGGGCGGGACGGTGAAGCCGGCGTCGTCGTCGTCCTCCCCGAGCAGCGCCGGCACGGCCTCCGCCGCCTCGCGGGACCCCTGGCCCCACAGGTCGACGACGGCGGTCCGCGGGCCGTCCTGGACGATGCGCCGGGTGACGGGGCCGGTGGCGAGCAGGCTGGTGCACCACAGCGCGCCGCCCGGGGTGCGCCGCACCGCCGGGTCGTAGGGGCCGTGGCCGAGCTGGGCGAGCGTCAACGCCACGTCGAGCGGGCGCGAGGACTCGTGACGCACCCGGATGTCGGGGGCGGTGGGGACGTCAGCCGGGCCGGGCCGCTCAGTCGAAGAGGGTGTCAAGCTCCCACCGCGCGTCGTTGCCGGGGTGCTGACCGGCGCGCTGGCCGGCCACCGCTCGGGCCGCGGGCGCCGTACGCGGGGCCGATGCCGCGGACTGCCCCACCGGCACCAGGTTCTCGTCGCCCAGGAGCGTCCCGCCCACCTCACCGCGACCCGCCGCCCAGTCCTGCGCGGCGATCCCCGCGAGCTCGTCGGCCCGCTCGTTGAACGGATTGCCCACGTGCCCGCGCACCCAGCGGAACCGGACCGGCCCGCCGCGCCCGGAGATCGCGGCGTCGATCGCCTGGACCAGCTCGAGGTTCTTCACGAGGCTCCCGGACGCGGTACGCCACCCCTTGCGCTTCCAGCCCTCCAGCCACTCGGACGAGCAGCGGATCGCGTACTGGGAGTCGGACTCGATGAGCAGGGGTTCGTCGCCCGGGTGCGCCCCGACCGCGCGCAGCACGGCCGTCAGCTCGGCGATCTGGTTCGTCCCGCTGGCCGCGCCGCCGCTGTCGAACCGCCCACCCTCGTGGTCCACCCACGCCCAACCGATCGCGCCCCCCGGGTTGCGGAGGCACGAACCGTCGGTGCTCACGATGATCACGCCTGCGATTGTGCCGTGTGCTACCGACACGGTCGAGCATGGGGCGCGGCCCGCGCGTCGCCCGGTCCGGCCCGTGCCCGGGAACCCGCGAGGGTCTCGGGATGGGGACGGGCGAAACCTCGTGCCCCGTGCGACCCCCAGAATCGGTGCGTGGCCGCCGCACCGACCCCCGCCGAACGTTCGGCCGGGCAGCATCCGTCCCGTCGTCGTACCCCCGCCGACCTGCGCCGCTGGCGCCGCTACCTGGCCGACGAGCGCGCGGAGGCCGCCGTCTACCGGGACCTGGCGGGCCGCCGCGCGGGCGAGGAGCGCGAGATCCTGCTGGCGCTCGCGGCCGCCGAGGGCCGCCACGAGCAGCACTGGCTCGATCTGCTGGGTGATGACGCGGGCCGTCCGTTGCGCGGGAGCCTGCGCACCCGCGCGCTCGGCTGGCTGGCCCGCCGGTTCGGCGGCGTGTTCGTGCTCGCGCTCGCGCAGCGCGCCGAGTCCCGCTCGCAGTACGCGGCAGAGGCGGACGCGACCCCCACCATGGCGGCGGACGAGCAGATCCACGAGGAGGTGGTGCGGGGTCTCGCGACGCGGGGCCGCTACCGGCTCTCGGGGACGTTCCGCGCGGCGGTCTTCGGGGCGAACGACGGCCTGGTCTCCAACCTGGCCCTCATCCTGGGGATCGGCGCCTCGGGCGCGTCGCAGCACACGGTCCTCCTGACGGGCCTGGCCGGCCTGCTCGCGGGCGCCCTGTCGATGGGGGCGGGGGAGTTCATCTCGATCCGGTCCCAGCGCGAGCTGCTGGAGGCGTCGACGCCGGCCGCCGGGGCCGTCCACGCACTGCCCCACCTGGACGTGAACGCCAACGAGCTCGCCCTCGTCTACCGGGCGCGCGGGATGGAGGCGGACGCCGCCCAGGCGCACGCCGACTCGGTGCTCGCCCGCCTGACGGTGGCGGGCACCGCCGCGGACCCCGCCTCCGGGGTGACGGCGTCGGACCTGCACGCCCACCACGCCGTGCCGGAGGCGGGGGGAGGCGAGGACGGGCTGGAGGCCCACGGCACCGCCTGGGGTGCCGCCCTGTCGAGCTTCTGCTTCTTCGCCTCGGGCGCCGTCGTCCCGGTGCTGCCGTACCTGTTCGGGCTGGCAGGCTGGGCGGCGGTGACGGTCGCGTCGGTGCTCGTGGGGATCGCGCTGCTGATCACCGGCGCGGTCACGGGCCTGCTGTCGGGCACGTCGCCGCTCACGCGGGCGCTGCGCCAGCTCGCCATCGGCGTCGGCGCGGCTGCCGTGACGTACGCGCTGGGCCTGGCGTTCGGCACGGCGGGCGCCTGACGCCCGCGCTGCGGGTCGACCGTCAGGTGGGCGCGCCCAGGTAGTCGAGCGCTGCCGCGACGATCCGCGCGGGCTCGGCGGCGACGTCGACGACGACGCCCGGCTCGTCGGGACCGAGCGGTTCGAGGGTGGCGAGCTGACCGGCGAGCATCGCGGGCCCCATGAAGTGCCCGGTGCGGGCACCGATGCGCTCCGCGAGCAGCTCCGCGCTGCCGGTGAGGTGCACGAACCGCACCGGCCCCGCCTCGCGGAGCATGTCGCGGTAGGTGCGGCGCAGCGCGCTGCACGGCACGACGACGGCGCGACCCGCGGCGTGCTGGGCGGCGATCCAGTCGCGAACCGCCGCGAGCCAGGGCCACCGGTCGTCGTCGGTCAGGGGACGCCCCGCGGCCATCGCGGCCACGTTGGCGGGCGGGTGGAAGTCGTCGCCGTCGGCGAAGGCGGCGCCCAGCCGCTGCGCCAGCAGCGCGGCGACGGTGCTCTTGCCCGACCCGGCCACCCCCATGACGACGACGATCGGTGCCGGTGCGCTCATGGCCCCCACCCTGTCATCGCCGCCGCAGGGTGGGCAGCGCCACGAGCGCGAACACCACGCACACCCACCCGGCGACCATCGCGACCAGGAACCCGGCCTCCGACCCGCCGGAGTCGATCCGCGTGCCCCCCAGCCACGACCCGGCCGCGGCGCCCGCCCCGATCGCCGTGCTGACCCACGCCAGACCCTCCGTGAGCCGGTCCGCGGGCACGAGCACCTGCACCATGGCGTTGCCGTTGACCAGGGTGGGGGCCAGCGCGAACCCCGTCCCGAACATCGCGACCGCGAGCGCCGGCTTGGAGTGCGCGGTCAGGAACAGCGACACGCCCGCGGCCAGGACCACCGTGCCCACCAGGAACCTGCTTGACAGGCGCGAGCGCCAGTGCGCGGCCCCGTACACCAGCCCCGAGATCAGCGAGCCGCCCGCAAACGCCGCCAGGAGCACGCCGGCGAGCTGGCGCGCGCCCTGCTCGGTGGCGAACGCGACCGTGGACACGTCCACCGCGCCGAAGATGATGCCCATCGCCAGGAACACGAGCGCGAGCACCGGCATCCCGGGTTCGAGCAGGACGGACCGCCGCCGCCCGGTGGTCACGGCCGGTTCCAGCACGGCCCCGTCGTCGGTCATGCGGACGACGCCGACGTCGTCGGCCCCGGCGCCGGCCGCGTCACGACGCACGGGGGGCTCGGTGCGCCGCTGGACCAGGAACGCGACGCCGCCGACGACGCCACCGATCGCGGCGACGATCAGCGCCCCCGACGCGATCACCGAGGTGGCGAGCGCGGTGGCGATGATGGGCCCGACGATGAACACGAGCTCGTCCACCGCCGCCTCGAAGGAGAACGCCGTGTGCAGGTGGCGGGGGTCGCGCAGCACGTGGGTCCACCGGGCGCGCACATAGGACCCGTAGGAGCCCTGCGACGCGCCCGCGACGACCGCGATCACCCACAGCACGGGCTCGGGCGCGTGCGCCGCGGCGGCCCCGACCAGGCCCAGCAGCCCCGCCGTCGTGATCGCCAGCAGCGGGAACAGCACGCGCGCCTGCCCGATCCGGTCCACCAGCCGGGCCGCCTGCGGGGCGCCGATCGCCTGCGCCACCACGAGCACCGCGGACACGCGCCCGGCCACGGCGTACGACCCCGTGAACTCCTGCATCATCAGCACGGTGCCGATGGCGACCATCGCGTTGGGGAGCCGGGCGAGGCCCCCCGCGGCGGAGAAGGCGGCGGCGCCGGGCACACGAAGCACTTCGGCGTACGGGTTGCGTATCACTGGCTGATTCTCGCAGGCTGCTCACAGCATCGGCGGGGTACGGTACCGACCATGGCGCAGCGGACGGACAGGGGCGATCAGTCGCCGTCATGCGTCGTGGTCCGCGTGCCCGACCAGTCGCGCTACGAGGCGCACGACCCCGAGTCGGGCCGCACCATCGGCTGGCTGAACTACCGCGTCGAGGGTGCCGTGACGGTCATCCACCAGACGGTGACCGTGCCGGAGTTCCGCGGGCGCGGCGTCGCCGGCTGCCTGGCCCGGCAGGCCCTGGACGACGCCATCGACGAGGGTCAGCAGGTCGACGCCCTGTGCTGGTACGTCGCCGAGTACATCGAACGCAACCCGCGGTACTACTCGCTCCAGGTCTGAGGCGACGGTCGAAGCGATGCGGATCGAACATGCCGACGTCGTCGTCGTCGGGGGTGGTGCCGCGGGCCTGAGCGCGGCGCTCGCAGCGGTGGAGACCTTCGCCGCAGCGGGACGGGACGACGCCGTCGTCGCCCTGGTGTCCAAGGTCTACCCGATGCGCTCGCACACGGTGGCTGCCGAGGGCGGGGCGGCGGGCGTGGTGCCGGGCGGTGCCGACTCGGCGGAGGCGCACGTGGCCGACACGCTGCGCGGCGGTGCGGGCCTCTCGCACGACGACGCCGTCCGGTTCGTCGTGGACCGCGCCCCGGCGGAGCTGGCCCGTCTGGAACGGCTCGGCATGCCCTGGTCGCGCACCGACGACGGGCGCCCGGCGGTGCGGCGCTTCGGCGGCATGACGCACCCGCGCACCTGGTTCGCCGCGGACAAGACGGGCTTCCACCTGCTGCACACCCTGTTCCAGACGTCGCTGCGCGAGCCCGCGATCCGCCGGTACGACGAGCACGTGGTGCTCGACCTGCTGGTGGTGGACGGCGCGTGCCGCGGCGTCGTCGGCTACGACCAGCACCACGGCGAGACCGTCACGGTGCTGGCCCCCGCCGTCGTCCTCGCGACGGGCGGCTACGCCCGCGCCTGGGGCACGTCCACGAACGCGAGCATCGTCACGGGCGACGGGCTGTCGATGGTGCTGCGCGCGGGCCTGCCCCTGCGCGACCTGGAGATGGTGCAGGTGCACCCCACGTGCCTGCCGGGCAGCGGCATCCTCATCACGGAGGCCGCCCGCGGCGAGGGCGGCGTGCTGCTCGACGCCGCGGGGGAGCGCTACCTCGCGGACTACGGCCTGGGCCCGGTGACCCCCGTGGGGGCGCCCGAGCCGCGGCGCATGGAGCTCGGGCCGCGCGACCAGCTCTCGCAGGCTTTCTGGCACGCGGACCGCGCCGGGCGCACCATCCCCACGCGGGACGGCGGCGTGGTCCACCTGGACCTGCGGCACCTCGGCAAGGCCGCCATCGACGAGCGGCTGCCGCTGGTGGCGGGCCTCGCCCGCCGGTACGCGGGCGTCGACCCGGTCACGACGCCGATCCCGGTGCGCCCGGCCGCGCACTACACGATGGGCGGCATCGTCACGACCCCGCAGGGGCGCGTGCTGGACGCTCGTGGGGCGGAGGTGCCCGGCCTGTTCGCCGCGGGAGAGTGCGCGTCCACGGGCCTGCACGGCGCGAACCGGCTCGGCTCCAACTCCCTGGTGGAGACGCTGGTCACGGGCCGGGCGGCGGGCGAGCTGGCCGCGGCCCCGTCAGCGGGCGCGTTCCCGGACCGTGCTGCCCTCGACCCGGCCCGCGCCGCCGCCGACCGCTGGCTCGCGATGCGGGGCCGTGGCACCGAGCCCCCGGCCGCCATCCGCCGCGAGCTGGGCGCCGTCCTCGACGCGGAGGTGGGCATCTTCCGCGACGCCACCGGGCTGGCCCGCGCCCAGGCCACCCTCGACGAGCTGAACGCCCGCTACCAGGAAGTGCGGGTCGCCGACACGGCCGCCGTGCTCAACACCGACTGGGCGCAGGCCATCGAGCTCGGGGCCATGCTGGACCTCGCCCGCGGGGCCGTCGCGGCGGCGATCGGCCGCACCGAGTCGCGCGGCGCCCACCAGCGCCTCGACCACCCGCAGACCGACGACGTCGCCCGGCACAGCCTGGCCGCGCGTGGGGATGACGGGGCGATCACCATCACGTGGCAGGAGCCGGAACCATGAGCGACGAGCCCACCCTGCGCGTCACCGTGACCCGTCAGGAGCCCGGCGAGGCGCCCCGCGACGAGACGTTCGACGTCCCGTACGACGATCGCACCACCGTGCTCGACACCCTCGACTGGATCAAGGACCACGCCGCGCCCGCGCTGACCTACCGCTCGTCGTGCCGCATGGGCGTGTGCGGGTCGTGCGGCGTCATGGTCAACGGACGCCCGGTGCTGGGGTGCGAGACCTCGGTGGCCGGCTACCGCACCTCGGGCATCACGGTGGCCCCGATGACCCACGCGACGGTGCAGCGGGACCTCGCCGTGGACACCGACGAGTTCCTGGCCAAGCTGCGCGGCGTCAACCCGTGGCTGCTCCCCGCCCCTGCCGCCCCCGCCGCCCCGGAGGATGATCCCGCCGCGACGGTCCCTGCCACCGTCGACGTCCTGCGCGTCCACGCCCAGACCCCCGGGCAGGTCAAGGCGTACCAGGGCCTGTCCCAGTGCATCGACTGCATGCTCTGCTACGCCGCCTGCCCCGTGCTCGACGACGTCGCCGGCTTCACCGGGCCGGCCGCGATCGCCACCGCCCGGCGCTGGGACCTCGACTCGCGCGACGAGGGCAACGAGACCCGGTTCCCCCTCCTCGTGGAGAACGAGGAGGGGGTCTGGCCGTGCATCCAGGTGGGGGCCTGCACGCGCGCCTGCCCCAAGGGCGTGGACCCGGCCCGCGCGATCGCCGACTACCAGCGCGAGGCCATGGGCGGCTGACCCCCGCCCCCTCACCCGGCGAGCGCCTCCGACACCACCGCCTTGGCCGACGCCTGCACGTCCGCGAGGTGCTCGGGGGACACGAAGCTCTCCGCGTAGATCTTGTACACGTCCTCGGTCCCGGACGGCCGCGCCGCGAACCATGCGTCCGCCGTCGTGACCTTGAGGCCGCCGATCTTCGCCCCGTTGCCGGGTGCGGTGGTGAGGCGGTCGGTGATGTCCTGCCCGGCGAGCGTCGTCGCGGTCACCTGGGCGGGGGACAGGGCGGCGAGCTTGGCCTTCTCCTCGCGGGACGCGGCGGCGTCGACCCGGGCGTACCAGCTCTCGCCGTAGCGGGACACCAGGTCGGCGTGGTGCGCGGACGGTGACCTGCCCGTCGTCGCGATGATCTCCGAGGCCAGCAGCGCGAGGATGATGCCGTCCTTGTCGGTGGACCACACGCGCCCATCGCGACGCAGGAACGACGCGCCGGCGGACTCCTCGCCACCGAACCCGACCTCGCCGCTGAGCAGCCCGGGCACGAACCACTTGAACCCGACGGGCACCTCGAGGACCCGCCGCCCCAGGCCGGCGCCCACGCGGTCGATGAGGGAGGACGACACGAGGGTCTTGCCGATGGCGGCGTCGGCGGGCCAGGCCGGCCGGGCGCCCCCGTACAGGTACTCGATGGCCACGGCGAGGTAGTGGTTGGGGTTCATGAGCCCGCCGTCGGGCGTGACGATGCCGTGCCGGTCCGAGTCGGCGTCGTTCCCGGTGGCGACGTCGAACGGCGCGTCGGGCCCGGCCATGCGCTCGCGCAGGGACGCCATGGCGTACGGCGAGGAGCAGTCCATGCGGATCTTGCCGTCCCAGTCGAGCGTCATGAACGCCCAGCGCGGGTCCACCTGCGGGTTCACCACGGTCAGGTCGAGCCCGTGGCGCTCGCCGATGGCGCCCCAGTACTCGACCGAGGCCCCGCCCAGCGGGTCGGCACCGATGCGCACGCCGGCCTCCCGGATGGCGGCGAGATCGAGCACGTTCGGCAGGTCGTCCACATAGGCGGTGAGGAAGTCGTGGCGCACCGTCGTCGGTGCGGCCAGGGCGGCGTCGAGGGACAGGCGGCGCACCTGCCCGATGCCGCCGCGCACGATCTCGTTGGCGCGCTGGGCGATCCACGAGGTTGCGTCGGTGTCGGCGGGGCCGCCGTGCGGCGGGTTGTACTTGAAGCCGCCGTCCCGGGGCGGGTTGTGCGACGGGGTCACCACGATGCCGTCGGCGAGCCCGGCACCCGACGTCCGTACGGCGCCGTCGTGCGTGTTGTACATGAGGATGGAGTGGGACACGGCGGGCGTGGGCGTGTACGAGTCACGCGCGTCGATCATGACGGTGACGCCGTTCGCGGCGAGCACCTCCAGCGCCGACTGCCAGGCCGGCAGCGACAGCGCGTGCGTGTCCCGTCCGATGAACAGCGGCCCGTCGGTGCCCTGCGCGGCGCGGTACTCGACGATCGCCTGCGTGATCGCGACGATGTGGGCCTCGTTGAAGGCGTGGTCGAGCGACGAGCCGCGATGGCCCGACGTCCCGAACACCACCTGCTGGGCCGGGTCGCCGACGTCGGGCACCAGGTCGTAGTAGGCGCCGACGAGCTGGTCGACGTCGATGAGGTCTTCGGGCAGGGCAACAGTGCCGGCGCGTACGTGCATGACACCGATCCTGCCAGCGCCCGTCGGCGTCGGCAGCGCCGGGTCCGCAGGTGCGCCATCGCCGCGGCGTCGTGTCCCGCTGGTCGCGGTCCGGGCACGGCCCTCAGAGGTTCCGGGGCACGGCCCTCAGAGGTACTGACCGGGCGAGGGACGCCCGTCCTCCCCGGGTGACACGGGCGACCGGTGGGCGCCGGCACCGTCCGGCTGCATCCCGGGTAGCCCGCCCGGTGGCAGTCCGCGTCGCATCTGCGTGAGCTGGGCCTGCGCGGCCATCTGCTGGGCGACGAGCACCGTCTGGATGCCGTGGAACAGGCCCTCGAGCCACCCCACGAGCTGGGCCTGCGCCACCCGGAGCTCGGCGTCCGACGGCGGGGTGCCGTCGTCGGTGAGCGGCAGCGTGATGCGGTGCAGCTCGGCGACCAGGTCGGGGGAGAGGCCGTCCTCGAGCTCGGCCAAGGAGCGTTCGTGGATCGCTGCGAGCCGGGTGCGCGCGGCGTCGTCGAGCGGCGCGTCGCGCACCTCGTCGAGCAGCCGCTTGATCATGGCGCCGATGCGCATGACCTTGGCCGGCTCCTCGATGCGCGAGGAGTCGTCGTCATCGCCGTCGTCGTCGCCGGTGACGACGTGCTGCCGCTCCGGCTGTTCGGGCTGCTTCGGCTCTTCGGGCTGCTCCGGGTGTTCGGGCTGCTCCGGTTCTGTGGGCTGCCCGTCGTCGGATTCCTCCACGGTGTCGCTCATGATCCCATCCTCGCGCGGTTCGGCCAGGACCGAATCTCAGGGCGTCAGCAGCACCTTGCCGAAGACTTCACCGCGGTCCAGCATCGCGAGCGCGTCCTCCGCCCGCTCGAGGGGCACACGCGCGTGGACCACCGGCCGCACCTGCCCGGCCGCGAGCAGCGGCCACACCCGCTCGCGCACGACGGCGACGAGCGCGGCCTTCTCGGCAGGGGTGCGCGATCGCAGCGTCGTCCCGGTCACGGTGAGGTGCTTCGCCAGCACCGCGGCCAGGTCCAGCTCACCCCGGCGACCCTGCTGGAGCCCGATGACCACCAGGCGGCCCCGGGGTGCCAGCGCGCGCACGTTGTCGGCGAGCCCGCCGCCCCCGAGCACGTCGAGGACGACGTCGACGCCGCGCCCCCCGGTCGCCTCCCGCACGGCGGCGACGACGTCGTCGGCCCGGTGATCGACGACGACGTCGGCGCCGAGGCCGCGGACGCGAGCCGCGCGGTCGGGGCCGCCGGCCGTGGCGACGACGTGGGCGCCGAGTGCCTGCGCAAGCTGGACGGCGATGCTGCCGACTCCGCCGGAGCCGCCGTGGACGAGCACCCACTCGCCCGGCCGCAGCCCCGCGGTGTCGACGAGGTTGGTCCACGCGGTGCACACGGCCTCCGGCAGCGCGGCGGCGTCGGCGAGCGGGACGCCGTCGGGGACCGGCAACGTCTGGGCGGAGCGGGCCACCGCGTACTGCGCGTACCCGCCGCCTTCCAGCAGGGCCACGACCGCGTCGCCGACGCCGGGACCGGCCGGGACGGCGTCGCCGCCGGGCTCACCCGTCGCGACGACGACCCCCGCGACCTCCAGGCCGGGCCACGGCGGTGCGCCGGGCGGCGGCGGATAGTACCCCGCGATCTGGAGGGCATCGGCACGGTTGACGCCCGCGGCCTCGACCCGGAGCAGCACCTCGCCGGGGCCCGGAAGGGGCGTTTCAACCTGTGAGAAGGCGAGTTTCCTTCCCGACCCCGGGGAGGCTATGGTGACCGCTCGCACACACAGAGCCTATCGAAACGCGCCCACACCAGGGTCGAGTGGCGCCGCGGGCAGGGTGACGTCGCGCGGATCACCCGCGTGCGAAGGAAAGGCAGGCCACATGCTCCGCAGGTTGGGCGTTCGCGGGAAGTTCCTCGCAACCCTGGCGATGCCGATCCTCGTGCTGGCGCTCGTCGCAGGCTGGGTGTCGGTGGACTCGCTCCGGAGCGCGCGGACCGCGAGCCAGACGGCGGACCTTGTCAGCAGCCTCGCGGCACAGGACGTGGCCGGGACGGCCTTCGCGGCGGAACGGTCGCTCAACATCGCCGCGTCCCTCGGCATCCCCGGGGCCCGCGAGGGCATGGAGACCGCGATCGCGCAGACGACGCAGGCGCTGGAGGAGCGCGCCGCGGTGTTCCGCGCGGTCGACACCGATGCGCTGGACGTGCGCGTGCGCCGCGCGGTGAGCGCGACCATGGCGGACCTCTCCCAGATCAAGCTGCTCCAGGAGCAGGTGCTCGCCGGCACGATCGGCGAGCAGGAAGCCAGCCGGCAGTACGGCGAGTACGTGGACGATGCGCTCGAGGTCGCGCGTGAGCTTGCCGGAACCACGGACGACCGCGTGCTGGCGCAGCACCTCGACGCCTACGTCGCCATGGACGAGACCATGCTCGACGTCGTCTACGAGCGCCCCATCGTGGGCGGGCTGTTCGCGGGCGCGGCCGCCGGGCAGGTCGACCCGGCCCTGGCGCTGCGCGCGGTCACCACCGCCGACGCCACCACGCGGCAGTTCGACGCGACGGCCAAGCTGCTCGATCGCCTGCCCAACGGGCACCGGCTTCCGCGGCTCGACGGAGACCTGGGTGCGGTCCGTGCCGCGGTCACGTCGGGGGACCCCTCGACGGTCGATCCGCAGCTCGCCGCCCAGTGGAGCCAGCTCACCCAGGACTGGGTGGACGCGGCGCAACCCGAGCGCGACTCCGTGCGCACGGAGACGGTCGACTTCGCCGAGTGGCGTGCCGACCAGGCGCGCAACTCGGCCTACGCGACGATCGGTGGGGCGTTCGGCGTCCTCGTCCTGTCGGTGCTCATCGCCCTCGGGCTCGCGCGCCGCATCGTGCGTCCGCTTCGTCGCCTGACGGCCGCCACCGCCGAGATCCGCGACCGCCTTCCCCAGATGGTCGAGCAGATGGCGGTGCCCGGGCAGGCGCCCACGGTCGAGCTCTTCGAGATCCCCGTCGAGTCGCGGGACGAGATCGGCCGCCTCGCGGAGTCGTTCAACGATGTGAACGCCACCACGGTGCAGGTGGCGCGCGAGCAGGCGGCGCTGCGCGGCTCGATCGCCGAGATGTTCGTCAACGTCGCCCGGCGCGACCAGGTGCTGCTCAACCGCCAGCTCGCGTTCCTCGACGAGCTCGAGCGGACCGAGGAGGACCCGTCCGCACTGGCCAGCCTCTTCCGGCTGGACCACCTGGCCACCCGGATGCGGCGCAACGCGGAGTCGCTCCTGGTGCTGGCCGGCATCGACGCGGGCCGCAAGGTGCGCGCCCCGATGCCGTTGTCCGACGTGATCCGTACGGCGTCCTCGGAGATCGAGCTGTACGACCGCGTGCACCTCGACCTCCCGGTCGACCCGCTGATGCTCGGCCACCATGCGCTGGGCGCCGCCCACCTGCTCGCCGAGCTCCTCGAGAACGCGACGATGTTCTCCGAGCCGCACACGGCCGTCGAGGTCGCCACCTCCTCGGCAGAGGGCTACTTCGTCGTCACGATCCGCGACCACGGGCTGGGGATGACGGGCGCGGAGATCGCGGAGGCCAACCGGCGGGTCGCCTCCCGGACCGCGCAGGACGCCGTGGGTGCCCAGCGCCTCGGCCTCTACGTCGTCGGCCGGATCGCGGACCGGCTCGGTGCCGCCATCAGCTTCGCGGCCGGGTCGAGCGCCGATGACTCCTCGGGTGCCGGGACGCTGGTCACCGTCGCCTTCCCCGTAGGGCTCTTCCTGCCCGACGACGCCGTCGTCCTGCCCGAGCCGACCGACCCGCTCGCGATCTCCGCACCGATGCCCGTCGCGGCGCCGCTCGCACCTGCGCCCGCACCCGCCCCGGCAACCGCTCCTGCGCCGGAGCCCACCTACACCGCCGTGGATCTCAACGCGCTGACGGACGGGACGACGACGGCGGGCATGCCACGTCGGCGCACCACCACGCAGGAACCGGTGCCCTCCGAGCCCGCGCCGGTGGCGCCACTCGTCCGCCGCTCGGCACCGGCCGAGCAGCCGGAGCTCGAGCACCTGGTCCTGCCGCCGCTGGAGGCACCCGTGCTCGCCGCCGAGCTCACCGCCGTCGACGGCGCGTGGGCACCGGTGACGGCAGCGGCGGGTGCACCTGCCGAGGCTCGCCCCGTGCTCCCGAGCAGGACGCGTTCGGCTGAGCCGGTGCCGGCCGTCGAGCCGCAGCCCGAGTCGCTCCCCACGATGGCGGTCCAGGAACGCTCAGCGTTCTTCACGAGCTTCCGCTCGCTCAGCGAGCTGGACGAGACGGTCGGCACGTCCATGCACCTCGACGCCGTCGTCGAGGACCCTGCCGCCGTGCCCGGCCCGGCGGAGATCACGGTCCCGGCGGAGATCGTCCCGGCGCAGCCGGCGACTCCTGCTGCCGCGGTGGTCACGGAGTCGGTGGCCCCCGCTCCGGTGATCCCCGCTCCGGCTCCCGTCGGCCCGGTGTCGCCGGTGCCGGCCCCGGACCTCGTGGCGCGCACACCGGTGTTCGCGAACTCTGCCGCCGTGGATGAACCGGTGTCGAACTCCGTGTACGGGCGATCGGTCCTGCCGCTGCGCAGCGCGTCCGACGCGCTGGCCGACCCGCTGGACCCCTACGCGATCCCGGACACGCTGGAGGCACGGTCGGAGTGGATGGCCTCGGCCGTCCTCTACGAGGAGATGTCCGCGCTCCTGCGCCGGGGTGTCTTCGCGGAGCAGGCCGCGGCGATCGCCGCGAACACGGCCGACGACGCCCCCTACCGCCCCGTCCTGATCGGCGAGGACGCCCGCGGCTTGCTGCGACGCGGAGCGGACTCGCCCGACGGCGGCACGGTCAACCCGGCGACGGACCGGTTCACCGCTCGGATCGAGCGAGACCCGGAGCAGGTGCGTTCGCGGTTCTCCGCCTTCCAGTCGGCGACCGCGCTGGCTCGGTCCTTGGACGAGGCGGATTGGCCCTCGACGTGAGCAGCGACACAGCGGATGATGGCGACCGTTCGGCGCCCCTGACGAGGAGGAAGCGTGACCCTCAGCACTGAAGCGACCAATTTCGGGTGGCTTCTCGACAACTTTGTGCGAACCGTGCCCGGCAGTCGGCACACGCTGGTGGTGTCGGCGGACGGGCTGCTCATGGCGATGTCCGACCAGCTCGACCGCGTCAGCGGTGACCAGCTCGCCGCCATCGTCTCGGGCATGTCCAGCCTGACCCGTGGGGCGGCCCGGCAGCTGCACGGCGGGAGCGTCCGGCAGGCCGTCGTCGAGATGGACAACGGGTTCCTGTTCCTGATGAACGTCTCGAACGGGTCGATCCTGGCCGTGGTGGCCGAGGCATCGTGCGACATCGGCCTCATCGGCTACGAGATGGCGCTGCTGGTGGCCCGCACGGAACAGACGCTCACGCCGCAGCTCATCTCGGAGATGCGCGGGAACCTCACCGTGGACGGGCCGGCCGTGGCTGCCGCCGGAGGCGCTCAGCGCGCCGCGGCATGGGGATGAGGTAGCCGCGATGTCATACGGCCCTCCGGGCGGCCACCACGCCTCCCCCTACGGCGCCGACGCCGACGGGTACGAGGCGGCAACGGTGCGCCCGTACGCGGTCACGGGTGGCCGCGTACGGTCATCCCTGTCCGATCTGCCCCTCGAAGCGCTCGTCGAGGTGCTGCCCGACGCCGTCGCGAGCCGTGGTCTGACGCCGGAGAAGCGGTCCATCCTTCAGCACGCTGCTCACACCTACGTGTCGATCGCGGAGCTCTCTGCCCTGCTGCGACTGCCGCTCGGCGTCGTGCGAATCCTCGTGTCCGACCTTCAGGAGGCGGGCCATCTCACGGTGCACACCACGATCCCGGTGAACGTCCACACCGGGCACGGCAGCGCCCACTCGGGCCTGTCGCTCAGCGTCTTGGAGAGTGTTCTCAATGGCATTTCCGCCCTCTGACTGCGTGCCAGGCAACGCTGACGGCCCGTCGGGTGCCGGCGGTGCCGGCGTCGGCATCATGCCGTCGTGGGCGCCCGTGAGCGGCGGGGCCCGGGCCGAGGAAGGTCCCGGACCGCACTGGGCCGGGTCGGCACCGGGGTCGGCTCCCGCGGCGAGCGCCCCCGAAGCCGTGCGCCCCGCCGCGGCCCCGCCGGCCGCACCGTCGGCGTTCCCCGCGGCCGGACAGCCGCCACGCCCCGCGGCCACGCAGCCCGCGCGGACCAGCGTGCTGGGAGGGGGTGCCGGAGCCGGCGCCGCGAACCCCACGGCGTCGGCCGGCGTGATCGACCGCGTCCCCGGAGCGGCCGGCACGACGAGCCCCGCGGCCGGAGCTCTCGCCCCGGCGCGGCCGGCCGTGTCTGCCGTTCCCACGACTGCCCCGGCACCCGCCGTCCCGGCGGCCCAGGTACCGGCCGCCGCACCTGTCCCGGCGCCGGACGTGGCCCGGCGCTCTCCGCAGCAGGAGCCCGAGGCGCGGCCCGCCGCCGGCTCCCCGGCCACGGGGCGTACCGCCCCGACCACGGTGAAGATCGTCATCGCGGGTGGCTTCGCCGTCGGGAAGACGACGTTCATCGGGTCGATCTCCGACGTCGAACCGCTGAACACCGAGGCGGCGATGACGGAGCACTCGGTCGGCGTCGACGACGCCGGCGGTGTGACCGACCGCAAGACGACAACCACCGTGGCCATGGACTTCGGCCGTGTCGCCCTGCCCGGGAACCTGTGGCTGTACCTGTTCGGCACCCCGGGGCAGGACAGGTTCCTGTTCATGTGGGACGACCTGGTGCGCGGGGCGATCGGGGGCGTCGTCCTGGTGGACACCGACCGGCTCGAGCAGTGCTTCCCGGCGATCGACTACTTCGAGTCCCGCGGCATCCCGTTCGTCGTCGGCGTGAACTGCTTCGACGGCGTGGCCAAGCACCGGCTGGAGGATGTCCGGGAGGCGCTGCAGATTCCGGCGGGTGTACCGATGCTGTACACCGACGCGCGGTCCAGGACGGCGACGAAGCAGACCCTCATCTCGCTGGTCCAGCTCGCCATGCGCCAGCTGCGCTCCGGAACCGGCGCGTAGTTGCGCTCCGGGGCGGGCGGCGTGCGGCGTGGAACCACTAGACTGGCGCGCGCCCGGGCCTGCCGTCCGGGGCTTGGAGGGCTGACCGAGCGGCCGAAGGTGACGGTCTTGAAAACCGTTGTGCGGTAACCCCGCACCAAGGGTTCGAATCCCTTGCCCTCCGCACATCCACGGTGCGCACGCTGCGTACCAGGTCGCGCTCACGTGACGCCTCGTGCTGCGGCGCATCACGGGGGCGGGCGATCATGGGCCGGTGACCACTCCCCATCCCGGCACGGACGGCGCAGCCGACGAGGCGGAGCACGAACCGGTCGAACTCATCCGGCAGTCCGGGACCGTCCAGCGAGCAGGGCGGTTGGCGCTGGCCTCCGGCCACGGCAGCTACCGCGTGAAGTCGCACATGGAACGCGTCGGCCGCGCGCTCGGGCTCGACGACGTCAAGGCGTCGGTCGCCCTCACCGAGATCACGACGACGTCGGTGCGGGACCACATCTTCCGCACAGAGGTCTCGGAGGTCCGTACGGTCGGCATCAACGCCGACCGGCTGGCGGAGCTGGAGAACTACATCGGCGATCTCCCGGCGCGCGAGGACGTCCGGGCGATCGAGCAGGAGCTGGACCGGATCGCCGCGAAGCCGCCCCTGTACTCCCCGGTCGTCAACGCGCTGTCTGCGGGCTTCGCCTGCGGCGCGTTCGCCTTCCTGAACAACGGCGGCCTGCTGGAGTGCGTCGGGGTGCTGGTGGCGGCAACGGCAGGGCAGTACCTCCGGCGTTCACTCATCCACCGGGGGATCAACCCCTTCGGCGTGACGATGCTGGCGGGTGCCGTCGCGTGCCTGACCTATCTCGCCTTCATCGGCGTCATCGGCCTCTTCGTCGCCGACCCCGGGCGGCATGTCGCGGGGTACGTCTCCGCCGTGCTCTTCCTGGTGCCCGGGTTCCCCTTGGTCACGGGCGCGCTGGACCTGGCGCGGCTCGACTTCTCCGCCGGCATGTCGCGCCTCACCTATGCGTTGATGATCCTCTTCTCGGCCGCGGTCGCCCTGTGGGCGGTGTCCGCGGCGGTAGGCCTCGAACCGACCCCGCCGGTCGCGCTCAGTCTCTACCCGGCACTCGAGTGGACCCTCTTGACCCTCGCGAGCTTCCTCGGCGTGCTGGGCTTCGCCCTGATGTTCAACAGTCCGTGGCGCATGGCGCTGGGTGCGGCGGCCGTGGGCATGGTCGCGAACGTGGGCCGCCTCTACCTGGTGCGAGAGCTCGACCTCCCGACGCAGGCGGCCGCAGCGGCCGCGGCGCTCGTCGTCGGACTCCTGGCCCGTGTCATCGCGACCCCGCTCCGCGTCCCGCGCCTGACGGTATCGGTGCCCGCGGTGGTGATCATGGTTCCCGGTGTCGCAGCCATGCGGGGAGTCTTCGAGCTGAACGCCGGCCACGTCCTGGAGGCCCTAGCGTTCATGCTCGACGCTGCGCTGGTGGTGACGGCGCTGTCGATCGGACTTGCGGTGTCGCGCATGCTGACCGACCGCGACTGGACTTTCGAGGCACGACGCGCGCTCTGAGTCGCATGGGGATCCCGCCGGAGCCGCAGGAACACGCGCCTCAGCGGCTGGCCCGGCGCAGAGTGATCCACCTCCCACGGCGTCGTTTTGACGTGGGGCGATCGCTGTGGCTAATGTTCTCGACGTTCGCCCCGCAGGGAGCAACGGACACCGCGAGAAGCGAGTGGCCGGTCCCGGGGCGGGAACCCCCACTCAGACGTCCTGAGGCCTTCGTGCGCCAGGATCGTCGCATCGGGTCTCGCAGTCGATAAACGCAGCCTCACGGCCACGGATTTGACACCGCGATTCAGCCCGGTAAGGTTGAGGGGTTGCCCCGGAGGGGTCAGGCCGTGAGGTTCT
>BCWJ01000021.1 GCA_001592145.1 Xylanimicrobium pachnodae JCM 13526 = NBRC 107786 | reverse complement strand
TCGGCGTCGCCGTGGGGTTCGCGTGCGTGGTGACCGTCGCGTTCGTGGCCCGCAGCGTGCTGGTGGCCCGGGTGCTGACGCTGCCCTGGCGTGCCGTGGCGGCGCCGTTCGCGCGCGCCGCGGTGGTGCTGGTCGGCACCGGAGCGGCCGTGTGGGTGGTGATGGCCGTGACGCCGGACCTGCCCGCCGTGGTGCGGCTCCTGGCCGCCGCCCCGGTTGCCGGCGTGGCGTACTGGTTCCTGCTGCTCGCCCTGCTGCGCCCTGCGGCCCGCACGATCCGGGGCCTGGCCGGGAAGGTGGGCGCGGTGACGGGACTCCTGCGGCGCCGCTCTCCGCAGCCCGCTCACGCCGGGCAGGGCGGTGCCGGGCAGGGTGTCGGCCCGCACGGGGAGGTGCTGATCGGTGACGAGTGAGCCCCGTGCCCCGCTCGCAAGCGTCGTCATCCCCGCCCACGACGAGGAGGCCGTGCTCGCCACCCTGCTCGCGGTGCTCGCGGAACCGGCGGCGCGCGGCGAGCTGGAGGTGGTGGTCGCGGCGAACGGGTGCACGGACGGCACGGTCGCGGTGGCGGCACGCTTCCCGGGCGTGCGGGTGGTCGAGGTCCCGGAAGCCTCCAAGATCGCGGCGCTCAACGCGGGCGACGAGGCGGCGTCGGTGTTCCCGCGCGTCTACCTGGACGCGGACATCGACGTCGATCTGGCGAGCCTGCGGGCCGTGGTGGAGGCGCTGCGCGACGGCGCCCCCGCCGCCGCCCCGCTCCCGCTGATCGACACGACCGGGTGCGGTCTGGGGGTGCGGGCGTACTACCTGGTGGGCCGCCGCATCGGGTACTGGCGCCACCACGTGATCGGTGCCGGGGTCTACGGCGTCTCCGCGGCGGGGCGCAGCCGGTGGGGTGTGTTCCCGGACCTGGTGGCGGACGACAGCTTCGTCTACGGCCTGTTCGCCGACGCCGAGCGCGTCAACCCGCCGGGCGCCACGTTCGTGATCCGCCCGCCGCGCACGCTGCGTTCCCTGCACCGGCGCCACGTGCGCATCGCGCTCGGGAACTTCCAGCTTGCCGCGCTGGGGCACGTGTTCACGGCGCCCGGGCCCACGTGGCGGGGGGTGCTGCGGGAACGCCCCTGGCTTGCGGTGGTGGCGCCCGTGTACCTGGGCGTCAACGGGTGGGCGCGGATCAGGGCCGCCCGCCTGCTGCGGCACGGCGTCGTCGGCGGCTGGAACAGGGACGACACCTCGCGGGTGGCCGCGGGCCACGGAACGGAGCACTGACCATGAGCACGCTGACCAAGGTGGCGTCCGCTGCGTCCCGGCTGGTCCGGCCGGGCACCTGGAAGCGGATCGCCCGCGTGGGCAACTTCCTCGCGTACGACGGCGCCCCCCTTGCGCTGGCGACGGTCGGGGCCGGTGCGCGGCTCTCACCCACCGTGTCGGTGCGGCACGGTGAGCGGGTGTCGATCGGTGCGGGCGCGCAGATCGGGCAGGGTTGCTCCCTGTGGGCGGGCGGGGACACGGGCGCGATCGTCATCGGTGACCACGCGCTGCTCGCTCCCGACGTGTTCGTGACGGCGGCGAACTACGACTTCGACGCGGGGGACGGCCCGGTCATGGACCTGCCCATGCGCGAGGCGACCGTGACCATCGGTGCGAACACGTGGCTGGGCACCCGGGTGGTGGTGCTGCCCGGCGTGACCATCGGCGACGGCACCGTGGTGGCCGCCGGGGCCGTGGTCACCCGCGACCTGCCCCCGGGCGTGCTGGCCGCCGGGGTGCCGGCCCGCGTCCTGAGGAAGCGGGGTGAGCGATGACCGAGCCGGAGGTCGCCGTCGTCGTCGTCACCTACAACAGCGCCGAGTGGATCTCGCGCTGCCTCGACGCCCTGCCCGCCGCGCTCGGGGACCGGCGTGCGCACGTCGTCGTCGTCGACAACCCGGCCACGGACGACACGGCCGACGTCGTGGCGGCGCGGCACCCCGACGTCACGCTGCTGCGCAACGCGCGCAACGTCGGGTTCGCCGCGGCCGTCAACGTGGGCGCTGCGGCGTCGAGCGCCCCGTGGGTGCTCCTGCTCAACCCGGACACGGTGCCCCGGCCGGGATCGCTGGCCCGGCTGCTGGAGTTCGCCGAGAACCACCCCGGTCATGGGCTGTACGGCGGGCGCACCCTTGCCGAGGACGGCACGCTCGAGCCGACGTCGGCGTGGGGCGCGCCGAGCGTGTGGTCCACCGTGTGCTTCGCGACCGGGTTGTCGTCGTTCTTCCCGCGTTCGCGCGTGTTCGACCCGGAGTCGCTGGGCCGCTGGCAGCGGGACACGGTGCGCGAGGTCGGCATCGTGACGGGCTGCCTGCTGCTCGCGGACCGGGGCACCTGGGACCGGCTTCGGGGGATGGACGAGCGGTACTTCGTCTACGGGGAGGACGCCGACCTGAGCGCGCGGGCCCGCCGGATCGGGCTGCGGCCCGTCATCACCCCTGACGCCGAGGTGGTGCACGCCGTGGGCGCATCCTCGGAGGAGGCCGGTGGAAACTTCGCCCTCGTGTTTGCCGGAAAAGTCACCTACGCTCGCACCCACTTCCGGGGTGTCGCCGCCGGGGTGGTCGTCTGGTTGCTGCGCGCGGGAGTGGCCTGGCGTGCCACGCTGGAACGCGTGACGCACCGAGGCGGGAACTGGAGCGCTGGTTGGGCGTGTCGGGACGAGTGGTGGGACGGGTTCCCGCCGCGGGAGTCGGCGCAGCCCGTCGCCGTGGGCGGTGCCCGCGACGTTCGTGCCCGGGACATTGAGGGGGAGACCGATGGACGCTCTTGATGTTCTCAAGGTGTGCTTCCGCCGCTGGTACGTGATGTTTCCGGTGCTGATGATGGCGCTCGGCACCGGGTACGCCCTGGCCCAGAACCAGGAGGACAGCTACTACGCGAACGCCGCCTTCGCGTTCGTGTTCCAGAGCACCGACCCTGACCAGCAGGAGACCCGGGTGCTCAACCCGCTCGCGGACAACGACCTTCTCGGCACGGCCCTGTCACTCGCCCTCGCCGATCCTGACGTCCAGAAGAGCCTGGGGGAACCGACGGCCGCCGGGGTGGCACCGGGGGAGTCGTCGCCCGAGCACCGCCGCTTCGCGTTCTCCGGGGAAGGGTTCACGTACACGGTCGCGGCGTGGGCGCCCACCGCCGACGCCGCGGAGACGACGGTGCAGAACGTCATGGATGCCATCCCCGGTCAGGTCGAGGAGATCCAGCGCGCCGCGGGGGCGCCCGACGGCTCCCTCTCCACGATCTTCGTCATGTCACCCACTCGGGTGGACGTTGTTCCCGCCAGTTCCGGGCTCAAGCTGCTGCTCGGTGTGGGCGCCGTGGGCGCCATCGCCGGGGCGTCCCTGTCCATCGCCGCCGACGCCCTGATCGGTCGGCGGGCACGGGTGCGCCAGGCGCGGCGGGCCGCCGCGACCGACGCGTCACCAGCCGGTTCGCCGTCGTCCGATGCGAACGACGGTGAACGGGGGGACGACGGTGAGAGGGGCGACGACGGCGAACGGGGCGACGATGGCGGTGATCCCGGCGACGACAGCGGCGACACCGATCGAGGCGGCGACGAGCCGCGAGCAGGCGCGCGGTCGGGCCGTGCGAGCCGGTCGGGCCGCGCGAAGCCCCGACGGAAGGCGAAGCCCGAGGCTCGGCAGGCGGCGGCCCCCGCACAGCCGGCCGTCACGCAGCCGGCGTCCATCCAACCGACCACCGAGCGATCCGCTGCCGTCCAGGTAGCCACGGTTCGACCGCCGGCCATCCTGCCGACGACCGCGCGGGCGACGGCCACCGGTGAACCGCCCGCCGTCCAGCCGCTCACCGTCCAGTTGGCCACCATCGCGCCCCCGACGGTGGATCGGCGGGGTGCGCCTGAGACGCGGGACGACCCGGCGACGTTCGAGTCCCTGTACCGCTGATGGTGCGACGCCGCGTCCTTACCTGGGTCGCGCGCGGCGCGGCCGTCGTGGGTGCGTGCGCGCTGGCGCTCGCCCCGGTCCTGGCCCACGGCACCTGGGTGGCCACCCTGGCTCTGCTCGCCCTCGCCCTCGTGTTCGCGCTGGTGTCGATCTCGCGCCGCGACCCGGTCGCGATCCTCACCGTGCTGATCGCGTGCCTGCTGCTCATCCCCGGTGACCAGGTGCTCGTCGGGCCGCTGGGCGGGTTCGGCAATCCCGCGCAGCTGCTGGCCCTGGGCGTGCTGGTCCTGTGGGCTGCGGGACGGGCGCTGGGTCTGCTGCGGGCGCGGCCCGGGCACCCGCTGCGCTGGACGATGCCGCTGTTCCTCGCGACCACCCTGACCGCGTACGCGGCCGCGGACGTGCACACGCTGACCGGTGAGCAGGTGGCGAGCACCACCCGGTGGCTGCTCATCTCCCTGTCGCTCATCGGGCTCGTGCTGCTCACCACGGACGGCATCGACTCGGTGGACCGCCTCGAGGACCTCCTGGTGCGGTTCACCCTGCTCGCGGGCGTGGCGGCGCTCATCGGGATCGTCGAGTACCTGCTGCCCGGGTGGCGCTGGGCGACGGCGTTCCAGGTGCCCGGGTTCGTGGGGGCTGCGATCGAGGAGACGTCCCGGGGGGACTTCACACGCGTGATGGCCGCGGCGACGCACCCCATCGAGTACTCCGTGGTGATGGGGGCGCTGACGCCGATCGCCTTGCACCTGGCGATCCACGCCCGCTCGGCGAAGGCTCGACGCTGGTGCAAGGTGTCGTTCGCCGCCCTGGTGTTCGTCACCCCGCTGTCCGTCTCCCGCTCCGGCCTGGTGAGCCTCGCCGTGGGCATGGCGTTCTACTTCGTGGCTCTTGGCCTGCGCGGGCGCGTCAACCTGGCGGTACTCGGCGTGCTGGGCCTTTCCGTGTTCCAGGTGGTGGTGCCCGGGCTGATCTCCACGTTCGTCTACTTCTTCACCGCCGGTGACCAGGAGGCGTCCATCTCGGGACGCACCGACGACTACGCCCGCATCCCCGGATATCTGGAAGGGAACTGGGTGTTCGGCCGTGGGCTCGGCACGTTCCTGCCCGACCAGTACTTCTGGCTGGACAACCAGTACATCCTCACCACCCTGAACAACGGGCTGGTGGGTGCGGCCGCCCTGATCGTGGTCATCGTGGCCGGTATCTGCGTGGCGCGGGGGGCGCGCCACCGCAGCGGCGACCTGAGGGTGCGCGGGCTCGGCCAGGCGCTCGCCGGTGGTATCGCCGCCCTGGGTGCGTCGCTCGCCCTGTTCGACGGCCTGAGCTTCCGCCAGCTCTCGTTCACCCTGTTCCTGTTGATCGGCTGTGCCGGTGCGCTGTGGGCGATCGTCCGGGACGGCCCGCGCCGGTTCCCGGACGGGCGGCTGCGCGAGCCTCCCGCACCCGCGGCCGTGCCCGTCGCCGACGTCGAGGAGTCGATCCCGTGACCGAACCGCTGCGCCGCAACGTCGTGCTCGCGCTCTACCGCCAGACGTGGGGCAACGCCGCCCCGCGCAACTACGCGTACTCGCCCGACCGGGCGGTGTGGGGGCTCGCCACCGACCCGGGCGTCGAGTCGCTGCTCGTCGCCGACCCCCCGCGGTCTCTGCCCGGCCTGCTGCGCGACCCCAGCCGCACGGCCCCGCTCCCCGGCGACCTTCCTGGGAGGCAGTTGCTGCATCCCTTGCGCTGGTGGCCGGCCGCGCCACGTGAGCTGGCCGTGGCCCGCGCCGCGCGCCGCCACCTGGACCGCACCCTGCAACGACGCCGTTCGCGCGACGACGCCGTCCTGGTCACCTGCGATCCGCTGCTGGCCGCCGTGGCCGACCGGGCTGCGTGGGCCGACGTCGTCTATTACGGCTGGGACGAGTGGTCCGCGTTCGGCTGGGCTGCTTCGGGGGTTCACGGGCACCTGCGCGAGCACTACCTGTGGGCCTACCGGCAGATGGCGGCACGCGACGTCAAGGTCATCGGCGTCAGCCAGGCCATCGTCGACCGGGTGGGTGCGCGGCGCGGCGTCGTCGTGCCCAACGGGATCGCGGCCGCGGACTTCGCGGCCTCGGACGACGCGGCCTCGGACGACGCGGAGTCGGACGACGCGGGGTCCCGCGTGGCGGGGCGCGCGCAGGCCCCGGACTGGTTCACCGCGCTGCCGGGGAAGATCGCGCTGTACGCCGGGAGCCTGGAGGATCGGATCGACGCCGACGCGCTCACCGCCTGCGCGGACGGGCTGGGTGCGGACTGGACGATCGTCCTGGTCGGTCCCATGCAGGCCCCCGACCACTTCCGCGACCTGCTGGCCCGTCCGAACGTGCGGGTCCACGGGGTCCTTCCACGGGCCACCGTGCTGGCGATGATGGCGCGGGCGGACGTGGGCCTCGTCTGCCACCGCGACACCCCGCTCACCCAGGCGATGAGCCCGCTCAAGCTCTACGAGTACCTGGCCGCGGGTCTGCCCGTCGTCGCCACGGACCTGGAACCGATGCGTGACGTGTCACCGCGCTGCCTGCTGGTGGCATCGGGGGACGACTGGGCGTGCGCGGTGCGCAAGGCGGCCGATCTGGGGCCCGACGACCCGGAGCACCTGGCCCGGTTCCGGGCGCAGCACGACTGGTCGAACCGGTACCTCGACTGGCGGGCGGCCGCGCTGAGCCGGTGAGGGTCGACGGCCCTACCCGGCCAGCGCGTCGGCCACCTGGTCGCCCACGTACAGCCCCAGGGCGGCCACCGTCAGGCCAGGCCCGGTCCCCCCGGACGAGGGGAAGGCGGAGGCGTCCGCGACGAAGACCTTCGGCTGCCCGTGCACCTGCCCGTCGGCGCCCACCACGGACGTCGCGGGGTCGTCACCCATGCGGCAGGTGCCCATCGGGTGACCCCAGTTGGGGTTGCTCGGCGGGGAGGTGAACAGCACGCCGGGGCCGAACGTGGCGTGCACGGTGTCCCGGAAGGCGGCGGTGCGCTGGCGCAGCGCCGGGTCGACGGCGTAGTCGACCACCACCTTCCCGTCCTGCTCCCGCACGCGGTTGTGCGCGTGGGGGAGGTCCTCGGTGATGGTGGCGAAGATGGGTCGCGGGCCCAGCACCCGGGCGATCACCCACGCGATCGGCTTGAGCGCTGCGGCCGGGAGGCGCCGCAGCGGCGTGCTGGCCAGCCGTCCCCGCAGGATGCCCGCGATCGGCCCGGGGGACAACGCGCCGCCCAGCGACTGGATCTCGCCGATGTCGTGCACGCCGTCGTCGTAGAAGTCCCGCACGCACAGCCACTTCTTGGGCACCGTGGCACCGTCGGGCGCCTTGGCGGCCCACGTGTCGGTGAGGTGGAACATCAGGCCCCGGCCGAGCATCGCGGGCCGGGGTGCGTCCCGCCACAGGGAGGCCGAGCGGTCCAGGAGCAGCGGGGTGCCCAGCGCTCCCGCGGCCAGCACCAGCCGCCGCGCGCGGCGCTCGCGGCCCCCTCTGCTCGCGTCGCCGACCGGGTCGCCCGCCCCGTCAGCGGTGCCGACGACGACGTGGACGCCGTCGTCGTCGACCCGGATCTCCCGCACCGGGGCGTCCACCTCGAGGCGTACCCGGCCGGTGGCGAGGGCCGGGACCAGGAACCGGTTGTTGCCGTCCGCCTTGTCGCCGCGAGGGCAGCGGCCCGTGAAGCACTCCCCGCACCCTGCCTCGTAGTCGATGCCGACGTGCAGGCGGTACGGGTGCAGCCCGCGCTGCGTGAGCCGCTCGTGCAGGTGCACCGAGCCGGGGGCGAGCGCAGGCAGCGGGGAACCCGGGGCCAGCGAGTCGTCCGGGTCCAAGGGGTCCAGGTCGCCGCGGATCCGCATGAGGGCCTCGGCGTCTGCGTAGTACGCACGGAACGCGTCGTAGTCCACGGGCCACGCGTTGGGCAGGGGCGTCTCGGCGGAGCGCCCGGGCGCGGCCTCCGTGAAGTCGGAGCGCTTGAAGCGGCTGAGCGCCGCCGCGTAGAACTGCGAGGACCCGCCCACGCCGTGCCCCATGCGGGTGGGGGCCTGGCGCAGCGAGCCGTCGGGGGTGGACACGAAGTAGGGGTAGCGCGTCCGGTCCGGGACCGCCGCCGGCACCCGTCCGGGCAGCAGCCGCCGCATGACCTGCTCGCGCCGGGTGGGCCGCGGCGGGGTGAGCACGTCCTCACCCGGACCCGCCTCGATCACCAGCACGCTCAGGCCGCGCTGCGCGAGCTGGAAGGCTGCCGCCGACCCGCCCAGGCCGCCGCCCACCACGATCACGTCCGCGTCCAGACCTTCGATGGGTTCCACCACAGCTCCTTGTCGCCGGTGGTTCGCATGGTAGGTGCGGGGCCGCCGGGCGGGCCGGGCGCGCTGGCTCCGACCGGCGTCGTTACCCAGAACTGGGTAACGACGCCGCGCACGACGCCGGTCCGTGAGCACAGGACCGACGATCAGCCTGTGGTGATGTCTGTGCAGGGCCCGGCGGTGCAGGATGCGACGAGGCAAGGAGCGACGAGCGTGCGCGGGACGGTGCCGGACCACGGGTCCCTGGTGCTGCTGGCCAGCTCGGGCGGCGGGCACTTCACCGAGCTCGAGTTCATCGCCGACGCCATGGGCATCCCGGCCCGCGAGCGCCACTGGGTGGTGCCCCGCAGCCGCCAGACGCTCACGCGCCTGGCCGGCACCGACCAGGTCACGTTCATGCCGGCGGTGCACTCGCGGGACGCGGCGGGGGCGCTGCGCAACGTCGCGTCGGCGGTCCGGCTGCATCGGCGGCTGCGACCCCGCATGGTGCTGACCGCGGGTGCCGCGCAGGCGGTGCCGCACCTGTTGGCGGCGGCGGTCTCGGGGACGCGTATCACGTATGTCGAGTCGCTGGCGCGCCTGCACGGCCCGTCCGTGACGGGGCGGATCGCGGCGGCGCTCCCGCGTACCACGCTGCTGGCGCCGCATGCCGGGTGGGGTGGGCGCTGGCAGTACTTCGAGGACATGTTCGGGGCGTTCACGGTCGAGGCGGGGGAGCCGGCACCGGTGGAGAGCGTTGTCGTCGCGCTGGGCGCGGAGCGGTACCCGTTCCCGCGCGCGGTGCGTGACGTGCGACGGGTGCTGGGTGCGGACGTCCCGGTCACGTGGCAGGTGGGCACCACGGACGTGCCGCACGACCAGCCGAACCGGTGGTTGGGTCCCGACGAGCTCGCGGATGCGATGGCGGCGTCGTCGGTGGTGATCACGCACGGTGGTGTGGGGTCCATCCTGACGGCGCTCCAGGCGGGTCGGCTGCCGGTGGTGGTGCCGCGGATCCCGGAGATGGGCGAGCACTGCGACGACCACCAGCTCCTCATGTGCGCCGAGCTCGACGCCCGTGGACTGATCGTGCTGGTGCGTCGCGACGAGACGCTCGACGAGGGGCACCTGGCCCGGGCCGCAGCGGCTCGCGTCGTGCCCCGCTGAGGTCCGCCGCGCCCGGCTGAGGTCCTGGCAGCGGCTACTGGGACCCGGAGCCCGCCAGCTCGGCGAGGTGACCTGTCCGGTCGTGCCGGACGGCGTCCCAGAACTCGGTGGCGGTCGGGCCGCTGGGTGCGGTGACGTACTGGATGTCCCAGGCGCGGATGGCGTGCAGGGAGAACGCCAGCCGTGCCAGGTCCGGGACGCTCCAGTCGCCGTCCAGCGTGGCGTGGGAGCTGACGGTGTCCAGGAACCGGTAGAGCAGCACGGGGTCGCGCGCCATCTCCTGGTGCACGTTGCCGCTGATGACCATCCGCAGGTAGTCCTCCTGCCGCCGCATCGTCTCGGCCGGGTCGGCTGCGGGCTCGTACGGGGGCCAGAACTGGCCGGCCGTGGGTTCGAGGGCCGCCATGAGCGACCAGTCGAAGGCGGCGTAGTGGTCGATCCGCACCCCCGTGAGGCGTTCGACGGAGCCGACATCCGCGGTGGCCGGGGGCAGCAGGATCATCGTGACGCGCGAGCGGTCGCCGTCCACGTGCACCACGGAGGCCAGGTCGGTGCTGGTGACGAGCACGTCGACGGCGTCGGGCGACACCTTGACGGGCCGGTCCGTGAGCCCGTCGAAGGCGCCGTCGACGCGGTCCAGGTTCCCGGTGAGGTGGGCGACGGCGCCGCCGACGACGGCGATCAGGACGGCGACCAGTGCCACGGCCGCCATGAGCGCGCGGCGCAGGGCGGGGTGCCGGTGCCGCCGCGGCCGGGTCGTGGGCGGCTCGGTCACCGTGGCGGTCTGCGCCGTCATACGACCGGCGGCTGCCAGCCGACCTGGTAGGCGAGGCCGACGGCGGTGAGCTGCGACGACACGTCGAGCTTCGCGAGGATCGACTTCACCTGGGTGCGCACGGTCGCCGGGGACACCACGGCGGCGGTCGCGATCTCGTGGACGGTGCGACCGCGCATCAGGTGTCCCAGCACCTGGGACTCGCGCGGGGACAGGCGGGCCATGCGCTCGGTGACCTCGTGGTGCTCGGCGCGCCGGGCGTACCACGCGCGCACCAGGTCCTCGCGCTCCTCGTGGGCGAGCACGGGCTGGCCCAGGCTGATCCGGCGCACGGCTGACGTGGTGCCCCGCAGGGGTCCCGACTTGGACAGCACGGTCCGCGCCCCGCCGACGAGCGCCGCGCCCCAGCGCGCGCGGTCGGCGGAGGCGGTGACGCCGACGACCTCGATCCCCGCGGCGGCGAGCGGCCGCACCAGCGCGGCGCAGTCGCCGTCCCCGGCCAGCTCGAGGTCGAGGAGCACGAGTCGGGGCTGGTGCCGCAGCAGGACCGTGAGCAGCGCCTCGGGGGTGCGGTGCCGGTGCGGCACGGCGACGGTGTGCACGTCGTACCCCTCGATGGAGAGGGCGAGCTCCAGCGCCTCGGCGAGCAGGGTCTGCCCCTCGACCACCAGGACTCGGTACCGGCTGCGCGTCAGGGTTCCGGGCGTCGCTGCCCGGCGCTGTGCGGTGGTGGTCATGGTCACGGTGTGCTGCCCGCCCGTTCGGGCGCCGACGGTGGGGCCGGGGCGCTGGCTTCAAGGTCTGGCACCACGGTAGGTCCGCCCTCGCCTCGTGGAGGGTGAGAGCCGGGGCGAAATCGGCGGTGCCCCGGGTGAACTGGCAGTGGCATGCGGTAGCGCGTCCGGGCCCGCTGACACACTGGGCACGACCGGGTCCGGGCAGCAGGGGGAGCAAGAGTGGTGCGCATTGCCGAGTCGGCCGACGTCGACGCCGCGGCGACGATCGGGGCGGGTGCCACGGTGTGGCATCTCGCGCAGGTGCGTGAGGACGCGGTGGTGGGCCCGGGGTGCACGCTGGGGCGAGGTTCCTACGTGGGTCCGGGCGTCCGGCTCGGCGCGAACTGCAAGCTCCAGAACTACGCGCTCGTGTACGAGCCGGCCGTCCTGGAGGACGGTGTGTTCATCGGTCCGGCCGCCGTGCTGACGAACGACCTGTACCCGCGCGCCGTCAACCCGGACGGCACCTTGAAGTCGGCGCACGACTGGGACGCCGTGGGCGTCACCGTGCGTGAGGGCGCGGCCGTGGGGGCACGCGCGGTGTGCATCGCCCCGGTGACGATCGGGCGCTGGGCCACCGTGGCGGCAGGGTCCGTGGTGACGGCGGACGTGCCCGACTTCGCGCTGGTCGCCGGGGTGCCCGCGCGCCGGCTCCGGTGGGTCGGCCGGGCCGGGGTGCCGCTGGCCGACGACGGCGACGGCGTGTGGACCTGCCCGGCGACGGGGGAGCGGTACCGCGAGGTCGACGGGGTGCTCGCCCCGGAGGGGGAGGTGTGATCGTGGCCGACCTCGACGTCGTCGTCTGCGTGGACGCGAACTACGCCCTGCCCCTGGCGGTGACACTCACCTCGCTCGACCGGGCGGTGGGTGACCCCGCCGCCACCGTGCGCGTGCACGCCATGCACTCGGGCCTGGCGCCGGAGGTGCAGCGCCGGGTCACCGCGTCGCTCAAGGCCGTCGAGGTGCTGTGGTACGCCGTCGATGCCACGGCCGTGGCCGGCGCGCACTTCCCCGACTGGATCTCGGCGGCCACCCTGTACCGGCTGTGGCTGGCCGAGCTGCTCCCCGCCGACGTCGACCGGGTGCTCTACCTCGACTCGGACGTCGTCGTGACGGGGTCGCTGCTGCCTGCCGCGCACCTGGACCTGGGTGACGCCGTCGTGGGCGCGGTGCGCGACGCGGGCAACCCGTTCCCCGCGCGCGGGTTCCAGCCGTGCTGGCGCGAGCTCGGCCAGACGCCGTCGGCCCCGTACTTCAACGCGGGCGTGCTGGTGATCGACGTGGCGCGGTGGCGGGACGAGCGGGTAGGGGAGCGGTGCCTGGAGATCCTGCGCCGCACGCGACCCCTGTACGCGGACCAGGATGCGCTCAACGCGGTGCTCGAAGGCCGGTGGAAGGCGCTGCCGCGCCGGTGGAACGTGCAGACCAACGACCTGTTCGACGGCTGCTCGTGGGCGCTCGACCCCGACGACGCCGCC
The DNA here is from genome assembly GCA_001592145.1 of Xylanimicrobium pachnodae JCM 13526 = NBRC 107786. Classification (GTDB taxonomy): domain Bacteria; phylum Actinomycetota; class Actinomycetes; order Actinomycetales; family Cellulomonadaceae; genus Xylanimonas; species Xylanimonas pachnodae. The sequence continues at coordinate 49,602 of BCWJ01000021.1, read as the reverse complement.
GCCGGCGTGGCCGACCCCCTGGTGGTGCACTACACGGAGCGTGACAAGCCGTGGGAGCCAGGTTCGTCGCACCCGCGGCGTGACCTGTGGTTCGAGGCGGTGGACCAGTCCGGGTGGGCCGGCTGGCGCCCCCAGCGCCCGCGCCTTGCGGCGTGGACGGACGCCGCCGCGAACGCCGCCCGCGCGGTGCGCCGCAGGTTGCGGACCTCCGCGCTGCCCCGCCCGTAGCTGCCGCCCACCCGGTGGTCGAGCCTGTCGGGACCGGTGCCGCCTCCGCTACTGTCGGGCGCGTCCCCGACGAGGAGGTCACCCCGGTGAGCCATGCCGCCGCACTCGAACCACCACCGCTGCGCGAGCTGCCCGCTCTGCCCCGGCACGGCGCCGCGGGCGTGTACCTGCCGGCGCCGGACGTCACCGACGGGCCGTGCCGGGCGTCGTTGGTCACCGCGCTGTTCGGGGTGCTGGTGCCCGTGCTGGGTGCGCTCTCGATCCTGCTCGGCGTCGTCGGGCTGGCCCGCACCTCCCGGCGCGGCACGCGCGGGCGGGGACTCGCGCGCGCCGGCATCACCCTGGGTGCGCTTCAGCTCGTCGTCGTCGCGGTGGTGGGCCTGGCGCTGTACTGGGCGTGGGACGCGTACGGCGATGACCTGCAAGACGGCCTGGACGGGCTCGCGCAGGTGTCCGGCCAGTACGCCCCGGTGTCGGCCGCGGTGGACCGGTTGGCCGACGGCGACCTGGGTGCGGCGTGGGACCTGGCCCGCGACCTGGGGCCGAGCGGCCTCGTGGGGCTGGCCACCGACGCCGAGGAGCTGCGTGACCTGGCGCAGTCGTGCCAGGGCGGGGACCGGACCGCGTGCACGTCCCTGCTCGACCGTCTCCCGGACACCGCGTCGTAGGGCCGTCGGCACGGGCACTCCGAAGATGCCCCCGACTCAATCGCCATCGGGTAACAGCCCATATGACGCCCGATGCTCTCTCAGATACGTGCGGAGGTACGGCAGCGCGAAGTCGACCTTCCCGAAGCTCACCTGGGTGATCATCTGGGCTGCCAACAGGCGCTCGCGGTAGGTGTTGGCGTACTGAGGAGACACGTCTCCCATCCGGTGACGGATGTCTTTCATGCGCGATGCCCCATCATCTCGCGACATGGCGGCCAGGAACGTCTTGTCGAGGTCCGAAAGGTCAGCCAGCGCCGTTTCGTGGACCAGTGAACCCATGCGTCTCCGGGCGGCGTCGATTCCCACGCGTACGTCGGCCAGCGTGATGTTGTCACTGTCGGAGGCGCGCCACATGTGATAGCCGACCAGCTGAATCAAGAACGGATATCCGAAGGTGGCCTCTGCCGCCGCGGCGAGCGCATCGCCGTCAATCGTCCGGCCCTCAGCGTGGATCGTTTCGTCGAATGCGTCTTGGACCTCAGCGACGGGAACGTCCACCAGAACGTGCTTGTCGGCGCGTCGCAGGAACGTCATGACGCGCTCGTCGACGTCGTTGCGCAACAGATCGGATACGGCGGACGGTAGCCCGGCCAGCACCAGCGCGACGTTCCTGTCCTCGCGAATGAGGTGTTGCGTGATAACTGCCACCTCGCGCAGGTCAGCAATGCCGGACTGGACCTCGTCCACGGTGATCATGAGGCCACTGTTCGGGTCGCGTTCTGCGAGGCGGTCAAGCAGTGCGCCGATCTTGCGGCGCAGCCCTACCGAGAGTTCCGGCGTCAGTGTCGCCGTGATGCCGATGTTGCCGGGCAGCGCGATACCCGTGACCCGTCGCCTGGGGCGGGGGTCCTCTTGCTCCAGCGCGTACGTCACGTGCTCGTCGAGTCGGCTGACGAGTCCGGTCGTTGCGGTCTCATCGATGTGCAGCCAGCCGTGCTGAAGTGCGACGTCGTCTGCCTCTGACAGCATGACCGTCTTGCCGACACCGCGAGCACCGGTGAAGATGGTGATTCTGGCGGGGGCTCCGGGGCCGTCAGCGAGCCCGTCGTGAAGGTCGTCGAGGAGTGGTTGGCGGCCTACCAGGAGCGGGGGCGTTGCCCCCGTCGAGGGTTTGAACGGGTTCGCTCTGCGGCCCACGACGATCCCTTCATAGAGTTTCTTATATTTTCTTAGGTTAGCACCGGGGTGGCCCGGGTGCTGAGGATGGGCGCGCGCCCCGGCGTACCCTGGTGCGACAGCCCGGACACCCCTGCCCCCAGGATCCGGGCCTGCCGTCGTGCCCCACCACCGGAGTCCTTCACCGTGAACCTCACCGGCATCGTGCCCGCCCTGCTCGCCGACCCGGGGGCCGCCGCCGCCCTGGACGACGTCGCCACCCGCGGCTTCGTCGACGTCGTCGGGCCGCAGGGGGCGCGCGCCCCGCTGCTGGTGGAGGCCGCGAAGCGGCGCCCCGTCGTCGTCGTCACGGCGACCGGGCGGCAGGCGGACGAGCTCGCGGCGTCGGTGCGCGCCTACCTGCCGGACGAGCAGGGCGACGAGGTCGCGGTGTTCCCCGCGTGGGAGACGCTGCCGCACGAGCGGCTCTCGCCGCGTGCGGACACCGTGGCGCGGCGCATCGCGGTGCTGCGCCGCCTGGCGCACCCCGCCCCCGAGACCGGCTCCGCCGGGCCGGTCCGCGTGCTGGTCATGCCCACGCGTGCGCTGCTGCAGCCGGTGGTCGCGGGGCTGGGCGAGCTGGAGCCCGTCACGCTGCACGACGGCGACACCGCCGACCTGACCGACGTCGCCGAGCGGCTGGTGGCGGCCGCCTACACGCGCGTGGACATGGTGGAGCGGCGCGGGGAGTTCGCGGTGCGCGGCGGCATCCTGGACGTGTTCCCGCCCACCGAGGACCACCCGCTGCGCGTCGAGTTCTGGGGTGACGAGGTCTCCGAGATCCGCTGGTTCTCGGTGGCCGACCAGCGCTCCCTGGAGATCGCGCAGCAGGGGCTGTGGGCGCCGCCGTGCCGCGAGATCCTGCTCACCGACGCCGTGCGGGCGCGGGCGGCGGCGCTCGCGGAGCAGTACCCGAACGCCATCGAGATGCTGGACAAGCTCGCGGCGGGCGTCGCGGTCGAGGGCATGGAGTCGCTGGCCCCCGCCCTGGTGGACGAGATGGTGCCGGTGCTCGACCTGGTGCCGGGCGACGCCCTGCTGGTGATCGACGAGCCGGAACGGGTGCGGCGCCGCGCGCACGACCTGGTGGCCACCACCGAGGAGTTCCTCGCGGCGGCCTGGACGGGTGCGGTCGCGGGCGGTGCGGCACCCATCGACCTGTCGGCGGCGTCGTTCGCGACGTTCGCGGACACGCGCGCGGTCGCGGCGAAGCGGGGCCTGGGCTGGTGGACGCTGTCCGCGTTCGGCCTGGACCCCGACGCCGCCGACGACGCCGGGTCCGGCGACTCCGCGCGGGATGACGGGGCCGCTGACGGCGTCACGACGCACGCGATCGCCGCGCGCGACGTCGAGTCCTACCGTGGCGACCTGGAGCGCGCGCTGGCCGAGGTGCGCCGCCTGCAGCGCGACCAGTGGCGCCTGGTCCTGACCACGGAGGGTCACGGCCCGGCCAAGCGCATGGTCGAGCAGCTCATGGCCGCCGACTGCCCGGCCCGCCTGGACGCGGTGCTCGACGAGGTGCCCGACGTCGGTGTGGTCCACGTGGTCCCCTCCCTGGTGGGCAAGGGCTTCGTGGCCCCGGACCTCAAGCTCGCCGTGTTCGCCGAGTCGGACCTCACGGGGCGCCAGGGCACGGGCACGCGGGACATGCGCAAGCTGCCCAGCCGCCGCCGCAACGTCGTCGACCCCCTGCAGCTGCGGGCGGGGGACTACGTGGTGCACGAGCAGCACGGCGTGGGCAAGTTCGTGGAGATGGTGCAGCGCACGCTCGGTGCCGGGGCCAACGCGGCCACGCGCGAGTACCTGGTGGTCGAGTACGCGAGCAGCAAGCGCGGCCAGCCCGGCGACCGCCTGTTCGTCCCGATGGACCAGCTCGACCAGGTCACCAAGTACGTGGGCGGCGAGGCGCCGAGCCTGTCCAAGATGGGCGGTGCCGACTGGAAGAACACCAAGGCCAAGGCGCGCAAGCACGTGCGCGAGATCGCGGGCGAGCTGATCCGTCTGTACTCGGCCCGCGTGGCCACCCAGGGGCACGCGTTCGGCCCGGACACCCCGTGGCAGCGCGAGCTCGAGGACGCGTTCGCGTACGTCGAGACGCCCGACCAGCTCTCCACGATCGACGAGGTCAAGGCCGACATGGAGAAGTCCATGCCGATGGACCGCCTCATCTGCGGCGACGTCGGCTATGGCAAGACGGAGATCGCGATCCGGGCCGCGTTCAAGGCAGTGCAGGACGGCAAGCAGGTGGCCGTGCTGGTGCCGACCACGCTGCTCGTCCAGCAGCACTTCGAGACGTTCTCCGAGCGGTACCAGGGGTTTCCCGTGAAGGTCGCGGCGCTGTCCCGATTCCAGAGCAAGCGCGAGTCCGAGGAGACGATCAAGGGCCTGGGGGACGGCACGGTCGACGTCGTCATCGGCACGCACCGCCTCATCACCGGGGCCGTGCACTTCAAGGACCTGGGCCTGGTGATCATCGACGAGGAGCAGCGCTTCGGCGTCGAGCACAAGGAGACGCTCAAGCAGCTGCGCACCAACGTGGACGTGCTCGCCATGAGCGCGACCCCCATCCCGCGCACCCTGGAGATGGCGGTCACCGGCATCCGGGAGATGTCCACCCTGGCCACCCCGCCCGAGGAGCGCCACCCCGTGCTCACCTACGTGGGCGCGTACGAGGAGAAGCAGATCTCCGCCGCCATCCGCCGCGAGCTGCTGCGCGAGGGCCAGGTGTTCTACGTGCACAACCGGGTCGAGTCGATCCAGCGCACCGCCTCGCGGCTGGCCGAGCTGGTGCCGGAAGCCCGCATCGGCGTCGCGCACGGCAAGATGAGCGAGACCCAGCTTGACCAGGTGATCCGCGGGTTCTGGGAGAAGGAGCTCGACGTGCTGGTGTGCACCACCATCGTCGAGACCGGCCTGGACATCTCCAACGCCAACACGCTCGTCCTCGAACGCGCGGACGTGCTCGGCCTGAGCCAGCTCCACCAGCTCCGCGGGCGCGTGGGCCGCGGACGCGAGCGCGCCTACGCGTACTTCCTCTACCCGCCGGAGAAGCCGCTCACCGAGCAGGCCCACGACCGGCTGTCCACCATGGCCGCCCACACCGACCTCGGCGCGGGCATGCAGATCGCCATGAAGGACCTGGAGATCCGCGGCGCCGGCAACCTGTTGGGCGGCGAGCAGTCCGGGCACATCGCGGGCGTCGGGTTCGACCTGTACGTGCGCATGGTGGGCGAGGCCGTGCAGGCGTTCCGCGGCGACGGCCCCGAGGAGGTCCCCGAGGTCACCATCGAGCTGCCCGTGGACGCGCACCTGCCCGAGTCGTACATCGCCACCGAGCGGCTGCGGCTCGAGGCGTACAAGAAGATCGCCGCGGCCGCCGACGCCGCGGCGCTCGCAGAGATCCGAGCGGAGCTCACGGACCGCTACGGCGCGCTGCCCGACGTCGCCTCGGCGCTGTTCGACGTCGCCGACTTCCGCAACCACGCCCGCCGGGCCGGGCTCACGGACGTCACCGCGCAGGGCAAGTACGTGCGGTTCGCCCCGGTGGACCTGCCCGAGTCCGCGCAGCTGCGGCTCAAGCGGCTCTACCCGGGCGTCATCCTCAAGCCCGCGATCCGCGCGTTCCTGGTGCCGTTCCCGACGACGGCGCGCATCGGTGGGCGGCCGCTGCGCGGCGCCGAGGTGCTCGCGTGGGCGCGTCAGCTCGTGGACGCCGTCGTCCTGGGCGAGGTCGCGGCGGCCGCGGAGGTGGGCACGGCGCCGCGTCGCTGAGCACGGCCCGTGCGCAGGGTGTTGCATATCTGCAATTTCGGTAGGATGTGCGGCATGGAACTCACGGCGCAACTGGTGGTCAGCGCGCGCCGCCGTGCCCGCCTCAGCGCACGAGACCTGGCCGTGCTGGCCGGGGTCTCGCCCTCGCTGGTGTCCCGCACCGAGTCGGGCAAGACGGTCCCGTCGGCGGATGCGTTCCGTGACCTGCTCCGCGCGGCGGGGTTCACCGACGCGGGCGGCACCCTGGCCCCGCTCTCACGGCCCTCCGCGCTGTGGGCGGCCCGCTGGCTCCTCGGAGACCTCGACACCAAGCCGGTCGACGCCGACGAGTGGGTCGCGCTGTGGGCCCGGATCGGGCTCGCTTCCGCGTCTGCCTCCACCCCCGCCGAGCCCGTGGCCGTCGCGGCACTGCTGTTCCGGGCCGGGCGCTGCGCCGTCCTGCCCGCCCGCCCCGGCTCGGTCCCCGTGGCCACCTCGATGCTGGGCGGTCAGATCGCCGACCGGCTCTCCGCCGCCCGGATCGACTACGCGTTCACCGGTGATGAGGCGCTGTCGCGGCTGGGCAGCACGATCATCCCGTCCTGGCCGGTCGCTTACGTCGCGTCGGTCCGCGACGCGGTGGCGGCCTTGGGTGTGCGGCCCATCCTCCCTGGCGAGCGCGGTCCCAGGGCGTTGCTGGTGCCGTTCGACGGGACCAGCGAACAGGGGCGCGTGCAGGTGGCCGGGCAGTCGTTCGTCAGCCCCGTGCAGGCGGTCCTCGACTGCTTCGGCGGCGACGGCCGCATGGTCGAGCAGGCTCAGCAGGTGGTCGAGGCGTGGGAGGAGCAACGATGACGCGGAGGCCCGGTCCGTTCCAGCCTCGGTACGTGCCCTCCGGTGCGCCGGATAAGCCCGGCGCTGAGCGGCGCCTGCTACACCGGTCTCTGGTCGCCGCGCGGCAAGGGCTGTGTGACGCCCTGGACGCGCTCGCCGAGCAACGCGAAGGTCTCGTCATCGTCGGCTCGCACGCAGTGCACGAGCGGACCCAGCACATCGGGATCGAGTCCACGCGTACCAAGGACTCTGACCTCGCCGTCGTCCCGCCGCTCTTCGCCACGCAGCCGCGGATCGACGAGGCCATGCGTGCAGCCGGCTTCCGGCCGCTGGGCGACTTCACCGACCATCCGCAGCACCAGCGGTTCGTGGATCAGCCTGGGCTCTGGGGCCGTGGCTTCGACGAAGACGGCGCGCCCATCGCCGAGGTGGATCTCATCGTGCCGTCCGCGCTGGCCGGTGGAGGGCGCAGGGCGCCACGGGCGATGGCGGAGCACGGACGGCAGGCCACCCGGATGGCGCCCGGACTGGAGCTTGCCGCGGTGGACCGTGACCTCATGACGGTCGAGTCCTTCGTCGACGGATCCACGCGGGATGCGTACGTAGCCGGGTTCGCGGCGCTGCTGTGCGCCAAGGCGCACAAGCTGGGTGAGCGCATCGCGGCACGGAACAGCGGGAAGCCCGACCGCGTCATCGCGAAAGACGCCGGGGACATGTGGCGGCTGATGGCGGCCAGCGACGCCGGCACCGTGGCGGGCACGTTCGCCACCGCCGGAGCGTCGCCCCAGGTTGCGGGCGTCGCGGCGCGGGGGCTGGCGCACCTCCGGGCGCTCATCACCTCGGGCGAGCTGCTCGACCTCGCTGTCGACGACCTGGTGGGGCGGGCCGACCAGGCAGACATCGAGGAGACGTACGCGGCCTGGGTCGACTCGTTCCTCGCGTCAACTGATCGGTAGCTGCCGCGGCGGTGGGGACGGCGTCGCGCCGCTGACCGTGCGCCTACAGCGGGCGCGCGTAGTGCAGGAGTTCCGGGTGGGGCGGGAACGTGGTGTGCGACGTCTCGCCCGTGGGCGCCCACCCGAGGTTCTCGTAGAACCGCCGCCCGCGCCCGTTGCCCGTGAACACCCACAGCCACGCCGACGTGACGCCGGCCGCCCGCAGCAGGTCGAGCGCCTCGTCGTGCGCCTGCCGGGCCAAGCCGGTGCCCCAGTGGTCCACGGTGATACCGAAGTGGAGCAGCTCGTCGTCCCGCAGGGCCACGAACCCCTCGATGCCGCCGTCGTCGACGACGACGTAGCAGCCCACCGCCGGGTCGGCGAGCTCGGCGTGCCAGCGGGCGGTGATGTCGGCGCGAGGGAACGGGTGGAGGTCCTGCGGGAACACGTCGCCCAGGCCGAGCACGGCCGCGGGTTCCTGGCCGGCGACGACGGTGGGGACGTCGGCCGGCGTCATCGGGCGCAGCACGCCGGGCCGGGAGCGGGGCACGAGGTCCACGGTAGGCGGCCGGGCCCGTGCGGGCCGCTCAGACGAGCAGCGACTCCAGGTGTCGGGCGATCTCCAGGGACGCCGTCGCGGCGGGGGAGGGGGCGTTGATGACGTGGAGCTGGCGGGGTGCGCGCGCCACGAGGAAGTCGTCCACCAGGCGGCCGTCGCGGCCGAGCGCCTGGGCGCGCACCCCGGCAGGGGCGGGTACCAGGTCGGCTGCGGTGATACCGGGAACGAGCCGGGCCAACGACCGGGCGAACACGTGCCGGGAGGCCGAGCGCACCACCTCGCCCGCGGCGATGCTCAGCTTGCCGGGCGCGAGCCGCCACAGCCCGGGCCAGGTGACGGCGTCGAGCACGTCGGCCGGGACGACGTCGCGCCACCGGTAGCCCTCGCGAGCCAGGGCGAGCACGGCGTTGGGCCCGGCGTGCGTGCCGCCGCGGATCATGCGGGTCAGGTGCACGCCCAGGAAGGGGAACCGCGGGTCAGGCACGGGGTAGATGAGCCCGCGGACCAGGTCGGCCGCGCCGGGCGCGAGCTCGTAGTACTCGCCGCGGAACGGCACGATCCGGGCCTGCGGGTCCACGCCGCTGGCCCGCGCGAACCGGTCGGCGTACAGGCCGGCGCAGGCGATGAGCGCGTCGGCGCGCAGCACCTCGCCGCCCTCCAGCGCCACCTGGACGCCGTCGGACGCGGTGCGCGCGGCCAGCGCTCGCACCCCGAGCCGCAGCGCGCCGCCCGCCTCGCGCGCCTGCCGGGCCAGCACGGCGCACACCCCGCGGTAGTCGACGATGCCCGTACCCGGAACGTGGAGCGCTGCGACGCATGCGACGTGCGGCTCGACCTCGCGCGCCTCGGCAGGCGTCACCAGCCGCAGCCCGTCGATGCCGTTCGCGGTGCCGCGTTCCAGCAGGGCGTGCAGCCGCGGCACCTCGTCGTCCGACGTCGCCACCACGAGCTTGCCGCACACGTCCACGGCGACGTCGTGCTCGCGGGCGAACGCGACCATGGACCGGGACCCGGCCACACCCAGGCGCGCCTTGAGCGAGCCGGGTGCGTAGTACAGCCCGGAGTGGACCACCCCGGAGTTGCGCCCGGTCTGGTGCGCGGCGACGTCGTCCTCCTTGTCGATCACGACGACGTCGTCGCCCCGCGCGGCCAGGCGTGCCGCCGTCGCGAGCCCGACGATCCCAGCCCCGACCACCACAACTCTCACGCCCCCGACGTTAGCGAAGGCGGGTGCCGTGCAGCGGGTGAGAACGAGGCGAATGTGGGCCTGCGGCGGGGAAGGGTCGAACGCGGACGTTCCGAGGGGCGACACGCGCCGATCGTGGATCGAAACTTTTACGAATCTTTCTTCTCTTTCTAGCGTCATGGCCGAGTCACAGCACCGTGACCAGCGAGACCGCGAAGGGGCGACCATGAACTCACCGCTCGAGCCGGATCCCCGGCACCCACGAACACGCCGATGGCGACGCCTGACAGCCCTCGGCGCGGCGTTCGCCGTGATGGCGACCGGACTGGTGTCCGCCGCCATCCCTGCGGCCGCGGCGCCGGTCAACCAGGTTCAGCGCCAGACGACGGTCGCGAACTACGCCGGGCCGGAGCTCAGGAACGGGCCGGCGTTCGACGTCGTGCCGGGAGTGACGTACCGGTTCGAAGCCGAGGTCCTGGGCGACCAGGACTACGCGGGCGAGCAGCACGCGCGATTCATGTCCAGCGCCTTCAACTGGATCGGTGACACCGTCCTGACGGCTGGTGGGTGGACCACCGTCTCCGATGAGTTCCAGGTCCCCGAGGGCGGCGGTGTCGACTGGTTCCGGCTCGTGGTGGGCGGACCGGGCGACACGCACATCGCGACCACCTGGCACGTCGACAACATCGTCGTCACGCAGCTCACGGATGGCGACGGGGTTGCGCTGGAGCAGGCGCAGGTCGTCTTCAGCGCCGACTTCGAGGACGGCAACACCATCGAGACCAACAGTGCCACGGGCGTCGCCGTCGTCGACGACCCGCTCGCCGTGACCGAGCCGGACGAGACCGAGCCGAACCGGGTGCAGCAGTTCGACACGACCGCGAACTGGAACGGCCCGGAGGTTCCGGCCGGCGTCTTCGAGACCGGAGCCTCGTACACCTTCGCGGCCGACGTCCTCGGCTCGCCAGACGGACCCGCGGGCGCGAACGCCGTCTGGCAGGGGTCCGAGAGCCCGTGGGACTGGTTCGGTGACCAGGTCACCCTGAGTGCCGACGCCTGGCAGCACATCACCGCCACAACCACGTGGGATGCCGAGCCCTTCGCGGTGCGGATCACCTCGAACCAGGCCCCGAACACCTTCTTCGTGGACAACGTCGTCGTGACCCGCACCGCTGGTGCCGACGGCGTCGAGCTCGCGGAGCCCGTGGTGGTCTTCGAGCACACCTTCGACGACGGCGTGCCCATGGGTGGCACGGGTGCGGGCGACATCGTGACCGACCCGCTGGCTGCCAGGGTGCCGGACGCCGGCACGCGCCTCGACTTCGACTTCGACGACCAGACCACCCAGGGCTGGACTCCGCGCGACGCGGGCCAGGGCGCCCCGGTGCTCGGCCTGATCGACGACGGTGACGGTGGCTATGCGCTCGCAGTGACCGAGCGCGTGACGCAGGGCTCCGGTGCCATGGTCGATCTGGCCGGCCTGCTGGACGCGGGTGCGGTCGTCGAGTTCAGCGCCGACGTCCGCTTCCTCGAGGAAGGCCACAACGGCCAGCTCACGCTCTCGCGCCAGACGGACGCGAACGCGCAGAACGAGTGGGACGCGCTGCTTCCCACGTTCTCCGGCCTCACCACCGACTGGACCACCGTCACCGGTGCCTTCACGGTCCCCGGGTACGTCGACGTGTTCCGCCCCTACTTCGAGACCGCCTGGGCGGGCGGCGAGGCCGGCGACACCACCGGCTTCGCGATCGACAACGTCGTGTTCTACGTGGCGCCGACCGCTGGCGGCGGCGACCTGCCCCCGCTGCACGAGCAGATGGACGGCATCCCGCTGGGTGTCGCCATCGACGCCCGCGAGACGCAGGGCGTCGACGCACAGCTCGTGCTCGACCACTTCACCAAGGTGGTCAACGAGAACCACATGAAGCCCGACGCCTGGTTCTGGGGTGGTGTCGAGAACGCCTGGGACTTCGAACGCATCTCCGGTCAGGGCACGCTCACCGCCACCGACGGCATCACGTGGGACAACGGGTTCCGCATCCACCCGCAGGCCGTCGAGACCACCAACTTCGCGGTCGACAACGGCCTGGGCCTGTTCGGCCACGTGCTCGTGTGGCACTCGCAGATCCCGGACTGGTTCTTCCAGGTGGACCCGGGTGCGGACACGACCCCCGTGGGCCGCGCGGAGCTGCTGCGCCGCATGGACAACCACATCTACAACGTCGCGTTCGCGATCCAGCAGACGTGGGGTGACTTCGGCTCGGACACCAACCCGTTCACCTCGTGGGAGGTCGTCAACGAGGTCATCGGCAACTCGCCCGCCGACGCCGACGGCCTGCGCCAGTCGAGCTGGGCCCAGATCATCGGTCCGGACTTCATCGACATCGCGTTCGAGACGGCGAACCGCTACATCAACGGTCAGTTCCATGTCGACGGCACTGCCGACGCCCCGGTGGCGCACGGTGCCGACAGCCGCATCTCGCTGTGGATCAACGACTACAACACCGAGCAGAACGCGGGCAAGCTCCAGCGCCTGATCGACCGCTCGACCGACCTGGTGGAGCGCGGCGTGCCGATCGACGGGATGGCGCACCAGTTCCACGTGTCGCTGTCGCTGTCGCCCGAGAACATGCGCGACGCCCTCGACCGCACCGCACAGATGAACGCGGCGCTCGCGGCTGGGGGTCACCGCACCCTGCTCACGGGTGTCACCGAGCTCGACGTGACGCTCCCGGACAGCAACGTCACCCGGGCCCGCCTCATCGAACAGGGCTGGTACTACTACGAGACGTTCACCATCTTCCGCGAGTTCAACGAGGCTCACCCGGGGATGCTGGACTTCGTCACGGTGTGGGGCCTGCACGACGGCCGCTCGTGGCGTGGCGACCGTGCCCCGCTGCTGTTCAACGCGAGCCGCCAGGCCAAGCCCGCCTTCTGGGGCGCCGCCGGCATGGTGGACAAGCTTGAGCCACTGGTGCTCGCCGCGAACGTGTTCGGTGGTGCGCCGTCGGCCGCGGACGCGACGTTCGACAGCACCGACTGGGGTTCGGTCCCCTCGCTCGCGCTGACGGGCGGCGCCGGCCAGTTCGTGCTGCGCCACAACGCGGACTCCCTCGTGGCGTTCGTGACCGTGGCAGGCGACGCCGACGCCATCGAGCTCGAGTACGCCGGGGCCACCGTGGTGGTCGACCGGACGGGGGCGGCCGCAGCTCGTGCTGGTGTCTCCGCGTCCGTGCTCGACGGGGCTGCGGGTTGGCAGGCCATCGTTCACCTCCCCTCGCCGAACGGGGCGGGGGACAGCGCCGACTTCGACCTGCGTGTGCTGCGCGACGGCGCCGTGGTCGCCGGCTGGAACACGCCGGGCTCGGGCGCCATGGGCAACCTGGCGTTCATGGAGGACCTCTCGCTGACGCAGATGGTCCAGGCCTCGACGCTTCCGGAGCTCGGCGGCGACCGGGACCCGGTCTGGGACGAGGCCGTCTGGTTCACCACGGCCGTGCGCCAGCAGGGCACCGCCGCGGCGGGTGAGGGCGCTCGCGCCGACGCCGCAGCGCTCTGGTTCCCGGCCGCCCGCGAGGTCCTGGAGACACGCGACGGGTCCTTCACCGCGGTGGACACGCTGTTCCTGCGTGCCGAGGTCACGGACGCCGACATCAACCTGGCGAACGCGAACCCGTGGGAGCGGGACGGCATCGAGCTGTTCCTCGACCTGGGCAACGCCAAGAACGGCTCCTACCGGGCCTGGGAGGACGCCCAGATCCGCTTCGAGGCCGCCGAGGTCTCGTGGGAGGTCGGCGAGGTCGACTCGCAGGGCGTCCCGGTGGACCTGCCCGACGGCGTCACGTTCGGCTCGGGTGACACGAACCGTCAGCAGGCGCGCGTGCACCAGGTGCACGTCCAGCACACCGCCACGGGCTACGTGCTCGAGGTCGAGGTGGGCCTGTGGTTCTACAACGAGCACCCGTCGGCGGACAACGTCCACTCGGTGATCGGCGGCTTCCACGGGTTCGACGTGCAGGTCAACGACGCCACGGCGCCGGCGGACCAGCGCACGGCCGTGTGGACCTGGGCCAACCCGACCACCGAGGGCTGGAACTCGACGGCCAGCTGGGGTGTCATCCAGCAGGTCGGCCTTGCCGACGTCGACGGCGGTGACAACGGCGGTGACAACGGCGGTGGCGACAACGGCACCGACAACGGCACCGACAACGGCACCGACAACGGCACCGACAACGACGGCGGCACCGACACGGATACCGGTACGGACGCTGACGCTGGCGACGGGGACACGGACGCCGACGCCGACGACCCGGCAGGTGACGACCCGGCAGGTGACGACCCGGCAGGCGACGACTCGGCCGACGACGACGCCGACGGCCCGCACGCGGCCACCGGAGGCACGGCGTTCCGGGCCGGTCCGGGGGCGATCGCCCTGGCCGTCGGTGCTGCGCTGCTGCTCGGCACGGGCGTGGCGCTGCTGATCCGGTTCCGCCGACCCGTCCGGGAGGGCTGACCGGGCGGTGTGCCGTGCCGCGGGCCGTCGTCCTCAGGGCGGCGGCCCGCGGTCGCGCTTCCCGGCGTCCCCGGGTGTCGAAATCGTTATCTCAATATTCGTTCAGCCATTGCCTCAAACCTCCTGGCCCCCTAGCCTCGCCGATCAGGGGCGCGTTGTTGCGCTCCCGTTCGACGTCGCGAAGGAGCGAGGATGCATTCCAGGCAGTCGCTGAGCCCCGGACGAGTCCCTGGCGGGCCAGCACCCGAGCATGTAGGTAGGACGTCTCGCGGCTGGCGGCGCGTGATCGCCTCCGGCGCCACGGCGGCGCTGATCGCGGGTGGTGCGCTGGTGGGCGGTGCGCTCACGTCCTCCGCCGCGGCCGAGCCCACGGTGGTCTCCGCCGTCGACTTCGAGGACGGCACCACGGGCACCTGGACCCAGTCCGGGAGCCCGACGCTCGCCGTCGTCGAGAGCCCGGACGGCGCCGACGACGGCCAGGTGCTGTCGATCACGCGCGCCGCCGACTACGAGGGCATCCAGTCGCCCACCGGCATCTTCACGCCGGGGCAGACGTACGACTTCACGATGCGCGCCCGCCTGGCCGCGGACGTCGCGGGCACGGCTGACGTCCGGTTCGTGGGCAAGCCCGGCTACTCGTGGATCGGCAACACCACGATCTCCGCCGCGGGGTGGACCACGGTCTCCGGGTCGTGGACCGCTCCGGCCGACGCCACCACGGACACGCTGCAGGCGTACATCGGGTCGGCCGACCTCACGGCGGCGTACACGCTGCTGGTCGACGACATCGTGGTGACGACGACGGAGACGTCGACGGGGGAGGGCCCGGCGGCCGGCACGGTCATCGCTGACACGGACTTCGACGACCAGACCCTCCAGGGCTGGGTGCCGCGCCAGCCGGACGACACCGCTCCCACCCTCGCGGTGGTCGCGGGCGGAGCGGACGGCACCGGCTACGCCGCACAGGTCTCCGATCGTGACTCCGACGGTGACGGCCTGCAGTACGACGTCGCGGCCGCCGGGGTGTCCGGGGCGACGCTCCAGTACGAGGCGTGGGTGCGGTTCGCCGACGGCGAGCCGGCCGGCGAGATGACCCTGTCGGCGCGCACGGTGAACGCGGGCGCGACCGCGTACTCGAACCTGTCCTCGATCTCGGGTGCGACGAACGACGGCTGGACCAAGGTGGGCGGCACGTTCACCATGCCCGCCTACGACACGGCCGCGGAGCTCTACTTCGAGACGAAGTACAACTCGGGCAACGTCTCCACGTTCCAGGTGGACCAGGTGCGCGTGTGGGTGCCCGAGCCGGCGGTGGTGGACACGTCGCTCACCCCGCTCAAGGACACGGTCGACATCCCGGGCATGGGTGTGGCGATCGACTCGCGGGAGACCACGGGTAGCCCGTCCGACCTGCTGCTGCACCACTTCAACCAGATCACGGCCGAGAACTCGATGAAGGTCGAGGCCTGGTACGACGCCGACAGGAACTTCCGGATCAACCCGGACGCGGTGTCGCTGCTCGACTTCGCCGCGGCGAACGACGTGCGGGTGTACGGGCACGTGCTCCTGTGGCACTCGCAGACGCCGGACTGGTTCTTCCAGCGCGAGGACGGCACGGCGCTGACCTCGTCCGAGGAGGACAAGCAGTTCCTGCGTGACCGCCTCAAGACGCACATCGACAACGTGGCGAAGGCGATCAGCGACCACTCCGGCCTCTTCGGGTCGGACACCAACCCGATGGTGGCGTTCGACGTGGTCAACGAGGTCGTCTCGGACGGGAACGAGCCGGGCGACGGGCTGCGCCGCAGTGCCTGGTACTCGGTGCTGGGCGAGGAGTTCATCCCGCTGGCCTTCGAGTACGCGGACGAGGCGTTCAACCAGACGTATGCCGCGGAGGGCTCGGACCGCCCGGTGAAGCTCTTCATCAACGACTACAACACGGAGCAGTCCGCCAAGCAGGACCGCTACTACGCGCTCGTGGAGCGGCTCCTGGCGGCCGGTGTGCCGGTCGACGGCGTGGGGCACCAGTTCCACGCGTCGCTCGCGACGCCGACGTCCTCCCTCGACGCGGCGCTGACCCGGTTCGCGGCGCTGCCCGTGGTGCAGGCCGTCACCGAGCTCGACAACACCGTGGGCACGCCCGTCACCGAGGCGAACCTCATCAAGCAGGGCCACTGGTACCAGGACGCGTTCAACGTGTTCCGCTCCCACGCGGACGACCTGTTCTCGGTGACGGTGTGGGGCCTGACGGACGCCCGTTCGTGGCGGTCGGAGCAGGCACCGGTGCTCTTCGACGGCGACCTGCAGGCCAAGCAGGCGTACTTCGGGGCCGCCGGCCTCGACGTCGAGCCGCTGCTCACGGCGGCCAACGTGTTCGGCGGGTCGATGGACCTGTCCGCGGGTGCCGCCGCCGTCGCGGACGACGTCGCCTGGCGCAACCTGCCCGCCCAGCAGCTCACGGGGGGTGCGGGCTCGTTCGTGCCGCGCTGGTCGGCGGGCACGCTGACGCTGCTGGTCACGGTGGCGTCGGACACGTCCGACGCCGTCGGGGTCACGCTCGGCGACGCCGAGGTGAGCATCGCCAAGGACGGCGCCGTGACCGGTGACGCCCAGGGCGTCGTGATCGACGACGACGGCGCCGGCTGGCGGGCCGCGATCCAGCTCCCGCTCGCGGCCGACGTGACGGCGGGCAGCTCCGCGCAGCTCGACGTGCGCGTGCTCGCGGACGGCACCGCCGTCGGCGGGTGGAACAGCCCCGGGGCGACCGGCACGCTGACGTTCCTGGAGGACCTCTCCACGGTCGACGTCGTCGAGGCGGCGCAGGCGCCCGAGATCGACGGCCAGGTCGACGACGCCTGGGCGGACGCCGAGGTGGTGTCCACCGGCAAGACCGTCGAGGGCGGCGCGGACGGTGCCACCGCCCAGGTGCGCACCCTGTGGTCCGGTGACGACACGCTGTACGTGCTGGCCGAGGTGACCGACCCGGTCGTCGACGTGTCCTCCGCCGACCCGTGGAACCAGGACTCCGTCGAGCTGTTCCTCGACCTGGGCAACACGAAGCCGGCGGCGTACGGGCCGAACGTCTCCCAGATGCGCATCTCGGCCGACAACGTGACCTCGTTCGGCACGGGTGACGCCGCGGCGCAGGCCGCCCGGCTCACGTCGGCCACGGCGCGCACGGACACGGGGTACGTCGTCGAGCTCGCGGTGACGCTGCGTGGCCAGTCCGGCGGTCAGGACGACGTCGCGCTCGGCGGCGCCGACACCTTCCAGGGCCTGGACGTCCAGGTCAACGACGGCCGTGACGGGGCGCGCTACGCGGTGCACACGTGGGCCGACCCGACGGGCACCGGGTACCAGACCGGCGCCCGCTGGGGTGTCGCGCACCTGGTCGCCCCGGCGGCGCCGCAGTACGACGCATGGGTGGCCACGCAGGTCTACGTGGCGGGCGACCGGGTCGAGGTCGACGGCCGGGTCTTCGAGGCGCAGTGGTGGACGCAGGGCCAGCACCCGCTCGTCTCGGGCCCGTGGGGTTCGTGGATGGAGGTGGGCGCGGTCGTGACCGTGGTCGACGGCGAGCCCGTCCTCGCCTGGACGAGCTCGTGGGTGTACCCCGGCGGTGACGTCGTGGCGTACGACGGCAGCCTGTGGAAGGCCAAGTGGTGGACCCGCAACCAGGCGCCGGGGGACGTGTACGGCCCCTGGCAGAAGGTCGGAACCGTCTGAGTTGAGCTGATCCGTCGCGCAGCGACCGATCACGGGTCGCCGGAGGCGGTCCCGGCAGGCCCCCGCCCAGTTCGGGCGGGGGCCTGCGTGTTAAGGTCCGACCATAGGTGGGTCGCCGTCGTCCGCTCTCGGCAGTCGGCTGCGCAGCAGTCGCAGCGCGCCGTCGGAGTGACGCAACTACGCTGATCCACGACTACATGGACCATCTGCCATCCATCCCCAGAGGAGTACCCGTGGCAAGCATCGAAGCCGTTGGCGCCCGCGAGATTCTCGACTCGCGCGGCAACCCCACCGTCGAGGTCGAGGTCGTCCTGGACGACGGCACCTTCGCGCGTGCCGGCGTCCCGTCGGGCGCCTCGACCGGCGCCTTCGAGGCCGTCGAGCTGCGTGACGGCGACAAGAGCCGTTACCTGGGCAAGGGCGTGGAGCAGGCCGTCAACCACGTCATCGACGACATCGCCCCGGAGCTGATCGGGTACGACGCCGACGAGCAGCGCCTCATCGACCAGACGCTCATCGAGCTCGACGGCACCCCGAACAAGGGCAAGCTGGGCGCGAACGCGATCCTGGGCGTCTCGCTGGCGGTCGCCAAGGGCGCCGCGAAGTCGGCCGGCCTGGACCTGTTCCGCTACATCGGCGGCCCGAACGCGCACGTGCTGCCCGTGCCGATGATGAACATCCTCAACGGCGGGTCGCACGCCGACTCGACCGTGGACTTCCAGGAGTTCATGATCGCCCCGATCGGCGCGACCACCTTCAAGGAGGCCCTGCGCTCGGGTGCCGAGGTCTTCCACTCGCTCAAGTCCGTGCTCAAGGGCAAGGGCCTGGCCACCGGCTACGGCGACGAGGGCGGCTTCGCCCCGAACCTGGAGTCGAACGGCACCGCGCTGGACCTGATCATGGAGGCGATCGAGAAGGCCGGCTTCACGCCCGGCTCCGACATCGCCATCGCCATGGACGTCGCCGCCACCGAGTTCTTCAAGGACGGCGCGTACCGCTTCAAGAACGGCGAGGTCCACTCGACCGACGAGATGATCGCGATGTACGCGGACATGGTCGCCAACTACCCGATCGTCTCGATCGAGGACCCGCTGTCCGAGGACGAGTGGGACGCCTGGTCCGCCTTCGTGTCCCAGGTGGGCGACAAGGTCCAGGTCGTCGGCGACGACCTGTTCGTCACCAACCCCGAGCGCCTGTCGCGCGGCATCCAGGAGAAGGCCGCCAACTCGCTGCTCGTCAAGCTCAACCAGATCGGCACCCTCACCGAGACGCTGGACGCCGTCGAGCTCGCGCACCGCAACGGCTTCACCACGATGACCTCGCACCGTTCGGGTGAGACCGAGGACGTCACGATCGCCGACCTGTCGGTGGCCACCAACTCGGGCCAGATCAAGACCGGTGCCCCGAACCGTGGCGAGCGCGTGAACAAGTACAACCAGCTCCTGCGCATCGAGGAGGCCCTGGACGACGCGGCGGTCTACGCCGGCCGCAGCGCCTTCCCGCGCTTCAAGGGCTGACACGCACCACCCCTCGCCGGCGGGCCGCTCCTCATCCGAGGGGCGGCCCGCCGTCGTTCGTCATCGCGCGGGAGCGCGGCGAGTCGCAGGACCCGGCGCCTGTTGCTTCCGTGGTCCCGGCGCTCGCGGCGTGCCCTCCCTGGCCCCGGCCACCGGCTTCGGCAGAATCAGGGGGTGCCTGCCCGCCGCCCCCCTTCGCCACCCGGCCGCCCGGCTGCCCGCCCGGCGGCCCGTGGCGGTGCGGCCGGCCGGTCGAGCCGTCCGACGTCGTCGACGTCGTCGGCGCGGACCTCTGCGAGCGGCGGCCGTGGGGCGGCCGCACGGCCGGCGGTGCCGCGCACGGCGAAGTCGGCGACGACGAGGCCCAAGGTGACGGCGAACGGCTCGGTGCCGGCGTCGGCGCGGGGCAAGGGTGCCCGCGCGATCCTCAACCGGCCGGGTGGCCCCGCCCGGGACGACCGGCGGCGCTCGCACACGGGACTCGTGCTGCCCGAGGTGCTCACGGTGCGCCTGCTGGTGCTCGCCGTCGTCGTCCTCATCTCCGCGGTGCTGCTGGTGCCGACGGTGCGCGCGGCGGTGCAGCAGCGCATGGAGCTGAGCCAGCTGCGCGGCCAGGTGGCCACCCGGCAGGCGGAGGCGGACGATCTGCAGAGCGAGCTGGACCGGTGGCGGGACGACGCCTATGTCGAGGGGCAGGCGCGGGAGCGGCTCCTCATGGTGATGCCGGGCGACCACGTGTGGCGCACCGTGGGCGACGACGGCGTGGTCGAGGACATCGACCCGGCGACGGGCAAGAAGGTCGACGCGGGCATCGTGGGCGGGTCGGCCGAGCAGGGGACGCCCTGGTACACCACCCTGTGGGGGTCGCTGGGGGTGGCGGACGGGCCCACCGAGCCCGCGGGCGAACCGTCGGGGGAGCCGTCGCTCCCGGCCACGCCGGACGACACCGGCGCGGACCTCGGGGGCGCGGTCGAGGCGCCGGCCGGATAGCGGGTGAGACAATCGGGCGCGTGACCTACGCCGTCCCCGAGAACCCCGCCACCGCCAGCCATGCCGACCTCGACGTGCTGGCCGAGCAGCTGGGGCGCGCCCCTCGCGGGGTGGCCGGCATCGCGGCCCGCTGCGTGTGCGGCCGCCCGCTGGTGGTCCGCACGCTGCCGCGTCTGCCCGACGGTACGCCCTTCCCCACCACGTACTACCTGACCCATCCCGGCGCGGTGATCGCGGCCTCCACGCTGGAGACGAGCGGGCTCATGCGCGAGATGACGGAGCGGCTCGCGCAGGACGAGGCGCTGGCCGCGGCGTACCGGGCCGCGCACGAGTCGTACCTCGCGGACCGTGAGGAGCTCGGCCACGTCGAGGAGATCGACGGCATCTCCGCCGGGGGCATGCCCACGCGCGTCAAGTGCCTGCACGTGCTCATGGCGCACGCGCTCGCCCGGCCTGGGGTCAACCCGCTGGGTGACGAGGTGCTGGCGCTGGCCGCACCGATGTGGCGCCGGGACCGCTGCACCTGCTGACCGCTGCTGGGCGCCCGGGTCCCGCGCGTCGGTGGGGGATGAGAAGGTGGTCCGCGTGATTTCCACTCCTTCCTCGCGGCGGGTCGCCGCGGTCGACTGCGGTACCAACTCCCTGCGCCTGCTCGTGGCCGACGTCGGTGCGGACGGCACCCTCACCGAGGTGGACCGCCGCACGACGATCGTCCGGCTGGGGCAGGGCGTGGACCGTACGGGCGAGCTCGCGGCGGACGCCCTGGCGCGCACGGTCGCGGTGACCCGCGAGTACGCGCAGGTGATCGCCGACCTGGGCGCGCAGGCGGTGCGGTTCGTGGCGACGTCGGCAACGCGGGACGCGCGCAACCGGGACCTGTTCTTCGACCAGATCCGTGCCGCGATCGGGGTGGACGCTGAGGTGGTCTCGGGCGACGAGGAGGCGCGGCTGTCGTTCGCGGGCGCCACCGGCTCGGTGAGCGCCGACCACCCGGGTCCGTACCTGGTGGTGGACCTGGGCGGTGGGTCCACCGAGCTGGTCCTCGGCGAGCACGCCCCGGTCGCGGCGGTCTCGATGGACGTGGGCTCCGTGCGGCTCACGGAGCGCCACCTGCACTCCAGCCCGCCGACGGCGTCCGAGGTCGCGGCGGCCCGGGCGGACGTGCGGGCGGCGCTGGACGCCGCCACCGCGAACCCGGACGGGGTGCCCCTGGGGCGGACGTCGACGCTCGTGGGCCTGGCCGGGTCCGTCACGTCCGTCACCGCGTACGCGCTGGGCCTGCGCACCTAC
Source organism: Xylanimicrobium pachnodae JCM 13526 = NBRC 107786 (assembly GCA_001592145.1). Lineage (GTDB taxonomy): Bacteria > Actinomycetota > Actinomycetes > Actinomycetales > Cellulomonadaceae > Xylanimonas > Xylanimonas pachnodae. The sequence goes on along the minus strand of BCWJ01000021.1, from coordinate 28,209 downwards.
GACCGCGCACGGGTGGGCGGCGCGGTGCTCACCGTGGACCAGACCCTGGCGGCCTGCGAGGGCCTGCTGGCGATGTCACGGGACGAGCGCCTGGCCCTCGGGTTCCTCCAGCCGATGCGCGCCGACGTCGTCGGGGCGGGCGCCCTGATCTGGGCCGAGGTGGTGCGGCGCGTGCGGGACGACGTCGCGGCGGCGGGTGGCGAGCTGACGCACGTGGTCACGAGCGAGCACGACATCCTGGACGGGATCGCCCTCTCGATCCGCTGATCCCGGCCCCGCCGGCCCGCCTAGATCACACGCCCCGGGTTGAGGATGCCGCGGGGGTCGAGGAGCTCACGGATCGCGTGCTGGACGGCGAGCGTGTCGGGCGTGAACTGCTCGGCCACCAGGTGCACCTTGGCCGCGCCGATGCCGTGCTCGCCGGTGACGACGCCGTCCAGCGCGAGGGCCGCGCGGACGATGTCGCGCAGCACCCGCTGGACGGCCTCGGCGTCGTCGGGCTCGTCGCGTGACTGGACGGCGGCGTGGATGTTGCCGTCGCCGGCGTGGGCGACGGTGGCCACGACGCGCCCGTCCCGGGCCGCGATGACGTCGATCGCGGCGAGCAGCTCGGCCAGGCGCGACGGGGGGACGGCCGCGTCGCACGACGCCTCCAGGCCGCCCGCCATGAGCGCCTCCTTGACGCGGGCGCGCACGTCGAGCATCCCGGTGCCCTGCGAGGCCTCGAAGTGCACGGCCCCGGCGTCGGTGGCCGCCGCCCGGGCCTCGACGAGCTGGGCCGCGGCGTCGACGGCGATGACCATGCCCACCAGCATCGCGCCGCCGTCCCGCACGGTGCCGCCGTCGGGCATCGCGCCGTCGGGCATCGCGCCGTCGGGCATCGCGCCGTCGGTCGGGCCGGCCCCGGCCAGGTGGCGACGGACGAACTCGAGGGTGCTGTGGTCGAGCAGCTCCGGCAGCTCGAGGTCCAGGCCGCGGCCGAGCAGGCCCGCTACCGCGGCGCCCGCGGCCTGCGCGCTGGGGAACGTCGCGGCGAACGTGACACGCTCGCCGCGGGGGAGCGGTGTGAGGCGGACGGTCGCCTGCGTGATCACGCCCAGCGAGCCCTCCGACCCCACGAACAGGTGGGTCAGGTCGTAGCCCGTCGCCGACTTGCGGGTGCGCCCGCCGGTGTGCAGCACCCGCCCGTCCGGGAGCACCACCTCGAGCCCGCTGACCGCCTCCGACGTGACCCCGTGCGCCAGGCAGCGCAGGCCGCCCGCGTTGGTGGCGATGCTCCCGCCGATCGTCGCGATGTCCTTGCTCACCGGGTCCGGGGCGTACATGAGGCCGTGCGCGCCCGCGGCCCGGTCCAGGTGGGCGATGAGCACGCCCGGCTCGACGACGGCGATCCGGTCCACGGGGGAGAGGTCCAGGATCCGGTTCATGCGCGCGGTCGAGACGACCAGGCCGCCGTCGTAGGCGACAGCCCCGCCGGAGACGCCGCTGCCGCCGCCGCGCAGCGTCGTCGGCACGCCGTGGTGGTTCGCCCAGCGCAGGGCGACGACGACGTCGTGCGTGGTCTCGGCGAGGACGACGGCGCTCGGGGAGCCGGCCGCGATCCCGGACCAGTCGGACGCGTAGGCCGCGGTGCGGGCCGGGTCCACGAGTACCCGGGAGGGTGGCAGCGCCGACCGGAGCTCATCGACGCGGGCCCCGGCGGCGTGGCCGTGGTGCGCGGTCATGCCAGGGTCTCCTTGAAGAACGCGGCCAGCGTCGCCAGTACGACGTCGGAGCCGAGTCGTGGGTCGTCCCGCCCGGTGGCCGGGGCCGGCACGCCGGTGCCGTGCGAGCCGCGCCGCACCAGCGCCGTGCGGAACCGCAGGGACGGCGGTGCGCCGAGCTGGAGCGCCGGCACGGCGCGCACCACCAGGAACGGCACGCGCCCGGGCCCGGCGCGCCCCGACGGCCCGCCGTGACGTGACCGTGCCGGTGCCCGGCCAGGTGATCCCACGCCGGTGCCGAGCGCGCTCCGGGGCGCGGCGGGCCGCGGGGGTGCGCCCGGCCCGGGGGCGAGCAGCACGCCGACGGCCGCCACCGTGGGATCGGTGCCCGTGCCCAGGAGCGCGGCCAGGTGGGCGCCCGTCGCCGCGCCCCAGGCACCGAGCACCTGGGTGGTCAGTGCGAACCGGTCGCCGTGGCGCTGCACCCATCGCACCACCGTGGCGGCGTCGCGGACCTGCGCCGACACCGCGGACCCGCGGGCGGGACGGCAGGCGGCGCTGGCCACCGCGACGCCGCGCCGGGCCAGCCCCCGGCACCGTTCGGCGTGGTGGGCGGGATCGATCCGGGCGGAGCTCTCGTGCCGTGCTGCGCCGTGCAGGTACACGGTGGCCGGCCACGGCCCGCGGCCCTGGGGCAGGTAGAGGTCCAGCAGGTGCGCGGCGCCGTCCGCGACCGGGAGGCCGGCCACGACGTCCACGCGCCCGTTGGCCTGGGCGGGCGGTGCGGTCAGGGTGCTCATCGCGGGATGCCGTCGGGCTCGTGCGGGCCCACCGGGGGGTGGATGAACGGCCACGGGTTCGCCTCGCTGCCCGGGGCGATGGTCACGTCGATGAGCCACGGCTCGCCCGAGTCGACGGCCTGCCCCAGCAGGGTGCGCAGCCCGGCGGGGCTGGTGGCGCGGGCTGCGGCGACACCGAACGAGCGGGCGAGGGCCACCAGGTCGGGGGTGTGCAGGTGGGAGGCCACGATCCGGCCGCCGAAGCGTTCGTGCTGGTCGCGCATGACGTTGCCGTACACGCCGTTGTTGAACACGACGGTGACCACGCCGAGCCGGTGCTCGCGGGCGGTGGCGAGGTCCTGCAACCCGAACAGGAACCCGCCGTCGCCGGTGAGGGACACGACGACGCGGTCGGGGTTGACGGCCTTGGCACCCAGCGCCGTGAGGAACCCCGAGCCCAGCGTCCCCTGGTAGCCGGACGTGAGAAAGGTGCGCGGCTCGTAGATGGGCAGCCCGAACCAGCTCGCGAGCCCCACCTGGGTGAGCTCGTCGCAGATGATCGCGTCGCGGGGGAGCACCTCGCGGACGACGTCGAGGTAGTCGAGCTGGGGCTGGACGGTGCGGATGCGGCGGGCGGCGTCGGCCTTGGCCGCGGCGATCTCCTCGCGCCGGTCCTCGGTGTGCAGGGGCAGCCGTTCGAGCAGGGCGACCAGCCCGCGCACGGCCACGCCGGCGTCGGCGGGCACGTCGATCGTGGTGGGGCGCCGGGCGAACTCGGCTCCGTCGATGTCGATGCGGATCGACGTCGTCCCGGCCGGTTCCCAGGACCAGCGCCAGTCGATGAGCTCGAGCCGGGTGCCGATGGCCAGGAACGTGTCGGTCGTGTCCCACAGGCGGCGGGCGGCCACGATGGAGACCCCGAGCGGATGGTCCTCGGCGACGATGCCGCGCCCGGAGCGGAACGCGACCACCGGCGCCCCGAGCAGCTCGGCGAGGCGGCGGATGTCGTCGGCCGCGTCGATCGCCCCGCCGCCGACGAAGATCATGGGCCGCCGGGCGCGGGCCAGCGCCGCGCTGGCCTCGTCGAGGGCGCTCAGGTCGAGGGGCGGGGTGCTGGTCACCACGGGTTCGACGGGGGTGGCCCGGGCCGGGGCGTCCATGACGTCCCACGGCATCTCGAGCGCGGCGGGCCCCTGGCGGCCGGAGGTCATCGCGGCGAACGCCTGGGCGACGAGCGTGGGGGCGTCGCTGCCCCGTTCGATGCGGGCGCACCACTTGGTGATGCCGCGCAGCGTGGCGAGCTGGTCCGGCATCTCGTGCAGGTGCCCGCGGCCGCGGCCCAGGAACGACGACGGGACCTGGCCCGTGATGCACAGCACGGGTTGGTTGCACGCGTACGCGCCCAGCAGGCCGGCGGCGGAGTTGAGCACCCCGGGGCCGGGCACGACGGTGTAGACGGCGGGGCGGCCCGTGGACCTCGCGGCGCCGAACGCCATGTGGCTGCACCCCTGCTCGTGGCGGGGGTTGATGAGCCGCAGATGGTCGGCGCTGCCCAGGGCGTCGAACAGGGAGTAGGTCTGGACGCCGGGCAGGCCGAACACCGTGTCGACGCCGTGGCGCACGAGCTGAGCGACGATCGCGCCGCCACCCGTGAGGGGCTGCTGCCGGGGCACGGCCGTGGGCGAGGACGCCGTGGGTGATGACGCTGTGGGCGGGGACGTCGTCGACGGGGAGGCGGGGGATGGGGACACCGATGATGCGGACACAGGGCGACCTCTCTGTCGTCGTGTCAGATCACCCTAATAACGGGCATTCGTGTTCGCTAGTCGGATGGTGCGAGCTGCTCCAGTCGGTGCTCGATCGCTCGTGCAGCGGCCGCCAGCGGGGCGCGCACGTCACCCGGTCTGTCGTCGTCGTCGGTGGTGAGCAGCAGCGCGAGCGAGGCGACCACGGTCCCGGCCGGGTCGCGCAGCGGGGTCGCGACGGCTCGCACGCCCTGCTGGATCTCCTCGTGCGACGTGGCGAAGCCGGTGCGTCGCACCTCGGCCAGCACCTCGTCGAGCGGGGTCTCGGGCTCGGCGCCGCCGGGCCGGCCGTCCACGTCGTGCGCCAGGCGCCGGATCAGGGCCGGCTCGCGGAAGGCGAGCAGCGCCTTGCCGCCGGCCCCGAGCGGCAGGGGGTGGCGTGAACCGGTGACGTACCGCACCTGGAGCGGGGCGTCGCAGGGCAGGTGTTCGGCAACCACCACGGCGTCGTCGCCGTCGGCCACCTGCAGCGTCGCCGTGGCGCCCAGCGCGGTGGCGAGATCCCGGGCGACGGGCAGTGCCGCCTGGCGCAGCTCCGGCAGCACGCGGTCGCTGAGGGCCTGCACGCGGAACGAGATGGCGTAGCCGTCGGTGCCCCGGCGGGCCACGAACCCCTGGGCGTGCAGCGTGGTGAGCAGGCGCTGCGCCACCGTGCGGTTGATGCCCAGGTGCTCCGCGATCTCGCGGGCCCCGGCCGTGCGGCCGTCTCCGAGCGTGGTGAGGATGAGCACCATCTTGGAGACGGTCTTGGACAGGTCAGCCATGGTGATCCGCCCGGATGTGCTGCGCCGGGCCCTGCTGCAGCCGGTCGGCCAGCGCGGTCAGGCGGTCGGCGGCGTCGCGGACGGTGGCGGCGAGGAGGGGGATCGCCGGGGCGCGCAGGGCAGGGACGACGGCGGTGACGCTGGCGATCACGCCCGCGGTGCTGCTGGTCACCGGCGCCGCGACGCCGACCACGCCGGGGCGCACGGCACCCTCGGTGACCGCGTAGCCGTCACGCGCGATCTGGTCGAGCAGCCCGGGGGCCACCGCCGCGGACGCGTCGCGCCGGGCTGCGTCGCCGTCGGGCAGGGACGCCAGGATGGCGAGCCCGCCCGCGCCGTGCGTGAGGGGCAGCCGGTACCCGTCGCGGTACTCGAGCTGCATGGCCTGCGACGGGCCCATGGCCTGCTGGGCGACCACGGCCTCGTCCCCGTCGCGCAGCGCGAGCACCATCGTGGCGCCCGCGCGGGCGGCGTACTCGCGCAGGACGGGCGCCGTGCTGCGGGCGAACGCTCGCCCGGCACCTGTCGCGAGAGGGATGAGGCCGAAGCCGACGTCGTAGCGTCCGTCGGCGAGCCGGCGCACGATGCCGCCGTGGTGCAGGGTGGCGACGATGCGCTGCGCTGCCGTGCGGCTGATGGCGAGCACGTCCGCGAGCTGCGCGACGGTGGTGGGACCCCGGCCCGAGACCTCGGCCACGGCGCGCAGCGCGAGGTCGCCCGTCTGGGCGGTCTCCATGGGCATCGCGCGGGTGCCCCCTTCGGGCGGATAGGCGTGATCACCAGCGACGATGCAGCATATCCCACCGGTCTGAGGGTGTCCCTCGGGGCGATATGCGTCGAATACCGACGCATATCGTCCGATAACCGGATACCGTGCTGGTGGTGCGCCAGCACCACGGCGTCCCGGGGCCGGCCCCCGACGATGTGGGCCGTTCCCGGGGCGTCCTGAAGGCACCGCGATCGCGACGCGGTGCCGGCAGTGATCGCGCACCTGGGGCCAGAACCCCGGGCCCGTTGCCCCGCGGCGCTCGCGGGGCACCTCGGGTGCCGTCACGATGGACGCCATGTCCTCCGCCGCGATCCGCGTTCGCAACCTCCGCAAGACGTACCCCGGCAAGGTCGCGGTGGACGACGTGTCGTTCGACGTGCGCTCCGGCGAGATCTTCGGGGTGCTCGGCCCCAACGGCGCGGGCAAGTCCACCACGGTCGAGTGCATCGCCGGGCTGCGGGAGGCCGACCACGGTCAGATCAGCGTGCTCGGCATCGACCCGCAGGCGAACCCGGAGGCCGTGCGCGAGCACATCGGCATCCAGTTCCAGGAGATGCACCTGCACGACAAGATCACGGTGCGCGAGGCGCTGACGATGTTCGCCGCGTTCCACGCGAACCCCGCCGACGTCGACAACCTCATCGCCATGCTGGGCCTGGCGGACAAGGCGGACGCGCGGTTCAAGACCCTCTCCGGCGGGCAGAAGCAGCGCGTCTCGATCGCGCTCGCCCTCATCGGCAAGCCCGCGGTCGCGATCCTGGACGAGATGACCACCGGACTGGACCCGCAGGCGCGCCGCGACGTGTGGGACGCCATCCGTGCGGTGCGGGACGCCGGGACCACGGTGCTGCTCGTGACCCACTTCATGGAGGAGGCCGAGCGCCTGTGCGACCGCCTCGTGATCATCGACGACGGCGCCGTCGTCGCGCAGGGCACCCCGGCCCACCTGATCGCCGCGACCGACGGCGCCACCTCGCTCGAGGACGTGTTCGTCGCGCTGACCGCCGCCACGGCGCCGCGCCTCGTCTTTGCGTGACCCGTCCTCCCTGGAACGCCCACAAACCCCAAGGACCTCTGACATGACCGCCGTCACCCTGCCCGCTCGCGCGCCCCGGTCCGGCCTGCTCGGCCGCGGCTTCGCCACCCTGCTGGTCACCGAGGCGAAGGTGTGGCTGCGCGACTCGGCCGTCTTCTGGGTCGCGTTCCCCACGCTGGTCCTGGCGGCCACCCTCCTCGTGTCGCCGGAGATGCGCGAGGTCGTCCAGGGGTATGGCTGGGAGAGCGCGCAGGGTCATCCGGTGTACGGGTCGGCGGCCGTGCTGATGATGCTGCCGGGGCTCATCACCCTGTGCCTGGGCATGACGACGCTCGCCATCCTGCCCGCGACGTTCGCGGGGTTCCGGGAGAGCGGTGTCCTCAAGCTGTTCTCGGCCTCCCCGATGCGCCCGCAGGCGCTGTTCGCGGCGCACGCGACCATCAACCTGGTCGCGTCGCTGCTGGGAACGGTGCTCATGGTCGCCGTCACCGCCGCGATGGCGCCCATCGCGATGCCACGCCACCTGGCGGTCACGCTGGCCGGCCTCCTGCTGGGCCTGGTCGCCCTGCTCGCCGTCGGTTCGCTCGTCGCGGCCGTCGTGCCCCGCGCGAACGTCGCCACCATCGTGGGCAACACGGCGTTCTTCGGGTTCATGTTCGCGTCGGGCATCATGACGGGCGGTGCGGCGCAGTCCGGCGGCGCGCTGTTCCAGGTGGCTCGGGCGACCCCCATGGGCGCGGCCGCGCAGATCATCCAGTACGGCTGGATCGGCGGGGAGACGTTCCCCTGGGTCCAGATGCTGGTGCTCTCCGCCTGGGCTGTGGTCTGCGCCCCGTTGGCGGTCAAGCTGTTCCGCTGGCGCTGATCGCGGGCCTTTTCACGCCGGTCTGGCGCGATGTGCCTCATGGCCTGGCGCCGGGTTGGCGAGCGGTGATGTGATCGGGTAGACCAGGCTGCGGCATCGACTGCCCGCAATCGCTGGGTAAACTCGTGGTCATGCCTCAGAACGACCTGTCCTCGGTCACCCCTGCCCAGGATGCCGCGGGAGCCCATCGGACCCGCAAGGTGCCGCGCATCGTGGTGCTCGGTGGTGGCTCCGTCGGGCTCTACGTCGCGCGCCGCCTGCGCCGCAAGATGCGTAAGTCGGACGCCGCCATCGTCGTCGTCGACCCGCGCCCCTACATGACCTACGCGCCGTTCCTGCCGGAGGCGGCCGCGGGCAACATCGAGGCGCGCGACGTCGTCGCCCCGCACCGCTGGGCCCTCAAGGGCGTGGACGTGCTCCAGGGCAAGGTGACCCACATCGACCACACGGGCAAGCGCCTGACCATCGCACCGGAGGCCGGGGACCCGTACCAGGTCACCTACGACGAGCTCGTCGTCGGGCTCGGCTCCGTCTCGCGCACCCTGCCGATCCCCGGGCTCGCGGAGACGGCGATCGGTTTCAAGAACGTCGAAGAGGCCATCGCGGTGCGCAACCATGTGCTCAACCGCATGGACGTCGCCTCCTCGACGTGGGACGCCGACCTGCGCAAGCGCATGCTCACCTTCACGTTCATCGGCGGCGGCTTCGCCGGGGTCGAGGCGATCGGCGAGATCGAGGACCTGGCCCGGTACGCGACCCGCAATTACGCGACCATCGACCCCGAGGACCTGCGCTTCGTCATGATCGAGGGCTCGGGACGCATCCTGCCCGAGGTCACCGAGCCCATGGGCGAGTGGGCGCTGGAGGAGATGAAGAAGCGGGGCATCGAGTTCCACCTCAACACGTTCCTCAGCTCCTGCGTGGACGGTCACGTCAAGACGTCGACGGGGGTCGAGTTCGAGTCGGACACCATCGTGTGGACGGCCGGGGTCAAGGCGAACCCGGTGCTCAAGGAGGCTTCCGACCTGCCGGTCGACAAGCTGGGCCGCGTCATCGTGCGCCCCACCCTGGAGGTCGAGGACGCCGAGGGCAACCTGGTCCCCGACGCGTGGGCCGCGGGCGACTGCGCCGCCGTGCCCGACGTGCTCAACCCCGGCAAGTTCTGCCCGCCCAACGCGCAGCACGCCATCCGCGAGGCCAAGCAGCTCGCGGACAACATCGTGGCCAAGCGCGCCGGGCACATCCCCACCGAGTACAAGCACAAGTCCGTGGGCGTCGTCGCGTCCCTGGGGCTGTACAAGGGCGTCGCGGAGCTGTTCGGCTTCGTCAAGCTGCGCGGGTTCCTCGCGTGGGCCGCGCACCGCTCGTACCACGTCATGGCCATGCCGACCGGCAACCGCAAGATCCGCATCATCATCGGGTGGATGGGCCAGTTCCTCATGGGCCGCGAGATCATCTCGCTCGGCTCGGTGCACGACCCGCGCGACGAGTTCCGCAACGCGGCCGTGCCCCCGGCGGCGGCAGGCGCACCGGTGGCTCAGAAGGCGGAGTCGTCGGCCGCCACCGCCGCGGAAGGCCGCAAGGCCGACTGACGCGGCCGGCTGACACACGCGTCGGCGCCGGTCGCCGACCCCGTAGGCTTCAGGAGCACCGCACGTTCGCGTGCGGTGCTCCTGGCGTTCGCCGGGACACCGCCCCCGTAGCCCAATCGGCAGAGGCAGCCGGCTTAAACCCGGCCCAGTCCGGGTTCGAGTCCCGGCGGGGGCACCTGCTCTGACCCGCACGGATCCGGACCGGCATCGGCCCTCGTGCACACACGGGCCGATGCCGGTCGCGTCACAGCACCTTGGAGAGGAAGTCGCGCAGGCGCTCGTGCTTCGGGGCGCCGAAGAGCTCCGCGGGCGGACCCTGCTCGACGACGACGCCGCCGTCCATGAAGACGACGCGGTGCGACACCTCGCGGGCGAAGCCCATCTCATGGGTGACCAGCACCATCGTCATGCCGCCCTCGGCCAGGTCGCGGATGACCTGGAGCACCTCGCCGACCATCTCCGGGTCGAGCGCGCTCGTCGCCTCGTCGAACAGCATGACGTCCGGTTCCATGGCCAGCGCGCGGGCGATCGCCACGCGCTGCTTCTGGCCGCCGGAGAGCGACGCCGGCTTGGCGTCCGCCTTCTCCACCAGGCCCACCCGCTCCAGCAGCGTGAGCGCGCGCTCGCGGGCCGCCGACTTGGAGAGCCGCCCGAGCTCGACGGGGGCGAGCGTGACGTTCTCCAGCACGGTCATGTGCGGGAACAGGTTGAAGTGCTGGAACACCATGCCGATCCGCTGGCGGATCTCGTCCACCCTGACGCCCTTGTCCGTCAGCGCCACGCCGTCCACGACGACGCGGCCCGCCGTCGGCTCCTCGAGCTTGTTGAGGCAGCGCAGCAGGGTGGACTTGCCGGAGCCGGACGGCCCGATGACGGCGACGACCTCGCCGGGGGCGACCACGAGGTCGATGCCCTGGAGCACCTCGTTGTCGCCGAAGGACTTGTGCAGGTTCTCGACGACGATCTTGTTCTGCGTGTCCGGGGTGCTCACGAGGTGAACCTCTTCTCCATGCGGTCGGCGAGTACGGTCAGCAGCGTGATGACGACGAAGTACATCACCGCGACGATGGTCAGGATCTGCGCGGACTGGTAGGTGGACGCGATGATCTGCCGCGACGCGAACGTGAGCTCGGCCAGGCCGATCGTGCTCAGGAGCGACGTGTCCTTGAGCGTGATGATGCTCTGGTTCACGAACGACGGGATCATGATCCGGAACGCCTGGGGCAGGACCACCTTCTGCATGGTCTTGCGGTGCCCGAGGCCGAGCGAGCGGGACGCCTCTGTCTGCCCGGGGTCCACGGCCAGGATGCCGCCGCGAATGATCTCGGTCATGTACGCGCCGGAGTTGAGCGCCAGGGTGATGGCGCCCGCGACGAACGGGTTGAACTTGACGCCCGGGAGGAGCTGCGGGACGGCGAAGAACACGAAGAACGCCTGGATCAGGATGGGCGTGCCGCGGAAGATGTACACGTACGCCGTCGAGACCCAGCGGGCCGGCGCGAACCGTGCCAGTCGGCCGAACCCGAACACGATGCCCAGGACGAACGAGGCCGCCAGCGAGATGACGGTCGCCAGGAACGTCAGCCACAGGCCGCGCAGCAGGGCCGGCGAGTACTGGTCGAGCATCTCCAGCAGGGAAGGCTTCGCGGTGGCCGTGGGGGCGGCCGCGTCGTCGTCCTGCGCCCCGACGTAGGTGGCGATGATCGCGTCGTACGTGCCGTCGGCCTTGAGGTTCTTCAGGCCGGCGTCGAACATCTCGATGAGCTCGGGGTTCTGGCCCTTGTTGACGGCGAAGCCGTAGTCGCTGCCCAGGGCGGGCTTGCCGATGAGGCGGAACCCGGAACCCTGGGTGATGCCGTAGGCCAGCACCGGGTAGTCCTCGGCGTAGGCGACGGCCTGCCCGGCCTTGACGGCGTCCACCATGTCGGTGGTGTCCGAGTACGGGGTGACCTTCAGGTCGTACTGCTCGCGCAGCGACTCGGCGTACTCCTGCCCCTGGGTGCCCGTCTTGACGGCGACCGTCTGGCCCGTCAGGTCGTCGAGGGTCTGGAAGTCCGAGCCGTCGAGCACGCCGAACTGGATGCCGCCGGTGAAGTACCCGTTGCTGAAGTCGAACGTCTGCTGGCGTTCCGGCGTGATCGACATGCCGGCCATGACGCCGTCGACCTGGTTGGCCTGCAGGGCCTGGACGGCCGCGTCGAACCCGAGCTGCTTCCAGGTGACGTGGAAGTTCTGGTTCTTGGCGATCGCCTCGAGCAGGTCGATGTCGATGCCCTTGAGCGTGGTGCCGTCGTTGAACTCGAACGGCGCGTACGTGGTGTCGGTGCCGACCGTGAACGTCTCGCCGTGGCCGAGCGGCGGCGTCTGCGCACCGCTCGCGCCGGCCGCCGAGGTCCCGACGTACTTCGCGACGATCGCGTCGTACGTGCCGTCCGCCTTCAGGGCGGCGAGGCCGGCGTCGAACTTCTCGATGAGCTCGGGGTTCTGGCCCTTGTTGACGGCGAAGCCGTAGTCGCCGCCGAGCGCGGGCTCACCGATGAGGCGGAACCCGGAGCCCTTCGTGATGCCGTAGGCGACCACCGGGTAGTCCTCGGCGTAGGCGACGGCCTGCCCGGCCTTGACCGCGTCGACCATGTCGGTCGTGTCGGAGTACGGCGTGACGGTCAGGTCGTACTGCGCCTGGAGCGACTCGGCGTACGTCTGGCCCTGGGTGCCCGTCTTGACGGCGACCGTCTGGCCCCGCAGGTCGTCGAGGGACGCGATGTCCGAGCCGTCGAGCACGCCGAACTGGATGCCTCCGGTGAAGTACCCGTCGCTGAAGTCGAACGTCTGCTTCCGCTCGTCCGTGATCGTCATGCCGGCCATGACGGCGTCGACCTGGTCGGCCTGGAGGGCTTGCACCGCGGCGTCGAACCCGAGCTGCTTCCACGTGATCGTGAAGTGCTGGTTCTTCGCGATCGCCTCGAGCAGGTCGATGTCGATGCCGTGGAGCTCGGTGCCGTCGTTGAACTCGAACGGCGCGTACGTGGTGTCGGTGCCGATGGTGTAGTGCTCACCTCCCGCATCGGCCTGGGCGGGCACCGCGAGCCCGATGGCGCCGAGCGCCGCCATCGCCAGGACGGCGAGCAGTGCCGCCGCCCTCCTGACCCCGGTCGTGCTGGACGCCCGTCGCTGCGTACACGCTCCTGCGGGCCCGGCGTTCCTCGCCATCGTCGACTTCCTCCACCTCGGGAAACGCACCGCAGATGGGCCGGTGCGCCGGGTCAGACTAGCCGCGGGCACGAAATGCGCCGAAACCTGGCGCCACGTTCCCGCGGTCGGGGGAGGCCGCGGGCCCGGCCTCCGGCGGGACGGCGAGGGCCCTAAACAGTTGCGGCGGGCAACTAAACAGGCGTAGATTTGGTGCCATCCCCCACCCGCATCCGAGGAGGCGCACGCGTGCCCAGGCGCGACGAACCGAACAAGATGGCCATCTATGCCACCGCGATCACGGCGTTCTTCGCCATCGCCGGCATCGGCGTCGTCGACCCGATCCTGCCCGTCATCGGCCAGGAGATCGGCGCGACGACCTGGCAGATCGAGCTGCTGTTCACCGCGTACGTCGCGGTCATGGCGATCTTCATGATCCCGGTGACGATCGCCACGGGCCGGTTCGGTTACAAGAAGATCCTCGCGGCCGGCGTCAGCGTCGTCGCCGTCGCGGCCATCTCGGCCTCGTTCGCCGGATCGATCGGCAGCCTCGCCGCCCTGCGTGGCCTGTGGGGCCTGGGCAACTCGATGTTCTTCGTGACCGCGATGGTGCTGCTCATCGGCCTGGCCCGCGACCGGGAGTGGGCCGTCGAGCTGTACGAGACGTGCCTGGGGCTCGGGTTCGCGCTCGGCCCCCTCATCGGCGGGCTGCTGGGCCAGTTCTCGTGGCGGGTGCCCTTCTTCGCCTGCGGCATCTTCATGATCGTCGCGCTCGTCGTCGCCGTGACCCGGTTGCACGACCCGGCCGAGCGCCCCGCTCCGCTCACCGTGCGCCGGGCCTTCGCCGCCTTCCGGCGCCCCGCGTTCGTCATCGTCTCGATCGTGGTGGCCACCTACAACTTCGTGTTCTTCACCGTGCTGGGCTTCGGCCCCGTGGCGCTCGGGCTGGGCATCGTGCCCCTCGGCCTGGTCTTCACCGGCTGGGGCGCCGGGCTCGCCGTGGGCATCCTGGTCATCGGGCACCGGCTGCGGGAGGCGGTGGGCGAGGTGTGGACCGTCGGTATCGCGCTCGGCACCCTGCTGCTGACCCTCGTGGGCCTCGCGCTCACGCCGGCCACGTGGTTCTCGATCACGATGCTGGTGATCGCCGGCCTGGGCATGGGCATCATCAACGCGACCGTCACCGACCTGGCGCTCGCCACTGGCGACCCCGAGCGCCGCGTCACCACCGGAGCGTTCAACATGGTCCGCTGGGGCTTCGCCGCCCCCGCCCCCGTGGTCTCCGGCCTGCTCGCCGAGCACGTCTCGCTCGCCTCCCCGTTCTGGGTCGCGGCCGTGGTGCTCGCCGTCGGCATCGCCGTCCTGGCCGTCTTCGGCCGCGTCGTCGCCGCAGCCGCAGAGACGACGACGCCGGAGGACGTCGCCGAGGTGACGCCGTCGGCGACGCCCGACGACGGGGGCGTCGAGGAGTCCGTGCGAGTGGACGTGCTGACCGCGCGCTGACGGCGGTCGGACGCGCGCAGGGCGCCCGCCCCGGGAAGGGGCGGGCGCCCTGGTCGTCCCGCGGTCGCGTCGGTGCTCAGGCGTCGCGGCGCTTGAGCACGACGGCGGCCACCGCGATCAGCACCACCGTGTACGCGCCGAGCACGGCGAAGCCGGTCCAGGCGTCGAACAGGGCCAGGGTGCTGCCGGGACCCGTGGCGCCGTTGACGGGGGCGGCCTCGCCCACCTGGGTGATGATGCGCTCACCGGCCGCGCCGGGCAGCCACTTGTTGACCGCCTCCGCCCAGGCCTGCCCGGTGGCCATCGCGATGACCGAGGCAATCGTCGGCACCAGGAAGAACACGCCGACGACGGTGACGATCGCCCCCGGCGTCGAGCGGAGCAGCACCCCGACGGCGACGGCGAACAGGGCCACCACCGTGACGTACAGCGGCACGCCCAGCAGGGCGCGCACGTGCTCGCCGTCGGACAGGTCGATGTGGATGTTGTGGCCCGAGAGGATCGGGTTCGTCACCACGTAGGCGACCGCCGTCGACAGGGCCGTGACGCCGAAGATGGCCACGGCCACCACGACGAGCTTGGCCCACAGCACGGGCAGCCGGGTGGGCGCCGCGCTCAGCGTCGCGCGGATCATCCCGGTCGAGTACTCGCCGGTGACGGTGAGGGCGCCCAGTGCGGCCCCGACCAGCACCGCGAACGTGTACCCGGAGGTCACGTACGTCGTCGGGTGGATCGCCCCGCCCATCTGGCGCTCGAACTCCGGGTCGGACATGGCGCTCGACATGGCCGCCGAGAAGATCAGAGCGAAGCCGATGATCAGCAGGGCCGTGATGCCCAGCACCCACCAGGTGGACCGCAGGCTCCACAGCTTGCGCCACTCGGAGACGAGCAGGCGCGAGAAGCGGACCCTCGACGAGGCGAAGGGGGACGTGAAGGTGGTCGTGGTGGTGCTCATCGCCGCTCTCCGCTCGCGTTCGTACCGGGGGTGGCCGCGGCCGACGCCGCCGCGCCGCCGACGTGCGACACGTCCTCGGTGCGGTACTCCACCGAGTCGGCGGTCAGCTCCATGTACGCCTGCTCGAGGGTCGAGGCGACCGGGGTCAGCTCGTGCAGCGCCACCTCGGCGGTCAGGGCGAGCTCGCCGATGGCGGGAGCGTCGAGGCCGGCGACCTCCAGCAGGGTGGGGGGAGCGTCGCCCACCGCCTGGTCGTCGGGCACCGGGGTGGCCGTGCCGCCCGCGCGCACGATGGCCGACGCGAGAGCGGTGGCCCGCGGGGTGCGTACCCGCACCACCTTGCGCGACGCCCCCGCGGTGAAGTCCTTGACCGACGTGTCCGCCAGGATCCGGCCCTTGCCGATGACGATGACGTGGTCGGCGGTCAGCGCCACCTCGCTCATCAGGTGCGAGGACAGGAACACCGTGCGGCCCTGGCTCGCGAGGTAGCGGGCCAGGTTGCGCACCCACAGGACGCCCTCGGGGTCCAGGCCGTTGACGGGCTCGTCGAGGATCAGAGTCTTCGGGTCGCCCAGCAGTGCCGCCGCGATGCCCAGGCGCTGGCCCATGCCGAGCGAGAACCCGCCGACGCGCTTGCGCGCCACCGACTCCAGCCCGGTCAGCTCGATCACCTCGTCCACGCGGGAGGTGGGCAGGCCGTGCGTGGCCGCGAGCACGCGCAGGTGCATCCGGGCGGACCTGCCGGGATGCACGGCGCGTGCCTCGAGCAGCGCCCCGACCTGCGTGAGCGGGGAGCGCAGCTGTGCGTACGGGAGTCCGTTGACGGTCACCGTGCCGGCCGTGGGCCGGTCCAGGCCCATGATCATGCGCATCGTCGTCGACTTCCCGGCGCCGTTCGGCCCCAGGAAGCCCGTGACGATGCCCGGGCGGACGGTGAAGGTGACGCCATCGACGGCTGTCTTGGGGCCATAACGCTTGGTCAGGCCGTGTGCCTCGATCATGAGTCGAGCGTAGGGGGTTCCCCGGGGGTCGTGCGCCGTCCCCGGCCGGAACCTTCGCTCATCGGCAGGCGAAAACTCACCCAAACACCAGGTTGAGACGGCACAATAGGGGTCGCACACCCCACACCTGGAGGAGCACGTGAGCAACCCCTACTTCTCGAACAGCGACGTCTTCGGCGAGCCGCGCCGCACCGGCGCGCCCCGGCGAGGCAACGCCGTCCCCGGCATGACGGCGACGCAGCCGCGCTACGGCCAGGCAGCTCCCACCGCGGGCGCGTACGGCGCGCAGACCGCCGACGCCGCGTCGCTGGAGAACCTGTACAACGCCCCGTCGGCGACGACGGCGGACACCAAGCGACTCACCTACGACGACGTGATCGTCAAGACGGGCGGGCTGCTCGCCCTGCTGGTCGTCGTCGCGGCGATCACCTGGCAGGCGGCGCCCGCGATCTGGCCCGTCGGCATGGTCGTGGGCCTGGTGCTGGGCCTGGTCAACGCGTTCAAGAAGAACCCGAGCCCCGTGCTCATCACGCTGTACACCGTGGCGCAGGGTGTGTTCCTGGGCGGGATCTCCTACGCGTTCCAGAACCTCGTCGTGGGTCCCGCGGCCTCCCCGCTCGACAGCATCGTGACGCAGGCCGTGCTGGCCACCATGGTCACGTTCGCCGCCGCCCTGTTCCTGTACAAGTCCGGCAAGGTGCGGGTGACGCCCAAGTTCACGCGCTGGCTGATGATCTCGCTGGTCGCGTTCCTCGCCTTCCAGCTCATCAACCTGGTGCTGGTGTGGACGGGCGTGCTCGCCGGTGCGGGTGCCCGCGGCGGCACCATCGGCATCATCGTGGGCATCGTGGCGATCGGTCTCGCGGCGGCGTCGCTCATCATGGACTTCGACTCCATCAAGCGTGGCGTCGACCAGGGTGTTCCGGCCCGCTTCGCGTGGGCGGCCGCGTTCGGCCTGCTGGTCACGCTCATCTGGCTGTACCTGGAGTTCCTGCGCCTGCTCGCCCTGCTCCAGGGCCGCGACTGACAGGGCCGCTACGTGGTTCGACAGGCTCAACCACCGGTGGTCGAGCCTGTCGAAACCACGTGCGCGGGGTCAGCGGGCGTGGTGCGCGGCCTGGAAGCGGTGGCGGTCGCCCGTGGCGCCCTCGGCCCGGATCACGTGCATCACGGCGTTGATGAGCGCCAGGTGGGTGAACGCCTGCGGGAAGTTGCCCAGGTGGCGGCCCGTCGCCGCGTCGATCTGCTCGGCGTAGAGCACGAGCGGGCTGGCATAGCCCAGCAGCCGTTCGCACAGTGAGCGCGCCCGGTCGACGTCACCGATCTCGACGAGCGCGGACACCAGCCAGAACGAGCAGATCGTGAAGGCGCCCTCGGGCGTGCCGAACCCGTCGTCCGTCTCCTGGACGCGGTAGCGCAGAACCAGGCCGTCCTCGGTGAGCTCGTCCGCGATGGCGCGCACCGTGGCGACGACGCGCTCGTCGTCGGGCGGCAGGAACCGCAGCAGCGGGACCAGCAGGCAGGACGCGTCGAGCGCGTCGGATCCGTAGTGCTGCACGAACACGCCGCGGGAGTCGACGCCGTGGGCGCAGATGTCGGCGCGGATCTCCTCCGCGACGGCCTGCCACCGGGCCGCGGTCTCGGGCTCGTCGTACAGCTCGGCCAGGCGTGCGCCGCGATCCAGGGCCACCCAGCACATGAGCTTGCTCGACGTGAAGTGTTGCGGGTCCCCGCGCACCTCCCAGATCCCGCGGTCGGGCTCGCGCCAGTGGGTCGCCGCCTCCTCGACCTGGTGGCGCAGCATGGGCCACACCGACTCGGGGAGCTGGTCGCGCGACTTGGCGTGCAACCACACCGAGTCGAGCACGGCACCCCACACGTCGTGCTGCTCCTGGGCGTAGGCGGCGTTGCCGACGCGCACCGGCCGGGCGCCCTCGTACCCCCACAGGTGGTCCAGCTCGGACTCGTCGAGCCGCAGCTCGCCACCCACGCCGTACATGACCTGGAGCTTGTCCTGGGCCACGTCCTGGAGGAACGCGAAGAAGTCGTCCGCCTCCCGGTCCAGGCCCAGCGTGTACAGGCCCCACAGCGCGAACGTCGAGTCGCGCACCCACGAGTACCGGTAGTCCCAGTTGCGTGCGCCGTGCGGCGACTCGGGCAGCGACGTCGTCGCCGCGGCGAGCAGCGCACCCGTGGGCGCGTAGGTCAGGCCCTTGAGCGTGAGCGCGGACCGTTGCAGGTAGACGCGCCACGGGTGGTCCGGGAACACGCCCTGCGTGATCCAGGAGCGCCAGAACTGCTCGGTGCGCCACATGGCGTCGACGGCGTCGGCCCACGTGGTGGGCATGCCCTGGGCGGGCGGTGCCGCCTCAGAGGGGTCCCCGGTCCAGGCCAGCGCGATGAAGTGCTCGTCACCGTCGGTCATGCGGCTGCGCGCGGTGGCTCGGCCGGCGCCCAGCCCGATGCGCAGGCTCGAGCTCAGGCGGAGCACGGGGGCGCCGGTGCCGCGAGAGCCTGCCGGGCCCTGGGCGACGTCGGGGCGGGCCACCGCGCTGCCGTACGCGTCGCCGTCGTACTCCCATGCGGCGGCGTCGCGCCCGTAGCCGGGGCGCGGCTCGCACACCACCTCCAGGTCCACCGTGCCCGACACGCACTTGACGGTGCGCAGCAGCACGTGGACGGCGTCGTCGTCGGTGGGTGTGCGGCGGTGCGTGGGGGAGCGGACCGCCGTGTGGTGCCACGGGCCCAGCACCAGGGCGTCGCGCACCACCAGCCACCCCGTGGGCGTCTGCCACGTGGTCTCCAGCACCAGCGTGCCCGGCACGTAGCGCCGCGCCACGGGCACGTGCACGCCGTACGGCCCCACCCGGAAGTCGCCGGCACCGCGGTCCAGCAGCGCCGTGAACACGCTGGGGGAGTCCGGGCGGGGCAGGCACATCCACTCGACGGCTCCCGACGGCGCCACCAGCGCCGTGGTCTCACAGTCGGAGAGGAACGCGTAGTCCGCGATCGCGGGGAACGGGCTGCGCCCGGCGGCGGGGGCCGGGCCTGCCGACCCGTGGGGCGGTGACGTGCGGTGGGTGGCGGCGCCGTGATCGTGCGACATGCCCCCAGCGTGCACACGCTCGCCCCCGCCTGGCCAGCGCTGATGGGTGTGACCTGCGCCGACCGGCCCGCTCCGGGCCGCTCGCCGTAGGCTGGTCCGGTTCCTTCCCCCTGACGAGAGGCAACCCTCGTGACTTCGCCCACCCTTCCCAGCGCGTCCGGCTCGTTCGGCGACAAGCCCGAGCTGACGTTCCCTGCCGGCGGCGCCCCCTCCGGCCTGCAGGTGCAGGTTCTCGTCGAGGGCACCGGCCCCGTCGTCGAGGCCGGGCGCACCATCGTGGTGAACTACCTGGGCCAGATCTGGGACGGCCACGTGTTCGACAACTCCTACGACCGCCGCTCCACCATCGACTTCCCCATCGGGGTCGGCGCCGTCATCGGCGGCTGGGACAAGGGCCTGGTGGGCCGCAGCGTGGGCGACCGCGTGCTGCTGTCGATCCCGCCGGAGCACGGCTACGGCCAGCGCGGCGTTCCCCAGGCCGGCATCGGCGGCGGTGACACCCTGGTGTTCGTGGTCGACGTCGTCGGCGTGCGCTGACCCCGCCGTGCTCTGACTTCGCCGTGCTCTGAGCCGCAGCCGAACGTCCCGCGGCGTCGGCATCCCGTCACCGGATGCCGACGCCGCGGGACGTTCGCCGCCTGTCTACGGGAAGGCGACCACCTGCGGGGCGGCGAAGCTGCCCACGGCCGGGCCGCCCACGTCGTTGACGACGTGCTCGATGCCGCCGCTGCCGTTGAGGAACACCGACGTCATCGACCGGAACGCGATGCCAGGCCCGGCCGGGGTCGCGATGCCGGAGGTGGACCGGATGTCGACGCCCTGGTTGAAGAAGGCGTAGACCCCCAGCCCGTACGCGGTGTGCGTGCGCACCGCGTCGGCGACGCGGTAGGACGCGTACCCGAGCCGGCCCGGGTCGGCGTCGTCGTTCCAGGCGGCCTGGGAGGGCACGTCGTACGGCAGCTCGGACTGGTAGAAGACCGTGGTGCCGCGCTCGCCGTTCCACACCGTCTGGGTCTGCTGGTAGTGCTCGACGAACAGCCCCGTGGCCACCACGTCGTCACCGTTCACGACCAGGCCGTGGGCCGCCGTGTTGGCCTCCCAGCCGACGCCGGTGCCGTGGTCGGCCCGCCACGCCCAGACGTGGTCGAGCAGCACGTCGTCGCTGTTGACCTCGATCGACGTGACCGCCTGGCCGGCCCACGGGCCGCCCACGCGGATGAAGACGTCGCTCAGCGTCGTCGGGTCGGCCGGGTCGGACTTGTGGGCGTTCTTGCGCCCCACCTGGACCAGCACGTCGGAGCGGGGCACGTTCGCGTCCACGGTGATGCCGGCGACCTTGACGCCCGTGACGTCGGCGACCGTCAGGGCCGCGTTGCCGCGCGTGGGGGTCAGCGACGCGTAACCGAGGCCCAGCACCACGGTGCCGGCCCGCTTGACCGAGATGGCCTTGTCGAGCCGGTACACGCCGGGGGTCAGGATGAGGTGCTTGCCGCGGGCGAGCTGGCTGTTGATGGACGTCGCGGTGTCCTGGTCGGCGCGGGCCACGTAGAAGTCGTCGATGGGGATCGACTGCCCGGCGTCGGTGGACGTCGACCAGTCGACGCCGCTCGACTCCCGCTTCGCCGCGGGGACGAACACGGCGAGCCCGCCGTCGTCGGCCCGGTACAGGAACGGGGCCTCGCGGCTCAGCGGGGTCGCGTCGAGCGTGGTCTTGTTGCCGGTGGTGCCGTCGGCGTGCGGCCCGAAGTCGGTGGCGGGGGCACCGTCCACGCCGGAGAACACGGTGTTCCACACGCCCCCGTCCCACGTGCCCACCTCGGAGTTGCGCGTGTACCACTGCTGCTGCGAACCCGTGGACAGCGTGCCGGTGACGCGTGAGTTGGCCAGGTAGCCGCCCGAGGCGTACTCGCCCATCTGGCCGAACACCGTCAGGTCGCCGCGGAGGTCGACGCGGCGCATGGGTGCGGCCTGCGAGACGGCCCACCGCATCTGGTGCGGGGCGACGGTGCCGGGCGGGAACGGCAGGTCGCGGTCAGCACCCACCGACGTCTGGATGGGGTTGATCGCCAGGTTTGACAGCGACCGCCAGAACCGGGTCAGGGAGCCCGGGTCCTGGCACGCCCACGGGGTGTCGGGGCAGCGGACCACCGGGTTGACCTGGAACGCCCCGTTGACCAGCACGTCGCCGGGCTGCGCGCCGAGACCCGCGATCGCCTCGTAGTAGCCGACGGTCTGGTTGACGATGTCCGTCGCGGTGGCGGGGTCTTCCTGGCCGGCCGCGCTGCCGTAGACGCCCGGCTCGAAGAACACCTGATGGCGGTTCAGGGAGAACTCGTCCTCGTCGTTGACGGAATCGAGCAGGGCGTTGATCCGGTCGGTGCTCCACGACGGGTCCACGAAGGTGACGTTCGGGCCGAAGTCCGGGTCACCCGCCGGGTTCCGGTGCGGGTTCCCGGGTGCTGCCGCCGCGGGGACGACGCTCCCGGCCGTGACGAGCGCGAGGGTCAGGGCGCCGATGGGGGCGCCGCGGCGGGCGCGCGCCCCGCCGGTTCGTGTGTGGCGAGTCTTCATTGACAGGCTCCTCGGTTCGGTGGCACGCCTCGGCGAGGCGCGCCACCGAACCTAGCGCATGAGTTACTGACCTGTCAGTAGAGGGTCGAGCGCTGCCGTGGCACCGCCCGTCACAGCAGCACGGCGTCCTCGATGACCTGATTCATCACGGTGTCCGAGAGCACGACGAGCTTGACGTAGGGCAGCCCGTACTGCGACTCGTAGCTGGAGTAGTCCGCCGACCCCATGTTCTCCTCGAAGTACGCCGCGACGTCGTCGTCGGTGATGGTCAGGCCCGTGTCCTCCGCGATCGCCTGCACGACCAGCGCGTAGTTGGCCTGGCTGGTGAGCGAGTCCGCGTTCTGCTCGATCAGGGCGGCCTCGTCGGCGACCCCCGCGTAGGAGCTGAGGTAGTCGTCCAGCTCCATGCCGAACGAGCTGGCCTGCGACGCGTAGTACGCCACCAGCGACCCCTCGTACGCCTCCCGCACCGAGTCGGGGATCTCGGAGATCGTCGCCTCGTCCGCGAGGTACGTGTAGAGGTAGTCCTCGATCGCGGTGCGCTGCAGGTCGTCACGGATGCCCGCCGTCATCTCCGCGACCGTGGTCCACCCGTAGGAGTCGGTGAGGTTCTCGGTCACGAACTCGTCGGTGAGGTCGGGGGTGACCTCGTTGACGATGTAGTTGATCGTCGTCGCGAACACGGCGTCCTTGCCCGCGAGGGTCTCCTCGGAGTAGTCGTCCGGGAAGGTGACCTCGACGTCGAACGAGTCGCCGGGGGTGTGGCCGATGATCTGCGTGAGGAAGTCGTCGATGAAGTCCGTGCTGCCCGCCGTGACGTCGGAGCCGGCCCCATCCGTCGAGCCGCCGTCGAACTCCTCGCCGTCGACCGTGCCGACGTAGTCGATGTTCACCGTGTCGCCGTCCACGATCGCGCGGTCGGTCACCTGCTCCTGCGTGGTGTACCCGGACAACAGCGAGTCGATCTGGCTCTGGACGTCGTCGTCGGCGACCGTGTGCGACTCGGCCGGGATCTCGACGCCCGTGTACGCCGGGAGCGTGACCAGGTCGAGGGCGGTCACCCCCGCCCAGAACCCGTTCTCGTCCAGACCCTCGCTGTAGTCGAAGGTCGACGTGTCCGCACTGCTCGCGTCGTCGGCGGTCCCGGAGTCGTCCGAGCAGGCGGCAGTGGCCCCTACCAGGACGGTTCCGGCGAGCACGAGGGCGGCGGCGCGCCGCGAGGCCTTCAAAGTCTTCATTCGGGCATTCTGCCCGGACGAACCTGGAGAACCGTGGGAGAAGCCTGGGAGTCAGCCCTCGTACCGGACGGCGTCCCACACGCCGAGCAGGTACTGGATGCCCAGAGCCCGGTCGTACAGGCCGTAGCCGGGGCGCGGGGTGTTGCCGCGGTTCTCGTCCCACAGGTGGCGGCCGTGGTCGGGCCGGACGTAGCCCTCGTAGCCGGCCTGGGCGTAGGCCGTCATGATGCCGGTCGTGTCGATCGAGCCCTCGCACGCGCGATGGCCCACCTCGATGAAGTCGCCGTTGCCGAAGTGCAAGATGTTGCGCACGTGCGAGAAGTGGATGCGGTCCATGAACGTCTTCACGGCGTCGACCGGGTCGGAGTCGGGGTTCGAGCCGAACGAGCCCAGGCACAGCGTCAGGCCGTTGTACGGGCTCTCGTTGAGGGAGAGCACGCGGGCCAGGTCCTCCTTGCGGGACACGACGCGCGGCCAGCCGAAGATGTCGAACGCGGGGTCGTCCGGGTGCACGCCCAGCTTGACGTCGAACTCCTCGCACGTGGGGATCACGGCGTCGAGGAAGTACCGGTAGTTGGCGTACATGTCCTCGCGCGTGACGCCGACGTACGCCTCCTTGAGCTCCTGGAACGACGCCAGGCGCTCGGGCTCCCACCCGGGGAGAGTGAGGCCGCCGTCGGACAGGTTCATGGACGCGATCAGCGACTCCGGCGTCAGCTCGTCCACGACGGCCTTCTCGTAGAACAGGGCCGTGGAACCGTCGGGCAGCGGGTGGAACATGTCGGTGCGCAGCCAGTCGAACACGGGCATGAAGTTGTAGCAGACCACCCGCACCCCGGCGCGGCCCAGCCGTTCGAGGGTGACCTTGTAGTTCTCGATCGCCTCGTCCCGGGTCACGCCCAGCACGGTCTTGCCCAGCTTGATCGACTCGTGCACGTTGACCGACTCGACGACGTCGGCCTTGAAGGTCTTGGTGACGCCGCGGGCGCGGTGCTCGTCGGTGAGGTTCTCGATCAGCGCCATCTCGGCGGTGATCTCCTCGGCGGTCCACGCCTCGCCGGCCTGCTTGTGGTGCAGCGACCACACGATCGTCTCGACGCCCGGGATCTGGCGGATGTCGTCCAGCGCGACGGTGTCGTTGCCCTCGCCGTACCAGCGGAATGCCATCTTCATGTCGGAGTCCTTTGCGGGAAGTCGGGTGGGTTCGGCGAGGGTGTTCAGAGCAGGCCGGTCGATGCCGCGGCGAGCGCCTTCGCGTGCCCGACGACGGCGGCGACGAGGGCCGGGTCGGTGCCCGCCTGGCCGGGCAGGATGCCGGGCAGCGCGATGAGCGCCCGGGCGACGCCCTCGACGTCGTCGCCCTGCTCGGTCACGACGGCGGTCAGGGCGGCGGCTCCCGCCGGGTCGCCCAGGTCGACGCCGCCCGTCACCGCGCGGCGCACGAACTCCGACCAGGCGGCGAGCCCGAACGCGATCCCGGCCGGGACGCGGCCTTCGGCCAGTGCGGACGTGGCCGCGCCGCCCCAGCGGAACGGGATCTTCTGGGAGCCGTCCGTGGACACCTGCCGGGTGCTGTGGCCCGTGGCGGGGTTCGCGAAGCGGGCCAGCAGCCCCTCGCCGTAGGCGGGCAGGTCGGCCCCGGTGGGGGGTGTCACCGACGGCAGCGCGTCGCCGAACATGTACGCCCGCGCGTGCTCGGCGATCTCGGGGGCCACCACGGCCTCGGCCATCGTGGCGTACCCGAACAGGCGGCCCGCGTAGGCGATGAGGGAGTGGGTGCCGTTGAGCATGCGCAGCTTCGCCTCCTCCCAGCTGTTGACGACGTCGGCGGCGACGATCTGAGCGCCGGCCAGCTCCCAGGCGGGGCGAGGGGCGGCGAAGTTGTCCTCGATGACCCACTGGCGGAACGGCTCGGCGGAGATCGCGGCCTCGTCGCGAGCGCCCAGCACGGCCTCGATGCGGTCCAGCGTCCGGGGCGTCACGGCCGGGGTGATGCGGTCCACCATCGAGGACGGCCACGTGGTCGCCGCGGCGATCCAGGTGCGGAACGCGGCGACCTGCGCGCACTCCGCATCGGGGGTGGTGCCCGCGCAGGCCGCGCCCGTCGCCGCGACGAACTGGTCCACCATCGCCTTGAGCACGGTGCCGTTGTGCGCCATGTTGTCGCAGCTCAGCACGGTCACGGGCGAGCCGTTCGCCTGGTAGCGGGCCGCGAGTCCGCGCACCAGCAGGCCGATCGCGGTGGCGGCGGGCCGTGTGGCGGTACCGCCGCACAGCTCGGCGGCCAGGGCGGCGGTGTCGGGCGCCACCTGCGTGAGGTCGAGGCTGCCGTCGGCGTCGCGGCAGTAGCCCTTCTCCGTGACGGTGAGGGTGATCAGGTGGGTGCTCGGTGCGGCCATCGCGGCGAGCAGGCGTGGCGTTTCGTCGCCGGGGTAGGCGACGTCGAGCACGGAGGCGACCACCTGGGCGTGCTCGACCGCGGCGCCGTCGTCGTCCTGACCCACGGTGAGCACCGTGTACCGCCCGTCCTGCTCGCGCAGCGCCGGGACGAGCGCGGGGGTGCGCTCGACGTCGCCGAGGATGCCCCATGTCAGGTCGCCCGACGCCGCCATCGCGTCCTGGGTGTACAGGGCCTGGTGGGCCCGGTGGAACGCGCCCCACCCCAGGTGCACGATGCCGACGCCGGTGGGGACCACGGGCGGCGCGCCGACGCCGTCCGGAAGCGGGGTGCTCGCGCCCAGGCGCGGGGACGGGTTGGTCACTGGAGGCTCCTTCGACGCCGACTCACACGGTTTCTGCAAACGTTCTCAGTCACCCTACCTGCCGTGGCGGGTGAACGGTCCCCGGCGGCTGCAAACGTTCGCACCCGCGGCCGGGCTGACGCGCGTCGCGCATCGTCACGCCATCGACGCGGATGGCGTGACGTTCCGTGACGCGCGGCGGGCGTCAGCGGTAGCGGTAGAGGCGCACCCGCTGGACCGTGAAGCGGCCGGGCTCCAGGCGCACATGACGGCCCTGATGGGTCTGGTCGCCGTTCAGCCAGCGCAGGTGCTGCCACCCGCCGTCCGCGGCGTCGTCGTACCGGCCCTCCTCGCACGACAGGATGCCCACCACCTGCGCCGCGCCGCCCGCGGGCCGGGGTGGCTCGTGGAACGTCAGCGTGACGCCGATGCCCGCGACCACGAGCTCGTCGGGGCCGGTGCGGATCACGATCGCCGCCGCGGGCAGCTCCTGCGTGCCGTGCGCCTGCCCGGTCTCGTTGATCACGCCGTCGGCCAGCGACGGGGCAGGCACCCGCTCGTAGGTGGCCTCCAGCACCACGTCGTCCAGGCGGACGCGGTGCGGCGTGCGCATGTCCGCCGTGGGTGGCAGCAGGCCCGTCATCGACCCGTCGCCCGCGTGCTCGGCGATCAGGGGAGTGAGCTGCGCGACGACGTCGTACGCCCCGGCGAGCATGGCCGCCTCGTTCCCCGACACGGACTCGATGCCGAACGGGGAGAAGCCGAGCGCGCCGTGCTTGCCGAACGCGTACAGCGCGTTCGCGGCGGCGTCCACGGAGCGCAGCGCCTCGGGGACGAACAGCGGGTTGCCGGAGTCGGCGTAGGCATCGGCCCAGCGCGCGAAGTCCGGGAAGTAGATGTCGGGCGCGATGAAGTCGAGCGCGGGGGCACCTGCCCGCCACACGTCCGCGAGGTGCGGCAGCGGGCCCGCGCTCGGGTACTGCCCGGGCTGGGCGCCGGGCCGGATCAGTGCGGCGTTCGTGTACATCGGCAGGGGGTGCTCGGCCTTCCCCGCGGCGGCCACGGCGTCGACGTACCGGGCGAAGTGCCACGCCTGGAAGATCTCCTCCGTCGCCGCGCTGTCACCGAAAACCTCGGTCCAGGTGCCCTGCTCCTGGGCGCCCGAGGCGTGCCACTCCGCGTGCAGCGCGGCGCCCAGCTCGTCCCGGTGGGTGACCAGGTGCTCGATCAGCTCGGCGGGCACAGGCCCCGCGAAGGCGGCCTCGGCGTCGGGCGTGTGGTCGCGCGCCTCGGGGATCATGCCGATCTCGTTCTCCACCTGCACCATCACCACGGTCGACTCGCGGTCGACGTCGCGCAGATGTGCCAGGAGTGCGGCGAACGCGCGCGCGTCGGCATCGCGGTTCGCTGCCGCGAAGGGGGACAGGATCTCCAGCGGTGCGCCGTGCGAGGTCCGCGCGCGCGGGAACCGCTCGACGTCCATCTTGACCCAGGCGGGCGCGTAGCAGGACATCGAGTTCTTCCAGGAGCCGAACCACAGCAGCACCAGGCGCATCCCGTGCGCGCGAGCGTCCTCGATCAGGTGGTCCACCGTGGTCCAGTCGAACCGGCCCTCCACCGGTTCCAGCACGTCCCAGTACACGGGGGCGACGACGGCGTTCAGGCCCATCTCGACCAGGTTCGACCAGTACGGGGCCAGGTAGGCGCGCTCCATGGAGGAGTTGCCCAGCTCGCCGCCGCGGATCGTGAACGGCTGGCCGTCCACGACCAGTCGCGCGGTGGCGCCGGAACGGACCAGGTGGGGCAGGGAGTGCATCGGTGACCTACTCGTCGTCGGTGGTGGGGTCGGTGGCGGGCTTGGTGAACCTCGTCCAGATGTCGGTGAGCATCGGCTTCTCGATCTGGAACCAGAACCAGGTCATGATCCCGCCCGCCAGGCCGAGGAGCAGCGGCGAGACGTACACCGCCGCCGCTGCCACGATCAGCATGGCCGCCACGCCGAACGTCACCTTGGGCATGACGATCAGGTAGTACGCGGACAGGCGGGCGACGTCACGTGCGCGGAACGCGAAGAACGTCGAGATGACCAGCGCGTGCATCGAGAACAAGGCGGCGCCCACCCCGATGACGCCCAGCGCGATCCGGTACGGGACGCCGATGCCGGCCAGGTCCCCGAACGAGATCGTGTAGGCGATGATCCCGAGCACCACGAGGCCGGGCACCCACAGGCGCAGGGAGTCACGCCAGTTGCGCCGGTAGCCGCGCCAGAACGTGCGGGTGGGGGCGAGGTCCTCGTCCGTGTACCGCGCGCGCACCGTGTACAGACCGGCGGCGAGAGCCGGGGCCAGGGGCACGCTCGCGAGCGCGAAGAACGGGACGTTCGAGGCGTCCGGGGCCAGCAGCGTGGTGAAGACCAGCGTCGGCAGTGCCGCCACCGCCAGGAGCAGCGTCAGCGCGATGTACCAGTAGATGGCCTTGGTGGCCCGGCCCAGCACGCCCTCGTTGAAATCGCCGGCAATCTTCGTGGGTCGAGCCTCGCTCGGCTCGAACGGGTTGCGGGACGCGTCGGTGGTCATGCTCAGAACCTACCGA
>BCWJ01000020.1 GCA_001592145.1 Xylanimicrobium pachnodae JCM 13526 = NBRC 107786 | reverse complement strand
CCCGCCACCCGTGGGCCATCCCGGCCCGCGCGCCCCGGCGCTAGCCGCCCGCCACCCGTGGGCCATCCCGGCCCGCGCGCCCCGGCGCTAGCCGACCCGCCCGCCAGCCTTCCGCGTCCCGCCCGTGCCCTGCCCGCCAGCCCGGACCCCCATAACTATGAACCTCCCTCACTTCCCGTCGACTCCCTCCGGCGCCCGTCGGTCGCTGCGCGACCTCGGGGCTTGTCGGTCGTCTCTGGTCGTTCGGTCGGTCGGTGCGCCTGCGCGGCGCGGGAGCGTGGTGGAGCCTCGCGGCTCGGGAGCGGTGCGGTGGTTGGTGCGGCCGCCTCGCGGCGGGAGCGCGTCTTGCCGGTGGGGGAGCCTTGCGGCGTGTGAGCGGCACGGTGCCCGGTGCGTCCTGCGATGCGTCCCGCGTCCCGCGGCGCCCGTCGAAGGTGTGGTGCGCCTGCGGCGCCCCGCCACGGGGTGCGGCTGGTGCTGCTGTCGTGCGGTGCGTACGGCGTCTCGTTCCGGTCCGTTCCTGGGACGGGCCGGGCGGTGCCCGTCCGGTGCCCTTGGTGTTCCAGGCCTGCTGCGCGGCCTGCTGTGGTGACGGTGCGCTGACGCGAACCGGTGCCGTTTCGCTCCCGGAGCGGTCCGGTGCGACACCTGGGGTGTGCTCGCGCACGGTGAGGGCTTGCCCGTGGTGGGGTCCTTGCCCTGGACACGTCGTGGTGCGCTGCCCGCGCAAGGGGGTGCGCTGCCCGGTGGGTGAACCTCGTGCGGGTCAACTTCGCTGCGGCGGGCAGGCTCACGCCAGCACACCGCGCACCGTCGCGTCACCCGGCTCGCGGACGTCCCGGTTCGCAGCGAGTCCCGGACAAGGAACACCACGACCATCGAGGGCCACCACACATCACCAGCCACCCACCCACCTCGCGGGCACGCAGTGACCGCGCACAGGCCGGGTTCCGGGGCCGTGAAGGTGGCGGAACGGGGCACAGCGTGTCCCGGCGCGACGGAGCCCCCAGGCGACGGAGCACGAGGCAGGACCAGGGGCGAGTAGTGGCTGGTGGCCTGTCCGGGCACGAAGGACGCGACAACTGCCAGCCAGAACCCGGCACGGGCCCTCGAAACGTGGACACGCAGTGGGCACGGGGCGGGATCGGGATGACAGGCGGAGCGGTGCGGGGCGCCGGGTTTTCGCTTCCTTGACATTTCGCCGTCGATTTTGCCTAACTGCAGGTGTTTATGGCCCCCGTTTGACAAGGAAGAATGGCGGCCATTCTGCGCATGGTCGACGGTATGAGGGGCACACGCGCGTTCACCATTTCCCGGGCCGGGACCTTGGACCCGAATGTCCGGGTCATCGAGCAGCGGGCCCAGTCGTTCTCGTCGTCGCAGGCGGTCAAGGCGGGCGCCGCACTGGTGGTGACCCGGTCCGAGGCGGGGCTGCGCTCGTTCGTGCTGACCGACGACCTGACCGGGGTGGACAAGCAGGTGCTCGCGTTGGCGCAGGCGGTCGCGGGCCGTCTCGAATCGGCGGACGACACCCCCGACCTGACCGCCGCGCCGGTGGTGGGCCGCCTGACCTACCGGACCACGGACGCGTCCGCGCACCAGACGCAGGCGGGCCTGGACCTGGCGGAGATGTCCCGGCAGTTGGCGAACGTGATGCCGGACGGGGCGTGGGTCGCCCTGGCGGTGCGCACCCCGTCCAAGGCGGAGGTGCGCCGCTGGTCGCGGTGGCTGACCTTCCGGATGAACACCGCCCGCCCCCAGCACCATTCGATGTCCACGCACGCGGTGATCGCCTCGATCTGGGCGGGCGGCGCCTCCCGCAGCGACGTGTCGATGATCCTGGACACGGTGCGTGCGAACCTGCCCGGGTTCGACCTGGACGCGGTGCCCACGTTCCCGTCCCGGGGGCTGGAGCAGGCGATACCCGCCGTGCTGGGCCTGATCGTCCTGGCGGCCACGTTGTTCTCGAACCTGCCGATCCCGACCGTGGCCGGGGTCGGGGCGGCGGTGCTCGGCCTGCTCGCGGCGGTCGGGGTGCACACCGGGGTGATCCCGACCACCGACTCGCGGTTGCGGGCCGCACTGACCGCCGGTGTCCTGCCGGTACCCCCGGCCCGGCTGTTGCCCCCGGCCGCCCCGCGCCGGGCCACCACCAAGCGCGACAACGACGGCAACGTCATCGACGTCCCCGAACGCGAAGGGGCGTACCCGCTGCACCCGGCCACGTTCAAACTGGGGCCCGCCCTGCTCGCCGCGACCGTCGCCCCGCACGCGGGGGCCGCGTCCGGGTCGCAGACCACCGCGGTGCGCCCCACCCCGCCACGGATGACGGAACGGATCGGCCCGTTGTTCGGGACGGGCGGGGACGGCCTGCCCGTCCACCTGTCCGCGGTCAACATCGACTCCACGGTTTCGTTGGTTGGGGCAGCCGGGTCCGGCAAGAGCAGTGCGGTGCGCCACCTGGCCGCCTGGTACATGCTCGAACGCACCCGCCCCTGCGGTGACCCGACCTTCCCGGGCGCGAAAAACACCCTCGTGGTGTTCATGCCGAAGCCGGACGACGCGAACAAGGTTGGCGCGTGGGCGGCAGCCCTCGGCGACCGGATGCGGCTGGTGGAGGTGGCAGCCCCGACCGGGTTCGCCATCGACCTGTTCGGGGTGCCGGGCACCATCAAGGACAAGGCGCTGCACGTGGTGTCCGCGATGCGGTATGCGTTCGGGGCCGACTCGATCGGGGTGGAGTCGCAACGCTCCCTGACGTGGGTGCTGACCGCAGCGCAGGCCGTCACCGACCAGGTCGCCGCGACCGCCGGGCTGCCGACCGGCAAGTCGGTGATGTTCTACGCGTACATCCTGCTGGCCGGGCAGGGCGACGAGAAGGCGGTCGCGCTGGCCAAGGCGATCGAGACCTGCCTGTCCTCGGCGCAGGCCGCGCTCGCCAAGGCGCACCGCGACGGGGACCCGGCCCCGGTCACGGACACGGTCACGAACCTGGAGTTGGCGCACGCCGAGTTGCAGGTCATGTTCGGGGCGAAGACCACACCGTCTCAACGGGCCGCGTTCCAGAAGGCGCCCGGCAACAAGGTGTACGCGCTGATGAACTTGGAGCACTGGTGGTCCCCAGCACGCCGCAAGTTCTCCTGGGAGGACGTGGTCACAGGCCACCGGGCCGTGCTGGTGATGACGGGCACCACCTTGGCCGGAGACCGGATGGAGGCCGAGACGGAGCAGGCGATGGCGTCCATGCTGATGTTCTCGCTGCGTGACGCGATCGAACGTCGGTGCGCCGGATGGGCCGACCAGAACCGGTGGGTCACGATCATCGCGGACGAGTTGTCCGACCTGGCCGGAACCAGCCCGGAGGTGCTGTCCTGGGCGCGCGATAGGGGCCGGTCGTATGGGGTGCGGCTCGTGTTCGCGACCCAGCGTCCCGGGCAGTTGCCGCCCGACGTGCGCACCGCGTTCATGTCGTTCTCCACCTTGGTCGCGTTCAAGCAGGACACCGGACCGGTCGCCGCGGAGATCGCCGCAGACCTGGCCGCTGACGGGTCGGACTGGACGGCGGCGGACGTGCTCAACCTGCCCGAGCATCACGCGATCGTGCGTGCGAACGTGAACTTCAACCGGATGAGCCCGTTCGTGGTCAAGCCGCTGTTCTTGGAAGACGACATGACCGCGTTCCCCGCGACGATGGGCTACCCGCCGTACGTCACGGTCACCGCCGCGTGAGCGCCGTCCCGTCCTCGGGCCGGTCCGGGCGTGGGGGTGTCGCGTGAGCGCGCCGGTGCCCGTGGTCGAGTTGAAAGCCCTGCCGTCCCGGGCCCTGCCCGGGCTAACCGGGGCGGACCGCACGGACCCGTACTGGGGCGGGCTGTGGGGGCAGGGCACCAACGCGTCCTGGATGACCCCGGCCCTGGCCCGCGCCCAGGCGGACGCCGGGCTGGCCCGCCCGCCCGCGTGGATGCTCGCCGACGAGGACGAGGCGTTCGAGCACTTCACCAAGATGACGTGGTGGGCGCAGAAACTGGCGCTGCTCGGGTACGTGCGGTCGTGGCGGACCATGTCGGTGGAGCAGTTGGCGGCGTTCGCGTCGGCCCCGAACCTGGCATCCCCGGCCTCGGCGATCATGCGGGACGCGTTCGCGGCCCGGATGGTCGAGCACGGGTACTTCATCTCCGGGGCGCGCACCACCACTAACGCCCACCGGGCCCGGCTGCTGCGCCCCGCCTACTCCTCGGTGGTCGAGCAGAAACTGCTGCCGCTGCTGACGTTCCCGGAGTACATCTTCGTCACCGGCGGGTCCCCGTACACCACGTCCCGCCAGTTCGACCGGCACAACCTGCTCGCCACCGAACTGGGGTTGCGGGCCGCGGAGTACCTGGACGTGGGCACCGTGCTGGGGGAGACGTACTCGACGGCGGAGTTGATGTTCGGGTGGGCGCAGACCTCCGCCGTGAACGCGTCCCGTGGCAAGTCCGGCGACCTGACGATCGTGCGCCCGGACGGGCTGCGGCTGGTGGTCGAGTTGACCGCGTCCGCCGTCCCGAAGGCGATCGAGGCGAAGGTGGCCGCGTGGGCGACCGCGATGGGTGGGTCCACCCTCGCCACCGACGGGGTGTTCTTGCTGTTCGTGGTGGCCGCCCCGATGGGGTCCAGTGCCCGGGACACCGCCGTGATGGAACGCGACGTGCGCGCCACGATCACCAAGGTGTGCGACCGGTTCGGCGGGTCCGCCGGGCAGCGTCTCGCCGACCGGATCGCGGTGGTCCGCTGGGACGACTGGTTTCCGTCCGCGCACACCGCCACCTACGACTTCCTGTCCTTGTCCGCGTGGGTGCCCCCGGTCGCCGGGACCCGCACCGACTGGATGAAGGTGGGCCTGCTGGACGCGTTCAGCGACCTGCCGTTCGACCCGGCCTACCCAGAGGACATGACCGCGGTGATCGCGAACGCCGCCGCGCTGGCGACCGCCCCGAAGTTCCTGCGCGCGGAGGTGACCGCCCCGCCCGTCTACAAGAAGCCGATGGCGGACCTGGGGTTCGACCGCGAACCGATCCCCGCCCCGTACCGCCGCGACCGCGACTACGGGGACCGCAACCATGAACGGCGCGGAACCGGCGCCAACGTCAAGCACCTACCCCCGCGACTGCGTCCGGTGTGACCAGACGGCAGGCCCGTCCTGCGCATGGTGCCAGGTGTAACCGCCCCACCTGGAAGGCCCGCGCATGGCTGAGAAGAACGACCTGACCGACCTGACGAGCGTGACCACCTGGCTGACCACGTTCCCGGGCCAGATCACCGTCGGGGTGATCGCGCTGGCGCTGATCGTCGTCGGCGTCATCTCCCTGTTCGACTGAGGCGCGCCGTGGCTCGTTCCACCCTTCCCGGCCAGGTCATCGGTACCCCCGGCGGATCCCTGCACGGTGCGACCTGGGCGGCGAACGCGGATGTGGCGCGCACCGGGGCGCGCGGCGAGGAACGCACCGCCGTGCTGCTCGACGCGCTGGCCCGCCGTCCCGGCGGCCCGACCGTCCTGCACGACGTGGAGATCCGGCAGGGCAAGGCGGTCTACAACGTCGACCACGTGGTCGTCTCCGGGCGCGACGTGTACCTGGTGGACTCCAAGTCGTGGGCGGGCGGCTGGTACGTCACGCTGCGCGGTGTCACGTTCCGAGGCGCGAAGCGGTTCCCGTACGCGGACAAGAAGACGATGGGGTTGGCTCGCACCTACTTGACCGGGCTCGGCCTGCACGTAACCGGGTCCGTGCTCGCGGTGTGGCCGTCCTCCAAGCACGCGGTGCTGCACCTGTTCTGGGCGCGGAACCCGACCGCGAAGGTGCTGCCCGCTGACGCGGCGGTGCGGTGGGTGGCCCGGCGGGCCACCAAGCCCGCAGACCCGGCCACGGTGGCCACGCTGACCCCGCTGGTCGTCTCGGTCCGTGCCGACCGCCGGTCCGCCCGACGTGCCCCCGGCGGGCAGGTCGAGGACTTCCCGTGGGCGGCCTGATCCTGTACGGCGCTGGCCGCCCCCTGACCTACGGCGACCTGCTGCTGCTGGTGTTCGTGCTGATCCCGGCGGCGTTGCTGGCGGCGGCCAGCACGCGGGCGTCGCTGGCGCGGCGCTTCGAGGACCGTGCGGCCCGCCCCTCACGTCGCGCCACCGCCATCACGGTGATGTGGACGTTGGCTGGGCTCGCCGTCGCCGTCTACTACACGGTGCGCGGTCCGTGGGCGCTGGCCACCCCGGCGGTGGTGGTCGCGGTGGCGTGCGCGGTCAAGGTCATCGAGCACCGCCGCCTGGACGGGCGGGACGCCCGCGCCGACCTGGCCACCGCCGAGACGGACGACATCGACTCCGCCGCCGCCCTGGCCGACGCCCACGAGGCGTATCTGATCTACCTGACCCAGATGGGTGCCGCCGACGCCACGGCGCTCGACAAGTACCGCGCCACGCTCGCCAAGAAGAAGGCCGTCTGACCTATGCCCGCTGCTCGTGCGGCCCAGCCGAAGCAATCCGTCGCCCCGCTGATCATCGCCGGTGGGGCGCTCCTGGCGGTGGCCGCGACCGTGTTCGGGTACCCGGGGGTCGCCGTCGCCTGGCTGGCCGTGCTCGCCGCCGCCATCTTGGAACCGCCACCCGTGTTCACCGGGAAAGCCCCCGGCGGCGGGGTGCAGCCCGAAGGGCCGAAGGAGGTCGCCAACCAGAAGCGGTTCGCGCTCATGCGGGACCTGCGCTGGCGGTTGGCGGTCCCGAACCCGGACTGGTTGCCCGGCTGGAGGCCGCAGGCGTCCTGGGTGACCGGGGTGCTGGCCGCGGTGATCGTGCTGGCCTTGCCGACGGCGCAGCCGGGCTGGGCGTGGGGGAACGCCGCCGCGGCGGCGGTGCTGATCTGGACGGTGACGGCGGCCCGCCGCCGGTCCGGGTCGCCGTCCGACCCGTGCCCGGGGGTGCGCCTGGACCGGGCGGCCGTCGCGGACCAGCGCACGGTGGCGATCGCCGCGGCGGTCGGTGTGGTCGTCGCGGCGGCGTCCGGGTTGCTGGTGTGGCGGTTCATCCCGGAGTTCTACATGTCCCCGAGCGTGGGAGCGTCCCTGACCCCGCGCCCAGTGCTGGTCGCGTCCGGGGTGGCCGGGCTGGGCGCCACCGCCTTGCACGTGCTCGTCTCGTGCGCGCTCGGGGTGCTGGCCGCCGGGGCGGTCGCCTGGCCCGGCTGGTCCCAGGTCGCACTGTACGACTGGCGGGCGCTGGTGGAGTCCCGGGCCCGGTGGGACACCGTGTGGCTGGCCGTGCCCGCGGTGACGAAGAAGACCGGCGGGCCCCGCCAGGTGTCGCACGAGGAGGTCGGGCACCTGATCGTGGACACGTTCGAGGCGCCCCCGGACGTGGGTGCGGAAGCCGCGGTGCGCGCGTCCGCTCAGATCGCGACCGCGTGGGGTGCCGGGCAGGACCTGATCACGTTGCGCGCCCCGAACATCGACCCGCAGGGGCAGCCCGTGTACGGGTCCCCGCACCCGACCCGGTTCCAGGTGGTGACCACCGGGCTGGGGGAGAAGGTGGACGTCGCCGACGCCACCTTGGACCCGAAGGTGCTCAACTACGCGCTCGCGTTCGCGGTCAACCAGGTGTTCACGTCGGTCGGGTTGCCGCCCACGCTGATCACAGCGGTCGAACCGCTGCACACCCCACCCGCGCAGGACGACCCGGACGCGCGACGCAAGGCGTTCGACCGGGAGCAGTGGGCGAGCAAGGTGGCAGTCGCGAAGGCGCACGGCGGCGGGTTCTGGGCGTCGCTCAAGTCGGGTTCCGCGATCGAAAAGCCTGCCGAGCCGGGCGGGGAGCAGCATGTGCGCCCACCCGCCCCGGGTGCCGCGCGCGCGTTGTGGAAGGTGTCGTTGTCCGCGCCGGGCAACACCGCGCAGATGACCACCATCGGCCCGATGATCGCTGCCGCGTTGGAGACGACGGTGCTGGTCGACCCGTCCGACCCGCGTCCCGGAGAGAACTCGCCGCGGGCCCCGTTCCGCGGCGCGCACGCCATCATCGTCGGGGACCTGTCCGTGGCGCCCGCGCAACTCGGGCCGGTGCTCGACGCGATCGGGCAGGAGAACGAGTGGCGGCCCCGGTGGACAGCCACGTTGAAGATGGGGGCGGTCCAGCCGACTCCGCAACTAGGGGTCACGGTCCGGGCGCAGTACAACGGCGCCGAGGTGATCTACACCCCGCACCTGATGCCGTTGGGGCGGTCCCTGGACGACTTCCGCGGGTACGACAAGCAGTTGGCGACCACGATCGGGCCGCCGCCGCCGGACTTCCTGACCATCATCGGTTTCCCTGGCATGTCGGGGCGGCCCGGCGACCGGCACCCGCAGGCGTTCGTGGTCGTGTACTCGCTCAGCCCGATGCCGACCACCCCGCAGCAGTTGTCGCCCGGGGCGAACAGCGCAGTGAACCGGGTCGCGAACACCGGCGCGCAGTGCCCGGAGCACTGGGTGCTGGCGTGGATGGTCAACCGGGCGTTCGCGTCCGCGCGGCTGCCGTACCCGGAGGTGGCGCGGGTGCGGCACCTGTCGTCCACCCGGTCGATGACCCACCTGTGGCAGGTGACGGTGCGTCTCTATGACGGGGTCACGTTGGCGCACGTGCGTGCCGCACTCGGCAAGATCCAGTCGGTGCTCGGCGCCCCGTGGGTCAAGGTCGCCCCGGACGAGGAAGACCCGCAGTGCATCACCCTGGTCGTCGGGGACGACTACCGCCGGGTGCGGCTGGACCGCCCGCAACGGGACCTGCTGTTCCTGACCGACCTGGAATGGCAGTCCGCGTTCGAGGCGGCGAAGGTGCGCACCCCGGGCGGGCTGATCCCGTCCATCACCGCGATCGGTCACCTGCCCTCCAACGAGAAGGTGGCCATCTTGGATGTGGCCCTGCCCGCCGGGGTGGACAAGGACATGATGACGGCGGGCCTGGCGAAGTTGAAGGCGGCCACCGGCAACGACTTCATCGAGGTGCGCCCCGGCGCGGGTGGCGCGTCCACCATGCAGATGCTGGTGTGCGAGACGGACCCCATGCCGATGCCCGCCCCGTTCGACTTCACGGCGGTGGACTCGTCCGGGCCGACCGAGGCCCCGTTCGCGACCGGCGTCGAAGGCTCCTTCCTGTCCTACAACTGGGCTACTGAAACCGCGGGCCTCGTCAGCGGATCGGCCGGTTCCGGGAAAGCGACGGCGCTAGACGCCCGCGTCCCGGTGCCCGTTTCGGGCCGGTTCCCAACCGGGTGGGCCCGCAACCGGGACCTGGCGGTAGGCGACACGGTGTACGCGGCGGACGGCTCCGTGACCACGGTGCGCGGGTTCTCCGAGGTGTTCACCGCGCCGGGGTACACGGTCACGTTCAGCGACGGGCAGCAGGTCGTCGCCGACGCCGGGCACCTGTGGAAGGCGTCCGACTATGACGGGCGCGCTCGCGTATCCCGGCGCGGCGTCAAGACCCCGAAGGCGCAGATGCTGATGAAGAAGGCGGCGGGGTTGCGCCAGGTTGCCGCGCAGCACTTCGGGCACGGCGCCCCCCTGATGGTGATCGCCCGCCTGGCGGGGTACCACGAGACGGCGCTGCACGCGTACCACCTGCCGATCAAGCACCTGGGCACGCGGGCGAGCGTGCCGCAGGGCGAGCGGTGGGCGTACAACATGGACGACTTCATCGCGTCGCTGGCCATGTCACGGCGACGGAACTGGTTCGCGGGGGTGGACGTGACCGCCGCGCAGGTCGAGGTGTTGCGCGGGCGGTGGCTGGCGGGTGCTGAGGTTGCCGAGGTGCTCGGTATCACCGCGCTGCCCCCGGATGTGGTCGCGGGCCGGTTGAACAACCGGGCCACGAAGTACGGCATCGAACGCAAGCGGGTCCCGAGCGTGTGCACCATGACCGTGTACCCTGTCGATGAGGTGCTGGTGCTGCTCGCCGAACGGCTGGAGGCCCAGGCCGGTGCCGACCACAACACGCGTCGCGCGGCGGAACGGGTTGTGACGACCCGGGAGATGTTCGAGACGTTGCGTGCCCGCGGTGGTTCGCACGCCAACTGGGCGGTCCGGGTCACCGCGCCGATCGAGGGCCCCGACGCGGACCTCCCGATCGACCCGTACGTCCTCGGCGTCTGGCTCGGCGACGGTGCCACGAACGGCGGGCAGATCGCCGCCAACCCCGGCACCGACGACATGACCGACATGATGGCCAACTTGCGGGCGTGCGGATACGACCCCCACCGCATCGACTCTTGTGGCTACGTCATCGCGGTACCCGGCCTGACCCGCCAGTTGCGCGCCGCCGGGGTCCTGCGCAACAAGCACATCCCCGCCGTCTACCTGCGCGCCAGCACGGAGCAGCGACTCGCCCTGCTGCAGGGCCTGATGGACACCGACGGGACCATCGACACCCGCCAGGGGCACTCCGAGTTCACGCAGGGCGGGGTGCACCGCGACCTGGCGGTGCAGGTGCTCGAACTGGTCCGCTCGCTGGGGATCAAGGCGTCCGAGGTGTCCGACGAGCCCAGCCACTACCTGGACGCGAACGGAAACCGGGTGCCGTGCTCCGGCAAGCACCGGTTCACGTTCACCACCGACCTGCCCGTCTTCCGCCTGCCGCGCAAGGCCGCCCGGGTGGCACCGTCCGGCACCCTGCGCGAGACGCAGCAGTGGAACTACATCACCGACATCACCATCGGGGAACCGGTCGAGATGCGATGCATCAAGGTGGACCACCCCGAGCACCTGTTCCTGGTCGAGGGGTTCATCCCCACCCACAACTCGGTTTCACTCGAAGGCATCCTGTACGGGGCGATCGTCAAGGGGTGTGAGGTGTATGTCGGGGACGCGCAGAAGCAGGCCGCCGACTTCGTGTTCGCCCGCCCGTTCGTCAAGGGGTTCGCCACCACCGTCGAGCAGGTCGCGGTGATGCTCAAGGCGTGCGTGGCCGAGTACGAGCGCCGTCAGTCGCTCATGGGGCGGCTCGGCCTGTCGAAGTACACCGAGTTGCCCGCCGACCTGCGCCCGCCGCACGCGATCGTGTTCCTGGACGAGTTCAACGGTCTGATCGGCGCGGACAAGCCGCGCAAACCGCAGGTCGAGACCCCCGAGTCGATGGCCGTGTTCAACGAGGCGATGGCCGACTTCATCGCCCGCCAGGACATCCTGTCCGCGGTGACCCAACTGGTGACCAAGGCGCGCGCCGCCGGGTTCTCCGTCCTGCTCGGTGCGCAGCGCCTGACCGCCGACATGATGAAGGCGTTGCCGAACGCGTCGGCGATGAAGGCGTCGTTGGGGATGCGGCTGCTGGTCGGGAAGGCCACGTTCGGGGACAAGCAGGTGGCGCTCAAGGACGCCGTCAACGCCCCCGAACTGGGGGACGCGGTCCCCAAGGGGCGCGCCATCTTCGAACGGTCCGAGGCCGGGGCGGTCGCCGTGCAGTCCTGGTTCGTCGCCCCGATGCAGGACACGCTCGGCGCCGAGTTGGCGGCGCGGCTGCGCCCTCGCGCGGACGCCCTGGACCTGCCTGCGAT
Source organism: Xylanimicrobium pachnodae JCM 13526 = NBRC 107786 (assembly GCA_001592145.1). Taxonomy (GTDB): domain Bacteria; phylum Actinomycetota; class Actinomycetes; order Actinomycetales; family Cellulomonadaceae; genus Xylanimonas; species Xylanimonas pachnodae. The sequence continues at coordinate 73,806 of BCWJ01000020.1, read as the reverse complement.
GGTTGAAGAGGTGCGGGCGAAGGCCGCCGAGCAGGAGTTGGTGGCCGAGGGCACCGTCATTGAGACATCCGGCGGGGAGGGACAGCCCGTTCCCGACGACACGGTGCTCGACCTGGGCGACCTGGACCTGGGCGACCTGGACCTGGGCGACCTGGGCCTGGACCTGACCGACCTGGACCTGGACGACGCCCCCACCGCCTCCGATGACCCGTCCGGGTTCCCGGAGCAAGCCCTGGACGACCTACGCATCGAGGGCGGGGTTCCCCGAGCAGTCGAACCGGAACCGGACCTGGACACGTTCCTGGACACGATCGGGGTCGACGCCACCCCGCCGCCCGCCCCCGTGGACGACGGCTACGGCGAACCAGACTGGGACGTCGAGGAACCGTCCGACGGGCCCGCCCCGGCTACTGACGCCGCGCGTGCCGCCCCGGTGCCCGCCCCGCCGGTCAGTAACCCGGACGACAACTACGAGGACTTCGTGTTCTGAGCCGCACCAGACGCCCGACCCGGCCCACATACCCGGCATGGACCTGTTCGTGGGCATCGACTTCGAGACCGCCAATGCCAAGCGCCTGTCCGCCTGCTCGGTCGGGATCGCGTTGCCCCGCGCGGAAGGTCGGCTCGCCGGGCGGTACACCAGGGCCCGGCACCTGCTGCTGACCCCGCCGCCCGGCGCGGACGAGTTCGCGGCGGTCAACGTCGCCGTGCACGGCCTCCACCGCGAGGACGTGGCGGGGGCACCGGAGTTCCCAGACGTGTACGCCGCGCTGGCGGGCGTGTGGGGCGACGACCGGTTCGTGCTCGCCGCGCACAACGCCCCGTTCGACTACTCGGTGCTGGCCGCCCTGTGCGCCCACTACGGGCTGCCGTTCCCGGCGAACCGCTGGGTGGACACGGTCAAGACGGCCCGCCGCGCGCTGCCGGACCTGCCCGACCACAAACTGCCGACCGTGGCCGCCGCGCTGGACCTGGGTGCGTTCGCCCACCACAACGCCGCCGACGACGCCTTGATGACGGCGGCGATCGCCGCGCTGCGCGCCACCGACGCCGACACGTACGCCGGGCCGCGGCGCCGCTGAACGCCCCCGGACAAGTGCAGGTAGGCCGCCCCCACCGGGGTGTGCCCTCGCTCCGACCCGATCCGAGGAACCACAGGTGCCCACCATCGACGACCACGGTGCCCTGCACGACAGCCGGGGCCAGTACACGAACAAGAACCAGCCCGCCGCCGGATACGACCTGTACATCTTGCGAGAACCCGACCCTGTGACGGCGCAGGACGCGCACGAGATGGCTGCCGACTTCGCCGAGACGCATGGCTTCGAGACCGAGGTCTCGTCCGGGCCAGGGTCTGACACGGCTGCCGCTAGTGGCGACTACGTGACCCTGGAGGACTGCATCGCATCCGGAGATCACCTCCAGGACTGCGACGACGACGGCTACTGCAACTTCTGCGGCGAACAGGCTGGTGGGGACTACGACAAGGCGACGGACGAGTACGCGATCGAGTTCCATCGCTACGACGTCGAGCGTGGCGCCATGACCGCCGATGAGTTCGCCGCACTGCACCCTGGTGTTGAGCCGCTGCGGATGTCTTGGCCGGATGCGGCGGCGAAGCGCCGGTCGCGGCGGGAGCAGACCGAGGCGGACATCCGTGAGGCCGGGGCGGGGTACACCCCGAACCGGAACATCGGCCCGTGGCCAAAAGGCATCAACGGGAACTTCAAGGTCAAGGACACTCCGAAACAGGCTGAGCGTCTGGCCGACGACTTCGGGTTCCGGGACCCCGAGTTCGGGTACGACCGGGCCTGGTACAACTCGCCCGCGTCACTGTCCTTCACCACCGCCCCCACGCTGGACTCGGCTGCGTCGCAGGACTCCCGCCAGCCCGCCACGATCCGCGGCAAGACGACCGGGGAGGCGCAGGCGTTCGCATCCGCATTCGCGCTCGGCTCCACCCTGTCCGACAAAGCGAAGACGAACCCGTACCGCGAGGTCATGGTCGCGGAGGTGCACGGGCGCGGCACAAAGGATGACCTGGCGGACGCGATCGAGGACGCGCGGCGGTCCGGCGTCGACGTCGTGTTCGATGACAGGTCGGTCACGCTGCACTCGATGGACGGGCAGGCCAGGTTCCGGCTCTCGATGGAAGCCGACCTGACGACCCGGCAGAAGATCCTGCTGGCCCGGCACACCGCCATCGGCGCGGACTACGAAATCGGGTCCTGACCGTTCCCGGACAAGCAGGTAACGACGGATCGCCCTCTCACCCGGAGTATCACCATGTCCACCATTGACGACAACGGCGCCCTGCACGACAGCCGGGGCCGGTACGCCGACCAGAACCAGCCCGCTGCCGGGTACGACCTGGACGCCCCCGTCCCGGACGCCCCGCTGCGGGACGAGGTGACCCGGTCCGACCGGCTGCTCACCGAGATGATCCAGGCGGCGGATGCCGCGGAGCGGTGGGACGAGGATGGGGCGCCCGCAGCCAAGGGCCGCCTGTACGCGTTCGCGGAGGGTGCTGCGCTGGTGCGTGACCCCGGGCTCGCGTTCGACGACGCGTACCAGTCAGACGATGGGTACGTGCCCCGGCAGGCGGAGCATCTGGTCGCGGAGTTGCGCGGCGGGCGGCCCCCGTTTGCGGTCAGCGCCGAGGTGTCACCCGAGCAGCGTGAGCGCATCGCCCGGCATCATGCCGAGCAGATCGCCTACGCCAAGGACCGACAGCGGCATCACGCTACCACCGGCGACGTCCGCTACTTCGACGGCAAGATCGAAGGGCACGCCGCCGCCCTGGTCGAACTGGTCCACTCCGGGCAGGACGCGCACCCGGAGCACCGCCAGGCGACCAACGACGCGATCCTGGCCGCGCTCGGTGGCACCCCCGAGGATGTCCTGTCCGCCTACCGGGCGCGGCGTGCCGTGCACGACGAGGCCCAGGAGTGGGCTGAGGTAACCGCCGCCGACGAGGAACTACGCCAGGCGCGCGACCAGTACAACGAGGCCGCTGCTCTGCCGGGTGCAGCCCTGGCCGGGACCGAGATCGAGGACGAGCAGAGCGAGGAGTTCCACGCCGCCGCGCACCGGCTGGCTGAGGCGGAGTTCCGCCATGACGCTGCCCACCGGACCCTGGCCTACCGGGGCGTGACCCAGCACCAGCGGTACGCGGACGAGGCGCTGGCCGTCCCGGTCGCGTCGCTGCGTACCCAGCAGGATGCCGACGCCCACCTGGCCCTCCTCGCGCAGAAAACGAACGCGCTCGATCTGGCCCGCCTCCACGCCGTCGGGCTGGGCGACGAGGACACCGCGGCGGCGTGCGCGCAGAAGATCGCCGCACTGGACCAAGCCGCCCACGCCACCCGCACCGCTATGCACGCCCTCCCTCAAAACTGAAAGGCAAACCCCACCGTGACCACCATCGACACCCGCGGCGCCCTGCACGACGGCCTGGGCCAGTACACGAACAAGAACCAGCCCGCCGCCGGGTACGACCTGGGCGGGGAGGACGTGCACGCGACGATCCTGCGCGACATCGCCACCCACCGCCAGATCACCAACGACGTGACCGAGGCGGTCACCGGCGCCGACCTGAACGTCACGGTGGACGGCGAGACGGTCTTCCTGAAGGACACCGGCGAGGCCTTCGAGCAGGACTCCGACAACATGGTCGACTGGTCGGACGACCCGAACCGGGGCCGAGACTTCATGGAGGTCCGGGTCGGCCCGCACATCATGTACGTGGACCCGAACGTGGACGACGCCACCGGTGAGGTCACCTACGAGTCCCCGGACGGGGACTGGGCGTTCGACGCCGCGACCAGCGAGGACATGACGCAGTGTGTCGGCGACTTCCTGCGCGCCGAAGCCGCCGATCACCCGGCCCGCCGCCTGGACGCGTTCAAGAACGAGGGACTGGCGTCCGCGTACGGGGCGACGATGGACCCCGAGACGGCGGCCCTGCTGGTGGTGCGCGACCAGATCGACGAGGCCACCCTGCCCGGCACCATCGAGGATGACGGCACGACCGACTCCCCGGCAGGCGAGTGGAGTGACCTATCCGTCGAGGCGCAGAAGGTGCTGCGGGACGCGGACGACACCCAGCGGTACTGGGCCGAGCAGTACTACGCGGTCCGGCAGCGCCGCGAGGAGCGCGAGAAGGCGGAGCGCCTGCTGGCGCAGCGGGAGCGGCAGGTGTCCACCTGCGAGTCCAACCTGGCTTACCTGCAGTCGACGGCGGAGTTTCCGTACGGCGACCCCTTGCGTGCCAGCGCTGCGGATGTCATGAAGGCGAAGAAGGGTCTAGACACGGCACGGCGCTGGCTGACAGGCGCTCAGGAGAAGGTGGCCGCCCTGCCCGAGCCGCTGAAGAAGGCGTACGTCCAGGACGTGGAGCGCGGGTTCGAGGACGCGACCGCTGCGCTTGACGCTGCGAAGCGCGAGGCGCGTCACGGGGCGTCGGCTGCGGAGATGGATTTGGGGTTCACCGTCGACTCGAACACCCTGACCCCCGAGGACGTGCTGGAACTGCGCAACGCGTACGCCGAGCACAAGCGGATCGCCCCCGAGGCGGTCAGCCGCGCCGACCTGCGCTCGATCGCGCACGACTATGCGGTGGACGAGGCCCGCCGTCGGCAGGAGGGGTTGCGCGCCGACATGCTGGTGGACGCGCTGACCGAGCGAGGGGTGCCCGCCGTGGTGGCCACGTTCAAGGATGACACGCACGTGCCAAGCGACCTGGACAACGCGTCCATCTCAGGGGGACGGTGGAGTGACGGCTGGCACCGGCTGTCCGACAAGGAACACACGTTCGTCAGGTTCACCGACTCGTACACCGACACGGCCCGCGTCGTCGCGGGCATCGCACCCGACGATGTGCTGCGCCGCCGCAAGAACGGTGAGGTCGTGTCCGGGCGCACCTTCCACAGTGACTCCGGGCGCCTGGCGCTGCGCGACGGCACCACCTGGGACCTGACCGACGCCACGGCACAGGTCGCGGTGACGGGTATGGGCCGCACACCCACCACATACCTTCAGGAACGGGCCGCGACCGGCGCCGTGGACGAGGGCGAAACCGCGTGGGTGCTCGACCAGGCCGCCGGGGCTGGGGCCGTCCCGCTGTTCTGAGCGTCACCGGACAAGTACCGGGCATGACGACGATCGACACGCGCGGCAACCTGCACGACGGCCTGGGACAGTTCACCGACAAGGCGCACCCGTCCGCGGGCTACGACCTGTCCGTCTCCGACGGCGCGGACCGGCTCGTCAACGCGTTGCGCCGGGTGGTGTCCGACTACGACGACTACCAGGCCGACCTGGCGCGGCGGAACCCGTCTGGCGCAACCCCCACCCCGGAGCCCGCGGCGCCGCCCACCGAGACGGTGTGGACGGCGCGGATCGAGGAGGCGCGCACCGCCCTGGGATCCGCCCCGGAGGACAGCCGCACCCACGCCTACCTGGTCGCCCAGATCCGGAACCTGGAACTGAACGAGGCCGTCGAGCAAGTCCAGTCCGACCCGGAGAACCCGGCTGCGCACGCGTGGTTGAACGAGGTCATGGCGCAGCATGAGGTCTCCGCAACCGAACGCCTAGCCCGAATGCACCTGCCCGCCGACAGGGTCACCGACACGGATGGCAGCGGTTTCCGCTGTCACCCCGCTGCGCTGTTGGACGACAGGTCGGCGGCCCGCGAGTTGCGCCGGTTCGCCGCTCACATTGCGGACACAGAACCACGGTCCGCGGCCAACGCCCGCGCCGCCGCCGACCGCATCGCACCCGTCCCGCCGCACCCGCTGACCCCGTACCAGATGCGGGAGGCCGGTGCAGCGCTGAGGGATCGGAAGGCGACCCCGCTCGCACGGATGCGGGCAGCGTTCCCGGACGTGGACGACTACGCAGACAGCACCCCGCTGACGACCCTGCTCGCCCAGCACGGAGTCCCGCACCGTCACGACGACGACCCCGACAACGCGGTCACTGTGGACGGGATCGAGGACGCCCTGCACGGTGAGGGCGGTCTCGACCGCTCACTGGACAACCTGACGGTGGGCGACCTGCGCGCAGAGGCCACCTTCGCCGCCACCGTCGTCGGACAAACCGGCTACGACATGCCGCGCGAGGTGAACGTGCACGCCCTGATCGGCAAGCACCTTCAGGCGCTCGGTAAGGCCCGCCTCAAGGCGATCAAACGCACCCACGAGTGCGCGCCCGTTGGCGATGTCGGTGACACGGTCACGTGCGCGGTCTGCGGGAAGCGGTGGCAAGGGTACGAAGACCCGGACAACCAGTTCCGCAAGCACCTCATGGCCCCGACCGCCTGGCAGCGCCGCCGGTTCGGGCGCTGACCCGCCGGACAAGAGACGACAGAGCACAGCAGACCTCACCGACCGGAGACACCCGTGGCAACCATCGACGACAACGGCGCCCTGCACGACAACCTGGGCCGGTACGCCGACCAGCACAAAGGTGCCCCCGGGTACGACCTGAGCCCGGAGAACCTCGGCGCCGAACGCGGCGACCCGTGCGACCGCTGCGGACGCCGCACCTGCGGCGTGCAGGCGTACGGCCCGTCCGGCGCGAACCACTGGTGCCTGGCCTGCGTCGAGGAACGACGCCTAGAGGAGATGCGGCAGGACCCGGACGCGTACGCCCGCACCTTTGCGCTCAACGCGACCGGCTCCTACCCAGCGGACGACACCCCGCACCTGTCCGGGTCGCGCAACCGGCCCGGGGTGCGCGAGCCTGCCGCCGACGACACGGCCAGGTGGATCTTGACCTCCGATGGGCGCAAGTTCGGACCGTTCGCCGACATCCGCGAGGTCGACCGATTCGTGGTCGGCAACCACATCCGGCTGGACATTGAAGACTTCGACATCCTCGGCAAGGACGAGATCGGGGAGACCCCGGACGAGCACCAGGACTTCCGGGCTGAGAAGCAGGCCCGCGAGGACGCACTGGTGGCCCGGTTCGTCTCCGGGGAGTTGTCACCCAGCGACCAGTACGACATGTATGCGCGCGGCGAGATTTCGCCCTGGCTCAACGGGGCCATCACCGCCGCCTTGGACGAACGGGACGGACGCACCCGGTACCCGACCGAGAAGATCGACAAGCGAGAGGCCCGCAAGCGGTGGGAGCGCGGCCTGCCTGTGGCGATGGCGGGGGAGCGGGGCTGGTTCGACGACCCGGACTCGTTCTCGTACGCGTCCAACTTCGCCCGCAAAGACCCCTGGGGCGACTTCGACGAGTTGGTGAACAACTCGACGCGCGGCGGGGTCAAGGCGTTCGCGAAGCCGGTCGTCACCGGCAGCCTCGCGGACGAGATCCGCCCGGTGGCGCCGTCCGAGATCAAGGCGGGCGACCGGATCGAGTCCGACGGGGTCGGGAACTGGAAGGTGCTCTCCGTCGAGACCGGCCCCGAGGGTGTGGTCACGCTGACGATGCCGCTGGGCAACAGCACCAACCCCGGCACCCGGCTGCGGTTCCTGCCCGGGCCGGGCGTGATCGAGTACGTCGGGAAGGACGGTGAGGTGTTCAAGACCGTGCCGGGGACGACCATCCCCGTCCATGCCTCGCAGACCGACCCGATCGTTGTGCGCGAGCGGATCGCTGAGCAGTTCCCGCGCGCCACCTTCAACGAGGACGAGTTCGATCCGAACGAGCGCACCTACTGGTTCGTGGACGGGCAGACCGTCTCGGCCAGTCGTCGCCCCGCCGACGCCACCGTGCGCACGGTGGACGACTACCACCCCCAGATGGGTGCCACCCAGGACATGGTGGACCGGATCAACGCCGAAGCCGCGGCCAAGACGTCCGCCCGCCAGCAGGAATGGGACGAGATGCGTGCCCGTGTCGTCGCCGCATGGCAGCCGAACACGAGACCAGAAGACCTGGTGCACCGAGCGCGGCGACGCTGAGCGGAACCCGCCGGACAAGTACCTCGCATGACAGTCATCGATGCGCGCGGAAACCTGCACGACGGTGCCGGGCTGTTCGAGACCAAGACCGGCCCGGCAGCCGGGTTCGACCTGGCCCCTGCCGCAGTGCAAGTCGTCCCGGACACGCTGTTCACCGCGGCGAACCAGGACGTGACCTCGTACGGCGACTACGTCTCCGAGCACACCACCCGGTGGCTGACCCGGCATGTGAACGCGGGTCGTCTACCCGCCCCGGTGCTGACCGCCCCCGACCCGCGCCCCTACCTGGACGGGTACGCCGCCGCGAACGACCTGTCGTTCGCGCAGCGCGCCGCCCTGTACCAGGACGCGCAACTGACCATGCGCGCGTCCGCGGGCGGGCTACGCGACGGGGACCAGATCGTCGCGACACCGCTGGTCACCAACCATTACGGGCCGACCTGCGACGAATGCCTGGCCCGCCTGACCGTCACCGAGTCGGGGCTGGTCCACACCGACGGCGAATGGTGTGACCCGGACGTAGACCCCGCACACCCGGCGGAGGACAGCCTGTACACCGACCTGCTGGACTCGTCGCGCGCCGACTTCTTCACCGTGACCGACATCGAGGTGGCGATCGGGGCGGACGGACGCCCGTGGACCACCGTCGACACGTCGATGGGCCGGTTCTACGACGTGCCCGCCGCCCAGCAGATCGACTTCGTCCCGAACCTGGCCACCCGCTGCCACGAGTGCGGCGGGTCCGTGGTGTCCGACCCGTCCGACGGGGACGACCCGCACCTGTGCGGCACCTGCGAGCAGGACCACCGAGACCGCGGGTCGCGCCGGTGACCGCCGCACGCACGCTCGACGACCACGGCAACCTGCACGACGCAGCAGGACGGTTCGCCGTGCAACCCGGCGGGGTTCCCGGATTTGACCTGGCCCCCGCACCGTCCCCGATTGAGCGGTTCCGTGCCGTGGCGGGCCGCAGGGCGACGGTGCCGATTACGGACCTCGGGTTCCTTGCGGTGCACTCTGCGGAGCAGGGCAGACTCGGCGGCGGCTCGTTCCAGTACGCGCACGAAGCCATCGAGGTGGCCCCCGACGACCCGGTGGTGGTGCGGCAGGCTCGCGTGAAGGTGGCCCAGGTGCTGGCGTATGTGGAGGCGTTCGAACGCGGGAACCTGATCGAGCCAATCGTGGTAACGGACCGCCCCGGAGACGGACGGATGTGGCACCTCGACGGGGCGCACCGGCTGATCGCGGCCCGCCTGGTGGGCGCCCCGATCGAGGCCCGGATTTGGCGGTGAGGCAGGTGTTAGCGGCCCCGGACAAGTAGGCGGTGACGAACCGTTCTCCTTCGACCCCGGAGCATCACGTGGCCACCATCGACACCAACGGCGCTTTGCACGACCGGCTCGGGCAGTACTCCGCCAAGGGGCAACCCGCCGCCGGGTATGACCTGGGCTCGTCGCAGCCGCCGACACCGGTGCCGGTGCTCTCGGTGCCACCGGTGCCCGCCGACATGCTCGCCGCCGACTACCAGGCCGACGACTGCGCCGGGGTGTGCGGCAACTGCTTCGCCCCGGTGAGCGGCACGGTCCACACCGGTACCGGGTCCACGCACTGCCTGGTCGAGGACGTGGAGCGCGCCGCCGAGGAGACGTGGTTGGAGCACGCGTTCGAGGCGAGCGCCAACGGTGTCGGACCCGGGGTGTTCACCGCGCCGCAGGTACGTCGCCTCACCGCGCACTGCGCCCCCACCGCGCAGGACGCCACCGCGTGGAACGCCGACCACCCAGACGCCCGCTTCGATGTCGCCGTCATCACCAGCCCGTATGCGTCCATCGGTGCGTACCTGGAAGCGACCGACCGGCGCACCGGGGTCCGGTTGCACACCTCGTCCGACCCTGCGGGCACAACCCTGGACCGGTTCGCCGCCCAGGTGGAGGCCGAGTACACCCAACGCGACCAGCAGGGCGCGACCGCGCAGATCGCCAGCATCGAGCAGGCCGCGGCGGAGGACCCGTACGGGCCTGGCGGGTCTCTGATGGCCGCCCACGTCGTCGAGGACGCGATCCGGCTTCATCCCCAGACGCAGCGGTTCATTCTGGGGGACCGGCCCGAGGACACCGACCGGTGGGGGTTCCGGTTCGGTGGCCGAGCCGTCGAGTTGGTGGCCGCGCACCCCGACCTGGCACCCGACGTTAGGGAGCGCATCCTGACCGGCAACGACCGGCGCGGGTGGGAGGGGCTGGCCGGGCGGGACGACCTGACCGGCGCCGAAATCCGCGCCTTGTGCAAGAAGGGCCGGGAGAACGCGGCGGCCGTCGTGATGCGGGGCCTGGACCCAGCACGCGTCGGCACCGACATGCGCGCCACCGTGCTCAAGGTCGCGAAGGCGTCCACCGCGTACCCGGACGACCGGCACGCGCGCAACGCAGCCCGCGCGAAGATCCGCGAGTTTCTGGACACCGCCACCCCCGAGCAGGTGACTCGGGCAGACCTGCCCACGCAGATCACCGACCGTCTCGACCCCGTCGAGGCGTACGGCACCGAATACCTGATCGCCAACAACATGGACTGAACGGAGGACACGATGGCCACCTTGGACCGGTACGGGAACCTGCACGGCGCGAACGGGCAGTTCGCCTCCCAGGCGCGCCCCACCGTCGGGTTCGACCTGCGCGCCGACCTGTTCGTCTCCGTCGTTGGCGGGTACGACACCTGCGACCGGTGTGGGCGCACCGAGGCGTCGGTGGCGTACTACGACGCGGCAGGCGACCACCTGTGCATCGGGTGCGCGGACGCAGCGGAACGCAACGGAGAAGACCTGTAGTGACGACCATCGACCGCAACGGCGCCCTGCACGACCAGGTCGGCCAGTACGCCCACCAGACGGGCGGGGCCGCTGGCTACGATCTGGGGGTGCCAGCCTCCCCGCCACCGGTCCCGCATGACGAAGCGGTAGCCAACGACACCGAACTGGCCCGCATTTTCGGTGAACTGAACCGACTCCAGTCCGAGTCGGCGCACGCATTCGACGCCATCCACCGGGCCGCTGATGACACGTTCAAACTCACCGTCGTACGCGGGCGGTCCAAACAGGGCCCCTGGCAGATGAGCAACCAGGACGCCGAGACCAAGGCCCGTGAACTCGCCGCAAGTGAGCCACCCCTGACCGACCGCGAGCGCCATGCTCAAGAGGTGATCGAGAAGTGGGGGAGGGTTCCTGACCGGGACTTGACCGGCGAGCAGCGCGCCGAAGTGATGGCGGCGTTCGACAACCAGCGGGACCCGCACTCCAAGGCGTCTCGTGCGCGGGCCGCTGTCGAGAAGATCGATGCGTTGCGTGAGCAGCGTGCAGCACTGGTTGAGGAGGCGGCCCCATACGAGGAGCGGTACGACGCCAACCCGTGGCAGCGGTTCTTCCTCGTGCAAGCCTCCGGCGGGCACATCCACAAGGACATGAACTGCTCGACGTGCTTCCCGACGACCCAGTACGCGTGGCTGCCCACCCTGTCTGGGCTCACCGAGAAGGCCGCGGTCGACCAGGAGGGCGCGATCTTGTGCTCGGTATGCTTCCCCACCGCGCCGGTGGAGTGGACGATCGGGAAAGCCCCTTCTGACGACACCTGCCCCGGTTCGGGGCAGCAGCATCAGTGGGGTGGCCCGCACCCGCGCAAGAACCCCACCGAACGGCGCGGGTTCGCCGCCGGGAACGGGGCCATCTGCCCGGTGTGCGGCACCTGGGTCTCGGTGACCAGCAACGGATTCGGGAAGTACCGCAAACACAAGAGACCGGCCACCTGACCGGACGCCCGCCTCCCGGACAAGTGCCAGGCATGACCACGATCGACACCAACGGGGCCGTGCACGACCAGGCGGGCCGGTTTGCGACCACCGGCGGCTCATCCGCCGGGTACGACCTGTCGGCGCCCGCACCGGTCGCCCCAGTCGGGGTGGTGGACGGGTACCCGCCCGCGGAGGACCCGCAGCGACGCCTGGACGCGGTACGCGCCGACGCGGAGCGGCTGCTGACCGACGTGGGCCTGGCCGGGTGGCGGTTCGAGTGGGACGCGGCGGTGGCCCGGGCCGGGCAGACCCGGTACCGGGACCGCACGATCTCCATGTCTCACGACCTAACCCTGCTCCACGACGACGCGAAGGTGCGCGACACCATCGCCCACGAGGTCGCGCACGCGCTGACCGGTCCCGGGCACGGGCACGACGAGGAGTGGCGGCGCACCGCCATCGGGCTGGGCGGGGACGGGAAACGCTGCTTCGACGGCCAGCCCAAGCCCGCCGCCCGCTGGGTCGGCACCTGCCCCAACGGGCACCAGGTGGGGCGCAACCGCAGGACCGCGAACCGGCAGTACTCCTGCAACGCCTGCTCGCCGGGCCGGTTCGACCCGGAGTCCGTGATCACTTGGACCCGCAACGAGGACTACGTGCCGCCGACCCGCCCGCAGACCGTGCACCGGCGCCCGCCGCGCGCGTCGATGGTCGGCAAGGACTACCGGCTCGACCTGCCCGGCAACGACGAACTCGACGGCATGTCCGTCACCGTCGTGGGCGTCGCACAGAAGGCCGGGTATGTGGTTGTCGAGTACGACGACGGGGACAGCCTGTACGCGCGCAAGTACCGCGTCCCGGTCGCCCGCCTGTACGAGGACGAGTCAATCACCCCTCCCTGAAGGGAGGGGCTTGTCACGGGAGGCGTTTCGCTGACCGTTGAGCCCTGGAGAACTTCAGGGGTTGATTGACCAGACCACGTCACCAAGAGACAAGGAGATGGAGGTGACAGCGTTGACCGCACGACAGCAGATCGACCGTCGGGTGCTTCCTCAGCCCGCCGCTCTCGAACCTGTGCCAGCAGACACGGATGGGGTATCCACGAAACGGGGCACGGGCGCCACGGCTATGCCGGGGCACCGCAGCGGTCAACAGGGTCGAGGGGAGACCGGTAGCAGTTCTCCTGCTGCTGTCGGCGTCACCCCCGCACCTGCCGGGTCCCCGGTGGGTGCGGGAGCCGGGACGGGTGACCGTCCCCTACTTGTCGGGCGCGTGTTCGTGCTCGACCGTCACGGTCGGCCCTTGATGCCGACCCGTCCTGCCCGCGCACGCGAACTGCTGCGCAAAGGACGCGCCCGAGTCCACCGGGTCGTCCCGTTCATCATCCGCCTGGTCGACGTGGACGCGACCACCCCCGGGATCGATGTCGATGGTGTGGAACTCGGCATCGACCCCGGCAGCAAACACTCCGGCCTGGCCCTGTTCACCACCACCCGGGACGGTGAACGCACAGCGGTGACCTTGATCGACCTGGTCCACCGGGGCCTGACCATCAAGAATGCGATGACCTCCCGCGCACAGTTACGCCGGGGCCGCCGGTCGCGGAACCTGCGCTACCGCGCACCGAGGTTCGACAACCGACGCCGTCACCCCGTCGACGGGCTCAACACGTGGCTGGCACCGTCCACCCGGCACCGGGTGGTCACGACCCTGTCCTGGGTGGACCGACTCACCAGATGGGCACCCATTACTGGCGTGCACGTTGAAGCCGTCCGCTTCGACACCCAAGCGATGGAGAACCCCGAAATCGGCGGGGTCGAGTACCAGCAAGGCACCCTGGCCGGGTTCGAAGCCCGCGAATACCTTCTGACCAAGTACCGACACACCTGCGTGTACTGCGACGCCACCGGCGTGCCCCTGAACATCGACCACGTGCGACCCCGGTCGAAGGGCGGGTCCAACCGGGTCTCCAACCTCGTGCTCGCCTGCGTGACCTGCAACCAGGCCAAGGACGCACAACCCGTCGAGGTGTTCCTCGCCTGCGACCCTGCCCGGCTGGCACGGGTCAAGGCCGGGCTCAAACGCCCGTTGCGGGACGCGGCAGCCGTCAACTCCACGAGGTGGGCGCTAACCCACGCGATCGAAGCACGCGGGTTCCCGGTCAAAACGTCCACGGGCGGACGCACCAAGTACAACCGCACCGTCCACGCCGTGCCAAAGACGCACGCGTTGGACGCCCTGTGCGTCGGAGACGTCACAGGTGTCACCGGGTGGCCCGCCACCACCCTGGTGGTCACCTGCGCCGGACGGGGCCGCTACCGGCGGGTCAACGTCGACAAGTACGGGTTCCCCCGCACCACCAAAGACGGCACCCCAGCCAAGGTCAACCGCACCAAGATCCACCACGGATACGCCACCGGCGACCTCGTACGCGCCGTCGTCCCCACCGGCAAGAAGCAAGGCACCCACGTGGGCCGGGTCGCGGTACGCGCCACCGGCTCCTTCAACATCACCACCGCCCACACCACCATCCAGGGCATCAACCACAAACACGTCCGGCTGCTCCAACGCGGCGATGGCTACACCTACCAGACCACACCAACCCTCACCGGAGACGAGAAGTGAACCAGAACGACCAACCCACGTTCCGAACACCGTCTCGACGCGGTTTCCTCCCCGCCCTGAAGGACGGGGCCTCCACCGCTCGGCGAAGCAGGTGACCGCTCGCCGGACAAGTACCCGGTGTGACCACGATCGACATCCGCGGGGCCCTGCACGACGGCGCAGGCCGGTACGCGACCGGGGGCGGTCCCGCGCCGGGGTACGACCTGGGCGGGGAGGTGACCGGTCCGGCGTCCTTGGCCCTGATCGACAACTGGCTCGACCCGGTGTGCGACGAGGACGGCGACCCGATCACCGCGGTGACCGTGACACCCGGACTGCTCGACGACAACGCCCGGCACGCGTACCGCAACGGTCACTGCCTGGCCCTGGCTCTCGCGGTCGCGGACGCGACCGGCGGGGACGTGGTGCTGCGCTACGAACCGGTCGACGGGGAGGACGACGCGGACGGGAACCCGTTGGTGGAGTGGAGCCACGCGTACGGGCGCACCCCAGACGGGCGCCTATGGGACGTGGACGGACTCGCGTACGCCAGCGTGGACGCGTTGCAGGCCGACCTGGACGCGCAGTGGCCCGCCGCCGGGTGCGGCTGCCCGGAGCGCACCCGGCGAACCCGCGGCTGCGTGTGCGCCCCTCACGCCACACCGCTGCCGACGTGGGACGCGGCAGACATCAGCGCCGACTACGAACAGGCGGGCAAGATCCCCGCCCAGGACCGCGAGATGGCGGCCACCCTGGTCGCCCCGGTCCTGGCCGTGGGCGAGCGCCGATGACGGTGCTTCGGATCAGGCGGGTGCCGTCAACCCACATACGAAAGGTGCGGCACCGTTCGCCCTCGTCCCTCGGAAGTTAGGACCCGCCTGTTGTCCATCACGCAGACCAGCCAGGAGATCAAGACCCTCTCCGGGCTCAGGCACATCCGCACCCGGTACGGCATGTACATCGGGTCGAACGCCAACGCCTACCACCTGTACCGCGAGGCGCGAGACAACGCCAACGACGAGATCATCAACCAGTTCGCCACCGACGCCTGGTTCACCCTGCACGCTGACGGGTCTTTGTCGGTTCGTGACAACGGTCGCGGCATGCCAACCCAGGTCATGGCGACCGCGGACAAGGACCGAGGTGTTCAGTGCGGGGATGACTACCTCATGCCGATGGCGCGCGCAGCCATCGCCATCCCCAACACTGGCTCCCACTACGAGGACGCGCACTCGGTGTCTGCCGGAACCAACGGTGTGGGTGCCAAGGCGATCACCGCACTGTCCGACTGGGTTGAACTGCGCATCTGGTCCGACGGGAAGTTCTTCCACGACCGGCTGGGGCTCGACGAGAAGACCGGCGAGCCGGGCACTGCGGAGGTTGCACTGACGTCCAAGGGCGCATACCGCGCCCAGGAGCAGACTGGCAAGAACCTGCCCGACGGAGCCGAACCCGGCTACCACGGCACCGAGATCAGGTTCCTCCCCTCCGAGGACTGCTTCGAGAACGCCACCTTCGACTACGACTTCATCGTCCACGACCTGACCCGGCTCGCTTACCTCAACTCCCAGGCGACCTACCACGTCACGCATGAAGCCACCGGGGAAACCGTCACCATCCACAAGGCTGGCGGGCTGCGCGAGTACATCTGCGACCTGGCCACACACTTGCCGGACGGTCACTCGCTGATCACGGACATTCACGAGTTCGACGGCTCATTCGTTGACGGCGACAAGACGGTCCAGGCGAAGATTGCCGTGGCTTGGTCCAACGGGCCCGACATCGCTCAGACCGGGTTCACGAACGTGCTCTACAACGCTGCGGGCGGCACCCACGTAGATGGGTTCAACACGGGCATCGCCAAGTTGATGAATGACTACGCCCGCAAGTTCAACTTGTCCAAGGACACCATCGAGCAGCGCGACCTGAAGCCCGGCATGCTGGCCGTGGTATCCATCTTGCACACCGCCCCGACGTACTCCTCGCAGACCAAGGACCAACTGTCGGACACGTTCGCCAAGCAGGCTGTGACCGCGGTCGTCAAGGAGCAGGGCATGTTCTGCTTCGACAAGGCGATCGGCGACGTCGAGAAAATCATCAAGCAGGCACTGGCGCGTGCCGCCGACCGTAAGAAGTTCTCCGACCTGTCGTCCATCAAGGTCGAGACGAAGGAGAACAAGGCGGCAGTCTCCAAGAAGTTGAAGCCAGCCAAGAGGCTGCGCGGCGAGCGCGGCGTTCAGTCCGCTGAAATCTTCATCGTGGAGGGGGACTCTGCCGCCGGTTCGCTGGTCCGCATGCGATTGAACGGCGACGGACTGTTCCAGGCGGTGTTCCCGCTGCGCGGCAAGATCATCAACGCGCTCAAGACCACCCCTGACCGGCTGTTCAAGAACGCCGAGATCGCCACCATCGTCACCGCGCTCGGGTGCGGGATCGGCGCCAAGTACGACGAAGCCAAATTGAAGTACGACAAGGTCATCATCGCCACCGACGCCGACCCTGACGGCTCCAACATCTCGATGCTCCTGCAAGCGTTCTTCTTCGAGTACATGCCGAAGTTGATCCAGAACGGACACCTGTACCGGGTGATGACACCCCTGTACGAGAACGTCCTGAGGGGCGGGAGCACGGTACTCGCCTACAACGACGCCGAGCAGGACGCGATCGTCGAGAAGCACGGCAAGAGCATCGTCGAGACGTTGCGTAACAAGGGTCTCGGAGAGATCGGTGACGAGAAGACCGGCCTGTGGATGAACACCCCAGGCACCCGCAGGCTGTACCGGTACGTCGCCAACGACTTCGACAACGCCGCCGAGAACATGCAACTGCTCATGGGAACCGACGTGCCACAGCGCCGCGAGTTCCTGATGGAGAACGCCGAGTTTGCAAAGGTCGAGAACTGAGATGCCCCGTACGCCGAAGACCAGCCAGCATGTCATCGACCTGACCTTGGACAACGTCGAGGACACCGACATCGTCGGGGTCAACAGGCAAGAGTTCCTGGACTACGCCATCGCTGTCGCCACCGACCGTGCGATCCCTCGCTTTGATGACGGTCTCAAGCCGGTGCAGCGCCGCATCCTGTTCGCGATGCACCAGATGAAACTGGCCCCGACGTCCAAACATCGCAAGGCGCAGCAGGTCGAGGGTGACGTCATGGGCAAGTACCACCCGCACGCCGGGTCGTATTCCTCGATGGTGTACCTGACCGAACCGTTCACCTTCCATCTACCGATGATCGACGGTCGCGGCTCGTTCCATGACATCTCCGGCAACGCTTCGGCTGCGCCTCGGTACACCGAGGTGCGTCTGTCCGAGTACGGGCAGGCGTTCGTGGACCGGCTGTCCAAGGACCTGGTGCCCTACGAGGCGAACTACGACAACACCCTTGAACTGCCAAAGGTGTTCCCCGTCCAGTTGCCGATGCTGCTGATCAACGGCGTCAAGACGGGCATCGCCGTCGGGTTCACCTCCGCCATCGCCCCGCACAACCCGGTCGACGCCACCAGGCTGCTGCGCGAGTACCTGAAGAACCCGAAGATGCGCCTCGCGACCGCACTCGGCATCCTCGGGGGGCCTGACCTGCCGACGGGCGGGGTTCTCATCGGGGACCTGGACGAGTACTACTCCACCGGAGTGGGGCGGCTCCAGAACGAAGGCGTCATCATCGACAGCCCGGACAGTCCCAACGGCCTGGTCATCACCCAGGTTCCGTACAACATGGCCGGGGCTGTGAGCGGGTACGTCGAGAAGGTCAAGGACATGATCTTTGACAACCGGCTGCGTGGCATCAAGGAGATTGACGACTTCACCGGCCCAGAAGACATCGCGGCCAACCGGGTGCGGCTGGAAGTGACCTTGCAGCCGGGGTTCGACCACGAGCAGGCCAGGTTGATGCTGCTCACCAAGACCGACCTGCGGCAGACGTACTCGTTGCAGTGGATGGCCCTGGACGGCAAGACGCCCAGGGTGTTCAACCTGATGGGGTACCTGGAGTCGTTCGCAGCGTTCCAGCACACGCTGATCGTGCGGGAGTTCAAGGCGATCCGACGCAAGGCGGTCGCTCGACTTGAGATCGTCAACGCCCTGGTCACCGTCCCGGCGAACCTGGATGCCCTGATCCACGCGGCTCAGAACACCGACGGCAAGGCCGACCTCATCGAGGTGCTGCGCGGCAGCAAGCGAGTTCCCGGGCAGAAGGCCGAGTTCTCGTACACCGAGGCGCAGGCTGACGCCCTGGCCATGATGCGCGTCTACCAGTTGAACCGGATCGACGCGGCCAAGATGATCGAGGAGAGGCGAGACCTCGAACAGACCATCGCTGACGCCGACATCAAGATCACCGACCCTGACGAGCGGGTGCGAGTCCTGACCGACCGACTCGGCGCGGCGATCAAGGACCTCACCAAGGCCGGGTACGGGGAGCGCAAGACCACCTTGCTCGGTGCTGACACACTCAGGTCGTTCAAGGAGCAGGTGATCGTCACGGACGTGACCGTCACCCGCGACAAGTACGGGTACATCAAGTACACCGACCGCCGCACCGTGTCTGACGACGACGTGATCGAGGTGCTCGACACCACGGACGACAACCTGCTGCTGCTCTTCACCGACGCCGGGAACCAGTACCAGGTGCCGTTCGCCCGGCTGCGCAAGCATTCCGCGAGGTCGACCGATCGTGGTGACAACATGGTCTCGGTGTTCGCCGAGAACGGTCTGAGTGCATCCGAGTCGGTCCTGCTGATGACGACTCGGAAGCACATCGAGGCTGAGGGCACCCAGATGTTCACCGTGTCGTCGCTCGGCCTGGCCAAGCGGTTCGCCACGTCGGGGTCGAAGTTGATCACCAAGACGCTGCGCAAGCAGGTCGACTTCTATGCGTCCAAGTTCGAGTCCGACCCGCTGGTGCACGTCTCCATCCACGCCCCCGAGGCGTTCGAGCAGCAGGACGTGGTCGTGGTCAAGGGCAGTCTGTTCAAGCGGCTACCGCTCGACGCGATCAAGTTCCAGGGCAGCGCGTCCGGCGCTGGCGCGCAAACCTTCTACGAGAAGGACGGCGACCGAGTGGACGCCGTCTACGTCATCGACAAGGACGCCCGGGGCGAGTACCTGACACGCGAGCACGTCAAGTTCAACATCCAGGACCTTCCGGTGCTCAAGGAGACGCAGCGGTTCCAGGACGTCACCGACCCGACCAGCGGGACCGCCAAGCGCGGCACCACACCGTCGCCGCGTGACAAGAACGACGCCGCAGTACAGATGCTCGCCGACGGCACCCTGGAGTTCTTCTGGGGTGCTGCCGAGGCCGAGGGTGGGGTGTTCACCGGCGTCTACAGCGAGGTCATCACGCGCGACCTGGTGCTGGTGTACGCGTCCGGCGCGGCGAAGATCATGCCCGGTGACGGCCTCGCCGTGGCCACGCGACGGACGAAGATTCAGGGCACAAAGGTCCCCGAGGAAGACCCCTTGGTCTACGTCGCGTACGTCGAGTCGCCGTACATCTCGGCGGTATACGCGGACGGCGCGGTCAAGACGATCCAGGTGGACGCGATCAGCCGCCAGGGCAAGGCCGGTACGGGCGCGAACACGTTCAACCACACCGATCAGATCGAGAAGATCACCCAGTTGACCAACCTCGGGGGCCTCCCGTTGCTCACCAAGGCGCAGAAGCCACGCCAAGGCGCCCGAGGTTAGTCGGCGTCGCGGCGGGTCACGGCGGACGCCCACACCCACGCGAACCCTTCGCGCCCGTGCGGGTCGATGTAGCGCACCTCGACCTGCCGCGTGGTCCACGCGACGGCGACCCCGTTGGCTTCGAACTCGCCGGTCTGCCGCTGGGTGACCCACACACGCACCGGGAGCGGGGTCTCGGGCCGGGTGGCCGGGGTGGCGGCGCGTTGCTTGGCCGGGGCTTGCTCGGGGGAGTCGCGCAGCGGGACGCGTTCGATCCGAGACCGGTCCCCGTCCCACGGCTCGCGTCGCCTCAGCCCCACCGGCCCCCACCCCTGTTCGAACGCATGTACTAAGGATAAGGGGTGATGGGTTCCGGTCAGGCGCTGGTGGGCTGCAGAACCGCGAGGGCGGCGTGCCGCAACCGGTCCGCGATCCGTTCGAACGCGTCCTGCGCGCTCCACCGCACGTTATAACCACGCTTGACCTGCTCGGCGGCGTTCCCCAACCGGATTGCGTCGTAGTCGGCGTCCAGGGTCGGGTCGCCCGCGAACAGGCGCACTACCTCCGCCCAGCCGTGCTCGGTCCACGCCTCGGCGGAGATCCGGGACTGCTCGCGGTACGAGGTATCGATGTCGACGGTGACCCGCAGGCGGGCGGCGCCGTGTTCCTCGACGGTGACGACGCCGTGGTGCTGCCCCTGGCGGCGGGTGGTGGTCTCGATCAGGTTCATGCCTGCCATGTGGGGCGGGGGACCGCCGTGGTCCGCGCGCAGTGCCGTTCCGCTATCCGCGCCGTCCGCGGCGCGCGGTGTCCCAGCCTGGACCGAGCACGGTGTCGATGATGGCCCGGCGCTCGGCGAGAAGCGTGCCCTGGCGCGCCGCGAGAGCCGTGTTCGCGAGCCAGTGGCCCAACCGGTGCTCGTCCGGCGCCAGCGGTTTGGGGGTGCGTCGCCGGGGCAAGAGCCCGTGCTGCTCCCGGAATGCGGCGACCCGCACCGCCCACGCCCGGACCGGCTGGTTCGGGTCCCGGTCTGCGCGCCACGCGGGGCTCAGCGCCTTGTCGAGTTCGGCGGCCCGCGCCGCGCCCAGCACCCCGGCCCGGGCCTGGCGACGCTGGTTCGCCAGCCACCGCTCCGCCTCGATGTCGCGCACCCCGGTGTCGAGTGCGGTCGCTGCCCGTCGCACCAGGTCGCGGAAGGCGGGGTTCAACCCGAGCACGCCCGCGTCGCGCCAGCCGGGTACCGTCCGGTCCAGCAGGGCCAGGGCGTCGCGGGAGACCTGCCCGCGGCGGGCCGCCCCGATCCACAAGGCGAGCGTGCGCTCCGCACCAGGAACGGTCCGGGCGGCGCTCGGCTCGCGGCCATGCGCGGTCCGGAACGTCACATAGTCCTGCACCCGGTCGACGCCCCTCACCACCACGAGAACAAGGATGCCCGACAGCAGAGGCGGTGCGGCGCTAGGTGGCCGCCCTCGGCGAAGGTGTGGCCACGGCGAGGGTCGTGGTGCGCAGCAGCCCGGCCAGCGCGTGGAACGCGGCGTCGTCCGACATGCGGATCTGCTTGGCCCGCTTCACCTCCGCGGTGGCGTCCGCGTACTTGATCGCGATGTAGATGGAGTCCAGGACCTTGTCGTGGGGGAACACCACCACCGCCTCGGTCCACCCGTTCGAGGTCCACACTTCGCTGCGCACCACCGAGTCCGCCCGGTTAACGATGTCGAAGTTCATGGTCAGGCGCAGCCGGGCGTCGCCGTGCGCTTCGATGAACACGGCACCGCTGTTCTGCCCCTGCTCGAAGCGGGTGGCGTGGATCAGAACGGCGTCGGCCATGTGGGTCATATGGGACGAGCCGGGAACCTGGTCGGGAGCGTGACGGGACCGGGGGACACCCGGCGTGGCCGTTCCTCTCGCGGGCACCGTGCCAATCACGGGGTGTCTGGCGCCGCCTCGTTGCGCACTGCGGCTCGGCCCCGGCTGGTCGGCGTCCAGCAGTTGGCGTCGATACGGCCGCCCTTGCGCGCTGCGAGGCCCATCTTCCCCAGTCGATGCAGGATCGTGCCTGCCTTCATCGGCATGGTGCCGCCCACCGCGCCCGCTCCAGCGTCGCCGGGTCTGCGGGTGGCGCGGTTCCAGGCGGGAGAATCCGGCCACAGGGTGCGGGCGATCTGCCACGGCGAGACCCAGGTCTGCGGGACCTGCGCGGTGCCGACCGGGACGTCCGCGAGCCGCACCAGTGCTTCGAGCGCCCGCCGCTGCGGGTCGGTGAGCACAGGGCCGTCAGCCATGACGCGCCCCCTTGACCAGTGCTCGCCCGCTCGCTGTCGCGGTCCAGCCGTTACCGCCAAACGGGTGCTGGTGCGCCAATCCCTTCTCGCGCAGGCGGCGCAGGAGCCGGGCGGCCTGCATCGGCATGGTGGCACCGACACCCCCGAGGGAGTCGTCCATGCGACGTGTCTGGTGGCGCCACGCGGGCGAGTCGGGCCACAGCACGCGAGCCAGTTCGGTCGGAGTCACCCAGCGGGCGTGCGACCCCGTCGTCTCCGCGCTCTCGGAGACCAGCCGCACAAGGGCTTCGAGAGCGCGCCGCTGCGGGTTGGTGAGGCCCCTGTCAGTCATCGCTCGCTCGCTCGCCCGGCCAGCGACCGGCCCTTGTTGGTGGGCGCCCAAAGGTTCGGCGTGGCCGCACCCATCGCCGCGTGAATCGGGTCTGGCGCCTCGTAGACCAGGCCGAGGCGAGCCAGTTCGGAGAGTACCCGTCCTGCCTTCATCGGCATCGTCCCGCCCTTGGCTCCGCTGCGCCCGTCAATCCGCCCCGTTCGTTTGCCCCATGCGGACGAGTCGGGCCACAGGACGCGCGCAACCTGACGAGCCGAGGCGCGCCGCTCACTTTCGATCGGTCCCGCCAGTTCGACCAAGGCTTCGAGGGCGCGGCGCTGGTGCTCAGTGAGCACGATCTCGTCAGCCATGCACCCGATCCTCCGCCCTGCGCAGCATCCGGGCGCATCGCAGGCACCCGGGCACGTCCCCGATGTGGACGCCGTCGTCGGTGACGCGCGGCAGCCCGTCAGCGAACGCCAGCAGCGGCACGGTGCGCCACTTGCCGGTGTCCGGGTCGGTGTATGACTCGTGCTCCACCGACACCCACAAGGACTTACGGCACAGGGCGGGCGCCCAACCGTCGTCGGACATCTGCGAGCCGTCGGCCGCGTGGAACATGCCCGACGGGGCCAGGCCGAGCACCGGTTGCGTCTGATCGGTCACCGCTCACCGCCGGTTCCGAGGATCGAGTGGAGCATGTCGGACGCGGAGCCCTCCCAGCGCAACCAGCGGTTGGTGTAGGCACCGCACGCGCAGGTGGCCTTGAACTCGGTGCCGACCTGCATGAGGTTGTCCGCGTCGGTGTCGATGAACTCGGACAACGTCTGCTCACGCATCGTGGACAAGTCGACAGACACGACGCGGCATTGCCCGCGCCCTTCACGTTGGTCGAGGTGGTCGTAGTCCGCCCAGCCGTAGTGGGTTGCGAGGTCGTCGTAGTCGTCGTCCGCCCGGCTCTGCCAGGGGCCGTACGGGCCTCGGTAGTACACCTCGTCCACGAACTTCCCGCGCTGGGCCACGTACCGGGCCACCGCTTCGCGATACCCGTCACGCCAGTCACCTATGGGTGCGCCGATGAACTCGATGTCTGCCTGCTCGGCCATCAGGCACCGCCTCGTCGGTCGTCACGGTTGAACGACACGTTGCGGTCGTCGATGCCGCGCCACAAAATGACGCCCTGCCCGGCCTCGGTCGCCGCCGCGACCTCCTCGGCGTTGCCCGTCTCGCACAGGTTGAACAAACGGTTGTCACGCTGCCCTGTCACCCGCGCGACCTCAGCCTTGGACGCAGCCAGGACGATCTCGCGCGACGTGTAGTTGGTCAGCCCCTCGCGGAAACCCTGCCAGCCGTACACCTTCAGTGCTCGCGCCATCGTTCAGTCCTCCTTGCTCGTCTTTGCTGCGATGAGGTCGCGGGCTTCCCACAGCCGATCACGAATCGCGCTGTGCGGGTCCCCGTACTTCGACAGGATCGCTTGTCCGGTCGTATCCGTGATTCGCCAGGCGCGCTTGCCGTTCGACCAGCCGCCGTTGTTGTTCACCCCGGAGCCCATGCCGTCGACCGGCGCGACAACCCAGCGCCCGTCGGGCGTGGCGTAGCCGCCCTGCCCGTCGCGGACCAGGCGAACCGTCTGCTCGCTCATCGAGGGCTCCTCTCGTCTGATTGCCACCCGGTGGTGATCTTCATGCTCTATGTGGGGTGGGGACCGGCAGGTGCTCCGCGTCCCTCAGATCATGCCGGGATGCGGCGGGTGCGGAACTCGCGGGGCACCTGCTTGGCGCACTCCGACCCGACCGGGAACCAGCCCTGGTCCAGCCTGGTCTCGGTCACCTCGTCGCCTGCGGCCACCAGGGAGCCGTTGGTGAGCAGGCGGACGTACCAGCCGCGCTCGACCGCTGCGCGGGTCAGGCCGCGACCGCACACGAAGCACTGATCGACGTGCTTGTCCGGGTCGAACTGGGTGGCCTCGGTTGTCTTCTGGATGTCCGCTACGGGGGTGGTGCGCATCGGATGGTTCCTTAGTCTTCGAGGCGGTTGCGGCGTGCGGAGGCACGGGCGCACGGGGCGACCTCGTACCAATCGTCCGCCTCAGGGCGCAGGTCGGTTCCGATGTGTACCGGCGGGTGGTCCCACCGGTCGGTGAAGGCCAGGTGTGCGCATCCGGTCTGGTGCAGGACGGCGTATCCGGCGTTCGCTCCGGTGCGCGGGTAGGCGATCGTCAGGTCGGTGTCTTTGACCGGGTGGCTGGTGTTCGTCGGCATCGGGGTCGTCCTCCGGTTTCGTGACCGCCGGGTGGCGGCCTCTCCACTTCCAAGTGGGGTGGGGACCGGCGGTTGCTCCGACCCCGGGGCCAGGTCACCAGGCGGCGTCGTACCCGTCCTGGTACCCCTCTTGGTACGCGTCGGATTGCGCCTCGGCGTACTCAACGGACCAACCCATGCCGCGCCTGCCGTAGTCGTACCCGTGCCAGTACCCGCGCGCCCAGTCGTCACGGCGCACCTGGTCGGCGCGGCGACGAAGGGTCGCCCCGATTGGCTCCATCGAACTCAGAAATGCCAAACGGATCAGCACATCGTCACCGTCTATGCCGACGACCACGTACAAGGCGTCGCCTGCTCCGTGTCGCACGACCGCCCCGACGAACAGGTCGTCATCAGTGACGGTGCTGTGCTGGGTGGTGGGCTCGCTTATGGTCGTGATCCTTCTGCTCGTGGGTGCGTGCTGTGTGTTCTACGTGGGGAGGGGACCGGTGTCTGGTCCGGCCCCGAATACGCGACGCAACACAGGGGCGGCGAGAGCGTCGGACGCATGCACGACCACCGGGTTACGTTTGCGGTACCGGCCATCGTGGGCGCTGCCGGGCGTGTACGTGCCCTTATAAGGCAGGCGCCCGATCGCGATTGGTGTGCCCTCGATGTGCTCGATCCCCGTGATCTCGACGTCGGCCAGCCGCTCAGACTGGAACGGCTTGATTCGCACGACGACACCGATCAGGTCTTCGGGCGTGGGGTCAGAGCCCATTGCCAGCACTGTTCGCCTCCAACGTCAGGTCACCGCGCTGCGTGGTCCACACACGCGCCCACTCTTCACCCGTCGCCCAGGATGACTCGATGTACCCGTCGTGGAATAGCACTGCCAGCACCGCGCCCTGGTCGGGGGTGGCGGGTTTGTCGTCCACCGTGAAGCGCATGGCCTGCCCGTTTGGAGCCTCGATGAGCGGTACTCCCTTGCTCAGCGGTTCCACGCAGACCCGTCCCTGCTCAACTGCTCTCAGCCAGCCGAGATATGGCTCTGCCAGGTACGTGTCGGTCGGCATCGATACCTCTCCTATCTGCGGTCGCCCGAGCGGTCGCGCTCTGGTCGGGGCACTCAGTCGCCCTGGTGTGGTTCGTCGTCTTCGGACAGCCAGCGGCTCCGTATCGGCACCGGCTTGGCAGGCAGGGGAGGCTGGATCAGGCCCTCGGCGCGCAGGCATGCCATCTCGCTTGAGGTCGTCAGCCATTAGGGGACCTCGCCTCGTCAGCCTCGATGTCAGCCTGGGTTAACCAGGAGCGCACCACCGGGTCATGGTCGTGCAGGCTAAGCATCTCAGAGGAGGCTCGCAGCAGAGTCGTGAAGATCGGTGTTGTCTCTTCGCGCGGATCAGGCATCAGAGCGCCGCCGCGACAGCATCAGCGGCACGACGAACCACATCGGCCACCGACGCTCCGGTGAACCGCTGGATGCGGTCGCGTTTGCCTGCGGGCTTCACTGCGACGCCGACGTACCAGGGGTTAGCGGTTCCGCCGTCGTAAGCAACGGAGACATCGCCTTGCCCACCTGTGAGCCGGTCGCTGCGTTGAGCGAGCCTGCGCAGCGCGGTTTCCACGTTGAACGTCTCGTCCTGCGGCTCAGGCATCCGGGGTCTCCTTGGTGGTGTGGGGGAACCGCTTGAGGGCGCGTCGGGGCGGTTCCGGGCGCTGCGGGTGGGTCAACACATAGATGTGGTGTCGCGCCCAGGCAGGCAGGCGCTCGATCCGTTCGGGGTCCACGCTGAGGTGTGCCCCGCTGGCGTCTTCCTTCAGCGCCTCGATGTACTCGCGCGCCCACTTCGGCAGGCGAGCGATGCGGCCAGGTGTCACCAGAACGCGTGCTCGGGTGATGCGTGCCATCGCTCAGCCCTCCGTCTCAGGTTGGCGTGGCGCCTTGGGGCGCGGCAGCGGGTCCGCTGTCCCGGCGAGCACACCACGGCCCCGATAGGTCGGCGTCCAAAGGTTCTGGCGCCAGTCGTCATGCGGCTCGGCCAGCCCCAGTTCTTTCAAGGTGGCCAGCATGCGGCCCGCCTTCATCGGCATCGTGCCACCGAGCGCCCCCTGGTTGCCTACCGCACCGAACCGGGTGCGCCGCTCCCACGCGGGCGAGTCCGGCCACAACGCCTTGGCAAGCGCACGCGGTGCCACCCAGAACATCGGCGGCCCACCGGGCACCCGTGAGGAGTCGGCCAGTTCGATCAGCGCGACGAGAGCGCGGTGTTGCGGCTCGGTCAGCGGTTTGGGAGCGGTCACGGTTCAGCCCTCCTGCCCGTACTGCTCGGCCCAGTCTGCGCCGTCTTTCCAGCCTTCATGCCTGACCTTCTGGTCGTGCTCGTCCAGCCAGTCTCCGAACGCCTCGGCGCTGAACCCGGCGGCGACCACGGCAGCGCGCACCTGCTCGGTGGTCACGGCTGTCGTCTCGTCCATCGTTGCGTCCTCCTGTTCGGCGCCGTCCCGGTGGCGGCTTCTACGATCTACGTGGGGTGGGGACTCGCTGCTGGTCCGGCATCAGCCGGATCAGCACACGCGCGAGCGTCAGCGACCGGGCAGTGCTCTGGCCCCATCGCGGCGCTCAGCCCGGCACCCGGTCGCCCCACGGGTGTTCAGGCGGTAACCCGATGCGCGGGTTCGTCGCATGCTCCCGGAACGACGCGGGCAGGAGCACGGGCGCCTCGGTGGTGGGCCGGTCGAGCAGGTCCCACCGCTCCTCGTACCCGAGGAACGTCACGACCTGGGAGAACGCCTTGTCCACTCCTGCGTTGCGGGTACCCGGCTTGGCGTCCGGGTCGGTCAGCCAGGCCATGTGCTCGATCCAGACTCCGGCCCACAGGTGGTCGCGCGGCACGATGAAGCATCGCACCGGCCCGTCGACCGTCTTGTCCACGTGGACCAGGACGAACCATTCCGCGTCCGAGACGGCCAACGCCCTGGGTCCGCGATACCCCAGCGGCCAGTCTCGCGCCGTGCTCGCCTTGACCTGCACCTGAATCTGGCGGCCACTGCTGTCGGTCTGCACCGCGAGGATGTCGGTGCGCTCCAACCCGTCCCGGGTCAGCGCGGGCGCCCACCCCCGCCGCGCCAGTGCGGCGCACACGAAGTGCTCCCCGACCGTCTTCGCCTGCTTCGTGTCCGCCATGCTCACCCCTTGAGGAACACCTCGATCTTGTCCAACTGCCAGTCTTCCAGGCCGGGGGTCTGGAACGGGGTGATCAGCAGCGACTCGCCCGGTAGGGCCTTGAGGATGGCGCGGGTCTCTTGGCCTAGGTCGTCGTCCGCGAACACGAACCGCCGCCCCGCGGCCTGCTCACGAATGACCGCCAACTTCCACCAGGTCGGCAACCACACCTTGCGCCCCTTGGAGCCCAGCGGGGCAGGCTCCGCCGCCACCGGGAAGTCGTCCAGCCCGACGGCGGGAGCGAAGTCGGTGCGTGCGAACCGGCCCCAGGTCGTCAGCCAGCGCACCTGCGCCAGCCCCTCGCGGTGGACCCGGTTGATGAAGTCGATGACCTGCGGGCGAACGTGGATCGGGAACACCGTGACCACACCGTCGTCGTGCACGGGCACGTCGTACCGCACGTACTCGGCGTAGTTCTTCTTGTGCTTCTTCGGGAACGCGTTCACGACCCCGTCGATGTCTAGGAAGAGGATCGGACGCTCAGTCACCGGCCAACCCTTCGCGAATCAGGATCGCGCGGATCGTCCGCGATACGTCTTCGCCGCTCGCCACAACCTCCGCGATCTCCCGGAACGCCTCCTGCGACCCCTCTTCCCTCACGTCGTCCACGGAACGCAGGCCCCAGTCGTCACGCATCTTCTGCTCGGTTTGGCCCGCGATCAGTGGGGCCACCGCTTCGAGGGCGGCTCGCACCTCGTCACGCAGGCCGTCCGCGACCATCGACCGCTCCGGGTCGAACGTTCGGCCAGTGTTCTTCTCCCACATCGCCACGAGCGCCACCTGCACGATGTCGTCCGTCACGATCGCCTGGGTACGCGTGGCCTTAGGAATCTCGGGCATCTCAACGTCCTTCTTCTCGGTAATGCACTTGCCGGACAGATGCTCCTCTCGCCACCAGGCGCGGTCGCGCTCCCGGTTTGCGGGTGAGGTGTAACTGCCCGAGGATTCCCACCGCTCGCCGCAGTTCGGGCAGGTGTTCCAGATCGGGGCTCCGCTGCTCATCGCTCAGTCCTCCGGGTACAGCGAGAGTGCGTAGGAAGCGTACGGCTCGGCAAACACCCCGATCGCGCGGAACGCGTCGCTGCACTCGTCTGCGACGCGGACCGCCCAGTCCTCCGGACCGCCTTCGAGCAGGACGGTCGGCGTCGGGGTGCCGGTCCAGTCCCAATCCGGGATCAGCATCGGCCCCATCGCGGCGTCCGCAGCCGCCTTACCGGTCGGCGCAGGCCCGATGGCCGGGTTGTCGCACGCGTAGTCGCCCGCCCCGGTCGGGGTGGCGGCCTCCGCGCGACACCCACCGCATGCGTTGCACGGCGTCCAGGTCCCCAGGCCATTGTGGCCCAGCCACTCGGCCACGATCGCCAGCGCCTGCTCCTGCTGGTTCGTGCTGATCGAAGCGCCCATCGGCCCGCCTCCCGTCTGCGTCAGGGGCCGAACGGGCCCCCGCGTGCCATGTGGGGCGGGCGCTGCGGGTGCTCCGCGCGCGGGTCACACGGCGATCAGCGCGTTGACCATGCTGGTGCACAGCGGGCACAGGTCGATCGCCTTCTTGCCGCGCACCCACGGCTGCCAGTCCGCGGCCCGCATGGCGGCCTTCACCGTCGCGTCGCGGACCGTCAGCGTCTCCGGGCAGTCCCGTCCGTCGCATTCGATCACGGTGACCTGCTCTTGCATTGTGGTGCCTCCTGGGTTGGGACCGGCGCACGGTGCGGCGGACTTCTCCGAGCACCCTATGCAGAGCGTCCGTGTCGTCCAGAGATTGGCGCATCTGACAGGTCAGGCGGCGTAAGCCGGAACGTACGGCTGGACCTGCAATCGCATTCCCGCCTCATCCGGGGTGCGGTTGGCCTTGGCGTGGTTGCACGGTGAGCACGCGGCCACGAGGTTCGTCCATGTGGACGCACCGCCGCGGGACTTCGGCAGCACATGGTCGACCGTCTCGGCGGGCCCCCCGCAGTACGCGCACACCTTGTCCCGGCGCTTGACGCCGTCCTTCGTGCACAACGGAGCGCCCCCGGTCGCGTACCGCCACTTCATGGCGACGTACCGGATCAGGCGCAGCACGGTCGGGAACGGGTAGGGCCCGAATGTGAGCCCGGCGCGGGACTCCTCGACGACGGCGACCTCACGGTGCAGCATCTTGATCGCGTGCCGCACCGTCACGCGGTGCAGAGGTTCGTAACCCGCGTTCAGCACCAACACCGACGCTGCCACCGTCGCCACCACCCTTTCCCGATCGACCTGCCTGATGCGCGGGAACAGCGCAGCGAACGAGATTCGACCGTTGACCCGGTCGTGGTGCCCGTGGGTGGACTTGAACCACCGACCTCTTCCTTATCAGGGAAGCGCTCTAACCACCTGAGCCACACGGGCATGAGTCCGGCTGGGCGGATTCGAACCGCCGACCTTCCGCTCCCGAAGCGGACGCGCTGACCAAACTGCGCCACAGCCAGTTGTACTTGCGCTCCCTCGGAAGGATTCGAACCTCCGTTGACCGGTCCAGAGCCGGTTGTCCTGCCGTTAGACGACGAGGGAAAGGTGCGCGCGGCAGGAATCGAACCTGCGGCATCCGACCTAGGAAATCGGCGTTCTATCCGCTGAACTACGCGCGCATGGGTGCCCCGCCCGGGACTTGAACCCGGAACCCGACGATTAAAAGTCGCCTGCTCTAACCAGTTGAGCCAGCGAGGCGTGCGCACGGCAGGATTCGAACCCGCGACTGTCGGGGTAGAAACCCGCCACTCTGTCCGCTGAGTTACGTGCGCGATGCGGCGGCGCAGTGTGAGCCGCACCGCCGCGATCTGGTCAGCCCTTGACGCAAAGGAGCGTGTTGAGCCGGGCCACCACCTCGACCAGGTCCGCCTGGGCGGCGATGACCGAGTCGAGGTCCTTGTACGCGCCGGGGATCTCATCGAGCACCCCGGCGTCCTTGCGGCACTCGATCCCCGCCGTCTGCGCAGCCAGGTCTTCGAGGGTGAAGGTCCGCTTCGCCGCGCCGCGCGACATGCGCCGCCCGGCCCCGTGGGAGGCGGACCAGAACGAGTCCGGGTTGCCCAGACCGCGCACGATGTACGAGCCGGTGCCCATCGACCCGGGGATGAGCCCGAGGTCCCCGGCCCCGGCCCGGATGGCGCCCTTGCGGGTCACGATCAGGTCGGCGCCGTCGATGTGCTCGACCGCCACGTAGTTGTGGTGGACGTTGATCGCCTCGTCGAACGTGATGTCCACGCCGGGGAACGAGGCGCGCACCGCGTCGACGACCAGGGTCATCATCACGGCGCGGGACCGGGCGGCGTACTCCTGCGCCCACCACAGGTCGTTCAGGTAGGCGTCCATCTGCGGAGTACCCGCCAGGAACACCGCCAGGTCACGGTCCACGAGGCCCTGGTTGTGCTCCAGGGTCTTCGCGACGGCGACATGCTGTTCGGCCAACGTCTTGCCGATGTTGCGCGACCCGGAATGCAGTTGCAGCCACACCTGCCCGGACTGGTCGGCGCACAACTCGATGAAGTGGTTGCCTGATCCGAGGGTGCCCAACTGGCGCCGGACCCGGCCCTCGATGTCGGAGACCTTGCCGTGCAAGGTGGCGAACCGATTCCAGAACGCGTCCAGACCCTTGGACACCTCGGCGGGGCCGCGCCCGGAGATGGACCGCAGGCGGCGCACGTCCAGCGCCTCGGGGTGCCCATTGAACCCGACCGGGACCGCCTTCTCGATCCGGGCCCGGATCGGGCCCAGGTCGTCGGGCAGGTCGTCGTCGGTCAGGGAGGTGCGCACCCCGACCATGCCGCAGCCGATGTCCACGCCGACCGCGTTCGGGGAGACCGCGTCCCGCATGGCGATCACGGACCCGACGGTTGCGCCCTTGCCCAGGTGTACGTCCGGCATGACCCGGACCCCCTCGACCCACGGCAGGGCCGCGATGTTGCGCAACTGCTGGAGCGCGGCGGGCTCCACCTCGTACTCGTGCGCCCACATGAGGGTGGACGCCTTGGCCCCGCTGAGCGGAACCGGGAACTGGCCGGTCATCGACCCTCCCTTGCTGGTTGTGGGGTGCGGTGGGCGACCGCCGTCAGGGTGCCCGCGGCGATCTCGGTCAGGCCCGCATCGTGCACCGCCCACGTGTCCGGTCCCGCCGCTGCCGCGGTCAGGGTGGCGACGTTCACGGTGTGCACGTCGAACAGCAGGTCGTCGGCGGTCGGCCCGGTGTCCCCGAGGGCCGCCCACAGGGCGTGCGCCGCCTGCGCGGTCGCCTTCCCGGTGGTCAGCGTGTCGAGCACGTCGATGCGTACCAGCGGGTCCGCGACGATCACGGCGGTGGCGAGCCGGGGAAAGTCGGTGCCCTGCACCTGGGTGCGGGCCACCGGCTTCGGGAACTCGGCGTACGTCATCGGGGCGAACGCGACCGCGTCCACGGTGGGCCCGGACGGGACACCACCGACGTCAACCAGGGCGGCCACCTTGGCCCGGGTGGCGCGCCGGACGGTCTTGGTGAACCGTTCGTCGGCCAGCCAGTCGGCCCACGGGGCGTCCGGGTGTGCGGCCCTCGCCAGGAGCGATGCCCTGGCCCCGGCATGGATCGCGTCGAGGTGGTCCAGGTCGTCCGCGACGACGATGGCCTGCACGAGTACGTTCGGGGAGCGCATCGCCCCTCCTTTCGGGTTGTGCGGGTTCGTGGGTGTGGAGGTCCCTACCGGAGTCGAACCGGTGTGACTGGTTTTGCAGACCAGCGCCTAGCCGTTCAGCCAAGAGACCAGGCCGCCCCAAAGGGCGGGTGGTGATCAGTACGGTCCGCCCACGCCGCATGTCTGGCACAGGCAGTACGTGTGTGGGTCGGGTAGGGGGACCATCTCCGGGTCGTCTCCGCTGCGGTGGGCGGTTGCAGCCTTCCGCAACGCAGACCGCACGGACGACCGGCGTTCGATGGTGGCGGTGCCGCGGCGTTCCCAAGGCTGCCGTGATGCCCAACGAGGCAAGTCGATCACGCAGCGCACGGGTTGCGAGGTGTCGGCGTCGCACTCGTCGAGCCCGAAACGGCAGCCGTAGGAGTGGCGGACGGAGGAGATGTCGGGACGGTTCGCGAGACGGCCTTCGAGCCACCACGGGACGTGCGCGTCAGTGCGTGACATGGGCAGGAACCTGCTTCCTGCGCATCGCTGGCGGCCAGGTGCCGCGACGGTGAGCGAGGCGCCTATCTCATCGCCGTCTCCTTTCCTTCCGAGATGGGGCAAGACAGCAAGAAGCATGTCTCGCTTGGGGTGCTTGACCGGGCTCGAA
This sequence comes from Xylanimicrobium pachnodae JCM 13526 = NBRC 107786, assembly GCA_001592145.1. Taxonomy (GTDB): domain Bacteria; phylum Actinomycetota; class Actinomycetes; order Actinomycetales; family Cellulomonadaceae; genus Xylanimonas; species Xylanimonas pachnodae. The sequence continues at coordinate 40,498 of BCWJ01000020.1, read as the reverse complement.
CCGGCGACCTCCTGGACCACAACCAGGCGTTACTCCCAACTGAACTACAAGCACCATGTCCGGCAGCGGAACGGCCACCGAAACGTGTCCGGCGGTGGAGTTGAACCACCGACCTCCTGCGCGTCATGCAGGTGCGCTACCAGGCTGCGCCAGCCGGACGAGACGGATGCGCTCCGCCGGGCGATACGTGCGCGCGACAGGATTCGAACCTGCGACCTCCGCCTCCGGAGGGCGGCGTTCTATCCACTGAACTACGCGCGCATGGCTGGGCCACCAGGATTCGAACCTGGGCTAAGGGCACCAAAAACCCCTGTGCTGCCGATTACACCAAGGCCCATCGAGGCGGGGTGACAGGTCCCGAACCCGCGTTCTCCTACTACCAAAAGCAGGCGCGCCACCAGGCAGTGCCCCACCCGGTGGGTGTCCGTCGCGGGCTTGGCTCTCGCCCCACGGACTCTCGCGGACAATGATCCGCGAGCACGAGCGCACGGCGGGATTCGAACCCGCGTCATCAGTTTGGAGGACTGAGATCCTTGGCCTCTGGATGACGTGCGCACGTATCGTCGTCAGGTCGCACGGACCTCGAACGGTGTTACCTCCCGCGCACTGGGGACCCAGTGCATCGGCCCACATGACGACGATATGTACCGTATTGCGCGCAGAACGCGTCGGGGTGCGACCCGATGAAGCGTTGCACGAGGCCGCGGTCGGCCCCTGAGGACCAGCCCTGGACTCCAACGGAGCGGAACTGGTCTTGCGGACAGAGCGGGATTCGAACCCGCGAGCCGGGTCACCCCGGCTACACGCTTTCCAAGCGTGCGCCTTCAACCTCTCAGCCACCTGTCCTCGCCCGGTCGCGCACCGACACCCGCCGGTGCCACCGGGTCTACGCCTTCGCCATCAACAGGCGTCCAGGTCGGCGCAGCGCACCACCACGGCAGGCCGCCTGTGGTCTCTCCGTCGGCCCGCAGTGCAGACCTGCCGGGCGTGACACCGGCACGGAGCCTGTCAGTCGCGCCGTTAGGCCACTGGCACTCCGGGTGCACCGGAGACTGCGGACGGGACGGGATTCGAACCCGTGAGCCGCCGTTACGGCGACTACTCGATTAGCAGTCGAGCGCCTTCATCCACTCAGCCACCCGTCCTCGCTGCTGCTGTGTTGCAGCGCGGATGGAGCGGGGGTCGAACCCGCACGCCCTGTCGGGCAACCGGTTCTCAAGACCGGCGCCGCCGCCACCTATCGGCTGGTCCATCCAAACGGCTCGCGGCCCGGACTCGAACCGGGTCCTCTGCGTCCAACGTGCAACCTGGTACACCTCCGCGAACCTTGCTCCCTCGCCGGGACTCGAACCCAGATCAAGCGGTTAACAGCCGCACGTTCTGCCATTGAACTACGAGGGAATGGTGCACCGCCGTCCCGCGCCGACGCGTGCGTGGTGTGTCCGAGGCCGCTGACGGGAGCGGTGGTTGATCCCAGCCGGAGGGGAGAACGTCGACGGCGCCGACGTTCGTCTCGGACACGAGGTGCGCTCCTTCTTAGTTCCCGCCGAGGGCGCGTTGCGGGGCGTTTCATGTCCGCCGACGAGCCGCCGAAGCGGCACGTACTCCCAACGGGATTCGAACCCGTGCTGCCGCCTTGAAAGGGCAGAGTCCTTGGCCGCTAGACGATGGGAGCGAGATGGAGGGCGCCCTGTTGAGCCGGATCGGTTCGGCCGGGCGGCGTTCAATGCCCGGACCCCTCCAAGTGCCAGGATTTACGCACCTGGCGGTGAGAGCGACGGCTCGTTCTCGCGGCGACTATCCATACCGTTTGTAGGGTCGTTGCCTGGTCGCCGGTGACTTTCCCCGAGCCTCCTGCGGGACTCGAACCCGCAGCCCTCCGCTTACAAGGCGGATGCGCTACCTATTGCGCCAAGGAGGCGAAGGAGAGGGCGGTGAGACCCGCCAGTCAGACGGCGACATTTGCCCGGTGACGAACCGGACGAACACCCACCCTCTCCTAGAGCCCCCTCCGGGTAACGATCCCGGCACCTCGTCCTTACCAAGGACGCGCTCTACCTCTGAGCCAAGGGGGCAAGATCGGAACGGCTGCCGTGCTGCCACCGGCCCGCTGCGTTGACGGGTCCGAGCACCTACACCACGGCCCTCATTCGAGAACCGACAGGCTTGCGAGGCCTGCGCCTGCGAACCGTTCCTGAGCAGCCGGGACGCCTCCCGAACCGCTTTGCGACCCATACCGGACTTGAACCGGCGACCTCTTCCTTGACAGGGAAGCGCGCTAACCAGGCTGCGCCAATGGGCCTTGCTGGTGCCGTCCCGCCTTTCGCGAACGGGCGGTACGACTCGGCGGCCACCGGCCCGGGGATCAGCCGGAACGGTCTTCGCCTTCGACGGCCCAGACACCGAGGCCGTACACGCCCCCGAACGCAATGTCGGCGGATACGTGCGTCGTGGTGGAGGCGACGGGCCTCGAACCCGCAGCCACCTGCGTGCAAAGCAGGAGCACGTCCACTTGTGCTTCACCCCCAAGATGCCGCAGGTCGTCTCGCGCTGCGGCGCCGCATCCCGTTTCCGCCGGGTGCCACACGCTCACCGGAGGTCTGCGGGGTGACCCGGGACCGCGCTGGCGTGTGCAAGCAGGGCGGTGCTCGTTCCGGGACTGACGTGGTTCCCCTCGGGATCGAACCGAGGACTCAGGTTCTTCAGGCCTGCGCGTTTCCAACTACACCAAGGAACCAGGTGGTCGGCGGGTCGCGATCCCACCGACTTGGCACCCGTCCTGCACGACGTGGGTGCCCGTCACGCCCGGCTGCATGACCGCCGGGTCGCCCCGCTACGTGCGGCGGGGTCTCTCGTGCAAGGTGCGGAAGACGGAGGTCACGATCCCCAGCCGGTCCCCCGGCCCAACGGTGTTCGAAGCCGTGCCGCTCCCCGAGCGGTTCATCTTCCTGGTGGAGCGCACCGGGCTCCCGCACGCCGCCTGGTGCTGCGCAGACCGCCTCACGTCGCGGTCGCGGGTCGGTCCCCCTGCGTGCGCAGTTCATGGTGGGTTCCGATGGTGCCCCCTCCCGGGGTCGAACCGGGACGCCCTCGCGGGCACGCGGGTTTGAGCCGCGCACGTCTGCCTGTTCCGTCAAGGGGGCGGGGAGCCGGGTGCAGGGATCGAACCTGCGTCCTTCGCTTACGAGGCGAACGCACTGCCACTGTGCTAACTCGGCGAGTCCGCACGCACCCGAAGGCGCCTGGCGCGTGCGGTCTGCCGGTGCTCACCGTCCGGCGCGGTCCTGGGTCTTGACCCGCCCAGGAGGGCACCACCGCCACCAGCGCGGGCGACTGCGATTTCAAGTCTGTGTGCCGCGCGCGGCGGTGCGGACTGGTTCGGGCCGCTCGAACAGATCGGGGTAACGCACCCACATGGGTGGGCTGCTGTTGTCGGGTGTGCCGTCCGGGTTCCAGGTCGCGCTGCAACGATCGTTGTCGCACTCAATAGGTCCGGGGCGCTCGTACGCCAAGTGCCCAGACCCGGACGTCTCGGTGCTGCTCGTCAGGCTGGCCCCGCAGTACGGGCAAACCAGCGGGATCGGCGTGAACATGGCTGGCTGCTCAGACATCTCCACCAGTACCTCTCATGTCAGTTGTTGGTGCCCACCGAGGGACTCGAACCCTCACGACCCTTCGGTCACTGGTGCCTAAAACCAGCGCGGCTACCTGATTACGCCAGGTGGGCGGGTGGTGGGTGCGGGTTCCGCACGGACGTTTCCGACCGAGTTTCCGCTGCGCACTTCTGGGTGTGCTCTGTGGTGGCCAACCGCCACCAGCGTCCGGTATTCGTTACGCCTGCACGGCCCCGGTTTGCCTGGTCCGTACCCGCGCTCCCCTCGTTGGGGGAGACACCGGCTGATCGTGCTTCCGCGCGCGGGCCGACTTCGTTGCCGTCATCGACTGATCCACCGGCTGTTTGTGTGTCGGCAGGCTTCCCCGTGCACGAGGTCACCGACGATTCGCTCAACGTTGCGTTCCCCTTGCGACACGAGGCGTGACCGCCCCGCCGGGAGTCGAACCCGGCTGCTACTACCAGTTCCCTCACTGGTCTCACCGCGCGTGGCCTTAGCGCGGCTTGCGAGTACCCGCCCCGGGACTCGAACCCGGATGTCCAGCGTCAACTGGACCCACGGCCCTCAACCGTGTGCGTTTGCCTGTTTCGCCAGGCGGGCAAGCGCCCTCCCGATTGGTCCTGGTATCGGGGTCCCCTGAACGCATCCGGGCCAGATGCCGACGGTGATGTCGACCTCACCGTCGCGGGAGAGATATTGCTGGCGGGAGTGACCACTTCCCACCCTTCGCTCTTCCCGGTCTCCGTGGACCTAGTCGGATTCGAACCGACGACCTCTTGCGTGCCACGCAAGCGCGCTACCAACTGCGCCATAAGCCCAAGTTCTTGTTGCTGCGTACCCGACAGGGGACTCGAACCCCCACGACCCGAAGGTCACTGGCACCTGAAGCCAGCGCGTCTACCGTTCCGCCAATCGGGCAAGTCGGAGGCCGTGCCCCCGGCACGCGACGGCGTTGCAACGCCAGGCCCGAGTCGAACGGGCAGCCTCCCTGTGAACCCCGTGCCTCCAGCACTCGTCCTCCCCGAATCGAACGGGGCGAGCAGTTCCGTGCGCTCGGGAGGAGTCGAACCTCCGTCTGCGGTTCCGTAGACCGCCGTCGTATCCGTTGGACCACGAGCGCAGGTGCCGTTCGCGGGATCGCTCCCCACCGGCTCTCGCATGATGCGAGGCGAAACGAGCCCGAGACCAGACCGCGGTCTGTTCCGTTGCGGCGACCTCGCCGGATGCCGAATCGAACGGCTCACGGGTTACCTGCCCGACTTGAACGGGCGCGGACTCTTTGTAGCGGGGGCCGGATTTGAACCGGCGACCTCCAGGGGTATGAACCCGGCGAGCACAACCGAACTGCTCCACCCCGCCATGATTCCGTGTCTCCGCGACGTGCACCCTGCGTCGCGGCCCAGCACGGGCTGGTGGTGCTCGCTGTCCGTGGCGAGCGTGGTCAAGCCGCCAGGTCACACCAGGTCGGCTCTTCCTGCGGGCCATCGGGCCCCGGCTCCTACGACGCCTCCCTGCCAGGAGGTGGTGCCGCCGTGTCCGGCCTGTACGGGCTGCACCGGACTGGGTAGGCGGGCTGGCAGGCCCGTCCCGTCACGACGATTCGCTGCGTCGGCCTCGGGATTCCCCGACGAACGTCTCGACCCCAAGGGAGCCGTGATCGAAGCCTTGCAGCACGCTGCGTGTCACGTCTTGTACCCCCAGCCGGACTCGAACCGGCGTGACGACCCTGAGAAGGTCGCATCCTGACCGCTAGACGATGGGGGCGGGTGCCGTCACGGGTGACGAACCGTGACGGCGGTGACGAGCGGCGATGACGTGGCACCCATCAACCACGGGCAGGCGGTGACCGGGCCTGCCAAGCGGGGAACGATCGTCACTGCGTTCCACGTGCACGGGGAGGGATTTGAACCCCCGCCCAAGACGGTGTAAACGTCCCACTCTGACCACTGAGTTACCCGTGCGTGTCGGGGTAGGAAAGCGGATGGAGGACTCGAACCTCCCCACGCGCCCGTTGCTTGACGCTGCCCTCGCGCACTTTGCTCCCTACCCGTGTCCCGTGCCTATCTCGGGAGGCCGATCTTGGCCTGTTTCCGCTGCCGGGAGTTGAACCCGGTGCCGCGACGGCAGTTCACCAACTGAACCCGACACAGGCCCACGGTTGGCCTCCGTGCACCTGGCGACCCCGCCCGGCGTTCCTTCCGGTTGGTGTCCACGTCGGGGTGACAGGACTCGAACCTGCGACCCTCCGCTCCCAAAGCGGATGCGCTGACCAAACTGCGCTACACCCCGAGGGGGATGTGTGGCGGGAGAGGGGAGTGCTGCTCCTTCTCGTACCGGTCTCCGCTTCGCCTTTCGGCTGCCCTCGCCGCTCCGGGACGGTCGCGAACCGTCGGCAGATCGGGCCACACATCTGATCAGATTCAATCCTGGCCTAGCACCGGAAACGACGAGTGTCGTCTCCGCGCAACCCCCGGTTAGAACGGTTCTGATCAAACCGCCGGGGTATCTGTCGGCTAGTGCCCCGCCCAGGACTCGAACCTGGAACCCACGGATTAAGAGTCCGTTGCTCTGACCAATTGAGCCAGCGAGGCGAGAGCGTCAGGATGGAACGGACCCGTGGCCACGAGTCGCCCCAGCCCTGACTACCGATGCGCACACCGCCCCGACGCCGGTCGGCGGGAAAACCCTTCCGCAGGGCCAACCCCAGGGAATCGAACCCCGTCGCGAGGACGGCACGCCTCGGTGGGGTGGGCCGTCGCCCCCGGCTGGATAGTGCCGGGCTGTGCAAGACTTCCGGTGCGAGGTGTTTCGTGATGAGGGTCTGTTCGCGGATCTCCCGCGACACCATGCCTCGCACTGTTGTGGAATCACGGGGACTCGAACCCCGAACCTCCTGCATGCCATGCAGGTGCGCTACCTGTTGCGCCACGACCCCGTCGCGAGGCGTTCCCGGCGCCAGGGGCAGTAGGTGCTGCGCTCGTGTGCAGCCCTTGCCGCCCCCTCATTTCCGGGGCCGTCTCGCCAGCCGCTGATCGGGCGGCTGCAGCACGTCACGGGAGCGACCCGCGGCGCGTGGTTGGGGTGGTGGGACTCGAACCCACGATGGAACTGAATCCGCCTGATTTACAGTCAGGAGCGATGGCCGCTACGCGACACCCCATTGTCGGGACGGCGGCGCGCATCACGCTGTAGGCCGACGCCCGCCGCATGTGTGCGACGTCTCGGCCCGTGCGTTCGTTCACGCACGCCGTCCCGAAGGACCCGCAGCATGCGCCCAAGGGCACCGTGCGGGTCAATCTCGTTCACTGTGCAGTTCTCAACGTGACCCCGAGGGGTCGCATGCTCACCGCCGCCCGAAGGCAGAAGAAGCGAAGCGCGGGTGGCAGGACTCGAACCTGCTGCCTGCGGTTTTGGAGACCGCCGTGCAAACCTGGTGCACCTCACCCACTTGCTGTTCAGTTGTGCCCTTCCCATGTGGGACGGGGTGCGGACCTGCTCCGAGGGGCCTCGGTGCGTGCCCTGCCCTGACCATGTGGGACGGGCTGCGACTCTGGTCCGAACCGCCCCGAGAACGACGAGAGCCGCCCTTCGGGACCTGGCCCGGGGCGGCTCGCTGTGTCAGCGTCGCTGGCTGACTTACGTGCTGATTCCGCCCACGGGCCCCGGCTGGTTGGCCCACTCGTGCGCCTGCTTCGCGGCCCCGGTAAGGGGGTACGAGTCCAGGGACAGGAGGGCCGAGCAGCGCGAACGCACGGCAAAGGACAGGCTGAGGGCCTGTCGCATGGTCGTGCGTTCGGTGTTCACTGGTGCTCCTTGACGGATTTGGCGGGCGGTGGCCCGACTCCTTCAGCGTATGGGAATGGGCAATCCTCAGTCCGAATGAATATTGTGTGAAGTGCATCACAGGCCAATAGGGGCGGCGCTGGCGCGCAGACATGGGGGGCAGCGTCGGTGCCCGCCGGTACGCTCCGGGGATGGTCAGTTCGCGCGCGATCACGTTCCGTACCCTGGCAACCCGCGACGACCTAGTCGGGCTCGTGGGAGAGTACGTGACCAACCTCGACCCGGAAGTGTCCGGATGGCATGTCGACCTCAACGAGCACGGGTCGGTGGCCGAGCCGGTACGCGTCGATGCGTGGGCCGGGCAGGTTGCGGGAGGTCTGGCCCTGTCGCGTGCCGACGAGTGGGCAGCCTGTCTGCCGGGCGAGGGGCAGGCGTGGACGCTGACCGCCGGAACCCCACGGGGCGCGCAGGTCGCACAGTCGGTGCTCGACCGACTGCTGGCCGACGACCAGGTCACCGGGCTTCCACTGCAAACGGTGGACGACGGCGGGAAGCCATCAGCCCAGGTCGCCTCGGACGCCTACATCCAGGATCTAGCCCGCACCCAGCAGATTCCGCCGGGCACCACCTTGGTCGTGGCCAGGATCAACGGCAAGGCGCTGCACAATGCCCGCGATAAGGGCGAGTCGCTGGAGTCAGGGCGGAGCCGGATGGCCCGTGACCTCGATGCCGCCACCTCGCTACTCACCCGCCTGACGGCAGGGGGGTTGGCGGCGGTGCTGGTCGTTGATCCGGGCGGCACAGACCTCGCGCAGGTGCTGGGCCTGACCGGGTGGAAGCCGCGCTCCTGGGCGGTGTGTGTGATGGGCGCCGAGCGTGAGTGGATCACCGTGGCGACCGGTTCTGGGTCCGTCGATGCCGCGCAGGCCTGCGCCGTGACCCGGGACTGCACGGCGGCGGCGGAGAGATCCGCGTGGGACGCATCAGCCCCCAACTCGGTCGTGCTGCGCGGCATGCTCCTGGCCGCGCCCCCGGATGAAGACGGGATCGGCAGCGACCCGATCAGCACCACGATTCTGTCCACGACGCAGACCCACGAACAACTCGCCAAGCGCCTTGCCGACATCTCGAAGACCACCGTGACCCGCCACGGCGACGTGTATCTCGTGGATACCGCCTGGGGGCTCGCGGCGATCAGCGCGGCCCCGCAGTGGGACGGGTCGATCCTGACTGTGCGAGACGAAGCAGACCCGAGGTTCGGGAAGCCGACTCCCACACTGGTCCGAGCGGACATGTCTACCGGGACGGTGAGCACCGCGTTCGGTGCCATCCCGATCTCTCAGGTGGCCGCCGTCGCGGACGAGATGTCCGGCGCATCCGCGAAGCGACGCCAGCAGAAGGCACCGCGCGCCTACACGGTGGCCATCACCGCAACCAAGCGGATCGCCCCACCGACGGCGCTGATCGGGGATCTGCGGGATGAGGGAGCGCTGGCCGGGTTCCCGCTGGTGGCGCTGACCACTGACGGGGACCTCTCCCCGGTCTACCCGGACGACGTGCGGGACGCCTTGGCCGACCCTGGTCAGCACGTGCCGCCCGGCACGGTCGTCTTCGCCGTGCGGTTGACCCCGTTGCGTGCGGACGGGTCGATGCCCGCTGCGGAACGGGACCGGCAGATCGCCGCGCTCGCCGCGGTCCGCGAAGAGGTGTTTGACCGGACTGCGACGATGCCCGCCCTGATCGGTGACGCGTTGATCGGCGCGCGCTACCCGGGCGCCCTCCCCGTGCCCGAACCGTGGCAGCCCGGCGCCTGGGTGGCTCTGGTGTGGACCGGGGTCCACTGGCAGCAGATCGCCAGCGGGACCAGGACGGCGAAGACTGCCGACGTGGCGCCGCTGGCTGAGGACGTGGTCGCTGCGGTGCGCCGGTTCGTGCTGCTCGCGGCCCCGCAGAACGCGACCGCTCTCGGGCTGGCTGTGACCGAGGTCGTGCCCGGCCAAGGGGTCTCTGAGGCGCCCAAGCCGGACCTGTCCCTCGCACTGGTCGCCGCCACCCAGGACGTGAAGGCGCAGGCGTCCCGCGCGGATGCGGCGGAAGACCGGGCAGCCCGCTTGGAACGCGAGGTCGCCGACCTGCGCAGGTTGAACGCAGAACAGGCACGCCAACTCGACCACGCCGAGCCCGCTCAGCGCACCGTCGAGCCCGGCAGGCCGTGCGACCCGGCTCCGGTCGAGGTCCGGCCCGCACCGCAAACGCAGCATCCTGTCCTGCCGGACACCGTGACGACGGTGGCCGACGCGCTGACCGAGGCGCAGCATGCTTTCCCGGGGCTCGTCATCACGGCATCTGCGATCGAGTCGGCGCGCGCCCTGGACGTGCACACCGGGTCGCAGCGCACCTGGACCCGGCGAGTCTGGGACCAACTGGCCACCATGGACGCGATGGTGTCTGCCCGCGCGGCGGGCTGGTCTGGCGCGCTGGGGGAGTGGGTGCGCACCCCGGCGGCGGGGGTGCCGTCACACTGGTTCGCTGCCCTTGAGTCGAACTGGGTGATGGGCAACGAGCGAGCCCGCCAGCAGCGCACGTTCGATGTGCCAGAGGTTGGCCCGGTGGAGGTGTTCGCGCACTGGCGCATCGGCGGGAACCAGCCCCCAGCGCCGCGCATGCACGTCTACGACACCGGGGACAAGGTCGTGGTCGTGTACGCAGGCGAGCACCTGCTCAACGCATCGACCACCCGCACCTAACCGGCGTGCAGCACCGCCGTGATCTGGGCGCCGCACTCGGCCTTGGTCGGGTCGGTATCGCGTGTCCAGCGGTTGGCCAGGTAGACCAGGTCGGTGAGCGCGGCGCCCAGCGGGCGGATGTCGTCCAGGTTCTCTACCTTGTGGATGTCGGTCACCGCGTGCACCTCGTCGGCGCACGCCCACCGGGTCGCGGTTGTCTCGTCGTCCGGCGCGTTCCAGCGGCCCTCAGTCCACTTGGAGATGGTCCGGTACACGTTGCGAAGTGCGAGTTCTTCGGCATCGGCGCGGGCGAATAGACGTTCACTGTCCGGCTGGGCGAGCAGGGCTTGCACCTGCACCGGCGTCCACACCAGGGAGTCCTGCATGAAGGACTCGTCCCCGGTGTCCGCACTCTCGCGCCACTCGACGTCCTTGGCTGCGCGAGCGGCAATCTCGCACAGGCGGGCGGCCCGCTCATAGGCGGCGATCACCTGTGGGGGCTGCGGCTCGTGATCGGAGCCGTACTCGTCGGTGTACGGCTCGCGCACGATCCGCTCCCGGATCGCGTCGGCCAGGTCGTTGACCCGGTGGTACTGATATTCGAGCGCCCCACCAGACATGGCCCTACTTCTTTCTCTCGCGGGCAACGATGTTGCCGGGTAGGCGCTGGTTCAGTTGCGCTTCGAGACTGTTGCGGCGGCGGGCGCGAATCACGGCGGCCCGCGCGTCGGTGTCGCGGCGTGCCTGGTAGGCGTTCGGGAACTGCGGCGCGAAGCCCTCGACCGGGACCGGCTGGCGCAGCCACAGCATGTCCTCGATCAAGGCGGCGGCGACGCGCGCCGAAACGCCCTTCGGGATCGGGACGTCCTCCACGAACACCGTCTCGCCGTCTTCGGGCGCAGCGATGAGTGCGAGCAGGTAGCCGCGGTGGGTTCGCTTGTCCCAGGCATGAGCGATCAGACGGGTCAGCAGGTCCCGCTTGGCCTCCGGCACGCTCGACGTGTCGATGATCAGCGAATCCAGGTACGCGTGACGCAGCGGCCACCCATCCTCACGGGCACGCTCCACGCTCGGGTAGCGGCCCAGCACCGACCCGTCATGCTCATCGAGCACCAGCGCGGGCAGGTCGATCAGTTCGCTCATCGCTCACTCCTTCGCGTCGGTGTCGAGTTCGGACAGCATCTTCGAGGCGATGATGCGGTGGCGGTGCCACCTCGCGTGGTACCCGGTCGGGGTCACGCAGTCGCACGATGCGGGCTGGTTGCATTTGGGGCAACCCACGTCGCACGGGCAGCCGATCGACTCCAGCGTCTCGTGGTCGAGCACCGGGTAGTGACGGGGGATACCGCAGTCGTGCACCGATCAGCCTTCCGTTTCGTTCAGGACGAACTGTGCGAACCCGGGCAGGGTGAAGCGGAGCCGTCCGCGTCCCGCGTCGGCGACGACGGCTTTGTCGAGCAGTTCACGGCGCACCATGGACAGTTCGCGTGAGGTGCGGCCCATCGCCTCGGCCACGTCGCTGCGGCTGGCGGTGCCGTCCCCAGCGAGCCGGGCCAGCGCCACGATGAAGTCGGACTCCACCGGGGATGCAGCCCCGAAGCGGGCCTCGAACAGGTCGGCGATGTTCGGCCCTGCCGCCTCGATCGCCTGCCGGGCATGCTCCTCGGTGATCGCGTCCCCGGCCTGGGCGGGGTCGGCCACCTGCCAGGCGTGCCAGCCAAGCAACTGCACGAAGAACGGGTAGCCGCCGGAGCGTTGTGTGAGCAGGTCCATCGCATCCGGGGTCATTGTCACGCCCGCCTCGGCGGCGGTCTCGACCAGCGCGCGACGCGTGTCGGGTTCCGGCAGCGCTTTGACCTCTTCGTACGCGGTGCGTTCCCCGAACGTGGCCGCAGCGGTGGCCCCGGACCGCACGCGCGGCAGGCCCGCAGCGGCGACGACGAGCGGTGGGGAGCCTTCGGTGTCGTCGGCGATGTTCTGCAGCGCGTTGAGCAGCACGGCCAGGTCGGCGGACTTCATCGCGTGCATCTCATCGATGCACAGCAGCATGCCCGTGCCGCGTCCGCCGCCCTGGTCCGAGCAGGCCCGGGCGGTCGTGCGCAGGAAGTTCTCGACGTTGCCGACGTGCCACGTCCCAGCCGGGGCGGCGTCGGCTGCCTTCACGCTCGCGGTGACCTTGACCGGCCCGGCCCCCACCTCGACCCCGAACCGCTCCAGAGACCAGTGGTTTTCGGCGATCACGTCCGCGTCGACCAGGGTGCGGCGCACGGTGGCGGCCAGTGCGGCGAAGAAGTCCCCGCCCTTGGGGACGGACAGCCACGGGGAGACAAACCCATCCTCGGAGATGGCGCGGCGACGAACGGCTCGCAAGAGGGATGTCTTGCCGATGCCGCGCACCCCGTAGAACACGACGGCGCCGGGGGCGGCGTGCCGGGTCGCGAGGGTTTGAGAGATGAACTGCTGAGCGAGCGCGAGTTGCGCTTGCCGCCCGATCAGAGGGTCCGCCGACGCGCGGGGTCGGTAGGGATTGTGCAGCATCGGTCGCCTCCTCCGGGAACGAGTATAAGGAAGTATAAGCGAGTATAAGCGCCGTCGTGCTCAGGCACCGGCGTCGCGTCGCGCAGCGAGCATCGCCTCGGCCGCCGCCTCGCGGGTCGCATGGAAGGACTCGGCAGCATCGGTCTGCCACAGCCCGCGCCAGCACCACTCGCGCAGCCCGGCTGGCTTCCACACCCAGCCCAACGGATCGACCCCAGGCACGGCCACGTCGAAGAAGTTCGGCGTGCCAGACTTCGCCGGGGTGAACGTGAACTCGCTCACCGGGCACCGTCCCAGACGGAGTCCGACTGGAGCACTTCCGCATCGCCGCGCTCGAACACGGCCTCCTTGGTGTCCGCGTCATACCGCGAGTAGTGCCACGAGCGTCCGTAGTCGTTCCACACACACAGTTCGAGGAACGGGACGTCGCGCTCGGGGTCGAACGACTCCCCGGTGATGAAGTCGGGTCCGCTGACACTGATGCGAAGTTCGTTGCTTCGCCCGCTCACCGGACCAACCCCCGCATCTTCGCCAGCAACACGACAGCCTCCTGGTCGCCTCCGCCCTCGGCGGCGTGTGCGACGTACGGGCGTGCGGCGTCCAGCATGGCGAGCAGGTCGGCGCGCGGGGTCGGGCTCGGCTTGGCGGCAGGCCGGTTCGCGCGGATGCGAGTGAGCATGTCGTCGTGGGCCGCGTCCAGGCGCGCGGTAAGTTCTATCTCGCGGTCGATGACCTGCTGGCGGGCAGTCTCATCCCACGCGCCGGTCCACAGGTCCGCGAGCGTCCCGCCACCAGCAGCCTGGGCCAGAATCTGGTCGAGCCGTCCGTCCACGAACCGGGGCACCTCGGCCTTACGCCACACCCGGGTGATGCCGTCCAGGTCGTCGCCGTCGTACACGGACGTCCAGATGCCGTCATCATGCTCGGACGGCACCCGCACCTCCCAGCCCTCACCGCGCACCAGCGGCTTGCGCACCCGGATCGGGTACTGCTCGCACAGCAAGTCGCCGTTCGCCAGCGTCACCCACGTCAGTTTGGTGGTCATCGGGAACTGCCCTTCGGGTACTCGGCGCGCAGGTCAGGAAGTTGAACCGACTCGCCTGCGAGCATTCGGATGAACAGTCGCAGCGGCTGCCTGTCGCGCATCCGAGCGGGGGCGTTGTCAAGGACGAGCGCGTCGCGGAAGTACGGAGAGTGATCCCTGAACGGCTCGTTGTCGATCTGGACACCAAGTTCACGCAGGTACTTGATCGCGTAGGTGGTGGTTGCGCGAGTGTTGCCCTCCCTGAACGGGTGGACGTCCCAGATCGCCGAGGTGAACCGCAGCACGTGTGTGATCGCATCAAGGTCGTCGCGGGGAACGAAGTCGGCTTCCCTTTCCTGGTCGAACTCCCACGCGAGCGTGCGAGTCACTTCGGGGCCGGGCGTGTAGTTTACCGATGCGCCGCCGAGCACGGGTTCCGCCTTGGTGATCGACTCGCGACGGAACCGCCCTTCCCAGCGACGATCGTTGAGGAGGCCACCGAAGATGCGTCCGTGAATCGCAGCGAGCGAACCTGCCGAGAGCGTGAACCCCGGCTCAGAGATGATCTCTGCGATGCGTGTCGCAGCAAGGTCAGCCTCTCTCTGCGCGCTACTAGCGGTCGGCATCGACTCGTAGTGGCGGTGGAGTTCCCGCTCGACTTGTGAGTACGTCAGGTGTCCAGCGACCTGCTCGTCCATGAGGCGGTAGGCGACCGGTGACGGCTCGATTCCATCGATCCGTTGGAGACCAGCGCCGACTTCCCATGCCTCGCGCCGCTCCACCGGGGTTGAGTCATCGTGGAGTACCTCGTATGGAGTGTCGTCCATCGTGGGCTCCGGTTCGAGTTCGTAGGGCTGCTCGGTGTGCGGCTTGTGGACACCGCCCCCTGGGTGCTGCACAGCCCGCCCGTGTAGCCCGTACTGATTCGTGCCGCGCCCACCGCCCTTGCCAGCGTTACTCACAGGTCGTCTCCCTCGCCGTGCATTCCGCTCTGGTCGGTCCTGACGGGATCGGGACGGACGCGAGACCACCAGTCAACGTCGACCCCGTCCTCCAGGTCGTAAACCCATCCGGGGGCGCGACTCGTGTGGGTCTTGCACACGATCACCGGGGCGTCCCCGACCCGGTTCGTACTGTCCCAGGAGAACTGCTCGGGCCGGTTGCACTCGCCGCAGTCGGCGGGCTCCCGGACCACCCCCGGCGTTCCTACTGCGACCTCTCGTGTGCTCATCGGGCACCACCCCAGCGGCGCGGGTTGCGCGGGTCCAACTCGGTGTTGCTCAGGCCGTTCAACTCAACGAACTCCACGAGTGCGTCATGTACATCGTCGGCAACCCGAGCCGCTTCGGAGGCCCTACTGCCGTCGTCCTCGGGATCGTTGTCTGCCGCGAACAGCGCAGTCAGCGCGGCCTGATACGCGTTGCTCAGTTGCTCGTACTCGTCACGGTCGAACTCCTTGACTCCGCGTGGGTCGAACTCGGTGAAGTTCAGACCGTTATCCCAGATGAAGTCGATGAGCGCTTTGTATGCGGTCTGCTCGACACCGTCGACATGACGCGCACCGCCGTATCCGCGCCGCGCAACAGCCTGCGTCACGAGCGCGTCCTTCCATACGTCGAGCATGGCCTTGTATAGCCCACGGTCGAAGTCCGGCACGGTTGATCCCATCTGTCAGCCCTCGACCTTCGCGCCGCGAACATCCCCGGCGAAGTCCCGCCCACTGACATGCACGGTGACTCGCTGACCGGCGAGGGGTGTATCCATGAGCGCGAACACCGCAGCGTCGTCTTCGAACTGGTCGGCGTCGAGCAGGACGGTCACAGCGATCGTCTTGGGCATCGGTTCTCCTTTGGTGGCTGGTGCTTCTCGTGTGGGGCGGGGACCGGGGCACGTTCCGATGCCGTCACGGCTCCGCCTCGACCAGCGCGTCCACAAAGTTCCGCGCCTGCGCGCGGGTGGGTGCATCGGTGGTCAGCGGGCGCTCGCGCAGCGGGGCGCCGGTCCAGTCGTCCGTCTCGAACACACTCCACGTCCGGCGGTCCTCAGTGCGGGCCAGGAAGTGGTCCCGGTAGTGGTAGCCGATGACCGTGCCGTCGTAGTCCTTGACGGTCAGCAGCGGCCAGTTCGACTCGGTCACAGGCCACCTTCCTCGTCGTCTCTGCGCTGGCGCGGGTCGATCTCGGTGTAGTTCAGGCCGTTCGCGCCGAACTCCACGAGCGCGTTGTATGCGGCCTGCTCGGCAGCGTCCGCCGCAAGGAAACGCGAACCGTCGTCGTCAGGGTCTTGGCGGGCGGCTCGCCGCTCGGCCATCGCGTCGTGCCACGCCTGGTCCAGCCGCACGCCCTTCTCGCGGCCGGACACGGAAATGACCCGTTCCATGTCAGCCCTCGCGGTCGGGAGTCGCGTCGGTGTCGATCGGGATCTCGGCGTGGCCGGGCTTGCGCCAGTCAGCGGCGGGTCCGTTCCACAGGCGCCCGTTGTAGGAGAACGTGCCGACATACGAGTCTGGGGTGTAGTCCGGAGAGGTGAACACGTCACCGCCAGCCCAGTTCCCAGCGCCGAGCAGGTTGTTCTCGATGTAGGCGCGCACCGCCGTGCGGCACTCGGCCAGCGTCTCGCACTCGGCGTGCCCGACCGGGATGCCGGGCAGCGGACGGTCCGGGCTCTGCCCGAAGTCGGGGTTGCCCACGTTGTTCAGCACGACGTAGTAGGTCATGGGGATGCGCCTCCGGTCCGGTCTCACCCGGCTTCGTCCTTGCCGGGTCTGGTGTACAAGAGAGGTGGGGACCGGCGTCTGCTCCGACCCCGCCGCCGGGTGGACTCCGACCCGGTGGCGAGTCGGTGTCCTCTTGTCTTTCGGCTGAGCAAGAGAAGGCGACACGGCAGGTTGGGCTCGGCTCATGCCCCGTCGCCGATCTCGTCGTCGTAGGCGTCCGGTCGGTCCGGGTGGACCAGCGGCCACAGGTCGGGGGTGCAACGCACGAGCAGTTCGGACTCGCTGCGCATGGTCAGCGCGCCGAATACCTGCGTCTTGGGGACCAGCGCGGTGCGCACTCCGAAGTTGGTGTGCTCGATGCTGCGCTGGACACCGTGCTCGGCGAACTTGGCGGCGAGCAGCCGGTCGGTGGTCCAGGACCAATCCCCGGAGATACCGCCTCGGTACACGCGCACCGGGTCGGGCAGGTCTTCGAACCACTGACGGGTGCTGTGGTGCCCGGTGGGGGAGTCGTCGTCGGTGTCGTCGTCCGGATGGTCGTCGGTCAGGAACGTGCCGTCGGGCACGTCGAACAGGGCACGCCACAGGCGCAGGTCTTCGGCGATGTTCTCGGCGTCGCTCCATACGGCGAGGGCCAGGAGCCGCAGATCGGGGTCCGCCTCGGTGATCGGTGGCACGTCGGACGCCTCGATGTAGTGCAGCCCGTCGGGGTCGTTCGCTTGCCCGTCGAGCAGGATGGAGAGCAGGGCGCGCAGCCGGTACGGGCGCTCGTGCGCCCAGACCACGGTGTGCCAGTTCTTCTCGGCGGTGGCGCGCTCGATCGTGGCCCGCTTGTGCGCGTACATCCGGTTCGCGTCGCCGGGGGCGAGTAGCACGGTGTAGACCCACGGGTGCTTGAGCATCCGCAGCGGGCCGACCATCGCGACCCACGGCATCAGGTCGGGGTGTAGCGCGACTTCCCGGTCGGCGCGCATCCGGTCCAGGAGTGCGGCACCGGCGTGCTCCGAGCAGTACCAGCGGTCGTCGACCGGCTGGACGCGCGTGGACGTGCAGCCGGGCTCGGCGCACGTGTGAACGGCCTGTGTGGTCATGCCGCCTCCTTCGGGCAGTAGATGCAGCGCTTGCGGTGCCGCTTGCCGTCGGCGATCCGCTGCCGCCACGCCTCCACCTCGTGCCCGGGGCGCACGACGGTGAGCCGGTGCCCGCACGCCCCTACTACCTCGAAGTTCGCGGCCCCGACGTACTGCCCCTGGTGTCCGTACCAGATGCCGTCACGCAGGGTCAGGCCCGGGGTGTGCGGGTCTTCGATCATCCGGACCGCCACGGCAGGAATGAGCCGGTACGCCCCGTTCGTTGCTGCCGCGTTGCCGCGTGCCTCGGAAGGCAACCCCATCGCTTAGCCCTCCACGTCGATGCCGCGCTTACGCAGCGTGTCCAGGACGACGCTGACGATGAATGCCGAACTGACATCCGGGTTGGCGCGTCGCGCGGAATCGATGGCCTCCCACAGCGCGTCCTCCAGCGTCTCTTCCGGCTGCTCGGCCACCGGCTTGACGGATTCATAGCGGGGGATCACGGAGTCGGAGTCGTACCGCTCGTTGTTGGGGTGGTCGGTGTCGTTGGAGAAGAACCGCAGTTCGGTCGTCCGGCCGGAAGTGCCGTGGTCCACGCTGGTGACGATGCGCTTGCCGTAGTGCGAGGAATGCACCGTGTCGCCCACCTCCACCTCGTCACGGCGCACCAGCCTGGCTGGACCGTCCAACCGGATGTGGCCCCAGAAGTGCGCCACCGTGCCAGCGGTGCGCCCCTCGCCCATCGTCGGCTGCGCAGGGATGCCGTAGACGGTCACGACCCGGATCGACTCGTACGTCTTCGCGGTGATCGTTGCGCCCGCACCCGCCGTCGTGAAGATCGCGGCATCGTCGCCCTCGGACTCGACGTGATCGACCGTGTACCGCTGCGAGCCGTGGATTACGGTTTGACCCGGACGCAAGTACGTGACGGTCACCTCGGTGACAACAGTCTCGGCCAGTTCAGCGGGCGACAGGTCGGACAGCGCCAGTTCGGCGGGAGTCGAGGTGGAGTGGTCCATGATCGTGGGCTCCTGGTGTGCGGGGCTTGTGGTGTTGGCCTGGACGGGTTGCTCTGCGTTTCATGTGGGGTGGGGACCGGCGGGTGCTCCGGCCCCGGTATCAGGCCGAGTTGATCGGGTCGATGGTGTCCAAGCCGAGGTGCTCGGCCACGGACAGCATGGTGGAGTCGTGGCTCGCGACGGTGATTGGTTCACCGATCAGCAGTGCGGTGGCCAGGTGCAAGGCGTCGAGGGTCTTGATGTGCCGCTCGATCGATTCCGCGACAGTGAACGTGGCATCGGTGACGCGCACGAGTCTGACCCGAGTCAGCAACGCCTGCCCGTCACTGACCGGGCGTGAGTCACGGCGAAGCGTTCGGATGACTTCGGTGCGAAGCAGTTGCGACGACAGCAGCCCGCCGGATTGGTAGACGTGGTCGATCCATGCTTCCAGCGGGGCGTTCGAGTCTTGCGCGAGGATGGAGCGCAGCGCGACGGAGGAGTCGATGTAGGTGAGCACGGCTCAGTGGTCACCCGTCATCTCCGCAAGCAGGGCGTCGACCTCATCTTCGGTGTACTCGGGGCCGCCGGGACGCGACGGCCACGGGACCGGGTCGCCCGCTGGCGGCAGCAGCATTCCTTCGCGTTCGAGCCGGGCCAACCCGTGGTCGGTCTGGCGGTAGGCGCTGAGCCGCCAGCGAGGCTCGCCGCGCTCGGTGACCACGACATCGGTGTCCTCGCTGACCTGTTCGAGCACCTGGGCGGTGTGCTGGTTGAGGTCGCGCTTTGTGGTGGTGATCGCTGCCATGACAACGAGTGTAGTACCGCTGTCTGACATTGCGATCGGTCAGTCGCGCTGTCTTTCCATCTCGCTGCGCAGTGCGGCGAGCGCGTCCCCGAACCGGTCGAAGAACTCGGTCACGCGGTAGGTCTCGGAGTCGAGAATCCAGACCGGCTCGCCCTCGTGCTCGGTCCCGCCGGGGCACCAGTAGCCCTTCTTGCCGGACCGGACCGCGAACACCACGTCGCGCGAGAACGGGTTATCCAAGTGGCTGGTGGCGTACTCGACCATCGAGGGCGTGATCCTGACCGGGTGCGGCTCATCGCAGATGGTCATGCCGCGCTGCTCGTGCGCGATCGTCCACGCGCCGTCCTCGGACTCCCAGTGCCCGTCGCCGTGCGAGACGAGCACCACGCCGCCCATGGTGCGGGTACGACGCTTCGCGAGTTTGGGCGAAGTTTGACGGGCCGTCGCGTCGGAACGCTCGATCAAACTCTCCCCAAACTTGTCGTTGATCGTTTCGTCAGCGGCAGCGGTGACAACCTCCGGGCGCTCGACGGTGAGGTTCGTCAGCCCGTGCAGGTACAGGTTCCACTCGACGTCGGAGCCGGTCTCGTTGATGACGTTGATCGCCGGGACACGGTTCAGCCCGGCCAGATGCTGCGGGTCAGCCACCGTGCGGGTGCGGGGGAGTGTGTGCCCATCCAGGGCGACGATCCGGTCCCCGGCTCGCAGGTCGGTGCGAGCACGGTCGGCGGTGATGGTCAGCGTGCTCATCGGTGTCCCCTTCTTGAGAATGCGTTATAGACGATCCATCCCTTGACGGACATGGCGACATCCTTCGCCAGCGCCTCGCGTTCGTCGCTGGTCAGTCTGTTGAACGCCTTGCGCAGACGGCGGCTCCGGCGACGCTGCTTCCGGCTCGCGAATGGGTCGTCTGCCACAGCGGCATACGACCCCTCGATGATCCGCTCCCGGAGCGAGGCATCCGTGTGTGCCACAAGCGCCAGTTCGAGCAGCACTTCGCGGGTTGTGTCGGTGTTGGTCACTGTCGTCGTCCGTTCGTCGTGGAGTGGTCGCTGAGCGCGACGACGGCCCGTGCCCACGCGGCGCCGTCGTCGGTCAAAGCGGAAGAGTGCACGACCGCCTCGTGCTGGCGGGCCAAGGCGAGCATGCGGGTCGCGATACCGCGCCGCTGCCACGCCCGGTCTACAAAGATGTTCTCTATCTCGTGGTCGGTGCGATCCCAGTTGAGGAACCCGACCCGGCGGATGCCGTCGAACGCCATGACCTGCCCGGTGCGCTTCCCTGTCCGGGCCAGATAGCGGTACTCGATGCCATCAGTGAACCCGCTCTCCATCATCGTGCACCGCCCTCGCTGAGGGAGCCGACCCACGCGGCACCGTCGGCGGTCAGGCTGTCAGAGTGAGCCAGGGCGGACTCGCGCTGCCTGGCGATGTCCCACATAGCGGTGGCTATGCCGCGCCCACGCCATGCAGGGTCAACGGTTACATCGAGCACGGTCGGCGGCTCCATGAGGTAGTTCCAGCGCAGCCCGCCGATCGACATCCCATCGACGCTTGCGATCACCCAGGCGTCACCCTCGTCAACGCGGTTGCCTTCCGGGTCGCGCCGATAGGACACGACGAGAGAGACCGCCGTGTCGATCGGCTTTCTGTTCATCGGGTGCTCCTTCGGGTGTGGCTTCTGCCTCCTGGGTGGGGTGGGGACCGGCGAGTGCTCCGTGGTTCCTGCTCCCCACCCCACTCAGGGTCAGGCTTCGCTGCGTCCGGCCGCGCTGGTGGTGGGGTCTGCGTCAGCGCGCATCGTGGTGAACGCCGTCCCGGCGGCGAACCTGTACGCCTCGGAGGCCAGCACGTTCAGCGCGAGCACGGTCTTCTCGTCGGAGGTGTACACGTTGACCCGGAAGTCGGCCACCGAGCGGGCCTTGGCGCGCACGTCCTTGCCGCGCTCCGCGAAGTGTGTACGGAGCACCTGGGTGGCCTCGTCTGCTACCTCGTCCGGGTCCAGGTCGGCGCCCTGCACGATCAGGTTCGCGTTGACCGTCACCCCATACACGGGTACCAGATCGACCTCGTGCTCCCCGTTCGCGTCGGCGATGAGCAGTTCCAGGGAGCCAACATCCGACTTGCCCAGGCAGGAGACGAGGTCGTCCGCCTCAGGCGTGGTGACCAGTGAGGCGCTGGTGGAGACACCGAACTCGGAAACGACGTTCATCGACGCCTTGTGCCCGAGCGGGGTGCCTGCCCTCAGTGCGCTGCGGTCCTTGTAGACGGGCGAGACGGTCACGTTCTGGTGTTCGGTGCGGAAGGTGCCGGTTGCTCGCACGAACGCACCCATCTGGCGATCGAAGCGCAGCAACTCGATCTCGAAGGCTGGGTCTGCCTCGGCGGCGGCGATCATCTGCTCAACGTCGGTGTACGTGATCTGGCGACCCACAGCCTTGCGGGGCGCAGCGTTCGACGGAGCGTTCTGCGGTGCGGACATCATGGTCCTGCTTTCTGGTCGGGCCGGGGCTTCCGGCACGGTGTGGTGGCGCCCGGGGTTTCCGGGGGCCTGCGGTACAGGATAATGCGGGGGTCAGACAGACGTGCTGAGCAGCG
The DNA here is from genome assembly GCA_001592145.1 of Xylanimicrobium pachnodae JCM 13526 = NBRC 107786. Lineage (GTDB taxonomy): Bacteria > Actinomycetota > Actinomycetes > Actinomycetales > Cellulomonadaceae > Xylanimonas > Xylanimonas pachnodae. Next base: position 18,621 of record BCWJ01000020.1, on the reverse strand, counting down.
CTTCGAGGTCCCGGCGTGCCCGGCCCAGCGCCTGCCACGCGGACCGGACCTCCTGCTCGCAGCGCTCCACCTCGGCGCGCGCCTTGTCGACCTTCGTGGTGTGGTCCGGGACGGCGCCGGGGCGCACGAACAGTGTGCGCTGGAGTCCGTCCTGCGAGGTGACTTCCTGGCGGTCGTCCGGGTGGAAGTCGGACCAGTAGGCACCCGGCTCGCCGTCGCGGCGGTCGTCCCACCATCGCCAGTCTTCGACGTTGAACAGCACCTTGGCGGTGGCTGCCTCGTGGTCGGTGACGATGTGGCTGTCCCTGGGAGACCCGTAAACGCTAACCGTCCAGTACGTGTCCACCGTCAACTACCCCGCCCTAAAGGGCGGGGCTTGTGGGGTCGCCCCCGTCAAGTTTCCTGCTTCGTTTCGGGGCACCGGTGTCTTTGGTGGTGTGTCCACCGTGGAGCCGGATTCCTGATCCACAGGCGATCTCCGCAGTTGCTGCGGTTCTGATGTTGGTTGCCGCGTTGACGTCTCGGTCGTGGTGGGTCTTGCATCTGGGGCAGGTCCACTCGCGGATCGTGGTGGGCAGTTTTCCGGCGATGTAGTCGCATCCCGGGGTTGAGCACAGGCGGGTGGATGGGTAGTACCTGTCCACGGCGATGACCTGGCGGCTCGCCCAGTCGGCTTTGTACTCGATCATGGTGCGCAGTGCCCGGTATCCGACGTCGAGGTTGTTCCGGTTGCTGGCGGCCTTCTGCTTGACGTCCACGCCAGGGTTGTCCACGGTGCCTTTGGCGGTGGCTGTCATGCCCCGCACGTCCAGGTCTTCGATCCCGATCGCTTGGTTCTCGCGTACGAGCGTCGTTGACAGGTTGTGCAGGTGGTCACGGCGCGCATCGGTGATGGCGGCGTGAATCTTGGCGATCTTGCGGGCGGCCTTGGCCCGGTTCTTCGACCCCTTGGCCGTGCGGGCGTACTCGCGTTGAGCGCGTCGCAGCCGTTGTTCGAGTCGCTTGCGGGGCATCAGGCCCGGTTCTTTGCGCACCACGACCTGGCCGGAGGCTGTGACCGCGGAGGTGACGACGGTGTCGGCCTGGTTCATGTCGACGCCGGTCACCTCGAACACCGGGTCCGGGACGGTGGGGGCTTCGGTCTCGAAGAGCAGGGACACGAACCAGCGCCCGGACGGGTCACGTGAGACGGTCACCGTGGACGGGACACCGGCGGGGACCTGACGGTGCCAGGCCACCTTGAGCGGGCCACTCGTCTTTGCCAGCGTGAGCACCGGTTGCCCCGGGCGCTGGTTGACGGCCGCGTGCTTCTTCGGGGCCCACCCCTGCGCGGGCTGCCGGTAGGAGAACGCCCGGTAGGTGAACTCCGCGCTGTCGCGGTGGGTCTTCTTCGACTTGAACGTCGGGTACTTCGCCCGCCCGGCCCAGAAGTTCATGAACGAGGTCTGTAGGTGACGGAGCGCCTGCTGCAATGGGACCGAGGACACCTCGCACAGCCATGCCAGGTCCGGGTCCTTCTTCCACCCCCGTCAACAAGGACGAGGACTCCACGTACGAGATGCGGTGCCCCTCGTCCTTCCATGCCCGCGTCCGCTCAGCCAACGCCTTGTTGTAGACCACGCGGACGCACCCGAACGTGCGAGACAGCAACGCCGCCTGCTCCGCATCCGGGTAACAGCGGAACTTGTACGCCCGCTTGATCGTCCTGGTCATACACAACATTTTACGGTATGACACCGGAATGGTGGGGCGAGTGTGGCGCGTAACGACTCCTCGCCATTACGGCCACCGCACCGACGCGGTTTCCTCCCGGTCCTAAAGGACCGGGTCTCCACCGCTCGGCGAAACCCATGACGGTCTCGCCGTTGATCTCACGGACGATGGCGGTGCCTTCGCGCATCCCACTGGCGTCAGGTTCGTAAGAGACAACGTCTCCGACGCGGAACTTGGTCATGTTGGTCATCGGTCAGCCCTCCTTAGGCTTGGGGAATTCGTAGCCCTGCACGGTTGACTCGGCGGCGACGCCCCGTGCGTGCTCAGGGGTGCAGGCGTACGACCACCACGAGTAGTCCCGGCGCGGGTCGTACACACGGAACCGGACGGTGGCGCGCACGCCGCACTGCGCCCACGACTCGGGGTCGGTCTCGTGCTCGCACGGGTACCGGCTCGACTTAGGGACCGGGACAAACGTCGGCTCGTTCACGCTGCACCTCCTTGGCTGGGGTGGCCGCCCTCTGGCGGCCTCTCGTGTCCTATGTGGGGTGGGGACCGGCAGATGCTCCGGCTCCGGGGACGAGCATCCGTAACGGCCAATCGCGGATCGTCTTGCTCAGCGTGCGCTCCTTTCGGCCTTCGCCTGGCAGCGCTGGCACAGAGGGGCCAGACCGGATGCGCGATCGGCCCAGTACAGCCGGTCGGGGCTGAGCCGGGCGCCGCAGAGCGGGCGCGGACATCAATACGCCTCCGGGAATGCTTGCCGGGCGTCTTCGAGGGTGATGTGCCCATCAGCCTGCATCTGGTTGATCGCGGCGTAGAAGTCGTCGCCGTCGCGCATCGCCGCGTACGCCCAGTTCAGTGCCCACTGCTTGCGGTCTTCGGCGCGGGCTTGCTCTTCGGTGACGGGCCGGGCCACTTCGATGACCTCGAAACCGTCCCCTTTCCGGTCGGCGTATGCCTGCGCCGACTCGCGCTGCTTCCACGTCTTCGCCTCGTGCACGAGTGGCGTCCACTGTTCGCGGGCCTTGCGGAAATCCGGATTGCTACGGGACGAGACGTGCAAGTACATGAACGGGGCGTACCCGTAACTGGACCGGAGCGGCGTCCTGACAAGCCGGACCGCGTACTCGATGTGCTGTTCGCTCATTTCGCCTCGTCCCGGTTGTCGTAGCCGACGCCGTACGCGGGCACCGTGTCCAGGCGGGTGTATCGCTCATCGACCGTCGGGATGGTGGGCACCTCGATGCCCCATGCCTCGCACAGTTCAGGGGTGACCTTGACGGTGTTCCAATACCCGCCGGTGCCGGGCCAGCGGATCGACGGCAGGACGACGTACCCGACCCCGTGCTTGTGGTCGTTCCAAAGGTCGACCCAGCCGTTGAGGGTGTGGTCGACCGTGACCTTCTGGGAGCGAGTGAGCGTGTACTGCTTGCGACTCGGGTGCATGGTCCGTACGACCGTGCCTGCCGGAAGCGTGACGACGTCAGCGGGTCGGACGGGGCACTCGATGCTGTTGGGGGTCTGCGTGATCACGATGTCCTCCTAGATTGGTTGACCCCTGGTGACGGCCTCTCGTGTCCTATGTGGGGTGGGGACCGGCAGGTGCTCCGGCTCCGGGGGCGAGCGTCTGGGTCAGCCAGTCGAGGATCGTTTCGCTCGGCGCGGTCACCAGCCGCTCATGTGTGGCGGTCCCGGTCTGGGATGCGTCCAGCAGGGTGAGGATCAGCCGGTACAGACCGATGAGGTTCTCGTCGGCGGAGTCCATCCCGATCGCCGCGAAGTGCAGGCTTCGGGCCGCGCGAGCGCGAATGTCCGCCAGCCGTGTCGCAGCCCCCGGCCCGAGCAGTTCAGCCCATCGCGCCTGCTCCTGCTCGACAGCGATCCAGCGGGCGACTTCGTCGGCCTTCGCGGTGAACTTGCCCTTGTCGGAGCCTGGGTCGTTCGCGTAGCGGAACCAGACCGTGCCCTGGCGGGTCGAAGTGACCACGCAGCGGGCCTTCGGGGCGTTCGCGTGCCGCTCGCCCTTGGCTGGGTTCGGCTTCCAGAACGGGTCCAGCATCGACGGGTGCGTGAACGCCGTACCCCGCTTGACGCTTGCCTGCTCAGCCACCGACACCCACCCCGCACTTCTTGCAGTCGACCCGGAACCAGTGCTCGCCATTGTGGTCCTGACCCTGGGCGGTCACCCGTGCGAACCGCCCGCACGTAGGGCACCCGAACGACCCGAGCCGCCACATGGATCGGGCCTTCTCGTCCAACTGTTCGGCGAGAGTCTTGGTAGGCGTGCTCACGACGACGGCCCTGTGGTTGCGGCGGTCTCGCGTGCGCTCTTCTTCCATCGTTGAACGGTTGCCGTCCCGAGGTTCGCCGCTGCTGCCAGCCGAGGCGTCGTGATCGAGATCCCTTCGTCAGTCACAGTCCTCTTAATCTCTGCGGCTGCCAGGTCTCGAATCGTGCTGAGAGCAGCGAGGCGCGCCTCAGTTAGGGTGTCGATCTCGTTCAGGGCCGTCTGCGCCTCATCGAGAGCGCGAAGGGCGTCCAGTGCCCGCTGGATGTCTCCGATCATGACGACGGCTCGATGACCGGGACGACGATGCACCGGAACGGTGTCTCGTTCGCGCCGAGCCCGGAGTTGAGCCGCTTCTCCGCCTCCCGGGCGTGCTCGAACGCGGCCTTCTCGTTCTCGAACGGGCCGTAGTACGTGTCGGTGTCCGGCGTGTCGGGGTCGTGGTAGCGCACCACCCACGACGACGCGGACGCCCACTTCTCGCGTTCGTCGTCCATCTGCAGCCCGGCGAGCAGGGACAGCGCCCGCCGTGCCATGTCCTTGTCCATGCGCTCAACCCTCCCACTCGATCGGCGTGTACTTGCGGGTCAGCGTCGTCGCGCTGATGGTCGACTCACGCCCCAGCAGGTCTGGACGCTCGGGGTACCCGATGGTGCGGACGCGGAACATTCGCTCACCTCGGAACTCGGACACCTCGCCGGTGATGACGACGGTTCGGGTCCTGTCCCGGGCGACGAACCGGTGCCCGGACCAGTCCCGCCTGACGCCGGTCACCGGCCCTCCTGGGTGACGAGTTCGGCGCAGCCCAGCGCGTACTTCTTCACGTAGTCGGAGTGACCCATCGCCTGGTGCTCGACCCGTGCGACATCCTGCGTCGAGATCGGCGGCAGTCCACGGTGCGTGCGCTCGGTGTTGACGGCGGCGAGCATCTGCTCGCGCTCGAAGACCACCCACGCGAGTTCCGTGCCGCCGGGAACAGCGACGACCTCTTGACGTTTCGGGCGCTCCTTGATCGCCCCGAGAAGTGTCTTGCGCATGTGCTCGATCAGGGCCTGCCACTCGTTCGTGCTCAAAGGTCAGTCCTCCTGGGTGGCGGTGATCTGCATGGGTGGCAGGCTAACGGGGGCCTCCAGGCCGGTGGCCTGAGCGGCGCGCAGGGCGTACGCCTCGATGTCGGCACGGGCGTGCGAGACGACCTTCTCGGCGGCCTTCGTCATGGACTTGACCGCGAACGCGGCGTTGGCGGGCATGTTCGCGACGGCAGCCTGGTGGTTGCGCAGGGCCTCGCGGATCGCCTTGACACCGGCCTTGGACTCGATGGCTTCGGCCAGCGCGTCGGCGGTCTGACGAACCTGCTCGGTCTGCTTCGCCACGGACGTCTGGACCTCTTCGAGGTTCTCTGCCAGGCGCGGCTGGAACGGCAGGTCCGGGACCATGCCGTCCACCTCCGTGCGGCGCAGCGTGACCGGCGTTCCAGAACCCACGCCCATGGACGACACCAGGGCACCCCACTGAGCCAAAGACATCTCCACCTCGACGACCTGCGTGGTCGGGTGCACCCAGTCGCGGTTCAGGTCACGCGTTCGGTCCGCTCGGTGGATCGCCAGGCGGATCGTCTCCTGGTGCAGCACGTCCGACTGGAACAGCGCCCGCGACGAGCCCGATCCACGCGAGACGATGGCGGTCGCGAACGACGGGTGCGTCTGGGTGACACCTTGTCCGAAAGAGGCGGGCGTCTCTTGGACAGGCTGCGTGTGGTTCGGCATGGTGTGGGCTCCTTCGGACGTGGCGTTAAGCGGGTTCGACTCCTAGGTGGGGAGGGGACCGGCGACCGCTCCGGGGCCTGCTGCAGAAACGGTCTCGACGGCGCCGTTGGCGCGTTTGATCGTGTCGCCCACACTCGGCTTGTGCCGGGTGAACGACGCCACGAACAGGTCACCGTTCATGGCGACGATCTCGGCGACCTTCACCACCGACAACGACCCGTCCCTGCGCCGCACCTCCTCGAACCTGCCTGGTACCAGGTCGGCGCCTTCGAGCACCCAGTCCCCGGTGCCGGGACTGCCCAGGCCCTTGCGCTGACGGAACACGGGGCTCCGGCGGGCCAGGTCTGCCAGTTCTTCCTCGCGAGCCTGGTCACCGGCCTCACGCGCGATCCGTTCGGCTTCTGCGGTTGCCGCGCGCGCGGCACGGTCCTGCTCGATCCGCTCGCGCAACGCGACCTTCGCGGCGTCCTTTGTAACTGTCTCGGCTTCGGCAACCAGGACGTCGACGGGGTCGATCTTGCGGCGCGCCAACGATTTCGCGGCCCAGGCGATGAACTCGTCGTTCGCTTCGACCTTTTGGACCGTGGCCAGCAGGTGCAACTGCATCAGCGAGTACCTGCTGTGCGGGTTCGGTGCGACCGCGTCGCCGTCGCCGAGGAACTTGTGGATTGCGGCATCGGTCCAGCCGGGGCGCTCCTTGATTGCGCTCCGGGACACCAGTCCGTCCGCAGCAGCCTCATAGGCAGAGCCGTACAACGTGCCGTCCTTGAGAGCGCGGAATGTCTCGCGCTGAACGGCCTGCGCTGTACGTTCTTGAGCAGGGGTGGGGCGGCGGCGCTGAGGCTTGGCCGGGCGGGCAGGCTTCTTCGCCTTCCTGGTGGCGCGGGCTTTCTCGCGGGCCGCATCCAGCGCTTCGGTCGTGGGCTCCGGAGCGCCGCACGATCGCGCCGTCTCGGACGCCCAGGAGGTAACCCAGCCGGTGCACGACCCGCCCGGATGAGAGATCGGCGCGGCCTTGTGAGCGGCACGTAGCGTGTCGATCTGCTCGACAGACCACCCCAGTGCGGTCAGGTCAGCGCGGGTGACACCTTCCGGTGCGAGGGCCGGGCGGTCCATCAGGCGTCCCGCTGGATCGGGACGAACGGCTGATACAGAGCGTGCAGGCGTGCCAGTTCGGCGACCTTGAACGCCCAGCGCGGGTCGGCCCGGTCGAGCACGGGCGGTCCTGCCACCGGACGGTCTACGCCGTCACCGTTGTGCAGTGCGTCGAGCGCGTCGAGCACCGCACCGTCCACCGTCGCGAGGTGCCGGTCCAGATGGGTGAACGGGACGTACCCGAAGACGTCCGACTGCGCGAGCAGTTCGTAGGCGAGGCCGGTTTCGTCCGACGAAAGGATGAGGTCAAGGTTCGTGCCGAACTCCGTGTCCGGGCTCAGCAGCGTCACGGCGATGTCCTGCCCGCTCAGGATGGCGGTCACCAGGACCAACGCGGACGGCTGGCTCGGGTCCACCGGGCGGGCGCGGTAGATGCCGCCAACCTCGACGCGGCAGTCCAGGACCGGCGTGACGGTGTACTCGATAGCGACTCCTACCGCGAGCGCGTACTCGCGTAGCGTGCCGAGACTGTTCGTCTCCACGCGGGCGACGGCCTCGGGCGCCATGCCCATCCGCTCGGCCACCTGCTCCCGGGTCAGCCCCAGGTCGAGGCGGCGCTGGCGCAGCGCGTCCGCCAGGTCTTCATCGGCAGCGATGAGCCGGTCGGCCAGCGCTTGCAGTGGGTCGTTCGGATCGACGCCCAACAACTCGTCCAGGGCAGTCATCGATCAACCCTCCGTCTTGGTTAGGTTCAGGAACGTCTCGTCCACGGCCTTCCAGGTGGCCTCAGCCACTTCGGGGTCGTATGCCTGCGGGTGCTGCTCGCGGTAGTCGGCGATGGTCGCCAACTGCTGGGTCACGAAGTCGTACAGCACCGGGGTGAGCGCGACCGGCAGGCCCGCGCCCTCAACCAGGTGACGTTTGGCGTCGACCAGCACGCCAGCCGCCTCGGCCACCTCGGCACTCGCGTCCGACTCGGCCAGCAAGGTGGGCAGGTCCATCGGCGGCACCTGGCCCGGACCGTGCGCGAGCAGCCACCGGCACGTGACCGCCTCGCGCAGCGCGTACAGGAACTTCTTCGCCCGCCCGGTACGGCGCACCAGGTCGAGGTTGTTGGTCGCCACGTGGAAGTGGTGGCCGAGCAGCCCGTCGAACGGCATGACCTGGGCAGCCGTGTCCAGCAGCAGGTCGCGAGCGGCGGCGTCACCCCGGTAGGTGATGGGGGAGCGCAGCCACTCACCTGCCGCCGCGTTCCCCTTGACCAGCAGCCGTAGCGCCTTGCGCACATCCCACCCGTTCACGTCGAACGTCTCGTCCACTGGGTGCTCGATCACGTCCCGGTGCGGGCGCAGCGACAGGTAGTCGGAGGCCGGGCGCACGTAGAGGAACCGCACGTCATAGTCGGAGTCCGGTGACGGGAACCCCCAGGCACGCGACCCGGACTCGGCGGCCCACAGGATGCGGACCCCGTCGGCCTCGATCCGGTCCAGCATGGCGTCAATCTGCTCGACCACACCCAGGTCCATGCCGGGGTCGATGGCACGGACCCGATGCAGCACGGCTCTGGCTCCTTTGGGGGCGATCCTCTGGTCAACCGCTTCTTCGATCGTGCCGCCGCCGAACACGGCGTCAGCGAAGTGGCGTCCGTCGCGGCTGTTGGCCCAGCCAAACAGCGCCTCGTAGTCGAGGCCGATGCTCAGCAGGAAGGCGTCAACTTCTGCGACACGTTCCGTTTGTGCCGGGAAGTCCGGGTCGCTGGCATCGAGAGTGAACTTGCGTGTCCGGAGATACCCAAAACCGTGCCAGCGCGGGTCGGTCATCATCTGGTCGAACATGTTCTCCGGCTGGTCGATCATCAGCGCCCCCATGTCTGAATGTCCGCCTCGCTCATGTAGCCGTTGTCGACGTGCTCCCACTCAGCGGGCGTGTTAACGCCGAAGTACCAGCGGCGCCCCATCTGTCTGGTTTCTGGGTCCCGTCGTCCGTGCTTGGATGTCTTGTGACCCCGACGCATGCCGCACGGGTCGCCGTCGGGCGACGTGGAGCGGCACGGCAGATGTGTGGTCGAGTCGCCGCTGGGTCGGCCCTGAGCCTGCTCGTGCCCGGACTGTGCGTCTGCGGACGCCGGTTCACGAGCCGCGCCCAGTTCGCGGAGGATGACTTCGGCGGCTTTGTGCATCGCGTCGCCCAGCACGTCGCGCGGTGTGGCCACACCGTCGCGGTCGTTGAGCCGAATCAGGCCGACGGCGGGGGAGATGTGGTGGCTGATGACAGCGTAGACGCCTTCGTGCAGGTCGCGGACCTGGTGCCCGTGGAACTCGATCTTCTCGCTCATCAGGACAACGCTCCCTCTTCGGTGATCGTGTAGGTGAACAGCACCGCAGCATGCGGGACGAAGACCTTGCCGCCCTCGGCGAGCCGGTATGTGCCGTACCGCTGACGGAACTGCGACCAGACTTCGCCCGACGGTTCCCCGGTGAAGGTCGCGAACGTCTCGATCCCGTACCGGTCACGGACCGTCAGCGTCAGCGAGCCCATCAGGACTCGGTGATCGTGTAGGTGAACTCGACCGACCTCATGCGAGGAAAGGTCAGCCGGTCCGCGCTAATGATGCGGTACTCGCCGTGGTTGTCGCGGAACGCGTCCCATGCCTCTTCGGCGGTCGCGCCGGTGTACGTGCCGACCTTCTTGATGCCGTGCCGGTCACGCACCGTCAGCGTCACAGCGTCCATCAGGCCGCCGCCTGCTCGATGTCAGCGGCGCGCAGCATGGCCCCGAACTGGTTGGCGACGCCGATGGATTCCCACCAGGCGGCGATGACGTCTCGCTCGGCCTGGGTGGCGCGCGGGTCGCGGAAGTCGCGAACGGAGTCGTGCAGGTCGGCGCTCGTCGCACACACGGTCAGACCTCGTTCCACTTGGTGTGGTTGATGATCGCGATGAACGCGTCCTGGCTGTACTCGTGACGTCCCAGGCAGTGGCCCCCGAGCATCCGGTCGCCCGCGTATGCAATACCGTCTTGGATGCGTCCGACGATCAGCGCCTCGTCATCGTCCTTCTTGCCGCGCAGCAGGTAGGTGACAACGCCGATGAGGTCGTCCCTGACTGTTGCACCGAAGAACTCGGCAGGGGTTGTCGAGTCGGTGAAGGTCACAGTCTTGGATGCGGTCTTGCGGAGGTTGGCGAGCGTGCTCACGGGGCGTGCTCCTCTCAAGTCTTGGGCCGACATTGGCGGCCCCTTCGTCCTATGTGGGGTGGGGTCCCGCTGCTGGTCCGGCGTCAGCCGGATCAGCACACGTACGAGCGTTAGCGACCGGCAACTGTTCCGAGCCCCAGCAACGCCGCCTCCGCTACGTCCAGGTCACCGGCCACGTCCACCACGATCGTCTTGTCGCCCCTGATCTTGGCTGCCGCGACACGGTGGTTGCCGTCGATGAGCGGCCAGTCCGGTTCCCAGCCCAGGCACCCGAAGTCGAGCGAGACGGGGTACGGGTCGTCCGTCGGGATGCCGTCGAGGACGTACCTGGCGATCTTGCGCGCCTCGCAGCGCACGCACCACTGGTTCCAACCGTGCATCTCGGCGACCACGTGTTCGTCTTCGGGGTGATCGCACGGCTGGCCGGACAGCGCAGCAGCGACGTCGGCGACGGTCACCGTCACGTCCCACGGCGAGCATTCCAGTGGGTCCGCGAGGGTGAGCACACGGGCGAGAGGCACGGCGCGCGGCCATGTCACCGGCACCCCCGAGGCTGCGCTGTGGGCGGCGGGTGCGAACAGGGTGGCCACGGTGCTTCCTCCAATCTTGCGGTCGTCCTTCTTCGGTGTCTGACTTCTATGTGGGACGGGATCAGGGCCCGGTCCTTCGCTGGTCGACGGTGACGACCTCGTGCGTGACGCCGGGACGCAGGCGGTGCGCGAACACACCCAGCGCCTTGTGGGCGAGGTCGTAGCGGGACGACCAGCGCAGCACCTCGTACGTCTGATCGGGCAGCGCCCGCTCGATGTCCGCCTCATGTTGCGCCTGGTCCGCGCGAAACTCCGCGAGCCTCGCCGCCACGGCGGCGCGAGCAGCCTCGTCGGTCATCCGGGCGTCACGCGGTGTGACGTACGAACCCGCGTACGTCATGCCGAGTCTGACGTGCACGAACGCAGCGCCGTCGCGGCCCCGGGGGCGGACGTCGTCGGCGCGTACCCCCACCGCCAGGTCTCGTTCGGTCTGCGTGATCCGCCGCGCGTGCTCCTCTGCGGTCTCGCGCGCTGCGGCGAGGCGCGCGTCCCGGGTGACGCTTTCGACGACCGCGTACGCACAGGCTGTCCGCGCGGACGGGTTTACGGACACGGAGCCGTCCGGGTGGGTAACTGTGACCCGACTGGCCGCCTCGCTACCGCCTGTCCGGGCACCTTCGGCCCGTATCGCCGCACGCCTTGGGCGTGGGGTGGGAACCGGCGGGCGCTCTGGTCGGCTGTTCGGTGCCTCCTCGTCGTGCCAGTCGAGGCGGTACGGGGCGCGAACGTCGATGTTCTGCTTTTCGAGGCTCACCAGGGCGAGCAGCCGCTCACCGTGCGCGATGACCCTGTCCAGGTCCGTCTGGTCGATCACACCGGAGTTCACCAGGAGTCCGGTGCGGGCGAGATGCGCGTATTGGTGGCAGGTAGAGCACAGCCCGATGAATCGGGCCAACCGGAACACGAGGTTGGCGTGGTCGATGTCATACACCTCGTGGGTTTCGATCCAGTCGCCCCGCTGGTGTGCCACGAACCGCCCGCACACCTCGCAGTGGTTGGCGGCTCGCGCCTGCGTCTGCTTCTTGACGCGCGACCACGCCGCGCGGCCCATGAGGGTGCGCGGGTTCACGCCATGTAGCGACAAAGGCAGGACCGGCTCGGCCAGGACAGGGATGTTCTCCAGGCGGGGAGTAGATGGCGAAGGCATTGTTCAACCGTTACGTGCGGAGCGATTCGTGAAGTCACGCGAAAGGACAACACTACAGCACGGGTGCGATACCGTGACTATTCACTAGTGCATAGTCACTAATCACTAAAGGCACTGTGGTGCCCTACGCGGGGACCGGACCGAGGTTCCAGCCGACCGCTTGTTCGATGGTTCCGCCACCGAACACGACGTCCCCGAAGTGGCGACCATCCTTGCTGTTCGCCCATGCGAACAGTGTCTCGTAATCCAGCCCGAGTGAGAGCAGGTAGGTGTCCACCTCGGCCACGCGCTCCGGCTGTGCGGGCCACTCCGGGTCCGTACTAGACAGCGCGTTGCGCCGCTCCCCGAGATACCCGAACCCGAACCAGCGGTCGTCGCCCGTCATCGTGTCGAACATGGTGCCCATCGATCAGCCCTCCGCCTCGGCGGCGCGGGCGTACAGCGCAGCGCCGAGCGTGGTGGCGGCCATGACGTCGTCCGCCGTGATGGCGCACAGTTCCTCGAACCGGCGCTCAGCCTCGGCCTGCACGTCCTCACGGTCCGACGGCGGCGTGTCGAACATCTCCAACGTCACGAGCGACGCCAGCATGCGACGGGTGGACCGCACCAGCATCGCCAGCGCGTTCGCCGCGTGCGCGGGGGTCATATCAGCCACGTCGACCTGCGTGCCGTCACGCATCGTCCAGACGGTGCCGCCAAAGTGCGGTTGCTGCGCGGTGATCTTCGCCGCGATCATCGTTGCGTTCACTGTCCGTCCTCCCTGCTCGGTTCGGTGTCTTCCCAGGTCTTCTTCACCCACGTGCCCTCGATGCTGGCGTACCCGAAACTGCGTGGGCAGCGGTCGCCGTGGATGCGGTCGTGCTGCCAGCCTTCAGCGCGGGCGACACTGCGGGCCTCGGCGAGGGTGAGAGCGCCGCCCGAGTCGCTGATCTCGCCGCAGTCGTCACAGGTGAGGGTGACGAATCTGTACGCGGTCATCGGTTAGCCCTTCATCTCGATGTGCTCGCAGCGGGCGCACACACGCCCGTTCAACCAGTCACCTCCGGAGACGGGGAACGATGCGGCCTGCCAGCGGTGGCCGCGAAACCGGCAGCGCAGTCGCTTCACTTCGTCGCCGCCTTCTTCGCCTCGACGTCGGCGCGCCAGTCGTACGCGGCGGACAGGGCCGCCATCCGCTCGGCCAGCACGTCGACGGTGTCGATACGGCGGTTCCGGTATGCCGTCTCGTACCACGGCTCGCCGGGCGTCTCGGGTCGTGCGCCGATCGGGGTGGTCATGGTGTCGTTCACCGGCGCGCCTCCACGATGTAGGTCACACGGGTCGTGAAGCAGTCGATCTCCCACTTGCCGTCGTGGCGAGAGACGATGTGCAGGCCCCGCTCCTTCGCCCCACACCCAGGGCAGCAATAGACCATCTGGTCTGCCATCTGTCAGTCCTCCATCTCGATGGGTACGTACGTGCGGGTCAGTCCGGAGGCGCTGATAGTCGACTCGCGGCCGATCAGGTCGGGGCGCTCGGGGTAGTTGATGGTGCGGATGCGGAACATCCGCTCACCACGGAACTCCGACACCTCGCGAACGATGACGACGGTGCGCTTGCCGTCACGGGTGACGAACCTGTGTCCAGCCCAGTTCCGATTGAAGGTGGTCTCGGCGGTCATCGGTCAGGCATTCGTCCGGTACCGCGGCTCGACTCGCGGACCGCAGGGAACGTCGTCTGTGTCAACTGCGCCGTGGGTGATACCTGCGTGAAACAGCGAGACCTTCGGGTCGATGACGGTGATGCCTTCATGACGGCGGTCTCCCATCGCCCAGTTCCCCAGAAGGTGCTCCTGGATTTCGAAGGCGGCCATGTCGTCCGGTGCGTCAACGACGATCTGCATCTGCACTACGTGCCTCATCGTTCAGTCCTCCGTCTCGATGTCGGTGCGGGCGCGACGGATCGCGTCGGCCAGTTCAGGGATCGGGGTCGTCGGTGTGTCCAGCGCGGCTTCGACCTGTTCGACCTCGCGCGGGGTCAGGAGCATCTGCTGTTTGCGCTTCATCGCGGCGTCGATCTGGCGGTCAATCTCGCCGGGGAGTACGCGCAGATGGTCAGTCCAGAACATCTCATCGGGCTGGAGTCGGGGCTTGCCCCACCAGCAGCCGCCCAGGTAGTCGTCCGTGAGCGCGTGCCGCCACCACTCGTAGTTGCGCTGGACCGGCTTGCCGCACCGTCCGCACACCGCCCGACCCGCACCGTTACGCAAGATGCCGTCGTCGCCCAGCATGACGGGGATTGCCCGGCCCGCATACGCGAGCGTGAAGTGTTTGATCATCGGTCAGCCCTCCTTCATCTCGGCAAGGGCAGCGCGCCCCGCGTCGGTCAGGATGACGTTCTGGGCAAGGAAGTGCTTGCCCGGCTCGTAGTCGACCAGCCCTAGGTTGGCGAGCCGCTCGACCTCCTGCTCGCGGAAGTTCGCTCCGATGCCAGGGCTGTGCACGTCGTTGGCCCCCTGACGGCTCATGTGCAACTGCAATGCGCCGTCGGCGGCGAACCGCAGCAGCGCCCGCTGACGCTTTCCAAGTCGTGTCACCGCTCAGCCCTCCTGGGCGTTGAGCCGGTCGGCCAGCGTCTTGGCCTGCTCGGCGGTCGCGAACCGGCGCAGCCTGCCCCCTGGGGTGCGCGACAGCATCGTCTTGCGCTCCTGTGCAGTGATGTCGGAGGCGACGACGCCGCGTTCACAGACACCGACGCGTGCAGCAACCCAGTTGTTCGCATCCCGTCCGGCGAACGTCGAGTCGAGTCGGGCGGGCATCCAGTAGTTCGCGCGCATGGGATCTGCTCCTTGGTGAGTCGGGTGGCCGGTTCCTGGGGCCTCTGCTCCTTATGTGGTGCGGGGACCGGATGTGCTCCAGCACCTGCGTCCGGGGCGTCGTCCGATTTGAAGATCGACCCGACGGCGTGCCGGGAGATGCGCGGCGTGGTCCCCGCACGTGCACGGCTAACCGACAGCGCAGTCGGGCATGGGGCAGGTCCAGGCGCCGATCGCCGTCAGCGTGCCGACTCCGCGGCGGCTCCGACGGTCGCGCGGCGGTGCGCGAACTCCACGACCCGCTCGACTCCGTTGATCGTCAAGAGCGCGGAGGTGATGGTGATGGAGAAGAACGCGTTGTCCGGCAGGTCTGTGGTCAGCAGGAGAGCGAACCCGATCCACCCGAAGACCGCCGCACTGACAGCAACTGCGATGAGCGGCGTCGAACCGTCGTCCGGCACTTCGATCGAGAAGGTCTTGGACGTGGCGTTCAAGATGAGTGCGCCCACGGTGGAGAGGGTGGCTACGACTGCAATGACCAGGTAGGCGCTGGTGTAGAGGTTCGACACACCGACCATGTGGGACGGGGCAGGAGCCTGCTTAACCCCAGGCCAGACCGTCAGGGCCTAGATCACGGTGACGTTGGCAGCGAGCAGCAGTAGACGGCGGGACGCAACCGGGACGGACACGCCCCACCCAGCGGCGATGCTTTCGAGCATGCCGCGCTCATGGTCGGTCAGCGGGATGGTGACTCGGTTGGTGCCCTGCCCGAACGTGCGCCGCTCCTGCTCCTCCTGGTCCAGTGCCGCCAGCGCTTCGTCCTCGTCCACGACGATCCCCTTTCCGTGCGCCCGGGGCCGCCTCGCTGCGGTGGGCTGAAGCAGGGTAGCCCCACCTGTCACCGGATTCCGACATTGCGGGCGCGTTTCGCTGCCCATCGACCCGGCACCATGCGCAAGGTGGCCCCCGGCCCGGCGTTAGGTGCGCCGTGGCCGCGGGCCGGGATGGTGAGGTCAGGCGGCCTTGTCCTCGAACTCGTCGCCGGTGGCCTCACCGAGATCGGCGACCGCCTTGACGACGCGGACCTTCTGCCCGTCGCGGGTTTTCTCCATCGCCAGGTACGCCAGCACCTTGTGCCCCTTGAGGCTGGTCAGGTACTTCGCCAGGGCGAGCGCGTGGGCGTCACCGGCGGTGCGGTCCGTGCGGAACGTCTCCTGTCCGTCCGGGGAGTACGTGGACTTGCGCGCCTTGACGGTGACGAGCGCGCGGGTGGAGGACTTCTCGCGCTGGACTCGTTCGATGACACAGACAAACTTCTTGTCGGCGTTCGTGATTGCCTCGATTGACTTGCGGACCGGGGAGAACGGGGAGACGAGATCCTGGGTGATCTTGCCTGCCAGGTCGGCTACGCGCTCGTGCCAGGCGATCTCGTCGTCGCCGACGGGTCCGGCTGCGGTGACCGCGGCCAGCGCGATCTGGGTGGTCAGAGGGGTCGGGCCGAGGGCCTCGGCGGTGTTGCTGTCGCTCATGGTTCGCTCACTGAATGTTGACGGTGCTCGTGATCTTCGGATGCCCAGGGGGCTACTAGGTATGTGGGATGACGCGGAACCCTGATCGAGGTGCCAGGCGGCTCACACAAGCGCGGGAGCGGTGTCGGGGGAGCGGTCTGAGACCGTCTCGGGAACCGCGACAGGCGTGTGGGTCGTCGTCCACCGGGGGACGGTGATGGGCTGTTGTGCCCGCGTCGAACGGACGGGTGCCGGGTCGCGTACCTTCTTCGGCTTCTTGACCCGCTTGACGGCACTCGACTGGTTCGCGATGAGCACCACCATCAGGTGGGTGACCGCGAGCAGCACGATCGGCGGGACGGACGCGACGGCGGTCGAGACAGCGAGCGGGAACCCGTCGTCCAGGGCATGCGCGGACAAGATCGCGTGCGCGGCGTTGCCCGCCACCGACACCCCGGCGCCGCCGAACAACAGCACCCACGGGAACCAGGTGACACCCTTTGAATGCCCGGCGAGCGCGATGATCGCAGCGGTGGCCACCACGATCAGGCCGTCCACGATCAGCGGCCACAACCACGCCAGGTGCGGGTTGATCCCTGACCGGCGGGCAAGGTCGGTCAGGGACGCAAAACTGAGGATGAACGACGCGACGACCAGCAAGGTGGTGCCCGCCATCGCGGCGCGCACCACCCACTGGGGAACCCCCTTGGGGGCGCGGGAACCGCTCACGCCGCATCCTCGTCGGCCAGGTCGGCGCCCGTGGCGGCCAGGGGCAGCCAGGGCTTGTCGTCGGGGCCGCCCGCCCACAGGTCGGTGACCACGGAGGCGATCGAGACGGACCGGCGCACCGCCTTGAGTGCCCAGCCGCGCCACGCGGCCTCGTCCCCGCCCCACGGCAGAGCCATATCGGGGGAGTCCAGGACGGTGTGCAGCGCGCCACGCATCCGGGTGTTGGCGCCGTCCTGCCACGACTGCGACCCGGTCACCTTTGCCTGGGCGGCCAGGACCACCTTGCCGAAGGTGTGCGCCAGGGCGCGCACGTTGGACGGGGTGATCGGCTGGCCCGCCTTGCCCAGGTGCTCGACAGCCATGCCGACGAGCCCGAACAGGCCCATGGCGGCGTACGAGTTGCCGTTGAGCAGGGGGCCGTCCTTCTCCTCCCACACCTTGCCGTCTCCGAGACGCGGGGTAGTTGCGGTCTTCACAATGGGTTCCTCCGAGGTCGGGTTGGGGGTCTCGTCTGTCGTCTCTGTAGTGAGAAGGGGGGCGATGTCATCTCCGAGCAGCGCGTTGTCGGCCTCGTCCTGGGCAGCGACCTGGGCACGGTGCTCGGCGGTCATCGGCAGCAGGGAGGGGTCCGGGACGGCGATCTTGGGCTCCTTGCCCGCCGCGCGGGCCGCTGGGCACACCTGAACGAGCGGGCAGTACGCGCACAGCCCGTCCACCTTCGTCTCGAACACGCCGGTTTCCTGCACGTTCTGCAGGGTCGCCCACGCCTTCTTCCAGCGACGCAAGGTCAGGCGCACTTCCCGGTCGGAAATGTCAATGACTCGCTGCTTCTTTTCCGCGGTGTGATACAGCGTGCCGATGGTCACGCTGTCGGTAGGGTGCACCTTTTCCCAGGCGAGTTTGTACAGGCGGATTTGGTCGCCGTACCCGTCGCCGAACCTCTTGTAGTACGACGCGGACTTGAGTGCGCCGGTCTTGTAGTCGATGATCTTGACGTTGTTCTCGGTCAGGCGGGTGACCAGGTCGATGATCCCGACGAACGGGATGCCTTCGATATCGATCTGCTCGGCGCGAAACTCGGTGGAGACCACATCCAGGTCGACCGGGTTGTCGATCGCCCACAGCCCGTCGACCTTCGGCAGGATCTGCGCGGCCAACGGCAGGGCGCGGGCGTGGTCCACCCCGCCCAGCGTCTCGCGTGCGACCTGGTTGACCAGTTCGTGCGCGTGGTACATGGTGCGCTGGTGCGGGGGCATCTGCATCAGCCGTTCGAACACCTTGTGCGCGGCGGTGCCCTGTCCGTTCGCGGCGTACGGGTCGTCTCGGCGCGGGAACAAGGACTCCGCCGCCCACCGGGCGGTGCAGTCCTTCATCGACTTCATCGTCGACGGCGACAGCCGGGTGCGGACGATCGACGCCAACGCGTCGGAGTCTGTGATGACGAACCGGCCCCGGTCGTCCCATGCGGTGATCTGGGTCAGATCCTCGTACCCCTTGCGGGCGGGGGCACGTTCCTTCGTGCCGCTCGGGGCCGAGTCTCTGTCCGGCCCGAGCATTGCGCTCGTTGTCATAGGGGCTATGTGGGATGGGGCTGCCGCCTGGTCCGCTCAGCCGGTCCGGCCCGCCACGGAACCGAGCAGGGTGCGCCACGACGGCGCCTTGACCCGGTCTTCAGGGCTCGACCGGCCCGGCGTTGCCCACAGGCGTAGGCACAGCACGTCCCAACGAACAACCCGACGAAACAGCAGGTCAGAGCCCCTATAGATAGATAGATAGAAGAGGAAACCTCTTACC
>BCWJ01000019.1 GCA_001592145.1 Xylanimicrobium pachnodae JCM 13526 = NBRC 107786 | reverse complement strand
GGGGATATCCCCCGACATCTGTGGGGGACCGCCCGGTCAGCGCCGGGGGAGGCCACCGTTTCCCGCATCGCCGCAGGTCAGCAGGGTTGAAGGGTCAGCGCGACCGCGCTGCGGACCCGACCCGAGGAGCCCGCGATGGCTGCCGTGCTCACCCCGCCCGCCGATCTCCTGCCCGCCCCGCCCGGCCCTACCGCCGCGAGACCGGCCACCGCGAGACCGGCCACCGCGAGACCGGCCACCGCGAGACCGGCCACCGCGAACCCGACCACCGCGAACCCCGTCACCGCGGAAGCCGTCACCGCGGCTCCCCGGGACGTGTTCGTGGACGCGACCCGGGCGCTCGCGACCGTCGGGATCGTCTCGGCGCACTGGCTGATGCCGGAGGCCACCTACGACGGGCACACCCTGTGGGTCGGCAACGCCCTGAGCCACGGCTGGGCGTGGGTGCTCACCTGGGCCTTCCAGGTGCTGCCGCTGCTGTTCTTCGCGGCCGGGGCGTCAGGCGCCTACCAGCACGCGCGCCTGGCGCCCGCGCCGACCGGTCGCGCCCGGGCGGGCCGCGGGTGGGCCGCCGTGGTGGCCGCCCGCCTGCGCGGGGTCGCGCGTCCCGTCACCGTGTTCGCCCTGGCGTGGGCGCTCGCGCTCGGGGTGCTGGCCGCGAGCCCGCTGCCCGGCCAACCGGTCATGCGGCTGGCCCGGATGGCGCCCCAGCTGCTGTGGTTCCTCGCGGTCTGGGCGGGCCTCGTCGCGCTGACCCCGGTGGCCCGGGCGGCGTGGCGACGGTGGCGGTGGGCCGCGCTCGGCGTCGTCGTGGCGGCACCGCTCCTCGTCGATGTGGTGCGGTTCGGCGCCGGGCTGCCGGTGGCCGGCTGGGCGAACGTCCTGCTGGTGTGGGCCGTGCCGTTCCTGCTGGGCGTCGCTTACGCCGACGACGCCGCCCGTCGCGGACGCGCCGGACGCGCCGGCCGTGCCGACCGCCCGGCCGACGCGCCGGACCACGGCCCCCGGACGCTGCCGCTGGTGACCACCCGGCGCCTGAGGCGGCGCGCGCGCCGGGGTGAGCTGGTGCGGCGCGCGCGCCGTCGGGCGCTCACGGTGGATGCGCTGCCGCGCCCGCTGCTGGTCGCCGTCGCCGTGGCGGCGACCGCCGCGATGGCCGGGCTCGTGGCCGTCGGACCCTACCCGGCGAGCACGGTGGGCATGCCGGGCGCGGCGATCTCCAACCTGGCCCCGCCCACCGCGCTGATCGTGGCCCAGTCCGTCGCCCAGGTGGCTCTCGTGCTGCTCGCCCGGACCGCGCTGACCCGCTGGGCGCGCGGCCGGGGGCGGGGCGTCGTGCGTCTGCTCACGCGGCACTCCATGACCGTGTACCTGTGGCACCTGACCGCCATGTTCGTCGTCGTCGGCGCCGTGCTGCTGGTGCTCCACGAGCGCCTGCCGGAGCCGTGGACCGCCGACTGGTGGTCCACGCGACCCGTCTGGTGGGGTGCGTTCGCCCTGGTGCTGACCGCCCTGGTCACGGTGTTCGGCCGGTTCGAGGCGTCGCGGGGTGCCGGGGCGCGCCGGCCCGGGGGCAGGGGCCGCTACATCCCGTAGGGCAGGCGCCGCAGAGCGGCAGCCTGCTCCTCGGCGCGGTCACGCTCCCGCAGCCCGCGCGCCAGCTCGCGGTCCCGGCGTTCGTGCAGGACGGCGTGCAAGAAGTCCTCCGCCCCGGTCCCCGGTGGCGGCGCGGGAGCCACGAACGGCTCGATGCGCCCCGCGAGCTCGTTCGCCAGGGCGGCACGCGAGGACGGCGCCAGCCGTGGTGCCCGGTCGATGAGCTGGCGCGCGGCCAGGGCCAACCCGTCCGGCAGGCGGCGGATGTCCGCGAGGGCTGCCCACGTGGCCAGCTGCGGGGGCATGGCGAGCGGCACCTGCCACCCCTTCCCGCCGCGCACCCGGATGACGTACGTGCCCGCCACCATGTCCCCGAGCCGCTTCCCCTTGGCGTTGGCCAGTGAGGCGATCAGGGCGACCCCACCCGTCGTCGCCCACAGCTCGAGCAGTCCCAACAGGGCACGGATCAGCGCGTGCCGGAACCGGACCGGGCCGCCGTCGTCGCGCACCACCCGCACCCCGGTGGCGAGCTTGCCGAGCGACCGCCCCCGCGTCAGCGTCTCGGTCAGCACGGGAACACCCACGAACAGTGCCGCGCCCAGCACGGACAGGGTGACCCGGAGCCACTGCGGGTCGAGGGCGCCGATGCCGAGCCCGTCCACACCGAGGCCGGCCGCGAAGATCGCGGCCAGCATGATCGCCACCGTGGCGGCGGCGTCGAGCAGCCCACCCAGCGCGCGCGTGGGGAACGAGGCGGGGCGCGCGTCGAGAACCACGCCCTCGCCGATCAGGATGCCGTCGTGCACCGGTTCCTCCAGGCATGCCGTGCGGTGCGCTGTCTGTGGCAGGGTAGCGGCCGTGGACCTCGACGCCTTCACCAGCGTGCACAACCCCGCCTGGGAGCGGCTCGCCGTGCTCGTGAAGCGACGCCGCCTGGGTGGGCCGGAGGCCGACGAGCTGGTGCGGCTGTACCAGGAGGTGGCCACCCACCTGTCCACGATCCGCTCCACGGCGCCCGACCCGGTGCTGGTGACACGCCTGTCCGACCTGCTCGGGCGCGCGCGCACCCGGATCGCGGGGGCACATGAACCTGCCCTCGCCGACGTCCTGCGGTTCGTGACGGTCACCGTTCCCGCGGCCCTGTACCGGATCCGGTGGTGGACGGTCGCCGTGATGCTGGCCTTCGTGGGGCTGGCCGTGGTGGCCGGCGTCCACGTGGCCACCACCCCGGAGGCGCTGGCGGCGATGGGCACCCCCGCGGAGCAGGAGCGGTACGTCCACGAGGCCTTCGCGTCCTACTACGACCCCAGGACGTCGTTCGCGGCGATGGTGTGGACCAACAACGCGACCATCGCCGCACTGATGGTGGGCTTCGGCATCACCGGCGTGCTGCCCGTCGTCATGCTGGTGCAGAACGCCGTGAGCGTCGGGGCGGCGGGCGGGATGATGGCGGCCCACGGCGAGCTCGACACGTTCCTCACGCTCATCGCACCGCACGGCCAGCTCGAGCTCACCGCCGTGTTCGTCGCGGGTGCGGCGGGGCTGCGCCTGTGCTGGAGCCTGATCGACCCGGGGCCGCGGCGTCGCGCGGTCGCCCTCGCTCAGGAGGGACGTGCCCTGATCACGGTGGCCGTGGGGTTGGCGGGCGTGCTTGCCGTGGCCGGGACCATCGAAGGGTTCGTCACCGGGTCGGGACTCGCGTGGTGGCTCAAGATCGTGATCGGGTCCGTGGGCCTCGCCGGGTACTGGGCGTACGTCCTGGTCCTGGGCCGCCGTGCCACGCGGGCCGGTGCGACGGGCGACCTGGACATGGACCGCGCAGGAGCGGTGGTTCCCACCGCCGGTTGAGCCGGTAGCGGAGCCGCAGGTTCGACCGGCCAGACGGCACGGCGTGAGCCGGCCCCCGCTACAGCTTGCCGGCCGCTTTCAGGGCCAGGTAGGTGTCGGCGAGCGCAGGCGGTAGCGCGTCGGGCAGCGCCTCGACCACCTCGGCCCCGTGACGGCGCAGCACGGCTGCCACGGCGGCGCGTTCGAGGCCGGCCCGCGCGGCTGCGGCGACGTCGTAGACCTGTGCGGCGGAGTCCCGCTGGGTTGTGGTGTCGGCGTCGGCGACGCTGGCGACGACGACCTGGTGGGTGCTGACGAGCTGGTCGACGACGGTGAGCAGGCCGGTCTCGACGGCCGCGGGGTCGAGCGTGGTGAGCAGGACGACGAGCGCGCGCTGCGAGACGTGAGCGCGGACCTGGCCGACGATCCCCGGCCAGTCGGTCTCCAGGAGGTGCGGCTGGACGCCGGCCAGGGCTTCGGCCAGCTCGGGCAGCAGGCGCGGTCCGGAGACCCCGGCCACGCGGGCGCTCACGGCCCGGTCGAACGCGAGCAGCTGGACGCGGTCACCCGCACGGTCGGCGAGCGCGGCGAGCAGGAGGGCTGCTTCGATGGACGCGTCGAGCCGGGGGGCGTCGGCACCGCTCGGCCCGGTGCCGATGCGGGTGGCGCTGGTCCGTCCGGTGTCGAGCACCAGCAGTACCCGGCGGTCGCGTTCGGGTCGCCACGTGCGGACGACGACGTCGCTGCGCCGCGCGCTGGCACGCCAGTCGATGGAGCGGACGTCGTCGCCGACCACGTACTCGCGCAGCGAGTCGAACTCGGTGCCTTCGCCGCGGACTTTGAGGGCGGAGCGGCCGTCCATCTCGCGCAGGCGGGCGAGCCGGGACGGTAGGTGGCGCCGGGAGGAGAACTCGGGCAGCACGCGCAGCCGCGCGGGGACGTCGAGCGACGCCTGCCGGGCGGCGACCCGCAGCGGGCCGTAGGACCGCACGGTGACCCTGCCGGCGTGCCGGTCTCCGCGCCGGGTCGGGACCAGGGGCGTGACCAGGCGGGTGGCGTCCCCGCCGCGCAGGTCGACGTGGTGCCGGGCCTGGGTGACCTCGACGGCGAGCGAGGCGCCGGCGGCGGAGCCGAGGCCCGCGCGCGGCGTGAGCCCGCCGGTGGTCGACGGCGGCCAGGCGTCCCGGACGAGGGCCCGCAGCCGGCGCCTGGACAGGTTGGTGACCGTGAGCTCGCTGCGCGTGGGCTCGCCCAGCCGGACCGATCCCGGGCTGCGCCGTGCCAGGGCCACCCGGCGCGGCGAGGCGGCGAGCGCGGCGTCGACCAGGCAGACGATCAGGACGACGCCCGCCCAGACGACGACGGCGCCCGGGACGGGCCACAGCAGCACGGGCACGATCCCGGCGGCGGTGAGCGCGAACGCTCGCCCGGTGACGGTCATCGAGGGACCGGCACGGTGGCCAGGATGGACGACAGGATGGTCTCGGCGGTGACGCCTTCGAGCTCGGCCTCGGCGCGGAGCTGGACCCGGTGGCGCAGCGTGGGGTGGGCGAGGGCCTTGATGTCGTCGGGTGTGACGAACTCGCGTCCGTTGAGCCAGGCCCACGCCCGTGCGGTGGCAAGCAGCGCGGTGGCGCCGCGCGGCGAGACTCCCAGGGACAGCGAGGGGGACTGGCGCGTGGCTCGGCACACGTCGACGGTGTAGCCGAGCACCTCGGGGGACACGGAGACGGTGCGCACCGCGGCGCGCGCGGCGGCCAGCCCGGCGGGCCCGGTGACGGGCCGCACGCCGGCCGCTGCGAGGTCGCGCGGGTCGAACCCGGCGGCGTGCCGCGCGAGCACCTCGATCTCCTGGTCACGTGGCGGCACGGTGAGCACCACCTTGAGCAGGAACCGGTCGAGCTGCGCCTCGGGCAGGGGGTAGGTGCCCTCGTACTCGACCGGGTTCTGGGTGGCGATCACGACGAACGGGTCCGGCAGCGGGCGGGGTACGCCGTCGATCGAGACCTGCCGCTCCTCCATCGCCTCCAGCAGGGACGCCTGGGTCTTGGGGGGCGTGCGGTTGATCTCGTCGGCGAGCAGCAGGTGGGTGAACACGGGGCCCTCGCGGAACGAGAACTGCGCCGTCCGGGCGTCGTAGACGAGCGATCCGGTCACGTCGCCGGGCATGAGGTCGGGGGTGAACTGGACGCGCCGGGTGCCCAGGTCCAGGCTCGCGGCGAGCGTGCGCACCAGGAGGGTCTTGGCCACGCCCGGCACGCCCTCGAGCAGCACGTGGCCGCCGCACAGCAGCGCGATGAGCAGGGAGGTGACCGCGCCGTCCTGCCCGACGACGGCCTTGCCGACCTCGGTGCGCACCGCGTTCAGGGCTTGGCGGACCTCGGCGGCGCCCGGCGCCGGAGCGGTCGTGCCCGGCGTGACACCGGCCGCGCCGGTCGGGGTGTTCTCGTCTGCGGTGGTCACGTTCGGTGAACCTCGCTCTCCAGGGCGTCGAGCCGGTCGGCCAGCGCGGCGAGCGCGGCGTCGTCGGCAGGTGGGGGGCCGTACAGCAGGTCGGCGACGTCCTGGGACGGCCGTCCGGTGGCGCGCGCGAGCGCGTCGGTCACGGTGGTCGGGTCGGCGGAGCGGGGCACGCCCAGGCGCACCGCCGCCCGATGCGCGGTGGCGGCTCGCAACGCCTGAGCGGCATGACCGCGGGCTCGGGCGCGCCGATACAGCCGGGCGCGCCCACGGGTTGCCTCGGCGGCGGGCACGACGACGGGCAGGTCCTCGGTCACGAGCGGGCCCAGGCGGCGTGCCCGCCAGGCCGCGGCGACGAGCAGGCACAGCACGGCCCACCCGGCGACGGGCCCGGTCCAGGACGGCAGCACGCCCGGCGTCGGCGAGGGACCGGTACCCGCACCCGTGGTCGTGTCGAACGGGTCCTGGACCAGCCAGACGAGGCGTCCGTGCCCGCCCAGCAGGCCGAGCGCGAGGGCGGCGTTGCCCCGGACGGTCACGGCCGCGTTGGTCAGGAACGCTGTGTCGCCGACGGCGGTCACGGTGCGCGCACCGTCGGTGACCTGCACCAGGGCGGCCAGCGTCTCGGTCGTCGACGTCGCAGGCCAGCAGGCGGTGGCGCCATCCCCCGGGACCAGGGTGGCGGCAAGCTCCACGTCGCCCGCCGCCTGCGCGGCCGGCACGGCGCACTCCGGCTCCCGGACCCCGCCTGCGGGTATCGCGGAGACCGAGGCGCGGTCGCCGGTGGCCAGGCGCACCAGGGTGCGGCCGGGGGCGGCGAGCACCAGGTCGGCGGGCACGCTGGCGAGGGCGCGGGCCTGGTCGTCGCCGAGCATCGGTGCGGGCACCACCAGCAGCGTGGTGCCCGCGGTGGCGGCGCGCACGGCAGCGTCGACCGTGGTCACGGGGACCACCTCGACACCCTGCCGCTCCAGCACCTGCGCGAGGGCGCGGGCGCCGTCCTGTGCGGTCGAGTCCGGTGCGAACGGGGTGGTGGACGTCGGCGGCCGGGACACGGCCAGCACCCCGACGACGAGGGCGAGGCACGCGATGACCAGCAGGGTCCAGCGGGCGCGGCGCCAGCGCGATGCGGCGCGCGACGCGGCCGTGGTCCCGTCGCCGACCACCGTGACGGGGCCACCGGGGGCGAGGCGGACGCCGCTCACGACGGGTCCTCGGGGACGGCGTCGGGATGCGCCGGCCGGCGACCGGTCACCGCGCCCGCCGCCACGGTGACGGGGACTCGTGCCCTGGCCAGCTGGGCGTCCAGGCTGCGCAGGGCGGCGTCGTCCGACGGTCCCGCGGTGTGGTGACCGTAGACGACGCCGTCGAACGTGGTTGCCGCGCGGGTCAGCGCACCCGTCTGCTCCGCGAGCCGGGCCCCGGCGTCGGCCGCGGCTTCCTGCGCGGTGCGACCGGGGCGGATGTCGAGCACGGTCCGGTCCTCCAGCGCGCGCACGATGGCGCGGAAGCGCTCGGCGACCGCTGTCGGCCAGTCGCCGCGCGCTGCGGCGGCGTCGGCGGCCGCACGCAGCTGCGCGGCGGTGCGGGTGTCGTCGTCGGCCGTGACGACGGAACTGCGCCCGGTGCTGCGGCGCAGCCGGACGGGCCCGGTCACCCAGCGCGCGACGAGCACCACGAGGGCGGCGACGGCGGCCGTCACGGCGAGCGTGTACCACGGCGGGAGATCGATCGACGGAGCGCCGTCGAACAGGTGGAGGAACCAGGTCAGCAACCGCTCCAGCAGGCTGGGCTCCGTGGCGTACTCGGGCCGGGCGAGCTCCTCGGCGAGCCAGCGGCGAGCCGTGTCACGATCGGGCGTGACCGGGACGTCGGTGCGCGCCAGCGCGACGACGACCGCGGTCACGTGCACGGGGGGTCAGCCCTGACGCTCGGCGGCGGCTGCCGTGAGCTGGACGTCCAGGCCTTCGCGACGCATCCGCAGGTCGATGTAGAGCAGTGCGGCGACGCCACCGAGGAAGATCGTCTGGATCGCCGCACCCAGGACGCCCGTGACCACGGAGACCACGACCAGGGCGCCCAGGCCGTCGCCCCCGGGGACCAGCGACGCGACGATGTTGATCGGGATGGCGACGGCCTGCGAGATGACGTACACGATGATCGTGGCGAGCAGGTAGATGCCGAACACGCGCCAGAACGAGCCGCGGGTGAGCAGCCACGTGCGCTTGACGCTCCGCCAGAGCCGGGTGCCCTCCAGCGCCAGGGCCGCCGGGACCAGCAGCAGCCGCACCACGAACCATCCGATCACGACGATCGATCCCACGACCAGCAGCACCGCGACCACCCCGGCCAGGGGGCCGGAGACCTGCGCCAGCGCGACCGTGACCGCGGCGATGGCGAGGACCAGCACGAAGATGCCGACGACGGCGGCGAGGCTCTGCAGGAGCGACCATCCGATCAGGAGCCACACGCGGGGGGACACCCGGGCCCACACGTCGCGCACGCCGGCCTTGTCGCCCAGCACGGATCGGCTCACGGAGACCGTGAGGATGCCGTTGATGATGGGCCCGGCGAGCAGGGTGGTCAGCGCGAGCCCCGACCCGGAGCCGTAGAGCTGGCCCATGGTGCCGGCCGTGACCCCGAACATCGACCCGGCGTCCTCCCATGTGGGATCGCTGAAGACGTCGGAGAACACCCCGGTGAAGGTGGGCACCAGGAGCTGCCCGACCAGGACGCCGACGACGGACGCGACGAGCAGGATCAGCGTCGAGATCCCCAGCATGACCGCCGGGTTGTGCCGCACCGCACCGAACGCGCCGTCGTAGATCTCGCCGAGCGTGAGCGGGCGCAGCGGCACGATGCCCGGCTTGACCGCCGTCGGGTAGGCACCCGGGCGCGGCCCGTAAGGGCCGGGCTGCGGCTGCGGCGTCGGGGGTTGCCCCGGCTGGCCGTACTGCCCGTAGGCGGGCTGCCCGTACTGCCCGAAGCGGGGGGAGTCGCCCCAGCCGCTAGGTGCCGCCGGCGGCGGGACGGGCGCACCGGAGGGCGGCATCGGGACGCCCCCGCCGTCCGGCTGAGCGGGGACGGGTGGCTCGGGCGTGTTCGGCTCGGGCATGCTCATGGGGCTCCCCGCGTCGTGTCTGTCGGTCGGTTCCGACACGATAGCGCGCACGGGCTGGTCACCGGGGTGACATCCACAGGCGAACGGCGCCGACCGCCGCCCCCGGCTGGCAGACTGGGTGCATGACGTCCCGTGTTCTCGTGGTCGATGACGACACCGCACTGGCCGAGATGATCGGCATGGTCCTGCGTACCGAGGGGTTCGAACCCATCTTCTGCGCGGACGGTGACGGTGCGCTCGCCGCCTTCCACGCGGCTCAGCCCGACCTGGTGCTGCTCGACCTCATGCTCCCGGGCAAGGACGGCACGCAGGTGTGCCGCGAGATCCGGGCCGAGTCGGGCGTGCCGATCATCATGCTCACCGCGAAGTCCGACACGGTCGACGTCGTGCTGGGCCTCGAGTCCGGCGCCGACGACTACGTCCCGAAGCCCTTCAAGCCCAAGGAGCTGGTGGCGCGCATCCGGGCCCGGCTGCGCGCCCAGGACGCACCGGGGCCCGAGCGCCTGGTGGTGGGCGACCTCGAGATCGACGTCACCGGGCACACCGTGACCCGGGACGGGGCGCGGATCGGCCTGACCCCGCTCGAGTTCGACCTGCTCGTCGCGCTGGCCCGCAAGCCCTGGCAGGTGTTCACGCGCGAGGTGCTCCTGGAGAACGTGTGGGGCTACCGCCACTCGGCCGACACGCGCCTGGTCAACGTGCATGTGCAACGCCTGCGCTCCAAGGTGGAGCGGGACCCCGAGAACCCGGAGATCGTCCTGACGGTGCGGGGCGTCGGGTACAAGGCGGGCGCACCGCGGTGATCGCAGCCTGGCGGCGGCTCGCCTCGGCCGCCGCGGGCGGGTTCCGGCGGGTCGTGCTGCGCTGGCGCTCGTCGATGCAGCTGCGCGTCGTGACCACGGCGCTCGCGGTCGGCGTGCTCACGATCACCGTGCTGGGAGGCTTCCTCTCGACGGCGCTGCGCGACGGCCTGTTCGACCAGCGGCTCCAGCAGCTCGACCAGGAGTCGGCACTCTCGGCCGTGCGCATCCGGGAGGCGTTCGCGTCCTCGCCGGCCAGCTCGCCCCCGGATGTGCAGGCCCTGGCGAGCACCCTGGTGGACCGTCGCAACGGGCCGCCGAGCGCGCGCGGGTCGATGCTGGCCTCCTTCGACGACGGCCCCGCGTCGATCAACGACACCTACTCGTTCCGTGGCATGGTCACGCTGGTCTCGGACGACCTGCGTGCGGCGACCCTGGACTCGGGCCAGCAGATGTGGCAGTCGGTGCGCATCCCGGCGGCCGATGCGGACTCGGGGCAGGACGAGCCGGGCGTGGTGTTCGCCGCCGTCGTCGACATCCCGACGGCGGGGCGGTTCGGGCTCTACACGCTGTACTCCCTGCAGCCCGAGCGCGCGACGCTCGAGTTCGTGCAGCGTTCGCTGCTGGGCGGCGCCATCGCGACCCTGGCTCTGATCGGCGTCATCACCTGGCTGGTGACACGGCAGGCGGTGGCGCCCGTGCGGCGTGCCGCGGCCACCGCGGCGCGCCTGGCCGACGGCCACCTCTCCGAGCGCATGCCGGGCAAGGGGCACGACGAGATGGCCACGCTCGCCCGTTCCTTCAACGAGATGGCCGCGAGCCTGCAGGACCAGATCCGCCAGATGGAGGCGTTGTCCACGGCGCAACGCCGCTTCGTCTCCGACGTCTCGCACGAACTGCGCACGCCGCTGACCACCATCCGCATCGCGGGCGAGCTCATCTACTCCTCGCGCGACGACCTCGACCCGGTCGCGCGCCGGTCGACGGAGGTGCTCCAGACCCAGCTCGACCGGTTCGAGGAGCTGCTCGCGGACCTGCTGGAGATCTCCCGGTTCGACGCCGGCGCCGCCGAGCTCGACGTCGAGCCCAGCGACCTGGTGCGCATCGTCGCGGGCGTGGTGGACGCGTCGGCACCGCTCGCGGAGAGCAAGGGCGTGTTCATCTCCGTCACGCAGCCCGACGAGCCAGCCACCGCCGACGTCGACCGGCGCCGCGTCCAGCGCATCCTGCGTAACCTCGTCTCGAACGCGATCGAGCACGCGGAGGGCAAGCCCGTGGAGATCACCGTGGGCTGCAACGTCGACGCCGTCGCCGTCGTCGTGCGCGATCACGGCGTCGGTATGACGCCGCAGGAGGTGGCGCACGCGTTCGACCGGTTCTGGCGGGCCGACCCCGCCCGGGCGCGCACCACGGGCGGGACCGGGCTGGGGCTGGCGATCTCGCTGGAGGACGCCCACCTGCACGCGGGGCGGCTCGAGGCGTGGGGCAAGCCGGGGCGCGGAGCGAGCTTCCGGCTGGTGCTGCCGCGCCGTGCCGGCCTGCCGGTGGACGACCCGCCGCTGCCCGTGGTGCCCGAGGCGCGGGCCATGCCGGGCCTGCCCACCGGGCAGATCCCGGTGGTCCTGCCGGCCGAAGGCGCGTCGCCCACGACGATTCCCGACCTGGACGCCGACGGCGGGGACGACCTCGGGACGGTGCCCTACCGCCTCCTGAGCGCGCCGGACGGCGAGAGCACGAAGGAGGTGCGGCCATGAGCGCCCGGTCCCGGTCCCTCGCCGCGGTGGCCGCGGTCGCGCTGGTCGTGAGCGCCGTCCTGTCCGGCTGTGCCACGATCCCCGACGCCGGGGACGTGCACGAAGGGGGCAGCGCGGTGGTCGCCGGTGGCGACATCGGACAGATCGCGAGCGGACCCACCCGGGACGCGCAGCCGGACGAGATCGTGCGCGGCTTCCTCCTGGCCGCCCAGGCCGGCCCGACGTCGACGACGGCGTTCAGCGTGGCCCGGGAGTACCTGAGCTCCCAGGCGGCCGAGACGTGGGTGCCCTACAGCCGGGTGCTGGTCACCGACGACCAGCCGCAACCGCTGCTGAGCGCCGACGCCGACCTGGACTCGGGGCGGGTGGCGGTGCAGGCCAGGGGCACGGTGGTCGCCTCGCTCGACGACCGCGGTGTCTTCACGGAGGAGCCCGCCGGCTCGTCGCAGGACGCCACGTTCGAGCTGATCCAGGTGGACGGCCAGTGGCGGATCGACCACCTGGACGACGGGCTCATGGTGCCGTCGGCCGTGTTCGGGCCGGCGTTCGGCTCCCTGTTCCACGCGACCACGCTGTACTTCCCGACGCCGGACCTGACCTCCTGGGTGCCGGACGTGCGCTGGTTCCCGCAGACGACGTGGCGCACCTATGCGGTGCAGGCGCTGCTCGCCGGCCCGCCCGACTACCTGGCCGGGGCCGCGACCACGGTGCTGCCCGCCGGCACGGGGCTCGTCATGAACTCGGTGACGGAGGGGGCCGACGGGTCGTTCGAGGTGGAGCTCACCGACCAGATCGTCGAGGCGTCGGGCGAGGCGCGCGGCCTGTTCGCGGCCCAGGTCCGGGCGACGCTGGCGGGTGGCCAAGGTGACGTCGCCGTGACGCTCATCGACCGCAACGGCCCGATCGTGCCGCCCGAGGTCGACGTGCCGTCCCTGCCGCGTACGCCGACCACCGCGGTGGCGGTGCGGTCGGGCGAGCTGTGGGACGTCGCTGGCCGGACGATGGAGCGTTCGTCGCTGCAGGTGCACCTCGCGGGGCTCGACCCGACGGCGATCGCGCTCGGCTACGACGGCCGAACCCTGGTGGTGCGCGACGGGGGAGACCGGCTGGTGCGCGTCACGGGCGACGCGCCCGCCGAGCTCCTGACCGGTCCTGGGCTGCTGGCGCCGTCGATCGACCGGGCGGGCATGGTCTGGTCGGGTGAGGCCGCCGGGTCGCTCGTCGTGGTGACGCCCACCGGCGATCGCTACCCGCTGGCGGTCCCGTGGCTGGAGGACCGCACCATCACCTCGGTGCGCGTCTCGCCGGAGGGTGCGCGCGTGGCCGTGGTGTCCACGGGGACCTCGGGACCCGCCGTGCAGGTGGCGGGCGTGGTGCGCGACGCGCGCGGTGTACCGACGGCACTCACGACCCCGGTCACGGTCGGGGCGTCCGTGCGTCTCGTCGAGCAGGCCGTGTGGCAGGACGAGGCGGTCCTGGCGCTGCTGGGCCGCGACGACTCGGGTGCCACGGCCGTGTACCTGGCGGGTGTCGGCGGGCTCGGCGGGTCGGTGGGCGGGCTGCCGCGTCGGGTCGTCGGGATCACGGACCCGGCCTGGCTGAGCGCGGCCGTCGGCAGCGGCAACATCCTGGCGCTCGACGCCGGAGGCGTGCTGCACGTGCGGCAGACGACGGCGGTGTGGCCCGAGGTGGGCCGGGGTGTGCAGGCGGTCGCGTTCGCGGGCTGACGTCACCGGTGCCGGTGGGCGCCCGTCGGCCGATCAGGGGCCGGCCGGGTGGCGCCGGCGGGGAACCCCAGGTCGATCGCGGTGCGCAGGTCCGCGACGAAGACCTCGGGCACCTCCCAGGCGGCGAAGTGGCCGCCCTGGTCGTGCTCGGCGTGGGCTTGCACGTTCACGAACCGGGACGCGAACCCGCGCGGGGCCGGCTTGGTGTCGTGGGCGAAGGTGCTGAGCATGGTGGGGGTGGCCACGTACGGCGCGGGCGCCACGGGCTCCGTGTACGTGGCGAACGACGTGCCGATCGCGGTGGTGAACCAGTAGGCGCTGATCCAGGTGAGCAGGTCGTCGTCGTCGAACGGGACGTCTGTCCAGCCGTGGAGCTTCTCGAGGAGCCAGGCGGCCAGTCCGGCGGGGGAGTCGGCGAGCCCGGCGGCCAGCGTGTGCGGGCGGGTGGACTGCAAGGCGATGTACGCGCCCTCCGTGCGCGCCCAGCGTCCGACGACGCCCAGGTACTCCAGCCCCTCGTCGTCGAGCTCCGTGGGGTCCGCCGTGACGGCGTGCAGGGGTGAGATGTTCGTCAGGTGCAGCGCGGCAACCCGGTCCGGCTCGATGGTCGCGAGGTGCTCGGCGATGTCGGCGCCGATGTCGCCGCCCGAGACGACGTACCGCTCGTAGCCGAGCGCGCGCAGTGCGGCGCCGACGTCGGCCGCGATCGTGGCGACCGTGGTGCGATCCCTGGCGGCGTCGTCGGCGGCGAACGGGAAGCCGGGCAGGGCCGGCACCACCACGGTCACGTCACGCAGCAGGGGCAGCACGCGCTCGTAACGCAGCACGGAGTCCGGCCAGCCGTGCAGCAGCACCACGGTGGGCGCGTCGCCCGTGCTGGGGGACGAGGGTGTGGCGGGCTGGTGCAGCACGCGCAGCGGTCCGGCCTGTGCCCACGGCAGCGCGCGGACCCGGCGCTCGAAGGCCGCCGGGTCGAACTCGCGGCGCCAGCGCCGCAGCAGTGCGGCCAGCGCGACGGGATCGGTGCCGCGCTCCCAGCCGTTGCCGCTCGGGAGCCGGGCGGCACGCGTGTGGTTGAGACGACGATGCAGGTCATCGACGGTGGAGGGGTCGATCGCGTCGAGCAGGGGTGCCATGTGTACGACCATACACATCATGTGGTCGCGCGTACACATGATCTCCTGGGGTCGATAGGCTGCGGGCATGACGACGCCACCGGGCCAGCCGCGCGACGCCGCACAGACCCGGGCGCGCATCCTGGCCGCCGCGCGGCACGAGTTCACCCGCTCCGGCTACGGTGCTGCCACCGTCCGTGCGATCGCCGCGAGGGCCGCCGTCGCGCCCAACCTCATCACCCGGTACTTCGGTGGCAAGCAGGGGCTGTTCACCGCGGCTGCCGACGTGCACCTCGATGTGCCCGCCATGTTCGACGGGCCGCGCGACACTCTCGGCGCCCGCGTGGCCGCCGCCGTCGTCGGGCGCTGGACGGGCCTGACCGACGACGACCCGCTGCTCGCCCTGATGCGCGCGGCAGGCGAACACCCCGCCGCCGCCGTCGCGCTGTCCGAGTTCCTGGACCGCGAGTCCCTCGCACCGCTGCGAGACCACCTCGAACGCGACGGCCTGGACCCGCAGGACGCCGCAGCCCGGGCGCGTGCCGTCGACGTGTTTCTCGTGGGCGTGACCGCGCGGCTCCGCATGATCGACGGCGACCTGGGTGACCCCGAGCAGCTCCGGGAATGGATCGCCACCACGGTGCAGCGACTGGTCGACGCCCCCTGACGACACGATCCGGCGAGGTGGTGTCCCGCCGACGTTGTCCACAGGGGTGCGCCACCGATCGTCCGCGGAGCGCCATCATGTGCGGCATGCCCCCGCCCGACCTGCTGCCCGGCCCGCTGCCCGACCCGCTGCGCGGCGGGGTGCGCGAGTCGCTGCGCGACGGGGTACGCGAGTCGCTGCGCGACGGGGTGCGCGAGTCGCTCCGCGATGTTGCCCGCCTGCTGGTCCCTGTCGCCTGCCCCGGCTGCGGGGCCCCGGACGTGCGGTGGTGCGGCCCGTGCGCCGCGCCCTTCGCCGGCCCGGTGCTGCGGGTGGAGGCCGGTGTGCCCCGCCTGGACCGTCTCGACGGCGTCGCGCCGCTGCCCGTGTGGGCTCTCGCGCGGTACGAGGGACCGGTACGCGGTGTCGTCGTCGGTTGGAAGGACCGGCACCGGGTGGACCTGGACGCGCTGCTGGTGCCCGCCGCGACCCGGGCCGCGGCGGAGCTTCGCCCGGCGCTGACAGCCGCGCTCAGCCACGGACCGGGGCGCCTGCTGGTGGTACCGGCGCCATCGAGCGGAGCCGCCCGGCGCGAGCGCGCGCGAGACCACCTGTCCGTGCTGACACGGGCGGTCGCGCGGGCGGTCGGAGGCGTTCCCGCGCCGGTGCTGCGCCGCGTGCGCGGCGGTGACCAGGTGGGGCTCGGCGCCCGCGGCCGCGGCGGCAACATCCGGGTACGCCTCCAGGGACGGGCGTTCTCGCGGGCCCGGGAGCGGGCGTGCGGGGGTGTGCGCCCGGTCGCCCTGCTGCTCGACGACGTGGTCACCACGGGAGCCACGCTCGCGGCGGCGGAACGCACGCTCGAGGAGGCCGGCGTCGACGTCGTCGGGGCGCTGGTGCTGGCGGCCACACCGCCGCCGGCGCCGACGGTGACGCAGCCTCCGACCGGTCGCGCGCAGGCCGATCGTGCGCCGGCTCGGGCGGGCTCGCGGATGCGGAGCGGTCGGTTTCGGGCAGACTCTTGATCCCGTGGCGCCACCGATGCGTTCGCGGTGTTGAAGTCCAGTTCCCGGGTCTAGTCTGAGGGCTCACCGAGGGCAGGATTCCAACCCTCAGGCCACCGCGGTCTCGGCTGCGCGGACCCGTCAGGAGGTGGTGCACACATCGGCGTCCGAGGGACTGGTGTCCCCGGAACGAGCACACCGGGTTCCCGCGGGGGCGGGAGCCCTCCCGAGGAAGGGAGCACACGATGGAGATCGTCATCGCCGGCAGGCACACCGAGGTGCCGGAGAGATTCCGCCGCCACGTCGAGGACAAGCTGACCAAGGTCACGCAGCTGTCGCCGCTGGCGCAGCGCGTCGACGTCGAGGTCACCCGGGAGAACAACCCGAAGCTTGCCAGTGTGCGCGAGCGGGTCGAGCTCACGGTTCGCGCCAAGGGGCCGGTGATCCGCGCGGAAGCCGCGGCGGACGACCGGTACGGCGCCCTGGACCTCGCGATCGACAAGCTGATCGAGCGGCTGCGCCGCAGCCGTGACCGTCGCAAGGACCACCGGCGCACCTACGTGACCGCGCCGGTCGACGTGCGCCCGTACGACGAGGTGGTGGCCGCCGCCCCGGAGCCGGAGACCCCGCCGGCCCCGCTCGTCGCCGACGGCGACGCCGTCGAGCACCAGCTCGGCGACTCCCCGGTGGTGATCCGCCAGAAGCTGCACTCGGCCGCGCCGATGACGGTGGACGACGCCGTGTACGAGATGGAGCTCGTGGGCCACGACTTCTTCCTGTTCATCGACAAGGAGTCGGCCCGTCCCTCGGCGGTCTACAAGCGCAAGGGCTGGACGTACGGTGTGGTCCAGCTCGACCAGGAGTGCGCCGGCGTGCTTCCGGTGAGCAACCTCCAGTAGCCGGGTGAACGTCGGTGGTGGCAGCGATCATGGCCCGGTGACCGCCACCGAGTCCCTTCGTCCCGGCGCTCGGCCCGCGACCTCGTCGTCACGGGCCGAGCGCCTGCCGATGTCCGAACGTCTCTCCTTGTCGCAGGCCCGGCGCGTCGCGCTCGCCGCGCAGGGGTTGCACCGCCCCCGGCCCGCGGCGGCCCCCGGTCTCCGGCAGGTCACCGCCGCGGTGCGGCGGCTCGGCCTGCTGCAGATCGACTCCGTCAACGTCGTGGCCCGCGCCCACCTGATGCCGCTGTTCTCACGGCTGGGCCCGTACGACGTCGGGCACCTGGACCGCATGCACGCCCGTGCGCCGCGCCGGATCGTGGAGGCGTGGGCGCACGAGGCGTCGTTCATCCCCGTGGAGACCTGGCCGCTGCTCGGCTGGCGGCGGCGTGCCGTGCGGGACCACGCCTGGGGGTCGATCTCCGCGGTGCCCGACCGCCATCCCGGGGAGCTCGCCGCGGTCCGCGCCATCGTCGCGCAGCGGGGGCCGATCACGGCGGGCCAGGTGCACGCCGAGCTCGAGGCGGGTGGCGGCGCCGGGGTGCGGGCGCGCGAGAGCTGGGGCTGGAACTGGACGGCTGCGAAGCACGTGCTCGAGTACCTGTTCTTCACCGGCGAGGTGGTGTCCGCGGGGCGCACCACCACGTTCGAGCGACGCTACGACCTGGCCGAGCGGGCGCTGCCGCGCGAGGTGTGGGAGACGCCGGCGCCGTCGGACGCCGAGGCGATCCGCGCGCTGGTCGAGATCGCGGCCCGTGCCCACGGTGTGGCCACGGTGCGCGACCTGCGCGACTACTTCCGCCTGTCCCGCGGGGTCACCCGAGCCCTGGTGCCCGCCGCCGTCGCCGATCTTGTCGCCGAGGGGGTGCTCGTGCCGGTCGCCGTCGACGGGCTGCGAGGTCCGTGGTACCGCCACCGGGACGCGGTGGTGCCGCGTCGGGCCACGGGGTCCGCGCTGCTCAGCCCGTTCGACCCGCTCGTGTTCGAGCGGGCCCGGCTGGCGGAGCTCTTCGGCACCACCTACCGCATCGAGATCTACGTGCCCGCGGCGCGGCGGCAGTACGGCTACTACGTGCTGCCCTTCCTGCAGGACGAGCGCGTCACGGCCCGTGTGGACCTCAAGGCCGACCGGCAGGTGGGGGTGCTGCGCGTCCAGGCAGCGCACCGTGAACCGTGGGCGACGCCCGCCACCCCGCAGCGCATGGCGGTCGAGCTGGTGACGACGGCGCGGTGGCTGGGCCTGGACGACGTCGTGGTCACCGACCGCGGGGACCTGGCACCTGCGCTGGCCGCCGAGCTGCCCGCTGCGCTCGCGCACGCCGACGATGGTTGAGCCCGTTCTCACCGCCCCGACCGTCATGTGAGCGCCGCGGGACGTCACCCGGGCCGCGAACCCGCACTACCGTGACGCCTCTCACGCATAAGATGCTGGGGGTGACTTTGGGCCGGGGCGTCCCCGGCCCTCCACGACATGACATAGGAGTACCGCGTGCCTGCGATCCTCGAGAAGGTCCTTCGGTTCGGCGAGGGCCGGGTCCTCAAGAAGCTGAACGGGCTGGCCCAGCAGGTCAACGCCCTGGAGTCGGGCTTCACGGACATGACGGACGAGGAGCTGCGGGAGGAGACCGACCGGTTCAAGGAGCGGCTCGCCCACGGCGAGAAGCTGGACGACCTGCTCCCGGAGGCGTTCGCCGCGGTGCGCGAGGCCGCACGCCGCACGTTGGGCCAGCGGCACTTCGACGTGCAGCTCATGGGTGGCGCGGCCCTGCACCTGGGCAACATCGCCGAGATGAAGACCGGTGAGGGCAAGACGCTCGTGGCCACCACGGCCGCGTACCTCAACGCGCTCGAGGGCAAGGGCGTCCACGTGGTCACCACCAACGACTACCTCGCCAAGTACCAGGGTGACCTGATGGGCCGTGTCTACCGGTTCCTCGGCATGACCACGGGCGTCATCCTCACCGGCCAGACCCCCGCCGAGCGGCGCGAGATGTACGCGTGCGACATCACCTACGGCACCAACAACGAGTTCGGCTTCGACTACCTGCGCGACAACATGGCGTGGTCCACGGACGACCTGGTCCAGCGCGGCCACCACTTCGCCATCGTCGACGAGGTCGACTCGATCCTCATCGACGAGGCCCGCACCCCGCTCATCATCTCGGGCCCCTCGGGCGGCGACGCCAACCGGTGGTACACCGAGTTCGCCAAGGTGGTGCGCCGCCTCACCGCGGAGACCGACTACGAGGTCGACGAGAAGAAGCGCACCGTGGGCGTGCTCGAGCCCGGTATCGCGAAGATCGAGGACTACCTCGGCATCGACAACCTCTACGAGTCGCTCAACACGCCGCTCATCGGGTTCCTCAACAACGCCATCAAGGCCAAGGAGCTCTTCAAGCGCGACAAGGACTACGTGGTCATGGGCGGCGAGGTCATGATCGTCGACGAGCACACGGGCCGTATGCTTCCGGGCCGCCGCTACAACGAGGGCATGCACCAGGCGATCGAGGCCAAGGAAGGCGTCGAGATCAAGGCGGAGAACCAGACGCTCGCCACGATCACCCTGCAGAACTACTTCCGCCTCTACGACAAGCTCTCGGGCATGACCGGTACCGCCGAGACCGAGGCGGCCGAGTTCCAGGGCACCTACAAGATCGGCGTCGTGCCGATCCCCACCAACCGGCCGATGATCCGCATGGACCAGCCAGACCTCGTCTACAAGAACGAGGAGGGCAAGTTCGCGGCCGTGGTCGCCGACATCGTCGAGCGGCACGCCAAGGGCCAGCCCGTCCTGGTCGGTACGACGTCGGTGGAGAAGTCCGAGTACCTCTCCGGGCTGCTGCGCAAGGCGGGCGTGCCGCACTCGGTGCTCAACGCCAAGGAGCACGCGCGTGAGGCCTCCGTGGTCGCGCTCGCGGGCCGTAAGGGTGCCGTGACCGTGGCCACCAACATGGCCGGCCGTGGTACCGACATCATGCTGGGTGGCAACGCCGAGTTCGTCGCCGTCCAGACCATGGCCGAGCGCGGGTACGACGCCGCCGAGCGCCCCGAGGAGTACGAGGCCGCGTGGGACGAGGTGCTCGAGCAGGCCAAGGCGTCCGTCGAGGCCGAGCACGTCGAGGTCACCGAGTTGGGCGGCCTGTACGTCCTGGGCACCGAGCGCCACGAGTCGCGCCGCATCGACAACCAGCTGCGCGGCCGTTCCGGCCGTCAGGGCGACCCGGGCGAGTCCCGGTTCTACCTGTCGATGCAGGACGACCTCATGCGCCTGTTCAACTCCGGGCTGGCCGAGTCGATGATGAACCGGGCCGGGTTCCCCGACGACCTGCCGCTCGAGTCGAAGATGGTCACGCGCGGCATCCAGTCCGCGCAGTCGCAGGTCGAGGCCCGCAACTTCGAGATCCGCAAGAACGTCCTCAAGTACGACGACGTCCTGTCCCGCCAGCGCGAGGTCATCTACGCCGAGCGCCGCCGCGTGCTGGAGGGCGAGGACCTGGCCGACCAGATCACGCACTTCCGCACCGACGTGATCACGGCGTACGTCAACGGCGCCACCGCCGAGGGCGCGGCCGAGTCGTGGGACCTCGAGGGCCTGTGGACGGCGCTGAAGTCCGTCTACCCCGTCTCGATCACCGTCGAGGACGTCGTGGAGGAGGCCGGCGGGATCGGTGGCCTCACGAGCGCGATGGTGCTCGAGGAGCTGCTCTCCGACGCGGCCGTGGCGTACGACGCGCGCACCGAGGCGCTCGGCGAGCCCGGCATGCGCCAGCTGGAGCGCCGCGTGGTGCTCTCCGTGCTGGACCGCAAGTGGCGCGAGCACCTCTACGAGATGGACTACCTCAAGGAGGGCATCGGCCTGCGCGCCATGGCCCAGCGCGACCCGCTGGTCGAGTACCAGCGCGAGGGCTTCCAGCTCTTCTCCGCGATGACCGACGCCATCAAGGAGGAGTCCGTCGGGTTCCTCTACAACCTGGAGGTCCAGGTCCAGCAGGCGCCCGTGGTCGACGCCGCCTCGGCTGCTGCCGCCGCCGCGTCGGCCCCCGTGCTCCAGGCCGCGGCGTCCGACGACGCCCCGGCCGAGGAGGCCGCCCCCGCAGCCCCCGCCGCCGACGGCGCGCAGGCCGACGACGCTCCGGCCGCTGGTTCGCCTGCTCCGGCCACGGCCCCCGCGGCCGGGGCCACGTCCGAGGCTCCCGTGCTGCTCGGCAAGGGTCTTGACGGTCCGGGCCGGCAGGCTCCGCTGCAGTACAGCGGGCCGAGCGAAGGTGGATCGCCCGCCCCGAGCGGTGACGCCGCCCAGCGGACGCGCCGCGCCCTGCACGGCGAAGCGCAGGCCGCAGAGGCTGACGGCCGCACCTTCCCCGGCACCCCCCGCAACGCCCAGTGCCCGTGTGGTTCGGGCAAGAAGTACAAGGTGTGCCACGGCCAGAACGAGGCCTGACCCATCGTCTCGGCGCCCCCGGTCCGCCGCCGCCACGGCGGTGGACCGGGGGCGCCGGCGTCTGCGCTGCGTCAGCCGATCTCCAGGATGGAGACTCGCCACTGGCCGCGATGGACCTCCAGGCGGGCAGCGGCCGCCCGCACGCGGTCGCGATCGTCGACGATGACGGCCGCCTCGACCGCGTCGCCGTGGTGCTCCAGGCGCACTCGACGCACGCGGACCGGGCGGGTGGACCCGACGCCGGCCTCGCCCGCGTCGCGGAGCAGCCGCGCCCGCGTCCCCAATTGATCGAGCACGGCGGGGGCGACCCAGCGGGCCAGCTGGGCGGCGGGCCGGTCACCGTGCAGCACCTCGACCGCGGCCCGCACCACCAGGGCGCACATCGAGGTCGGGTCCGGCAGGGGGCTGGGGTCCTCGGGGGCACCGGACACGGGCCGGGTCACGGTCAGGTCGTCGTCCTCGGTGCTCGGGCGTGCGGAGCCCAGCCGGACGTGCCGCAGCCGGGGTCCCGGGGACCGAGGCGGGCGGGTGGGCCCCTGCGGCGGGCGGCCCGGTCGCCGAGGGACGCCCGAGACACGCAGGGGACGGGCAGGTCCGGGAACGGTCGTGGTCATGACTACCTCCGTCGAGGTCGCGGTGGCGCGGCAGTGCGCCGAGGTCGTGGTCGGGGCGAACGGGTCAGGCGGACGCGTCGGGTGGGGTCAGGATCTGGCCCGGCAGGAGGAGGTCGGGGTCCGCGCCGATCACGGCGCGGTTGGCCTCGTGCCAGGAGACGGTCGCGGCCAGCACCTGCGCGTCCGTAGGGTCGCCGCCCAGCCACTGCGCGGCGATGTCCCACAGGGTGTCGCCGCGCAGGACGACGACGGTGCCGTCGGTGCTCGGTGACGTCCGCCGGGCCGTCGGGGCGGTGGTCGCACCGCCGTCCGTGGGAACCGCGACGGTCAGCGTGGCCTCGGTGGGCGGCGCGGGTGTCTCGGCGGGTGGCGCGGGTGCGTCGGCAGCGGGGGGCGTCGCCGTGGTGGGGCGCCAGCCGAGGTCGATGGCGAGGGTCGCTCGCGACGTCGTGGCGGTGACCGTGGCCGGGTCGTTGGCGGGTGCCGCCATCGCCGTCGTCGGGGCGAGCACCAGGCCGGCGCCCACGCCGGCGCCGATGGCGGCTCTCACGAGGCGGTGCACGACGCCCGGCGCGAGGACTCGCACGGCGGCTTCTCCGGCGCGCCAGCGTGCACCCGCCGTGGAAGCGACGACGACGGCGAGGCCGAGGAGCGAGCCGAACGCCACCCAGGCCGCGGCCAGGGCCACGCTGCCGGTGACGATGAGCTCGACCCAGTCCTCCACGCGGGCTGCCGGGCCGGTGATGTCGGTGGCGACATGCGCGGCGCGCAGGCCGAGGGTGACTGCCGCGGTGCTGAGCGACCCGCCGAGCAGCAGCAGGCCACCGGCGCCTCGAAGTGATGTTCCGATGCTCATGCCCACCTCATGATGTCGTTTGATGTCGTTTGATGTCGCCAACAGGCGATAGAGAACCACAGTCCCGCCGCGGTGTCCAGGGGGTGGGGGTGCGGCCTGCTGCGTTGTGGACGGCCGGCCCGGGACCGCGCGGTCCATGGCACCCTGTCACCCGGCACGCCCGGTGCCGTACCGCAAGGGAGGGAGTGAGCCGGATGCCCGCCCCAGGGCCAGCGCGGTGGGATGCGTTGTTCGCCGACCTCGAGGCACAGGCCGAGGCGCAGGAACAGGCCGTCCGCGACGGAGAGATCGCGGAGCTCACCCGTGCCGAGCATGCCGGCATCACCCTGGCGGACCGACTGCGTGCCGCCGTGGGCGCCACGGTGACCCTCGAGCTGCTCGACGGTGAGCAGCTCACCGGGGAGCTGCACACCGCGGCGACGTCGTGGCTGCTCCTCGGACCCGGCTCCGACGACGCCAGGGTCCCGGGTGCACGTGGCATGGGCCGGTCCGGCGAGCATCTCGTCCCCGTCGCCGCGATCGGCGCGGTGAGCGGCCTGGGACGGCTCGGCGTTCCGGCGTCGTCACGCCTGGACTCGCTGGGGATCGGGTCGGCACTGCGTGAGCTGCAGCGGGACCGGGCGCGCGTCGTCGTGCGCACGGTCGCCGGTCAGGTCACGGGCCGGCTGTCGCGAGTGGGCATGGATCACCTGGACGTGGCGGAGACGGACCGTGCGCGCACCAGGACCGTGCCGTTCACCGCGCTGACGCGGGTGAGCCGCGCGTGACGGCGCG
This sequence comes from Xylanimicrobium pachnodae JCM 13526 = NBRC 107786, assembly GCA_001592145.1. Lineage (GTDB taxonomy): Bacteria > Actinomycetota > Actinomycetes > Actinomycetales > Cellulomonadaceae > Xylanimonas > Xylanimonas pachnodae. Next base: position 74,150 of record BCWJ01000019.1, on the reverse strand, counting down.
GCGCCGCGCCGTCACGCGCCGGGCGAGGAGCGGTCAGGCGTCGCCGGCTGCGATCCGCTCACGAGTCTTCGCGTACTGCGCCGCGATGTACTCCTCGAGAACCGAGGCCTCGACGCGCCACACGCCCTTGCCGCCGATCTGGATCGCGGGCAGCTCGCCGCTGCGGACCAGGGCGTACGCCTGCCGCGAGGAGATGGCGAGCAGCTCCTCGACGTCGGCAAGGGACAGGAATCGGGCGGCCATTCCTCCAGTGTGGCACGCCGATGATGACCATGGGTCGCACTTGTCCACAGGCAGGCGACGATGACCCCGGTGGATCACCGATGATGACCACGCACCCCCGACCGGAAGGGACCACCCCGTGAGCCTCGACACCTTGCCCGCCCCCGTGGCCGCGCGACTGCGGCGACCGTCGTGGCGTGACCCGCGGCTCGTCATCGGCGTCGTGCTCGTTGCGCTGTCGGTCGCGCTCGGTTCCTGGGCGGTCTCCGCGGCGTCGCGCACCACCGAGGTGTGGGCGGCGGCCCAGACGCTGACGCCGGGCACGCCGCTCACCACGACGGCGCTGCGGCCGGTCAAGGTCCGGCTGGGTGACGAGACGGCCCGGTACGTGCGGGTCGACGAGCCGCTGCCCGCAGGGGCGGTCGCGACCCGCGTCGTGGGGGAGGGCGAGCTCGTCGCACGCTCCGCGCTGGGCGACGCCGCCCAGGTCGACCTGAGGTCGGTCGCCGTCGAGGTGTCCCGTGCCGTGTCCCAGCAGGTCCACCGGGGCAGCGTGGTGGACGTCTGGTTCGTGCCCGCCACACGGCCCGGCGGCGAGACGACGCCGACGCCGCGCGTCATCGTCGAGGGCGTGCAGGTGGATGCCGTCGCGGACAGCGGATCCGGCCTGGTGGTGGGCTCGGCCACCACGCTGCACCTGCTCGTGCCCACCGAGGACCTGGCCGAGGTGCTCGGTGCGCTCGGCGATGACGGCACCGTCGACGTGGTCCCGGTGCCCGGGGGCAAGAGCTGATGCCCGCCCAGGTCACGGTGCTCGCTGCGGTGCGTGGCACCGCCGAGACCCAGGTGGTGCTCGCCCTCGGCGCACCCGGCGCGGGGACCACCGTGACGCGCCGCTGCGGCGACGTCGTCGAGCTGCTCGCCGCCGCCGCGGCCGGCGCCGGGAGCATCGCCGTCGTGTCGGGCGACCTGCCCGGGCTGGACCGGGAGACCGTGGCGCGGCTGCACGGCTGCGGCGTGCGCGTCGTCGCGCTGGCGGACGGGCACGGCGGCGACCGGCTGCGTGCGCTGGGCGCCGACGAGGTGCTGGACGGCACCGTCGACCTCCTGGCCGGTGCGGCGCTGGTCGATGCCGTGCACGACGCCGCGGACGCCACGGACGCCGTGACGGCGGCGCCCGCCGACCCCGGCGCCCCCGCGGACCCGGGGGAGTCCGCCGAGCCGTCCGCGCCCGCGCCGGAGCCCGCGCCGCCCGGCCGGGTGGTCGCCGTCTGGGGCCCGGTCGGTGCCCCCGGGCGGAGCACCGTGGCACTCGAGCTCGCCGCGCTGCTCGCGGGCGCCGGGCTGCACCGCGGCCGACGCGGCCGCTCCGCTCGCCGGGCGGCGAAGGGCAGCCCGGTGGATCCGGCGGCCACGGCGGCCGACGCCCGCGACGTGCTGCTGGTGGACGCCGACACCTACGGGTCGTCGCTCGCGATGCGCCTCGGCCTGCTCGACGACGGCCCCGGCCTTGCCGCGGCCTGCCGGACGGCCGCGCAGGGAACGCTCGACGTCGCGGCGCTGGCCCGGCACAGCCCCGTCGTCACGCCCGGGCTGCGCATCCTGACCGGCCTGACGCGTGCCGCGCGCTGGCCCGAGCTTCCGTCGTCGTCGCTCGAGGTGGTGCTGGACCGTGCGCGCGAGCTCGCCGCCTGGACGGTCGTCGACGTCGCCGCGCCGATCGAGGCGGACGAGGTGCTGATGTACGACACGCAGGCTCCGCAGCGCAACGCCGCCACCCTGGCCACCCTCGCCGCTGCCGACGACGTCGTGGTGGTCGGCGCGGCGGACCCGATCGGCATCCAGCGGCTGGTCCGCGCGCTCGAGGACCTGCGCGACGCGCCCGTCGTGGTCGCCGCGCAGACCACGGTCGTGGTGAACCGTGCGCGCGCGTCCGCCGTCGGGGCGCGGCCCGAGACCGCCGTGCGTGAAGCGATGGCCCGGTACGCCGGCCTGGACGACGTCGTCGTCGTGCCCGATGACGCCGCGGCTCTCGACGGTGCGACGCTCGTGGGTCAGGCGGTCGCAGAGCACGCACCGGGCTCGGCGGCGCTCGCGGCGATCGCGACCCTGGCCGACCGCCTCGCGGAGCGGGCGGCCTGACGCGGCGCAGCAGCGGTCAGGCTCGGCCGGTTGACGGTCCGTGGCGGTACCACGCGGTCGCGCGGGCCGGGGTTGTGAGGGACGCTCGTGGGGTGCCGGCCAGGCGTGCCGTCGAACCGGCCCGCGGCCGGACGTGAGCCGGACGTGCGGGCCGCCCACCGTCAGGAGTACCCGTGAGTCAGCCCGCCGATCAGCCGGAAGTCGTCGCGTCCGACCCGGTGCCGACCTCGGGGGGTGAGGACGGCACGTCGCAGCGATCGTGGCGCACCCTCATGACCCTGGTGCGCCCCTACCGCTGGCACCTGGCTCTGGGTTCGGCGCTGGGGATCACGGCCACGCTCACCGGGCTGTGGACCCCGCGCATCGTCGAGAGCGTCATCGAGCACCTGGGCACGGGAGCCTCGGTGACCGGCGACATCGTGCTGTTCGCGGTGCTGACGGCGGTGGGGCTCACGGCGGCGCTGCTCCAGTGGGGGATGCTGGCGCGCGCGGGGGAGTCCGTGGTGTACGACGTGCGCAGGACGGTGGTCACCCGCCTGCTGCGCGGCCACGTCCCGGCGATCTCGTCGCGTTCCACCGCGGACCTGGTGGCCCGCGTGACCGCTGACGCGCCGCTGCTGTGGGGGCCGGTGGGGTCCGGCCTCGTCTCGTTCGTGACCGCGGGAACCGGCGTCATCGGCGCGATCGTGCTCATGGGCGTCATCGACACCGTGCTGCTGGGCATCACGCTGGGCGGCCTGCTGATCCTGGGCGTGATGATGGCACTCATCATGCCCGTCGTGGGCCGGGAGCGGGCCAAGGCGCAGGACGCCGTGGGCACCCTGAGCGCCGAGCTGGACACGTCGGTGCGGGCGCTGCGCACCATCAAGGTGCTGGGCGCCGAGGGGGAGCGCACCGACGCCCTGCTCACGCGCGCCCGGCGGGTGCGCGCGCACGACGTGCGGGCCAACCTGGCTGAGGTCGCGCTGTTCGAGTTCGGCACGGGCGGGATGAACATCATCTCCGTGGTGGTGCTCGCGGTGGGTGCCTACCGGGTCGGCGCGGGCCTGATGTCGGTGGCGTCCCTGGTCGCGTTCTTCATGTACGTCGGCAACTTCATCGTGCCGCTGCTGTCCCTGGCCGACGGGTTCTCCTCGGTGCAGTCCGGCCTCGCGGCGTCCAAGCGGATCGCCGAGGTCGAGGAGATCGCGCTGGAGGAGGTGGGCCAGGCCGCGGCGGCGGAGCCCGGCACCGCGGTGCCCGCGCCGTCGGCCGACGTCCCGGTGCTGGAGCTGGACGGCGTCGTCGCCCGGTACGACGACGCCGGGCCGGACGTGCTGAACGGGCTCACGCTGCGCATCCCCGCGACGGGCCACGTCGCGCTGGTGGGGCCGGCGGGTGCCGGGAAGTCCTCGACGCTCTCGCTCATGCTGCGCTTCCTGAGCCCGCGCGCCGGGACGGTCCGCCTCGGTGGCGTGCCCTACGAGCAGCTCACGTTCGCGCAGGTGCGCGAGAGGTTCGCATACGTGGAGCAGGATCCGGCAGTGCTGCCCGGCACGGTGCGGGACAACCTCGCCGTCGCGCGCCCCGGGGCCGACGACGACGAGCTGTTCGCAGCGCTCGACGTCGTCGACATGGCGGGCGACGTGCGCGAGCTGCCCGCGGGCCTGGACACGGTGCTGGTCGCGGGGACGATGACGGGTGGTGCGCGCCAGCGCCTGGCCCTGGCCCGCGCGCTGCTGCGCCGTGCGGACGTGCTGCTGCTCGACGAGGTGACGTCGCAGGTCAGCAACGCCACCGAGAGGGCCATCCACGCGGCGATCAGGGCGGCGTCCCGGCACTGCGCCGTGGTGACGATCGCGCACCGCATCGACACGCTCAAGGACGCGGACCTCGTGGTGGTCATCGACGACGGCGTGGTCCGTGCGACGGGCACCCACGCGCAGCTCAGCGCCAGCGACCCCGTCTACCAGGAGCTCACGGGCTCGTTGCGTATCAACGACGGGGCGTGACGGGGCTCACCGGGCACCGTGGGCCCCGGTGACCACGGCTGCGTAACGTTGGCCACAAACCAGCATTTCTGGCGCATTGCGACCATATGCATGGCGCACCCTTGGTGGGGCTCGGTCGGACGGGCCGCCTGCCAGAAGGGGGAGCTCCACCGCGATGAGCACGACGATCGACCGCCCCGGGAGCGCTGTCACCGGCGCCGCCAGGGGCGAGGCGCAGGGGTTCTACCGGTTGTCCTGGACCCAGCGGATCGGCTTCGGCGCCGGTGACCTGGCGCAGAACCTGATCTACAACACGGTCTCGACGTACCTGCTCTTCTTCTACACGGAGGTCTTCGGGCTCTCCGCCGGCGCCGCCGCCACGATGTTCCTCGCGGTGCGTCTGGTCGACGTCGTCTGGGACCCGATCGTGGGCACCATCGTGGACACGCACTCCACCCGGTGGGGGCGCTACCGCGGCTGGCTCGTGATCGCCGGGATCCCGCTCTCCGCGCTCGCGGTGCTGGTGTTCTGGACCGGCGCGTCCGGCTCGCTCCTGTACGCCTACGTCACCTACGTGGGGCTCTCGATGCTCTACACGCTGCTCAACGTGCCGTACGGGGCGCTCAACTCGAGCCTGACGCGGGACAACGACGAGATCTCGGTGCTGACCACGACCCGCATGTTCCTCGCGAACATCGGGGGCCTGGCCGTCGCGTTCGGGGTGCCGGTGCTGGTCAAGGTGTTCTCGGCGGACGGCCGGTGGGACACCCCGGCGTCGGCCGGTGGCTGGCTGACCACGATGTCGATCTACGCGGCCGTCGGACTGGCGGTCCTGGTGTTCACGTTCACGCAGACCAAGGAGCGCGTCGTCATGGACGACGCGGCCGCCGAGCAGGTGCGGGTCACCGACCTGGTCACCGAGTTCCGGCGCAACGGCCCGCTGCGCGTGGTCGCCTTCTTCTTCGTGACGGCGTTCGCGATGATGTCGGTCGGCAACGCCGGGGCCGCCTACTACATGAACGACGTCGTGGACGCCCCGGACAAGGTGCAGTGGTTCAACGCCCTGTCCGTGCTGCCCGCCTTCGTGTTCCTGCCGCTCGTGCCGCGCATCCGGCGCCGCATCGGCAAGAAGGCGCTGTTCATCGCGTTCCTCGGGATCGGTATCGCGGGGCTCGCGATGCTCTACCTCATCCCCGACCCGGCCGAGCACGTGGGCCTCGTCATGGTCGCTCAGTTCATCCGTTCCACGGGCATCATCGTGGCGACCGGGTACATGTGGTCCCTCGTCCCCGAGGTGGTCTCCTACGGTGAGTGGCGCACGGGCCGTCGCATCTCCGGCATCGTCAACGCCCTGACCGGCATCTTCTTCAAGGCGGGCATGGCGCTCGGCGGCGTGGTGCCCGGCCTGGTGCTCGCGGTCAGCGGCTACCGCTCGGACGTCGACCAGCAGTCGGCCGGTGCCACGCAGGGCATCCTGTGGCTGGTGTCCGTGATCCCGGCGGTGCTGCTCGTGGTGGCCATGGTGATCATCAGCCGCTACGACCTCACCGACGAGCGCCTCACCGCGATGAACGCGGAGATCGAGGCGCGCGCCACGCCCGGCGCAGCCACCGCCTGAGCCGGCGCTCGGGCAGGATGGATCCATGCGCCTCTACGTGCCCGCCACGCTCGACGAGCTGGACTCCGCCGCCGTCACGGCGCGCGCCACGACGTGGACCGTCCCTGCCCGGCACGCCCACGCCGTGACCGCGACGCTCGCCTCCGCCCTCCCGCAGGAGGACGACGAGGGGCTCGAGTGGCACGCCTTCCTCGCGGCGGCGCACGACTCGCTGCTGCTGGTCGCCGGGTCACCGGGGGTGGTCCCGCTGCGCGCCGTCGTCACCGTCGAGGTGCCCGACGACGACGTGGCTGACGAGGCCGACGACGGTGCCGGTGCGCCGTCCCGCGTGCGGGTGACCGCCGACGTCGCCGGGGTGCCGCTCGTCGCCGTGCACGTGGACGAACCCGCGGCAGCGCCGGATCTGCAGGCGGTGCTCGACCTGGCGGTGAGCGACGCCCCGGGTGCGCAGGACGCGCTGGACGACGCGATCCAGCGCGTCACGGACCGCGACCTGCTCTGGTACGACCCGAGCGAGCTGCGGGCCATCCCGCGCGCCTGAGCTTGCTCGCCGGCGGGCCGGGCCTCAGCGGATGCCGGGGACCACGAGGCCGGACTCGTAGGCGATCACCACGGCGTGGGTGCGGCTCTGGGCGCCGAGCTTGGTCAGCACGTTCCCGACGTGCGTCTTGGCCGTCTCCGCGCCGACCGTGAGGCGGTCCGCGATCTCCAGGTTGGACAGCCCGGTCGCCATGAGCCGCAGCACCTCCTCCTCCCGCTCGGTGAGCCCGGCCAGCGGCAGGGCGCCGCCCGCGTCGCGGGGCCGTGCCGACACCATCCGGCGCGGGGTCGTGGGAAACAGGATGGCGTCGCCGCGCGCCACGAACCGCACCGCCTCGGCGATCTGCGCGACCGGCTGCCGTTTGAGCACGAACCCGCTGGCCCCGGCACTGAGCGCGGCCGTGACGTACCCGTCGTTCTCGAACGTCGTGATGACCACGACCTTGGGCGGCTCCGCCGCGCCGGCCGGCACCGCGCGGGTGGCGGCGATCCCGTCACGGCGCGGCATCCGCACGTCCATGAGGCAATGTCGTCGTCGTCCGCGACGAGAACCGTGGCGCCGTTCATGCCGTGGGCCGCAGCGGGAGGCGGACGGCGAGGCGCCAGTGCTGCGACCCGTCGGGTCCGGCGTCGATCCGGCCGTGCAGCAGGCGGACACGCTCGACCAGGCCGGGCAGGCCGTGCCCGGACGTCGGGAACTCGCGGCCCGGGCCGGGCCTCGGCGCGGTTGACCACGTCGATCTCGAGGGCGTCAGACGTGGCCTCGACGCGGACGGTGATCGGTCCGCCCGCCCCGTGACGCAAGGCGTTGGTCAGCCCCTCCTGGACGATCCGGTAGGCGGCGCGGGACAGGGTGCCGTGGACCTGGTCGAGAGGTCCGGCCCAGGCGGCCTGGAGGTCCGCGCCCCGTGGTTCGCGTGCCTCCGCGACACCGTGGGCCGCTGACGCGCCGGGGCAATCCGAGCAGTCAGGCGGGGCTCATGGTCGGCTGAGGCTGCGGTTCCGCTCCGGGCGAGTGCCTCGTTCCTCGGCCCTCACCCTGCGCTGCACCTCCGCCTCAGCCGAGGTACACGAGGACCTCGTCGTGCAGGTGGCCGTTCGTGGCGACGGCGTTGCCGCCCCAGGGGCCGGGGGTGCCGTCGAGCGAGGTGAACCGCCCGCCCGCCTCCGTCACGATGGGGACCAGGGCGGCCATGTCGTACACCTCGAGCTCGGGTTCGGCGGCGAGGTCCACCGCGCCCTCGGCCACGAGCATGTACGACCAGAAGTCGCCGTACCCGCGGGTGCGGTAGCAGCGCCGGCTCAGGTCCAGGAAACCGTCGAGCTTGTCCCGCTGCTCCCAGCCGTCCAGGGACGCGTAGCTGAACGACGCGTCGGCCAGGTCGGTGATGCCGGAGACGGTGAGCCGGGTCGCGGAGCTGAGCGAACGCCCCGTCCACGCGCCGGATCCCTTGGCGGCCCACCAGCGGCGGCCCAGAGCCGGCGCGGACACCAGCCCCACGACGACCTCCTCGCCGTCGGCCAGGGCGATGAGCGTGGCCCACACGGGCACGCCGCGCACGAAGTTCTTGGTGCCGTCGATCGGGTCGACGATCCAGCGCCTCGCTCCGTTCCCGGCGGCGCCGTACTCCTCGCCCACGACGGCATCGCGCGTGCGGGCGCGGCGCAGCTGCTCGCGGATGAACTCCTCGGCGGCGCGGTCGGCGTCGGAGACGGGTGTGTTGTCCGGCTTGGTCTCGACCCGCAGGTCGAGCGCGCGGAAACGCTCCATGGTCATGGCGTCGACCTGGTCGGCGATCACGTGCGCCAGCCGCAGGTCGTCCTCGTACGTGCGGGTCACGCGCCCAACCTAGCGGCCAAGGTGGGTGGCCAGGGCGGTGCCTCGCCGGGAGTCCGCCCATCGGACGGTGCGCTCGCCGGAGGCAGTGGTGACCCGTGGCTACGACATCGACCGTACCGAGACCAGGATCCACCCCGCGAAGACGGCGCCGAACGTGGTGATCCCAGCGATGACGTACCCCACCACCAAGAAGATCCTGCCGGACTGGACGAACGTGTCCATCTGGCCGCGCTCCGGGCGGCGCGGGTCGTAGAGCACGTCGACCGGTGTGCCGGGGCGCGGGCCGAGCGACGCGTGGACCATCGAGGTCCGCTGGTGGCGGCGCCCGAAGTGGTCGTACCACTGGAACGTCGGGTACCCCTCGGCCCAGCCGTCCAGGCCGCCGCGGTGGTTGACCACCATGCCGCGGGTGCGGGTCCAGTCGCGCGTGCGCCGCAGGCGGGTGAACCCGATCAGCCAGAAGATCGCCGCGAGGGCGAGTGTGCTCCCGGCAATGATCGCGAGAACGGCAAGAGGTGACATCGGAGCGGCTCTCCAGGCGGGCGAGGCGACAATCACCCGCACCGTACGCCCTGCGCCGGGCGCGGCCCGCCGCTGTCCATCCCCGTCCCACCGTCCCTGTCATACCGGGGTGAAGACGGCACGCCGGGTCGCCCGGCGCAGCACCCGCAGCAGCCCGGGGCCGAGCACGGCGACCAGGACCACCGTGGTGATCGCGCGGCCCAGGTTCCAGCCCAGCGAGGTCACCGTGTTGACGACGACGAACCGGTGCAGGTTGGCCAGCACCCCGGCGCCCGGGTCGAACCCTGCCGACGTGCCGGCGCCGAACACGAACGGCCAGAACGCCAGGTCCAGCAGGTACCCGTACACGAACGCCGCGACGGCCCCGTAGGCGCACAGCAGCCCGATCTCGGCCCGCGACCCCGGCCGGGTGTGCGGCAGCAGACCCGCGCCCAGGCCCACGAACGCGGCCCCCATCATCTGGTACGGCAGCCACGGACCCACCCCGGCGGTGACCAGCGCGGACGCGAAGATGGTCAGGGCGCCCAGCAGGTAGCCGAAGCCAGCGCCGAACGCCCGCCCACCGAGCACCAGCAGGAAGAACACCGTCTCGAACCCGCCGATCCCGGCACCGAGGGGACGGATGATCGCGCCGATCGCGGCGAGCACGCCCAGCATGGCGAGCGTCGTCGTGCGTACCGTGCGGCCGGAGAGCTCGACCAGCACCAGCACGGCGACCACCAGCAGCACGGCGCCCATGACGACGGGCGCCACGCTCGCGCCGGTGCGGTCGTCCCCGATCCAGGAGGCCGGGTCCACGAGCAACGGCCAGAGGAACGCGAGGAGGCCGATCGCCGCCGCTGCCGCGAGGGTCAGCCGGGACCGCCAGGCGAGCGGCACGGCACGCAACCGTGCGGCCCCGCTCACCGCGGCGCCCCGGTCGGGGGAGCGCCCAGCCCGGCGCGCACGTCGTCGAGCGTGAGCCACGGCAGCGGCCAGAACACCTTGGCGAGCTGCGGGGCATAGGCGGGGGAGGCGGCGAGGACCTCCCGGGCGGGACCGTCCGCGATCACCTGCCCGTCGGCGAGGACGACGGCGCGGTCGGCGACCTCGGCCGCGAACTCGACGTCGTGCGTCGCCACGGCGACGACGCGGCCCTCCCGGCCCAGCGCCCGCAGGTGCCCGGCGAGCCGCGCCTTCGCCGCGTAGTCGAGCCCTCGCGTCGGCTCGTCGAGGAGGACGACGGCGGGGCGGGCCACGAGCTGGATCGCGAGCACCAGGGCGAGGCGCTGCCCCTCCGAGAGGTCACCCGGGTCCATGGTGGGGTCCAGAGCCTCGCCGTCGAGGTGCTCGAGCAGCCGGGCGGTCGCCCCCGGTGTCGCCCCCGACTCGCGGTCCGCCTGCCCGCACTCGGCGGCCACGGTGGGCAGGTAGATCAGGTCGGCCGCGGTCTGCGGCACGAGGGTCACCAGGCGGCGGGCCCGGTGCGGCGGCAGCGTCCGCGGATCGGCGCCGGCCACGTCCAGCGTGCCCGACGACGGCGCCGCCCCCGCGAGTGCCCACAGCAGGGAGGACTTCCCGGCCCCGTTGCGACCCATCACCACCGTGACCTGGCCCGGGCGCAGGTCCAGGTCGACGCGATCCACGGCGGTGGTCGCGCCGTACCGGACGGTCAGGCCCGAGACGGTGACCCCGGCAGCACCCGTGGCACCGGCCACCGAGATGCCCGTGGCGCGGGCGCTCGTGGCTGCTCCGCCGTCGGCCGCCTCGCTGGTGGACGCTCCGCCGTCGGACGTGGTGACGGCGACTGACGTGCGCGCGACGAGGTCGGGGTGCTCGCGCCGGACGGCGCGGCGGGCCTCACGCACGTCGAGCGGCACGCCCGGCCAGCCGAGCTCGCGCGCGAGCGAGGCCAGGGGCGGCCGCACGTCGGCGCGGCCCAGCACCTCCGGCCCGGGCCCGGTGACGGCGGTGCCGTCCCCGGGCAGCCACACGATCTGGTCGGCGGCCTGCATGACCCGTTCGATGCGGTGCTCGGCGAGCACCACGGTGAGGCCGACGTCGCGGACCAGGGAGGTGATCGCGGCGAGCACGTCGCCCGCCGCCGTGGGGTCCAGGGCCGACGTCGGCTCGTCGAGCACGAGGACGCGCGGCTGCGCGGCGAGCACCGACGCGATGGCGACGCGCTGCTGCTGCCCACCCGAGAGGGTCGCGAGCGTGCGGTGGCGCAGGTCGCCGATGCCGAGCAGGTCGCAGGTCTCCTCGACGCGCTGCCGCATCGCCGTGGGGCTGATGCCGAGCTGCTCCATGCCGTACGCGATCTCGTCCTCGACCCGGTCGGTGACGAACCCGCGCAGCGGATCCTGCCCCACGTACCCGACCAGGGCGGCGAGCCGGCGCGGCGGGTGGTCGCGCGTGGAGCGGCCCGCCACGGTCACGACGCCCCCCAGCGTGGCACCCGTGAAGTGGGGGACCAGCCCGTTGATCGCCGCCAGCAGGGTCGACTTGCCGGTGCCCGTACGTCCCAACACGAGGCACAGGTCGCCCTCGGCGACGTCGAACGACACGTGGTGCAGGACGGGACGCGCCGCACCGGCGGGGGTGACGCTGACGTCGTCGAACCGGATCATGAGGCGGCCCCCGGGGTGGTGACGGCGAGCGGACCCGCCACGAGCAGTGGTACGGCGAGCATGACGGCGGTGGGCATGGGCCACAGGTCGGTGGTGACAGGGCGCATCGCGGCCGGGTCTCCCGCGGCCGCGAGCACCGCCACCGCGAACGTCGCGACCCCGCAGGCCGTGATCGCCCACTCGACGCCGGTCCACGCCACGGGCCGGTACCGGGTGACGGCCAGGCGCCGTCGAGCGAGCGTCATCGAGCCGGCCGCGCACCCGGCCCCGGCGACCAGGCACGCCGCCCCCAGCGCGCCCGCACCGGGGATGCCCAGCACGGCGAACGCGCCGAAGCCCAGCAGGGCCAGGGCGACCCCTGACAGTCCCGCGGCGGCGGCGGGCACCCGGCGTGCGTCGTGCGTGGCCCCGTACCCGCGCGCATCCATCGCGGCGGCGATCGAGACCGACCGGTCGACGGCGTCACCCAGCACCGGCATCACCACGGTGCGCAGCAGCTGAAGCCGCCGTGTCGCGCCGCCGCGCAGCCGCCGGGCCCGGCGCACCCGCGCCGCGGACTCCAGGAGCTGGGGCGCGACTGCCATCGCGATGGCCAGCGCCGTGGTCGCCTCACCCAGTGCGGCGGGCACGGAGCGCAGGGCGCGGCGCGGGCTGGCGAGCACCGCGGCGGCGCCCACGCAGACCACCACCGCCGCCAGCCGCAGCGCGTCGCCCAGCGCGAGCGCCAGCGCGTCAGTGGTCACGGGGCCGCCCAGGGAGATCCCCGCGGCCCACGCGGGCAGGGGGACGCGCGGCAGCGTGACGAGCACCGTGCCCGAACGGTTCACCCCCAGCACGGCCTGGAACACCAGGCGCACCACCACGATCGTGGCCCCCAGGCCCACGTACAGCCACCACGTGCGCGCGGCGGACCCGGCCGGCCGGCGGCACAGCGCCACCGCCCCCGCCGCGGCGGCGACGAGCACCGCGAGCAGCGGGTGCGTGGTCAGCGACACCGCCGCCGCAGCCCCCACCGCCCACGCCCACCACGCCCCGGGATGCGCCTCCCGCCGGGGCTGGGCCGCCCGGGCCACTCAGCTCGACGGGGTCGCGGTGGGCGCCGTGACCCCGGCCACCTCGGGCGGGGTGCAGGACTCGCCGTAGCACCAGCCCTCGATGCTGCCCGGGGCAGGCACGGCCTCGTCCGACCCCACCGACGCGAAGGCCCACTCACCGCCCGGGGTGGCGGTGTAGTACTGCCAGAACTTGCCGTCGAACGACGCCGGGCACCGCGCCGGCTCCCCACCGATCGCGCAGATGAACCCGCTCGCGTCACGCGTCACGTCCAGGCCCGCAGCCTCCAGCGCGGCCGTGCCCGTGGCGGGCGTGCCCACGCACTCGTCGGCTAGCGGGCTGCCGTCCTCGGCCGCCACCACCAGCCACACCTGGCCCGCGTCCGTGCAGTCCTCGGCCGAGGCGGGGGTCGTGGGCGACCCGGTGGCCGCGGCCGTCGGCTCCGTCGTCGTCGCACCGCCCTGGGTACCGCCGTCCGAGCCGCTGTCCGAGCCGCTGTCGGAGCAGGCACCGAGCAAGAGGAGTGCGGCGCTCGCGGCAGCGAGCGCGCCGAGCGCGCGGGTGCGCAGCGTGCGGGCGGGACGATTCGGCGACATGGTGCCTCCTGGGGCGTGGGTGCGGCCACGACCAGGAGCGCCACCGGACGGTGGCGCTGCCCACCCGCAGTCCGCGACAGGTGATGTGCTCCGTGCTTCGTCCAGGCGGCGGTCCGGCTCGGCGCTCGCGCACCATACGGTTGCGGGTCAGCTCCGGGTTCGCACCGGATTCTCCCGCCTCGACGTGGCCACCGTATGCCTGCGAGCCGACGCCGATGGCGCGGTTGTTCGCAGATGGCGCTGCCCCGCACGATGCCGGAACGGGTGTCCCGGGGCCGATGCAGGGGAGGGCACCTTCGTGGGCCGGGGGAGACCTTAGCCCGCCGTCGGGGCTCCCGTGGCGCCTGTCCGCGAGGCGAGCACGCGCCGGAAGCTCGCCAGGCGGGCGGCCCGCGCGGCGCGCACGTCGCCGTCGGGTGTCGCGGCGAGCCAGTCGTCCAGCGCGCAGTCCGGAGCACCCTCCAGGTGGGTGCACCCGCGCGGGCACGCCGTGGCCGCCTCGTCGAGGTCCTCGAACGCGGCGAGCACGTGGTCCACCCGGACGTGCGCCAGCCCGAGTGACCGCACGCCCGGGGTGTCCACCACCCAGCCCTCGGCGCCCGTGCCGTCCGCGTCCGGCAGCCGCAGCGCCACGGCCGACGTCGAGGTGTGCCGCCCGCGCCCCGTGACGTCGTTGACGTGCCCGGTCGCCCGCCGCGCCCCCGGCACCAGCGCGTTGACCAGGGTCGACTTGCCCACCCCGGAGTGGCCCAGCAGCACCGAAACCCGTCCGCGCAGCAGGGCGCGCACGTCCTCGACCGTGCCGGGGTCCAGCGCGCGCCCGCCCGCCGCCTCGTCGGCGTCTGCCGCGGGCCGGGTCACCACCACCTGCACGCCCAACGGCTCGTACAGCCCGCGCAGCTCGTCGGCGGGCGCCAGGTCCGCCTTCGTCAGGCACAGCAGCACGTCCATCCCGGCGTCGTACGCGGCGACGGCGGCGCGGTCGATCATGCCGGTGCGTGGCTCGGGCTGCGCGAGCGCCGTGACGATGACCAGCTGGTCGGCGTTCGCAACCACGATGCGCTCGTACGGGTCCGTGTCGTCAGCCGTGCGCCGCAGCACCGAGGTGCGCTCCGCGATCCGCACGATGCGCGCGAGCGTGTCCCGTTCGCCCGACGTGTCGCCGACGACGTCGACGCGGTCCCCGACGACGACGCGGGTGCGGGACAGCTCGCGCGCCTTCATGGCCACGACGACGCGCTCGCGCGGGCCACCCTCGTCGAGCAGCAGGGTGTACCGGCCGCGGTCCACCGCCGTGACGAACCCGGGCAGCGCGTCCGCGTGTTCCGGACGCTGCTTGGTGCGCGGGCGGGTGCCGCGCTTGGACGGGCGTCCGTACGCCTCGTGCTCGTCGCGGCTCCGGCGGGCCATCAGCGCGCCGCCCGCGCCATCGGGGTCACAGGATCGACGCCCACATGCCGGTGAACCCGGGCAGCGTCTTGGACGTGGTCTCGACGTCCTCCACCTGCACCCCGGGCACGCGCAGCCCGATCAGAGCGCCCGACGTGGCCATGCGGTGGTCCGCGTACGAGTGCCACACCCCGCCGTGCAGGGGCCGCGGGGTGATCACCAGCCCGTCGCGCGTCTCCTCCGCCTGCCCGCCCAGCCGGGTGATCTCCGTGGCCAGGGCCGCGAGCCGGTCGGTCTCGTGACCGCGCAGGTGGGCGATGCCGCGCAGGCGGCTGGGGGAGTCGGCCAGCGCGGCGAGCGCCGCGAACGTCGGCGCCAGCTCACCCGCCGCGTGCAGGTCCAGGTCCACGCCGCGCACCGTGCCGTCGCCCGTGACGGTGAGCACGCCGTCGGCCAGCGTCGCGCGGCCGCCCAGGCGTTCCAGCAGCTCGGGGACCAGGGCGCCCGGCTGCGTCGTCGTCGCCGGCCAGCCCGGCACGGACACGGAACCGCCCGCGACGAGCGCCGCCGCGAGGAACGGGGCCGCGTTGGACAGGTCGGGCTCGACGCGCACGTCCCGTGCGGCGATCGGGCCCGGCTGCACCACCCAGATGCCGTCCCGGGAGTCGTCGACGACGACGCCGGCCTCGCGCAGGGCCGCCACCGTCATCTCGATGTGCGGCAGGGAGGGCAGCGTGGTGCCGATGTGGCGCAGCGTCAGCCCGTCCTCGAACCGGGCCGCGGCCAGCAGCAGCCCGGAGACGAACTGGGACGACGCCGAGGCGTCCACGTCCACGGCGCCGCCGCGCAGCGCACCGTGCCCACCGACCGTGAACGGCAGGTGCGTGGGGAAGGCGTCACCGGGCCCCGTGATGTCGACGCCCAGCGCGCGCAGTGCCGCGAGCACCGGGAGCATGGGCCGCACCCGCGCGTGCGGGTCGCCGTCGAACCGGACAGGACCGTCGGCCAGCGCCGCGACCGGCGGTAGGAACCGCATGACCGTGCCCGCCAGGCCACAGTCGACGTCGACGTCTCCGCGCAGCGGCCCGGGCGTCACGTTCAGGGTCGACGGGTCGTCACCTTCGGCGACCGTCACCCCCAGGGCGCGCAGCGCCCCGATCATGAGGTCCGCGTCCCGCGAGCGCAGCGCCCCGCGCAGCACACCGGACCCGTCGGCGAGCGCCGCGAGCACCAGCAGCCGGTTGGTCAGCGACTTCGATCCGGGGATCTCGACGCGGGCGGCCAGCGGGCCGGTGGCGAGCGGCGCCGCCCAATGGGCGGCAGGCACCGGCGCGGCGGGGGAGGTCGACGTCATGGCCCCCAGGGTATCGGCCCGGGTCCGGGCGCCGCCGGGGCGTGTCAGGGCGAGGTCTCAGGCCGCGTCGCCGTGGGCGGCCGCCTTCTTGCGGGCCTCGCTCACGCGCCACGCCACGCCCGGCCGGCCCTCGGTGTCGACGCCCGCAAGGAGCGCGGCGCCCACGTAGCCCGCGGCGCGCACGAACCGCACGGTCTTCTCGGCCCTCTGTGGCCCGCGGGTCGTGAACGGCTGGTGCACGACCGCGAGCGGCGCGGTCAGCGCGGCCAGGTCGAGCGCGGCCAGCCGCGGGAAGAACCCGGCCCCCAGGGCGACGCCCAGCGCCGCGGTCAGGCCGCCGTGCGCGCGTACCGCCCACGTGAGCTGCTGGTCCGTGAGACGGCGGACCCCGAGCCGGTCGGTGACCTGGTCCGTGAGGGGGCGCGCGGCCGCGACATGCTCGGCGGGATGCCGGGCGGCCTGGACGCCGTCGTACACGAACGGGATGGCCAGCAGGGGGCGGGCGACGCGACGCAGCAGCATGCGTCCACCTTTCCACCGGGGCGCCCCGCGTGCATCCGGCGCGTCACTGCGCGGCGTCCCCACGTCGTCCGCCGTCGCCGGGAATGGTTTGCGCCGGTGCGGGCGTTCCCCCGGTGATGTCCTACGCACCGTGCCCCCCGACCTCGACCTCCCGCGTGGAGGACGTACCGCTGTTCGCGCTCCCGACCCAGGTGACCCGGCTCGCGCCCACCGCGCCGACCGCGGCCTGGCCAACGGTGCGCCTGGCGCCGGGAGCGGCCGTGGCGCAGGGACTAGGCTCAAGCGCGATGAGCGACGAGCACAGCGCCAGCGACGAGCACCCCGTCGACGAGATCGGCGACGACTCGACCGAACGCGCCCCGCAGGACGAGTCGGCCGCGCAGCGCGCCGCCCGGTTCGAACGCGACGCGCTCGCGCACCTCGACCAGCTCTACTCGGCAGCCCTGCGCATGACCCGCAACCCCGCCGACGCGGAAGACCTGGTGCAGGAGACGTTCGCGAAGGCGTTCGCCGCGTTCCACCAGTACCGGCCGGGCACCAACCTCAAGGCATGGCTGTACCGGATCCTGACGAACACCTTCATCAACAACTACCGCAAGAAGCAGCGCGAGCCGCAGCAGTCCCAGGCGGAGGACGTCGAGGACTGGCAGATCGCGCGCGCCGCGTCCCACACCTCCCAGGGCCTGCGCTCCGCCGAGGTCGAGGCGCTGGACCACCTGCCGGACTCCGACGTCAAGCGCGCCCTGGCATCCCTGCCGGAGGACCGCCGCATGGTCGTCTACTACGCGGACGTCGAAGGGTTCCCCTACAAGGAGATCGCCGAGATCATGGGTACGCCGATCGGGACGGTGATGTCCCGACTGCACCGCGGACGCAAGCAGCTTCGTGCCCTCCTCGCCGACTACGCCGTCGGGCGAGGCCTCATCACGGCAGGCGACGCAGCCCCAGGAGGTGCCAGTTGAGCGAGCCGATCCCGCACGACGTCGGTGGCCAGGACGAGTGCGAGCACGCGATCATCCACCTCTACGAGTTCCTCGACTCGGAGATGACGGCAGCCGACGAGCAGCACATGCGTGACCACCTGGCGCACTGCGCCCCCTGCCTGGCCGAGCTCAGCGCGGAAGAGCTCGTCAAACGGCTCGTGCGCCGCTCGTGCGCCGAACGCGCACCCGAGGCGTTGCGGCTACGGATCCGCACCGCGCTCATCGTCCAGACGACGGACTGAGCGCACCGAGCCAGCCCGGACAGGACGAAGGCCGCGACCCCTCAGGGGTCGCGGCCTTCGTCTACGCCTCAGCGGTGTTGCTGAACGCCTGAGGCTGCGGTTCCGCTACGGGCGAGTGCCTCCTTCGTCGGCCCTCACCCTGCGCTTCACCTACGCCTCAGGCGTTGGGACGCTTGCCGTGGTTTGCGCCGTTGCCCTTCCGGGCCCGACGCTTGCGACCGCGCTTGCTCATGACTGCTCCCACAAGATGGTGGACGGATAACGGTTCATGATCCCACAGCCGTGCGACTGCCCGAGAACCGGCGGCTACTCCTGTGCGGGAAGCCCGAGCCAGGCGTGCCAGCCCGTGTGCAGCACCAGCCACGCCATCAGGCCGTAGCCGGCCTGCCCCGGGTACAGGGAAGCGTTCTGCGCCAGGTCGGACAGCCACTGCTCGTGGTGGGCGAGCGGCGTGTACGTGTCCACGTACGGCACCCGGCGCCGCGAGGCGACGTCGGCGAACGCGTCCGAGAGGTCCTCGATCGCTGCGGCATCCTCGGGCCGTCCGGGAGGCGGTCCGACGACGAACGTGGCCACCTGGGCCGATGCGGCCTCGTCGAGGACGTTCGCGAGGTTGAGCCGGGACCGTGCGATCGACAGGCCCTGGTGGACGTCGTGCCGCCCGAGCGCGACGACCAGGCGGTTCTCCGCCTCGGGGTCGAACCGGGGGAACGCCTCCACCTTCCAGCGCTCACCCAGGCTCGACGTCGACTCACCCGGCATGGCCAAGGTGAAGTGCATCGTGGGTCGCTCGAAGTGTGAGCGGGCCATGACCCGGCCCACCCAGCCCAGCGCGCGTGCGTCACCCACGCCCACGCTCAGCTCGTCGCCGACGACGCAGATGCGCGTCTCGCGTACCGCCACGGCCTCACTCCTCGCTAGCCTGCCCGAACCGTCTGCGCGCCCATTCTTGCCTGCCGGGTGCCGTCCGGCGGGGGATTCAGAGCAGTGTGGCGCCCCACCGCACCTCGTGGACGTCACCGGGGGCGAGCCGAACCAGGCGATCGCCCGTGTTGAAGGCGTCGGCGTAGCAGCTCATCGGCTCGGCGGCGAGTCCGCCGCGGGCGAAGTGCGGGATGTGGTTGGCCGAGCACACCTGCCAGGTATCCATCGACTCGTCCATCCACACGGCGGCGGTCCGGCCGTCAGGCGCCGTCAGGCGGCACCACGAGAGGCCGTCGGCGTCCCGGGTCACGTCGAGCCATGCGTCGTCGAGGTCCAGCCCGGCCAGGGGGCGCTCGGCACGCAGGTCGAACTGACCGGAGACCGGTTCGGTCCCGGTGGGCAGCAGGCGGTCGTCGACCGTGACGTGCGTCCCGGCGTCCAGCCGCACGGTGCACGCGTCGAGCGCCGCCCCGGCCGCCGACAGCCAGGGGTGGAAGCCGACGCCGTACGGGGCGGTGCCGGCGCCCGCGTTGCGGGTGGTGACGTTCACCTCGAGTCCGGCGTCCGAGAGTGCGTAACGCACCCGGCTCACGAGCTGGAACGGCCAGCCCTTCTGCGGGACGAGCGCCAGCTCCAGCGTGACGGCGTCGGGCACGTGCTCGACGAGTGTCCAGCGCGTCCAGCACGCCAGGCCGTGCAGCGCGTTCCCGCGGTCGGGCTCGGTGTGGGCCACCTCGTACGTCACGCCGTCCACCGTGTACGCCCCGTCGCGCAGGCGGTTGGGCCACGGCAGCAGCACCGCCCCGTTGAACACGGGCGCCACCTCGTCCGTGCCGAACGGCACGAAGACGTCGCGCCCGCCCACGGCGTACTCGCGGACCATCGCGCCCACTTCCGCAATGACGGCTCGGTGCTCGCCGTGCTCGATGGCGTACTGGGTTCCGGAGACGAAGGATGCGTCAGCGTGAGAAGTCACAGGGACACCGTATCCGTCGTCGCAGGCCACCGCGTCGTACTGTGTGAACACCGATGTCGAACTGGAGGTCTCGATGGAACAGCAGGTACTTGGCCGCACCGGCCGGCTCGTCTCCGCCGTCGGCCTGGGGACCTGGCAGCTCGGCGCCGACTGGGGCGAGGTGAGCGACGACGACTCGCGTGCCGTGCTCGAGGCGGCGCTGGAGAGCGGTGTGACCTTCTACGACACGGCGGACGTCTACGGTGACGGCCGTTCGGAGCGTGCGGTCGGGGCGTTCGCCAAGGACCACCCGGACGCCGGGATCTTCGTGGCCACCAAGATGGGCCGCCGCATGGACCAGGTCCCCGAGAACTACGTGCTGGCCAACTTCCGCGAGTGGACGGACCGGTCCCGCACGAACCTGGGTGTCGACACCCTCGACCTGGTGCAGCTCCACTGCCCGCCCACCGCCGTCTACTCGACGCAGGAGGTGTACGACGCGCTCGACACCCTGGTCGCCGACGGTGTCACCGCCGCCTACGGCGTGAGCGTGGAGACCGTGTCCGAGGCGCTGGAGGCGATCAAGCGCCCTGGCATCGCGACCGTGCAGATCATCCTCAACGCCTTCCGCCTCAAGCCGATCGAGGAGGTGCTCCCGGCGGCGTCCGCCGCCGGCGTGGGCGTCATCGCGCGCGTGCCGCTCGCCTCGGGCCTGCTCTCCGGGCGATACACCAAGGCGACGACGTTCGACAAGTCCGACCACCGCAACTACAACCGCGAGGGTGCCGCATTCGACGTCGGTGAGACGTTCTCGGGAGTCGACTACGAGACCGGCGTGACGGCCGCGGCCGAGTTCGCCTCGCTCGTCGCGGGTCTGCCGGGTGACGTCACGCCCGCACAGGCCGCGATCGCGTGGGTGTGGCAGCAGCCTGGGGTCTCGACGGTCATCCCGGGTGCGCGCAGCCCCGAGCAGGCGCGCCTCAACGCGGCGGCCGGGTCCGTCCCCACCCTGGGGCCGCTGTTCCGCTCCGACGTCAAGGACCTGTACGACCGCCACTTCCGCGAGGCGATCCACCCCCGCTGGTGACAGGACCGACGGCGATCCGTCACCCTGCGCCCCCGTCACCCTGCGCGTAGTCGCAGGACCCAGTGCGTGCTGGGTCCTGCGACTCGCTGCGCTCGCGCAGGATGACGGAAGGGTCGGCGGACGGCCTCAGGCCCCGAACGCCTCCGCGAGCAGGGTCGCCTGTTGCGCGGCATGCAGCTTGTTGGTGCCGGCGGCCGTCGCCGCGGACGCCGGGCGGGACACGACGCGCACCGTCTTGCGCAGCTCGGCCGGCAGCGCCAGGTGCAGGTACGACCAGGCGCCCTGGTTCTGCGGCTCGTCCTGCACCCACACGACGTCCGCGCCCGGGTACTTGGCGAGCTCCGCCAGCAGCTCGGCCTCGGGCAGCGGGTAGAACTGCTCCAGGCGCAGCAGCGCGGTGGTGGTGTCCTCGCGGCGGGTGCGCTCGGCGAGCAGGTCGTAGTAGACGCGCCCCGAGCTGATGAGCACGCGCCGCACCAACGACGGCGCCACGGCGTCGTCGCCCAGCACGGGCCGGAACGTGCCCGACGTGAAGTCCTCCACACCCGACGCCGCCGCCTTGAGGCGCAGCAGCTGCTTGGGCGTGAACACGATGAGCGGCTTGCGCGGCCGCGCGTAGGCCTGGCGGCGCAGCAGGTGGAAGTACGACGCCGGGGTGGACGGCTGGGCGACCACCATGTTGTCCTCCGCGGCGAGCTGCAAGAACCGCTCGATGCGCGCCGAGGAGTGGTCCGGGCCCTGGCCCTCGTAGCCGTGGGGCAGGAGCATGACGAGCGAGGAGGACTGGCCCCACTTCTGCTCGGCGGAGCTGACGAACTCGTCGATCACCGTCTGGGCGCCGTTGACGAAGTCGCCGAACTGCGCCTCCCACAGCACCAGGGCGTCGGGTCGCTCGACGGAGTAGCCGTACTCGAACCCGAGGGCCGCGTACTCGGAGAGCGAGGAGTCGTAGACCCAGAACTTGGCCTGCTCGCGCGTGAGGTAGTTCAGCGGGGTCCACTCGGCACCGTTGGTGCGGTCGTGGAAGACGGCGTGCCGCTGCACGAACGTGCCGCGGCGGGAGTCCTGGCCGGCCAGCCGGACGGGCGTGCCCTCCATGAGCAGGGAACCGAACGCGAGGATCTCGCCGAAGCCCCAGTCGATGCCGCCGTCCTTGGACATGCGGTGACGGTTCTCCAGCAGCTTGACCAGCTTGGGGTGCACCGTGAACCCGTCGGGGGCGACGGTGTGCGCCTCCCCGATGCGCTCGATGACGGGGTGCGGCACCGCCGTCTGCCAGCCCACCATCGTGCCGGCGTCGGCGCGCTGCGCCTCGGGCAGCTCCAGGCCGCCCACGTGCTCGGCGCTGGGGCGCGAGCCGGTGCCCGCCTTGGTCTCGGTGAACACGCGCTCGAGCTGGTGCTGGTAGTCCTGGAGCGCGAGCTCCGCCTCCTCGACGGTGATGTCGCCACGTGCCACGAGGTTCTCGGTGTAGAGGCGGCGCACCGAGCGCTTGGCCTCGATGAGGTTGTACATGAGTGGCTGCGTCATCGACGGGTCGTCGCCCTCGTTGTGACCGCGGCGGCGGTAGCAGATCATGTCGATGACGATGTCGCGGTCGAACTGCTCGCGGTACGCGAACGCGAACTCGGCGGCGCGCACCACGGCCTCGGGGTCGTCCCCGTTGACGTGCAGCACGGGGATCTGGAATCCCTTGGCGATGTCGGTCGCGTACGTCGTCGAGCGCGACGACGACGGGCCCGTGGTGAAGCCCACCTGGTTGTTGACGATGACGTGGATCGTGCCGCCGGTGCGGTAGCCGCGCAGCTGCGCGAGGTTGAGGACCTCGGGGACCACGCCCTGACCGGCGAAAGCGGCGTCGCCGTGCACCAGGATCGGCAGCACGGAGAAGCCGTCGCCGCCCAGGTCGATGCGGTCCTGCTTGGCGCGCACGATGCCCTCGAGCACCGGGTCGACAGCCTCCAGGTGGGACGGGTTGGCGGCGAGGTGCACCTTGGTGGTGGCGCCCGTCTCGGCCGTGAACACACCCTCGGTGCCCAGGTGGTACTTGACGTCGCCGGAGCCCTGCACGGAGCGCGGGTCGAGCTGTCCCTCGAACTCCTTGAAGATCTGGCCGTAGGACTTGCCCGCGATGTTGGCGAGCACGTTGAGGCGCCCGCGGTGGGACATGCCGATCGCGACCTCGTCGAGCCCGCTCTCCGCCGCCTTCGACAGAATCGCGTCGAGCAGCGGGATGAGGGACTCCCCGCCCTCGAGCGAGAACCGCTTCTGGCCCACGAACTTGGTCTGCAGGAACGTCTCGAACGCCTCGGCAGAGTTGAGGCGGCGCAGGATGCGCAACTGGTCCTCGCGCGGCGTGCGCGCGTACCCGGTCTCCAGGCGTTCCTGGATCCACTTGCGCTGCGCGCGGTCCGCCACGTGCATGTACTCGATGCCCGTGGTGCGGCAGTACGAGTCGCGCAGCAGGCCCAGGGTGTCGCGGAGCGTGGACTTCTTCTGGCCGCCCAGGCCGACGGTGGGGAACGTGCGGTCGAGGTCCCACAGCGTCAGGCCGTGGTTCTGGATGTCCAGGTCGGGATGCTTGCGCAGGCGGTACGCCAGCGGGTCGGTGTCGGCCATGAGGTGGCCGCGCGAGCGGAACGAGTGGATGAGCTCGGCGATGCGCGCGGGCTTCGCGGCCTCGTCGTCGGCGTCGTGCGTGTTGTCACGCACCCAGCGCACGGGCTCGTACGGCACGCGCAGGGACGTGAAGACGCGGTCGTAGAACCCGTCCAGGCCCAGCAGCTTGTCGCCGATGATCTTGAGGAACTCGCCCGACTGCGCGCCCTGGATGATGCGGTGGTCGTACGTGGAGGTGAGCGTCATGACCTTCGAGACGCCCATCTTGGAGAGCTGCTCGACGGACGCCCCCGCGAACTCGGCGGGGTAGTCCATGGCGCCGACGCCGACGATCGTGCCCTGGCCCTGCATGAGCCGCGGCACGGAGTGCACGGTGCCGATGCCGCCCGGGTTGGTCAGCGAGATCGTGGTGCCCGCGAAGTCGTCGACGGTGAGCTTGCCCCCGCGGGCCTTGCGCACCAGGTCTTCGTACGCGGCCACGAAGGCAGCGAAGTCGAGGGCGCCGGCGTTCTTGATCGACGGCACCAGGAGCTGGCGGGAGCCGTCGGGCTTGGCCAGGTCGATGGCGAGCCCGAACCCGACGCCGGCGGGCTGCACGACGCCCGGCTTGCCGTCCACGAGCGTGTAGTGCGCGTTCATGACCGGCATGTCCGCCAGCGCCTCGACCAGCGCGAACCCGATGAGGTGGGTGAACGACACCTTGCCCCCGCGGGAGCGCGTCAGGTGGTTGTTGATGACGATGCGGTTGTCGACCATGAGCTTGGCCGGCACCGCACGCACGGAGGTGGCGGTGGGAACCTCGAGCGAGGCCTCCATGTTGGTGACCACGCGCGCGGCGGGGCCGCGCAGCTTGCTCGTCTCGTCAGCGGTCGGTTCGGCCTTGGGGGCCTTGACGACGGCCGCCTCGGCGTAGGGGGCCGACGCCGGCTGGGCGGTCGCGACGGGCAGGTCGGCGGGCAGCGGGTCGCTGATGCGGGCACCCGGGGCGAGCGGGCCGCTCTCGACCGCGGGTGCGGTTGCCGCGACTGCTGCCGGCACGGGCGCCGCGGGCTGGGACGGGGTCGGGATCGGGGCGGGCGCGGTGAGCGCCTCGGGTGCGGACGGGGCAGGTGCCGCGGAGGCCGGTTGGGCCGCGGGCGCCGGTGCCGTGGCAGCCGGGCCTGCGCCGGTCGTGGCGGCGGAGCCGCGAGGCCGGTAACCCTCGAAGAACTCCCACCACGCGGGGTCTACCGCGCTCGGGTCCGCCAGGTACTGCTCGTACAGCTCGTCGACCAGCCCGGCATTGGCTCCGAATGATGCTCCGGCGCTCTCGCTGATCGACACTGACCCAGCCTTCGAGGACACCACGTGGTCTCGCCCACCTTCACGTCTTTGCTGCGTATACAGGGGTTTGGGGTGGCCGGAGGTCGGTTCGTGGCACGCCCTCCGGCGCGCCCCAGCCTATGCCTTGTGTCTCACGCCTCAGGGATCGGGCGCGGCCCGTGGCGGGGGCTCGCGCGGGGAGTCTTGGCGTAGGGCAAAGCGTCGGCAAGCCAGGTCTGCGGGGGACGCGTGAATCGTCAACTATCGGCAAGCGGCGTCCCGCGCGGCCGCCTGTCCGGCCCCTCGATGTGAGGTGTCTCACATGCGCCGCTGTCTCGCGTGGTGTGCGCGCCCGTGTCCGACCGGTGTGCGCGTCCGGTCAGGCGTCAGCGTCGGCGTTGCCGCTCGCCGGGGCACCACGTGCCGCGAGCGCACGGGCCGGCAGCACGAGCCGCATGGTCGCGCCCGTCACACCGGGCGTGTCCACCACGGAGATGTGCCCCCCGTGCAGGTCCACCGCCCATCGCACGATCGCCAGGCCGATGCCGGTGCCGCCGCTCGCCGTCACCCGCCCGCGCGCGAACCGCTCGAACACCCGCTCGCGGTCCTCGGGGGCGATCCCGGGGCCGTCGTCGGCCACCTCGATGACCACGTCGTCGCCCACCGGGTACGCGTCCAGGCGGATCTCGCCGCCGGGTGGCGAGTGCCGGATGGCGTTCTGCAGCAGATTGACGATCACCTGGCGCAACCGTTCGACGTCGGCCTCCAGCAGCAGGTCCGCCGGCGTGACGTCGACGACGTAGTGCAGGTCCTTGCCCGCCTCCACCATGCTGAGCGCGTCGGCGCACTCCTCGAGCAGGTCGCCGATGGGGAACCGGGTGACGTTCAGTGCCGCCGCGCCCGCCTCCACACGTGACAGGTCGAGCAGATAGGTGACCAGGCGGGTGAGCCGCTCGGTCTGGGCCAGCGCTCCCTCCAGCGCGGCGGGCGTGGGCTCGATGACCTTGTCCACCATGTTCTCCAGCTGCGCCTGGAGGGCCGCCACGGGCGTGCGCAGCTCGTGGGACACGTTCGCGATGAGGTCGCGCCGGGTGCGGTCGGAGAGCTCCAGGTCGCTCGCCATCTGGTTGAACGCCGCGGCGAGCGCCCCCACCTCGTCACGGCTGGTCGCGGTGACACGCTGGTCGTAGTGGCCCGACGCCATCGCCTCCGCCGCGGCCGTCATCTCCCGCAGGGGCGACGTCATGCCGCGCGCGAGCACCTGCGTGAACACCAAGGAGAGCACGATCACCAGGGGGAACGTGCGGGTGGGGCCCAGGTGGAAGCGCAACCCGAACCACGTCATCGCCGCCGTGAACGTCACGGTGGCAGCCACGAGCACGCCGAGCTTCATCTTGAGCGACCGCAGCGGGTCGAGCGGGCGGATCGGGCGGATCGGCACGGTGGGCTCCTCCGGAAGGTCTCGGGAGGACGATCTCAGGACTGCGGCGGCTCGAACGCGTACCCGACGCCGTGCACGGTGCGGATCAGGTCCGGTCCGAGCTTGCGGCGCAACGCCTTGATGTGGGAGTCCACGGTGCGGGTCCCGCTCGCGTCGACCCAGTCCCACACCTCGGCCAGCAGGCGCTCGCGGGTCAGCACCGTCTTGGGGGAGGAGGCCAGCATGACCAGCAGCTCGAACTCGGTGGGCGTCAGGTGCACCTCCTCGCCCGCGCGGTGCACGCGCCGCTGTGCCTTGTCGATGGTCACGTCGCCCATGACGAGGGGCGGCTCGGCGGGTCCGGAGACGGCGACGTGCTGGGCGCGCTCGACCCGCCGCAGCAGCGCCTTGAGGCGAGCGACCAGCTCACGCATCGAGAACGGCTTGGTCATGTAGTCGTCCGCGCCGACGCCGAGGCCCACCAGCATGTCCGTCTCGTCGTCGCGCGCGGTGAGCATGAGGATCGGGGTGGGGTGGTCGGCCTGGATGCGCCGGGTCACCTCCAGCCCGTCGATTCCGGGCAGCATGACGTCGAGCACGACGGCGTCGGGGCGCAGCCGGGCCGCCGCGTCGACGGCGGACAGGCCGTCGCGGGCCACCTCGACCCGCCAGCCCTCGGCGGTGAGCCGCTGGGCGACGGCGGTGGCGATCGTGGGCTCGTCCTCGACCACCAGGATCGTGGCAGGTGAGGTGGGGACATCGGGTGCCATGGGTCAAATGTGGCACACCGCGGCTCGCGCGGCGTCACACCGGCACGCGCGGCGGCGCACCTGCTCGTTACGATCGGCGGCGATGGACCCCACGCGACATCCCAGCACCTCGACGAGGCCCGCATGACCGGCGACTGGCTCATGGTGGCGCTCGGCGTGCTCCTGACGGCCGGGACCGCCCTGTTCGTCGCGGGGGAGTTCGCCCTGGTGGCGCTCGACCCCGCGACGGTCGGGGACCGGCCCGGCTGGCGGGACCGGGCGGTGCGCGCGAGCCTGCGGCGGCTGTCGATCGAGCTCAGTTCCGCCCAGGTGGGCGTCACGGTCACCACCATCCTGCTCGGGTACACGGCCCAGCCGGCGCTGCTGAGCCTGTTCTCGGCCGGGTTCGCGGCCACGCCCCTGGCGCCCGCGGCGGCGGCCGGCCTGGCATGGGTGTTCGCCGTCGTCGTCATCAACGCCTTCTCGATGGTGTTCGGTGAGCTCATCCCCAAGAACTTCGCGCTCGCCATGCCGTACCCGGCGGCGCGTCAGGTGATCCCGCCGCTGCGCGTCTTCACCCGGCTGTTCCTGCCCTTGATCGTGGTGCTCGACCGGTCTGCGAACGGACTGCTGCGGCGCCTCGGCGTCGAGCCGCGCACGGAGCTGTCCGGGGCGCGATCGGCGCCCGAGCTGCTCTCGCTGGTCCAGAGGTCGGCCCAGGAGGGCACGCTGGACGCGTCGGTGGCGACCCTGCTGGCCAACTCGATCCAGCTCGACGAGCTGTCTGCGCGGGAAGTCATGACCGACCGGCTGCGCATGAACGTGGTGGGGCGCGACGCGAGCGCGGAGGCCGTCGTCGCCCTCGCCCGGCGCACGGGCCACTCGCGGTTCCCCGTCATCGGCGACGACCGCGACGACGTCGTCGGCATCGTGAACCTGCGACGCGCCGTGGGCGTGCCGTACGAGCGTCGGGCCGAGGTGCCCGTCGCGGCGCTGATGGCGGACGCACCGCGGGTGCCGGAGACCGTACGGCTGGGTCCCCTGCTCGTGGAGCTGCGCTCGTTCGGCCTCCAGATGGCCGTGGTCGTGGACGAGTACGGCGGCACGTCCGGCATCGTCACGCTGGAGGACGTGGTCGAGGAGCTCGTGGGCGACGTCGCGGACGAGCACGACGCCCGCCGCGCGGGCGCGGTGCGCACCACCGACGGGTCGTGGGTGGTGCCCGGAGTGATGCGGCCCGACGAGCTGCGCGAGAAGGCCCGGCTGATGGTGCCCGAGGCCCCGGCGTACGAGACGCTCGGCGGGCTGCTCATGGCGCGGCTGGGGCGCCTGCCCGCGGTGGGTGACACCGTCGAGGTCGTGGACGGCGGCCACGCCGTGCGGCTGCGCGTCGAGGCCATGGCGGGCCGCCGGGTCGAGCGGGTGCGCGTCACGCCGCTCGACGCTCCCGCGGGCGCGGCGTCCGGTGGGGTGGCGTCGTGAGCACGCCGGTCGCGATCGCCGTCGGCGTGCTGCTCCTGGCAGGCAACGCGTTCTTCGTGGGGGCGGAGTTCGCCGTGATCTCGGCGCGGCGCTCCGCCATCGAGCCGCGGGCCGCGGCGGGGGAGCGCGGCGCGCAGACGGTGCTGTGGGCGATGGAGCACCTGTCGCTCATGCTGGCCGCCGCGCAGCTCGGCGTGACGGTGTGCTCGACCGGACTGGGCATCGTGGCGGAGCCCGCCGTCGCGGCCGTCCTGGCGCGTCCGCTGCACGCCGCCGGGGTCCCCGAGACCCTGGTGGACCCGGTGTCGTTCGTCGTCGCGATCTCGCTGGTGGTGTACCTGCACGTGGTGCTCGGCGAGATGGTGCCCAAGAACCTGGCGGTCGCCGGACCGGAGCGGGCGGTGCTGTGGTTCGCACCCCCGCTGGTGGTCGTCGCGCGGGTGGCGCGCCCCGTCATCGTGGCGCTCAACTGGGTGGCGAACCGCACCGTGCGCCTCGCGGGCGTGGAACCGCGCGACGAGGTCGCGTCCGCGTTCACCGCTCAGGAGGTGCAGTCCATCGTCGAGCACTCGCAGGCCGAGGGCGTGCTCTCCGACGAGCAGGGCCTGCTGGGCACCGCCATCGAGTTCTCGGCGCGGGCCGCGCGCGACGTCATGGTCCCCACCGGTGACCTCGTCACCGTGGGAGACCAGGTCACGCCCGACGACGTCGAGCACCTCGTGGCACGCACCGGGTTCTCGCGCTTCCCGGTGACCGGTGCGGTGTCGCCCGACCTGACGGGGTACCTGCACCTCAAGGACGTGCTGTACGCCGACGGCGAGGAGAGGCACCGGCCGGTCCCGGGCTTCCGGGTGCGTGCACTCGCGTCCGTGCGGCCGGACGACGAGGTCGAGGAGGTCCTGGCGACCATGCAGCGCACCGGCGCGCACCTGGCCCGGGTCGAGGGGGAGGGCCACGACGGCACCCGGGTGCTGTGGGGCGTGGTCTTCCTGGAGGACATCCTCGAGGAGCTGGTCGGTGAGGTACGTGACGCGATGCAGCGCCGCGTGCCGCGTTCCTGACCGGGACCACGTGGTGCGGAGGGGTGACGTCGGTCACGCGGTGAGCGGCGCGCCGGACGACGCGCCGAGGGTCCGTTCCACGAGTTGGACAGGTGACTTGTTCGAGCGCCGCCGGGTCGTTATGGTTCCGTGACGAACCGGGCGGCGGGTCGCCCTGTCGGTGCAGGCCCGTGATCAGCTCGGTACGGGTCGGTGTCAGCACAGGCCCATTCGGTACAGCAGCTCAGCACAGCGACGTGGCACGATCGGCACCCTCCGGGGATGCCCGGACGGGAGGTGGCGTGGACTCGGTAGGTGCCACGGCTGCAACCCGTCCTGTCCTGATGACACGGCGTGAGCGCCGAGAAGCCGAGGAGCGGGCCCGCGCGGCCGCCCGCCTCGCCTCCGGATCCTCGGGTGACACGGTCGTCGTCGGTGGTATCACGTTCCACGGCCCAGCCCCGATCAGCCCCGCCGTAGGTACCCCTGCCGTGCCGCGTGGGCGCCACGCGCCCGCCGCGGCCGCGCGGGATCTGCCGGCACCCTCCGCAGCGCGTGAACTGCCCGACGTGCCCGCGCCACGGAACGTGCCTGAACCGCCGCAGCCGCGCCGGCTCACCGTCGTTCCGCGAGCTCACGTCATCCCGCGCACATCGCACGAGACCACGTCCGCCGCGCCGGCCACGCCGCCCGCGCCCGCCACGCCAGTGACGCCAGGCACGCGCCAGGGCCGATCCTTCGGCGTCGTGGCGCCGACCGCCGTCGCACCGCACCCGGCGGACCCGGCCCCGCCGCTCGCACCGGCCTCGCGCCCCACCCTGCCCCGCCCCGACGCGGGTACGCGCGCCGAGCGTGCCGGGCGGACCAGGCCTTCGGTGACGGACGCGGCACCCGCCGTGCGGGGACGCGCCCGGTTGCCCCGCCTGGCGCTCCTGGGTGTTCTCGCCGCGGCGACGATCGCCGCGCCGCTGACGCAGTTCGGCGCGAGCTCGGGCGACGGGTCCCCGTTCGACCTGGACCTGGCTCCCACCGGACCCTCGACGCTCGACGTGGTCAGCGCGCGCGTCGCCGTACCTCAGGTCTCGGCCGGGATCGCCGCCGCACCGGTGATCACCCGCGAACCGATCTCCGCGTCCCGCTCCGAGGACCGTGACCCGCTGCCGGGCTGCGATGCGACGGGCACCACGACGAGCACCAACGGCGGGCTCGGGAGCGACGAGCTGTGCGATCTTCCGTTCGCCCCCGGGGAACAGCTCTCCTCACGGGCGGCCGTGGCGTTGACAGCTCTCAACGACGCCTTCCGGAGCGAGTTCGGGTGGGACCTCACGCTGGCGGACAGCTACCGTTCGCTCGGTGAGCAGTATGCGGTGAAGAGGTCGCGCGGCTACCTGGCGGCGAAGCCGGGCACGTCGATGCACGGGCTCGGCCTCGCCATCGACCTGGGGAGCGCGGTCACAGGTAACAAGGCTGCCTATCAGTGGCTGGTCGAGAACGGCGCGGCGTACGGCTGGGAGAACCCGTCGTGGGCGCGCCGGGGTGGTTCGGGCAACTATGAACCGTGGCACTTCGAGTACCGGCCGGGCGTCGAAGCGCTCAGCACCGGGTCCTGAGCGGCGGCGAACCACCTGGTACTGAGCGGCGGCGACGAACGGCGCTGCGCGCCATCGTGCTGGGTGATCGTGCTCGGGTGGGTGGACCGTTCAGGTGGTCAGGGTCGTGTTGTCCCCGAAGTCTGCGCGGAACGTCCCCTCGGTTGCGCTCAGCTCGCGAGCGTAGACCTGCGCCCATTCGCCGTAGGGCTCGATGGCGAGCGACTCGTTGGAGAACCGCCGGTCGTCGGTCAGCTCGGTGACGCAGAAGTCCGGGATCTGCAGGTCGACCACGGGGCCCGACCGCTCGCACTCGGCGACGAGCAGCGGGTGGTTGGTGCCGCCGAACTCGTCGATCACCCACCCGTCAGCGCCCAGCCACGCCGCGAAGCGGGTCTTGACGATGCGTGCCCCGCCGCGCCGCACCAGCTCGACGCCCACGCTGGGTTCGAGCTGTCGTTCGGCCTCGTAGCGGGTGCCGCCGACGCTCGGGCCCTTCACGGTCACGGCCGCGAAGTCGAAGGCGTCCTGGTAGCGGTCCAGCACGTCACGGGGATCCGACGATGCCGTCAGCCGTGCGTCCACGCCGGATGCCTGGACGCGGACCCGCAGTGCGAACCCGCCGTCGGACAGGAAGTAGGACTGGACGATCAGCGCCGGGGTGTCACGCAGCTCCGGGGGCAGGGCTCGCACCAGGAATCGGCGTTCGAACTCGAAGTCCCGGTAGGCGGGCGTCTCGTCGCTCATGGCACCAGCGTAGTGACGGCGCAGGCCGCGGTGGCCGGGCGGGCACGTGCGTGCCCGCCCGGGGGAGCCGTCAGCGTCGTCAGCGCGCCTGGAGGGCGTCGAGCGCGACGGCCATGGCGATGACGAGCCGGCGGTCCAGGTCGGGCCGGTGGATGTCCACCGTGTACTTGTCCCGCAGCGCCCACTGCTTGATCACGGAGAATGCGGGCTGCCCGTCGATGACGAAGTCGAAGTGGTACGGCAGGAACGAGATGTCGGTGAAGCGCCGCAGGATGGCCACGACCATGCTGCGCTCCTGCCCCTTGATCGCGCCCAGGCCGGGTTGCTCGACGGTCCAGGTGGAGCGCAGCAGCGACTCCTTGAAGCCCTTGCGGAACAGGCCGATGGGGGCGCCGGCGAAGTCGGTCACGTCGTAGGTGGCGCCCAGGTCGATCACCTGACGGGCCTTGAACCCGAGCACGGGCACCTGCTTCGACTCGTCCTCGTAGAGCGTCACCTGCTCCTTGAACGCCAGGCGCTTCTGCTGGGCGAACGCGATCAGCTCGCCCTCGGCGCCGTCCGGGCCCGCGGCCCGCACCTCGTACTTGTTGACCATCATCGTGATGCGCTGGCGCACGTAGAGGCGCGTGAGCGTCTGGACCTCGGGCACGGTGGACTCCCCTGTCGGTGATGCCGGGACGGCCCCGGCGCGCCGAGTGTTCCATGACATGGTCGCGACGCGGAAGGGGGAGCCCTTCCCGGTGAGACGGCCGGTCAGCGAGCCGGCACGTGGCGCTCGGGGGCGCCGTCGTAGCCGGCACGGGGCCGGATCAGCGTGTTGTTCTCCTGCTGTTCGAGGATGTGCGCGGTCCAGCCGATCACGCGGGCGGCCACGAACAGCGGGGTGAAGGTCTGCGTGTCGAAGCCCATGAGGTGGTAGGCGGGGCCGGACGGGTAGTCGAGGTTGGGGTAGATGCCCTTGCGCTCGACGAACTCGCGTTCCAGGGCCTCGTACAGGTCGAGCAGGTCGGGGCGGGCGAAGTGCTCGACCAGGGAGCCGAGCGCCGCGCGCATGGTGGGCACCCGGGAGTCGCCGTGCTTGTAGACGCGGTGCCCGAAGCCCATGATCTTGCGGTGCTCGGCGAGCGCCGTGTCGAGCCACGGGCCGGCGTTCGCGGCGGTGCCGATCTCGTCGAACGTGTGCATGACCATCTCGTTCGCGCCGCCGTGCAGCGGTCCCTTGAGCGCGCCGATCGCTCCCACCACCGCCGAGTGCAGGTCGGACAGCGTGCTGGCGATGACGCGGGCCGTGAACGTGGACGCGTTGAAGGAGTGCTCGGCGTACAGGATCATCGAGCGGTTGAACGCGTCGACCACCACGGGGTCGGGCAGGGTGCCATGGGTCATCCACAGGAAGTTCTGCGCGTAGGTGAGGTCCTCGCGCGGGGGCACGGGGTCCAGGCCGTGGCGGCGCCGCTGGCCGTAGGCGATGATCGCGGGCAGGGCGGCGAACAGCCGCAACGAGCGGGCCAGGTTCTCGGCCCGGGTGGGCCCGCCCTCGTGCAGCGACTCGCCCTCGCCCTCCCGGGCGCCGATGACGGAGACGGCGGTGCGCAGCTCGTCCATGGGGTGCGCGCCCTCGGGCAGGGCGTCGAGCGCGGCCCGCACGTCGTCGCGCAGGGGGCGGTGCGGGCGGCCGTCGACGCGGAGCCACTCCAGCTCCGCGTCGGTGGGCAGCTCGCCGTTCCACAGCAGCAGCGCGACCGCCTCGAACGACTGCGTGTCGGCGAGCTCCTGGACGGGGTAGCCGCGGTAGAGCAGCGAGTTGGTGTCCGGGTTGACCCGGCTGATGGCGGTGGTGCCTGCGTAGACGTCGGCCAGGCCGGCGTGGATCACGGGGTCGGTCATGGATCGCTCCTTTGCGTCCTTGGGGGTGCGTTCGCTCAGCCCTGGTTCGCGTCGAGCGTGAAGTCGTACACGCCGTCGTCGAACGCGGTGTAGCGCTGGTAGTCGAGCAGCTCGTACAGCCTGGCCCGGGTCTGCATGGCGGGCACCTGGGAGGTGAGCGAG
The DNA here is from genome assembly GCA_001592145.1 of Xylanimicrobium pachnodae JCM 13526 = NBRC 107786. Lineage (GTDB taxonomy): Bacteria > Actinomycetota > Actinomycetes > Actinomycetales > Cellulomonadaceae > Xylanimonas > Xylanimonas pachnodae. Next base: position 40,585 of record BCWJ01000019.1, on the reverse strand, counting down.
CCCTCGGCGCGCAGCCCGTCCAGGGCCCGCTCGGCGGCGCCCATCGCGACCCGCAGCAGGGAGACGGGGTAGATGACGACGGCCACCCCGGAGTCGCGGAGCTCGTCGCGCGTGAACAGCGGCGACTTGCCGAACTCGGTCATGTTGGCGAGCACCGGCACGTCCAGGGCGGACGTGAACCGCTCGATCTCGGCGAGCGACGTCAGCGCCTCGGGGAAGACCGCGTCGGCGCCCGCGTCCACGAGCGCGCGCGCCCGGTCGAGCGCCGCGTCGATGCCCAGCACGCCGCGCGCGTCGGTGCGCGCCATGATCAGCAGGTCCGGGTCGCGGCGGGCGTCCACCGCCGCGCGCACCCGCTGGAGCGCGGTCGCGTCGTCGACCACCTGCTTGCCGTCCAGGTGCCCGCAGCGTTTGGGGTTGACCTGGTCCTCGACGTGCAGGCCCGCGACGCCCGCGTCCTCCATCGCCTGCACGGTGCGGGCCAGGTTCATGGCCCCGCCGAAGCCCGTGTCGGCGTCCACCAGCGTGGGCAGGTCCGTCATGCGCGCGATCTGCGCGGCCCGCCCCGCGACCTCGCTGAGCGTCGTGAGCCCGACGTCGGGCAGGCCCAGGTCCGCGGCGACGACGGCGCCCGAGACGTACACGCCGTCGAACCCCTTCTCGGCGATGAGCCGGGCCGCGAGCGGGTTGAACGCGCCCGGCAGCTCCAGCAGGTCGCCCGAGGCGAGCCGCTCGCGCAGCGCACGGCGCTTGGCCGACGGCGTGCGGGTCGAGTACAGCATCAGAAGATCCCCCGGGTGGCGGGGGCGGTGGCTGCCGGGTCCACGAGCGGGGTGACCGTGAGGCCCGCCAGGTCCGCGGCGGTCAGGTCCGGCAGGCGCTGCGCGAGGTCCAGGAACCGGTCGGCCTCGGCGTCGGCCAGGACGCCGTCGGCCAGCGTGCGGAACTTGGTGACGTAGTCGCTGCGTGCGAACGGGCGCGCGCCCAGCGGGTGCGCGTCTGCCACCGCGATCTCGTCGACCACGGTGGAACCGTCCGTCAGCGTGATCTCGACGCGGCCGCCGAACGCCTTCTGCGCCGGGTCGGTCGCGTGATACCGGCGCGTCCACTCGGGATCCTCCGCCGTCGTGACCGTGCGCCACAGGGTCACCGTGTCCGGGCGCGCCGCCCGCTCGGGCGCGTAGGAAGCCACGTGGTGCCAGGCGCCGTCCTGCAGCGCGACCGCGAAGATGTACGGGATCGAGTGGTCGAGGGTCTCGCGCGACGCGGTCGGGTCGTACTTCTGCGGGTCGCCCGCCCCCGAGCCGATGACGTAGTGCGTGTGATGGCTGGTGTGCAGCACGACGCGCGCGACGTTCGCCGGGTCGCGCAGCTCGGGGCGCTCGCGGCCCAGGCGGCGGGCCAGGTCGATCCACGCCTGCGCCTGGTACTCGGCCGAGTGCTCCTTGGTGTAGGTGTCGAGGATCGCCCGGCGCGGCTCGCCCGGCCCGGGCAGGGGCACGTCGTAGGCGGCACCCGGCCCGTCGAGCAGCCAGGCGATCACCCCGTCCTCGCCCTCGTAGATGGGGGACGGGCTGGTCTGCCCGCGCATGGCACGGTCCACCGCCTCGATCGCCGCCTTGCCCGCGAACGCCGGGGCGTACGCCTTCCACGTGGAGATCTCGCCCTTGCGCGACTGCCGGGTGGCCGTGGTGGTGTGCAGCGCCTGTCCCACCGCCTGGTAGATCGTCTCGGGGGCCAGGCCCAGCAGGGTGCCCAGCCCTGCCGCGACCGACGGGCCCAGGTGGGCCACGTGGTCGATCTTGTGCGTGTGCAGGCAGATCGCGCGCACCAGGTCCACCTGGATCTCGTAGCCCGTGACGATGCCGCGCAGCAGGTCCGCGCCGCTCGCGCCCACGTGCTGGGCGACGGCGAGCAGCGGCGGGATGTTGTCCCCCGGGTGGGAGTACTCGGCGGCCAGGAACGTGTCGTGGTAGTCGAGCTCGCGCACCGCGACCCCGTTGGCCCACGCCGCCCACTCGGGGCTGGTCAGGTGCGTGCTGCCCACCACCGTCGCTCCCGCCCCGCCCGCCGAGGGTCCGTGCGCCTCGGCCTGCGCCCGTGCCGCGAGGATCGGCGCGCGCCCCAGGCTCGCGGTCGCCACGGCCGCGTCGTCGATCACGCGGTTGATGACCATGTCGACGACGTCCGGCCCCGGATCGACACGCTCGGCGGCGACCTGCGCGATCCTCCACGCGAGCTGCTCCTCGCGGGGCAGCCCCTCGTCGGAACGGTGGACACGGACGGGGTGGGTGATCATGCGGCGGCTCCTCCTGCCCGCCCCGACGTCGGCGTCGAGGCGTACGGGCAGGCTACGCCACACCCCTGGGTGCCCAGGCCGGTTCCCTCCCGTGGGGTTCAGCCGTCCAGCGCGAGGTTCAGGGTCACCACGTTGACGCGGGGTTCGCCCAGGAAGCCGAGCGTGCGCCCTTGCGTGTGCGCCGCGACCAGAGCGCGCACGGCGTCCTCGGTCATGCCTCGGGCCGCCGCCACGCGAGCCACCTGGATCGCGGCGTACTGCGGGCTGATGTGCGGGTCCAGCCCGGAGCCCGAGGCCGTCACGGCGTCGGGTGGCACCTGGTCCTCGCGCACCGCGTTGAAGGTGGCGACGTCGGCCCGGCGCTGCGCGACGGCGGCGGCGAGGCCCGCGTCCTCCGGCCCCAGGTTGGAGCCCGACGACGCCGCGGCGTCGTACCCGGCCGCGGACGGGCGCGGCTGGAAGTACTGCGGCAAGGGGGTGCCGTCGGAGCCGAGGAAGGACTGGCCGATCAGCGCCGACCCACGAACCTGACCGGCGTCGTCACGAACCAGGGACCCGGCCGCCTGGGCCGGGAACGCGACCCGGCCGATCGCGGTCACCACCAGCGGGTAACCGATCCCGAGCACCACGGTCAGGACGAGCGTGAGGCGCAGCGCGGTCCACAGGGTTCGGGTCGGCTTCATGGTCAGTACCCCGGGAACAGCGAGACGACGAGGTCGATGAGCTTGATGCACACCGCCGGGAACAGGAGGCCGCCCACCCCGAAGTAGAGCAGGTTGCGGCTCAGCGACGTGCCCAGGTCGGGTGTGCGGTAGGGCACCCCTACCAGGGCGAGGGGCACGAGGGCCACGATGACGACGACGGAGAAGATCAGCGTGGACAGCACCGCCGACGCGGGGGAGCTCAGCCGGAGCACGTTGAGCGCGTCGAGCCCGGGGAAGGTGCCCACGAACAGCACGGGGAACAGCGCGAAGTAGCGCACCAGGTCGTTCGCGATGTTGAACGTGGTCAGGGCGCCACGCGTCGCCATCGAGCGGCGGCCGATGGTGATGATCTCGACGAGCTTGGTGGGATCGTCGTCGAGCACCACGATGTTCGCGGACTCGCGCGCGGCGGCGGTCGCGGAGCTCATGGCCACGCCCACGTCGGCCTGGGCGAGCGCGGGCGCGTCGTTGGTGCCGTCGCCCGTCATGGCCACGAAATGCCCCGCCGCCTGCTCGGTGCGGATGCGGGCGAGCTTGGTCTCGGGGGAGGCGTCCCCCAGGTGGTCGTCGATCCCGGCCTCGGCGGCGATCGCGGCGGCGGTCAGCGGGTTGTCACCCGTGATCATCACGGTGCGCACGCCCAGCCGCCGCAGGGTCTCGAACCGGTCGGCGGCGCCTTCCTTGACCACGTCCTTGAGCTCGATCACGCCCAGCACCTCGCCGCGGCCCCCCGCGGGCTTGGCCGCCACCACGAGCGGTGTGCCGCCGGCGCGCGCGATCACCGTCGTCCGCGCGCGCACCTGTTCGACGACGCCGCGGGGCTGCTGGTCGCCCGCGCGCTTGAGCCAGGCCAGCACGGCCGACTCGGCGCCCTTGCGCACCTGCGTACCGTCGGGCAGGTCGATGCCGGACAGGCGCGTGTGCGCGGAGAACGGGATCGCGCGCCCAGCCCCGGCGGCGACGTCGTCGGGCATGAGCGACGTGGTGTGGGCCAGGGCGAGCGTGGAGCGGCCCTCGGGCGTGGGGTCGTCGATCGAGGCGAGCACGGCGGCCCGCACCAGCTCGTGGCGCGTGGTCTCACCCACGGGGACGAACCGGGTGGCGCGCCGGTTGCCCCACGTCACGGTGCCGGTCTTGTCGACCAGCACCGTGGTGATGTCACCGGCCGTCTCCAGCGCCTTCGCGGAGGTGACCAGCACGTTGGAGCGCAGCAGCCGGTACATCCCGGCGATGCCGGTGACGGACAGCAGCGCCGCGATCTCGGACGGGATGAGCGCCGCGACCAGCGCGGCGAGGATCGGCAGGCTGACGGGGGCGGCCACGGGCGATGCGACCGCGTTGAGGGTGAGCGCCACGACGACGAACGAGAGGGAGAAGCTGGCCAGCAGGGCGAACAGGGCCAGCTCGTTGGGGGCCTTCTGGCGGCGCGCACCCTCGGCCAGCGCGATCATCTGGTCCACGCGCGTGTCGCCCAGCGGCATCGTCACGCGGCACACCACCCGGTCGGAGAGCACGCGAGTCCCGCCCGTGACGGTGGCGCGCTTCGCGCCGGACTCGCGGATCACGGGTGCGGACTCCCCGGTGACGGCCGACTCGTCGATCGACGCGATGCCCCACACCACCTGGCCGTCAGCGGGCACGGTGTCGCCCTCGGCGATCACGACGACGTCTCCGGGCCGCAGCTCGGCCGAGCTGACCGCCTCGATCGTGGCCTCGCGGGCGGCCGCGTCGCGCAGCGGGTCGTAGCGCCGCACCCGGTGTGCGGTCGTGGTGGCCTGTGCGGCGCGCAGCCCGGCCGCCTGGGCCCGCCCCCGGCCCTCGGCCAGCGCCTCGGCGACGTTCGCCGTGTAGAGGGTGAGCCACATCCAGGCTGCGGCGGCCCAGTGGAAGCTCCCGGGCAGGGCAGCCCCGCCCGACGTCGGGGTGGCTCCCGTCACGGTCTCCCACAGGGCGTAGACCGTGGCGAGCAGGGCGCACGCCTCGACGAGCATGAGCACGGGGTTGCGCCACTGGACCCTCGGGTCGCACTTGCGCAACGCGTCGAGCAAGACCCTGGTCATCGGCCCACACCCTCGGCGAGGGGTCCGAGCATGAGGTACGGCAGGAACATCGGCAGGGCCACGAACAGCACGAGCGCCACGAGCAGGCCCACGAATTGCGGTCGGTGGACGGGAAGCTCGGTGGTCGCCGTCGTCGTCGTGGGCTCCTGGCGGGCGAACGACCCGGCGAGCGCGAGCACGACGGCGATGGGCAGGAACCGACCCAGCAGGATGAGGATGCCCAGCGTGGTGTTGAGCCACGGGGTGTTCGCGGAGAGCCCCGCGAACGCGGAGCCGTTGTTGACCGCCGCCGAGACGAACGCGTACATGACCTCCGTCAGCCCGTGGGCACCGGTGTTGCCCGTGCCGGCCAGGATCTGGGCCCGGACCGGGGTGATGCCCAGACTCACCGCCAGGCCGCCCAGCGCCAGGGTGGGCATGATCAGGATGAACACGCTCACTAGCTGGAGCTCACGCACCCCGATCCGTTTGCCCAGGTACACGGGGGCGCGCCCGAGCAGCAGCGCCGCCAGGAAGACGGCGATGACCACCATGACCAGGATCGCGTACGCACCCGACCCGGCCCCGCCGGGCGCCACCTCGCCCATCATCATGTTGAGCAGCAGCATCATGCCGCCGAGCGCGGTGTAGGAGCCGTGCATCGAGTTGGCGGCTCCGCCCGTGGTGCCGGAAGTCGCCGTCGCGAACAGGGTGGAGCCGACGATGCCGAAGCGTTGCTCCTTGCCCTCCAGCGCGGCGCCCGCGAGCTGGGGCACGGTGCCCGCACCGGCGAGCTCGAACACCGTCATCGACACGTACACCAGCCCGAAGAGGGCCGCCATGGTCCACAGCAGCACCCGGCCGGCGCGCTGGTCGCCCACCATCGTGCCGAGCGTCCGCGGGAGGCACACGGGGATCACGAGCAGCAGGAACACCTGGAAGAGGTTGGTCCACGGCGTCGGGTTCTCGAACGGGTGGGCGCTGTTCGCGTTGAAGAACCCGCCGCCGTTCGTGCCGAGCATCTTGATCGCCTCCTGCGAGGCGACGGGCCCGCCCGGGATCGTCTGCGTGCCGCCCGCGATCGTGGTCACGTCCGTGAACCCGGCGACGTTCTGCACCACCCCGCCGGCCAGCAGGACGACGGCGACGACGACGGACGCGGGCAGCAGCACCCGCAGCGTGGACCGCGTGACGTCCACCCAGAAGTTGCCGATCGTGCCGGTGCCGGTCGTTGCTGGGCCGGTCGTTGCTGGGCCGGTGGTGCTCGCGCCGCGGGCGGCCAGCCCGCGGATCAGGGCGGCGGCGACGGCGAGGCTCACCGCGGCGGAGAGGAACGACTGCACGGCCAGTCCTGCCGCCTGCACCGCGTACCCGACCGTCTGCTCGGGGGAGTAGGCCTGCCAGTTGGTGTTCGCCACGAAGCTGACCGCCGTGTTGAAGGCCAGGTCCGGGCGCAGGGCGGGCAGGCCCAGCGATCCGGGGAGCAGGTGCTGGGTGCGCAGGAGCAGGTAGAGCAGCGCCAGGCCCGCCAGCGAGAACGCGAGCACCGCGCGCAGGTAGGCGGGCCACGGCTGGCGTCCCTCCGGGTCCACGCCCACGGCCCGGTACAGCACCTTTTCCGCGCGGGTGTGCCGCGCAGAGGTGAACACGTGCGCCAGGTAGTCGCCCAGCGGGCGGTACGCGGCGGCGAGCACCACGGCGAGCGCGGCGACGTTCGCCGCGGCGAGCGCCCCGTCGCCCATCAGAACTTCTCGGGCCGCACGAGCGCCACGACCAGGTAGACGATCGCGACCAGCGCGACGATCGCCCCGAGCACGGTGAGCGCCGTCACAGCTTCGTCAGCGCCTTGCCGAAGGCACTGACCAGAGCGATCAGCGCAACGGTGAGGACGACATACGCCAGGTCGAGCACGGACCCCTCCGGTGGACAGGCGGACCACAGCGGCCCAACCGCGGGAGCCTACCCATCTGGCGCCGTAGGTCGTGACGTGGCACGCGGCGATCGGCCGCGACCCCGGGCGTCAGACGGTGAGCAGCTCCGCGGGCAGGCCGGCCGGCTCCCCGGCGCGAGCGTCGGCGTCGTCGTCCCCGCCGGCGCGGCGCGTTCGTGCCCACGCGACCAGCGCGACGAGCTGCGCCGTGTACAGCACGGCGAGCGCGACGTAGAGCGCCCGCAGACCGGGCCCCGCCAGGAAGAACGAGGACACCTGGTTGCCCACCAGACCGGCCGCGGCCCAGGCGCTGAGGATCAGGCCGTGCACGGTCGAGAGCCGGGAGATGCCCCAGTTCTGGTGAAGGATGTTCGGCATGCAGGAGAAGCCGACGCCGAACATGAACTGGATGGCGACGATCAGTGCCACGGTGGCGACGGTGTTGGTGGGGAACGCCGCGGCGAGCACCGTGAACCCGATCGAGATCAGGGTCATGGCGTAGTACGGCAGGTGCTTCGCGGACAGGTTGTCCTGCAGGGAGGCCAGCGAGAGGCGTCCCACCAGGTTGCTGGTCGCGGTGATGGACACGAACAGCACCACCAGGCCGGTCGCGGCGATGCCGACGGCGTTGTAGATCTGCTTCTCCTGGCTGATCAGGGCCAGGCCACCGGTGATGTTGAGGAAGAACACGACCCACAGCAGCACGAACTTCCGGGACAGGATCACGGAGGCCGTGCTGAAGGTCTTGGCGCCCACGGCGGCGTCGGCAGCGAGGTCCGCCTCGGTCAGCGGCGGGCGGTGCAGCAGCTTGGCGGAGGCGAGCAGGGCGACGCCGTAGACCGTGGCGAGCACGTAGAACACCTGGTAGACGGTGACCCGCTCCAGCAGGAACGCGATGATCGGGTTGGCGATGACCCCGGAGAGGCCGAACGCGGCGATCGACAGCCCGGCGGCGAGACCCTTGCGGTTGCCCATCCACAGCATCATCGTCTTGACGGGCGTGATGTAGCCGAGGCCCAGGCCGATGCCCTGGACGACGCCGAACCCGAGCAGGGTCAGGGCGGCGGAGCTGGTCTGGACGCCGAACCCCGTGAGGAACCACCCGGCGGTGAACGTGATGAACGTCCAGAACGCCGACTTGTTGGGGTCCTTCTCGACGAGCTTGCCGCCGAACGCCGCCGACATTCCCAGGAAGAACACGGCGATGGAGAACGCCCACTCGGTCACGCCCGTGCCGAAGCCGGTGAACGCGAGGATGTCGTCCTTCAGGAGGGTCCAGCAGTAGACGGAGCCGATCGAGAAGTTGATCAGGACCATCGGCACGATGCCGTTCAGATACTTGTTCTTCGCCACGCCGTGACCGTATCCGTGAAAACGCGGAGGTCCCCTCCCAGGAAGCCGTGTTGGCCCGTTACGGTCGCGGCGTCGTCGTCATAACGACGTCGCCGGTCCCGACCGGCGCCGGGCGCGTACCGCGAGCCATGCCCCGGCGCCGAGCGCACCCGCCCCGGCGACCGTGAGCGTGACCGCGGCGGGGGCGGGCAGCAGCGGCGCGGCACCGGCCGCGACGGGCTCGGCGAGCCGGACCGCGTCGCCGCCGCCCCCGTCGGTGCCCGCGTCGCCGTCCGCGTCCGCGGCGGGAATGGTCAGGTCGGCGGACATCGGGGCGATCGCCGCGTGATCGGCGACACCGGCCGGTGTGGTGCTCCAGGTGGGGGCCTGCGAGATCCCGGCTCCGGCGAGGAACACCACGCCCAGCGACGCGGTCACCAGGGACCGGCGGCGATCGCGACGGCGCCGGGCGGTGGGGACCACGCCGGTGGTGTCCACGGCGATGGCCGGTGCCACGTCCCGCGCGATGCGGCTCAGGGTCGACGCGAAGGCGGCATCGCCCGCGGTGGTGTCGGGTGCGGTGGGCACGGTGCCTCCTGATCTGGTCGTCATCTGCTGGGGTCGTCGGGGTGGTGCGCGCCGTCGTCGGCCGACTCGAGCACCTGGCGGAGCTGGGTCAGACCGCGGGACGCGGTCGACTTGATGGTGCCCACCGAGACGCCCAGGTCGTGCGCGACCTCCTGCTCGCTGAGTCCCACGAGGTGGCGCAGGACCACGATCCGGCGCTGCCGTTCGGTCAGCGTGGCCAGCGCCCGCACCAGGCGGTCGCGGTCGATGACGGTGCCGTGCCCGCCCTCGGTCGCCGGGTCGGGGATGGCGGGCGGTGCGTGCGACGCCTCGTGGGTGCGCTTGAGCCTGTCGCCGGCGCGACGACCCACCAGGGCTCGGCGCGCGTAGGCGTACGGGTCGCGATGGCCCACCTTGCGCCAGGCCAGGAACGTGCGGGTCAGGGCCTCCTGGACCAGCTCTTCGGCCAGGTGTTCGTCGCCCGTGAGCAGCCACGCGGTGTGCGCGAGCCGCGGTGAGGCCTCCGCCATGAACGCGGCGAACCCGTCGTCGTGCGGGCTGGTGACAGGGGGCACGGTCCTCGTTCCTCGGCGTTCGTGCGACGGTAGCCGCGCTGGTCAGCGGGCCGTGCCTCCATTGTGGCGCCTGAGGTGCGCGTGCGGGGTGCGGGGCGATGACGCCCCGCACCCCGGTGGGTCAGGCCCGGGCGGCCTTCGCCCGGGCGCGCAGGCCCAGGGTCACGCCGCCGCCGACGACGACGAGGCCACCGGCCACCATCGCGACGATCGCGCCCGTCGGCAGGCCCGTGTCCGCGGAGATCGGGGCGATCTCGGCGGAGATCGGCTGGATCAGGGCGATCTCCTCGTCCGTCAGGTCCGTCTCGGCGGGGGCGTGGTCGACGGCGTTGCCGTCCTCGTCGAGGAACTGGGCGTCGTCGGTCGAGAGCGGGGCGATCTTCGCCAGCTCCTCGGCGGTCAGGTCGGTGGGCTCGGGGGCGTGGTCGACGGCGTTGCCGTCCACGTCGAGGAACTCGGCGTCGCCGGGGTTCGCCGGGTCGGCGTCGGCCACGACGGCGGCCGGGGTGATCGCGGCGGCGGACGGCGCGACGGCGACCGAGGCGGCCACCGGAACGACGGCGAACGCGCCCACGAGCAGCGTGGAAAGGATGCGGGGAAGCGGCTTGTTCGTCATGGCAGGAACGCTACGGGCGGGCTGCCCGCGGTCGGAAACCGGGGATGACCTGGCGTCTCTTTGTGGCACAGAACTTGACCGATTCTGTACTCAACCTTTGGGGTATGAGGTGTTACTGCAGGTCAGGGGCGGTGTCTGATTGTCAAGTCGGGTGGGCCTCGACCCGCCGTCCCGCGATCGCCCGACGGCGGAGCCGCACCATAGAGTCACCGCCCACGTCACGACGCTCGGAGGGGACATGATCGAGAAGATCGACTTCAGGAGGACGCTCGACAGCTACCGGGCCAGGCGCCACGAGTTCCGGGTCGTCGAGGTCCCCGAGCGCCGGTACCTGATGATCGACGGCCACGGTGACGCGGGTCGGCACCAGGCGTCCGCCGCAGCGGTTGCACGACGTTCGCGCCGAGTCGCTGGCCGAGGGGACGTGCGTGCAGACGCTGCACGTCGGCCCGTTCGACGCCGAGGGGCCGGTCCTGGCCCGCATGCACGAGGAGTTCATCCCCGGCAGCGGGCTGCGCCTGCGCGGGAAGCACCACGAGATCTACCTCAGCGACGCGCGCCGGACCGCCCCGGAGCGCCAGCGCACCATCTTGCGCCAGCCGGTCGCGCGCGGGCGCTCGTGACGGTCGCGGGCAACGCCCCGGTGAGCGACGAAACGGCCCGTCACCTGGAATCCCAGGTCACGGGCCGTCTCGTTCGGTGCGCCTGAAGGGACTCGAACCCCCGACCTTCTGCTCCGGAGGCAGACGCTCTATCCACTGAGCTACAGGCGCGGAGCCGTCCTTGCGGACAGCGGGGACGACACTACCAGGCGCGGCGCCGTCGTCGGACCAGAAGGCGGGTTCCGGGGAGCGGTTGTACACGAACGTACAAGCGTGCGCACTGAACGCATGAGCGCATTGACCATCAGCGAGGCACGTGCCTCCCTGCCCGCGCTGGTCGACCCTGGAGGAGGCGCGTAGCAAGCCCCTGCACCAGGGCGGGCTCTCACCGGAGCGTGCCGAGGAGATCGTGTCCTGGATCCGGGAGGGTCGGGACGCTCAGCCGTGATCGCCTTCGACGCCGAAGTCCTGATCGACGCCGCTGACCTGAGCAACGCGTTGGGTCGACGGGTTGCGGCGCTGTTCGAGGTCGACCCGGAGGTCCTGGCGTACGTGGGGGTGGGCTCTGTCCTGCTCGTGCCCGAGGTGCTCACCGAGCCCTTGCGTACCGGCGGTGCCGACGAGCAGCTGACCCTGATCAGCTATCTGGGGCGACTTGAGCTGCTCCCTGTCGACGCGGCGACCGCTCAGCTCGCACTGCAGATGGCGGTCCGCTATGGGCTGCGTGCGACGGATGCGAGTCACCTGGCGGCGGCGGTGCGCGCCGGCGCCGACCAGTTCCTGACGAACAACCGCAAGGACTTCTCGAGGTCGATAGCGGAGATCGACGTGGTCTACCCCGACGATCTGCCGGACCCGGCCTCGTTCCCGCCTGACACGCCCCCGTAGAATCGCCCGCGTGACCCCCGACGAGCTCTCCGGAGCACTCAGCGCTGCCCTCGCCTCGGCCGTTGCCGACGGCGCCCTCGCCCTCGATCCCGCCGCCGTCCCGGCGTCGGTGCACGTGGAGCGGCCGCGGCAGCGCGAGCACGGCGACTGGGCCACCAACGTGGCGCTCCAGCTCGCGAAGAGGGCGGGCACCAACCCGCGCGCGCTCGCCGAGGAGCTCGCGGCGCGCCTGCGCAGCACCCCGGGCATCAAACAGGTCGACGTCGCCGGCCCCGGCTTCCTGAACATCACGCTCGACGCCGCCGCCGCGGGCGAGCTGGCCCGCACGATCGTGGAGGCCGGCCAGGAGTACGGCCGCAACCAGGCCGAGGCCGGCAAGCACATCAACCTGGAGTTCGTCTCGGCGAACCCGACGGGCCCCATCCACATCGGCGGGGTGCGCTGGGCGGCCGTGGGCGACTCGCTGGCGCGCGTCCTGGAGGCGTCGGGCGCCCGGGTGACGCGCGAGTACTACTTCAACGACCACGGCACCCAGATCGACCGGTTCGCGCGCTCGCTGCTCGCCGCGGCGCGCGGCGAGGCCGCTCCCGAGGACGGGTACGGCGGCGCGTACATCCACGAGATCGCCGACGCCGTGACGGCCGCCGCGGTGGCCGACGGCGAACCCGCCCCCGCGACGCTGCCCGACGACGCCGCCCAGGAGGCGTTCCGCGCGCGGGGCGTGACCATGATGTTCGCGGAGATCAAGAAGTCCCTGCACGACTTCGGCGTCGACTTCGACGTGTACTTCCACGAGGACTCGCTGCACGAGTCGGGTGCCGTCGAGCGTGCCGTGGCCCGCCTGCGCGGGCTGGGCCACATCTTCGAGGCCGACGGCGCCACGTGGCTGCGCACCACCGACTTCGGGGACGACAAGGACCGCGTCATCGTCAAGTCGGACGGGAACGCCGCCTACATCGCCGGTGACATCGCCTACTACCTCGACAAGCGCGAGCGCGGGGCGGACGAGGCGATCTACATGCTCGGCGCCGACCACCACGGGTACGTGGGCCGCATGATGGCGATCTGCGCGGCCTTCGGGGACACCCCCGGCGTGAACATGCAGATCCTCATCGGCCAGCTCGTCAACCTGGTCAAGGACGGCGAGCCCGTCCGCATGTCCAAGCGCGCCGGGAACGTCATCACGATCGACGACCTGGTCGACGCCGTCGGGGTGGACGCCGCCCGCTACTCCCTGGCCCGGTTCGCCGCCGACTCCACGATCGACCTGGACCTGGACCTGCTGACCAGCCAGAAGAACGAGAACCCCGTCTACTACGTGCAGTACGCGCACTCGCGCACCGCCGCCGTGGACCGCAACGCCGCCGACCGCGGGGTGGCCCGCGCCGACGGGTTCGAGCCGTCGCTGCTGGACCACCCGAGCGAGGCCGTGCTGCTGGGACGACTGGCCGAGTTCCCGCGCATCGTGGCCGAGTCCGCGGCGCTGCGCGAGCCGCACCGCGTGGCCCGCTACCTGGAGGCGCTGGCCGGGGACTACCACTCCTGGTACCAGGCCAAAGGCGCCGATGGCCAGCAGCGCCGGGTGCTCCCGTACCCGGACGAGCAGGTCACCGACACCCACCGCACCCGCCTGTGGCTCAACGACGCCGTGCGCCAGGTGCTCGCCAACGGCCTGGACCTGCTCGGCGTCAGCGCCCCGGAGCGGATGTGAGCGGCGCAGACGTGAGCGCCGTCGACGGCATCGGACTTCCCTGGCCGTCATCGGCCGTCCGGGACGACGCCGGAGCGCTGAGCGTGGCCGGCGTGAGCGCGACGGCGCTCGCGGCCGAGCACGGCACCCCCGCCTACGTCCTGGACGAGGGCGAGTTCCGCACCCGCGCCCGTGCGTTCGTGACGGCGTTCGAGGCTGCCTTCGCACAGGTGGGCACGGGCGTCGACGTCTACTACGCGGGCAAGGCGCTGCTCACGGTGGCGGTGGCCCGGTGGGCGCGCGAGGAGGGCCTACGGGTCGACACGGCGTCGGGCGGCGAGCTCGCGGTCGCGCTGGCGGCCGGAGTGCCGGGCGCCCAGATCGGCCTGCACGGCAACAACAAGTCCGACGCCGAGCTGGCCGCGGCGCTCGACGCCCAGGTGGGCCGGATCGTCGTCGACTCGCTCGGCGAGGTCGAGCGGGTGGCGGACCTCGCGGCGGTGCGCGGCGTCGTCGCGCCCGTCATGGTGCGGGTGACCACGGGGGTGCACGCGGGCGGCCACGAGTTCATCGCGACGGCGCACGAGGACCAGAAGTTCGGGCTGTCGGTCCACGCGGGCCCGGGCGGCGGGGACGCGCCCGCGATGCGCGCCCTGCTGCGCATCCTGGAGCGCCCGAGCCTGCACCTGCTGGGCATCCACTCGCACATCGGTTCGCAGATCCTGGACGCGGACGGGTTCGCGCAGGCCGCGGACGCCGTGCTGCGCCTGCGCGCGGACCTGGTGGCGCGCACGGGTGTCCTGGTGGACGAGGTGGACCTGGGCGGCGGGTACGGCATCGCCTACCTGCCCGGTGACGAGCAGCTCGACCCCGCGCCGGTCGCGCACCGGCTGGCGGCCGCGGTCGCGCGTGTGTGCACCGACCTGGGCACGGCGCTCCCGCGCATCTCGATCGAGCCGGGCCGTGCGATCGTCGGCCCCGCCGGGATCACGCTGTACACGGTGGGCACGGTCAAGCCCGTCAGCGTCACCGCCGACGACGGATCCACGTTCACGCGCCTGTACGTCTCGATCGACGGCGGTATGAGCGACAACATCCGTCCCGCCCTGTACGGCGCGGCGTACCACGCGGAGCTCGCCGGTCGCACGTCGAGCGCACCGCCCGTGCTCGCGCGCGTGGTCGGCAAGCACTGCGAGTCGGGCGACATCGTGGTGGACCAGGTCATGCTTCCCGCCGACGTCGCGCCCGGCGACCTGCTGGCCGTCGCGGCGACGGGGGCGTACGGCCGCTCCATGGCGTCGAACTACAACCTGCTGCCACGCCCGCCCGTGGTGGCGGTGCACGGCGGTGCCAGCCGGGTGCTGGTGCGCCGCGAGACGGTCGACGACCTGCTCGGGCTCGATCTCGGCTGATCGCGCACCGCGCGCCCAGGTCGTGGACCGTGCCCGTCCCAGCACGCGGAACGCCCTATCCTGGGCCGCGACAACCCCCGTCGTCCGGAGGCCCACCCGTGTCTGGAACCACCCCGTTGCGCGTCGCGCTGCTCGGCTGCGGCGTCGTCGGCACGCAGGTCGCGCTCGGCATCCTCGCCAACCCGATCGACCTCGCGGCCCGCGTGGGCGCCCCGATCGAACTGGCCGGCATCTTCGTGCGGACGCTCGACGCGGAGCGGGACCCCGCGATCCCGCGTGACCTGCTCACCACCGACGCCGAGTCGCTCATCGACGATGCCGATGTCGTCGTGGAGGTCATGGGCGGCATCGAGCCGGCCCGCACGCTGATCCTGCGCGCGCTGGCGCGTGGCGCCGCCGTCGTCACCGCGAACAAGGCCCTGCTGGCGCAGGGCGGCCCGGAACTGTTCGAGGCGGCCGACGCCGCGGGCGCCGACCTGCTGTACGAGGCCGCGGTGGCGGGCGCGATCCCGATCGTGCGCCCCATCCGCGAGTCGCTCGCGGGCGACCACGTGCGCCGCATCCTGGGCATCGTCAACGGCACCACGAACTTCGTGCTCGACAAGATGGCCACCGAGGGCCTGGACCTCGACCAGGCGGTCAAGCAGGCGCAGGAGTTCGGGTTCGCCGAGGCGGACCCGACTGCGGACGTCGAGGGCTACGACGCGGCCGCGAAGGCCGCGATCCTCGCGAGCCTCGCCTTCCACACGCGTGTCGCGCTGAGCGACGTGGCCCGCGAGGGCATCAGCGCGGTCACGGCCGAGGACGTCGAGTGGGCGCGCACCACTGGTCACGTCATCAAGCTCCTCGCGGTGGCCGAGGTGCTCGGCCCGGTCGACGACGGCGAGATCTCCGTGCGCGTGCACCCCGCCCTGGTGCCCGACACCCACCCGCTGGCCACCGTGCGCGGCGCGTTCAACGCCGTGTTCGTCGAGGCCGAGGGCGCCGGGCCGCTCATGTTCTACGGGCAGGGCGCGGGCGGACGCCCCACGGCGTCGGCCGTGCTGGGCGACGTGGTCTCGGTGGCGCGCCGTCGCCTGACGGGCGGCAAGGGGCTGCGCGAGTCCAAGGATCAGCGGTTCCCGGTGCTGCCCCCCGCGGCCGCGGTGACGCGCTTCCAGGTGCGCCTCGCGATCGCGGACCGCCCCGGCGTGCTGGCCCAGGTGGCCACCGTCGTGGCCGACCACGGCGTCTCGATCGACACCGTGCGCCAGACGTCGTCGCACCGCGAGGACTCCTCGGGCACGGCGACCCTGGCCATCACCACGCACGCCGCCCGGGAGGCCTCGCTGACCGCCGCGGTGGACGCCGTCGCCGGCCTGGAACCGGTGCACGAGATCATCTCCGTCCTGCGAGTCGAAGGAGCCTGAGTTGGCACATCAGTGGCAGGGCGTCATCCGTGAGTACGCGGACCGCCTCCCGGCCCATGTCCAGCAGAGCATCGTCACGCTGGGGGAGGGCGGCACGCCGCTCATCCCGGCCCCGGCCCTCAGCGCGCGCACGGGCGCGCAGGTGTGGGTCAAGTACGAGGGCATGAACCCGACCGGCTCCTTCAAGGACCGCGGCATGACCACCGCGATCTCGGCGGCGGCGGGGCGCGGGGCGAAGGCCGTGGTCTGCGCGTCGACGGGCAACACGTCGGCCTCGGCCGCCGCCTATGCCACGCGCGCCGGGATGACGTGCGCGGTGCTGGTGCCGGACGGCAAGATCGCCATGGGCAAGCTGTCCCAGGCCATCGCGCACGGTGCGCTGCTGCTGCAGGTGGACGGCAACTTCGACGACTGCCTGGTCGCGGCGCGCAAGCTCGCGGAGGCCTACCCCGTCGAGCTGGTCAACTCGGTCAACCCGGACCGCATCGAGGGGCAGAAGACGGCCGCCTTCGAGATCGTCGACGTCCTGGGCGACGCGCCGGACATCCACGCCCTGCCCGTCGGCAACGCCGGCAACATCACGGCATACCGCAAGGGCTTCGTGGAGTACGCGGAGGCGGGCGTCGCCACCAAGGCCCCGGCCATGTGGGGCTTCCAGGCGGCCGGCGCCGCGCCGATCGTGCTGGGCCACCCGGTCACCGAGCCCGAGACGATCGCCACCGCGATCCGCATCGGCAACCCGGCGTCGTGGGCGCAGGCGGTCGCCGCGCGCGACGAGTCGGGCGGCGTCATCGAGGCCGTGACGGACGAGCAGATCCTGGCCGCGCACCGCATCCTGTCGGCCGAGGTGGGCGTGTTCGTCGAGCCGGCGTCGGCGGCGGGCGTCGCGGGGGTGCTCGTGCGCGCCGAGGCGGGCCAGGTGCCCGTGGGATCGCGCATCGTCATCACGGTCACGGGACACGGCCTGAAGGACCCGTCCTGGGCGCTGCGCACGCCGGACGGCGGCGAGGTCGTGCCCACGCGCGTCTCGACGGACGTGGTCTCGATTGCCCACCAGCTCGGACTGGAGTGACGGGCTGACCATGCAGCTCGGAGCGGATCACGTCATCGTCCGAGTCCCGGCCACCAGTGCCAACCTGGGGCCGGGCTTCGACGCCCTCGGTCTCGCCGTCGGCCTGTACGACGAGCTCGACGTGCGTCTCGTGGCGTCCGACGACGTCGTGGTCGAGGTGCACGGCGAGGGTGCCGGACAGGTACCCACGGGGGAGGATCACCTGGTGGTGCGCGCCCTGCGCCACACGCTCGACCTGCTGGGTGCGCCCCAGACGGGCCTGCGTCTGACCTGCGCGAACTCGATCCCGCACGGGCGCGGCCTCGGCTCGTCGGCGGCGGCCGTGGTGTCGGGGGTGGTCGCGGCCCGCGCGCTGCTGGCGGACCCGCGCGCGCTGGACTCCCGCTCGGTCCTGGCCATCGCGACCGAGTTCGAGGGGCACCCGGACAACGCCGCACCGGCGATCATGGGCGGTGCGGCGGTCGCCTGGACCGACGCCGACGGACCCAACGCCGTGGGCCTGGACGTGGACGCCTCGATCATCCCCACCGTGCTGATCCCCGAGTCGCGGCTCGCGACGTCGCGGGCGCGCGCGGTGCTGCCCGACGTGGTTCCGCACGCGGACGCCGCCTTCAACTCCGGTCGCGCCGCCCTCCTGGTGGAGGCGCTGGCCCGGCGGCCCGAGCTGTTGCTGGAGGCGACCGAGGACCGTCTGCACCAGGGCTACCGCGCCGGGGTGATGTCCGCGTCGTGGGAGCTGCTGCGGGCGCTGCGTGCGGAAGGCTTTGCCGCCACGGTCTCGGGGGCCGGGCCCACCGTGCTGGTGCTGACCGCGCAGGAGGCCACGGCTGCGCTCGACGCGACCCTGGCCGGGTTGGTGGACGGCCTGGCGGGGTGGCGTGTGCTGCGGCCGGGCGTCGACGACGGTGGGGCCCGCGCGCGCCGCGTCACGGTGTCGGAGTAGAGCCCCGGCGCGGTGATAGCATGTGTGAAGCCTTCATGAATCGGCAGACCCATCGGTGACATCTCCCGCGCGGCCTTTGCGCCGTCGGACGTTGACCACGGTGATGCAGGCCGAACTCGAAGCCGTCCCCACGCTCTGTGCGGTTGAACGTCGTTATTCCGTCCTCATCCGTCTGTGGACGAGCAGGCGACGAGGATGAAGGCCACCGAACCCCCGCAGTGACGTCGACGTACCGCTGAGGTGAGGTTCACAGGCCTGGCGGTACTGCTGGGCCCCCGCGAACGAGGGGGAAGGGTCCTTCGTGACAGACACCACCGCAACCCGGGCCGCCGGCACCGGGTCCTTGAGCTCGATGAAGCTCGCCGAGCTCCAGGCCGTGGCCTCCCAGCTGGGAGTCAAGGGCACGTCCAAGATGCGCAAGGGCGACCTCGCCGAGGCCATTCGCGCCGCGCGCGCCGGCGGGCCCAGCGCCGCCCCGGCCGCAGCGAAGGCCGCCCCCGCGAAGTCGGCGTCGGCCCCGCGGGCCGAGGCTGCCGCAGCCATCGACGCGCCGTCCGGCGTCGTCGCCGGGGCGGAGCGGCGTTCGCGCCGCGTGACCCGGCCGGCCGGAGCCGAGCAGGCTTCCGCGCCCGAGGCGCCCCGCGCCGAGCGGGCCGACCGCGGCGAGCGGGCCGAGCAGCCGTCGCGCGCCGAACGCACCGAGCGCACCGAGCGCACTGAGCGGACCGACCGCGGCGAGCGGGCCGAGCGCGGCGAGCGGGGCCAGCAGCCGTCGCGCGCCGAGCGCGACCGCTCGTCCGAACAGCCGACGTCCGACGTCGAGCGCGCCGCCCGCCTGGAGGCCCTCGCCGACGCCGTCGCCGCACCCCGTCAGCGCCGCCAGGGCGGCCAGAACCCGGGCGGCCAGCAGGGCGGCAACCAGCAGGGCAGCCACGGCAACCGTCAGTCCGACGGGGACGGGGGCCAGCAGGGCAACCGTCAGCAGGGCAACCGTCAGCAGTCGAGCCGCCAGGACGACTTCGGGGACGACGGTGGCTCGCGCCGCCGCCGTGGCCGCGACCGGGGCCGGGACCGCAAGCGGGGCCGCAACGGCCAGCGCGGCGGCCAGGTGGACGTGATCGGCGGCGAGGACGTCGAGGTGCGCGAGGACGACGTGCTGCTGCCCGTCGCGGGCGTGCTCGACATCCTCGACAACTACGCGTTCATCCGTACCAGCGGTTACCTGCCGGGTCCGAACGACGTGTACGTGTCGCTCAACCAGGTGCGCCGTTCGGGCCTGCGCCGGGGCGACGCCGTGGTGGGCGCGATCCGCCAGCCGCGCGAGGGTGACCCGCAGCCGCAGGGCAACAGCGCGCGGGCGAAGTTCAACGCGCTGGTGCGCCTGGACTCCGTCAACGGCATGACGCCGGAGGAGGCGCGCCACCGCGCCGAGTTCACCAAGCTCACGCCGCTGTACCCGCAGGAGCGCCTGCGCCTGGAGAACCCCGAGGCCACGAAGCTCACGCCGCGCGTGATCGACATCGTCGCTCCGATCGGCAAGGGCCAGCGCGGCCTCATCGTCGCGCCGCCCAAGGCCGGCAAGACGATCATCATGCAGCAGATCGCGAACTCGATCACGATGAACAACCCTGAGGTCCACCTCATGGTGGTGCTGGTGGACGAGCGGCCCGAAGAGGTCACGGACATGGAGCGGTCGGTCAAGGGCGAGGTCATCGCCTCGACGTTCGACCGTCCGGCATCGGACCACACGATCGTCGCCGAGCTGGCCATCGAGCGCGCCAAGCGCCTCGTGGAGCTGGGTCAGGACGTCGTCGTGCTGCTGGACTCGATCACCCGCCTGGGCCGCGCCTACAACCTGGCCGCCCCGGCGTCGGGCCGCATCCTGTCCGGTGGTGTGGACGCCGCGGCGCTCTACCCGCCCAAGAAGTTCTTCGGTGCCGCGCGCAACATCGAGAACGGCGGCTCGCTGACGATCCTGGCCTCCGCGCTCGTGGAGACGGGCTCGAAGATGGACGAGGTCATCTTCGAGGAGTTCAAGGGCACCGGAAACATGGAGCTGCGCCTGGCCCGCAACCTCGCGGACAAGCGCATCTTCCCGGCCGTGGACGTCAACGCGTCGGGCACGCGCCGTGAGGAGATCCTCATGGGCCGCGACGAGCTCCAGATCGTCTACAAGCTGCGCCGTCTGCTCGGGGCGCTCGACACGCAGCAGGCCATCGAGCTGCTGCTGGGTCAGCTCAAGAAGACGAAGACGAACGTCGAGTTCCTGCTGCACGTGCAGAAGACCACGCCGGGCAGCCTGACCGACGAGTCGGCGGGCGAGACCGTCTGACCCACCCGCCACGGCGGCACCGTGAGTGAGCCGGTGGTTGAGCCTGTCGAAACCTGACAGCCTCGACCACCGGCTCCTCTCATTCCAGCTCCAGCAGCCGCCGCGCGGTGGCACCCACCTGGTCCCACTGCCACCCGGCCTGCACCCAGGCACGCCCGCGCGCACCCATGGCCCGCGCCTTGCCGGGGTCCTGAAGCAGCTCCACGATGTGCGCCGCGATCTGCGCCGGGTCGTGCGGGTCGACGACGTAGCCCGACTCGCCGTCGAGCGTCGCCTCGGGGGCGCCGCCGGAGCGTCCCACGATGACGGGCTTCTCGCAGGCCGCGGCCTCCAGGAACACGATGCCCAGCCCTTCGGGCTCCAGTCCGAGCAGCCGCGAGCGTGACGGCATCGCGAACACGGTGGCGGCGTCCATCCAGGCGGGCATGTGATCCCAGGGCACGGAACCGGCGAACGTCACGACGTCGCCGATGCCGCGGCGCACCACGAGGTCCTCGAGGGCGGTGCGGTGCGGGCCGTCCCCGACGATGACGAGGCGCGCGTCCGGCACCTCGCGTCGCACCGCAGGCCACGCCTCGACCAGCATGTCCTGTCCCTTGCGCTTGACCAGGCGCGCTGCGCACACGACGACGGGGGTGTCCGGCTCGGCGCCCAGCCGTTCACGCACCGCGGCGCCGCCCGCCCCGGGACGGAACCGGGTGGTGTCCACGCCGGGTGCCATCCGGGTCTGCTTCGCGCGACCAGCAGGGGACAACGCCCGGCCGATCTGGGCACGGGTCCAGTCGGAGATGTCGGTGAGCACGTCGACGGCGTTGCCGACGCGGCGCAGGGCCTGCCGGGTTCCGGGGATGCGCGACCACCACACCTCGTGGCCGTGCGTGACGGCGACGATCCTCCGGGCGCCGGCCGTGCGCAGCGCCGGGGCGAGCAGGCCGAGTGGTACGGAGGACCCGATGAGCACCCGGTCGCACCCGTGCTCGGCCATGGCGGCCACCACGGCGTCGCGCACGCGGGGGGTGGGCAGCAGCGTCGCCGACCGGTCGCGGATCACGGGGTAGGGGAGCTCGGCGTCGGTGCGCGCGTCGTCCGGCATCGATGCCGTATAGACCACGACGTCCCCGAGGCGGTCCGCGAGCGCCCGGACGAACGACTCGATGCCCCCGCGTCGTGGCGGGAAGTCATTGGTCACGATGAGCGTTGAGGGCATGCAGGGATGGTACGGGCGCGGGTTCCGGTTTCCGGGTCCGCGGCACCATCTGGCAGAATGTTCCGTCGGCCGTCCGGTTCACGGCTCACGCACCGTGAGGCGACCCGGAGGCACCAATCCAAGGAGCACCATGAAGTCTGGTATTCACCCCGAGTACGTGGCCACGCAGATCACGTGCACGTGCGGCAACTCGTTCGTCACGCGCACCACGGAGACCAAGGGCGCGATCAGCGTCGAGGTCTGCAGCGCCTGCCACCCGTTCTACACGGGCAAGCAGAAGATCCTCGACACCGGTGGCCGTGTGGCCCGCTTCGAGGCTCGCTACGGCAAGAAGGCCGCCAAGTAGCTTCCCGATAGCGCCGGTGATCCTCCGACGACCTCGCAACCTCTCCAGGGGCAGCGAGGGGCGGTCGACGAGGATCACCGGCGCTGTTGCTTGACCCACTCGGTCCTCGTCGAGCCCCCTGAGACCACCGGGACGGCGGCCAGTGGCTTCGACACGCTCAACCATCGGGACGCACCATGACCACCGCTGACTTCTCCGCCGTCGCGCCGCTGCTCGCCGAGCACGCGCAGATCGAGCAGGCGCTCGCCGATCCGTCCGTGCACGCGGACGCCGGGCGTGCGCGCACGCTGGGGCGGCGGTATGCGGAGCTGCGCCAGGTGGTGGGTGCCTACCGGGCGTGGGAGTCCGCGCACGACGATGCCGAGGCCGCGCAGGAGCTGGTCGCGGAGGGCGGCGACGCCGAGCTGGCCGCGGAGCTGCCCGGACTGCGAGCCGCGGAGGCGGACGCCGCCGAGCACCTGCGCCGCGTGCTGGTGCCCCGCGACCCCGATGACGGGCGGGACGCCATCCTGGAGATCAAGGCCGGCGAGGGCGGGGAGGAGTCGGCGCTGTTCGCGGGGGACCTGCTGCGCATGTACCTGCGGTACGCGGAGTCGATGGGCTGGTCCACGCAGGTCCTCGAGTCCACCGACACGGACCTGGGCGGGTACAAGGACGTGCAGGTGGCCATCAAGGCGCGGTCGGTCGCGGACCCCGGGGACGGGGTCTGGGCGCACCTCAAGTACGAGGGCGGCGTGCACCGCGTCCAGCGGGTGCCGGTCACGGAGACGCAGGGACGCATCCACACCTCGGCCGCGGGGGTGCTGGTGTTCCCGGAGGTCGACGACCCGGGCGAGGTCGAGATCGACCAGAACGACCTGCGGATCGACGTCTACCGCTCGTCGGGGCCGGGTGGGCAGTCCGTCAACACCACCGACTCGGCCGTGCGGATCACGCACCTGCCTACCGGCATCGTCGTCTCGATGCAGAACGAGAAGTCGCAGCTCCAGAACCGCGAGCAGGCCATGCGCGTGCTGCGCGCCCGGCTGCTCGCTGCCCAGCAGGAGGCCAAGGCCGCGCACGAGGCGGACCTGCGGCGTTCCCAGGTGCGCACGGTGGACCGGTCGGAGCGCATCCGCACCTACAACTTCCCGGAGAACCGCATCGCGGACCACCGCACGGGGTACAAGGCGTACAACCTGGACGCGGTGCTGGGCGGTGATCTCGGCCCGGTGATCCAGTCGGCGATCGACGCCGACGAGGCCGCCCGGCTGGCCGCCGTCCATGACTGACGCCCCGAGCACGACGACCCGCTCCCGTGCCCTGGTCGATGCCGCGACCGGCCGGCTCGGCGCGGCCGGGGTGGCGTCGCCGCGCGCGGACGCGCATCTGCTCCTGGCGCACGTGCTCGGCGTCCCCCGCGGGGAGGTCGCCGCGCTCCTGGTCCTGGACCGCGAGATACCGGGCGCCGCCGCGGCCGCGTTCGAGTCCCTCGTCACGCGTCGCGAGCGACGCGAGCCCCTGCAGCACCTGACGGGCTCGGCGCCGTTCCGGCACGTCGAGCTGGCCGTGGGGCCGGGGGTGTTCGTGCCGCGCCCGGAGACGGAGGCGGTCGCGCAGGTGGCCATCGACGAGGCGCGCCGGGTGGTCGCGGAGCGCGGCGGCGCCGTCGTCGTCGACCTGTGCACGGGCTCGGGAGCCATTGCCCTGTCGATCGCGACGGAGGTGCCCGGCGCCCGGGTCCACGCCGTCGAGCTCGACGCCGCCGCGCACGAGTGGGCCGCCCGCAACCTGGCGGGCAGCGGCATCGGCCTGGTCCGGGGAGACGCCCGCACCGCGCTGCGCGACCTGGACGACGTCGTCGACGTCGTCGTGTCGAACCCCCCGTACGTGCCGTCCGACGCGGTACCCCGCGACCCGGAGGTCGCGGACCACGACCCCGCGGTGGCCCTGTACGGGCTGGGGCCGGACGGGTTGGAGGTGCCGCGCGGGATCACGGCGGCGGCGGTGCGGCTGCTGCGCGACGGCGGGCTGTACGTCATGGAGCACGCCGAGGTCCAGGACGCTGCGGCACGCGCCATGGTCGATGCGTGCGGGGCCTTCGATCAGGCCACGACGCGGTCGGACCTGACCGGTCGGCCCCGCATGGTCGTTGCCCGGCGTCGTCGTGCGCGCGTGGAAGACTGAGCCGGTGAGCAGTGCGCCCGACGCCGTCCGCGACGTCACCGACCCGAACACCTGGGGCGCCGCGATCGACGAGGCGGTCAACGCCGTGCGGCGCGGTGACCTCATCGTCCTTCCGACCGACACGGTGTACGGCGTCGGCGCGGAACCGTTCGACGCGGACGCCGTCGCCGCGCTGGGGGCGGCGAAGGGACGCACGCACGGTGCGCCACCGCCAGTGCTCGTGCCCGAGGTGCGGACCCTGGACGGGCTGGCGGCCGACGTCTCCGGCGAGGCGCGAGCCCTGGCGGCGGCGTTCTGGCCCGGTGCGCTCACGCTCCTGCTGCGCGCGCAGCCGTCGCTGCAGTGGACCGTGAGCGACGGCGCCGGCGTGGTCGCCCTGCGTGTGCCCGACCACCCGGCCGCACTCGCCGTGCTGCAGCGCACCGGCCCGCTCGCGGTCACCGGCGCCCAGCGATCCGGGCAGCCCGCGCCCACGACCGTCGACGCGGCGCGTGAACAGCTGGGCGCCGCGGTGGCCGTCTACCTGGACGGGGGAGAGGTGCCGGGTTCCGCCTCCACGGTCGTCGACGCCACGGTGTCCCCGCCGCGCGTGCTCCGTGTCGGAGCCATCGGGATCGACGCGCTGCGCGGCGTCGTCGCACAGGTCGAGGTGCCCGCCGAGGCACCCGCCGCCGCAGCCCTCGCCGCCGGTGCCCGGCCGCGCGACGCCACCGGGCCCGGTCCCGATCCCGACACGCCGCGGGAGGCGGCCGGGTGAGGGTCTACATCCTGCTGATGCTCG
Source organism: Xylanimicrobium pachnodae JCM 13526 = NBRC 107786 (assembly GCA_001592145.1). Lineage (GTDB taxonomy): Bacteria > Actinomycetota > Actinomycetes > Actinomycetales > Cellulomonadaceae > Xylanimonas > Xylanimonas pachnodae. The sequence continues at coordinate 15,675 of BCWJ01000019.1, read as the reverse complement.
TCGCCGCGGCGATCACCTACCTCGCCACGCCCTCGGCGCGGTGGGTCGCACGGCGCACGCGAGCGGTGTCGGCCGTGCGGGCGCGTGACGTACACACCGTGCCTACCCCGCGGCTGGGCGGGCTGGCCATCACGGCGGGCATCGTGGTCGCCGTCCTCGTGGCCTCGCACATGAAGTTCCTTGAGGACGTCTTTGCCACCCGGGACGTGTGGGGCATCGTCGGCGCGGCCGTCATCGTGGCCCTGCTCGGCTGGGCGGACGACGTGTGGGACCTCGACTGGATGACCAAGCTCGCGGGACAGGTGCTCGCGGCCTGGTTCATGGCGTTCATGGGGGTCCAGATGATGAGCTGGCCCATCCCGGGACAGTTCACCATCGCCGGGCCGCGGGTGTCCCTGCTGATCACGATCTTCGTGGTGGTCGCGACGATGAACGCCGTGAACTTCGTGGACGGGCTCGACGGGCTCGCCGCCGGCGTCATCGCCATCGGCGGCTCGGCGTTCTTCCTGTACACGTACTTCCTGACCCAGCAGGCGACACCGCTGGACTATTCCTCGCTCGCCTCGCTCATGGTCGCGGTGCTGGTGGGGGCGTGTCTGGGCTTCCTGCCGCACAACTTCTTCCCGTCGCACATCTTCATGGGCGACTCCGGGTCGATGGTGCTCGGCATGGTGCTGGCGGGCGCGACGATCTCGGTGACGGGGCAGATCAACACCGAGATCGCCTCCGAGGCCCAGGTGCCGGCCATCGTGCCGCTGCTGCTGCCCGTCGCGGTCCTGCTCGTCCCGCTGCTCGACATGACCCTGGCCGTGGTGCGCCGCCTCGCGAGCGGCAAGTCCCCGTTCCATCCGGACCGGATGCACCTGCACCACCGCATGCTCGCGCTGGGGCACTCCCATCGCCGCGCTGTACTGATCCTTTACGTGTGGACGGCCGTGTTCGCGTTCGGGGGTGCGGCGCTCGTGCTGTGGAGCTGGGGACCCGTGCTCACGGGTACCGGGATCGCCGCGTTGGTCGCGTTGCTGGTCACGCTCGGCCCGTTGCGCACGCGCGGTCGCATCCTGGACGACGACGTCGCCACGAGCGGCTTCCCGGTGGTGCCCCCGCCGCCGTGAGCGGCACCGGACGCGGCGCCGTCGGCGGGGTGCGCGAGGCCCCGCGACCCAGGCGTCTCGTCACTTCTTCTCCCATGACCCCGACCCGAGGACGTCCTGTGACGAACCCCACTCCTGCCAGCCCTGACCGCTCGTCCGGTGACCCCGTGGCCGACGGCCCTCGCGACGGCGGGGCCGTGACCTCGCGACCCGGGGCCGCCGACGCGCACGCTCCTGAGCGCGCCATGCTGCGCGTCGCCCTGCGGGACACGGTGGTCCTGCTGGGCGGCCTCGCGATCGTGGGTGTCGCCGTCGGGCTCGCGGTGGCCAGAACCGCCGGCCTGTGGGGAGCGGTGATCGGCGTGCTGCTCGCCGGGTTCTTCTGCGCGACGACGATCGTGTCGATGCTGCGCACCGTCGGCTCGGGCCCCACCGCGATGGCGGCGTTCGTCATGGGCGCCTGGATCGTCAAGATGATCGTGCTCATCGCGGTGCTCGCGGTGCTCCGCAGCCACGAGTTCTTCAACCCGTACGTCCTGTTCGGCGTGGTCGCGGTGGGTGCGATCGGGTCCGCGCTGCTCGACTACCGGGCCGTCGGGCGCTCGCGCGTGCCGTACGTGCAGCGCTGACGCAACCACCCGGGCGGCGTCGGCGAGGGCACGTCCCGGTGCCCGTCCGGCGCTCCGGTTGCCGCGCGCAACTGTATGTGGAGCTTTTCACAAGCCGCGGAACGAGGGACATCTGACGCCATCGCTCGCGGCAGAGCACGCCAGTTCATCCGGTAGGCTGTGCGGCGAATCCTTGATGGCCTGGTCCGACGGCGTACCTACGGGTAGTTGGTTTCGGTCCCTTCGAAAACCGGGAGTCCTCCTGTTCACGCCAGCGATGTCCGTGGTGCATGCCTCCGCCGAGGGAGGCGAGGGCGGGTTCCACACGCCGTCGATCAGCGACTTCTTCCCGTCGGCGATCCTCTTCGAGGGCACGCCGTTCCAGATCGACCGCATCTGGATCATCCGGGCCGTCATCACGATCGCCCTGCTCGTGGTGTTCGTCGTGGCCGCCCGCCGCGCCTCGCTGGTTCCCGGCCGGTTCCAGAGCGCGATCGAGTACGTCCTCGACTTCGTCCGCGTGCAGATCGTCGAGGAGATCCTGGGCAAGGAGCACTCGCGCAAGTACCTGTCGATCATCACCACGATCTTCTGCAGCGTCCTCGCGTTCAACCTCTCCGGCTCCATCCCCGGCCTCAACATGGCCGGCACCGCGCGGATCGGCCTCCCGCTGGTCCTCGCGCTGTGGGTCATGTGGTCCTACTGGGCCGCGGGCATCCGGAAGCACGGTCTGGGCGGGTATCTCAAGAACAACCTGTTCCCGAGCGGCGTGCCGTGGCCGGTCTACATCATCCTGACCCCCATCGAGCTGCTTCAGATCCTGCTCATCCGGCCCGCCTCGCTGATGATCCGGCTCGTGGCCAACATGATCGCGGGGCACATCATGCTCGCGCTCTGCTTCGCGGGCACGCAGTTCTTCATCGTCGAGGCCGGCGCTGCCATGAAGCCCCTGGGTGTCGCCACCCTCGGCGCGAGCATCTTCATGACGCTGTTCGAGATCCTGGTCGCGTTCCTGCAGGCGTACATCTTCGCGCTGCTCGCCGCCAGCTACATCAGCCTGTCCCTCGAGGACGAGCACTAACCGCGGTCGCCTGACCCGCACCCCCCAGAACCCCGGGCCGTCGGCCTGGATCACAACGGAAGGAATCCCTGTGGACGTCACCACCCTCGCTGAGGTCTCCGGCAACCTGAACTCGATCGGTTACGGTCTCGCCACGCTCGGCCCGGGCATCGGTCTCGGCATCCTCATCGGCAAGACGGTCGAGGGCATGGCCCGCCAGCCCGAGGTGACCGGTCAGCTCCGCTCCACCATGTTCCTGGGCCTGGCGTTCGTCGAGGTGCTCGCGCTCCTCGGCCTCGTCGCGGGCCTCCTGTTCCAGTGATCGCGGCTTCCGTGACCACCGTGGGCGCCCCGGCGCTCCTGGCGGCGGCGTCGGAGCCCCAGGGGCGGGACCTCTTCATCCCGGCGACGTACGACCTGTTCTGGTCCGCGGTCGTCCTCGTCATCATCGCCGTGGTCTTCGCCAAGTGGGTGCTGCCCCCGTTCCTCGCCGTGCTCGACGAGCGCACCGCGAAGATCGAGGGTGGCCTGGAGAAGGCCGCCAAGGCCCAGGCAGCGGCCGACGAGGCACGTGAGCAGGGCGAGGCGCTGCTGACCGAGGCCCGCCACGACGCCGCGCGCGTGCGTGACGAGGCACGCCAGGACGGCAAGGCCATCGTGGCGGAGCACCGCGTCAAGGCGCAGACCGAGGCGGCCCGTATCGCCGAGGCGGCACAGCGCCAGATCGATGCCGAGCGGCAGGCGGCGGCGATCTCGTTGCGCACCGAGGTGGGTGACCTGGCCACCGAGCTCGCGTCGAAGATCGTGGGCGAGGAGCTCGCCGACAGCGCCGTGAGCGCGCGGGTCGTCGACCGCTTCCTGGACGACCTGGAGGCGCAGCAGTCCGCGCCCGTCGGGTCGTCGGGAACGGTGCGCTGATGCGCGGAACGAGCGGGGCATCGCTGGCCGCGGCGCGCAGGCGCTTCGACCCGGTGCTGCGTGCCGCGGGGGAGCAGTCGCTCGCCCTGGGCGAAGAGCTGTTCGCCGTCGTCGACGCCCTCGACTCCTCGGCAGCGCTGCGGCGCACCCTGGCCGACCCGTCGCTCCCCGCGACCGTGAAGTCCGGCGTGGCCGCCCAGGTGCTGTCCGGCGGGTTCGACCCCCGGGTCGTCGAGCTGGTCGGCTCGCTCGCCGAGTCCCGGTGGTCTGCCGACCGCGATCTGACCGACGCCGTCGAGGAGCTCGCGCTGAGCGCCGTGCTCACGGCGGCCGAGGCGCGCGGGACCCTGGAGAAGATCGAGGACGAGCTCTTCCGGATCACCCGGGCCCTGCAGGGCCAGCGGGAGGCACGGCAGGTGCTGTCCAACCCGGACGTCAAGGTCGAGCAGCGCGTCGCGCTGGTCGAGGCGCTGCTCGTGGGCAAGGCCGACCCCATCACCGTCGTCCTCGCCCGGCGGGCCACCGCCGTACCGCGTGGTCGCCGGTTCGTGCGCACCCTCCTGCTCATCGGCACGGTCATCGCGGAGCGCCGCTCGCTGCTGGTCGCCACCGTGACCAGCGCCGTCGAGCTGAGCCAGGCCCAGCAGGAGCGCCTGGCGTCCCTGCTCGGCCGCGCCTACGGAGAGACCGTGGAGCTGCACGTCACCGTCGACCCCTCGGTGCTCGGCGGACTTCGGATCCAGGTGGGCTCCGACGTCGTCGACAACACCACCCTGTCCCGACTGGCCGACGCCCGGCGTCAGCTGGCCGGCTGATTTCATCCGCCCACCCGCGACGCTGTACAACACACGTGAGGCCACCGACGCCGTGGCCACGACAGGAGACAAGCAATGGCTGAGCTGACGATCCGGCCGGAGGAGATCCGGGCCGCGCTGGACAGCTTCGTGAAGTCCTACGAGCCCGACGGGCCCGTGACCGAAGAGGTCGGCCGCGTGACCCTCGCCGCCGACGGTATCGCCAACGTCGAAGGCCTCCCGGGCGCGATGGCCAACGAGCTGCTGCGGTTCGAGGACGGCACGCTCGGTCTGGCCCTGAACCTGGACGTGCGCGAGATCGGTGTCGTCGTCCTGGGCGACTTCACCGGCATCGAGGAGGGCCAGGAGGTGCGTCGCACGGGAGAGGTGCTCTCCGTGCCCGTGGGCGAGGGTTACCTCGGCCGCGTCGTGGACCCGCTGGGCAACCCGATCGACGGACTGGGCGCGATCACGGGCCTCGAGGGCCGCCGCGCCCTGGAGCTGCAGGCGCCCGGCGTCATGCAGCGCAAGTCGGTGCACGAGCCGCTGCAGACGGGCATCAAGGCCATCGACTCGATGATCCCGATCGGCCGCGGCCAGCGCCAGCTCATCATCGGCGACCGCCAGACCGGCAAGACGGCCATCGCGATCGACACGATCATCAACCAGAAGGCCAACTGGGAGTCGGGCGACCCGAGCAAGCAGGTGCGCTGCATCTACGTCGCCATCGGCCAGAAGGGCTCGACCATCGCGTCGGTGCGCGGCGCGCTCGAGGACGCCGGTGCCCTGGAGTACACGACCATCGTCGCAGCCCCCGCGTCCGACCCCGCCGGCTTCAAGTACCTGGCTCCGTACACCGGCTCGGCCATCGGCCAGCACTGGATGTACGACGGCAAGCACGTGCTGATCATCTTCGACGACCTGTCGAAGCAGGCCGAGGCCTACCGTGCCGTGTCGCTGCTGCTGCGTCGCCCGCCGGGCCGCGAGGCGTACCCGGGCGACGTGTTCTACCTGCACTCCCGCCTGCTGGAGCGTTGCGCGAAGCTGAGCGACGACCTGGGTGCGGGCTCGATGACCGGCCTGCCCATGATCGAGACGAAGGCGAACGACGTCTCGGCCTACATCCCCACGAACGTCATCTCCATCACCGACGGCCAGATCTTCCTGCAGTCCGACCTGTTCAACGCGGACCAGCGCCCCGCTGTCGACGTCGGCATCTCGGTGTCCCGCGTGGGCGGCGACGCGCAGATCAAGGCCATGAAGAAGGTCGCCGGCACGCTCAAGCTCGAGCTCGCGCAGTACCGCTCGCTCGAAGCCTTCGCGATGTTCGCCTCCGACCTCGACGCCGCCTCCCGCGGCCAGCTGGCGCGCGGTGCGGCGCTCATGGAGCTGCTCAAGCAGCCGCAGTACACGCCGTACCCGGTCGAGGACCAGGTCGTCGCCATCTGGGCCGGTACCAAGGGCCGCCTGGACGACGTCCCGGTCGACGACATCAAGCGGTTCGAGGCCGAGCTGCTCGATCACCTGCGCCGCACGTCCGACGTCCTGACCACGATCGCGTCGACGGGCAAGCTGGAGGAGGCCACGGAGGACAAGCTGTCGGAGGCCGTCGAGGCGTTCCGCCTGGGCTTCCTCAAGGGCGACGGCACCCCCCTGGTGGGCGGCCAGCTCGAGCAGGACGAGGTGACGATCGAGCAGGAGCAGATCGTCGCGCAGAAGAGGGCCTGACGGATGGCGGGCGGATCCCAGCGCGTCTACCGGCAGCGGATCAAGTCGACGCAGTCGCTGAAGAAGATGTTCCGCGCGCAGGAGCTCATCGCTGCGTCGCGGATCGGGCGGGCTCGGACCCGCGCGACAGCGGCGACGCCGTTCGCGCAGGCCATCACGCGGGCCGTGTCGGCGGTGGCGACGCACGCGCACGTCGACCACCCGATGATCGAGCCCCGCCACGACACCGCGAAGGTGGCGGTGCTCGTCGTCGCCTCCGACCGCGGCATGGCCGGCTCGTACTCGGCGGCGATCATCCGTGAGACCGAGCGTCTCCTGGAGCGGCTCGAACGCGAGGGCAAGGAGCCCGAGCTGTACGTGGCCGGGCGTCGGGCGATCTCGTACTTCCGCTACCGGGGCCGCGAGCTGTCCGAGCAGTGGTCCTACGGCTCGGACAGCCCGAGCTCCGAGGTGGCCAACGAGATCGCGGACGCCTTGCTGGCGGCGCACTCCGCCGCCGCGGAGGACGGCGGGGTCGCCGAGCTGCACGTCGTCTACACGCAGTTCGTCAACATGGTCACGCAGCGCCCGCGCGTGGTGCGGATGCTCCCGCTCGAGGTGGTCGAGGGCGTCGTCGAGCACGACGAGGTCGAGCCGCTGTACGACTTCGAACCCTCGGTGGAGGTGGTGCTCGACGCACTGCTGCCGCGGTACGTGCGCAGCCGCATCTTCAGCTTCCTGCTGGAGGCCGCGGCCTCCGAGCTGGCGTCCCGTCAGCGGGCCATGCACACCGCGGTGGACAACGCCGAGGACCTCATCCGCAACTACACCCGGCTGGCGAACCAGGCCCGCCAGGCGGACATCACCCAGGAGATCAGCGAGATCGTCTCGGGTGCCGATGCACTAGCCGCGGCCAAGTGACCGCCCCAGACGACCAACTCCGAACTGACCTGAAGCGAGGCAAGCAATGACCGCCACCACCGTGGACACCTCGGTCGGGCGCGACGGCGCGGCGACGACCGGGCGCGTCGCCCGAGTGATCGGCCCCGTCGTGGACATCGAGTTCCCCGAGGACGCGATCCCTGACATCTACAACGCGCTCACCGTCGAGATCGACCTGTCGTCGCAGGGCGAGGGCGAGAAGAAGTTCACGCTCACGCTCGAGGTCGCGCAGCACCTGGGCGACGCGCTCGTGCGAGCCATCGCGCTCAAGCCCACCGACGGCCTGGTGCGCGGCGCGGCCGTCACCGACACGGGCGCTCCGATCTCGGTGCCCGTGGGCGACATCACCAAGGGCCACGTGTTCGACGTGACCGGCAACGTCCTCAACCTCAAGGAGGGCGAGAAGTTCGAGGTCACCGAGCGCTGGCCCATCCACCGCAAGGCACCCGCGTTCGACCAGCTCGAGTCGAAGACGTCGATGTTCGAGACGGGCATCAAGGTCATCGACCTGCTCACGCCGTACGTGCAGGGTGGCAAGATCGGCCTGTTCGGCGGCGCCGGCGTGGGCAAGACCGTGCTCATCCAGGAGATGATCCAGCGCGTCGCCCAGGATCACGGCGGTGTGTCGGTGTTCGCCGGCGTCGGGGAGCGCACGCGTGAGGGCAACGACCTCATCCACGAGATGGAGGACGCGGGCGTCTTCGACAAGACGGCCCTCGTCTTCGGCCAGATGGACGAGCCGCCGGGCACGCGTCTGCGCATCGCCCTGTCGGGCCTGACCATGGCGGAATACTTCCGCGACGTGCAGAAGCAGGACGTGCTGCTCTTCATCGACAACATCTTCCGGTTCACGCAGGCTGGGTCCGAGGTCTCCACGCTGCTCGGCCGCATGCCGTCGGCCGTGGGCTACCAGCCGAACCTCGCCGATGAGATGGGCATCCTCCAGGAGCGCATCACCTCGACGCGCGGCCACTCGATCACCTCGCTGCAGGCGATCTACGTGCCCGCCGACGACTACACCGACCCGGCACCCGCCACGACGTTCGCGCACCTGGACGCCACGACGGAGCTCTCGCGCGAGATCGCGTCGAAGGGCCTGTACCCGGCGGTGGACCCGCTCACGTCGACCTCGCGGATCCTCGACCCGCGCTACGTGGGCGCCGAGCACTACGCGGTCGCCACCGAGGTCAAGTCCATCCTGCAGCGCAACAAGGAGCTGCAGGACATCATCGCGATCCTCGGTGTCGACGAGCTCTCGGAGGAGGACAAGACGGTCGTGGCGCGTGCGCGCCGCATCCAGCAGTTCCTCTCGCAGAACACGTACATGGCCGAGAAGTTCACGGGTGTGGTCGGCTCGACGGTGCCGCTGTCCGAGACCATCGAGGCGTTCAAGAAGATCGCGGCCGGCGAGTTCGACCACGTGGCTGAGCAGGCGTTCTTCAACATCGGTGGCCTGGAGGACCTCGAGCGCAACTGGTCCCGGATCCAGAAGGAGTACGGCGCCTGATGGCCGGGCTGAACGTCGACCTCGTCTCGACCGATCGCAAGGTCTGGTCGGGGATCGCGCGCGCCGTGAGCGTGCCGTCCGTCGACGGGCAGATCGGCATCCTGACGGGTCACACGCCGATCCTGGCCGTCCTGCGGCCAGGAACGGTCCGGGTGACCGCCGACGACGCGGAGCCGTTCGAGGTCCAGGTGACCGGCGGCTTCGTCTCGGTGGACGACAACCTGGTCACCGTCGTCGCCGACGAGATCACGCTCGGCACTGGCGTAGAAGGCTGACGTCACGTGCCCGCCGCCCTCATCGTCATGGCCGTGATCCTCGGGATCGTGACCCTGGTGCTGGCGGCGGGCGCGTCGCGGCTGCACACGCTGTCGCGGCGCGTCGGCTCGTTCTCCTGTCACGCCCGCTCCGCGGCGACCCCGCCCGGCGCGTTCACTCCCGGGGTCGCGCTCTACGCCGTCGGCCGCATCGAGTGGTACCGGTGCTGGTCGCTGTCCGTGCGACCGGCCCGCACCTGGCTGCGTGGGCGGCTGGCGGTGACGGGCCGCGCGCCGCTCGACCAGCCGGGCCAGCCCGATCAATACCTGGTCACGTGCCGATACGACGACGTCGATTTCGAGCTGGTGATGTCGGTGGCCGCGTACGCTGGGCTGGCCTCGTGGCTCGAGGCCGCGCCGCCCGGGCGGCGTGACCTCGTGCTCTAGCAGCCCACCAGGAAGTAGAACCCTTGCGTCTTGTCGTCGCCGCCTGCTCTGCCCGGTACACCGGGCGCCTGAACGCCCATCTGCCACTCGCGACGAGGCTGGTGGTGGTCAAGGCGGACGGCAGTGTGCTGCTGCACTCCGACGGTGGTTCGTACAAGCCCCTCAACTGGATGAGCCCGCCCTGCAAGCTGAAGACGTCGGCTCCCGACGAGGAGGCGGCGGCGCGCGGTGTCACCGAGGTGTGGACCGTGCAGCACGCGAAGTCCGACGACCGGCTCGAGATCGAGCTGCACGAGGTCGTCCACGACTCGGCCCACGACCTCGGCGTGGATCCCGGCCTGGTCAAGGACGGCGTGGAGGCTCACCTCCAGGAGCTGCTGGCAGCGCAGATCGCCCTGCTGGGCGTGGGGCACTCGCTGGTGCGCCGCGAGTACATGACCGCCATCGGCCCGGTGGACATCCTCGCTCGTGCCCCGGAGGGCGGGCACGTGGCGGTCGAGATCAAGCGGCGCGGCGACATCGACGGTGTCGAACAGCTCACCCGGTACCTCGACCTGCTGAACAGGGATCCGCTGCTGGCGCCCGTGCGGGGTGTGTTCGCGGCACAGGAGATCAAGCCGCAGGCGCGGGTGCTGGCCACCGACCGCGGTATCGGCTGCCTGGTGCTGGACTACGACGCCCTGCGCGGCGCGGACGACCCGGAGTCCCGCCTCTTCTGACGGTGCGCCCGGTGGTCGATCCTGTCCAGACCGCGCGCACCGCGACCTCGGCCCACCTCGTCCCCGCGCATGGACCAAGATGGCACCATGACGTCGAACCCCGCTGCCCCCACCGTTCTTCGTGGCCGCCTCGTACTGCCTGACGCCGTCGTCGAGGACGGCGTGCTCGTCCTGGAGGGCGACCGCATCACGTTCGCCGGGCCCGCGGCCGGAGCGCCGCTCGCGGCTCCGGACGCGGCCCCGGGCACGGTGCTGCTCCCCGGACTGGTCGACGTTCACAACCACGGTGGCGGCGGTGCGAGCTTCCCGGACGCGACCACGGCGGACCAGGTCCGCACCGCGGTCCGAGAGCACCTGCACCAGGGCACGACGACGATGCTCGCGTCGCTGGTGACCGCGGGTCATGACACCCTCGTGGCGCGGGCCGAGCTGCTGGGCTCCCTCGCGGAGGCCGGGGAGATCGCCGGCATCCACGCCGAGGGCCCCTTCCTGTCCTACGAGCGCCGCGGGGCGCAGAGCCCGGAGCACCTGGTCGCCGGGGACGCGGCGCTGGTGCGCGATCTCGTCGCGGCGTCCGGGGGGCACCTGCGCTCGATGACGGTGGCGCCGGAGATCCCTGGGGTCGCCGGGCCGGGCGGCGCTGCCGAGGCGCTGATCGCCGCGGGTGCCGTCCCGTCGCTGGGGCACACGTCGGGCACGACCGAGCAGGCAGAGGCGCTCATCGCCCAGGTGGTCCCGGCCCTGCGCGAGCGTGGGCTGGAGATGACCGCGACCCACCTGTTCAACGGCATGCCGCCGCTGCACCACCGGGAGCCCGGCCCGGTCGCGGCCTGCCTGGCGGCCGCCGCGCGCGGCGACCTGGTGGTCGAGCTCGTCGCCGACGGCGTCCACCTGGTCCCGGCGACGATCCGTTCGGTGGTCGAGATGGTGGGTGTCGACCGGGTCGCCCTGGTCACGGACGCGATGGCGGCTGCGGGCATGCCTGATGGCGACTACGTGCTGGGCCCGATGGCGGTGACCGTGGCGGGTGGCGTCGCGCGCCTCACGGACGGCGGTTCGATCGCCGGCGGGACGTCCCGCCTCCTCGACGTCGTCCGGACGACGGTCGCGGCGGGTGTGCCGCTCGCGGACGCGGTGCGGGCGGCGTCCTGGGTGCCGGCCCGGGCGTTGGGCCTGGCCGACGTCGGTGGCCTGGTGGCGGGCCGGCGTGCCGACGTGGTGGTCGCGGACGCGTCGCTGCGGCCGGTGCGCGTGCTGCGTGGCGGCACCGACGTCGACTGAGATATTGCGGGGCGGGGCCCCGACCGCAAGGAAGAGATCGGGTTCACTCGGAGCCTCGTGACACCGGGTAGGCTCACGCGACGGTGGGTGGCGGCCGGTTCCGAAACGGCCTCGTGGCCCGGCCCGTGCGCGGCTTCGCGGCGAGATCCCGCCCGTGTCGGTGGCGGGTGGCAGGATCGTGGGCATGGTCACAGCCCCCGGCCCAACCACAACATCTCGTAACCGGGCGCGCCCCGGGCACAAGGTGTAGTGTTTTGACTCGGCGGCGCACCATGGCCCCGATCGAACAACATCAACGTAACTTCACGGCTGTCACCTGCGGGTTCCCCGCACGTCACCGACGCCGCGAGGGACAGGGAGACGAACCATGAGCATCACGGTCTACAGCAAGCCGGCCTGCGTGCAGTGCGACGCGACCTACCGTGCCCTCGGCAAGCTGGGCATCGAGTACAGCGTCGTGGACATCACGCAGGATGCCGAGGCGCTGGAGATGGTGCGTGGTCTCGGTTACCTCCAGGCGCCCGTGGTGGTGGCCGGGGAATCCCACTGGTCGGGGTTCCGGCCGGACCAGATCCGGGCGCTCGCACGCCAGGGCGCGACCGCCTGACGGCGCCGCGTACGGTGACCCGCTGAGCCCGGCTTGTCGGGGCACCGCCACGGGGCCGGCCGGATGGGGACACGCCATGGGCTCTCTCGTCTACTTCTCGTCCGTCTCTGAGAACACTCACCGGTTCGTCGGCAAGCTCCGGCTCGGCGAACTCGGCATCGCGGATCACCGCATACCCCTTCGCCGGAACGACCCGTTCCTGACCGTGGACGAGCCGTACGTGCTGGTGACTCCCACCTATGGTGGGGGCCACCAGGGCGGGGCCGTGCCACCTCAGGTGCGTAAGTTCCTGGGCGACGAGCACAACCGATCGTTGATCCGCGGCGTCGTTGCTGCGGGCAACACCAACTTCGGCGCGGCCTACTGCATCGCCGGAGACATCATCAGCGCGAAGTGCCGGGTCCCGTACCTGTACGCCTTCGAACTCTTCGGGACGCCTGACGACGTGCGGCGCGTCCGTGACGGATTGGGACGATTTTGGCAACGACAACCACTGAAGTCGGCGTGAGTGACCCCACGGTGAGCGTGGTTCCGGTTCAGGACCTGCAGCTCGACTACCACGCGCTCAACGCGATGCTGAACCTGTACGGAGCGGACGGGAAGATCCAGTTCGACAAGGACCGCGAGGCGGCCCGCCAGTACTTCATCCAGCACGTCAACCCGAACACGGTCCAGTTCGAGACGCTGGAGGCGAAGCTCGCCTACCTGGTGGAGAACAAGTACTACGAGGCCGCCACGCTGGAGAAGTACTCCCCGGAGTTCATCAAGGAGCTCTACCAGCTCGCGTACTCGAAGGGCTTCCGCTTCGAGACGTTCCTGGGTGCGTTCAAGTACTACACGTCGTACACGCTCAAGACGTTCGACGGGAAGAAGTACCTGGAGCGCTTCGAGGACCGCGTCGCGATGGTGGCACTGGGTCTGGCCGACGGCGATGAGGAGCTCGCCCGGCAGATCGTCGAGGAGACGATCTCCGGCCGCTTTCAGCCGGCGACGCCGACGTTCCTCAACATCGGCAAGGCGCAGCGTGGCGAGCCCGTGAGCTGCTTCCTGCTGCGCATCGAGGACAACATGGAGTCGATCGCGCGCGGCATCAACTCCGCGCTCCAGCTGTCCAAGCGCGGCGGGGGCGTGGCGCTGCTGCTGAGCAACATCCGGGAGCACGGCGCCCCGATCAAGCACATCCAGAACCAGTCCTCGGGCGTCATCCCCGTGATGAAGCTGCTGGAGGACTCGTTCAGCTACGCCAACCAGCTCGGTGCGCGGCAGGGCGCGGGCGCGGTGTACCTGCACGCACACCACCCCGACATCATGCGGTTCCTGGACACCAAGCGGGAGAACGCGGACGAGAAGATCCGTATCAAGACGCTCTCGCTCGGCGTCGTCATCCCGGACATCACGTTCGAGCTCGCCAAGCAGAACAAGCCCATGCACCTGTTCTCGCCGTACGACGTGGAGCGGGTTCTCGGGGTGCCGTTCGCGGACGTGCCGATCTCGGAGAAGTACGACGAGCTCGTCGCCGACGATCGCATCCGCAAGACGACGATCAGCGCGCGCGACTTCTTCCAGACGCTCGCGGAGATCCAGTTCGAGTCGGGCTACCCCTACATCATGTTCGAGGACACGGTGAACCGCGCGAACCCGATCAAGGGCCGCATCACGCACTCGAACCTGTGCTCGGAGATCCTGCAGGTGGCGACGCCGTCGACGTTCAACGAGGATCTCTCGTACGCGCACGTGGGCCGGGACATCTCCTGCAACCTCGGCTCGCTCAACATCGCCAAGACGATGGACTCGCCCGACTTCGCCCGGACCATCGACACCGCCATCCGTGCGCTGACGGCGGTCAGCGACCAGACGAGCATCGAGTCGGTGCCCTCGGTGAAAAGGGCCAACGACCTGGGGCACGCCATCGGGCTGGGGCAGATGAACCTGCACGGCTACCTGGCCCGCGAGCGTGTGTTCTATGGGTCTGAGGAAGGCCTCGACTTCACGAACATCTACTTCTACACGGTCGCCTATCATGCGATCGCCGCGTCGAACCGCCTGGCCATCGAGCGCGGCACGGCGTTCGCCGGGTTCGAGGACTCGAAGTACGCGAGCGGGGAGTACTTCGACAAGTACACCGAGCAGGACTGGGCGCCGGCCACCGCGCGGGTCGCCGAGCTGTTCGCGCAGGCCGGGGTCGCCATTCCCACGCGCGACGACTGGCGTGCGCTCAAGGCGTCGGTCATGGAGCACGGCATCTACAACCAGAACCTGCAGGCCGTGCCACCCACCGGGTCGATCAGCTACATCAACAACTCGACGTCGTCGATCCACCCGATCGTCTCGAAGGTGGAGATCCGCAAGGAGGGCAAGCTGGGGCGCGTCTACTACCCGGCGCCTTTCATGACCAACGACAACCTGGAGTACTACCAGGACGCGTACGAGATCGGCTACGAGAAGATCATCGACACCTACGCCGCCGCGACTCAGCATGTGGACCAGGGGCTGTCGCTGACGCTGTTCTTCAAGGACACGGTCACCACGCGCGACGTCAACAAGGCCCAGATCTACGCGTGGCGCAAGGGCATCAAGACGCTGTACTACATCCGGCTGCGGCAGCTCGCGCTGGAGGGGACGTCCGTCGAGGACTGCGTCTCCTGCATGCTCTGACCATTCTTTGTCACACTAAGGAACTCGTATGGCCCCCACTGGAAAGCTCAAGCTCGTCGATCGCGTCTCCGCGATCAACTGGAACCGCCTCGAGGACGAGAAGGACCTCGAGGTCTGGGACCGCCTGACCGGCAACTTCTGGTTGCCGGAGAAGGTGCCCGTCTCGAACGACATCCAGTCGTGGGCGACGCTCAACGAGGCGGAGAAGCTCATGACCACGCGCGTGTTCACGGGCCTGACCCTGCTCGACACCATCCAGGGCACCGTGGGTGCCGTCTCGCTCATCCCGGACGCACTCACCCCGCACGAGGAGGCCGTGTACACCAACATCGCCTTCATGGAGAGCGTGCACGCGAAGTCGTACTCCTCGATCTTCTCCACGCTCATCTCCACCAAGGAGATCGACGAGGCGTTCGCATGGTCGGAGGCGAACCCGCACCTGCAGCGCAAGGCCGAGATCGTGCTGGAGTACTACCGCGGTGACGACCCCCTCAAGCGCAAGGTCGCCTCGACCATGCTGGAGTCGTTCCTGTTCTACTCGGGCTTCTACGCACCCATGTACTGGTCGGCCCACGCGAAGCTGACGAACACGGCGGACCTGATCCGTCTGATCATCCGCGACGAGGCCGTGCACGGCTACTACATCGGCTACAAGTTCCAGAAGGGGCTCGCCCAGGAGTCGCAGGAGCGCCGCGACGAGATCAAGGCATACACGTACGACCTGCTCTTCGAGCTGTACGACAACGAGGTGGCGTACACCGAGTCCCTGTACGACGAGCTAGGTCTGACCGAGGACGTCAAGAAGTTCCTGCGCTACAACGGCAACAAGGCGCTGATGAACCTGGGCTACGAGGCACTGTTCCCCAAGGAGGACACGGCCGTGAGCGCGGGGATCCTGGCCGCACTGTCGCCGAATGCGGACGAGAACCACGACTTCTTCTCCGGGTCGGGCTCCTCGTACGTCATGGGCAAGGCCGTGGACACGACCGACGACGACTGGGATTTCTAGGCTCTCCGCCTGGCCAGTCGCTCGAAGCGGCTGATCAGGGGCTCGGAACCGCAGGATTCTGCGGTTCCGAGCC
>BCWJ01000018.1 GCA_001592145.1 Xylanimicrobium pachnodae JCM 13526 = NBRC 107786 | reverse complement strand
AAGTGGGCCCGGTGCGAAAGCCGTGCAGTGCGCGCCGCATAACCTGATTGCGTGATCTCCCAGCCCCTCCCGCCCGCTGTCGCGTCCTTGGTCCGTGAGGTGCGGGTGGCGCTCGACGGCGGGGGCGCCGTGGCCCCGCTGCCCCGCGTGCACGACGACGCCCCCCTGCCCGCGGGCACCGCGCTCGTGGTGCGCACCTCCGGCTCGACGGGCGCCGCGCGCGAGGTGGCGGTGAGCGCGTCCGCGCTGCTCGCGTCCGCCACGGCCACGCACGAGCGGCTGGGCGGCCCGGGCCGCTGGGTGCTCACGCTGCCGCCCACGCACATCGCGGGGCTGCAGGTGGTGGTGCGGTCGCTGCTCGCCGCCGACGACGGCGTCCCGGAGCCGCTGGTGGCCGCCGATCCCGGCGCGCACTTCACACCCGGCGACCTGGCTGCGCTCCTGGCCCCCGCGCTGGCCGACGGCGCCCCCGTGCACCTGTCCCTGGTGCCCACGCAGCTGCACCGCGTGCTCGTCGCGGCCGACGACGACGCCGACGCCCGCCTGGCCGTCGACGCGTTGGCCCGGTGCACGTCGGTGCTGGTGGGCGGGGCCGCCACCCCGCCGGCCCTGCTCGCGCGCGCGACGGCGTCCGGCGTGCCCGTGGTGCGCACCTACGGCATGTCCGAGACGGCGGGCGGGTGCGTGTACGACGGCGTGCCCCTGCGCGGGGCGCGCCTGCGCACCGCCACCCCGGGCGCCACCATCGGGGCGGGGGTCGTGGAGATCGCCGGGCCCATGCTCGCCACGGGGTACGTGGGCGACCCGGCCGCCACCACCGCCTCCTTCCGCACCGACGACGACGGCACGCGCTGGTTCCGCACCTCCGACCTGGGCGCGCTGGACCCGCGCGGCGTCCTGACCGTGCTGGGCCGCGCCGACGACGTCGTGGTCACGGGTGGCGTCAACGTGGCCCCGGCGGCCGTCGAGGCCGTGCTGGCCGAGGTGCTGCCCGAGCTGCTCGCCACCCCCGCCGGCCGGGCGGGCGGCACCGGGCCGGTCGAGGTGTGCGTGGCCGGGGTGCCCGACGCCGAGTGGGGGCAGGCGCTCGTGGCCGTCGTCGCGACGCCCACCGGGGCGCCGTGGCCCGCCCTGACCCCGCTCGAACCCGCGCTGCTGGCCAGGGTCCGGGCGGCGGTCACGGCTAGGCTGGGGGCGCCGTCGGCCCCGCGCCGGATCCTGGTGACCGGTGCCCTGCCGCTGCGGGGCCCCGGGAAGGTGGACCGACGCGCGGTCGCCCAGGCGGCGGCCCCCACGATCGACGTCTGAGGAGCACCACCGCATGGCAACCCCCGCCGAGTGGATCGCCGGGGCCCGCCCCCGCACCCTGCCCGCCGCCACGGCCCCCGTGCTCATCGGATCGGGCGCGGCAGCCCTGGTGGACGCGTTCTCCGCGGGGCGCGCGCTCCTGGCCCTGGGCGTGGCCCTGGCCCTGCAGGTGGGCGTCAACTACGCGAACGACTACTCCGACGGCGTGCGCGGCACCGACCTGGACCGGGTGGGCCCCCTGCGCCTGACGGCGTCGGGCCTGGCCCGCCCCAGCCACGTCAGGCAGGCGGCCTTCGCGGCGTTCGCCGTGGCCGGCGTGCTGGGCCTGGCCCTGACGTGGATCACCGGCCAGTGGTGGCTCATCGCCGTCGGCGCCGCCGCGATCCTGGCCGCCTGGTACTACACGGGCGGCCGCAAGCCGTACGGCTACGCGGGCCTCGGCGAGGCGGGCGTGTTCGTGTTCTTCGGCCTGGTGGCCACGCTGGGCACCACGTTCACGCAGGCCGGACGGGTCACGGGGCCCTCCGTGCTGGGCGCCGTCGGCGTCGGGCTGGTGGCGTGCGCGCTGCTCATGATCAACAACGTGCGCGACATCCCCACCGACGTCGTGGCCGGCAAGCGGACCCTGGCCGTGCGCCTGGGTGACGACCGCGCGCGCAAGGCCTACGTCGCGATGATCTGGCTGCCCCTGCTGCTGGGCGCCCTGTGCGCGATCTGGACCCCGTGGGCGCTCGTGGTGCTGCTGCTGGGCCTGCCCGCCGTGCTGCTCTCCCTGCCGGTGGTGGCCGGGGCGCGCGGCCCGCTGCTGGTGCCGGTGCTGGGCGGGACGGGCATGTACGAGCTCGCCTACGGCCTGCTCCTGGCGGTCGGCCTGGCCCTGGGCGCCTGACCCACCCCGACTACGCCGACTCCCGACTGCCGGCGACCCGCTGACCCCTGCCGGCCGCTTGCTGCCGGCCGACGCGTGTCGCGGAATGTCACGCTATCCGGGGGTTTGGCGTGACAAACCACGACGCGCACCGGGCGGCGGCGGCGGGTAGGTCAGCGGGGCGGCGTCGGGTCGTTCCCGGCGGGTGGGTTGCCGGCGTCGTCGGTGGCGGCGTCCTCGGCGGCCTCGTCGTCGGCCACGGCGCGGGCGAACGCCGTGCCGGCCCTCGGGCCGCGGCGGCGGGACTCCACCCGGGTGGCGAGCCACGCGGCGGAGGCGGTGCGCTGCTTGTACAGGGCCAGGTAGCTGACCAGGGCGGCGACGATGATGGCGAGCACTCCCGCCAGCAGCGGGTCCGCGCCCACCCGCCAGATCACCACGAAGGCGACGATCAGGATCGCGAAGCGCAGCAGGGAGTACACGAGCAGAGGCACCCCTCCAGGGTACGGGGACCCGCACGCCACCCGGCGCGGCCTACCCTGGGGGCATGCCCCGCGTGATCCTCACCCTCGCCATCATCGGCGTCGCCGTGTTCGCCCTCGCCGACCTTGCGAACACGCCCAAGGAGGAGACGGGTGGCCTGCCCAAATGGCTGTGGGCGGTGCTCATCGTGATCGTGCCCGTGATCGGCGGGCTGGGCTGGATCGTGTTCCGGCAGTCGTCCCGCACGACGACGCAGGGGCGCCCGCTGCCCCCGACGGCGCCGCGCGGCCGCTCCACGGGCGACACGGGCCGCCCCGGCAAGCCGCACCCCGGCCCCGTGGCCCCCGACGACGACCCGGAGTTCCTGTGGCGGCTCGCCCAGGAGCAGAAGCGCCGCCGCCACGACACCCCGCGCGAGGGAAGCACCGGCGAGCCGGGCGACCCGAAGCCCTGAGCCCCTGAAGCCCTGAGTCCCCGCGGGCCTCAGTTGAGGCCGGAGTAGCTGTGCTTGCCGTTGAACACCAGGTTCACGCCGGTGAAGTTCCAGATGACGCACGCGAAGCCGACCACCACGAACCAGGCGGCGCGCGTGCCTGACCAGCCGCGCGTGGTGCGGGCGTGCAGGTAGCCCGCGTACACCACCCAGATGACGAACGACCAGACCTCCTTGGGGTCCCACCCCCAGTAGCGGCCCCACGCGTGCTCGGCCCAGATGGAGCCGCCGATGATCGTGAACGTCCACAGCACGAACCCGACGGCGTTGAGGCGGAAGCTGAGCGCCTCCAGGTTGGCGGGCGCGGGCACGCGGTCCAGCCAGTGCCAGGTGCCCAGCCACCCCGATCCGGCGTCACGCGCGGTGCGCAGCAGCTGCAGCACCGACGCCGTGAACGCGACGGTGAACACGCCCGCCGCGGTGATCGCGACGCCCACGTGCAGCACCAGCCAGTACGACTGCAGGGCGGGCTGCACGCCCATCGCCGCGATGTAGAAGACGTTGAGGCCCATCGTGAGGAACACCGCCGCGAGGCCCGTGACGAACGCGCCCAGGAACTGCACGTCCCGCAGGCGGTTCACGATGAGGAACACCGTGACGGCCACGAACGAGCCCACCAGCGTGAACTCGTACATGTTCGCCCACGGGGTGCGCCCGGCGGCGATCCCGCGGGTCACGATGCCCACGAGCAGCAGGAACGCGCCGAGCGTCGTCGTCGACATGGCGATGCCGGCGGCCCGACGGCGGGGCGTGGTCTCGACAGGCTCGGCCACCGCGGACGGCGTCGGGGTGGCCGCGGACGCCCCCGCGGTCACGGCGCCCACGAGCTCGCGCTGCGCCGCGGTGCTCACGGCCTTGCTGCGGTGCTCGGCGCGCACGTCGGTGCGGCGGGCCAGGTCGACGGCGAATGCGACCAGGGCGATCGTCAGGGACGCGAGCGCGCCCCAGACCAGCGTCGTGGACACCTCGCCGAGCTGCGCGAGAGTCATCGGGGATCCTCCTGGTAGTTGTCGGCGTCGTCGTCGGGCGGGGGCCGCAGGCCGGGCACGGCCGCGAAGGCGCGGTCCACCTCGCCCTGCAGGCCGGTGTCGTCGCCGCGGGCGAGTCCCGCAAGCTCGACGTGCGTGCCGCCGTCCGGCAGGGCCCAGGTGCGCAGCCACACGCGGCGGCGCGGGGTGAACAGGGAGACGCCCAGCCCGGCGAGCGCGAGGAGCGCGAACGTGAGCACCCAGGCGAGCGAGGGGTCGTAGCGCAGGTCGAGGGCCACGTAGCGGGGCACGTCGGCCCCCAGGGTCAGGGTGCCGAGCCCGTCCGGCAGGTCCACGGTCTCCCCGGGCTTGACGATCACCTGGGCGCGCACGCCGTCGTCGCCCGTGACGGCGGTCATGTTGGCAGTGTCGAGCTGGTAGACGTTCTGCGGCACACCGTCGTCCAGGCCAAGGTCCCCGGTCCACACCTGGAGCACCAGCATGGGGTTGGTGGGCTGCGGGAACACGGAGCGGGCGGAGCCGTCGTCGTCGATCTGCGCGGTGGGCAGGAAGTAGCCGGTCAGGCCGATCTGCTCGAGGCCGGCGGACACGTCGGGCACCTTGATGACGCCGCGGGACGTGTACATGGTGTCCTCGGGGATGAACGGCACGCGGCCCGCGAACGCGACCTGGCCGTCGGCGTCCTTGACGGTGACCTCGGGCGCGAACCCGTTGCCCTGCAGGTAGATCTTGGCGCCGTCGATCTCGAGCGGGTGGTTGACCTTGATGGTGTGCTGCGACGTCGTGCCGCCGCCCGCGGGGGTGACGGTGACGGAGGCCGTGAAGTCGCGGGACTGGGCGAACGCGACGGCGTCGGTGGCGAACTCGGAGGAGAAGTCGTCGAGCGTCAGGGAGAACGGGCTGAGCGACTCGGGGCGGAACCAGGCGCCCTTGTCGAACGTGTCGTAGTCCACGACGGCGTTCGCGAACCCGCGCCCCTGCGTGACGAGGGCCTGGCCGCGGTAGTGCAGCAGCTGCCCGGACGCGACGGAGATGAGCAGGCCCACCAGCGCGATGTGGAACACCAGGTTGCCGGTCTCGCGCAGGTAGCCGCGCTCGGCGGCCACGGTGCGGATCTCCGGTCGCGCGTCCTTGGCGGGTTCGGCGCCGACGTCGACCCGGAACAGCCGGCGGCGGCGCAGGGCGGCGGCGACGGCGTCGGCGACGTCGTCGGGCGATGCCGTGGACGTCCCGGAGGCGAGCGCGGGGAACCGGGCGAAGCGCGACGGGGTTCGCGGCGGGCGGCCGCGCAGGTTGCGCAGGTGCGCGGCGACGCGCGGCAGGATGCAGCCGATCAGCGAGACGAACAGCAGCAGGTAGATGGCGCTGAACCACGGCGACGTGTAGACGCCGAAGAGCCCGAGGCGGTCCAGCCACTTCCCGGACGTGGGGTGCTCCCCCAGGTAGGTGAGCACCTTGGCGGGGTCCTGGCCGCGCTGCGGCAGCACGGACCCGGGCACGGCGGCCACGGCCAGCAGCATGAGCAGCAGCAGCGCCACGCGCATGGAGGTGAGCTGGCGCCACGTCCAGCGCGCCCAGCCGCGCGCGCCCAGGGTGGGGAGCTGCGGCTCGGGTGCCTCGCCCGGGTCGGAGGTCATGGCGTCGTCGATGCCGGCGGGGGCGTACCGGGTGTTCTTCCGCGTCAGGCCACTCATCACACCACCGCCTTCATCACACCACCGTCTTCCAGCCGCCGATCCAGACCTGGATCGCGCCGGTCAGCGACCCCCACAGCCCGGTCACGAGCGCCAGGCCGATCAGCACCAGCAGGCCGCCGCCCAGCCGCGAGATGAGCAGGCGGTGGCGGCGCAGGAACCCGAGCATGCGCTGCGAGGACTGCAGTCCGAGCGCGACCAGCAGGAACGGCACGCCCAGGCCCACGCAGTACGCGATGCCGAGCGCCACCCCGCGCCCCACGGACGCGGAGTCGAGCGCGAGGGTCTGCACGGCCGCGAGCGTGGGCCCCAGGCAGGGCGTCCAGCCCAGCCCGAACACCACGCCCAGCAGCGGCGCCCCCCACACCCCGGCGCGCGGCGAGAGGTGCAGCCGCGCCTCGCGCTGCAGGAACGGGACGGCCCCCATGAACGCCAGCCCCAGCACGATGACGACGACGCCGAGCATGCGCGTGATGGGACCCTCCCACTGCACCAGCCGGTAGCCGATGGCCCCCGCGGCGGCCATGAGCAGCACGAACACGAGGGTGAACCCGGCCACGAACAGCGCCACGCCCGTGAGCACGCGCCCCCGGGCGGGGCGGGACCCGCGGGCGCCGGACGCCGCCATGCCGCTCACGTACCCGACGTACCCGGGCACGAGCGGCAGCACGCACGGCGACGCGAACGACACGAGCCCGGCGACGATCGCCACCGGGACGGCCAGCAGCATCGACCCGGTGAGCACCGTCGAGGCGAAGGTCCCGCCCATCAGTGCGCGTCCTCCGCGAGGACCTGCTCCACGACGGCCTTGAGGGTGGACGGTTCGGCCTCCCCCACGATGCGGGCGGCCGGGCGGTGCTCGCGGTCCAGCACCACGGTGGTGGGCACCGCCTGGAGCGGCACCACGCCGGTCAGGGCGGCCACGACGGTGCCCGAGGAGTCCTCGAGCGACGGGTACGGGATGGCGAAGGTGCGTTCGAACGCCTGCGCGGCCCCGGCGTCGTCCTGCGTGTTGATGCCCAGCACGTGCACGCCGTCGTCGGCGTGGTCCGTGGCGAGCGCCACGAGGCCGGGCGCCTCCGAGCGGCACGGGGCGCAGCCCGCGTACCAGGTGTTGATGACGACGACGTCGCCCGCCCAGTCCTGCGTACTCACGGCGTTGCCCGCGAAGTCGGTGCCCTCGACGACGACGGGGTCCTTCCGCTCGCCCGGGTCCCACTCCTGCACCGAGCCGTCGCCGGAGACGAACCCCTGGTCCACCGCGCCGGCGCCCGACTCCTGGGCGCACCCGGCCAGCAGCAGGAGCGCGACAACCCCTGCGGCGGCGACACGTGCTCTCACTTGACGGACCACGCACCCTTGCTCAGCGACGCCGCCAGGTGGGCGGCGGGTTCCGTGTACTCGACGCCGGCGAGCTCGTCGCCGTCGAAGTGCAGGCTGGTCAGCGAGCACAGCGTGCACTGCCGCTGCCGGGGGTCGTGCCACAGCCGCTTGCCCTCGTAGGCCAGGCGGGTCACCCAGATGGGGAGCTGGTGGCTGACCAGCACCACCTCGTGCCCGGCGTGCGCGTCCCGGGCGGCGTCCACCGCGGCCTGCATGCGGGCCACCTGCTCGGTGTACGGCTCGCCCCAGGACGGCGTGCGGGGGTTGCGCAGCAGCGGCCACCAGCGCGGGTTGAGGAGCTTCCACGGCTGGGCGCCCATCGTGGTGCCCTCGAACCGGTTGCCGGCCTCGATCAGCCGCTCGTCGGCGCCGATGGGAAGCTTGAACGCCTCCGCGATGGGGGCGGCCGTCTCCTGCGCGCGCTGGAGCGGGGAGGCGATGACGGCGACGATGTCACGCTGCTGGTCCGCGAGCGCGCGGGCGACGACGGCGGCCATCTCGTGGCCACGCTGCGAGAGGTGGTAGCCCGGGATCCGGCCGTAGAGCACCCGGCCAGGGTTGTGCACCTCGCCGTGGCGCAGCAGGTGGACGGTCGTGGACACCATGGCGCCAGTCTCCCACGCGCCACGGCGCGCTCCGATCGCGCCAGCGTCGTCCGGGCGAGGTGAGACCAGGCTCACGCCCGCGAGGCTTTGGCCGTCACCGCCACCTTGGCCATCGCGCGGCCGAGCGTCGCGAACTCCTCGGGCGTGAGCACGTCCACCAGGTAGCGCCGCACGGCCGCCACGTGGGCGGGCGCGGCGGCCACCAGCAGCGACCACCCGGCCTCCGTCATGGTGCAGTTGACCCCGCGCCGGTCGCCGGCCACGCGGCGGCGCACCACCAGGCCGCGACGTTCCATGCGGTCCACGGTGTGGGTGAGGCGGCTGCGGGACAACGCCAGGAAGTCGGCGAGCTCCGACATCCGCAGGGTCCGCTCGGGTGCCTCCGAGAGCTGCACCATGAGGTTGTACTCGCCCAGGCTCAGCGGCACGCCGTCGTCGTGCGCGCGCTCCAGCGCATCGACAAACCGCGCCGTGCCTTCGAGGTAGGAACGCCACGAGCACTGCTGCTCGTCGGTGAGCCAACCCGTCCCAGTCATGGGCCTCACGCTACCGAAGGCGCAGGCACGGAGCCTGCCAGCGTCCGCACACCGAGCGCCAGCCGGGCGGCACGACTGCTGGATGTGATGTATGCCACGGAATGCTCCAGCGACATCGGCGGTTCTTGCTCCTGGACGACGGTTGAGACTTCAACCAACTTCGCCCATCGCTCGATGACATCGCTCGATACCCATCTCGATGTGCACACCCACCGGACCCTCAGGAGTCAGCCATGGCCTCGTCGCTTCCCGCTCAGCTCAACCCCGGCACCTACGCGATCGACACCGCGCACTCGACCGCCTCGTTCTCGGTCCGCCACGCGGGCATCGCCAAGGTGCGCGGCACCATCGCCATCTCGAACGGCACCGTGACCGTGGGCAACGACCTCGAGTCCTCGGCCGTCACCGCCGAGCTCGACGCCGCCTCCGTCAGCACGGGTGACGCGAACCGCGACAAGCACCTGACCAGCGCCGACTTCTGGAACGCCGAGGTCAACCCCACCTGGTCGTTCGCCTCCACCGGCGTCAAGGTCGACGACGACGACTACTACGTGGTGGGCGACCTCACGATCAACGGCGTGACGCAGCGCGTCGAGCTGCCCACCGAGTTCACCGGTGCGGCCGTGGACCCGTTCGGCAACTCCCGCGTGGGCTTCGAGTCCGAGCTCGAGATCTCGCGCGCCAACTACGGCCTGACCTGGAACGCCGCGCTCGAGGCCGGCGGCTTCCTGGTGGGCGACAAGGTCAAGATCGCCCTGGACGTCTCCGCCATCGCGCAGGCCTGACCCACCCACTCCCGTCATCCTGCGGGAGCGCAGCGAGTCGCAGGACCCGGCAGCCCTGGGTCCTGCGACTTCGCGCAGGTTGACGGGGCGCCCGTATCAGCGGGGCGTGCGCGCGGCCGCGTGGAACGCCAGGATCTGGAGCTCGCCGGCGACGTCCACCGTGCGGACCACGGCGTCGTCCGGGAGCTGGAGCGCCACCGGGGAGAACGACAGGATCTCGCGCACCCCCGCCGCCACCACGCGCTCCGCCACGGGCTGCGCGGCCGCGCCCGGGGTCGCCAGGATCACCATGGTGACGGCCTCGCGCGCCAGCACCTCCTCCAGCGCGTCCAGCGGCTCGACGACGAGCCCGCCCGTGGGCCGCGTGCCCACCACGGCCGGCGACACGTCGAGCAGGGCCACCACCTCGAACCCGCGCTTGGCGTACCCGGAGTAGTTGGCCAGCGCCTGGCCCAGGTTGCCCAGGCCGATGATCGCGAGCCGGTGCGTGGACCCCAGGCCCAGCGCCCCGGCGATCACCGTCGCCAGCCCCGCGACCTCGTACCCCACCCCGCGGGTGCCGAACGACCCCAGGTAGGACAGGTCCTTGCGCAGCTGCGCCGGGCCGCACCCGGACGCCTCGGCCAGGTCGGTGGACGACGTGGTGTGCACCCCGGCCGCCTGCAGGTCCGCGAGCGCCCGCAGGTAGCGCGGCAGGCGCCGCACGGTCGCTGCGGGGACCGCGGCCTCGCCCGTCTCGATCACCGCGTGACCCCCTGCGTGAGGCGGCGGACCAGCCGCTCGCCGTCGACGTGCCAGAACCCCTGCTGGACGCCGTCGACCTCCACGACCGGCACGTAGTCGCCGTAGCGGTCCTGCAGGCTCGCGGAGTCCGGGCCGGTGTCGATGTTCACCTCACGCCACGTGTGCCCGGTGGTGGTGCACGCCTGGGCGACGACGTCGCGCGCCGTGTCGCACAGGTGGCAGCCCTCCCTGGTGAAGAGCACTACGCGGTCGGTGTGCGTCGTCGGCCTGTCCACGGCCACAGCGTACGCACGCGGATAAGGTGGACGGCATGTCCGACGCCCAGGCACCCCTGCCGCACCGGCAGGCGGCCGCCTTCTTCGACGTCGACAACACCGTGATCCGCGGGGCCAGTGCCTACCACCTGGCCAGGGAGTTGTACAAGCGCAAGTTCTTCGGCACGGCGGACCTGCTGCGGTTCGGGTTCATCCAGGCGCGGTACGTGATGTTCGGTGAGTCCCGCGACCAGATCGACCAGGTGCGCGAGCGGGCGCTGAGCCTCATCGCGGGGCGCACGGTGGCGGAGGTCACGGCCGTGGGCGAGGAGGTGTACGACACCGTCCTGGCGCTGCGCATCTTCCCCGGCACCAAGAAGCTGCTGGACCAGCACCTCGCGGCCGGTGACCAGGTGTGGCTCATCACGGCGACGCCGGTGGAGATCGGGCGGCTCATCGCGGGGCGCCTGGGGGCCACGGGCTGCCTGGGCACCACGGCGGAGCACAAGGACGGGTTCTACACGGGGCGGCTGCGCGGCGACCTGATGCACGGGGAGGTCAAGGCCGCCTCGGTGCGCGACCTGGCCGAGCGTGAGGGGATCGACCTGGAGCGGTCCTACGCGTACGGGGACTCGCTCAACGACCTGCCGATGATGCGGGCGGTGGGCAACCCGTGCCCCATCAACCCGGACCGGCGGCTGCGCAACTACGCGCGGGACGTGGGCTGGCCCATCCGGGAGTTCCGCGGGCGCCGCCACCGGGTGGCGGGCCGCAGCGTCAAGACGGCGTCGTGGGCGGGCGCGGCGTGGGTGGCGGGGCTCGTGGTGCGGGCCGTGCGCCGGCAGATCCGCAAGCGGCTCGACCTGCCGTAGGCCCACGGCTCGACCTGCCGTAGGCCCACGAAGCACGAGGCCCGGTCCCCTGGGGGGGCCGGGCCTCGACGTGTCACTTCTTGTTGCGGCGCTGGTGGCGCGTCTTACGAAGCAGCTTGCGGTGCTTCTTCTTCGCCATGCGCTTGCGGCGCTTCTTGATGACGGAGCCCATGAGGTCCTCCACAGTGCGGGTGTCGGTCGGTGGAACTTGTCGGCCACCGTCAACCCGCGAGGGGAAACCCGTCGACCAACGCAGAAAAGTCCGTCGGCCAGTTTACCCGATGCCCGCCGAGGCACGAAAAGCACGCCGCCCCCTGGCGCGATCCCACATCGTGGGACGCTCGATCATTCCTATGTCTTTTACTCAAGAAGCCTCTACGGTGGCCGTCATGAACAGCACCCCGCACACGGCCCGCACCGGCTGCCGTCGCCGCCGCCGCTGTTGTTGACCGCGACACCGACGACGGCACCGCGTCCCGCCGTGACCCCCGCCCCTGCCCGTGCACCACCCTGCCCACGAAGGGTCTCTTCGCCATGCCCACACTCATCCCCCCACAGCGCATCCCCTGGAAGCGCCCCCGCCGGGCCGTGCCCGGCCGCCCGGCCGCTCTCATCAGCACCCTCGCCGTCGTCGGCCTCCTGGCCGGCTGCTCCGGACTCGCCGAGGCCACCACGCGCACGGACGACGGCGACGCGCTCACCGTCCCCGCGCCCACGGACCCGCTGCCCACCAAGGTGCCCGCGGGCACCACGCTGGCGATCGGCGACCCGACCACCCAGTTCGCCCTGGACCTCGCCGGCGACCAGATCGACGCCCCCCTCGACTTCGACATCGAGTGGGCCAACGTCTCCGGCGGCCCCCAGTCCCTCGAGGCCTTCCGCGCCGGTTCGGTGGACGTGAGCGCGGTCGCCGACATCCCCCCGCTCCAGGCCACCTGGACGGGTGTGCCGGTGCACATCATCGCGGCGCTCTACCGCGAGAACTGGGAGACCTCACCCATCTACCAGCTCGCCTCCGCCCCCGGCGTCACCCTCACCTCGCTGGCCGACCTCAAGGGCAAGCGGATCGCCTACAGCCCGGGCCAGGCCCAGGGGGCGCTCGTGCTCAAGGCGCTCGCCGCCGCCGGGCTCACCCAGGACGACGTCACCCTGGTCGAGCTGCCCTCGACGGGCGACGTGTACCCCACGGCGCTCGCCGCGAAGGAGGTCGACGTCGCCCCGCTCGGCGGCACCGCAGCCACGCGCTACCTCAACCAGTACGCGGCCGACGGCGCCACCGCCATCGACCACCACCTGCGCGACGACGCCTCGCACCTGTACGCCCCCGTCGAGGTGCTGGACGACCCCGCCGAGCTCGCGGCGCTGACCCAGTACGTCGCGGCGTGGGCCAAGGCGAAGATCTGGATCGCCGACCACCCGCAGGAGTGGAAGCAGAAGTACTACATCGAGGACCAGGGGTTGTCCGCGGAGGACGCCCAGGTGCTCATCGACGACGCGACCGTCCCCGACATCCCCGCCGACTGGGCCGACGGCATCGAGCGGGAGCAGGAGACCATCGACCTGCTCTCCGCCGAGCAGGACCGCGCGCCGCTGGACGCCACCGAGCTGTTCGACACCCGCTTCGCCGAGGTCGCCTACCGGGCCGCCCAGGAGCAGCGGGCCGCCGACGGGAGCGACCGGTGAGCGCCGCCGTCACGTACGCCGGGCCCCGCTCCCGGACGCTCGGGTACGGACCGCGCACCTCCGCGGCCGCCACCGACATCCGCCCCGCGGCAAGCACCCGGCTCCGCCTGGGCCGGCCCTTCCGCGGCGCCCGGATGCTCGGCATCGGCGCGCTCGCCGCCATCTGGGTGACCGGTTCCGCCACGGGACTCATCGACCCGCGCATCCTGCCGGCGCCCTGGACCGTCGTCACGACCGGCATCGACCTGGTCTCGACCGGGCGGCTCCAGGAGAACCTGGCGATCTCCCTGCAGCGGTCCGCGCTCGGGCTGGTCTTCGGCGTGTCCATCGGCGTGGTCCTCGCCCTCCTGGCAGGCCTGAGCCGGCTGGGCGACGCGCTGATCGACGGGCCCATCCAGGTCAAGCGGTCCATCCCGAACCTGGCCCTGCTGCCGCTGCTGATCCTGTGGTTCGGCATCGGGGAGGACATGAAGGTCATCACCATCGCCATCGGGGTGTTCCTGCCCATCTACATCCACACCCACAACGGGCTGCGGTCCATCGACGCCCGGTTCGTCGAGCTGTCGGAGACCGTCGCCCTGAGCCGGGCCCAGTTCGTCCGCCGGGTCGTGCTTCCCGGCGCACTGCCCGGGTTCCTGCTGGGCCTGCGCTTCGCCGTGACCGGTTCGATGCTCGCGCTCGTCGTCGTCGAGCAGGTCAACGCCACCGCGGGCATCGGCTACATGATGGAGCTCGCCCGCACCTACGGCCAGACCGAGATCATCTTCGTCGGCCTCGTCGTCTACGGCGTCCTCGGCTACACGGCCGACGCCGTCGTCCGGCTGCTGCAGAGGAGGGCCCTCTCATGGCGCAAGACACTCGAGGACTGAGGGGCAGCGGAGCGCAGCCACAGGCCGAGCAGACAACGCGAGGGCCAGGCCACGATCAGCCCTCCGTCGTCGTGCGCGACCTCGTGCGGGCGTACGGCGACGAGCCGGTCCTGGACCACCTGGACCTGGACATCGCGGCGGGCGAGTTCGTCGCGATCCTGGGCCGGTCGGGCTCCGGCAAGAGCACGTTGCTGCGCGCGCTGGCGGGGCTGGACCGGGACGTCCCCGGGTCCGGCACGGTCACGGTGCCGGCGTCGGTGTCCGTGGTGTTCCAGGACTCGCGGCTGCTGCCGTGGGCGAAGGTGCTCGACAACGTGGTGCTGGGTCTGGCGGCCGCGACGGGACTGAGCCGCGCGGACGCCCACCGGGCGGGCGCGGCCGCGCTCGCGGAGGTGGGCCTCGCGGGCCGCGAGCGGGCCTGGCCGGGCGAGCTGTCGGGAGGTGAGCAGCAGCGCGTGTCGCTGGCCCGTTCGCTGGTGCGGTCCCCGGAGCTGCTCCTGGCGGACGAGCCGTTCGGTGCGCTCGACGCCTTGACCCGCACCCGCATGCACGGCCTGCTGCGCGACCTGCTGGAGCGTCACCGCCCGGCCGTCCTCATGGTCACGCACGACGTCGACGAGGCGATCGTGCTGGCCGACCGGGTGGTGGTGCTCGACGCGGGCCGGATCGCCGCGCAGGAGCGACCCGCCGACCACCGCGACCAGCACGCGCTGCGAACCCACCTGCTCGCCGCGCTCGGCGTCGAGAAGAGCTCATCCCCCACCCCGGAACCTCAGGAGGTCCCCGCATGACCCACCGTCCAGGACATCTGGTCCTCAACGCCTTCCTCATGTCGTCGGGCCACCACGAGGCGTCGTGGCGGCTGCCGCAGTCCCCGCCGGGGGCGGCGTCGCTGTCGCTCGAGCACTTCGTGCACCTCGCGCGGGTGGCGGAGGCCGGCACGCTCGACTCGGTGTTCTTCGCGGACTCCCCGCAGCTCCAGGGTGACGTGGGCCGACGCCCGTCGGGCACGCTCGACCCGATCGTGCTGCTCACGGCGCTCGCGGGGGCCACGCAGCACATCGGCCTGATCGGCACCGCGTCCACCACCTACAACTCCCCGTACAACCTGGCGCGCCGCTTCGCGTCCCTCGACCACGTCTCGGGCGGGCGCGCCGGGTGGAACGTGGTCACGACGGCGGGGCCTGCCGCGGCCCGCAACTTCGGCCTGGACGAGCAGCCGCTCCACGCGGCCCGTTACGAGCGGGCGGCGGAGTTCCTGGACGTGGCGTTCGGGTTGTGGGACTCCTGGGAGGAGGACGCGATCCTCGCCGACAAGGCTGCGGGGGTGTGGGCCGACGGCTCCAAGGTGCACGCCATCGAGCACGTGGGCACGCACTTCTCCGTGGCCGGTCCGCTGACCACGCACCGCACCCCGCAGGGCCGCCCCGTCATCGTGCAGGCCGGGTCGTCGCACGACGGCAAGGAGCTGGCCGCCCGCTACGCGGACGCGGTGTTCACCGCCCACCAGACGTTCGAGGACACGCGGGCGTTCTACCTGGACCTCAAGGGCCGGGCGGTGGCGCACGGGCGCGACCCTCAGGACGTCAAGATCCTGCCGGGCATCGTGCCCGCGATCGGGTCCACGGAGGCGGAGGCGAAGGCGGTCGAGCGGGAGCTCGACGAGCTGATCGAGCCGCGGTACGCGCTCCAGCAGCTCGCCCGCACCCTGCGGGTGGACCCGGCGGATCTGCGGCTGGACTCCCACCTGCCCGCGGACCTGCCCGACGAGGACGAGATCGAGGGCGCCAAGAGCCGCTACACGCTCATCGTCCAGCTCGCCCGCCGCGAGAACCTCACGGTGCGCGAGCTCATCGGCCGCCTGGGCGGCGGCCGCGGCCACCGCACGTTCGCGGGCACCCCGGAGCAGATCGCGGACACGATCCAGGCCTGGTACGACGACGGCGCCGCCGACGGGTTCAACATCATGGCCCCGGTGCTGCCGTCCGGGCTGGAGGCGTTCGTCGAGCACGTCGTGCCGGTGCTGCGCTCGCGCGGGCTGTTCCGCACCGCCTACGAGGGCACCACCCTGCGCGAGCACTACGGCCTCACCGTCCCCGAGAACCGGTGGACGGCCGCCCGGACCCTGACCCCTGCAACGACTGGAGCCTGACCCATGACCACCTACCGCACCCTGGGACGCACCGGCGTCCACGTCTCCCCGCTGACCCTGGGCACCATGAACTTCGGCGCGTGGGGCGGCACCGGCCACGACGAGTCGATCGCCGTGATCCACGCGGCGCTCGACGCCGGGATCAACGTCGTCGACACCGCCGACGTGTACTCGCGCGGCGAGTCCGAGGAGATCGTCGGCAAGGCCCTGCGCGGGCGCCGCGACGACGTCGTCCTGGCCACGAAGGTGCACGGCCGCCTGGGCGAGGACCCCAACCACGCGGGCAACTCCCGCCGCTGGATCATCCGCGAGGTCGAGGCGTCCCTGACCCGCCTCCAGACCGACCACATCGACCTGTACCAGGTGCACCGCCCGGAGCCCGGGACGGACATCGACGAGACGCTCGGGGCGCTCACCGACCTGGTGCGCCAGGGCAAGATCCGCTACTTCGGCACGTCCACGTTCTCGGCCGCCCAGCTCGTCGAGGCGCAGTGGGTGGCCGAGCGCCGGCACCGCGAGCGCCCGGTCACCGAGCAGCCGCCGTACTCGATCCTGGCCCGCGCCGTCGAGGCGGAGGTGCTGCCGGTCGCGCAGCAGTACGGCCTGGGCGTGCTGCCGTGGAGCCCGCTGGCGGGCGGCTGGCTGTCGGGGCGGGACGACGCGACGGCGGCCGCCAGCCCGCGTCGCGCTCGCAAGCCCGGACGCCACGACCCGGCGCTGCCGGCCAACCAGGCCAAGGCGGCGGCCGTCGAGCAGCTGGAGAAGCTGGCGGCGGAGGCCGGGCTCACGCTCGTGCAGCTCGCGCTCGGGTTCGTGCTGGAGCACCCGGCGGTGTCGACGGCGATCGTGGGGCCGCGCACGCAGGCCCACCTGGACGCGGCGCTGGCGGCGGTCGACGTGCGCCTGAGCGCGGACGTGCTCGACGCGATCGACGAGATCGTGCCGCCGGGCACCACGCTCAACCCGGCGGACGCGGGCTACCAGCCGCCGTCGCTGACGGAACCCTCCACCCGACGTCGCCCGTCCGCGGGCCAGTGACGCACACCACGAGCGAGGAGCACACCGTGAGCAGTCATCTCCTGTGGTACATCCCCAACCAGACCCAGCCCGGCCACCGTGGCGAGCCGACGGTCGAGGGGCACAACTCCCTGGACCACCTGACCCGGCACGCCCGCGCCCTGGAGGACTCGGGCTGGGAGGGTGCGCTGCTGGGCACGAGCTGGGGCCGCCCGGACACGTTCACCGTGGCCACCGCGCTCGCCGCGCGCACCACCACGTTCAAGCCGCTGATCGCGGTGCGGCCGGGGTACTGGCGGCCGGCGCACCTGGCGGCCTCGGCGGCCACCCTGGACCACCTCACGGGTGGGCGGGCGCTGATCAACATCGTCTCGGGGCAGGACGATCTGGCCGCGTACGGCGACGTGGAGGGCGACCAGGCGCACCGGTACGCGCGCACCCGGGAGTTCCTCCAGATCGTGCGGCGGCTGTGGACGCAGGACGAGGTCACCTTCGCGGGCGAGCACTTCTCCGTGGCGGGGTCCCGGCTGGAGCTCAAGCCGGTCACGGTCGGCGAGCGGCGGCACCCCACCCTGTACTTCGGTGGGGCGTCCGACGCCGCCCAGCGCGTCGCGGCGGCCGAGGCGGACGTGCAGCTCTTCTGGGGCGAGCCCCTGGACGGCGTGGCCGAACGCATCGCCCGGCTGCGCGCGCTGGAGCAGGAGCTGGGCCGTGAGCACGCCCCGCTGGAGTTCGGGTTGCGCATCACCACCGTGGTGCGTGACACGACGGACGAGGCGTGGGCGGCGGCGGAGCAGAAGGTTGCCGCGCTCGCCGCGTCCACCGGGCAACGGCTCCGGCCCGGGCGGCGCACCGCCGTCGGGCAGCAGCGCCTGCTGGACCTCGCCGCCCGCGGTGAGGTGCTCGACGACATCCTCTACACCACCCCGGGCACCCTCGGGGCGGGCGGCGCCGCGACCACCTGGCTGGTCGGGTCGGCGCAGGACGTCGCGAAGGCGCTGCGCCGGTACGAGGACCTGGGCGTCACGCACTTCGTGCTCTCGGACACCCCGTACCTGCAGGAGATCGAACGTCAGGGCCGCGAGCTCCTGCCGCTGCTGCGGTCCTGAGGACCGTTGCTCCGGGGGCTCCGCCGTGACGTGCGGCGGAGCCCCCGGGCCTGCGCGGCGGCAGAGCTCCTGGTCGGCGTTCCGTTACCACAGCGTGGCGATCGGCACGGCCCAGACCCGGTCGTCGAGCCGGTAGGTGTGCTGGCCCGTATGGAAGACGATGCCGCGGTGGAACTGCTCCCCGAGATCGTCGCGCAGCCAGGTCAGGTGACGCGCGTCCCTGGCCGTCACCCCGGCGGCGGCCTTGACCTCGATCGCGACGACGCGGCCCCGAGGGCCCTCCAGCAGGAGGTCGATCTCACGTCGCCCGTTCGCGTCTCGCAGATGGAACGCGCGAACCTGCGGATGGCTGACCGCCACCAGGGGGAGGATCTGCGCCGCGACAAACGTGTCGATCGCACGACCCATGAGGTTCCCGTCGCGGGCGACTGCCGTGCTGTCTACGCCCACCAGGTGCGCCCACAGGCCCAGGTCGAGCACGTGGTACTTCGGCGCCTTGAGCAGTCGGCTCAAGCGGTTCGAGTGCCAGGCAGGCAGCGGCTCGATGATGGCGAGGTCCGTCAACAGGTCGCCGTAGACGCGGGCCGTCGCCCCCGTGACTCCGGCTGCTTCCGCCAGGGTGCTCAGCGCGGCGACTCCGGCGGTGTTCGCCGCGACGGCACGTGCGAACGCTGCCAGCCGGTCCGGGGCTCGCACCTCGGCGAGCCCGGCGACGTCACGGTGTACGAGCTGGTCACCGCGGGGAGCCCGTCCAGCACGTCGTCGAGCACCTCATCGACGAGGCGCCGCAGGTAGGTGGCCGTACGGGCAGCCTAGTTGCCTAGCACACCATCTAGTTGTTCGTTAGCACAACCGCTAGTAGGGATTTAGCACAGTGTCTAGCGGTCATCTAGCACACTTTCGACGCCCGACGTCACCGCCACGTCAGTCCTGGTACGGGTCCAGGCCCCACAGCGGGAACACGTGCCGGCGCGTCGCGAGCACGGCCCGGTCGACGGCGTCGGCCGGGTCGTAGCCGGCCACCCACCGCCGCCACGTGACAGGGTCCACCTCCAGGCGGCGCTCCCCGACCCGCCCCACGGCACGGGCCACGTAGTCGCGCCAGGCCGGCGGCATGGGCCGGGACAGGTCGAGCGGCGTGTGCAGCGCCTCCGCGATCAGCGAGGTCCAGGCGAGCGGCACGACGTCGACCACGGCGTACCCGCCACCGCCGAGCGCCACCCACCGGCCGTCCGCCACCTCGTGGGCGAGCTCGTGCACCATGCGCGCGCCCTGCGCCAGGGCCGCCACCCCGATGCGCAGGTCGCTCAGCGGATCCTTGGCGTGCGCGTCCGCGCCGTGCTGGGACACGATCACCTGCGGGCGGAACTCGCGCACCACGGCGGGCATCACCGCGTCGAGCGCCCGCAGCCAGGCCGCCGAGGCGGTGCGCGGCGGCAGCGCCACGTTCACCGCCGTGCCGTCGGCGTCCGGCCCCCCGACGTCGGCCGGGTTGCCCGTGCCGGGGAACAGGGTGGAGCCGTCCTGGTGGATCGAGAACGTCAGCACGCGCGGGTCGTCCCAGAACTCGGCCTCGACGCCGTCGCCGTGGTGGGCGTCCAGGTCCACGTACGCCACCCGTTGCGCACCGGCGTCGAGCAGGCGCCGGATCGCAGCCGCCGCGTCGTTGTAGATGCAGAACCCCGACGCCGCCGAGCGGTGCGCGTGGTGCATGCCGCCCGCGATGTTGAGCCCGTGGGTCACGGTCCCGGCCCAGACGGCGTCGGCGACGTCCACCGACCCGGCCACGAGCCGGGCCGCGGCGTCGTGCATCCCGGGGAACACCGGGTCGTCCTCGGTGCCCAGGCCCCGGTCGGGGGCCAGCACCCCGCGCGCCGCGGCGCGCACCGCGGCGATGTACGCGGCGTCGTGCACCGACTCCAGCACGGCGTCGCCCGCGGGCGGGACGCCGACGATCTCCAGCTCGGGCGAGTCCAGCAGCCCCAGCTCCGCGGCGAGCCGCATCGTCAGGTCCAGGCGCGCGGGCGCCATAGGGTGACCGTGCCCGAAGTCGTAGTGCAGCAGATCGTCGCTCCACACGAGCCGGGCCAGTGGCATGCGCCTCACGGTATCGGACGGCGTGGCACATTTACCGGTGCGCCCCACACGCAACAATCAGGCCAGGGGGCCTGGTCCGGGAGCGGGCCCGGGCACGGATCGGGTGCGGCAGCGAGGGAGGACCGATGACGCCGGTGCGCGGCAGCCTGCTCGGCCTGCGCGAATACGTGGACCGCACGGCACGGCGCTCCCCCGCCCGCCTGGCGCTCGGCGTGTTCCTGGCCGTGTGCGCGCTGTTCACCCTGCTGCTCGCCGCCCCGTGGGCCACCGCGGGGCCCGGCGGCGCCCGGTTCGTGGACGCGCTGTTCACCGCCGTGTCCGCCGTGTGCGTCACCGGGCTGACCGTGGTGCCCACCGGCACCTACTGGTCGGCGTGGGGCCTGGTGGTGATCCTGCTGGCCATCAAGGTGGGCGGGTTCGGCGTCATGACGCTCGCCTCCATCCTGGGCCTGGCCGTGTCCCGCCGGATCGGGCTCACCCAGAAGATGCTCACGGCGTCCGAGACCAAGACAGACCGCCTGGGCGAGGTCGGCTCCCTGGTCAAGGTGGTCATCGTGACCACGACGACGCTCGAGCTCACCGTGGCGGCCCTGCTGCTACCCCGGTTCCTGGCCCTGCACGAGACCGTGGGCGGCGCCCTGTGGCACTCGCTGTTCTACGGCGTCTCCGCGTTCAACAACGCGGGCTTCGTGCCCACGCCCGAGGGCATGTCGCCCCACGTCGGCGACTGGCTGCTCGACCTGCCCATCATCATCGGCGTGTTCGTCGGTGCGCTCGGGTTCCCCGTGGTGCTCAACGTCATGAACACCCGACGCCGCGGCCGGCGCACCTGGCCCCGCCTGTCCCTGCACGCCAAGCTCACCATCGTCACCTCGCTCGCCCTCGTTGCGGTCGGCTGGCTGCTCATGGCCGTCTCCGAGTGGAACAACCCGGACACGTTCGGCCCGCTGTCCGTCTCGCAGAAGGTGCTCGCCTCCCTGTTCGCCGGGGTGATGCCACGGTCCGCCGGGTTCAGCGCCGTCGACGTCGGCTCCATGCACCAGACCACCTGGGTCATGACGGACGCCCTGATGTTCGTGGGCGGCGGCTCGGCGTCCACCGGCGGCGGCATCAAGGTGACCACCCTGGCCGTCATGCTGCTGGCCATCCGTGCCGAGGCGCGCGGCGACCGCGACATCGAGGTGTTCGGGCGGCGCATCCCGCCGGACACGCTGCGCATCGCCATCGCCGTCGTCTTCATCGGCGCCACCACCGTGCTCGTGTCCACCCTGGCCCTCATGCAGATCTCCGGGTACCGATTCGACCGCGTCCTGTTCGAGGTGATCTCCGCGTTCGCCACCTGCGGGCTGAGCACCGGGATCACCCCCGACCTGCCCGACGCCGGCAAGTACCTGCTCAGCGCCCTGATGTTCGTGGGGCGCACCGGGACGATGACGTTCGCTGCCGCGCTCGCCCTGCGCGACCGCAGGCGCATCGTGAGGTTCCCCGAAGAGCGTCCGATCATCGGATGAGGCGGAGGTGCAGCGGAGGGTGGGGGCCGAGGAACGAGGCACCCGCCCGCAGCGGAACCGCAGCCTCATCCGACAAACAACACCGCTGACCAGGAGAGAACGTGGCTGAGAGAGTCAAGAAGGAACCGGACCGCGAGGCCGGCGCGCTCGTCATCGGGCTGGGTCGGTTCGGCTCCGCCATCGCGGCCACCCTGGACCGGCTGGGGCAGGACGTGCTGGCCGTGGAGCACAAGGAGGAGCGCGTCGCGCAGTGGTCCGGCCGCCTCCCCCTGGTGCAGGCCGACGCCACGAACCCCGAGGCGCTCGAACAGCTCGGCGCCCGCGACTTCGCCGTCGCCGTCGTCGGCGTCGGGTCGTCCCTGGAGGCCTCGGTGCTCATCACCGCGAACCTCGTGGACCTCAAGACGCCGCAGATCTGGGCCAAGGCCGTCACCCCGGAGCACGGGCGCATCCTGCAGCGCATCGGCGCCCACCACGTCGTCTACCCCGAGTCGGACGCCGGGGCGCGCGTCGCCCACCTGGTCAGCGGGAAGATGCTCGACTACATCCAGGTCGAGGACGACTTCGTGATCGTCAAGATGCGCCCGCCCCTGGAGATGCAGGGATTCACGCTCGCGCAGTCCGACGTGCGCAAGCGGTACGGCGTCACCGTCATCGGCGTGAAGTCCCCCGGGCTGGAGTTCCAGTACGCCACCGCGGAGACGCGCGTGGCGGCATCGGACTTCATCGTGGTCTCCGGGCACGAGGACGTGCTGGAGAGGTTCAGCGCCCGGCCGTAAGTCCCGGTCCCGTGGTTTCGACAGGCTCAACCACCGGGTGGTTGAGCCTGTCGAAACCACGCTCCGTCAGCGGAACCAGGTCTTCTTCACCGAGTACTTGGTGCTGCCGTCCACCGTGACCCACACCTGCTGCGAGGAGCCGTAGCTCGCGTAGCCCAGGAAGCAGTTGAGCTCCAGCGTGCCGTTGGCCTTGAGCGTCCCGGTGAAGGTGCTGGTGCTGAACTTGTGGTTCCCACCGTCGCTGGAGTAGCAGTCGAACGAGTGGGTGCCGGACGGGAACGTCGAGTTGGCGTGCACCAGGAACGTCTGGCACGCGGAACGGCACGAGCCGGTGTTGTAGATGCCCGGGTTGCCCGAGTTGGTCACCCACACCTGCGGGTCCGGTGGCGGCGCGTCGGTCTTGCCGCTCGCGCTGCCGCCCGACGTGGTCCCGGCGCCGTTCTTCGCGGACACCGTCACCTTGTACGACTTCGAGTAGCCGCCCGAGACGTCGACGCGGGTGGTCTTGCCGGCGCCCAGCGACACCGTCTTGGAGCCCGACTGGCTGCCGGAGAGCGTCCACGTCACCGTGCCGTTGTTGCCGTTCCAGGTGCTCGGCGCGGTCACGGTGAAGTAGCCGTCGGTCGCCGAGGACTTGGTCC
This sequence comes from Xylanimicrobium pachnodae JCM 13526 = NBRC 107786, assembly GCA_001592145.1. Lineage (GTDB taxonomy): Bacteria > Actinomycetota > Actinomycetes > Actinomycetales > Cellulomonadaceae > Xylanimonas > Xylanimonas pachnodae. The sequence goes on along the minus strand of BCWJ01000018.1, from coordinate 77,642 downwards.
ACTTCACGCTCGGCGCGCTCGGCTTGCCGTACGCGGTGACGGACCCAGACTTCTTGGAGGCGTCGGAGGTTCCGCCCGCGCTCTTGGCCTGCACGGTGAACGTGTAGCTCGTGCCGTTGGACAGGCCCGTGAAGCTCACGCTGGTACCCGTCGTGGTCTTGGTGGAGCCGTTGGACGCCGTGACCACGTAGCTGGTGATGGTCGTGCCGTTGCCGCCCGCACCGCTCCAGGACACCTGCGGCACCCCGGCCTTGTCGGTGGCCGTCACCGTGGTGGGCGGCGTCGGCTTGCCGTACGCGATCACCGCGGCGGACTTGGCACTGACCTCACCCTCGCCCGCCTTGTTCTTCGCGGACACCGCGAACGTGTACTTCGCGGTGGTGCTCAGGCCGGTGAACTGCTTCGACGTCCCGGTCTCGGCGACGTTCGACTGGTCGAGCGCGCCGTCCTTGTAGACGTCGACGTAGTAGCTGGCGATCTTGTCGCCGTTGTCCTGGGGCGCGGACCACTTCACGGTGATCTTGCCCGAGTCGTCGCGGGTCGCCGTCGGCGCGGACGGGGCGTCCGGCTTGCCCGCGGGCACCACGCCGGCCGACCAGGCGCCCCAGTCCGACGGGTCCGGTGCCGCGTTGACGGCCTGGACCTGGACCTTGTAGGAGACGCCGTTGGTCAGGCCCTCCCACACGATCTTGTTGCCCGTGACACCCGTCTTCTGCGCGGAGCCCGACGCCGGGGCCGGGGAGATCTGCAGGTTGACCTTGCTGATCGCCGAGCGGTCGGTGTACGTGGCGTTGGTCCAGGTGATGGTGAGCGACTTGTCGCCGAACACCACCGTCGGGGCCGCAGGCGGATCCGGCTTCTCGTCGGGGCGTGCCGGCGCCGAGGCCGGGGACGCCTCCGAGGGACCCACCTCGTTGGTGGCCACCACGGTGAACGTGTACGTGACGTCGTTGGTCAGCCCGGTCAGCGTGCACGTCGTCGTCGCGCAGTCGAACACGTCGCCCCGGTTTGAGGTCACCGTGTACCCGGTGATCTCCGCACCGTTGTTGTTCGGCGGCGTCCAGGACAGGACGACGGTGTGCGAGCGCACCTCCTCGACCGACGCCGCGGCGGGCGCCTCGGGCACGCCGAGCACGGTCAGGGTGACGGTGCCGTCCACGATCCGGTCGGCGTCCTGGGTGGCGTCCTGCACGCTGTACGAGGCCACGAGGGTGCCCACGAAGTCGTCGGCAGGCGTCACCACCACCTTGTCGCCGTCGATGACGGCGGTGCCCCGCCCCGTCTGGACGAGCGCGGAGACGATCTCCAGGCCCTCGGGGTCGAACGGGTCGATGTCGTTCGCGAGCACGTCCACGCTCGTGGCGACGCCCTGGTGGGCGCCCTCGACCGTGTCGTCGACCGCCTTGGGCAGGGGCCGGGTCGAGGCGACGACGGTCACGGTCATCGAACCGTCCACGGCGGGGTTCGTGCCGTCGGAGACCGTGAACGGGATCGTCAGGTCCACGCCCTTGACCAGGTCGGGATCGGCCTCCAGGGTCACCACGCCGTCGGCGAGCGTGGCCTTCAGCCCGTCGGGCAGCTTCCCCAGCGTGAACGTGAGCGCGTCCTCGTTCGGGTCGCTGGCGAACCGGCCCAGGTTGACCGTGCTCTTCTCCCCGGCGGCCACCTCACCCGACGGCTTGCCCGGGACGGGGGGCAGGTTGTCGGGCGGGAGCACCGTGATGGGGACCTGCACCAGCAGCGTGTGGCCGTCGGACGTCGTGCCGTCCCCGAGGCCGTCGGTGACCAGCACGTTCACCGCCGCCGGGCCCACGTAGTCCTCGTTCGAGACGAACACGAGCCGCCGGTCGTCCTTGACGGTGACCGTCCCGGCCACGGCCTTCGCGGTGGAGGGATCGGCGATCTTCGCGGCGCCGCCCTCGGCGACGACGACGGCGTCCGCGACGTCGACCACGAGCTCCTCACCCGACTTGACCTCGAGCGGCTTGACATCCGCCCTGGTCATGGGCTCGGGGCCCAGATCCTCCTCGATGACCTGCTGGTCCTCGGGTGTGACCTGCTCGGCGTCCTTGTCCTTGCGCTTCGACGCCGGGACGATGAGGAAGGCCTTGCCCGTCAGCCCGTCCAGGTCGGTGACGGTGTACGTGAGCACCTGCCGCCGCGCAGTGAGTTCCACCGTGACCACACCGTCGTCGTCCACCGAGGCCGTCTTGGCGTCCACCGCGACGGTCAGGTCGCTCGCGATGCCGTCCGGGTCCTCGTCGTTGGCGAGCGCGGTGAGCTCCACGGTGCTCTGGTCGTACGTGATCGCGCTGTCGAGCACGATGTCGTCCCGCGCGATGGGCGCTTTCAGCGGGGCGTCGGCCGAGACCTCCAGCGTGACGGCGCCCATGGCCTGGGCGCCCCAGCTGTCCTCGATCGTGTAGTAGAACCCGTAGCTGCCCTCATCCTCCGGGGCGTCCACGACGATCCGTCCGTCCTGGACCTTCGGGTCGAGCGGGTCGGACGCCTCGATCCCGTGCGCCGCCAGGCCGTACTGGTCGCCGTCGGGGTCCGAGTCGTTCGCGAGCGCGGGCACGGCGATGGTGCGGCCCGGCTGGACCGTGACCACGTCGTCCTCCGCGATGGGGGCGTGGTTGCTGTCCGGCGCCGGCGCGATGCCGATCCGCACGACCCCCTGGGCCGTGGCCCCGCGCGCGTCGACCACCGAGTAGACGATGGTGTCCTGGCCCACCGCGCCGGGGGTGGCCTTGAAGTCGATGTAGCGGCCGTCGGCGATCTCGGCGAGCCCCAGTGTGGGCGGGCTGACGATGCCGACCAGCCGCACCGAGTCGCCGTCCGGGTCGATCCGGTCGAGCGGGATCGCCACCCGGGCGGCGCCGCCCGTCATGACGCGCGCCGCGACGTCCGGCGGTGTCGGCGCCTCGTTCTCCTCCCCACCGACGATGTGGATCGTGACCTGGGCGGAGTCCTCCTGCCCGTTCGGGTCGCGCACCTTGTAGACGGCGTAGGCGGTGTCGGGCTGGTCCCCGGCGCGGAAGCGCAGCACGCCGTCCGAGACGAACAGGTCGCCCTGGCCGGGCTCCACCGTCTCCTCGAGGTCGTCCGCGAGGGTGAGCTCCAGGCCGTCGGGGTGCGTGTCGTTCGCGAGCACGTCGATGGTCACGTAGTCGCCGACGTGGACGGTCACCTCGTCGGGCGCGGCGCTCGGTGGCTGGAGGCGGTCCGGCGCCGGCACAGGCATCACCCGCACCTCGCCCGTGGCGACGTCGGTGCCGTTCGAGACGGTGTACGTCAGGGTCACGGCCTCGGACAGGCGGCGCGCCTCGGAGATCCGCAGCACCTGGTGGGCCAGCAGCGTCACGGAGAGGCCGGCGTCGTCGGGCACGTCGAAGGACTGGACCACCAGCACCCCGCCGGCCGGGTCGGAGTCGTTGGCGAGCACGTCCACGAGGGCGGTGCCGCCGGTGGGCAGCATCACCGCGTCCGAGACGACGATCGGCGCACCACCGGGCGCGTCCGGGGCGAGCACGTCCACGCGGACCACACCCGTGGTGCTCGCCGGCCCGTCGGAGACCTGGTACAGCACGTCGTACGACCCGGCGTCCGGCGCGAGGAACGTGAACGTGCCGGCGTCGTAGTTGGGGGTGATCGTGGCGCCCGCGGCGTCGGCGACGTTGACGAGCCGCAGCGAGTCCCCGTTCGGGTCGGAGTCGTTGGCCAGCGGCTCGACGGTGACGGGCTGCCCGGCGCGCACCACGACGTGGTCGCCGACCGCCACGGGCGGCTCCTGGACGTTGACGACGTCCACCCACAGCGTGCCCTCGACCATCCCGCCGCGGCCGTCTCCCACGGTGACCGTGACGTTCTTGCGGCCCGTCGCGGTGCCGCCGTCGCGGAACTCGATGAGCCCGTCCGGGTACGCCCGCACCTCGTCACCGGTGACCGACACGGTGGCCGTCGACAGGTAGACGTCGTCGCCGTCGGGATCCCGGAAGTAGGGCAGGATGCGGATCTCGCCGCGGCCGCCCTTCTGGACCCGCAGCACGGGCTCACCGGTCTGCTCCGGGATGTTGTTCTCGTCCCACGGCACCACGTGCAGCGACACGTTCGCGTCGTCGGTGCCGCCGCGCCCGTCCGAGACGGTGTACGTGAACGACGCCGACCCGGTCGCCTCCGGCGGGACGACGGCCTGCAGCGCGGCGCCGCCCATGACCTCCTGGATCGTGATGCCGTCGGGCTGCTCACCGTGGAGCGCGGCCGTGATCACGTCGCCGTCGGGGTCCAGGTCGTTGGCGAGCACGTCGAGCACCGTGCTGCGCCCCGGTCGCACGCCGAGCAGGTCGTCCTTCGCCTCGGGCGGGTCCTGCTTCTCCCGGTCGACGACGGTGTTGTCGACCATCTCGGGCATGGTCGACTCCGGGACCGTGCCGTCCTGCGGGCCCTCCTCGGGGTGCGTGACCTCCCAGTCGTCCACCGGCTCGAAGTCGTCCATGGCCTGCCACACGGTGCCGTCCGTGAGGTCGTTGAGCACCACGGCGTCACGGTTGGCCCGGTACCGCAGCACCGCGGTCTGGCTGACGCCGTCGAGCGTGCGGTCGAGGTCACGGTCCGTGCCCTCGCAGTCGCGCACGATCTGGCCCGTCCCGGACCACGCCCCGTACAGGCAGCCGTTCATCTGGACGGGTGACGCGGCCTTCCCGGCGGCGTCGTGCCGCACGGCCTGCCCGCCGCTCAGCGGCTGCACCACGAGCGCCGACGACGTCGCGTACGCCACGGCGTCGGACGCGGCGCCGGGCTGCTGGAGCTGCGCGTCCTGCGCGCCGTCCACGTCCACCACGTCGCCACCCGGCAGGCGAAGCCGGCCCTGCGTGCGGTCCAGGACCACGACGTCGTCACCCACCGTGGTGAGCGCCACGTCGTCGCCCTCGCCCATCAGGTCCAGCGTCCGCGACTGCGGCTCCTGCCCCGGCTTCACCGTCCACAGCGCGTCGCTCCCGGGGACCGCCGCGTAGACCGTGCCCGACTGCGACACCACGACCTGGGAGTCCCCACCGAGCTCGACGGTCGGGTCCTTCTTGGCGGTGTCGAGCGCGGGGAGCTGGCTCAGCGTGGTGACCCACAGGTCCCCGGACTCGTCGTCCGCCACGGCCACCCGGCCGCCGCCCATGACCACCTGTGCTCCCGCGGGGAGCCGCGTCACCGAGGCGAACTCGAGACGGGCCACGTCCACCGCGTTCGCCGTCGACGAGCCGTCGTCGGCCACCAGCACGTCACGCCCCTGCTGGTCGACGTCGAACGCCGCGCTGCCCGCGAGCATGGTCCCGTCCAGGGTGCCGGCGCTCGTGTTGAACCGGCCCACCAGCCCGGAGGCCTGGTTGGTGACCCACACGCCGCCGTCGTTGAGCTCGGCGTCCGCCGTGGCCTCGCCCTGCGACATCACGGCCCCGACCAGCAGGCTCGCCACGAGCGCGGTCACCACCGTGGTCGAGACGGCCCGGCGATGACGTACGCGGCCGCGCGGCAGAAAGCCCACGTCTCTCCCTGTGCTGCAGATCGTGACGGCAAGGACACCGGCATCTGGCGCATTGTGCGCGCTCGGCTGGCGCCCTCAGGGTACGGGGCGGCACCCAAAGACCGGAAATTTGTCTCGCGCCTCACCATTTCGCCAGGTCAGTGGCGATATGCCCGGACGGCATCCCGCGTCAGGTGGTTCGCCGGCCCATCAGCCCGCGCTGGAGCACCACGAACACGAGCACCAGCGCACCGATGACGATGCGCGTCCACCACGACGACAGCGTGCCCTCGAACGTGATGATCGTCTGGATCAGGCCGAGCACCAGCACGCCCAGGAGCGAGCCGGCCACGAAGCCCGTTCCGCCCGTGAGCAGCGTCCCGCCGATCACGACCGCGGCGATGGCGTCCAGCTCCATGCCGACGCCGGTCAGCGAGTAGCCCGACCGCGAGTACATGGCGAACAGCAGCCCGCCGATCCCGGCGCAGGTGCCCGAGACCACGTAGACGAGCACCGTGGTGCGCGCCACCGGCAGGCCCATGAGCCGCGCCGACTGCTCGCCCCCGCCGATCGCGTACACCGTGCGGCCGAACCGGGTGCGCTGCAGCACCCACACGGCCACCGCCAGGGTCACCAGCGCGATGACCACGGCCGACGTGACCCGCCAGCCGTCGCCGAACTGCACCGACCAGCTGGACAGCGCGACGAACGACTCGTCCCTGATGGGCACGGACTCGGGGGCCAGCACGTAGCACAGGCCGCGGGCCAGGAACATCGCGGCCAGCGACGCCACGAAGGGCTGCACCCCGAACACGTGCACCATGACCCCCACCAGCAGCCCGATCACCGAGCCGACCAGCACCACCAGCGGGATCACCACCGCGGCGGGCAGCCCCGCCTGGAACGACACCGCCGCCACGATGCCGCTGAGCGCCACCACGGCCCCCACCGACAGGTCGATGCCGCCCGTGAGGATCACGAACGTCATGCCGACGGCCAGCACCACCAGGTGGGCGTTGTTGAGGAACAGGTTCGAGATGACGCGCCCCGAGACGAACCCGTCGTAGCGCCCGCCACCCACGGCGAGCATGAGCACCAGCACCACCAGGGTGCCGAGCACGGGCAGGTAGCGGCGGTCCAGCCGGAACGACCGGACGGCGCGGGGACGCACCCCGGCAAGAGCACCCATCAGGCAGCCACCTCCGCGGCAGCCGCGGCGGTCGAGGCCGCGCGGCGTCGTCGGGCCGCGAGACGCTCGCGCACGGCCGGCGACTGAGCCAGGCACACCGCGATCACCACCACGGCCTTGAACAGGGGGGTCACCGAGGGCGAGATGCTCATCATCCCGACCGTGACGGTCAGCGTCGTGATGACCAGGACACCCACCAGGGTGCCCGACAGGGAGAACTTGCCGCCCGCGAGCGACGTGCCGCCGATGACGACGGCGAGGATGGCGTCGAGCTCGATGAACAGGCCGGCGTTGTTGGCGTCCGCGGCCATGGTGTCCGCGCTGACCATCAGGCCGGCCAGGCCCGCGAACAGCGCGCACACCACGTACACGGTCCACACGATGGCCCGCGATCCGACGCCCGCGATCCGGCTCGCCTCCGGGTTGATGCCCACCGACTCGACCAGCAGGCCCAGCGCCGTGCGCCGCGTCAGCAGGGCGACGGCCGCCATGACGGCGGCGGCCAGCAGCACCGGGATGGGCAGGCCCAGCCAGAACCCGGACCCGATCGCCTTGTACGGCGCGCTGGTCACCGTGGTGATCTGCCCGTCCGTGATGAGCATGGCGATGCCACGCCCCGCCGTCATCAGCACGAGCGTCGCGATGATCGGCTGGATGCCCAGCACCGAGACCAGGAACCCGTTCCACATCCCCGCCAGGACGCACACCGCGAGCGCCAGCACGAACGCGGTGAGCACCGCGCCGAGCGAGCCCGGGTCGGGGGCACCCGCCACGCTCGCGAGGCCGACGGCACCCGCGATCGCGACGACGGCACCCACCGACAGGTCGATGCCGCGCGTCGCGATGACGAGCGTCATGCCCAGGGAGACCAGCAGCAGGGGCGCACCCTGGCGCAACAGGTTGATGATGGCGCCGAACAGGTGACCGTCCAGCACCCGGAGCGTCACGAAGGTCGGGTTCTTGATCGTGTTGGCCACCAGCAGGGCGACCAGGGCGACCACCGGCCAGAACAGCCGGTGCCGCACGATGGCCTGTACGCGCGTCATGACGCCTCTCCGCTCGCGATGAGATCGACGACGTCGCCCAGGTGCACGTCGTCGGAGTTGACCAGCTCGCCCACCTTGACCCGGTCGCGCAGCACCGCCACGCGGTGCGAGAGGCGCAGCACCTCCTCCAGCTCGGCGGACACGAACACGACCGCCATGCCGTCGGCCGCGAGCTGTGCCACCAGCCGCTGGATCTCGGCCTTGGCGCCGACGTCGATGCCGCGCGTGGGCTCGTCGAGCACCAGCAGGCGCGGCGCGGTGGCCAGCCAGCGCGCCAGCAGCACCTTCTGCTGGTTGCCGCCCGAGAGGTTGCGCACCAGGGCCGCCGGGTTGGCCGGCCGGATGTCGAGGGCGGCGATGTAGCGGTCCACGATCTCGTCGACCGTCCTGGCCGGCAGGCGGCGCAGCCACCCGCGGTCCGCCTGGAGGGCCAGCACGATGTTCTCGCGCACCGTGAGGTCACCCACCAGGCCCTCGGCCTTGCGGTCCTCCGAGGAGTACGCGATCTTGCGGCGCAGCGCAGCCCGCGGGGTGGCGAGCCGCACGGGCCGGCCGTCCAGGAGCACCTTCCCGGCGTCGGCCCGGTCGGTGCCCGTGAGCAGGCGCGAGAGCTCGGTGCGGCCCGATCCGAGCAGGCCGGCCAGGCCCACCACCTCGCCCGCGTGCACGTCCAGGTCGAACGGGCGGATGGAGCCCTTGCGGCCCAGCGCCACGGCCTGGAACAGGGGCTCCGCGCCGTCGGCGGCGGCCTGCTCGCGCCGCGGCGCGTCGCCCAGCTTCTCCAGGTCCTCGAACGACGAGCCGATCATGAGGTGCACCAGCTCGCGGCGCGGCAGGTCCGCGGTGCGGTACTCCCCCACCAGACGGCCGTTGCGCAGGATCGTCATCCGGTCGCTGATCGCGTAGATCTGCTCCAGGAAGTGGGACACGAACAGGATCGCGACACCGTCGTCGCGCAGCGTGCGCATCACCGTGAACAGCTTCTCGACCTCGCCCGCGTCCAGGGACGACGTCGGCTCGTCGAGCACCAGCACCTTGCAGTCCACGACCAGTGCGCGGCAGATCGCCACGAGCTGCTGGACCGCGAGCGAGTGCGCGCCCAGCGACGACGCCGGGTCCACGTGCACGTCCAGCCGGGCCAGGAGCTCCGCGGCCCGGCGGCGCATGGCGCGCACGTCGATCGCGCCGAAGCGCCGCGGCTCGTTGCCCAGCATGATGTTCTCGGCCACGGTGAGGTTCGGCGCCAGGTTGACCTCCTGGTACACGGTGCTCACGCCCGAGGCCTGCGCGTCGGCGGGCCCGGTGAACGCCACGGGCGACCCGGCCACGACGACGCGCCCCGACGTCGGGGTGTAGACGCCCGTGAGGGCCTTGATCAGGGTGGACTTGCCGGCGCCGTTCTCGCCCATCAGGGCGTGGACCTCACCGCGGCGCAGGGTGAGGTCGACGCCGTCGAGCGCCCGGACCCCGGGGAACTCCACGGTGATGCCGCGCAGCTCGACCACTGCCTCGTTGTCATGCATGGGTAGAACCGACCTCAGGTGGGGATGGAGTGGTCTCGACAGGCTCGGCCACCAAGGGGGAAGTGGTCGAGCCTGTCGAAGTCCGCGGGCGTCAGTACTGGCGGTCGGGCAGCGCCGCCTTGGCGCCTTCCTGGTCGAACGCCTCGTCCTTGGTGACGATCCGCTTCTCGACCGTCTCGCCGGCCACGACCTTCTTGGCGATGTCGGCCAGGTCCGGGCCCAGCAGCGGGTTGCACTCGACGATGTAGTTGAACTTGCCCTCCGACAGGGCGGTCATGCCGTCCTTGACGCCGTCGATCGTGACGATCTTGATGTCCTTGCCGGGCACCTTCCCGGCCGCTTCGATGGCTTCGAGCGCACCGAGGCCCATGTCGTCGTTGTGGGCGAACACCAGGTCGATGTCGTCGTGCGCCTGCAGGAACGACTCCATGACCTGCTTGCCCTCGGCGCGCGTGAAGTTGCCGGTCTGCGAGTCGATGACGGTGATGTTGGAATTGCCCTTCGTCGCTTCCTCGAAGCCCTTCTTGCGGTCGATGGTGGGGGCCGCGCCGGTGGTGCCCTGGAGCTCGACGACGTTGATGGGCTCGGTGCCCAGGTTCTCGGAGACCCACTCGCCGGCGCGCTTGCCCTCCTCGACGAAGTCCGAGCCGATGAACGAGACGTACAGCGAGTCGTCGTCCGTGTCGACGGCGCGGTCGGTGAGGATCACCGGGATGTTCGCGGCCTTGGCCTCCTGGAGCACGGCGTCCCAGCCGGACTCGACCACGGGCGAGAACGCGATCACGTCCACGCCCTGCGCGATGTAGGAGCGGATCGCCTGGATCTGGTTCTCCTGCTTCTGCTGGGCGTCGGAGAACTTCAGGTCGAACCCGTTCTCCTTGGTCAGCGTGTCCTTGATGGACTTGGTGTTGGCCGTGCGCCAGCCGGACTCAGCGCCCACCTGGGCGAAGCCGATGCTGATGAGGTCACCGTCCGAGCCGCCTGCGGCGTCGCCGGTGTCCCCTGCCTTGGCGCCGGAGCTGCAGGCGCCGAGCGCGAGCAGCGAGACCGCGGCCAGCGCGGCGACGGCGGTGTGGCGGTGGTTGATGCGTGCCATGTCTCCTCCTCGAGACGGCCACGAGGTGTGGCCCTGGACGTCGGTCATTGACCGTCCCGGCGATGTTAGCGCTCACACGGCGCCACGGAAGCATCACATCGCGTCACGATCTGGTCACGTTGTCGACGGCGGTCATCGGGTCTGAGCGGGATCCACGGCGTCCAGGGTGCGGGAAATGTAGCGTTCATCATGCAGGAGATGTAGCGTTCGTCGCGCAGGAAATGTAGCGTAGAAGTTTCGTGAAATGGAGCGTAGGCCTGTGGCGACCTACCGCGAACGGGTACTCGACGGCGTCCTCGACGACCTCGGAGACGAGCTGTCGGCGATCGAGATCTACGGCGCCAAGGGCGTCGGCAAGACGGCAACCGCGCTGCGCCGGGCGCGCTCCGCCGTCAGGCTCGACCTCGCCGGCGAACGAGCACTTCTCGACGGCGACCCTGATCGGATCCGCCGACTCGACGGGCCAGTCCTCATCGATGAGTGGCAGCGCATGCCCGAGGTGTGGGATCTCGTCCGGCGGGCGGTCGACGACGGGGCCGGGTCGTACTACCTCACCGGCAGCTCGGTCCCCGCCGAAGCGCCCACACACACCGGTGCGGGGCGGATGGTCTCGTTCCGCATGAGGCCTCTCAGCCTCGCAGAACGAGGTATCGAGAACCCGACGGTGAGCCTGTCCACGCTGGTAGGCGCGCCGACCTCCAGCACGCCGATCACCGGCGAGACCGAGGCCACCGTCGTGGACTACGCCCACGAGATCGCCTCCTCGGGCTTCCCCGGCATCCGAGAGCTCTCGCCTCGCGCTCGGACCGCACGCCTCGCGGGGTACGTGCACGCGATCGTGCAGCGATCGTTCCCGGAACAAGGACTCCTCGTGCGTAAGCCCCAGGTACTGCAGGCATGGATGACCGCCTACGCCGCGTCGACGTCGTCGACGACCACGTACTCACGAATCCTCGACGCCGCCACCCCCGGGGAGTCCACCAAACCGGCCCGCTCCACGGTGCAGGCGTACCGCGACACGCTTGCCGACCTATGGATGCTCGATCCCGTTCCCGCCTGGCGCCCGTCCCGCAACCACCTCGCCCGCCTCACCAAGACGCCGAAGCACCAGCTCGCCGACCCTGGCCTGGCCGCACACCTGCTGGGCATGGACGAGGACGCGCTCCTGGCCGGCCGCGACACCCGCAGCGAGCAGCTCCGTGAGGGCACGCTGCTCGGCGCGCTGTTCGAGAACCTGGTCGCCCAGAGCGTGCAGGTCTATGCGGAGGCCGCTGGCGCGCACGTCGGTCACCTCCGCACGGAACGGGGAGACCATGAGGTCGACCTCCTCGTGGAGCGTCGCGACGGCCGCCTGGTCGGGATCGAGGTCAAGCTGAGCACCTCCCCGACGGACCGGGACGTGCGGCACCTGCACTGGCTGCGCTCCGAACGGCCGGACGACGTCGCCGACCTGGTCGTCATCACCACCGGACGCCACGCGTACCGGCGCTCCGACGGTGTTGCCGTCGTCCCCGCGGCACTCCTCGGCCCCTGACCGCCCGCGCCTACTCGGTGCGGCGCCGCAGGGTCAGCACGCCGACGACGCCGGCCCCCGCGATCCACAGCACCAGGACGCCGATCGCCCCGCGCACCCCCGCCCACTGGGCACCCCGGGCGAGGTCCTGGAGGGACTCGACGGCATAGGTGAGCGGAAGCACCCGGCTGACCCACTCGAGCACCTCGGGCATCTGATCACGCGGCATCATGATCCCGGCGGTGACGAGCTGCGGGATGATCACCACGGGCATCATCTGCACGGCCTGGAACTCGGTGCGGGCCACCGCGGAGCAGGCCAGCCCGAGCGTGCAGCCCAGCACCGCGTCCAGCACCGCGACCAGCAGCACCAGCCACACCGATCCCGCCACGTCCATGCCCACCAGCAGGGCGAAGCCGACGACGACGAACGCCTGCACGGTGGCCAGCACCCCGAAGGCGACGGCGTAGCCCGCCACGAACTCGCCCTTGCGCAGCGGCGTCGTCATGAGCCGTTCGAGCGTGCCCGAGGACCGCTCGCGCTGCGTGGTCACGCTCGTGACCAGGAACATCACGAACAGCGGGAAGAAGCCCACCAGCACGGGACCGAACTGGTCGAGCACGGGCGTGCCGTGGAACATCCACGCGACCAGGCCCACGATGAGGCACGGCGCCAGCATGATCAGCGCGATCGTGCGGCGGTCGTGGCGGAGCTGGTTCAGCACGCGTCCGGCGGTCACCATCGTGAGGGTCATCGCACACCCCCGGAGGATGCGGTGCCGGCATCGGTGCCGGTGCCGGTGCCGGTGTTGGCACGGTCGATCAGGGTCAGGAACGCGCGTTCGGCGTCGGGCGCGCCGGTCTGCGCGAGCAGCTCGTCCGGGGTGGTGTCGGCCACCAGCGCGCCGCCGCGCAGCAGCAGGAGCCGGTCGCAGCGCGCCGCCTCATCCATGACGTGGCTGGAGACCAGCAGGGTGCGACCCTCTCCCGAGAGCCGGTGGAACATGTCCCACAGGTCGCGGCGCAGCACCGGGTCGAGCCCCACCGTGGGCTCGTCGAGCACCAGCAGCTCGGGGTCGCCCACGAGCACCGCGGCCAGGGAGACGCGCGACCGCTCGCCGCCGCTGAGCGAGCCCACCTGCTGCTTCTCGTGCCCACCCAGGTCCACGGCCGCGACGGCGTCGGCCGCGGCGGCATGGGCGGCGGCCCCGCGCCGGCCCGCGAGCGCCGCGAAGTGCACGAGGTTCTCGATCACCGAGAGGTCCGTGTAGACCGACGCCGCCTGGGTCATGTAGCCGACCCGGCGCCGTAGCCCCGGCGACCCCGCGGGTGCACCGAGCACGGTGAGGTCGCCCGTGACGTTCGCCTGGACGCCCACGATGGAGCGCAGCAGGGTCGTCTTGCCGGAGCCGGAGGGACCCAGCAGGCCCACGACCTGCCCGGCCGGGACGTCGAGGTCGAGCCCGTCGATGACGGTGCGTGCGCCGCGGACGATGCGCAGTCCGCGTGCACGGACCGCCGCTCCGTCGTCGTTATTCACCATGTGGGGAATTCTGCTCCTGCGGGCCTGGCGACGCAAGGGACTCGCCGGATCCCGGCGCTCCGACATCCAGCGATCCCCGCAGGTACCGCTCGATCGCCGGGCCCACGAGCTCCGCGACCCGCGACGCCGGCAGCGACGCGATCGGCTCGACCCCCACGACGTAGCGGGCCAGCAGCACGCCCACCATCTGCGTGGCCGCCAGGGCCGCGCGCAGGCGGGCACTTCCGGGGTCCAGGCGGGCCGCGATAGGCCCCAGGATCTCCGCGCCCAGGAACTGCGGCAGCAGCGCCCGCCGCTCCGGGTCGGCGAGCGCCGCGGGCAGCGCCAGGCGGATCCCCTCCACCGCGCCGTCCGCGTCCCACGTCTCCAGCACGCGGCACACCAGCCGGTACCCGATCCCGTCGAGCGGTCCGTCGAGCGCAGCCCGCGCCACGGCACCCGGGTCGATGTCGGCCATGCCGATGGCCGCGGAGAACAGGCGCGACTTGTCGCCGAACCAGTGCCGCACCGTGCCGGGGTCCACCCCTGCCCGCCGCGCGACGGCGCGCACCGAGGCGGCGTCGTAGCCCTCCTCCAGGAACACGGCGCGGGCGGACACGAGGATCTCCGCGCGCGTGTCGCGCCCTGCAGGGCGCCTGCCCCTTCGCGTCCCGGGTTCGTTGGCCACGGGGTCATTCAACCGCCCCACCGGACGTCGGGCGCGTTCCCGGCGCAGCATCGTCCAGAAGGCGCAGCATCGTCCAGAACACCGGCGGACGGGCGGCGGTCGCCCCGTGCGGACGGGGGCGGCGACCGCGCCCGTGCGGGCAGGGCTCCGGCCGCCCCGTACCGGCAGGCTCCGGTCGCCCCCGTACCGGCAGGCTCCGGTCGCCCCCCGTACCGGCAGGCTCCGGTCGCCCCCGTACAGGCAGGGCTCCGGTCGCCCCCGTACAGGCAGGGCTCCGGTCGCCCCCGTGCGGGCAAGGTGCCGTTCTGGAGACATTGCTGGGAGCAATATTCATTGCTGCCAGCAATGTCTCCAGAACGGCAGGGGGCCGTCCAGGACCGACGATCCGGGTCCGGCACACCGCGCCCCACGCGGTGAGCGGCGTCGAGCGGCGAGCGTCGGCGAGCGGCGAGCGTCGGCGAGCGGGCTTAGTTCGAGCCAGCCCGCTGCGCGAGCTCGCCGGCGGTCCAGGCGACGGGCCAGCCGTCGTCCGTCCAGGCGAGCCTGCGGATCTCCAGCCGGAAGTCGCCGCCCGCGGTCGCGTCGTAGTAGTGGAACGCGAGGTAGCCGTGCGAGTACGACTGCCCGCCCGGGCCGACCATGTCGCCGAGCGTGGTCAGGAGCGACAGCCCGCCGTCGGCGGTCAGGTCCCTGCCCTGGTCGTCAACGTACGGGCCCGTGATGTCCCGCGAACGGCCCACGGCGACGTTGTACGTCGAGTCGGTGCCCTGACAGCACGAGTCGCGCGAGAAGAACAGGTAGTACCAGCCGTCGTGCTCCACGAGGGAGGGCGCCTCGATCGCGTTGGGCGACCCGATCCGGCTGGCGATCGTCACGGGCTCGGACCCCGCGACCGGCTTGCCGTCGGGCCACGAGAGCTCGACAAGCTGGATGCCGCCCCAGAACGAGCCGAACGCCATCCACGGCGTGCCGTCGTCGGCGGTGATCACGGCCGGGTCGATGGCGTTGAAGTTGTCCTGGCCCACCGTGGAGCGCACCACCTCGCCCCGGTCCACCCACGCGTAGTCCGGATCGTCCGGGTCCAGCGTCGTGTTGGTCATGAGCCCGATGACGGAGGTGTTCGACCCGAAGGTCGACGCCGCGTAGTAGAGGTACCAGGTGCCGTCGTGCTCCACGACCTCGGGAGCCCAGAAGTTCGTGACGCCCGGCACCAGGTCGTAGACCCACTCGGGGCGGGTGGCTGCCGTCCACACCGTGCCGGCGTCCTCCCACGTGACCCCGCCGTCGTCGGACCGGCGCACCTGCGGCGAGCCCAGGCCCACGCGCACGTCGCCCGTCGAGAACACATACCAGGGCTCGCCCTCGCCCCCGGCGACGAGCGCCGGGTCGTGCGTATGCAGGTCACCGGTCACGTCCAGCGCGGTCGCCGCCGGTGCGTCGTCGGCCCCGAACCAGCGCAGGCCGACGACCGCGAGCGCGGCGACCGCCGCGACGGCGACGACGGCCGAGATCGCGACGACGGCGCGGCGTCGCCGGGGTGAACGGCCCGCGGCACCGGTGGCGCCGGCCTGCGTGGCGGCGGCCGCCGGGGCCGCGGGCCGCCGTGTCACGCGCGCACCGCGAGGCGCACGACGTTCCAGGACACCGGCGGCACCTCGACGCGGAGGCGGCCGTCGGCCACCTGAGCGGTCGCGTTGGCGCGCGGCGCGACCGAGAAGTCGTCGTCCGCGGTGGCCTGCCACTGGTGGTCGGGGTTGGCGAGCGTGCTGGCCTCGACCAGCTCCAGGCCGGGGATCGCGCGGAGGTCGACGTCGAGCAGCGCGGGCTGCGTCGTCGAACGGTTGACGGCGAACAGCGCGACCTCGCCGGTCTCGGCGTCGTACGTGGCGACGGCGTCGGCGAGGGCGGCGTCCCCGAACTTCGCGGTCTCGTAGGTGGCGACGTCGAGGGCGACGCGCAGCACGTCGCCGCGGGCGTACCGCGAAGCCTGCGCGAACGGGTGGAAGATCGTCTGCTTCCAGGCGCGGCCGCCGGGCTCGGTCATGATCGGCGCGATGACGTTGACGAGCTGGGCGAGCGACGCCGCGTGCACGCGGTCGGTGTGCCGCAGCAACGAGATGAGCAGGTTGCCCACGACGACGGCATCCGCGACGTTGTACCTGTCCTCGAGCAGCACGGGTGCGACGGGCCAGTCGTCACCCGTCGGCGGCTGGGACTCGGCGCGGTGCTGGTACCAGACGTTCCACTCGTCGAACGAGATGTTGATGCGCTTGGACACCTTCTTGTGCGCGCGCACGGCGTCCGCGGTGGCGGAGACCGACTCGATGAAGTGGTCCATGTCCGTCGCGGAGGCGAGGAACGAGCCCAGGTCGCCGTCCTCCTCCCAGTAGTAGGCGTGGGCGGAGATCAGGTCGACGTACTCGTACGCCTCGCCCAGCACGATCTGCTCCCACTCGCCGAACGTGGGGATGGGCACGCCGGAGGACCCGCACGCCACGAGCTCGAGATCGGGCTGGATCATGCGCATCGCGCGCGCGGTCTCGGTGGCGAGCCGGCCGTACTCGTAGGCCGTCTTGTGGCCGATCTGCCAGGGGCCGTCCATCTCGTTGCCCAGGCACCACATCCGGATGTCGTGCGGCTCGGGCGAACCGTTGGCGCGGCGCAGGTCGGACCAGTAGGTGCCGCCCTTGACGTTGCAGTACTCCAGCAGGTCGAGCGCCTCCTGCACGCCGCGCGTGCCCAGGTTGACCGCCATCATCGGCTCGACGTCGGCCGATCGGGTCCAGCGCACGAACTCGTCGACGCCCACGGTGTTGGGGTCGGTGGAGTGCCACGCGAGGTCGAGCCGCCGGGGGCGCTGCTCGACCGGGCCGACGCCGTCCTCCCACCGGTACCCGGAGACGAAGTTGCCGCCGGGGTACCGCACGGTGCTGACGCCGAGCTCGCGGGTGAGCTCGACGACGTCCTTGCGGAACCCGTCGCCGTCGGCGGTGGGGTGGGACGGGTCGTGGATGCCGGTGTAGACGCACCGGCCCAGGTGCTCGACGAAGGACCCGAAGGTGCGGCGGCGCACGGGGCCCACGCGGAACGCCGGGTCGAGGGTGATGCTGACGGGGATCATGCTGGGTGCTCCTGTCGGTGGTGCCTGGGTGCGCGCCGGATCCCGGGAACGTGGCCGCTGGCGGACCGTTCCGTCAGTGCCACTCCGGGCGGGATCTACATCGTTGTAGAGGTACCTTGCAGCACATCGCGCCGTTCGTCAACGTCACCGGCACGCGGTAAAGCAAGAGGTCCGCGGGGCGCACGGTCGGCTGGGTCGCGGCGTCGCCCGCATCGTGACCAGATCGTTGCTTGACCGATCGCGACCCGCCGTGCCATGTTGTGCAACGTTGTAGATCAACGTTGTAGATTCACTCCATCGACATCATCGGAAGGTCAATGACGACCAGCGGGACGACGGCCCGGAGGCACGGCAGCACCGAACCGTCAGATCCCCTGGCCCGGCAGACGCCGAGCTGGGCCGCGCTCCGTCCACGACCGTTCCGGACCGACCACCGGAAAGGCAGGCTCCCATGAACAGGAAGAAGATCGCCGCCACGGCGATCGTCGCGCTGGTGAGCGCGACCGCACTGACAGCGTGTTCGTCCAGCAGCGACGCAAGCGATGCCGGGGGCACGAAGGAGATCACCTTCATGTTCCGTGGCGGCGCGGACGAGAAGACGGCGTACCAGGCGGCCATCGACAAGTACACGGCCGACACCGGCGTCAAGGTCAAGATGATCGTCACCGACGCCGACCAGTACGCGACCAAGCTCCAGGCGGCCGTCGCCGGCAACAACGTGCCCGACGTCTTCTACATCGAGCAGGCCAGCCTGCAGTCGTACGTCGCCTCGGGCGTCCTCATGGACATCACCGACGCCGTGGCCGACTCCGGCGTCGACCTCGACAACATCTGGCCCTACGGCGTCGACTCCTACCGCTACGACGGCACCGTCCAGGGCACCTCCGACGGCCGGCTCTACGGCCTGCCCAAGGACGTCGGGCCGTTCTCCTTCGGGTACAACAAGACGATGCTGGAGGCCGCGGGGATCCCGCTGCCCGACAAGGACACGCCCCTGACCTGGGACGAGTTCGTCGACATCTGCAAGCAGCTCACCACGGACACCGACGGTGACGGCACCATCGACCAGTGGGGCACGGGCCTCAACGTCACGTGGAACCTGCAGTCGATGGTGTGGAGCAACGGCGGCGACTGGACCAACGAGGACCACACCAAGGTCACGGTCGACACCCCCGAGTTCGCGGAGGCCCTCCAGAAGTTCGCCGACCTCACGAACGTCGACGCCGTCACGCCGTCGGCCGCCGACGCCGCGACGCTCGACACCTACCAGCGCTGGATGGCCGGCCAGATCGCGTTCTTCCCGGTGGGCCCGTGGGACGTCTCCACGTACAACGACCTGGACTTCGACTACGACCTGATCCCCTGGCCGACCGTCGGCGACGCCGGCCCGGCCACCTGGGTGGGCTCCCTCGGCATCGGCGTGTCCAACACGACCAAGTACCCCGACGACGCCGTCAAGCTCGCGACCTACCTCTCGGCCGACCCTGACGCCATGCAGACGCTGGTGGACGCGAACATCCAGATCCCGAACCTCATCGACGTCGCGCAGGACTGGGCCGGAGAGGCGGACGCCGAGCCGGCCAACCGCCAGGAGTTCCTCGACATCGTGCAGGACTACGGCCGCGCCATGCCGGCCGCGTTCACCTACGGCGCCGAGTGGTACGACGAGCTGTGGACCAACATCCAGCCCGTGCTCGACGGCAAGCAGACCGCCGCCGACTACCTGGCCGCGGAGCAGCCCAAGATGCAGGCGCTGCTCGACGAGTCCATCGAGAACGCCAAGCAGGCGGCCAGCGCCGGCTGAGCGTGACCCGTGGTGGCCCGGGTGCGCCCGGGCCACCACGCACCGCCTCTGCCAGTCATGAGAACGAGAGGACGTCGCGATGTCGCGAAGCCCGGCCCCCGAGGCCATCGCCGTGCCGGCCGAACCCCGTGCGGACACCCCGCCGACGACGCGCAGCAAGCGTGATCGCAACCGGCTCCACCGCGTCGAGCACCGCTGGGCGCTGGCGTTCGTGGCCCCGCCCGTCATCGGGTTCCTGGCCTTCACGCTGTACCCGATCCTGTTCGCCGCCTATGCGTCCCTGACCAGCTGGAACGGCCTGGGCCCGATGCGGTTCGTGGGCCTGAAGAACTACGTCTCGCTGTTCCAGGACGAGTACTTCCTCAAGAGCCTGTGGAACACGTTCTTCTACATGATCGGCATCCCGATCGGGCTGGTGCTCTCGCTCCTGCTCGCCATCGCGCTCAACCGGAAGATCCCCGGCCGCACCGCGTTCCGCACGATCTACTACATCCCGGTGGTCTCGTCGCTCGCCGCGATCGCCATCGTGTGGCAGTTCGCGTACAACGGCGACTTCGGGCTCGTGAACCAGGTGCTCGCCTGGTTCGGCATCGAGGGCCCCGACTGGCTGCAGAACACCGCCACCGTCAAGCCCGCGATCATCATCATGGCCGTGTGGAAGGGTCTCGGGTACTCGATGCTCCTGTACCTGGCCGCGATCCAGTCGGTGCCCACGTCCCTCTACGAGGCCGCATCGCTCGACGGCGCCGGCGCATTCCAGAAGTTCCGCTCGATCACGCTGCCCATGGTCCGCCCGGTGACGTTCTTCCTGGTGGTGACCAACATCATCGCCGGCGCGCAGATCTTCACCGAGATCAACATCATGACCCCGACGGGCGGGCCCGAGTTCAGCTCCGCATCCGTCGTCTGGTACATCTGGCGCAAGGCCTTCAAGTACCAGCAGATGGGCTACGCGACGGCCATGGCGATCGCGCTGGGCCTCATCGTGTTCGTGATCACCGTCATCCAGTTCCGCCTCAACCGGCGCAACAGCTTCAGCATCGAGTGAGGCCCCGACCATGACTGCGATTCCCACCCTCACCCGTCCCGCAGCGCGGAGCACCCGGCAGGTGCACCACCACGTGCGCACCGAGAGCCGCACCGTCAACACCGTGCTGTTCGTCGTCCTCGCGATCTTCGCCGTCGTGATGGCCGCACCGCTGCTGTGGATGTTCACGACGGCGATCAAGACGAAGGCCGAGGTCTTCGCCCTGCCGCCCATCCTGTGGCCCGAGGTCCCGCAATGGGACACGTTCGTACGCATGTGGTCCGACGCGCCCATCCTCTCGGGCTTCAAGAACAGCTTCATCGTGGCCACCACCGTGACCGTGATCGGATCCTTCACCTCGGCGCTCGCCGCGTTCGCCCTGGCCAAGCTGCGGCTGCCGTTCAAGAACGCGATCTTCCTGGGCCTGCTGTCCGGGCTCATGATCCCGTACCCGACCGTGATGATCCCGCAGTTCGTGATGTTCTCCCGCTTGCACTGGGTGGACACCCTGCTGCCGCTGATCGTGCCGTTGCTGTTCGGCAACATCATCATGATCTTCTTCATCCGGCAGTACCTGGAGACCGTTCCCGACTCGCTCATCGAGGCCGCGAAGATCGACGGCGCGTCCTACTTCCGCATCTTCACGGTGCTGATCATGCCGCTCATCCGCCCGGCCATCGCGGCCCAGTTCATCCTCTGGTTCATGGGCGTGTGGAACGACTACCTCGCGCCGATCCTCTACCTGAACTCGCCGGAGAAGCAGACGCTCCAGGTGGTCATCGCCAACCTGAACGTCCAGTACGCCACGCAGCGCGACTACCCCCTGATCATGGGTGCGTCGTTCGTGGCGCTGCTGCCGATCCTCATCGTGTTCATCGTGTTCCAGCGCCAGATCATCGCGTCGGTCGCACTCACCGGCACCAAGGCCTGAGGCGATGACGGAGGTCCTGGCCGGGGGCACGCCCGGCACGCTCACTGGCACACCCCCTGACACGGCCGCCTGGGGTGCCGACCACGCCCACGACCCCACGGTGGTCCGCGACGACGACGGCACGTACTGGCTGTTCTCCACCGACGCCTGGGCCGACGGCCCCGTGCGCGGCGGGGTGCAGGTGCGGCGATCCACCGACCTGGTCGACTGGACGTTCCACGGCTGGGCGTTGCCCGGCGTGCCGGAGGCGGCCCACGCCCACACCGGGGCCGGCGGGCTGTGGGCGCCCGAGGTGGTCCGCGTACCCGGGCCGTCCGGCCCACCGCAGTGGCGCATGTACTGGTCGGCCTCCACCTTCGGGTCGCGCACCTCCGCCATCGGCCTGGCCATCGCACCCCACCCGAGCGGGCCGTGGACGGACCACGGACTGGTGGTCACCAGCACGCACGACGGCGTCACGCCCGGCCTGTCACCCCACGGGTCCGGGGCCCCCAACGCGATCGACGCGAACGTCGTCATCGAGCCGAGCAACGAGGGCACGGGTGACGAGCCCGCCCGGCACTGGCTCGTCTACGGGTCGTTCTTCGGAGGTCTGCACGTGCTCGCGCTGGACCCCGCCACCGGGCTCGCGCTCGGCCGGGAGCCCGGGGACCCGCACCCCGGACCCGGCACGCTCGTCGCGCGGCGACCCGCCGCCGTCGAGGGCGCCATCGAGGGGGCGTTCGTGCTCTCCCGCCCCCAGGGCGGGTGGGCGCTCATCGCCTCCTGGGACTCCCTGTTCGACTCGTACCACCTGCGCGCCGGGGTCGCGGACCAGGTCACGGGCCCGTACCGGGACCGCACCGGCCGCGACCTGCGCGACGACGACGCCGGCGACGCACAGGGCATCCCCGCAACGGGCATCCCCGGACCAGCGGGCACCGCGGTGCTCACGGGCCACCGCCTGCCCGGCGGGCCGGGGCTGCGCGCCCCCGGGCACGCGTCCGTGCTGACCGAGGAGCTGCCCGACGGCACCCGGCAGTTTCTGGTCCACCACGTCCGGGACGCCGAGGCCCCCACCCGCCACCGGGTGCAGACGCGCCTGCTCGCGTGGACCGCCGACGGGTGGCCGGTGGTGGGCCTGCGCCCCTGGGCGGGCACCGCGCACGAGCGCACGCCCCGCGCCGGGTGGCCCGTCGACGCGGGCGTGCTCGCCGGGACGTGGGACGTCGTGGAGCTCTCGGCCGCGCCGCGTGAGGTCCAGCCGACCCGTCCGCAGGCCCTCGACGTGACCGACGTCGCCACGCACGGTCAGGGACGGTTCTCCTGGACCTGGCCGTCGGGCGCTCGCGCGCAGGCCGTCGTGATGCCCGCATGGGACGCCGAGCAGGGGCGGCCCACCTGGACGTTCTGCGCCGTCGACGACCGCGGCCGCACCGTCTCCGGGTCACGCCACGAGCCCCACGAGCTTCATGAGCCGGCAGGGCGCTGAGATGGCCCGCGCCCGTACCGCGCGCCGCCCCGAGGCGGACACCGACGGCGTCGGCCTGGGCTGGTCCGCGCGCATCATGGGCGTGCTGCGCTGGGCCGAGCACCTGGTGCTCGCGCAGGTGCTCATCGTGGTCGGCACCCTCGCAGGCGGCGTCGTCCTGGGCTGGCACCCCTCGATCGACGCCGCCGGCCGCCTCCTGGCACGCCTGCCTGCGGGCACCGCCCCCACGGCGGTGGGCCGCGACTTCTGGCGGGCGTGGCGCACCGGCTTCCGGCGCGCCAACCTGGTGGGCGCCCCGCTCACCGTGGTGGCCGTGCTGCTCGTCCTGGACCTCGCCGTGGTCCGCGTGGTCAACGGCCCGGTGCGCGCCGCCCTCACCGCAGGGCTCGTCGTCGTCGGGCTGTGCACCGTGCTCGCGGCCGCCTACCTGGCCCCCGTGCTGCGCCGGTACGACGACGGGCCGGTGCGCGTGTGGCGGTTCCTGCTGCTCGTCCCCGCGTCCACGCTCCCGACGTCGCTGGCCCTGCTGGTCACGCTCGGCGTGCTCGCGACGCTGTTCTGGTTCGTCCCGGTGCTGGGGGCGCTCGTGGGGCTGAGCCTGCCGCTCCTGGCCACCGGCTGGATCGCCGACCTCCAGCTCGACCGGATCGACGCGCGCTGACGCTCCACTGCCGACCGAGTCACTGCCGACCGACGCGGCTCAGCCTGCCGTCGACTGCCGTTCGACGATCGAGAAGTCGGCGATCACCTCGCGGAACGGCTGGTCCTTTCCGGGACCCTCGATGCGCTGGAGCAGCAGGTCGACGGCGGTGCGCGCGATCTCCTCGCGGCCCGGGTGAACCGTCGAGAGCGTGGGCGAGGAGTATGCCGTCTCGTCGATGTCGTCGAACCCGATCACCGCGATCTGTCCCGGCACCGACACGCGCCGGTCGTGCAGCACGTGCAGGGCACCGAGCGCAAGGGCGTCGTTGAGCCCGAACACGGCGTCGATCTCGACGCGGTCGTCGAGCAGCCGCGCCATCGCCTCCGCGCCCGTGGAGCGGTGCCACAGCCCGGCCTCCGCCACCAGCGCGGGATCGAACGGGATCCCGGCGTGATCGAGCGCCCGGCGGTACCCCTGCATGCGCAGCGCCGCCGAACCGACAGCCTCCCCCTCGTGCGCGCCGATGACGGCGATGCGCCGTCGACCCCGCTCGACCAGGTGCATGGTGGCCGCGTACGCCGCCTCCACGTTGCTCATCGTCACGTGATCGGCCGGCCCGCCGAAGATCCGCTCGCCGAGCAGCACCAGCGGGTAGTCGACCACCGAGAGCTCGCCGACGTCGTCGGGGCCCAGCGCGAGCGGCGAGTAGATCAGGCCGTCGGTGAAGCTGCGCCGCTCCCCGCCGAGCACCGCCAGCTCCCGCTCACGCACGGCGCCCGTCTGCTCGATGAGCACGGTCAGGCCCCGCGCCTCGGCCGCGCGGATCACGGAGTCCGCGAGCTCGGCGAAGTAGGGCAGGGACAGCTCCGGCACCGCCAGGCCGATCATGCCGCTGCGACCACGGCGCAGGTTCCGGGCGCTGACGTTGACCGTGAAGCCCAGTTCCGCGATCGCTTCCTCGACGCGAGAGCGCGTGGACGCCTTGATGTACGGGTAGTTGTTGACGACGTTCGAGACGGTCTTCAGCGAGACCTGGGCACGGGCCGCGACATCACGCATCGTCACGCGGGTCTCGCTCATCGGGTTCCCTCCGCCACGTCCGCTGCGAGACCGCTGCGACCGCGCTTCAGCACACCTGACGACATGGCCCGAAGCATACAACGATGTAGAGCAGCGCGATCGCACTCTCCTCGCACCTGGCCGCACCTGCTCCCGCTCGCGTGCGCACGGGGGCTCACCACCCAGGTGGCGTTCTCGGGACATTGCCGTGAGCAATGTTCATTGCTCCCAGCAATGCCGCCAGGACGACAAGCGCCCTCGGGGACACGCCGCCAGGCGGTCGCGTCAGGAGCACACCTCGGGCATCCACACCCGCATGGTCGACGGGCCGCGCGACGCCCACTGGTGGTACGCGATCAACGGCACCAGACGCTCACCGGCCTCCGGGTCCACGCCCGCAGGCCGCGCCGCGGCGTACGGCCAGTCGGCGTCATCCAGCGTCACGGTCCGCACGGGAACCAGGGTCCGGTCGCCGTCGGCAACGGGTGGCTCCTGGGTGCGGACACGCGCCAGAGAGACGTCGGCACCCAAGTCGATCGACTCCAGCGCCAGGACCAAGGGCCCGCGCTCCACGGCTACCTGCCCGCGCACGGCGTCCACTCGCGGGTCGGCGTACGTCCAACGCGGTGCCATCGGCAGCACCAGTTCGACGCGCCCACCGGACCGCGGCCCTGGCACCGTGATGTAGCCCGGCTCAGCTGGTGCCGCCGCTCCTCCGGCGTGCACGACGGCTCCTACTGCCCAGGACGGCACGCGCAGCGTCAGCGCCCAGTCCCCCGGCGGCGCTGCGAGCACGTCGACCACGATGTACCCGTCGGTCGGGTACTCGGTGGTCACGCGCAGGTGCACCTCGCCACCGGCCACGGCCGCGCGTACCGTGGACGGCGCGTACTGGTGGAGCTGGACGCCGTCGTCGTCGTGCGTGGCGACGTATGCGCCGAGCGACGCGAAGGTGCGCGTGAGGTTCGTCGGGCAGCAGGAGACCGCGAAGAACGGCGGGCGGGCGGCCGAGAACGACCGGACCGACGGGGCGTCCAGGTCGGGCATCTGGCCCTCGAACCGTTGGTAGAGGGTGTTGGTGTAGTAGAAGCCGCGGCCGTCGTCCGCCGGCGAGGTGGCCACGATGTTGAACAGGGTGCGCTCGACGGCGTCGGCGTACACCGCGTCACCCGTGGCGAGCAGCAGGCGGTGGTTGAGCATGATCGAGGCGATCCCGGCGCACGTCTCGGAGTACGAACGTTCTGGCTGGAGCTCGAAGTCCGCCCCGAAGGACTCGCCCTCGAAATGGGCCCCCATTCCGCCAGTGAGGTAGGTACGCCGGGCGAGGGTGCGGCGGGTCTGCCGCTCGACGGCCGCGAGCAGCTCCGCGTCACCGTCCTCCGTCGCGACGTCAACGGCACCCGCGGCGAGGTACAGCGCGCGCACGGCGTGACCGTCGAGCACATCGGCCTCGCGCACCGGGACGTCGTCCTGGAAGTACTGCTGGCCGAAGTCGATCGCGGCCAGGGTGCCGTGCCCGCGCCGCTCGACGAACAGCCGCGCCTGGTCCAGGTAGCGGCGCTCGCCCGTGACCCGGTACAGCTCGGCGAGCGCGACCTCGATCTCCGGGTGGCCAGGGATGTTCTGGCGACCGTCCGGGCCGAACTCGCGGCAGACGTGGTCGGCAGCCCGAAGCGCCACCCCCACCAGCACGTCGTCCAGACCCACGGTGCGGGCCCGGGCCACGGCGGCCTGGATGAGGTGGCCGAAGCAGTAGAGCTCGTGCCCCCACTCGAAGTCCGTGTACCGGGGGTGCTGGCCCGGGCGGCCGAACTTCGTGTTGAGGTAGCCGTCCACCTCCTGGGCGGCGGCCACCCGGGCGGCGATCTCGTGGAACCGCGCCTCGAGCACCTCGTCACCGCTGCGCCCGATCTCCCAGGCCATGCCTTCGAGCAGCTTGTAGGTCTCAGAGTCGGAGAACTCGCGCCCGGCGCGGTCGGTGGCGACCGTTCCATCTGCCGCGCGGTCGAAGTTGCCGGTCCACCGCAGCTTCTCCAGCCAGTGGTCCACGTGCGGGATGATCGCGTCGTGGTTGAGTGCCTGGCGCTCGCCCCAGAACCCACCGTCGATGGTCACGTCGGCCAGCCCGAGGGGCCGCCACCTGCCGGCGGAGGGGGCGATGGGCAGCCCGGCGGCAGCGCCGGCGGCCGGGCGCAGGCCACGGCCTGCTGATGTCGTCGTCATGGTCGCTCGTCTCTCGTCGTCATCGTCGGCGGTCTTGGGCGGCACACGGATCGCCTCACCGAGGCCGACGTCGACGTCGACCCGCGGCCTCTCTCCCGGAGGTTAGGGACGCCTCGGAACGCGCTCAACCAGATGGCTCCTCACCGTCCCCTGCGCGGCGCATGTCGACTCCAGCCACCTGGCGACTCCTGATCGGCCAGAGTGCTCTCGGGCCCGCCGCCGGCCCGTAGGTTCGACGGTCACGCATCGACGCGACGGAGGACTCATGACTCACCCTGGCACCACCAGGCGGGGCACCCTGCTCCGCACCGCAGACCGCGTAGCCGCCGGCTCGGCCGCCTCCGCAGTCGCCGGGCTACTCGCCTTCCTGGTCGTACCCATGCGGTTCGCGGTCACGCTGACACCCATACTCGCCCTGGCCGGCATCGTGCTGGGCGTGCTGGGCGTGCGCCGCATCGGCCTGACAGGTGCGGACGGCCGCGGCTTCGCGACGGCAGGTTTCGTCGTCGGGGGCATCACCGTGGTCGCGTTCGTCTTCTTGCTCGTCGCGGGCGCGATCGAGGGCACTGCTTCCTGACAGCACAGAGGCACCGCACGGCTTCGCGCTCTTCACGCCGCTCCTCGAGGTGCCACTCGAGACATCAGATCCAGACAACGCCCGCGAGAGCCTCTACCGGCTTGCCAAACTCGTTCACATCATCAACTACAACGTTGTAGACCCGGCACCAGACCACGTCTGCTGACTCGGGCTGGAGGTTCAATGTCGACCACAACAGAGCACAGGACGCACCGCACCGAGGCGCGCGTCCGACCTGCAGCGCCGAGGCCGCGGCGGCCGCTCTCC
Source organism: Xylanimicrobium pachnodae JCM 13526 = NBRC 107786 (assembly GCA_001592145.1). GTDB lineage: Bacteria > Actinomycetota > Actinomycetes > Actinomycetales > Cellulomonadaceae > Xylanimonas > Xylanimonas pachnodae. Next base: position 50,428 of record BCWJ01000018.1, on the reverse strand, counting down.
TCGCTGTTCTTCTCGCAGAAGGCGGCACCGTACCTGTTCGTGCTGCCGTTCATCGTCACGTTCGCCCTCTTCTGGGCGTACCCGATCGGCCGCTCCGCGGTGATGAGCACGCAGTGGATCATCCCCGGCACCACCGAGTTCGTCGGCTTCGACAACTACGTGCGGATGTTCAACGACCGCCTCTTCTGGCTCGCCGTGGGGAACTCCCTGCGCTACATGCTGCTCACACTGCTCCTGCTTATCCCGATCCCGATGGGCTTGGCCGTCCTGGTCAACTCGAAGGTCGGCTCCCCACGGATCAAGGGCTTCTTCAAGTCGGCGATGTTCGTGCCCGCACTGACCTCGGTGGTGGTCGCCGGCATCATCTTCCGCCTCATGTTCTCCGAGGGTGAGTCCGCCCTCATGAACCAGGTCATCGGCCTGTTCGGGATGGAGCCGATCCGCTGGATGCGTGGAGACATCACCGGCCTCATCGCTCTCCTGGTCCTCGCCCTGTGGCGCTGGACAGGTGTGAACATGATGTACTTCCTCGCCGGTCTCCAGCAGATCCCGCAGGAGCACTACGAGGCCGCCGCGATCGACGGTGCCACCCGTTGGCAGACGTTCCGGCACGTCACGCTCCCGGCGCTCAAGCCCACGATCATCTTCGTCACGACAATTTCAGTGTTCGGCGGGCTGGCAATGTTCCTCGAGTCGTTCATGCTCTGGGGCGGCAACAACTCGCCGCAGAACATCGGCCTGACCATCATCGGCTACCTGTACCGCTTCGGCGTCGAGCGCAACGACCTCGGGTTCGCCTCTGCTGTGGGCGTCGTCCTGCTGGCGCTGGTGCTCCTCATCAACCTGACCCAGCTCACCCTCACGGGGTTCTTCAAGAAGGAGGCCCGCTGAGATGAGCGCGTCCCTCATGTCTCCGACCATCACGGACCAGCCGACCCAGCAGCTCCGCGACGACGACCCCAACCGCAGCTCCCGAGGACGCTCGGCGCTCGTCAACTGCGCCCTGATCGCCGTCGCCGCCATCGCCCTCATCCCGTTCTGGGCGATCTTCGTGGGGACCTTCCAAGACGGCACCAACCTGATCCGACACGGACTGAACCTCGGCATCAACTGGGACGAGGCGGGCCTGCAGAACTACGTCATGCTCTTTACGGACTCCGGAAACTTCTTCCGCTGGTTCGCCAACTCCGTGGGCCTGACCGCCGTGCAGACAGTGCTCACCCTGTTCGTGAGCGCCTTTGTCGCCTACGGGTTCGCAAAGTACGAGTTCAGGGGCAAGATCGCCCTGTTCATCACCGTGGTACTGCTCATGACGGTGCCCTTCGAGATGATGATGCTGCCGCTGTTCAGCCAGATCCACTCCATGGGCCTGTCGAACACGTTCGTGGCCATCTTCCTGCCGTTCCTCGCGGCTCCCATGACAATCTTCTTCTTCCGGCAGTACCTCACCGGGATCCCCAACGAGCTGCTCGAGGCCGGCCGGGTCGACGGCGTCAGCGAGTTCGGCATCTTCTTCCGGCTGGTGCTGCCTCTCATGACCCCCGCGATGGCCGCAATGGCGATCCTCGTCGGCATGGGTGCATGGAACAACTTCCTGTGGCCGCTGCTCGTCCTGCGGTCGCCGGAGATGTACACGCTGCCCGTCGGCCTCAACACACTGCTCACCCCTTACGGCAACAACTACGACCTCCTGATCGTCGGGGCGTTCTTCTCCCTGATTCCGATCCTCGTGCTGTTCCTGATGTTCCAGCGGTTCTTCATCTCCGGAATGACCGCCGGCGCCGTCAAGGGCTGACGCAAACCAACGACCGCAACACACCACAATCGAAGGAGATTGGCTCCCATGCGAATCAAGAAGGCATTTGCCGCGCTCGCCGTGGCAACCCTGGCAGGCGGCATCCTCGCCGGCTGCGGCTCGGGCGGCGGGGACGACGCCGAGGGCGAGGTCCTCCAGTCCGGCGTCGACCAGGGTGCGGGCGAGGACGCCACGCATCTGGACCTCATGACGTTCGTTGCGCTCCACGGCACGTTCTACGAGGAGATGGCCGCAGAGTGGAACGCCGCCAACCCCGACCGGCAAGTCAAGATCCAGACCCGCGTACTCCCCTTCGATGCCATGCACCAGCGCGCACTCATGGCCCTCCAGACGGGACAGGAGGTCCCCGACATCATCGACATCGAGGTCGGGCAGTTCTCCAACTTCGTGCGGGGTGACGTGCCGCTGCGTGATCTGACCGACGTCGCAGCCCCGTTCCGCGACGACGTCGTCGAAGCCCGCATGGACCTGTACAGCCGCGACGGTCAGCTCTTCGGACTGCCGACGCACGTGGGCGCGATGCTCGCCTTCTACAACGTGCCCCTCCTCGAGGAGGCCGGAATCGACTACTCCACGCTCCAGACCTGGGACGACTTCCGCGAGGCCGGGGTCCGATACCACGAGGAGACCGGTCGCTTCCTCACCACCGCCGACACCTCAGCCTTCTGGCAGACCATGCTCGTCACCGCGCAGAAGGGCGGCGAGTTCACTGACGCCGCCGGCAACGTGACGCTCAACAGCCCCGAGGTGGTCTCCGCACTCGAGTTCCTCCAGGGGCTCAAGCGCGACAATGTCGCAGGCCCGATCCCCGGTGGCCAGCCCGACACCGAGGAGGCCTTCGGATCGATCAACAACGGTGACTTCGCAGCGTTCATCATGCCGTCCTGGTTCACCAGCCGCTTCCTCGCGTACATGGGCGACATGGACGGCCAGTGGGCCATCGCCGCACCGCCATCGTTCGCCGACGGGAACGTCGTCACCGTCGGTGGAGGAGGTACCGGCACGGCCGTTCCATCAGCCTCCGAGAACGCCGACCTCGCCGCCGAGTTCCTCGCCTTCGCCAAGCTCTCCGAGTCCGGCAACGAGCGGGTGTGGCAAGCCCTCGGGTTCGACCCGGTCAACACGAGCATGTGGACCACCGAGGCTGTGACCCACGACCCGGAGAACCAGTTCAACCAGTTCTTCGTCAACAACATGTTCGACGCACTCAACGAGATCGGCGCCGGAAACGTTGGCCTGATGCAGTCACAGAAGACCGACGCGTGGCCCGTGGTCGGCAACCTGCTCACCACCGAGACGCTCAACAACATCCTGGAGTCCGACATGGATGTGACGGAGGCACTCGACCAGGCGCAGAACGACATCCAGAACCAGATCCGGTCGCCCCAGTGACCACGGCCGCACCCACACCACACCGGAGCACCACCATGCTTAACGCAGCCCTGACCGTCAGCCCCGCGTTCGTCGTCGGCCCGGTCCGCCCGCGCACCTTCGGCTCGTTCGTCGAGCACCTGGGCCGGTGCGTCTACAACGGCATCTACGAGCCCACCCACCCCACTGCCGACGAGGACGGCTTCCGCGAGGACGTCGCCGAGCTCACGAAGGAACTGGGCACGACGACGGTGCGCTACCCAGGCGGCAACTTCGTGTCCGGCTACCGCTGGGAGGACGGGATCGGCCCCAAGGAGAACCGGCCCGCCCGACTCGACCTCGCGTGGCACTCGACCGACCCCAACACGGTGGGTGTCGACGAGTTCATGAAGTGGTGCGAGAAGGTCGGCGTCGAACCGATGATGGCCGTCAACCTGGGCACCCGAGGGGTTGCCGAGGCACTCGACATCCTCGAGTACTGCAACATTCCGGGTGGCACCGAATGGTCCGACCAGCGCATCAAGAACGGTGCGACCGACCCGTACCGAATCAAGATGTGGTGCCTGGGCAACGAGATGGACGGCCCCTGGCAGACGGGTCACAAGACGGCGCAGGAGTACGCCCGCATCGCCACCGAGGCCGCTCGTGCCATGCGCCAGATGCAGCCCGAGCTGGAGCTCGTCGCGTGCGGCTCCTCGTCGTCGGACATGGACACGTTCGGGGCCTGGGAGCACACGGTGCTCACGGAGGCCTACGAACACATCGACTACGTCTCTGCCCACGAGTACTACTACGAGCACGACGGCGATCTGGCCTCGTTCCTCGGCTCGGGCGACAAGATGGACCGCTTCATCAAGTCGGTCGTCGCGGTGGCCGACTCAGTGCGAGCGGCCGGCAAGCACACGAAGCGCATCAACATCTCATTCGACGAGTGGAACGTCTGGTACCAGCAGGCGACTCCATCCAAGCCGCCTACCGGGGACGACTGGCCCGTCGCACCGCCTCTGCTGGAGGACGTCTACTCGGTGGCGGACGCCGTCGTCGTCGGCGACCTGCTCATCACGCTGCTGCGCAACACGGACCGCGTTCACTCGGCATCGCTCGCCCAGCTCGTCAACGTGATCGCACCGATCATGACGGAGACGGGTGGCCGGGCGTGGAAGCAGACGATTTTCCACCCGTTTGCCCTGACCGCGAACAACGCCAAGGGCTCCGTGCTCAACGTCGCCGTTGACTCACCGGCGCTGAAGACCGCACAGCACGGCGAGGTCGCGGCCCTGTCTGCCATCGCCACCCACGACCCAGAGACGGGTGACGTGGTGGTCTTCGCCGTGAACCGGTCCACGGATCAGGTCACCTCGCTCGACATCGACCTCTCCGCGTTCACAGGGCTGCGGGTGGCCGAAGCCCTGACCTACACGAATGACGACCCGCACTGGACGGCCTCCGCCGACGACGCAACCTCAGTGCTGCCCGCACCGAACGGCACGGTGCGGCTCAACGGTGGTCGCATCAGTGCCGAGCTGCCGGCCGTGTCCTGGTCGATGATCCGCCTGGTCCCGGCCTGACCCGACCGGGCCCACAGCAATCACGAGGGGCACGGCCACCGGGTGGCCGTGCCCCTCGTGGCGCGAGCGGATGCGGGAGCGCGTCAGCGCACGGCACCGGCCCGACGCTTGTTGTAGATGTCGAAGGCCACAGCGACCAGTAGGACCAGGCCCTTGATGATCTGCTGCGTCGACTGGGGGACGCCCATCAGTTGCATGCCGTTCGACATGACGGCCATGACCAGGCCACCGACCATGGCGCCGGTCACGCGGCCGACACCACCCGTGGTCGAGGCACCACCGATGAAGCAGGCGGCGATCGCGTCGAGCTCGAACATGTTCCCGGCCCCGGGCTGGGCGCCGTTGGACCGCGACGAGAACACGGCACCGGCCACACCCGAGAGCAGGCCCATGTTGATGAAGATCCAGAAGTTAACCTTCTTGACCTTGACGCCAGAGAGTTGCGCCGCGGGAAGGTTGCCACCGATGGCGTACACGTGGCGGCCGAAGACGGTCCGCGTCGTGACCACCTGGTAGGTCAGGATGAGCACGGCCAGGATGATCAGCACGATCGGCAAGCCGCGCGAGTGGGCGAGTTGCCAGGCGAACGCCATGACCACGATCGCGACGGCCACGATCTTGGCCACGAACAGCCCCATCGACTCCACAGGCTGCTTGTAGGCCAGACGAGCGGCACGGGAACGCCACTGCGAGTAGGCGAAGGCGACCACGGCGACCGCGCCGATGACAAGCGTGAACACGTCGTAGCCGTTGCCGCCGAGGAGGCCGTTGATGAACCCGCCTGCCACCTGCTGATACTCACGCGGGAACGGCGAGAGCGACACGTTGTTCAGCACACGCAAGGTGAGCCCTCGGAACAGGAGCATGCCGGCGAGCGTCACGATGAACGCGGGGATGCCCACGTACGCGACCCAGAAGCCGTGCCAGGCGCCCACCAGCAGGCCCACGGCCAGGGCGGCGAGGATACCGACCCACCACGGCGCACCGTGGCGGATGACCACGACGGCCGACACCGCTCCGGTCAGCGCCACGACCGATCCGACGGACAGGTCGATGTGGCCCGCGATGATCACGATGATCATGCCGAGCGCCAGGATCAGCACGTAGGAGAACTGCAGCACCAGGTTGGTGAGGTTCGTCGGCTGCAGGAGCATGCCGTCGGTGAGCCACGTGAAGAGCAGCACGATCGCGACGAACGCGATGTAGATGCCCGAGGTGCGCAGGTTGCGGGTGAAGAGGTCCTTGAGATCCGCGACGGCGCTCATCGGACTGCCTCCTTGGTCTTCTCGATGGTCATGAGCTCCATCAGCCGTTCTTGTGTGGCATCGGAGGCGGGAAGCTGGCCGGTCATCCGGCCGTAGGCGAGCGTGTAGATCCGGTCGCAGATGCCGAGCAGCTCAGGCAGCTCGGAGGAGATGACCACGACGGCCTTCCCAGCGTCCGCGAGCTGGTTGATGATCGTGTAGATCTCGTACTTGGCGCCGACGTCGATCCCGCGCGTGGGCTCGTCGAGGATGAGCACCTCGGGCGCTGTGTGCAGCCACTTGGACAACACGACCTTCTGCTGGTTGCCACCCGAGAGGTTGCCGACGATCTGCATGACGGTCGGCGTCTTGATGTTCATCGAGCGGCGGTAGCCCTCGGCGACCTCAATCTCCTCGTTGCCGTTGATCCAGCCCCGCTTGGAGATCCTGCCCAGGCCCGACGCCGTGACGTTCGTCCGGATGTCCTGGATCAGGTTGAGGCCGTATCGCTTACGGTCCTCGGACACGTAGGCAAGCCCGGCCGCGATGGCCTCGTCGACCGTCCGCAGCGGCACCGGCGCGCCGCGCAGGTACGCGGTGCCGGAGATGTCGCGCCCGTACGAGCGGCCGAAGATGCTCATGGCGAGCTCCGTACGGCCGGCACCCATCAGGCCGGCGATGCCGACGATCTCACCAGCGTTGACGCCGAAGGACGCATTCTCGACGACGGTGCGCGGCTGAGTGGGATGGTGCACGGTCCAGTTCTCGACGCGGAACACCTCGGCGCCGATCTTGGGGGTGCGCTCGGGGAACCGGTGTTCCAGGTCGCGGCCCACCATGCCGCGGATGATGCGGTCCTGAGTGGAGCCGGGGTCGGCCATGTCGATGGTCTCGACGACGATGCCGTCGCGGATGATCGTGGTCGAGTCGGCGATGTTCTCGATCTCGCCCAGCTTGTGGCTGATGATGATGCAGGTGATGCCCTGCGAGCGCAGCTGTCGCAGGAGATCGAGCAGGTGCTCCGAGTCGGTGTCGTTGAGCGCGGCCGTCGGCTCGTCGAGGATGAGCAGCCGCACGTCCTTGCTGAGTGCCTTGGCGATCTCGATGAGCTGCTGCTTGCCGACGCCGAGGTGCCCGACGAGGGTCACCGGGTTCTCGTGGAGGCCCACGCGCTCGAGCAGCGTGGCTGCCTGGGCGTTGGCCTTGTGCCAGTCGATGAGGCCACCGCTCGTGACCTCGTTACCGAGGAAGATGTTCTCGGCGACCGACAAGTGCGGCACCAGGGCCAGCTCCTGGTGGATGATCACGACGCCCTCGGCCTCGGAGTCCTTGATCGAGGAGAACCGCATCTCGCGGTCGTCGAGGAGGATCTTCCCCTCGTAGGAGCCGTGCGGGTAGACCCCCGACAGCACCTTCATGAGCGTCGACTTCCCGGCGCCGTTCTCACCACAGATCGCATGGATCTCTCCGCTGCGCACCGCGAGGTTGACGTCCTTGAGGACCTTGACCCCGGGGAAGTTCTTGGTGATGCCCTGCATCTCGAGGATCGTGCTCGACATGCCGACCGTCCTCTCTTTCCGAGGGACGGGCCCGCCGGGTCAGCCCGGCGAGCCCGTCCCTGCCGGGTGTGTCAGGCCTGACCGCGGTCGAGCTGGTCCTGGGTCCAGTAGCCGGAGTCGATCAGCAGCTCCTGGATGTTGTCCTTGACGACGACGTCGACATCGAGGAGGTAGGACGGGACGACCTTGACGCCGTTGTCGTACGTCTCGGTGTCGTTGGCCTCGGGCGTCTCACCCGCGGCGAACGCCTTGGCGGCCGTGACGGCCTGCGCGGCGAGCTTGCGGGTGTCCTTGAAGATCGTCGAGAACTGGACGCCGTCGTTGATGAGCTTGACGGAGGCGATCTCGGCGTCCTGACCGGTCACGACGGGCAGGCCGTCGGCCAGCGAAGGCCCGAAGCCGGCGTTCTGCAGGGCCGTGATGACGCCGCGCGAGATGCCGTCGAAGGGCGAGAGGACACCGTCGAGCTGCTCGGATCCGCCGCCGTAGGTGGAGGTGAGCAGGTTCTCCATGCGGGTCTGAGCGGCCTCCTGCGACCAGCGCAGCGTGGCGGCCTGCTCGATGTCGGTCTGGCCCGACTTCACGGCGATCTTGCCGGAGTCGATGAACGGCTTGAGGGTCTCCATCGCTCCATTCCAGAAGAAGTGCGCGTTGTTGTCGTCGAGCGAGCCCGCGAAGAGCTCGACGTTGAACGGGCCGGCTTCGTCGGTGTCGTTGCCGTCGGCGTCCTTGAGGCCCAGGCCCTTGAGGAGCGAGGTGGCCTGCTCGACGCCCACCTGGAAGTTGTCGAAGGTGACGTAGAAGTCGACGAACTCGGTGTCGTTGATCAGGCGGTCGTACGCGATGACCGGGATGCCCTGCTCGGAGGCCGCCTGGAGCTGCGGGGCGAGCGCGGTGCCGTCGATCGAGGCGACGATGAGGATGTCCGCGCCGCGGGTCACCATCTGCTCGATCTGCTGCTGCTGGGTGGGGATGTCGTCGTTCGCGAACTGGAGGTCGACGGAGAACCCGGCCTCCTCCAGCCCGGACTTGACCGCGTCACCGTCGGCGATCCAGCGCTCCGACGTCTCCGTCGGCATCGCGACGCCGACGGTGATGTCCTCGGGAGCGGTGGACTCGGCGTCACCACCTGCCGTGCCTTCATCGGTGCCGCCACCTGCGCCGCTACCGGAGCATGCTGCGAGGCCAAGTGCAAGGGTGGCCGTCGCAGCGGTCGCGACGAACTTCGAAGCGAGTCGCTTCATCGTGGTGCCTTTCTCGTCGTTGAGTCCGCAGGAACGTGGTCCGCGGTGAGGGGTACCCGCAAATGTTAGCGTTCACATTCAGGTGCTCGCGACGAGGTAGGGGCGATTCGTCAAGTCGTTGGCCGCAACCTGGCGCATCTCACGGCGGATCACCGCGTGACCTGCGGCGTGATCTGTCCGTGACCGGCAGTCCCGACCTGAAACCGGGCCTATGTCACAGTCCCGCGGTGCCACCCGGGATCTCCGAACATGACGACGCCGCCGCACCCTCCGGTACGGCGGCGTCGCGGGGCAGGACGGCTCAGAGGCCCTGCGCCAGCCGGTGGTACGCCGCGTTCCACTTCACCTGGTCGGCGAACCCGCGCCGCGTGGTCTCCTCGTCGATGACGAGCAGCTCGACGCGCGCGATGTCGGCGAACACCTCGAACGCCTCGACGCCTGCGGCGGTGGACATGACGGTGTGGTGCGCGCCGCCGGCGGTGAGCCAGCACTCGGCCGAGACGGCGAGCGAGGGGCGCGGCTGCCAGACGGCGCGGGCCACGGGCAGGTGCGGCAGGTCGGCGGGCGGGGCGACGACGTCGACGACGTTCGCCGTGAGGCGGAACCGGTCGCGCATGTCCGCCAGCGAGACCACCACCGCGCCCTCGGCGGCGTCGGCGTTGAACACCATGCGCACCGGGTCCTCCTTGCCGCCGATGCCGAGCGGGTGGATCTCCACGCGCGGCTTCGTCGCGGTCAGGGACGGGCACACCTCGAGCATGTGGGCGCCCAGGATGACCTCGTGGCCGGGCGTGAGGTCGTACGTGTAGTCCTCCATGAGGGAGGCGCCGCCGGGCAGCCCGGCGCCCATGACCTTCGCGGCGCGCACCAGCACGGCCGTCTTCCAGTCGCCCTCGGCACCGAACCCGTAGCCCTTGGCCATGAGGCGCTGCACGGCGATCCCGGGGAGCTGGCGCAGGTCGCCCAGGTCCTCGAAGTTCGTGGTGAACGCCTTGGCGCCCACCTGCGTCAGGAAGGACTCCAGCGCGATCTCCTGGCGGGCCGCGTAGCGCAGCGACTCGTGCCGCTCCCCGCCCCGGCGCAGCTCGGGGACGACGTCGTAGAGGTCCTCGTACTGCGCCACGAGCGCGTCCACGGCGTCGTCGGCCACGGCGTCCACCGCCGCGACCAGGTCGTTCACGCCGTACGTGTTGACCGAGACACCGAAGCGCAGCTCCGCCTCGGTCTTGTCGCCCTCGGTGACCGCGACGTTGCGCATGTTGTCCCCGAACCGGACCAGCTTGAGCTCGTGCGTGGCGGCCCAGCCGGCCGCACCGCGCACCCAGGTGCCCACGCGCTGCTGCACGGCCGGGTTGGACACGTGCCCGACGACGGTGGTGCGCGCGACCCCCAGGCGGGCGGCGATGTACGCGTACTCGCGGTCGCCGTGCGCGGCCTGGTTGAGGTTCATGAAGTCGAAGTCGATGGTGTCCCACGGCAGCTCGACGTTGGCCTGCGTGTGCAGGTGCAGCAGCGGCTTGCGCAGCGCGTCCAGGCCGGCGATCCACATCTTCGCGGGGCTGAAGGTGTGCATCCAGGTGATGACGCCCAGCACGGAGTCGTCGGCGTTCGCGTCCAGCATGGCGCGGCGGATGCTGGCCGCGTCCTTGAGGACGGGCTTCCACACGATCTTGACCGGCACGGCGTCGGCGGCGTCGAGAGCTGCGGCCACCTCACGGGACTGCGTGGCCACCTGCTCCAGGGTCTCGGGGCCGTACAGGTCCTGCGACCCGGTGAGGAACCAGACCTCGCGGTCGGCGTAAGGCTTGCTCATGTCTCTCCTTCGAGGGGGTGGGTACGGGCGGGTCAGTGCTGGCCGTAGACGTTCTGGTAGCGCTGGTACAGCGAGTCGATCGCGCTCTGCGGGATGGGGATCAGGTCCCCGCCCTGCTTCGCGATGTGCACGGTGCGCGCGACCTCCTCGAGCAGCACGGCGGCCTTCACGGCCGACTTCGCGTCCTTGCCGATCGTGAACGGGCCGTGGTTCTGCATGAGCACCGCGGGGCTGCGGTGGTCCCGGAGGGTCTCGACGATGCCGCGCCCGATCGAGTCGTCGCCGATGATCGCGAACGGCCCCACGGGGACCGGCCCGCCGAACTCGTCGGCCATCATGGTCAGCACGCACGGGATCTCCTCGCCGCGCGCCGCCCAGGCCGCCGCGTAGGTGCTGTGCGTGTGCACGACGCCGCCCACGTGCGGCATGTTCCGGTACACGTAGGCGTGCGCGGCGGTGTCGCTCGACGGCGACCGGCTGCCCTCGACCAGGTTCCCGTCCAGGTCGCACACCACCATGGCGTCGGCGTCCAGGTCGTCGTAGCTGACGCCGGACGGCTTGATGACGAACAGGTCGCCCACCCGCTCGGACACGTTGCCCGCGGTCCACACCACGAGCTCCCAGCGGGGCAGCTCGGCGTGCAGGGCGGCCACGCGAGCCTTGGCGGCGTCGACGTCGGCGCGGAGGTTCTCAGGAACGGTCATGTGCGGGCTCCGTACGTGGGTGGCGGTCGGGGTGATGGTCGGTGGTGCCGCGGTCAGCGGGTGGCAGCGACGGCCGCGTGCTGGACGGGGAGGGCGGCCTCGTAGGTGGCCAGGTAGGCCGTCAGGCCGGCGACGTCGCCGGCGTCCGGGTCGACGACGTCGAGCACGGCGTTCGCGAACACCGTCTCGGCGAGCCAGTCCGCCAGGGGACGCGTCTCGCCCGCGGTCACGGCCGCCGAGTACGCCGCGAGAACCGCGATCCCCCACGCGCCGCCCTCGCCCGCCGTGGCGGCCACCGCGACGGGCGCACCCACGGCGGCGGCGAGCAGGCGCTGGGCCACGCCCCGGGTGCGGAACAGGCCGCCGTGGGCGAGCATCGCGTCGATCGCCACGTCCTCGGCGGCCAGGGTGCGCATCCCGAGGGCCAGTGTCGCGAACACCGAGTACACCTGCGTGCGGGCGAAGTTCGCCAGGGTCAGGCGCGACCCGGGGGTGCGCACCACCATCGGGCGGCCCTCGTCCAGCCCGGTGATGGTCTCCCCCGACAGGTAGTTGAAGGCGAGCACGCCGCCGCCGTCGGGCTCGCCGTCGAGCGCCGCGCCGAGCAGGGCGGCGAACACGGCGTCGGGCCCGGCGTCGGACCCGATCGCGGCCGCGAACTCGCCGAACAGCGCCGCCCACGCCCCCAGCTCGGAGGACCCGTTGTTGCAGTGCACCATCGCCACGGGTGCGCCCGCGGGCGTGGCGACGACGTCGATCTCCTCGTGCACCGTGGACAGGGGTCGCTCCAGGACGATCATCGCGAAGATGCTGGTGCCCGCCGAGACGTTGCCGGTGCGCGGCGCGACGGCGTTGGTGGCCACCATGCCCGTGCCGGCGTCGCCCTCCGGCGGGCACAGCGGGGCGCCCGCCCGCAGCCCGCCCGTGGGGTCGAGCAGCGCGGCCCCGGCCTCGGTGAGCCGCCCGGCCGGCGCGCCCGCGGGCAGGACCTCGGGCAGCAGAGCACGCAGGGGGGCGGCGGGTGCCGTGACCTGCGCGGCAAGACCGTCGAACACGGCGAGCATCCCGGTGTCGTAGGTGCCGGTGGCCGGATCGATCGGGAACATGCCGGACGCGTCGCCCACGCCGAGCACGCGCTCACCGGTGAGCTGCCAGTGCACGTACCCGGCGAGCGTGGTGAGGAACGCGACATCGGGCACGTGCTCCTCGCCGTCGAGCATCGCCTGGTACAGGTGGGCCACGGACCAGCGCTGCGGCACGTTGAACCCGAACGCCTCGGTGAGCGCAGCCGCCGCCGGTCCCGTGGTGGTGTTGCGCCAGGTGCGGAACGGCACCAGGAGCGCGTCCTCGGCGTCGAACGCGAGGTAGCCGTGCATCATCGCGGAGACGCCGATGGCGCCCACGGTGGTCAGCTCGACGCCGTACCGGTCCCGCACGTCGGCCGCGAGCGCCTCGAACGCCCCGGCGAGCCCGGTGTGGACGGCGTCCAGGGGGTACGTCCACCTCCGGTCGGTGAACTGGTTCTCCCAGGTGTGCACGCCGACGGCGACGGTGGTGTGGTCCGCGTCGATCAGGCAGGCCTTGATGTTGGTCGAGCCGAGCTCGATGCCGAGCGTGGTACGTCCGGCGACCACGGCGTCGCGGGTGGGTGCGTCGTTGTTCACCCTCGCATGTTAGCGCTAACATCCGGGCCTCGGCCACACCCGGGAGCCTTCCTGTCCGATGATGCGCTACTCGTGTGCGCCCGTGCTCCCCCGCACCACGAGCTCGGGGGCGATGACCGCCGCGGTGACGGCCAGGGTCGCGGCGTCGGGCGCCGCCCACGCCTCCAGCAGCGCGTCCACCGCGGCCTCGCCCAGCGCCGCGAACGGCTGGCGCACCGTGGTGAGCGCCGGCACCAGGTAGGCGCTGCCCTCGACGTCGTCGAAGCCCACCACGGAGACGTCGTCCGGCACGCGCAGGCCGTGCTCCCACAGCGCGCGCATGAGGCCGATCGCGATGAGGTCGTTCGCGGCGAACACCGCGGTGGGGCCGCCTGGCCGCCGGATCTCCTCGGCGAGCGCGTGGCCCAGGTCGTAACCGCGCCGCGCCGACCAGCCCCGCACGTGCACCACGCGCGCCTGCGCCCCGTGCGCCGCCGTCACGTCCCGGAAGGCGGCCGCCCGCTCCCGCGCGTCGAACCAGCGCTCCGGCCCCGCGATGTGCACCAGGTTCGTGTGGCCGAGCCCCAGCAGGTGCTCGGTGGCCTCACGGCCCCCGCGGTACTGGTCGGCGTACACGTACCGCCCCCTGCGGGCCCCCTGCTCGTCGCGCCGGGCAGCGACGACGACGACGGGGCACGGCGGGTCGAGCTCGTCGATCGCGTAGGCCACGTCCACGAGCGGGCACACCGCCACGATCCCCTCGACGCCCTGGTCCACCAGGCGCTCCAGAGCGCCCACGGCCGCCGCGGCGTCGTAGGAGCCCAGCGCGCTCGTGGTGACGAAGTACCCCTCGCGGCTGAGCGCCGACTCCGTGGCCAGCACCGTGCTGGCCGGGCCGAAGTGCGCGTTGCCGCTGGTGAGCACGCCCACCGTGGTGGTGCGCGCGGTGGCCAGGGCCCGTGCCGCGCGGTTGCGCCGGTAGCCCAGCTCCGCGATCGCCGCCAGGACCCGCTCCCGCGTCTCGGGGCGCACGCTCGGATGGTCGTTCAGCACCCGCGAGACGGTCTGGTGCGACACCCCGGCACGCTGCGCGACGTCGGCCATGGCGGGGCGGCGGGGCGGCGTCATCTCAGCGCACCCCGTCGACGGCCCGGGTCATGCCTGGGACTCCGCCGCGATCTGGTCGGTGCGGTCCCGAGCCGCCTCCACCGCCGCGATGAACGCCGCCCGCACCCCGCCCACGTCGAGCGCGCGCAGGCCCTGCACGGTGGTGCCCCCCGGGGAGGTCACCCGCTCGCGCGCGAGTGCCGGGTGCTCGCCCGTCTCGGCGATCAGGCGGGCCGAGCCGAGCATCGTCTGCACCGCCAGCCGCGAGGCCAGGTCCCGGGACAGCCCCACGGAGACGCCCGCCTCCGCGAGCGCGTCGAGCACGTAGAACATGTAGGCGGGGCCCGAGCCGGAGACGGCACCGGCGGCAGCCTGGTACGCCTCCGGCACCTCGACCACGTCTCCCGTCCCCGCCAGGGCAGCCAGCACGAGCGCCACGTCGTCGTCGGACGCGTGCGTGCCGCGGCTGAGCGCACTCATCCCCGCGCCGATGGCGGCGGGCGTGTTGGGCATCACGCGCACGACCGGCTGCCCGGCGGGCAGCCGCCCCTGCAGGAAGTCCGTCGACAGGCCCGCGGCCACGGAGACGACGACGGCGCCCGGTGCGAGCGCGCCGCGGATCGTGCCGAGGAGCGCCCCGACGTCCTTCGGCTTGACGGCGACGACGACGACGTCGGCGCCACGCACGGCCTCGACGTTGTCCGCCGTGACGCGCACACCGTGCTCGGCGGCGACCTGCTCGGCCCGCTCGGGACGGCGTGCCGTCGCGACGACGTTCGCCGGGTCGATGCCCGCGCGCAGCGCCCCGGCCAGGACGGCCGATCCCATGTTCCCGGTGCCGAGCATCGCCAGGTGGGTCTGATGAAGGTTCACGGACGCGTTCACAGGCAAACCGTACTCACTGGGCGGCGCACCATGGTCAGAGGGGGAAGTCCTGGTAGAACGCCTCCACCTGGTCGGCCGGGCCCTGCGCCCGGAACACGACGGTCCCGTTGCGCCACCACAGCACCGCCGCGTCGCCGTCGGGGATCAGCGCGTACGTGCCCACGGTCTCGCCGTCCACCACCACGTCCCCCGCCTTGGTGGGCTCGCCCGCCGCCTTCACCTGGGCGTCCGCGAACGCCGTCGCGGCCGCGGCGTCCGCCCACTGACCCACCTCGAGGACGATCCGCGTGGCGTCCGCACCCCCGGCGTCGGCGTAGGTGACCGACCACGACTCGATCGCCTGGTGATCGTCCTGCCACTGCGCCAGGTTGGCGATGCTCGTCCACGCGAACTGGAGCACCGTGTCCGGCAGCGCCGTGGTGAGCGCCGTCTGCTCGCCCGTGCGCTCCGCCGGGCTGATCGTGGGCGTCGGCGGCGGCGCCGTGACCGTGACCGTGGGAGCCGGCTCCGGGGCCGGCAGCGCGAACCCCGGCCAGACGAACGCGGTGAGCACCGCGACCGCCACCACCAGGACGCCCGCCCCCGCGGCCACCACGCGGCGCCTGCGCCGGAACACGTCGGCCGGCGGCCGGTGGGCGTGGGCCGCTCCCCGGCCGCCCCCGCGGCGGGCCGGCTGCTGGTCACGCGTCATCGTCGTACCTTCCTGGTCGGATGGGCGCAGCCTACGCAGGCGCGCCACCGCCGGACGCCGTCCCGCGCGGCGCCGCGGACATTTGTCGCGTCGGTGGCTCCCCCTACCGTGGCGGCGTGAGCACACAGACGTCGTCGCGCGGCCGCAGCGCCGCTGCCAAGGCCGCCCGCCCCGCCTACCGCTGCGCCGAGTGCGGGTGGGCCACCGCCAAGTGGGTGGGCCGCTGCGGCGAGTGCCAGGCCTGGGGCACCGTCGCGGAGGACGGCCCCGCGGCGGCCGGGCCGCGCACCGTGGCCGTCGCCCCCGTGCGCTCGGCGGCCCGGCCCATCGCGGAGATCGACGTGGACTCCGCGCGGGCCACCCCCACCGGTGTGGGCGAGCTCGACCGCGTGCTCGGCGGCGGGCTCGTGCCGGGCGCCGTCGTCCTCATGGCCGGGGAGCCGGGGGTGGGCAAGTCCACGCTGCTCCTGGAGGTCGCCTCGCAGTACGCGCGCGGCAGCGGCGCCGGGACGGGCACCGAGGGCGCGCGCACCGTGCTGTACGTGACCGGGGAGGAGTCGGCCGGGCAGGTGCGGCTGCGTGCGGAACGCGTGGGTGCGCTGGCCCCCAGCCTGCTGCTCGCCGCGGAGACCGACCTGGGCACCGTGCTCGGGCACGTCGAGGCGACCGACCCCGCGCTGCTCGTCGTCGACTCGGTGCAGACCATCGCGTCCACCGAGGTGGACGGCATCGCCGGCGGCGTCTCCCAGGTGCGGGAGGTCGCGGGCGCCCTCATCGCCGCCGCGAAGGAGCGCCAGGTGCCCGTGCTGCTCGTCGGGCACGTCACCAAGGACGGCACCGTGGCCGGCCCGCGCACCCTGGAGCACCTGGTCGACGTCGTCTGCCAGTTCGAGGGTGACCGGCACTCCCGGCTGCGCATGGTGCGCGCGGTGAAGAACCGGTTCGGCCCCACGGACGAGGTCGGCTGCTTCGAGCTCACCGAGACAGGCATCACCGGACTCACCGACCTGTCCGGGATGTTCCTGTCCCACCTGGGCGCGGGCGTGCCCGGATCGTGCGTCACGGTGACCCTCGAGGGGCGCCGCCCCCTGGTCCTGGAGATCCAGTCGCTCGTGGCGCCCTCCCCGCTCGCCAACCCGCGGCGCACCACCAACGGGCTCGAGTCCTCCCGGGTGTCCCAGATCCTGGCCGTGCTCCACCGGCGCGCGTCGCTCCCCCTCGCCAGCCAGGACGTGTACGTGTCCACCGTGGGCGGGGCGCGCGCGGGCGAACCGGCGGCCGACCTGGCCGCGGCGCTCGCGATCGTCTCGGCCCACACGGGCCACGCCCTGCCACCCGGCACCGTCGCGTTCGGCGAGGTGGGGCTCGCCGGGGACGTCCGGCCCGTCACCGGGATCGACAGGCGCCTCTCGGAGGCCGCGCGCCTCGGGTTCGTGCGCGCCGTCGTCCCGCCCGGCACCCGCGCCGGGCTCACCGGCCGCGGGGTCGCCGGGGTCAACCTGATCGAGGCCGCGCACATCGCGGAGGCGATCGACGCCGTGGCGCTGGGGCCCTCAGGTGCGGGTCGGTCGGGTGCGGGCCGGGGTGGCGATGGCCCCGCGGTTCGATGAGCGGCACACCACCGCGCCGACAGCCCCGTAACTCTTAGGATGACCTTCGTGGCAGCCACACCAGCACATCGAGACGATCTGCTCCGAGAGACGCTCGCCGCCGTCGCGCCGGGAACCGAGCTGCGCGACGGCCTGGAACGCATCCTGCGCGGACGCACGGGTGCCCTGATCGTGCTGGGCCTCGACGCCACGGTCGAGGAGATGTGCTCCGGCGGGTTCGTGCTCGACGTGGCCTTCTCCGCCACCCGCCTGCGTGAGCTGTCCAAGATGGACGGCGCCGTGGTGCTCGACCGCGACGCCACCCGCATCCGGCGCGCCGCCGTCCAGCTCCTGCCGGACCCCACCATCGAGACCAGCGAGTCCGGCACCCGGCACCGCACCGCCGAACGCGTCGCCAAGCAGAGCGGGTTCCCCGTCATCTCCGTGTCCCAGTCCATGCGGATCGTGGCGCTCTACATCGGCGAGACCCGGCACGTGCTCGAGGACGCCGACACCATCATGGGCCGCGCCAACCAGGCGCTCGCCACCCTGGAGCGCTACCGCGCCCGGCTCGACGAGGTGGCCGGGACACTGTCCGCACTCGAGATCGAGGACCTGGTCACGGTGCGCGACGTGTGCGCCGTGGTGCAGCGCCTCGAGATGGTGCGCCGCATCTCCGAGGAGATCGACGGGTACGTCATCGAGCTGGGCGTCGACGGCCGCCTGCTCGCCCTCCAGCTCGACGAGCTCATCGGCGGCATCGGCTCCGACCGCGAGTTCGTGGTGCGCGACTACGTCGAGTTCGAACGCTCCGGCCGGTCCTTCAAGGACGTCGAGGCCGCGCTCTCCGACCTCGACTCCAGCCAGCTGCTCGACCTCAGCCAGATCGGGCGCGTGCTCAACCTGCCCGGGGCGGGCGTGGCGCTCGACGCCGCCGTCGCCCCGCACGGGTTCCGCCTCCTGGCCAAGGTGCCGCGCCTGCCGTCCACCATCATCGACCGGATGGTGGCGCACTTCGGCGGCCTGCAGAAGCTGCTCGCCGCCTCGGTGGACGACCTCATGGCCGTCGACGGCGTCGGCGAGCAACGCGCGCGGGCCGTGCGCGAGGGCCTGTCCCGGCTCGCCGAGTCGTCGATCCTCGAACGCTACGTCTGACCGTGCGCTGCGTGTGACCGTGCGCCGCGTCTGACCGTGCGCTGCTCCGACGGCGACGCCGTCCGGCTCAGCCCGGCGTCTCCGTCGCCGCGTCTGCTGCGGCCGACGGGTCGGGGGACGGCGTCGGGTCCGGGCTGACCGTCGGGTCGGGTGAGGGCGTCGGCTCCGGCGGCGCGGTGACCGTGATCGTCACCGGCTTGCTGACGGCGTCCGGGATGCCGGCCATCACCACCTGCGCGGTGTACGTGCCCGGGTCCACCGCGGGCTGGCCGGTCGTGCACGCGCCCTCCGCGGACCGGTTGCCGCTCCAGCGCAGGGTGGTGTGGTCCACGTAGCCGGGGCTGAACAGCAGGTCACGCGGCTTGTCGCCGCAGTGCGCGCTGGTCCACACGGTCTCCCCGTCGGCGTCCGTGATGATGAGCTGGCGGGACGCGTTCCCGCCGTCCGCCAGGCAGGGACGGCGCCCCGAGTTGGTGATCGACACGTCGAAGCTGACGGACTGCCCCACCTCCACCCGCGTCGCGTCCGGAGCCGCCACCAGGGTCAGGCTCGACGCCGGGCAGTCCGTGCTGGGGCCGCCCACGGTGGCCGGTTCGGGGACGGCCACCTTGTCCGCGAGCAGCGGCGGGACCGAGTCCGGCCACGCGTCCCGCACCCACGTCACGCCCCGGCCGATGCCGTAACCGAGCGTCGTCCCCAGGCCCACGAGCACCGCGAGCACCACCACCGGCAGCACGGGGAACTGCCGCGCGGGCGGCCGCTGCGCAGCGCTCCCCCGCGCGGCGCCGCCACGGGCCCTGCCCTGCGCCGCGGCCGCACCCTGCCTCGGCCGCGACGTCGTCGGCCTCGCCTTCTGCTGGGATCCGCGCGGGACGGGCCGTGCACCCTTCGTGCCGGACGCGGGCCGTGCCCCCGCACCCGGCTTCGCCCGAGCCGCTGCGGCGCCCGGCGCCTGGAACGCGTGCGCGGAGACGACGCGGCCGTCCTTCGACGTCGCGCCCCGCGCGCCCTGGCTCGCCGCGCTGCCCCGCGCGCCCTGACCAGCGGGCCGCCCCCGCGCGCCCTGGCTCGTCGCGCTGCCCCGCGCGCCCTGGCCCCCGGACGCGCGACCACCGCCACCGCGCGCACCGGAGCCGCGTGCGGGCTGCTGACGGTCGGCGGGTGCCACGGGACCTCCGGTCTGCGTTCGAGGACAGGCACAACCTACGACGCGCCCGGCGTCGACCCGGGGAGCCGCGCCCGGGGTACACCCGCCCCGGCCCCGGAACCTCGGTACCGCGTGCCCGCTACGGTGGGCCCGTGCCCGCACCCCGCCCCCGCGCCCTCAGCCCGGACGTGTCCGCGGCGGAGGACGTCGAGCCGGTGGTCGTCGCGCCCGAGGTCGTCGCGCCCGAGGTCGTCGCGCCGGAAGTCGTCGAGCCGGTGGTGGCGTGGTTCGCCCGGGCACGACGCGACCTGCCGTGGCGGGCCGCGGATCGCACGGCGTGGGGCGTGCTGGTCAGCGAGGTGATGCTGCAGCAGACACCCGTGGCCCGCGTGGAGCCGGTGTGGCGGGACTGGATGGCGCGCTGGCCCACCCCGCGCGCGTTCGCGGCGGCACCGGTCGCGGACGTGCTGCGTGCGTGGGGCCGCCTGGGCTACCCGCGCCGCGCGCTGCGCCTGCACGAGTGCGCGCGAGCGCTGGTGGAGCGGCACGGCGGGACGGTGCCTGACGATGAGTCGGCCCTGCGCGCGTTGCCCGGCATCGGGCAGTACACGGCCGCCGCGGTGCGAGCGTTCGCGTTCGGGCGGCGCAGCGTCGTGGTGGACACGAACGTGCGGCGCGTCCTCGCGCGTGTGCTGGGCGGGGTGGCCTTGCCCGCACCCAGCCCGACGGCGGCGGAGCACGCGATCGCCGTCGGCGTCGTCCCGGACGACGACGACGCCGCTGCGACCTGGGCGGCGGCGTCGATGGAGCTGGGGGCGCTGGTGTGCACGGCGCGGGCGCCGCGGTGCGGGGACTGCCCGGTACGGGACGCGTGCGCGTGGCGGGCGGCGGGCTATCCGGCGGACGAGCACTCCGCCCGGCGCACCTCGCAGGCCTGGCACGGCACGGATCGGCAGTGCCGGGGCCGCATCATGGCCGCGCTGCGCGCGGCACACGCACCCGTGGACCGGGCGGACCTGGACGGTACGGGCGCCAGCCCCGCTCAGGTGGAGCGGTGTCTCGCGGGGCTGGTCGCGGACGGACTGGTCGTGCGGGTGGGTACGGTCTCGGACGGGGCCGGGCTGTTCACGCTGCCCACGGGCTGAGGGCCTACTCCTGGAGCCGCCAGAGCGACCTGCTCTGGAGCGCGGCCACACCCACCAGGACGGCGATCACGGCGACGATGGTCGCCAGCGAGGTCAGTTCCACTGGGATCACCTCCTTCGAGCGTCGTTGCCGATGGTTCAGGACGCCTGCGTCCTTGCTTTCACCATGCCTGACGTACCGCTCCTTGACCAACTCGTGGCCCTGAAAGCGCGTTGTCGTTGCGCAAAAAAGGGTCCGCTACAGCGTGAGGAGCATGCGCCTGTTACCCAGGGTGTTCGGCTTGACGCGGGCCAGGTCCAGGAACTCGGCCACGCCGTCGTCGTGGGAGCGCAGCAGCTCGGCGTAGACGTCGGTGCTGACGGGGGTGCCCTCGATCTCGGTGAAGCCCTGCCGCTCGAAGAAGTCCACCTCGAACGTCAGGCAGAACACCCGCCGCAGCCCCATGGCGACGGCCCGCTCGACGAGCGCGGTGACCAGCCGGTGCCCCACCCCTGTGCCCAGGTGTTCGGGGGCGACCGCGAGGGTGCGGATCTCGGCGAGGTCGTCCCACATGACGTGCAGCGCCCCGCACCCGACGACGGCACCCCCGGACTCGGCCACCACGAACTCCTGCACCGATTCGAAGTAACCCACGAGTTCCTTGGCCAACAGGATGCGGCGCTGCGCGTAGGGCTCCACCAGGCCTCGGATCGACCGGACGTCGGCAGGAAGGGCGGGCCGGATCGTGAGTTGCACGGCGTCACTGTACGGCCGGGCACGCCACCTGTTGCGGTCCCGCCCCTGCGGTGTGACGTTAGCGACTGTCACCTGCAGCGAAGGGAGCCCACCCCATGGCCACCAATCGGCTCACCGCGCAGTCGCGGGAGCAAGCCCTCACGGCGCTCGAAGCGTCCACGTCCCCAGCCGGTGAGTTGGACGTGCTGGTGGTGGGGGGTGGTGTGACGGGTGCGGGTATCGCGTTGGATGCGGTGACGCGTGGCCTGTCGACCGGGATTGTCGAGGCGCAGGACTGGGCGTCGGGGACGTCGAGCCGTTCCTCGAAGCTGGTGCACGGCGGGCTGCGGTATCTGCAGATGCTGGACTTCCATCTGGTGCACGAGGCGCTCACGGAGCGTGATCTGCTGCTCAAGGAGCTGGCCCCGCACCTGGTCAAGCCCGTGCCGTTCCTCTACCCGCTGGAGCACCGCTTCTACGAGCGGGCATACGTGGGTGCGGGGATCGCGTTGTACGACACGCTCGCATCGTTGGCACCGGGCAAGCGGGCGATGCCGTTGCACCGGCATCTGACGCGCAGCCAGATGGTCCGCAAGTTCCCCGACCTGGCCCATGATGCGGCGATCGGTGCGGTGCAGTACTGGGACGCGTCGGTGGACGACGCCCGCCTGGTGACCACCCTGGTGCGCACGGCGGCCGGGTATGGGGCGCATGCAGCGTCCCGCACCCAGGTGGTCAGCCTGACGCAGTCGGCCACGGGTGCGGTCAACGGCGCCGTCGTCGTCGACCTGGAGACGGGCAGGCGCATCACGGTGCGGGCGCGGGCGGTCATCAACGCGACCGGCGTGTGGACGGAGCAGACCGAGTCGCTCGCCGGGTCGGACGGCGGGTTGCGCGTGCTGGCGTCGAAGGGCATCCACATCGTGGTGCCCCGCGAACGGATCCGCGGCAAGGTGGGGCTGATCCTGCAGACCGAGAAGTCGGTGCTGTTCATCATCCCGTGGTCGCGGTACTGGGTGATCGGCACCACGGACACCCCGTGGGTGGAGGACCTGCGTGACCCGGTCGCGTCGGCCGCGGACATCGACTACGTCATCGAGCATGCGAACACGGTCCTCGCGCACCCGCTGACGCGCGAGGACGTGGTGGGCACGTTCGCGGGTCTGCGCCCCCTGCTGCAGCCGGGCACCAAGGAGGGCACGTCGTCGGCCAAGGTGAGCCGGGAGCACACGGTCGCCTCCCCGACGCCGGGGCTGTCCGTGATCGCGGGTGGGAAGCTGACCACGTACCGGGTCATGGCCAAGGATGCCGTGGACCACGCGATCGGGCAGCGGGCGGTCGCCCTGCCCTCGATCACGCACAAGATCCCGCTCACGGGCGCGGTCGGGTTGCAGGCCGTGGCCCGCCAGGCGCGCGCGTGGGCCAAGCAGTACGGGTGGACCCCGCCCCTGGTGGACCACCTGCTGCACCGGTACGGGTCGGACCTGGCCGAGCTGGTCGAGCTGTGCGAGGCGGACCCGTCCCTGGCCCGGCCCCTGGAGCACGCGCCCGCGTACCTGCGCGCCGAGGTCCACTTCGCCGTCACGCACGAGGGCGCCCTGCACCTCGAGGACGTGCTGCTGCACCGCACCCGCCTGGTCTACGAGGTCCCGGACTCCGGTATTGCCGCGCTACCCGAGATCGCCGACATCATCGCGCCCCTGCTCGGCTGGGACGACACCACGAAGAACACCGAGACCGCCGCGTACCGCGCCCGGATCAACGCCTACGACGTCGCCGCGACCCTGCCCGACGACGCCACCGCCCAGGCCACCCGCCTGGACATCGACGACGTCGCCCACATGGTCCCCCTCGAAGGCTGACCCCTCCCGGCGAGCTCACTCACACAGAACGGAACAACGATGCTCCTTGATGCTTTCTGGTCAGAGGTCCTCGGCACCGCCACGCTGATCCTGCTGGGTGCCGGCGTGGTGGCCAACGTGGTCCTGCCCAAGAACAAGGGCTTCGGCCCCGACTGGCTCCTCATCTCCTTCGGGTGGGGCCTGGCCGTGTTCGCCGGCGTGTACGCCGCGTTCAAGTCCGGCGCCCACCTCAACCCGGCCGTCACCGTGGGCCTGTGGGTGGCCGGGGAGCCGTTCCACGACGGCGGCCAGGTGATCGAGCCCACCTTCTCGCACGCGATGGTGTACTTCGCGGGCGAGTTCGTCGGCGCGTTCATCGGTGCCGTGCTCGCGTTCCTGGCGTACAAGAAGCACTTCGACCAGGACGCCGACCCGGCCACCAAGCTGGGCGTGTTCTCGACCGGGCCGGCCATCCGCTCCTACGGGTGGAACTTCGTCACCGAGGTCATCGCCACGTTCGTGCTGGTGTTCTGGGTGGTGGCGAGCGGTAAGACGCCCTCGCAGCTCGGCCCGCTCGCCGTGGCCCTCATCGTGGTCGCCATCGGTATCTCGCTCGGTGGTCCCACCGGGTACGCGATCAACCCCGCACGTGACCTCAGCCCGCGCATCGCGCACGCCCTGCTGCCCATCCCCGGCAAGGGCGGCTCCGACTGGTCGTACGCGTGGGTGCCCGTGGCGGGCCCGATCATCGGCGGGATCCTCGCCGGCCTGCTCGGCCGGGTCTGGATCTCCTAGCCCCTCTCCTGTCCCGACGACCCCGTCCCGACCGACGTGTAAGGAAGCACCTCATGCCTGATTACGTTCTCGCCATCGACCAGGGCACCACGAGCTCGCGGGCGATGATCTTCAACCATTCCGGCCGCGTGGTCTCGGTCGGTCAGCTCGAGCACGACCAGATCTTCCCGCGGGCCGGGTGGGTCGAGCACAACCCGGAGCAGATCTGGAACAACGTGCGTGAGGCGGTGGGCCTGGCCCTGACCCGCGCGAACGTCACCTACACCGACATCGCGGCGGTGGGTATCACAAACCAGCGTGAGACGGCCGTGGTGTGGGACAAGACCACGGGCAAGCCCGTGTACAACGCGATCGTGTGGCAGGACACCCGCACCCAGCCCATCGTCGAGGAGCTGGGCGGGGACGCCGGACCCGACAAGTACAAGGCCATCGTGGGCCTGCCGTTGGCCACCTACTTCTCAGGCCCGAAGGTCAAGTGGATCCTCGACAACGTCGACGGCGCCCGGGAGGCCGCCGAGCGCGGTGACCTGCTGTTCGGGAACACCGACGCGTGGGTGCTGTGGAACATGACCGGCGGCGTCGACGGCGGCATCCACGTCACCGACGTCACCAACGCCTCACGCACCATGCTCATGGACCTCGACACCCTGACCTGGCGTGAGGACATCGCCGCCGACATGGGCATCCCGGTCTCGATGCTGCCGCAGATCCGCTCCTCCTCCGAGGTGTACGGGCCGGGCCGCCCCGGCGGGCTGCTGCCCGGGGTCCCCATCGCCGGCATCCTGGGCGACCAGCAGGCCGCCACGTTCGGGCAGGCCTGCTTCGAGATCGGCGCCGCGAAGAACACGTACGGCACCGGCAACTTCATGCTCCTCAACACCGGCACCGAGAAAGTCCCCTCGAAGAACGGGCTCCTGACCACGGTCTGCTACAAGATCGGCGACCAACCCCAGCGGTACGCCCTCGAAGGCTCCATCGCCGTGACCGGCTCCCTGGTCCAATGGCTACGCGACAACCTCGGCATGTTCGCCGACGCCCCCGACATCGAATGGCTCGCCCGCAAGGTCGAGGACAACGGCGGCGCCTACTTCGTGCCCGCGTTCTCCGGCCTGTTCGCCCCTTACTGGCGCCCCGACGCCCGCGGCGCCCTGGTGGGCCTGACCCGATACGTCAACCGCAACCACATCGCCCGCGCCGCCCTGGAGTCCGTCGCGTTCCAGACCCGCGAGGTCCTCGAAGCCATGCGCGCCGACTCCGGCGTCACCCTCACCGAGCTCAAGGTCGACGGCGGCATGGTCGCCAACGAGCTCCT
Organism: Xylanimicrobium pachnodae JCM 13526 = NBRC 107786; assembly: GCA_001592145.1. Lineage (GTDB taxonomy): Bacteria > Actinomycetota > Actinomycetes > Actinomycetales > Cellulomonadaceae > Xylanimonas > Xylanimonas pachnodae. The sequence goes on along the minus strand of BCWJ01000018.1, from coordinate 25,084 downwards.
CATGCAGTTCCAGGCCGACCAGCTCGGCGTCGACGTCGTCCGCCCCCAAGTCGCCGAGACCACCGCACTCGGCGCCGCCTACGCCGCCGGCATCGCCGTCGGCTACTGGTCCGGGGAGTCCGACGTCGTCGCCAACTGGGCCGAGGACCGCCGCTGGACCCCCACCATGGACCAGGACGAACGCGAACGCCTCTACCGCCAGTGGAAGAAGGCCGTCACCCGCACCTTCGACTGGGTCGACACCGACACCAAATAACCACCCCCCGGTTTCGACAGGCTCAACCACCAGCGGTTGAGCCTGTCGAAACCAGTCCGGCCAGCCCCGCACCGATCAGGTCGAGCACCGCGGCGAACTCGGCCGCATCGTCGTCGGGCGCCTGCCCCACCGCACCGGGCCCGACGACGCCGAGCGATGCCGCGAAGGCGCGTTGCTGCTCGTGGAACACGTACCCGATGACGAAGTGCGTGATGGCCTCGGCGGCCGTGCGCGCGACCTCGGCAGGGGCCCCGGCGGCGTCGGCGGCCCGGGCGAGGGGGTCGTGGAGCGGCGGGGCGACCAGGCCGAGCGCCAGGGAGCTGGAGACGAGCTCCGCGCCGTCGCGGTGCGCGAGGAGGCACTGCCGCAGGCCAGTCCCGAGGGCCGCGGCCGCTGCCACGAAGGAGCGCTCCGCGACGGCCTGCTCCGCCAGCGGTGCCAGGATCCGTTCGCTGACGGCGGCCAGGAGCGCCTGCTTGGAGTCGAAGTGCCAGTACAGCGCGCTGGGCTGCACACCGAGCACGTCGGCCAGGCGGCGCATCGTGAGGTCGGGCAGGCCCTGGTCGTCGAGGATGCCCAGGGCGGCGTCGACCACGTCGGCGCGCGTGCGCCGGGTTCGTTTCGCACCGGGTCTTGCCCCCTGGTCAGCCATGCGCTTACCCTACCGAACGCCGTTCAGGTGAACGGTGTTCAGGAAGCCGTCCAGGATGAGGGAGAGCCCATGGCCACCGCACGCACCACCCGGCTCAGCACCACCGACATGGCCCGCGTGGCCGTCTTCGCGGGCATCATCGCCGCGCTCGGCCTGCCCGGGGGCGTCTCCGTGTTCGGCGGCGTCCCCATCACCGCCCAGACCCTCGGCGTCATGCTGGCCGGGGCGGTGCTCGGCGCGCGCCTGGGCACCCTCGCGGTAGCCGTCCTGCTGGCCCTCGTCGCCGCCGGCCTGCCGCTGCTGACCGGGGGGCACGGCGGGGCGGCCGCGTTCGTGGGTCCCAGCGGCGGGTACCTGATCGGCTGGATGGTCGGCGCGTTCGTGGTCGGAGCGATCGTGCACCTGGGTGGACGCAAGCCCGTGTGGTGGCGCACCGCCGCCGCGATGGTGATCGGCGGCATCGCGTGCGTCTACGCCGTCGGCATCCCCGTGCAGTCCGTGGTCACGCACCTCCCGCTCGGCAAGACCGTGATCGCCAGCCTGGCATTCCTGCCCGGGGACGCCGCCAAGGCGGTCATCGCGACCCTGGTGGTCGGCACCCTGGTACGCGCCTACCCGCGCGCCTTCGGGCGCACGTGGGCGCTGCCCGTCGCCGACGACGCCGAGGCCTCCCCCGTGCCGGCACATCGGTGACCCGACCGCCGACGACCCGACCGCCGACGACCCCGCTGGCGCCGACGACCCAGCCGCCGGCCGGGATCGGGTTCGAGAACGTGCACGTCCGTCTCGGTGAGACGCCGGTGCTCCGCGACGTCACGGTTCACCTGGCGGCGCGCACCACCGCGGTGATCGGGGACAACGGCTCCGGGAAGTCGACGCTCGCCCGGGTGGCGGGCGGGCTCGTGGGCGCCTCGGCGGGCACCGTGACCGGCACGGTGCGCGTGCTCGGGCTGGACCCGCAGCGGGAGGCCGACCGCCTCCGGGAGCGGGTGGCGTTCGTGTTCTCCAACCCGGACACGCAGATCGTCATGCCCACCGTCGCCGAGGACGTCGCCCTCTCGCTGCGCTCCCGCCGCCTGCCCCGCGCGCAGAAGGCGGCCCTGGTGGACGCTGCCCTGTCCCGGTTCGGGCTGAGCGACCTTGCAGGCCACGGCTCCCACGACCTGTCGGGCGGCCAGAAGCAGCTCCTCGCGCTGTGCGGGGCGTTCGTGCGCGACCCCGAGCTTGTGATCGCCGACGAGCCCACCGCCTACCTGGACGCCCGCAACGCGCGTCGCGTGGCCGGCCACCTGCTCGCCGACACCGGCCACCGCCTGCTCGTGGTCACCCACGACCTGGCCCTGGCCCGGCGGTGCGAGGCCGCGGTGCTCGTGGCCGACGGGCGCGTGGCCGCTGTGGGCGACCCGGCCGACGTCGTCGCCCGATACGAGGCGAGCCTGCGCGACGAGGCCTCGGGTGAGATCCGCGCCGAGGTTGCTCCGGCGGGCTCCCGGTGGTGACCCTCTACCGCGCGGGCACCAGCATCTGGCACCGCCTGCCCGCCGGACCCAAGGCGGTGCTGCTCGCCGTCGTCGTCCTGGCCGTCTCGGTGCTCCCGGCCGCGCACTGGTGGGTGGCCGGTGCCGCAGCCGCCGCGGCGCTGGTCTGCTACGGCGTCCCCGGGATCGGGATGCGGTGCCTCCGCGAGCAGCTGTGGGCGACCCGCTGGCTGCTGCTGGTGACGGCCGCGGGACAGCTCGTGCTCCAGGGGCCGCGGCCCGCCGCCGTCAACACCGCCCGGGTCGCGGCCGTCATCACGGTCGCCGCCCTGCTGGCGCTCACCACCCGGGTCACCGACCTGCTCGACGCCATCGAACGGGCCCTGCCGCCCCTGCAGCGACTGGGCGTGGACCCCGCCCGCGCGGCCCTGCTGCTGTCCATCACCCTCACCGCGATCCCGGCCCTCGCACGCACCGCCGCCGCCGTGCGCGAAGCCCAGCGCGCCCGCGGCATCCGCGGCAGCCTGCGCCTGTTCATCGTCCCGTTCCTGGTGGGCGCCCTCAAGCACGCCGACGAGCTCGGCGACGCACTGACCGCCCGCGGCATCCGCTGACCCCGGCCCCTCCCCCCCTGTCCCCCAGGTGCCTCATTTCAGAGCCATTGCTCAGCGCAATATTTATCGCTCTGCGCAATGGCAGCGCGACGGACCACCCACCCCCACCACCTCGCGCAGCCCCGGCATCCCGCGCAGTCCCAGCGCCTCGCGCAGCCCCGGCATCCCGCACCGCCCCGTCGGCCCCGCGACTCGCTGCGCTCGATGACGAGGCGCCGTGCTGCGTAGGGTCGGCGCATGAGTTCCGTGTCGTACACGCTGCCCGGTATCCACGTCGTGGACCGGTCCGTGCCGGTGCCGCTCGACTGGTCCGCGTCCGACGCCGGCAGGTCCGGCAGCAGCACGGCCGACGACGGAGCCACGATCTCGGTGTTCGTCCGCGAGGTGGTGGCCGCGCACCGGGCCGCGGAGGACCTGCCGCTGCTCGTGTACCTGCAGGGCGGCCCGGGAGGGAAGGGGCCGCGGCCCACGGGTGCCGACGGGTGGCTGGGCGCGGCGCTCGAACGGTTCCGCGTGGTGCTGCTCGACCAGCGCGGGACCGGCCGGTCGAGTCCGGTGTCGGCGCGTTGGCTCGCGGCCCTCGGCGGCACGAGCGGGGACGGGGCCGCTCAGGCCGACTACCTGACCCACTTCCGGGCGGACTCGATCGTGCGGGACGCCGAGCACGTGCGGGCCACGGTGTACGGGGGGCGGCGGTGGTCCACGCTCGGGCAGTCGTACGGCGGTTTCATCACGATGACGTACCTGTCGCTCGCACCCCAGGCGCTGCGTGCCTGCTACGTGACTGGCGGGCTGCCCGGCCTGACGGCGTCGGCGTCGGACGTGTACGCACGCACCCAGCCGCGCGTGGTCGCGAAGAACGCGCGGTTCCGGCAGCGGTACCCGCACGACGCCGCGGTGGTGCGACGCGTCGTGGACCGGATCGAGGCGGGCGGCGTCGTGCTGCCCGGTGGGGACCCGCTCACGGTGCCGCGCCTCCAGGCGCTCGGCATGGGCTTCGGGATGAAGCCCGGGTTCGAGAAGGTGCACTGGATCCTCGACGAGGCGCTCGACACCTCACCGGATAGGGACGGCGAGCTGACGGACACGTTCCTCGCGGAGGTGGAGGCGGCGACGTCGTTCCGCACCAACCCGCTGTACGCCGTGCTGCACGAGAGCATCTACGCGCAGTCCGGTCAGGGGCCGACGGCGTGGGCCGCCGACCGGGTGCGGGCGGGCGACCCGGCGTTCGCGCCGTCGTCGGACCCGCTGCTGTTCACGGGCGAGATGATCTACCCGCGCATGTTCGAGCAGGCCGAGCTGCGCGGGTACCGCGCGGCGGCCGAGGCGCTCGCGGCGCGCGACCAGTGGGGTGACCTGTACGACCCAGGCCGGCTGGCCGCCAACGAGGTGCCGGTCGAGGCGGCCGTCTACTACGACGACATGTACGTGGACTCCGGGCTGTCGCTGCAGACGGCCGCGCACGTGGGCAACACGAGCGCCTGGGTCACCAACGAGCACGAGCACGACGGGTTGCGGCTCGGCGACGTGCTCCCGGTGCTGCTGCACCGCCTCGACGAGCGCGGCGGGCCGCTCGCCTAGCCCTGCGCATCCCGCGGCGCGTGGCGGTCCAGGAACGCGAACAGCTCGGTGTCCTCGACGCCGGGGAACCGGCCACGGGGCAGCGCGGCGAGGATCTGCTGGTGCATGCGTGCGCTGGGCCAGGCCGACGCGGCCCACCGGTCGGCGAGGTCGGCGGGCGGGCGCTGGCAGCACGCGGGGTCGGGACAGGTGGAGGTGAACCGTTCACGCGTGTCGCGGCCGCGGAACCACTTGGCGTGCGCGTACGGCACACCCACGGTGATCGAGAACGCCCCGGCGTCGGGCCCGCGCGCGCCCATGGCCACGGACTCCCAGAACGTGCCGGCCGGGGTGTCGGTGTACTGGCAGTAGCCGGTGTAGAACTCGGGGGCCCGGTCGGGCCGGCCGAACGCGCTGCGGGCGGCCCACTTGCGGCACACGAGCTGGCCTTCGATGGCGCCGGTGACGTCCTGCGGCAGCGGCATGCCGTCGTTGGCGTACCCGCGGAAGATGGCGCCGTCGGCCCCCACGCGCAGGAAGTGCAGCGGCATGGCCAGGTGCACGGTGGCCAGGTTGGTCAGGCGCATGGCGGCGGCCTCGTGCGTGACGCCGAACGCGTCGCGGAAGTCCTCGACCGCGAGGTCCTTCTCCTTCTTGCGCGCGCTGAGGTGGCCGACGGCGGCGGCCTGCGGCATGAGGGCGGCGGCGGCGAAGTAGGTGACCTCGACCCGCTGGCGCAGGAACTCGCGGTAGGAGCGGGGTCGCTCGTGGCCCAGCACGCGGTGCGCGATGGCCTGCAGGGCCAGGGAACGCAGGCCGTGGCCGCCTGGCGTGGAGGCCTGGGGCAGGTAGATGCGCCCGTTCTTGAGGTCGGTCACGGAGCGGGCCGATCGGGGCAGGTCGCCCACGTGCAGGATGTCGAAGCCGAGAGCCTCGGCCATGCGGGCCACGGTGCGGTGGGAGACGGCCCCGGCCCCGGGGTACCCGGCGCGCACCACCTGCTGCTCGGCGATCGCCTCGATGTCCGGGAAGTAGTTGCCGGTCTCCTGGCGGGCGAGGCGCAGCTCGGTGTTGGCCCGGCGCGCCTCCTCCGGGGTGGCGATGGCCTCTTCCTCGCGGCGGGCGAGCTCGGCGTGCAACCCCACGAGCTGTTCGAGCACCGGGGTGGGCAGGCGCTGGGAGGGTTTGACCTGCGGCAGCCCGAGCTCGGCGAACAGCGGCCCCCGCTGGGCGCGTTCCAGCTCGATCTCCAGGGCGGCCCGCCGATCGGGCGCCTGCGGGGAGAGGAGCTCCGCGACGTCGACGCCCAGCGCGTCCGCGAGCGCCCGCAGCAGGGCGAGCCGGGGCTCACGCTTGCCGTTCTCGATGAGGGACAGCAGCGACGGGGCGGCTCCGACGTCGGCGCCGAGCGCGTCGAGGGTCAGGCCGCGGTGGGTGCGCAGGTGCCGCACGCGGCGCCCGAGTGTCAGCAGGTCCAGGTCGTCCGCCATGTTCTTCACAATACGTCAAGAACGTTGATTCTTGACAGCCTCTGGGCTGGAAAGTGTTCGTCCACTTGCGAAATCGTAGAGGTGTCATCGCGTCACCAGGAGGAACCCATGTCGATCACGCTGCCTGCCCGGGGCACCGCCCACGCCGTCGTCACGCCCGCCGACGGCACCGTCGAGGCCTGGGTCGCCGAGGTCGCCGCGCTCACCACGCCGGACCAGGTCGTGTGGTGCGACGGGTCCGCCGGGGAGAAGCAGCGGCTCCTGGACCAGATGGTCGAGTCCGGTTCGCTCATCAAGCTCAACGAGGACCTGCGCCCGGGGTCGTACCTGGCCCGCTCGGCGCCGTCCGACGTCGCCCGCGTCGAGTCGCGCACCTTCATCTGCCCGCCGGACCAGGCGGACGCCGGCCCGACCAACAACTGGCGCGACCCCGAGGTCATGGGCGAGGAGCTGCGCGCGGCGTTCCGCGGCTCGATGCGCGGCCGCACCATGTACGTGGTGCCGTTCTCGATGGGACCGCTGGGCGGCCCGATCTCGCAGGTGGGCGTCGAGATCACCGACTCCCCCTACGTCGTCGTGTCCATGCACGTGATGACGCGGGTCTCGCGCCACGTGCTGGACCTCATCGACGACGGCGCCCAGTGGGTGCCCGCCGTGCACAGCGTGGGGGCGCCGCTCGCCGACGACGAGCAGGACGTCGCGTGGCCGTGCAACGACCTGAAGTACATCTCCCACTTCCCGCAGTCGCGCGAGATCTGGTCGTACGGGTCCGGGTACGGCGGCAACGCGCTGCTGGGCAAGAAGTGCTTCGCGCTGCGGATCGCCTCGGCGATGGGCCGCGACGAGGGGTGGCTGGCGGAACACATGCTGCTGGTGCGCGTCACCGCGCCGACAGGGCGCCGCTACCACCTCGCCGCGGCCTTCCCCAGCGCGTGCGGCAAGACGAACCTGGCGATGCTGCGCCCCACCATCCCCGACTGGTCGGTGCAGACGCTGGGCGACGACATCGTGTGGATGCGCCCCGACGAGGAGGGCGCCCTGCGTGCCATCAACCCCGAGGCCGGCTTCTTCGGCGTCGCGCCCGGAACCGGAGTGGACACCAACCCGACGGCGATCGCCACGCTCACGCACGACGTCATCTTCACCAACGTGGCCCTGACCGACGACGGCGACGTGTGGTGGGAGGGCCTGACGCCGGAGCCGCCCGCGCACCTGATCGACTGGACGGGCGCCGACTGGACCCCGGACAGCGGACGCCCCGCCGCCCACCCGAACTCGCGGTTCACGGTGGCCGCCGCGCAGTGCCCCACGATCGCCCCCGACTGGGACGACCCGGCGGGCGTGCCCGTGGACGCGCTGGTCTTCGGTGGGCGCCGCGCTACCAACGTCCCCCTCGTCACCCAGGCGTTCAGCTGGGACCACGGCGTGTTCCTGGGCGCGACCATCAGCTCGGAGCGCACCGCCGCCGCCGAGGGCGTGGTGGGCGAGCTGCGGCGCGACCCGTTCGCCATGATGCCGTTCTGCGGTTACGCCATGCCCGACCACTGGGCGCACTGGCTGCACATGGGTGACGTGCTCGCCCCGCACCGCCGCCCCGCGATCTTCCAGGTCAACTGGTTCCGCAAGGGTTCGGACGGCCGCTTCCTGTGGCCCGGGTTCGGGGAGAACTCGCGCGTCATCGCGTGGATGGTGGACCAGCTCGACCGCTCGCGCGGCCTGCACCCCGACGGATCTGGCGGGGACGAGGGCGCCACGCTCTCTCCGGTGGGCCTGGTGCCCGCACCGGGCGCGCTCGACGTCGACGGCCTGGACCTGCCGGAGGCCGACCTGGCCGAGCTGCTCGCCGTCGACCCGCACGCCTGGCAGGCGGAGGCCGCCCTGACCGCCGAGTTCTTCCACGAGATGGGCGGCGTCCCGGAGCGCCTCACCCGCCAGCTCACCGCCCTGGAGGACCGCCTCAGCGAGTAGCCCGGCCCAGCCCGTAGGCTTCCGCGCATGAGTGCTGGGCTCCTGGGGCTGCTGGACGACGTCGCCGCCATCGCGAAGGCCGCCGCGGCGTCGCTGGACGACGTGAGCGCCGCCGCGGGCAAGGCCACCGCGAAGGCCGCGGGCGTCGTCATCGACGACACGGCCGTCACCCCGCAGTTCGTCACCGGCGTCACCCCGGACCGCGAGCTGCCGATCGTCAAGCGCATCGCCATCGGCTCCATCCGCAACAAGCTGCTCATCATCCTGCCGATCGCCCTGCTGCTGTCCTGGGTGGCCCCGTGGGCGCTCGCGCCGATCCTCATGCTGGGCGGGCTCTACCTGTCCTACGAGGGTGCGGAGAAGATCTGGGAGCGCCTGCGCGGGCACTCGGCCGCGCAGGCGGCGCCCGTCGCCGTCCAGGGCGCCCAGGCGGAGAAGGTCCTGATCGGCAGCGCCGTGCGCACCGACCTGATCCTGTCCGCCGAGATCATGGTCATCTCCCTGAACGAGGTGGCCCACGAGGCGTTCTGGCAGCGGCTCGTCATCCTGGTGGTGGTCGCCCTGGTCATCACGGTGGGCGTGTACGGCGTCGTCGGCCTGATCGTGAAGATGGACGACATCGGGCTGGCCCTCTCGCGGCGCCGCTCGCCCGGCGTCGCCCGGTTCGGGGCCTCGCTCGTGTCCGGGATGCCGAAGGTGCTGGGCACCATCGCCGCCGTCGGGACGGTCGCCATGCTGTGGGTGGGCGGGCACATCCTGCTCAACGGGGCCTCCGAGCTCGGGTGGGCCGCCCCGTTCGACGCCGTGCACCACCTCACCCACGCCGTTGAGGGCGTCGCCGCGGTGGGCGGCATCCTTGCGTGGCTGGTCGAGACGCTCATCTCCGCCGTCGTCGGCCTGGTGGTCGGCGCCGTCGCGCTCGCCGCGCTGCACGCGCTGCCGCGTCGTCGTCACCATGCCGGCCACCCCGCCGACGACGCCGCACCGCACGACGGCGGGGCACACGAGAACAGGGCACACGAGGACGGGGCGCACGCGTGAACCCGCACGAGCACGCCCCCGCCGCACCCGCGGACCCGTTCGCGCACCTGGTGTACTTCGAGCCGCGCATCGCCGGGAACACGGGCTCCGCGATCCGGCTGGCCGCCGTGACGGGCGCGCGCCTGCACCTGGTGGAACCGCTGGGCTTCGACCTGGAGGAGTCCAAGCTGCGCCGCGCCGGGCTCGACTACCACGACCTGGCCGTGCTGAGCGTGCACCGCGACTTCGACGCCGCCATGGACGCCCTGCCGGGCCGGCGCGTGTACGCGTTCGAGGTGGGCGCGACGACGTCGTACACGGACGTGGCCTACCGGCACGGGGACGTGCTGCTGTTCGGCCCGGAACCCACGGGGCTGCCGCCGGAGGTGCTGGACCACCCGCGCATCACGCAGCGCGTGGTGCTGCCCATGCTGACCGGGCGGCGCTCCCTCAACCTGACCAACGCGGCGTCGATCGCCACCTACGAGGCGTGGCGGCAGCTCGGCTTCGAGGGCGCCTGAACGGGGCCTGAGCGGGGCTGGAGCGGGGCCGGACGCGTCAGGACAGAAGCCACAGCGCCGCGCACACGAGCAGCGCCTGGTGCGCGGGCGACTCGTACGAGCGCACGTCGTGCCCCAACGCGCTGTACACGGTGCGGCCGCCGTGCGCCTCGGTGGCCCACAGGGCCGGCTGGGGGTCGCCCGCGTCGTCGTCGACCCACCCCAGCACGGTCGAGGTGGGGGCGACGTCCAGGTTGCAGTACCGCTCGTCGATCGCGGTGACCGTGCCCAGCAGTTCGGTGACCGGGTGCGCCCCGTGGGAGACCGTGAGGCGCATCGGGCCGATGGGCGGGTGGTGGCTGCGCCCCTCGATCCACCGGCCGCCCAGCACCTCGCGGTACCCGTCGTTGCCCGGCAGCGCGGCCGCCGCCTGATGCACGGCCAGCAACCGGCCGCCGTGGCGCGCCCACCGCTGGAACCGGGTGAAGTACGGCGTCCAGTCCTCGTCCGTGCCGTCGATCCCCGCCTCGACCATGCCCGGCATCGAGCGGCCCAGGTTCAGCACCAGCAGGTCCAGCCGGGTCAGGTCGTCCAGCGCACCCCGGAACGCTGAGCGCACCTGGACGTCCACCTCGGTGATCGCGGAGAAGATGCCAGCCAGGGCGTTCGACGTCGCCGCGTGGTCGTGCCACGGATCCTCGTGCCGTCCCCGCCCGGACAGCACCACGACCTTGGGGCGCTCGCTCATACCCCCACCCTGCCGCGCATCACCGCCGCGGTCCTGCCCACTGGCGGTACCCGCGCTACGCGCGGACGGACGGTTCGTGGGTTTGTCGACGGTTCGTGCCCTCGAGCCCACGAACGGTCGACAAACCCACGAACCGTCTCGGTCCACTCCCGTCACTCGCGGCGCAACAGCGCCGGGGTGAGGCGCGTGCGGGCCAGCGGGACGGTGCTCAGCGCCGTCAGGACGCCGCCGACCCCCGCGATGAGGACCAGCCCCAGCCAGGCGCCGCTGTCGAGCGTCGAGGAGCGGTCGGCCAGGTTCCCGTACGCCCGCACCCCGACGGCGCCTGCCCCGAAGGCGAGCACGACGGCGATCACGACGGGGATGAGCGTCTGGAGCAGTTGGCTCCGCTGGAGAACCCGTCCCGGCACCCCCACCATGACCTGCCGGGCCACGGACCGGCGCCGTTCGGTGGCGCGGTCGGCCGCACCGAGGGCCAGAACGATCAGCGCAACCGTGATCGCGACCCCGCACAGCGACCAGACCGCGGCACGGAACGCCTGCACCTGGGCGAAGTCGCTGTCAGCGGGCTGCCATGCCTGATACCCACGTGCGTCCGCCCAGTCCTGGAGCCGGGCAAGCATGGCGCTCCCACCATCCGCAACTGCAGTCACGCCATCCGACTCTGAGGGGTCGAACCAGTCCGCTGCGACGGCGAGGGGAACGAAAGCGACTTCGCGGGCGGGCCAGGACCATTCCTCTCGCTGACGCGAGAGATCCTGGATGATCGGGTTGCCGTCAAGTACCACCGGGTGCTGCTCCTGCCCTTGGTTGTTGACCACGAAGATGGTGTTGCCCCTCGCCGGCGGTTCGCCCGCCGGGCCAGGAAGGGGAACCACTCTGTCCCCCTCGACCGCCGTAATGACGGCCGCGCGGGAGTCGTCGCACCCGGTGACTGCGACCGAGAGTTCGAGGTCCGCACACGTGCCCACATACACCTGCATGCACGTGCCGTCCTCGATGCACCCTTCCGCGCCCGCCTCGCGCAACGCGGGTACCAGCCCACGCACACCTGGCACCTCCCGCAGTGAGTCCGCCTCGCGCGGGTCCCACGGGTGGTCAGGGTCGGGCCACAGGATCAACACCTTCTGCGGCCCCGCACCGAACGCTCGGATGGCGTTCGCGTTCTGTTCCGCCGACTCGAACGCACCGAGCACACCCAGGGCACCCGTCGAGAGGAAGACAGCCACCCCAAGACCCGCGACGACGCGCGACGCACTTCCCGAGTCGGCCTGGATCGCGCGGCCGGCCAGGCGCGCCGTCACGCCATCGGACCGGACGAGGAGCCTGGACACCCACGACGACACGAGGGGCGTGACGAGCGCGATCCCGATGCCGGTCGCAAGCGCTCCACCCAGCATGGCGACTGTCACGACCCAGGGTCCTGTATGGACCGTATCAGCGCCGACAAGCCAGGTCAGCGCGGCGAGACCGGCCGCGAGCACCAGCATGCGCCACGGCCGAGGGATCGCGGCCCGCGCCTCGGAGCGAGCCTCACCCGGCAGCGTGCGATCCCATGTCGACGCCGTCCCCATGCCCACCGACAGGGTGACGACGACGAGGACCACACACGCCACCACTGCCAACGGAACGTCGAGCCGCTGGCCGAGCCCGCCACCGGGACGGTTCACGAGCACAGCGCTCGCGGGTTCCAGAATCGCGCCGAACACCACCGCGCCCACGACCGCCCCGCCGAGTGCGAGCACCCCGTTCTCGACCCCCGCGACGGCGCGCGTGCGGCGGGGCGCGAGGCCGATCATTCGCAATGACGCGAGCCGTCTGTCCCGCACCCCGGACGAGAGGCGGCCCACCATGACCAGCAGCACCACGCCCGGGACAACCAAGAACAGAGCCACCGCCACGAGCCCGACCACCTGGTCGCGGCGCTCAGCCGGGTCCGGGTACATCGCGACGGGCAGCGCCGCCGCGAGGAGCACCAGCACGACGCCGATGGCGTTGCCGAGCCCGATGGACCAGGCCCGCAGCGGGCCGCCGGCCCGGGCGAGGCGCAGGCCCAGGGCGACGAGCGCGGTCACGACTGTGCCCCGGCGGCGGCGAGGCCCACCGCGGCGTCGGACCCGCCGACGATCCGCCCGTCGCGCAGCAGCACGTCGCGGCCCGCCCAGGACGCCACGCGCAACTCGTGGGTCACAAGGACGACGGCGGTGCCCTGCTCCTTCGCGGCCTGCACGAACGCTTCGAGCACGAGCTCCCCGGTGGTGGTGTCGAGCGACCCGGTGGGCTCGTCGGCCAGGATGACGGGCGGGGTGTGCACGAGCGCGCGGGCCACGGCGGCGCGCTGCGCCTGCCCACCCGAGACCTCGGAGAGCCGCTTGCCCGCGTGGTCGGCGACGCCCAGGCGGTCCAGCATCGCCAGGGCCCGCGCCCGGGCGGCTGCCGGGCGGGTGCCGAGCAGGCGCAGCGGCAGCTCGACGTTCTCCTCCACGGTCAGTTCGGGGACCAGGTCACCGAACTGGAACACGAACCCCAGCTCACGCAAGCGGCGGTCGGAGCGCGCCCGTTCGCCGAGGGAGTCGAACCGCTGCCCGGCCAGCCAGACCTCCCCGGCGTCGGGCTTCAGCAGTCCCGCGAGCAGGTGCAGCAGCGTGGACTTGCCCGACCCGGAGGGGCCCATGACCGCCACGACCTCCCCGGCCCGGATAGTGATGTCGACGTCGTCGAGCACGGGCGTGCTGCCGTACGCGTGGCTGAGGCGGCGACCTTCCAGGACGATCTCGGCCGTGGCGATCTCGGCCGTGGCGATCTCGGTCATGCGGGCGATCCCTTCGCTCCGGCCGCGCGGACCTGCGCGGCGATCGTGGTCAGGCGGGCGGAGGCGAGCTCGATCCACTGCAGATCGGCCTCCAGGTGCGCGATCTCGTAGTCGCCGGCCAGCCGGTCGATGACGTCACCGTCGTGCCGGCGGGCCGTGAGCGCGCGCATGCGGTCCAGGTAGGCGCGGCGGTGCGCGTCGAGGACCTGTTCGGCGGGGCGCCCGCTGACCAGCGCGAGCACCACCCGCGTGAACACCTCCGCCGGGCGCCCGCTCGCGGGCTCGGGGGTGGCGAGCCAGTGGTCGAGCTCGGTGATGCCGTGCGCGGTGATCGCGTACATCTTGCGGTCCGCGCCGCTGCCCGCCTCGACACCGACGCCGTCGGCCAACCCGTCGCGCTCCAGCCGCGCGAGGGTCGAGTAGACCTGCCCGTACTTGAGCTCGCGCTCGTGGCCGAGCAGCGCGTCGTACCGCCGCTTGAGGTCGAACCCGTGCGTGGGGCCCTCGTCCAGGAGGGCCAGCAATGCCATCGGAACCGTCATACCGGAGACACTACACCCGGTGTATACGCTGAGGGAATACCATCGCTGACGCCTCTCATGCGCCGACCTGAGCGACCAGCGCTAGTGTCAGTGGCAACCGGTAGCGTCGGTCTCCCATCCAAGAAAGGGCTTGGCGCCATGGCTCCGATCGTTGTCAACCGCATGACCGTTGCCGAGGCGCGCGCGCGCCGCGCAGAGATAGTCCGACTCACGGGTGGGGACGAGGCAGCGCTCCGCGCACGCGCCGCGGGCTACCTGCTCTCCGCGGACGAGCTCGCCCTGTTCGACGAGCTCGAGAGCCTCGACTTCCTCATCGCGGAGTGACCGATGACGGCCTGATCGCGCAGGCTCAGCAGTTCGCTACCGAGATCTCCGAGACCATTCAGGGGCTCGTTCCCCGCTGTGCGCCCTTCACCGCCGTCGCCGTCCAGTCACGCGTGAACGTCGAGCAGTCTCCAGCGACCGGAATCCCACTCCGGGTCAAGGGTCGACCGTTGCTCACGCTGAAGGTGTCGTACCGGTGCGTCTCCGACACCTCCGGCGACTTCCTCGCTGTCGAGAAGTCGAGCTTCGAGGTGTACGAAGGCGCCAAGGCGGCCGGTGAGCCGCTCTTCCGGTACGACTACGTCCGCAACCCGCAGTCGCAGATTCCCGCGGCACATCTCCAGGTGCACGCGCACCGCGACGCGATCACCTATGTGATGTCACAAGCGGGCACCGCCACGCCGCGCGGCAAACGACGCGCGAACGCCACCGATGTCCCCAAACTCGCGGAACTGCACTTCCCGCTCGGCGGCCACCGGTTCCGGCCCTGCCTCGAGGATCTGCTCGAGATGCTGGTGTCCGAGTTCGGGGTCGACTCCACGAAGGCCGGTCGCGAGTCACTTCGCCTGGGGCGCGAACGCTGGCGCCGCCAGCAGACTCGCTCGGTCGTCCGCGACGCCCCGGATGAGGCCGTCGCGATCCTGACTGAACTCGGCTACGACATCACCGCGCCGCCGAGGACGCCCTCAGTGAACCCGGCACGTCTCCGCGCCCTCTAGACCGGCCGACCCGCATTGCTGCGACCATTGAGGCCCTGAGGGCGCTGGGCGGTCACGGGTGCGCGCGCAGGGCGGTCAGCCAGGCGCGGGGGCCGACGACGGCGACGCGCGCGCTGGCGACCGCCGCCGCTCGGGCTACCGCGTCCGGGAGCGGGGTGCCCTCGGCGAGGGTGGCCGTCAGCGCGCCGTGGAACGCATCGCCGGCGCCCAGGGTGTCGCGCGCGTCGGTCGCGGGCACCGGGATCGTCCCGGACTCGCCCTCCGCGGTGTGCCACTCGACCGGGTCCGGGCCGTGCGTCACGACGACGGCGTGGGCTCCCGTGGCCAGCACGGCGGCGGGGGTGTCGGCCGCGCCGGGCACCCGGAAGTCGTCGCTGAGGGCGGCCACGTCGGCGTGCGGCAGCAGGTCGGCGAAGAGGGGCCGCCACCGCCCGCAGTCGAGCACCACGAACGGCCGCGCCGTCGGCGGACCCTGCGACGGCGAGCCCTCCGTCGTCGAGCCCTCCGTCGTCGAGCCCTCCGTCGTCGAGCCCTGCGTCATCGGCCCCTGCGTCATCGGCCCCTGCGACGTCGGGCCCTGCGTCATCGGGCCCTCCGTCGTCGGACCAGCCGGGGCGACGGCCGCGAGCACGGCGCGGGCGATGTCGGGGTGGTGCCCGTCGAACAGCACGGCGTCGGGGTGCGGCAGGGCCGCGAGCGCCGACGCCGCCGGGGCGGGGGCGGGGGCGGGGGCGAGCGCGCCGTCGGGGCTGACGACGGAGCGTTCGCCGGTGCGCTCGTCGACGAGCACGGCGGACACGGCCAACGCAAAGCCGGGCGCGGCGGCATCGAGGACGAGGACCCCGCACGCCTCCAGGTCGGCGCGGGCGGCGGCCGCGACGGGGCCGGCGCCGAGCGCGGTGATCAGCACGGCCCGCGCGCCCAGGGCGGCGGCGACCACGGCGGCGTTCGCGGCGGGGCCGCCGGCGGCGACGTCCTGCCGGGTGGCGGTGATCTTCTGGTTGCGGCCGGGCGGGGCGGCGGCCCGGTGGATCACGTCGAGCGTGGTGAGCCCGGCGAACCAGCAGACCGCCGCCCCGGCCACGCCGCTCAGCGTCCGGTGCCGTCGACGGCGTGCGGCTCGATGGCGGCGATCTCGGCGTCGGTGAGGGGCGGGGCGGCGAGGGCGCCCACGGTGTCCTCGAGCTGGGCGACGCTGGACGCGCCCACCAGGGCGGAGGTCACGCGCGGGTCGCGCAGCACCCAGGACACGGCGAGCTGGGCGAGGGACTGCCCGCGGCCCTGCGCGATCTCGTCCAGCGCCCTGGCCCGCGAGAGGTACTCCGGCGAGAGGTTGGACGCGGACAGGAACGGCGAGTCGGGCCGGGCGGCACGCGACCCGGCGGGCGCGGAGCCGGACAGGTACCGCCCGGTGAGCAGCCCCTGCTGGAGCGGGGAGAACACGATCGCCCCGACGCCGAGGTCCCCGACGACGTCGAGCAGGGACTCGCTCTGGGCGCCGTCGTAGGCGTCCACGACCGCGGGGTTCTCGACGTGCCGGTTGAACATGGAGTACGAGGGCTGGTGGATGAGCAGGGGCGCGCCCAGGTCGTCGAGGATCTGGGCCGCCTCGCGGGTGCGGGCGGGCGAGTAGTTGGACACGGCGGCGTACAGGGCCTTGCCGCTGTGCACGGCGGCGGCGAGCGCGCCCATGGTCTCCTCGAGCGGGGTCTCGGGGTCGGGGCGGTGGTGGTAGAAGATGTCGACGTAGTCGAGGTCCATGCGCTCCAGGGACGCGTCGAGCGAGGACAGCAGGTACTTGCGGGACCCGTGGTCGCCGTAGGGCCCGGGCAGCATGTCGTACCCGGCCTTGGTGGAGATGATGAGCTCGTCGCGGTAGGGCGCCAGGTCCTTGGCGAGGATGCGCCCGAAGTTCTCCTCGGCGCTGCCGTAGGGCGGGCCGTAGTTGTTGGCCAGGTCGAAGTGGGTGATGCCCAGGTCGAACGCCCGGCGGGCGACGGCGCGCGCGGTGGCGAACGGTGTGGTGTCCCCGAAGTTGTGCCACAGGCCCAGCGACAGGGCGGGCAGGTCGATGCCCGAGCGGCCGGTGCGGCGGTAGGTCATGGATGCGTAGCGGTCCTCGGCGGCGAGGAAGCGGGGTGCGATCGGCATGGCCTCAGCGTCTCACGCGGTCCTCTCCCGAGGCCGTCCGATCGCGCCTCAGGAGAACTCGGACGCCAGCCCGGTCTGCTCGTAGAAGCCCCAGATGTGATCGTGCGCAAGGCGTTCCGCGCCCACGGCGTCCCCTTCGACGACGGCGGCGAGGATGCCCTGGTGCTCGCGGCACAGCGTGGCGCACAGGGCGTCCCACGACTCGATGCGCTCCACCCCGGCCGTGACGTAGTGCCCGATGGCGGTGCGCAGCCCGCCCAGGATCGCCTCGACGAGCTGGTTCCCGGCGAGCTGCACCAGGGTCAGGTGGAACTGCTGGTCGAGGGCGACGAACTCGGCGGCGGTGAGGCCGGGCGCCGTCATCTCGTCGAGCAGTCGCTGCGCCTCGGTCAGGTCGGTCTCGACGTCGAAGCGCGCGGCGGCCTGCCCCACGGCCCACGTCTCGAGCGCGGCGCGGGTGGCGACGACGTCGCTCACGGGCAGGGTGCCGGACGCGACGTGCAGGCGCACGGCCGCGCCCAGGCCCGCGGCGGGGCGGTCGACGACGGTCGCTCCGGCGTCGGGCCCGGAGCCGACGGCGGTGCGCACGATCCCCATGGCCTCGAGCACGCGGACGGCCTCGCGCACGGACGGGCGCGAGACGCCCATCTGTTCGGCCAGCGCACGCTCCCCCGGGAGCCGCTCGCCCAGCGACCACTCGCCGGTGCGCAGCTTGTCCTCGATCTGGGCCAGCACTCGCTCATGGGTACGCACCCCTCCACTCTAGGGTGTGGACGGACCACAGGGACGGAAGCTGCCCGCCCCGTGGCGCGAACGCGACGGCTCGCCGCCTCGGCACGCCATCGCCCGTCCCGGTGCCCGACAATGGCGGGCGTGGATGCCTCTCCCCCCGCCCCGGCGCCCGCGCCACGTCACCGCATCGTCCTGCTGACCGGCCCCTCGGGCTGCGGCAAGACGGCCCTGACCCGGCGGCTCGGCCTGCCCGTGGTGCGGCTCGACGACTTCTACCTGGACGGCGACCACCCCGACCTGCCGCACCGGTTCGGCATCGTCGACTGGGACGACCCGGCCTCGTGGGACGGCCGGGGAGCGCTCGCCGCGCTGCAGGTGCTGGCCACGCACGGCCGCGCCGAGGTGCCCGTGTACGACATCCCGTCGAACGCCCGCACGGGCACGGGCATGGTCGATGCCGCCGGCAGCGCCGTCGTGATCGCCGAGGGCATCTTCGCCGCCGAGCTGGTCACAGCCTGCCGGGAGGCCGGCATCCTCGCCGACGCCATCTGCCTGCGCCGCCCCACCCTCGTGACGTTCTGGTTCCGCCTGCTGCGCGACGTCGCGGAGGCGCGCAAACCGGTGGGCACCCTGATCCGGCGCGGCGTGGCGCTCATGCGCAGCGAGCCGCACCTCATCGCCGACTGCGTGGCGCGCGGCTGCCGGGCCACGTCGATCGGCGACGCCGAGGACGCTATCCGTGCCCTGGCCGGGACGGCGGCGCCGGGGCCGTCGAGTCGCGCACGGTCAGGGCGCCGGGCAGCGTGAGCGTCGTCGCGCCGTCGTCCGCCGACTGAAGCAGGTCCGCCAGCACCTGCGCCGCGCTGCGGCCCAGCTCGCGCAGGTCCCAGCCGATGCTCGTCAGCGCCGGGGTCACCAGCGGCGCCAGGAACGTGTCGTCACAGCCCACGACCGACAGGTCCTCGGGCACGCGCAGCCCGCGCTCCCGCACGGCCCGGATGAGCCCGACGGCGACGACGTCGTTGAACGTGATGACGGCGGTTGCCCCGGAGGCGACGACGGCGTCGGCCGCGCGCATCCCGCCCTCCACGGTGGGCGCGTACGCCCCGAGCGCCACGACCTCGGGCCCGCGGTGGGTCGGGCCCGCGAGGGCGTCGCGGCGGCGGGCGTCCGACCACGACGACGCCGGCCCGCCCACGTAGGCGACCCGCTCGTGACCCAGGCCGCGCAGGTGCTCCAGGGCCAGGCGCACCCCCGCCCCGACGTCGGAGACCACGGCGTGCGGCCCGTCCTGGTTGACCACCACCACGGGCTTGCCCCCCATCGTGCCCAGGTCGGCGTCGACCGCGCGGGGCGACGCCAGGATGACGCCGTCGGTCTGGTGGGCCAGCGCCCGCAGCACCTCGACCTCGGCTGCCGGGTCCTCGTCGGAGTCCACGACGAACGCGCCCAGGCCGTGCTCGCGCGCCCGCTCGGCGACCCCCTTCGCGACGGCGGCGAAGTACGGGTTGGCCAGGTCGGGCACCAGCAACCCGATCGCGCCGGTGCGCCCGGCGCGCAGCCCGGCGGCGGCGCGGTTGGGGCGGTACCCGAGCTCGTCGGCGATCGCGGAGATCCGGTCCCGCGTCGGGGCGGCAACCAGCTGCGGGGCCGACAACGCCCGGGACACCGTCGAGATCGAGACACCCGCCGCACGGGCGACATCGCGGACCGTGACCACACAACCTCCGTTCGCGCGCCGTACCAACAGGCCTTCCTGACCCTGGCCGCGTGCACACCTGTGTCGGCCATTATGCTGCAAACGTTCTCATCGCCGGGTCTCCCCGGCACGCACCACGCCAAGGAGCACAGCGCCGTGACCACCCCGCCCGCCCACCCGACCGTTCACCCGGCGTGGCTGCCCCCCGCAGCGTTCGCGCCGCTGGGCTCCCGGCGCGTCGCCATCGAGATCGCCGACCGGCAGTGGACCCGCCTCGAGGCCGAGGTCGCCGCCACTGTCCGGGCGGAGGTCGCGGCGGCAGTCGCCACGCACGGCGGCGCCGTCGTCGACCCGCACGACGCACCCGACCTGGCGCTCGCCGTGATCCCGTTCAGCGACCGCGACCCCGAGTCGTTCACGCTCGCCCGGTCCGGCGGCGTCACGCGCGTGACCGCGCCCAGCCCGCGCGGCCTGCTCTACGGCCTGTTCCACGTGGTGCGCCTGGGCGAGGCGGCGTTCGAGGACGCCGCGTTCGACGACGTCGTCCGGCACGCTCCGGCCACGGACCTGCGCATGCTCGACCACTGGGACAACATCGTGGTGCACCCGGCGATGGGCCAGGTGGAGCGCGGCTACTCGGGCGGCTCGATCTTCTACGACGACGGCGTGGTGCGCGCGGACCTGAGCCGGGTCGCGCAGTACGCGCGGCTGCTCGCGGCGTCCGGCATCAACCGGGTCGCGATCAACAACGTCAACGTCGGCCCCCTGGAGACGCGGCTCATCGGCGACCTGCTGCCCGAGGTCGCCCGCATCGCGGACGTGTTCCGCCCGTACGGCATCACCACGCACGTGTCGGTGTCCTGGGCCTCGCCCGTGCGCCTGGGCGGCCTGCCGACGTCGGACCCGTTCGACGCCGCGGTGCAGCAGTGGTGGGCCGACGCCGCCGACCGCGTGTGGGCCGCGATCCCCGACTTCGGCGGGTTCGTCATCAAGGCGGACTCCGAGGGGCAGCCGGGACCGTTCGCGTACGGCCGCACGCACGCCGACGGCGCCAACATGCTCGCGGCCGCCGTCGAGAAGCACGGCGGCCTGATCCACTGGCGCGCGTTCGTCTACAACCACGAGCAGGACTGGCGCGACCGCAGGACGGACCGCGCCAAGGCGGCCTTCGAGCACTTCGCCCCCTACGACGGCACGTTCGCCCCCAACGTCATCGTGCAGATCAAGCACGGCCCGCTCGACTTCCAGGTGCGCGAGGCCACCTCCCCCGCGATCGCCGCGATGCCGGCCACCCGGGTGGCGGCCGAGTTCCAGGTGACCACCGAGTACCTGGGCCACCAGCTCCACGCCGTGTACCTGGGCCGCATGTGGTCCGAGCTCATGGCGTTCCCCTACTGGGGGGCGGGCGATGCCACCATGGCGGACATCGTCACGGGCCGCGGCCCGGGCGGGCAGGCCGGCGGGTTCGCCGCCGTCTCCAACGTGGGCGACGACGAGTTCTGGACGGGCCACCCGTTCGCGCAGGCGAACCTGTACGCGTGGGGCCGGCTCACGTGGGACCCGTCGGCCGACCCGATCGCGATCCTGGACGAGTGGATCGCCCTGACCTTCCCGGGGCTCGCACCCGCCGCACGAGAAGCGCTGCACACGATCCTCGACGAGTCGTGGGAGACGTACGAGCAGTACACGGCCCCGCTCGGCGTGTGCTTCATGGTGTACCCGCACAGCCACTACGGCCCCTCCCCCGACGGGTACGAGTACACCCCGTGGGGCACCTACCACTTCGCGGACCGCGACGGCATCGGCGTGGACCGCACCGTGGCCACCGGCTCCGGCTTCACCGCGCAGTACCCCGAGCCGTGGTCGCACGTCTACGAGTCGCTCGACGCCTGCCCCGACGAGCTGCTGCTGTTCTTCCACCACGTGCCCTACACGCACGTGCTGCACTCCGGGAAGACGGTGGTCCAGCACGTGTACGACACCCACTTCGAGGGTCTCGAGCGCGTCCACGCGTCGGTCGCGGCCTGGAAGGCGGCGGCGTCGTCGTTCCCCGCCGACGTCGCCGAGCGGGTCTCGCAGCGGTTCGCCGAGCAGGTCAGGTCGGCGACGGACTGGCGTGACATCATCAACACGTACTTCCTGCGGCACTCCGGCATCCCGGACGCGCACGGACGCACGATCTACTGACCCGGCCTCCTACAGTCGGGCGCGGTCGCCCGCCCGGGCGCCCTTCGACGCGCGGCACACGTGAGGTAGGACCCATGACCGAGCAGGGCCCCGCCCGGGCCACGGCGGCCAGGCTCACGCTGCCCGCCCTCACCGCCATGGTGGTGGGCTCGATGGTGGGCGCCGGCGTGTTCCAGCTCCCCGCCCGGTTCGCCGGCCAGACCGGCGTGCTCGGCGCGCTCATCGCGTGGAGCATCGCCGGGCTGGGCATGCTCACCCTCGCGTTCGTGTTCCAGAACCTGGCGGTGCGCCGCCCCACGCTCGACAACGGCGTGTACGTGTACGCGCGCGCCGGGTTCGGGCCCTACCCGGGGTTCCTGTCCGCCGTCGGGTTCTGGGCGTCCGCGTGCACGGGCAACACGTTCTACTGGGTGCTGATCGCCACGACGATGGCCCAGCTCTTCCCCGGCCTCGAACCCGTGCTGGGCCAGGGCGACACCTGGCCGGCGTTCGGCCTGTCGGTCGCGGCGGTGTGGCTGGTGTTCGCGCTGATCCGGCGCGGCGTGCAGGGTGCCGCGGCGGTCAACCTGATCGTCACGATCGCCAAGCTCGTGCCGCTGCTGCTGTTCCTCGTGCTGGTCGTCTGGTTCTTCGACCCGCACGTGTTCGCCGGCAACCTCACCGGCGGGTACGACGTGCCCGGCGGCGACTCCCTGTTCCAGCAGGTGCAGGGCACCATGCTCATCACGGTGTTCGTGTTCCTGGGCATCGAGGGCGCCAGCGTGTACTCGCGGTACGCGCGCCGCCGCACCGACGTGGGCCGCGCGACCGTGCTCGGCTTCGCCTCGGTGCTCGCCCTGTTCGCGTCCATCACCATCCTGTCGTTCGGCATCCTGCCCAAGGCGCAGATCGCGGCCCTGCCGCAGCCGTCGATGGGCGGCGTGCTCGACGCCGTGGTGGGCCCGTGGGGCGGCGTGCTCATCCGCGTGGGCCTGATCGTCTCCGTGCTGGGCGCCTACCTGGCCTGGCAGCTCCTCGCCGCCGACGTCGTCTACGCCGCCGCGCGCGACGACGACCTCCCCGCACACTTCGCGCGCCTCAACAGCCACGGCATGCCGCAGCACGCCGTCATGTGGACCTCGGTGTTCGTCACCGTGATCCTGTTCGCCGTCCAGTTCGTGGACAACGCCCTCGACTTCACGCTCGACCTCACCGCCGCGCTCGCGCTCGTGCCGTTCGCGCTCGCGTCCGGCTACGCCCTCAAGATCGCCGTCACCGGTGTGGGGTACGACGCCGCCGCCGCCCGGGTGCGACGCCGCGAGCTCGTCATCGCGCTCGTCTCGACCGTCTACACCCTGTTCCTGCTGTGGGCGGCCGGCTACCTGTTCTGGTTCCTGGCCTGCATCCTGCTCGCCCCCGCGACCGCGCTGTACGTGCACGTGCGCCGCCACCAGGGCAAGACCGTGTTCACCCGGCCCGCCCTCGTGACGTTCTGCGTGATCATCGCGGGGGCGGTCGCCGGGGTGATCCTGCTGGTCGGCGGGGCGATCGTCATCTGATCACCAGCGTGTCGCCCGCCTGAGCCACCGCGAGCAGCTCGGGGACGTCGCTCACGTGCATCCGGATGCACCCGTTCGAGCGCGCGTCGCCGACGGCGATGCCGCCCTCCGGGTCCGCGTGCAGGGCGACCACCGCGTACCCGGTGCCCTCGTGGTACTCGTCCATCGCCTCCGACTGGCACGACGTGAGCAGCGCCTCACCCACGGACGGGTCGTGGACCACCCCGACCACCGCACACACCCCCGTGGGCGTCGGCGTCTCCGGGCGCCCCACGCCCACCGCGAACTGCTGGTCACCCACCGTCAGCACCCGCTGCGCCAGGTCGAGCGTGAGCGTGCGGGCCTCCGCGACGACGACGTCGGAGGCCCGCACCCACACCGCCGCGTGGTTCGTGCGCGCCGGGTCCACCGACGCCAGGGCGCCCCGACCGAACGGGACCAGCACCTGGACCCACCCGTCCGCCACCTCGGTGACGGCCCACACCGCATCGAGCCCCAGCGCGTCGGCCTCGAGCGCCAGGACCGGCTGACCGGCATCTCCCGGCGCCGTGTATCCCACCGTCACCGCAGCCACCGGAGTGGCCGACGTGCCGGCGGCCTGCTCGGCCACCGGCAGGCCGGCGGGAAGGATGACCTCCAGCCCGGGTCTCGGCAGAGCCGCCACGACATCCGGGTCCAGGGCCGCAGCGTCGGCGGCCGTGTGATCGGCGGCCGTGTGATCGGCGGCGTCGTCATCGGCGGCGTCATCATGGGGTGCACCGTCATCGGGCGCGTCGACCGCGTCGCTCGCACCAGGGCCGCTGGGGACCGCGACCCGCGCCTCGGCGCCCTCGCCGGGACCCTCGACGGCGCCGACGGGACCACCGGCCCCCCCGAGGACCACCACCATCGCGACCGTGAGGCACGCCAGGGTGGCCGACAGGAACTCGGACAGGACCCGGCGCGCGCGGCGTGGGCCGCGCGCGCCGGGTCCGTGCTGGGATGGCATCACGTCACCGGTTCAGGGGACGTCAGCCGTTCACGTGGACCGTGCTGGTCGACGACGTCGATGTCGACGACGTTGACGGGGCGGACGCCGCGGGCGCCTTGGCCTGGGGCGCGACCTGCTCGATGACCGTGGCGTTCGCCTCGGCCGTCGCCTCGACGTCCACATCGACGATCACGTCACCCTTGTCCGGCGCCGGCTTCTTGCTCGGCTCCGGCGTCTCCGGGCAGACCACCGCGGGGTGCTCGATCACCTGCTCGGGGATGTAGTCGGGGTTCGGGATCTCCATCGTCGGCTCACCCTCCGCCGGATGCCCCTCGTGGTAAACCTCGATGTAGTCGATCGTGGTGGTCGACTTCCAGTAGACGTAGCCCTTTCCCGTGCTCACGACCGTGTCCGTCTGCACACCGGGCGACTCGGTCACCGGACTGCCCACCGCGACCCAGTACCTCGAGCCTTGGCCCGGCCCACCGTCAGGGCGGCCATGACCCTGCCACTCGTACTTCTGGTAGGCCGGCACCGTGACCTCTTCGGTTGTCCACCACCCAGGCTCTTCCGGCACGTAGTTCGGGTTCTCCACGACGATCATCGGCTCGCCCTGGGCGGGAATGATCTCCGTCCACGCGTCCGACGGAACGCACACGTCGCTGCCCGACCCGGCCGGAACCGTCGCGCTGGCCGTGCCGACCGTCACCAGGGTGGCGGCGCTCACCAGCAGGAGCCCCGAGGCCATTGCCGCGACGCGGCGGGTTGATTTCCTGGTCATTGCGTCCTCCTCAACAAGCGGGGCGCATGGTGTTCACAGGATCCGAAGCGTGACGCTCCGGCACTCCCCAGTCTTGGCTCGCGAGCCGCGGCCGCGCACGCTCCGATGGCGCCACCCGAACGGTGAGCCGGCCACAGCCCGACCCATCGGACACGGGGCCGAGCCGGGTGGTCCGGGTGGGCGCGCCACCTCCCCTGCGGGCTTGTCCGGCTGGTCGCCCCGCACGTCACCCCGGGCCGGCGCCGCTGTTCCGAAGATCACAACGATCACAATGCGCCACCCGCGCCGACCGTCTCCCGGGTGCGCTCCGCCATGCGGCCGACGTGCCGTCAGCGGCGCCCGA
>BCWJ01000017.1 GCA_001592145.1 Xylanimicrobium pachnodae JCM 13526 = NBRC 107786 | reverse complement strand
AAGCAGACGCGGACCCCGGACCACCACCCGGACCCCCGCCCGGAACCGGCCCGCACGCCACCACCCGTGATCACCGCACCGACCCCCCCACGACGCGCTCGGTGATCCCAGTGATCTCGGTGATCCCGGTGATCTCGACGACCCC
This sequence comes from Xylanimicrobium pachnodae JCM 13526 = NBRC 107786, assembly GCA_001592145.1. Taxonomy (GTDB): domain Bacteria; phylum Actinomycetota; class Actinomycetes; order Actinomycetales; family Cellulomonadaceae; genus Xylanimonas; species Xylanimonas pachnodae. The sequence goes on along the minus strand of BCWJ01000017.1, from coordinate 102,018 downwards.
ATCAACCCCAGCGACCCCCACCTCACCAACCCCGGCGACCTTGGTGAGCACGGCGACCCCGCCGACCCCGACAGCTTCGCTACTCTCGGCGACCGCGGCGACCCACCGTTCTGACGCAGCGCGGCGGTTCGCGACGCCAACCCGCCAGTCGTTGCCGCGCGTCACCCCAGTCCCGCCACGTTTCTCGCGCACGCTGCTCCCGCGCCTGCACCGTCACCCTCCGGTGCAGCAGTCCCGCTCCTCCCCCACGCGCCACCCGTCGCGTGCAGCAGTCCGTGATTCCGCAGGCCACTGGGGCCCATGGCATGATCCGGCGTGGCCCGCGGTGGCCAGGAGTGACAGGGTGGGGCAGTGGACGAACGGTCGAAGCGCGGCACGCCGCCCAGCGCACCCACGGAAGGCGCCCGACGCCGTCGGCACCTCGCGGCGCAGGTCGAGGACAGGGTGGTCGCGGTCCTGGGTTCCACGCTGCGGCGGACGGCCGGTTGGCTGCCACGGATCGACGCCTACACCGGGTTCGGCACGCCGCGCACCGTGCGGGTGCTCGGGCGGGTGCTGCTCTCCCCACGTCACCTGGGACACGGCGAACCCCGGCCGATCACCCGCGGGTTCCGCACCTTCCTGGCCCTGCCCGTGCCCGGGCATCGCGTGCTCGTGACGATCGGCGACACCACGGTCGAGGCGGTCTCAGACCGGGCGGGGTACGTGGACGTCGAGGTGGAGCTGCCGCCCGACGCCCCCCTGGACGCCGGCTGGCGCAGCGCCACCCTGTCCACCACCTCGAAGCACCCGTCACAGTCCCGGTGCGGGCTCGTGGTGATCGACGACGATGTCCGCTGGGGAGTGGTCAGCGACATCGACGACACCGCCATGGTCACCGCAGTCCCTCAGCTCCTCGTGGCCGCGTGGAACATGCTGTGGGTCCGCGCCGCAGCCCGCCGCGCGGTGGCCGGGATGCCGGAGCTCTACGCGCGGATCCGGGCCGCGCACCCCGACGCACCGTTCGTGTACCTCTCTTCGGGTGCGTGGAACACGGCCCGCACGCTGCGGCGCTTCCTGGCCCGCCACGGGTTCCCCGCCGGCCCGCTGCTGCTCACCGACTTCGGCCCCACCGACACGGGCTGGTTCCGCAGCGGCCGCGTCCACAAGACCACGTCGCTGAACCGGCTCATGGACACGTTCCCGCAGGTGCGATGGGTGCTCGTGGGCGACGACGGCCAGGCCGACCCTGAGATCTACGCCGCCGCCGCGCAGGAGCACCCCGAGCAGGTGGTCGCCGTCGTCATCCGTTCGCTGACCACCACCGAACGGGTGATCGCCACGGCCGGTGCCGCGAAGGACGACGCCGGGACGCCGTGGGGCAGCCGCGCGTCCGTGACCACGGCGCCGCACAGCGCCCCGGTCGTCGTCGGGCGAGACGGGCAGGCACTCGCGGCGGGGCTGGAGACGATCCCCGGGCTGCTGGCACCGCAGGAGAAACCGCAGTAGCCGGTGCAGCTCTCAGGCGGCGCGCTCCTGGCCGCTCATCGCGTGGATCTGGTCCATGACGTGCGAGGTGAGCTCGCGGCGCGCCTGGGCCGGGCGCAGTCCCGCGGCGAGCTGGCGCGACGGGTCGATGGGGGCGCCGAACTGGATCTGCACCCCGCGGTACGGGCGCGGGAAGCGCCGCCCCACCGGCTGGACCTTGTCCGTGCCGATGAGCGCGACCGGCACCACGGGGGTGTGGGCGGCCAGCGAGAGCCACGCGACCCCGGTGTGCCCCTCGTGCAGCTTGCCGTCGCGCGAGCGCGTGCCCTCCGGGTAGATGCCGAACGCACCGCCGCGCTCCAGCACCGCGCGCGCATCCTCCAGGGACCGCTGGCCCGCACGCGGGTCCTCCCGGTCCACGGGGATGTTGCCCATCGTGGTGAAGAACCAGCGCGAGATCCGGCCCTTGATGCCGCGGCCGGTGAAGTACTCGGCCTTGGCGATGAACGTGACGTGCCGCGGCACCACCAGCGGGATGAGGATCGAGTCGATGAACGCCAGGTGGTTGCTCGCCAGGATCACGGGCCCCCGCCGCGGCACGTTGTGCAGACCGCTGACCTGAGGTCGCAGTGCCACGAACGCGACGAGCGACAGGATCAGGCGCAGAACTCGGTAGGTCACCGCCCCATTGTGCCTACGCGCGCAAGTTGCCCCGCCGCCACCACCCCGGTCGGCGCGTCAGGCGGCGGTGACCAGGTAGTCGTCCGCGTCGTCGTCCCAGGTCAGCGCCACCGCCCCCGCGGCCTCCGCGGCGCGGCAGAACTGCAGGAACCCGCGGAAGCCCAGCGCCTTCTCCGAGAAGTCGGGGCGCCGCTTGCGCAGCTTGTTCTTCAGCCCGGACAGCGGCACGGGGCCGTCCGCCCCGGCCACGACGTCGCGCACCAGGGCGAAGGTCTCGTCGCTGGTGCCCTGCTTGGGCAGCGACACCTCCGGGTCTCCGGCGGCGGGTCCGGTGGCCAGCTCGACGAACTCGCGTGCGGCGAGGAACTCGAGGAACTCGGTGAAGGTGCGGAACCCGTAGTCCGCCTCCGAGAAGGTGGGGTCCTTGCGCAGCAGGGTCCGCTTGAGCATCGACGCCGTGACCGCGCCGTTCGTGGAGGCGGCCAGGTTCGCCAGGGTCTGGGCCACCTGCACCTCCATGGACGGGGTGTCGTGCGTCTCCTCCGACGTCGGCTCGGACTCAGCGCCCGACGGCGTCGTCGCCGCGGCGGCCACAGCGTCGTCAGCGGCCACGGCGTCGTCGGCGGCCGACGGCGTCACGGTCTCCTCCGGGGCCGACGGCGCACTGGCGGACGACGTGGCGCCGGACTTCGACGCGGCGGGCTTGCGCCGGCCGCGCGACTTGGCGGGCGCGGGCGCGGCCTCCTCCGGCGCGGCCTCCTCCGCCCCGGCACCGTTCGCCGGGGCACCGGCGAGCACCTCCGCGACGGCCTCGGCTGCCCGCGTCGACCGCTGCTTCGGCTCGGCCTTGGTCTCGGACTTCACGTCGACCTTGTGCTCGTTCTTGTGTTCCGTGCGCCCTCCGCGCCCGCCGCGCCCGCGCCGCACCGGGCGGTCGTCGACGTCGGGCACGTCCACCCCTTCGAGCCGGTCGTAGAACAGGAACTCGTCGCACGACGCCGGGAGCAGCCGTGACGTGGACTTCTCCACGCCGACGCCGATGACGCGCTTGTTGAGCTCGCGCAGCTTGTGCACGAGCGGCGAGAAGTCGGAGTCGCCGGTGCACATGACGAAGGTGGTGATGTAGTCGCGCTCGAAGGCCATCTCGATGGCGTCGACCACCATCTTGATGTCCGCGGCGTTCTTGCGGGAGGCGCCCATGCGCTGGGTCATCTCGATGAGCTCGACCTGGTGGCGGGTGAGCATCCGGCGGTCCTCGTCGAAGTACGACCAGTCGGCGTAGGCGCGGCGCACCACCACGCGTCCGCGCACGGCGAGGGCGTCCGCGATGGGCCCGAAGTCGAACTGCATGCCCCCCAGGTGCTCCCGCGCGCCGAGCGCCAGGTTCTCATAGTCGATGAAGACGGCCAGGCGCTCTTCGGTATCCATGCCCGCCACGGTAGTTGTCCTGGGCGCGCTCCGTGCCCTCGGCGCCGGGCGCCCGGTCGAGCGGCCAACTCTCCGTCTCGCCAGTCGGGCAGGCGCTGTCCGCAGAATGGTCGCAGTCCTAGAGTTGGCCCCACCACAGGGAACCGGCGCATACGGTTCTCTCACCGACGGAAGCCTCCCGAGGAACCCTGAGTGCCGGGCAACCACGCCCGGCCCGCACGCCGTTCAGGATTCTGGGGCACGATCGCCTCAGGCCGCGAGGTTTGAAGGAGCGATTGTGGAGGCCAACCCGTTGCAGGCCGACGCACCCTCGCTGGTGCCGTCCCGCGGAGCGCACCGGCCCACCGTGTCGTTCGAGCTCATGCCGCCGCGCCGGCCCGACGCCGCCCCCAACTTCTGGGAGACCGCGCGCCGGCTGGTGGCGGTACGCCCCGACTTCGTCTCGGTGACCTACGGCGCGGGCGGCGGCGACCGGGCCACCGCCCACCGGGTGGTCTCGACCCTGCTGGCGGGGACGCCGGTGCTGCCGATCGCGCACCTGACCTGCGTGGGCGCGTCCCGGGAGGACGTGTCCGAGGTGATCGACGAGTTCCTCGACGCCGGGGTGCGCGCGTTCCTGGCCCTGCGCGGGGACCCGCCCCACGACCAGCCCGACTGGCAGCCGCCCCACGACGGCGTCCACTCCGCCGACGAGCTCGTGCGCCTGCTGCGCGAGGTCGAGGCCACGCGCGCCGCCGCCGATCCGAGCACCGCGCTGCGGGGCGCCGCCCACCCGCTGTCGATCGCCGTCGCCGCCTTCCCGAACGGGAACCCGGCGGCGGGGACCACGCGCGCCCAGGAGGTGGAGCGGCTGGTGGTCAAGCAGGCCGCCGGGGCGAACTTCGCGATCACCCAGCTCTTCTACGAGGCGGACTGCTACACGCGGTTCGTGGCCGACGCACGTGCGGCCGGTGTCACGATGCCGATCCTCGCGGGGCTGCTCCCGGCAACCGACCCCAAGCGGCTGCGCCGGGTCGAGGAGCTCACCGGGGTGGCCGCACCCGCCCACCTGCTCGCCGACCTCGACCGGATGGACGACCCCGAGGAGCAGCACACCGTGGGCATCGCGCGCTCGGTGGAGCTCGCCCGGGCGGTGCTGGAGGCAGGGGCCCCCGGGCTGCACGTCTACACGTTCAACAAGTACCGCCCCGCGCTCGACCTCGTGGCGGGCGCAGGGCTGGCGGCGGTCAGCGCGACCTGACGGGGTCCGTCAGCGGCGCGACGCACCGCGCATCGGCAGGCCCACGGCCAGGCAGATCGACACGAGGCCCAGCACGAACCACAGCCACGGCACCGAACCGGAGTCCGAGGCACCGGAGCCCAGGAGCACCAGCCCGGCGGCGAAGAGGACGAACGACACGAACACGCGGCCGAGGACGACGGCGGTCGGCTCCGGCTTGATACGACGGGCCACCTGGAACTCACTCATGGCCGCACCATAAGACCCCTCGCCACCCCGGTGCCAGCCCCCGCGGAGGCGTGAGACACACGTCGCATGACGACGATCCCACTCCATGAGGCCCGCCGGGACCGTAGAATCGATTCGATCCCCCACCGCACACCACCCGAGGCGCCGCCGTGCCCCTGCACACCCCTGCCCCCCACCATCCCTCGACCTGCCCGCCGTCCACGGCTCACCTCCAGCGCGTGCGCTGGTCCCTCGTGGTGCTGTTCGGCCTGTTCGGCACGCTGCAGACGTCGTGGATGGGCCGGTTGCCATCGGTGCGCGAGTCCCTGGACCTGACCGCGGGCCAGCTCGGCTCCCTGCTGGTGGTCGGTGCCGTCGGGTCGCTCATCGGGGTGACCATGGTCGGGTCCATCATCCTGCGGTTCGGCAGCCGGGCCACGCTCGTCCTGGGGATGGCCGGCTCGATGGCCGGGTTCGCGCTCATCGGCGCGGCCGTGCTGGCCGGCTCGACTCCCCTGTTCGCCGCCGGTCTGCTGGTCAACGGCCTGGTGGTCGCCTCCACGAACGTGCCGATCAACCTTGAGGCCGCTCGCGTCGAGAAGCTCCTGGGCCGCTCGATCCTGCCGCACGTCCACGCGTCCTTCTCGATCGGAGCGCTGCTCGGCAGCCTGGTCGCGGCGGGAACCTCGACCTTCGGCATCCACGTCGCCTGGCACATCATCGGCGTCGCCGTCGTCGTCACGGCGGCACGCGTGGTGCTGATCGGCCCGAGCACGGAGCTCGCGGAGCCTGCGGCCCGCCGCGTCCCCGCCATGGCGACGACGGCGACGACGCCCGGTTCGACGGCGGCCGGGGCGACGACCGCAGGCAGGACGGCGCGGCGCGGGACGGAACGGCGCGGGGCGGGCCGCACGGGCGGCGGTGCACTGCGCGCCTGGACGGAGCCCCGCACCCTGATGATCGGGCTGGTGCTGCTGGCCGCCTCGATGTCGGAGGGCGCGGCCGCCAACTGGCTCAACCTGGGTGTGGTGGACGGCTTCGCCACCCGGGAGGCCGTGGGGGCCGCCGCCTACGGCACCTTCGTGGTCGCGATGCTCTCGGTGCGTCTCGCCGGGCCGCTCCTCATCGACCGGCTGGGCCGCGTCACCGTGCTGCGGGCCTCCGGCGTCTCCGCCCTGCTGGGCCTGCTGGCGTTCGGTCTCGCACCGAGCCTGCCGCTGGCCTGGGCGGGCATCGTGCTCTGGGGTATCGGTGCCGCGCTCGCGTGGCCGGTGGGCACGTCGGCCGCGGCGGACGACCCCACCAAGGCCGCCGCGCGCGTGTCCGTGGTGAACTCGTTCGGATCGATCGCCTCGATCTCGATGCCGCCCGTGCTGGGCCTGCTCGCCGACTCGTGGGGCGTGCGCCATGCCCTGCTGGTGATCACCGTGGCCATGGTGATCAGCCTCGCCGTCGCCGGGAAGGTGCGGCCCGAGCCCGTGCGCGACGCGTCGGTGACCGACGTCACACGGGAGCCTGGCGCCGATGTGTCACCGACGGACCAGCATGCGGGCGAGAACGTCGACGATCCGGACGTCGCCGTCCAGCCACGGGACGTCGAAGAGGTCGTGGCCGCCTAACCAGCGCAGGTGGTCGTGCTCCACCAGCGGCGACGGTTCTCCCTCGATGACGCGCGCGAACCACAGCCGCATGACATGCCGGTCGGTGATGTGCCAGCCGCCGTCGTCCGGCCCGGGCACCTCGGCCCCGAGCGCGACGGCGACGCCGAGCTCCTCGCGCAGCTCGCGGTGCAGCGCCTCGATGGGGGTCTCGCCGGGGTCCACCTTGCCGCCGGGGAACTCCCAGCGTCCCGCGAGCTCGGGTGGGCGCGACCGGCGCGCACCCAGCAGTCGGGTGGGCGCGGCGACGTCGTCGACGATCACGGCGGCGACGACGAGGCGGCGACCTCCGGGGGCGACGAACAAGGGATCGCTGGTCACAGCCCGATCCTGCCAGGGTGTCGCCCCCGGAGATACCGCTGGGTCAGTTGTAGACCCCGGCCTGCCGGGCCCACGCCACGGCGTCGGCACGGGTCGAGACGCCGATCTTGCGATAGACGCTGCGCACCTGGGACTTGACAGTGTTACGGGTGACAAACAGGCGGGTGGCGATCTGCTCCAGCGTGACGTCCTCGGTCAGGTTCGACAGGACGACCTGCTCCCGACGCGTCAACGGACTGATGGCGGCCACGCGCGCGGTGCGCTCCAACTCGGTGATGCTCACGTCTGCTCCTTCAAGCGGCAGCCAGCCGGTCTGGGCTCGACCGGCCTTCCACATGCTGCTGACGGATGAGAGGGGCACCACCGCGGATCGTGACGCGATTGCCACGAACTTTTCACGACTTATGGGCGACACGCCGGTGACCTGCCACTATGTCGCCGATTTCGCAACATGCTGGCGCGCGTTGATCGCCGCGCTCGGCGTGTCGCCTATTCGGCGTGTCGCGCGTACTCGTCGGCGTCGAGGAGCTCGCCCGTCGAGACGACGTCGACCTTGAGGAGCCAGCCGGCACCGTACGGGTCGGAGTTGACCACCGCGGGGTCGTCGATCGCGGCCTGGTTCACCTCGACCACCGTGCCGCTCACCGGGGAGTAGAGCTCCGAGACGGACTTGGTCGACTCGATCTCGCCGACGACGGCGCCCGCCTCGATCACGGCGCCCACCTCGGGCAGCTCCAGGTAGACGACGTCGCCCAGAGCGTCCGCAGCGAGCGCGGTGATGCCGATCGCGGCAGGAGACGACCCGTCGACCCATTCGTGCTCGCGCGAGTACTTCAGCTGGGCGGGGAAGGTGGCCATGGCGGAAAGCCTATGCCGTGGCGCGGCGGTAGAACGGCAGCGGCACCACGGTGAACGGCTCGGCGCGCCCGCGCACGTCGACGGCCAGCGCGGTGCCCTCGGCCGCGACGTCGGGCAGGACGTACGCGAGAGCGATGGGACAGCCGAGGGTGGGCGACGGCGCGGCTGAGGTCACGGTGCCCACGCGTGCCCCGCCGTCCGTGACGACGTCGTAGCCCGCGCGAGCGGAGCGGCGCCCCTGCGCGCGCAGCCCCACGAGGACGCGCTCCGGGGCGGCATCGCGCCGGGCGGCCAGGGCAGCACGGCCGACGAAGTCGATCGGCGCCCCACGCTCGTCCGTCTTGTCGAACCGGACCACGCGGCCCAGCCCGGCGTCGAACGGCGTCGTCGTCGCATCCAGCTCGTGGCCGTACAGCGGCATCCCCGCCTCGAGGCGCAGCGAGTCGCGGGCCGCGAGGCCCGCACGGACCAGGCCGTGCGGCTCCCCCGCGGCGAGCGCGGAGTGCCACAGCGTGCGCGCGTGCTCAGCCGGGACGAACACCTCGAAGCCGTCCTCCCCCGTGTACCCGGTGCGCGCGACCAGCACCCCCACCCCCGTGGTGAGCATGAGGGGCGCGGCCGCGTAGTACCGCAGCGCCCGCAGCGTGTCGGGTTCCGTGACCAGCGCCGCGGTGATCTGCTCGGCCCGCGGCCCCTGGATCGCGACGAGGGCCGTCGTCGCCGTGCGGTCCGTGACGAGCGCGGCGTGGTTCCGTACGCGCTCGGCGAGCTCGCGCAGCACGACGGCGGTGTTCCCCGCGTTGGCCACGACCAGGAAGTGGTGGTCCGCCAGCCGGTAGACGATGAGGTCGTCCAGCACCGTGCCGTCCGCGGCGCACAGCATCGAGTACCTGGCCCGGCCGACGGCGATGCCGCTCGCGCTGCCCACCAGCGCGTGGTCGAGCGCCGCGGCCGCGCCGGTGCCCTCCAGGTGGATCTCACCCATGTGGGACAGGTCGAACAGCCCCGCAGCCTCCCGCACGGCGCGATGCTCGGCCAGGTCGGACGTGTAGCGCAGCGGCATGTTCCAGCCGCCGAACTCCGTGAGGGTGGCGCCGGCCGCCCGGTGCTCCGCCTCGAGCGGGGTGGACTTGATGTTGCTCATCACTGGGCTCCTTGGCTTCTCACGGCTTGTGTCGCGTACGGGTTCTCACGCGTACGCCTCGGGCGGCGGGCACGAGCAGATCAGGGTGCGGTCGCCGCGGGCCGCGTCGATACGGCGCACGGGTGGCCAGTACTTGGCGGCGTGCAGGCCGGGCAGCGGGTAGGCGGCCAGGGCGCGCGGGTACGGGTGGGTCCAGTCGTCGGCCGTGACCGCGGCGGCCGTGTGCGGGGCGTTCCGCAACGGGTTGTCGTCCGCCGGCCACCGCCCCGCCCCGACGGCGTCGATCTCGCCGCGGATCGCGATCATCGCGTCCACGAACCGGTCCAGCTCGCCCAGGTCCTCCGACTCCGTCGGCTCGACCATGAGGGTGCCCGCCACCGGGAAGCTCAGGGTGGGCGCGTGGAACCCGTAGTCCATGAGGCGCTTGGCGACGTCCTCCGCCGTGACCCCCGTGGCCGCCGTGAGCGGACGCAGGTCCAGGATGCACTCGTGGGCCACCAGCCCGCCCGGGCCCGCGTACAGGGTCGGGTAGTGATCCGCGAGGCGGCGCGCCACGTAGTTGGCGGCCACGACCGCGCCGACCGTGGCCTCCGTCAGCCCCTCGGCTCCCATGAGTGCCACGTAGGCGTAGGAGATCGGGAGCACGCCGGCCGAGCCGTACCGGGCGGCGCTCACCGGCGCCATGGCCTGCCCCCCGGACGCCCCCGCCGACGGCGTCGGGTCGCCCGGCAGGAACGGCACCAGGTGCTCGGCCACCGCGACCGGGCCCACCCCCGGGCCGCCCCCGCCGTGCGGGATGCAGAACGTCTTGTGCAGGTTCAGGTGCGAGACGTCTCCACCGAACTCCCCCGGCCGGGCCAGGCCCACCAGCGCGTTGAGGTTCGCCCCGTCGATGTACACCTGCCCACCGACTGCATGTACGGCGTCGCAGACCTCGCGCACGTGCTCCTCGTAGACGCCGTGCGTGGACGGGTACGTGATCATGATCGCCGCGACCCGCGGCCCGTGCTCCGCCAGCTTCGCGGCGAGGTCCCCCCGGTCGATCGTGCCGTCCGACGCCGTCGCCACCACGACCACGCGCATCCCGGCCATGGCCGCCGACGCCGCATTCGTCCCGTGCGCGCTCGCCGGGATGAGCACCACGTCCCGCTCTGCCTCACCCCGCGAGCGGTGGTATCCACGGATCGCCAGCAGACCGGAGAACTCCCCCTGCGACCCCGCGTTGGGCTGGACCGAGACCGCCGCGTACCCCGTGATCTCCGCCAGGGCGCTCTCCAGGCCGCCGACGAGCTCCGCGTAACCCTCCGCCTGGTCGGCCGGGACGTACGGGTGCAGGTCCGCGAACTCCGGCCACGAGATGGGTTCCATCTCCGCGGCCGCCGTGAGCTTCATGGTGCACGAGCCCAGCGGGATCATCGTGCGGTCCAGGGCCAGGTCCTTGTCGGAGAGGTGGCGCAGGTAGCGCAGGAGGGCGGTCTCGGAGCGGTATCTGTGGAAGGTCTCGTGGTCGAGGAACGTGGATTTCCTGGCGAGGTGCGCCGGGAGTGGGGAGACCGCGCGCGCGATTGGGGGCACCTCCCGCTTGCGGGGGACGTTCACGGCCCCCTGGGGGGCCTCCACTCCGGGATTGACTATCGCGCGCGCGGTCTCCCCACTCCCGGCTGCGGTCGTGCGCTCCGGCGCGTGGGTGAAGGCGGCTACCACTAACTCGAGGTCTGACTCGGTGGTGGTTTCGGCGCAGGCTATTTGTACGTGGTTGGCGTCGGGGTTGTACAGGTTGATGCCGAGCGTGTTCGCCGCGGCCACTACCGCCTCGGCGCGGTTCGGGACGATGGCTCGGATGGTGTCGAAGAAGACGTCGTGCTCGATCTCGATGCCGTGGGCGCGGAGGGTGTTGGCCAACGTGGTGGCGTGCTGGTGGGTGCGGTGGGCGATCGCCGTCAGGCCCTCGGGGCCGTGGTAGACGGCGTACATCGAGGCGACGATGGCCAGGAGCGCCTGCGCCGTGCAGATGTTGGAGGTGGCCTTCTCACGGCGGATGTGCTGCTCGCGGGTGGACAGCGCCAGGCGGTAGGCGGTGGCGCCGTCGGCGTCGACCGAGACGCCGACGAGCCGGCCGGGGAGCTGGCGTTCCAGGCCCTTGCGCACGGCGATGTACGCGGCGTGCGGGCCGCCGTAGAAGAGGGGGACGCCCAGGCGCTGGGCGGAGCCCACGGCGACGTCGGCGCCCAGCTCGCCGGGGCTGACGAGCATCGTCAGGGCCAGCGGGTCGGTGGCCATCGTGACCAGGGCGCCACGCTGCCTCGCCTCCGCGATGACGCCGCGTGCGTCCAGGACGCGGCCCGAGGCGCCCGTCTGCGCGACCACGACGCCCACGACGTCACCGGCCGGCAGCACCTCCCCCGACTCCTCGGCGGCGGCCAGCCCGGCGTCGAGTCCCGCGTCGAGGTTCGCGACCACCACGGGCAGGCCCACGGCGTCGGCCCGGCCGCGCGTGACGGCCAAGGACTGCGGGAACAGGTCGGCGTCGAGCACCACGAAGCCCGACTTCGCGCGGGACGCGCGCCACATGAGCGCCACCGCCTCGGCGACGGCCGTGGCCTCGTCGAGCAGCGACGCCCCGGCTACCTCCAGACCCGTGAGGTCCTCGACCACCTGCTGGAAGTTGAGCAGCGCCTCGAGCCGGCCCTGGCTGATCTCCGGCTGGTACGGCGTGTACGCGGTGTACCAGGCGGGCGACTCCAGCACGTTGCGGCGGATCACCGCGGGCGTGTGGGCCGGGTAGTACCCCAGGCCGATCATCTGCCGCTTGACCTGGTTCTTCGCCGCGAGGTCACGCAGGTGCGCGAGCACCTGTGCCTCGCTGCGAGCGGCAGGCAGGCGCAGCGGTGAGGCGGAGCGGATCGTGGGCGGTACGGCCGCATCGACCAGGGCGTCGGGGGTGGGGTAGCCGAGCACGTCCAGCATCGCGCGCTGGTCTGCCGACCCGGCCGGATCCGTCCCGAGGTGCCTGATCGCGAAATCGTCGGGTCCGAGGTTCTTGCTGGTCACGTGCACTCCGGTGGTCAGGCGTGGGGACCGCTGTGTCCCGCCCTGCCCGGCCCGTCAAGGACCTCTGGGTTGTGCCGCCGACCCCGCTGCGTGTCTGTGACTCGATCCTATCGAGTCACCGGGGCAGCTCCGGTGCACCTGTCATGCCAGCACCAGCCGGCTCGCCACCTCACCCATCACGGTGACGACGGCGCGCACCGCCGGGCTGGGTTCGTGCCGCGTGGCGCGGTGACGCACGAAGAGCTGCCGCTCCCCCAGCCCCGCGAGGCGCACCACCTGGAGGTGATCACCCAGCGCGCCGCCCTGCAGCGCTAGCGCGGGCAGCACCGCGACGCCCTGGCCTGCGGTGATCAGCGCGAGGGTGGTGTCGAAGTCGTACGTCGAGTGCCGCAGGCGCAGGTCCGTGCCCAGGGTGCGCGAGAGCCGCTGGAGGGCACGGTCCGACGCCGTCCCCGGTTCCGAACCCACGAACGTGAGCCGGGCCAGGTCCTCCAGGCTGGTGGGCGGCGTCATCCCCGCGGGCACCACGAGCCGCCACGGCTCGTCCACCAGCGGCACGTCCCGCGACCCGCGGGGCGCCGGGTTCTGGTTCTCCGAGTCGCGCTCCAGGACGACGACGTCCAGGTCGCCTGCGCGCAGCATGCGCACGGACTCGATGGGCTCGTGCTCCTGGACATCCACCTGGACCGCCGGGAACTGCTCGTCGAGGGGCGCCAGGGAGGGGGCGACGACGGCGCGGATCGCCGTCTGGAACGCGCCCACCGCCACGCGGCCGGACACGCCGTCACCCAGCGCGGCGATCGCCTGGCGCGCCTCCACCAGCTCGGACTCGATGCGTTCGGCCGCCTCCGCGAGCACGCGCCCGGCGGGCGTCAGCGTCACACCGCGCGGTCCGCGGTCCAGGACGGCAAAGCCCTCCTCGGCCTCCAGGCGGGCGATCTGCTGGGACACCGCCGATGCCGTGACCCCCAGCAGGTCGGCGGCGGCGAGCACCCCACCGGCGCGCTGCACGGCGAGGAGGAACGAGAGGCGGCGAGGGTCCGTGGCCATGTAGGAATGCTACAAGCCCACTACAGAATGGTTCGATTGCACTGAACGCCTTCGAGGGCTCATGATATCCGCGCGCGCCCGAGGCGAGCCGGGAAACCCCAGGTCAGCAAGCGTGCCATCACTCCCCATCCGCCTCCACGGCGCGCATCAACGCGCGCCATTCACGACGCCCGGAGCGCGCCATGAGTCTCATCACCGCGATCACCGCACTCGGCTGGGTCGGCGCCGTCGCCGGCATCACCGCCTACGGCATGGTCAGCCAAGGGCGGTGGAACGCCGGCTCCTACGCCTTCCAGCTCGTGAACCTCTGCGGGGCCGTCGCGATGTTTCTGGTCGCCGCGGTCAACGGCGTGTGGCCCTCCGCCGCCGCGAACGTCGCCTGGATGGTGATCGGCGTGCACTCGACCGTCGTGATCACCCGCAAGCGCCTGCGCGCCCGGTCTGCCGGCGGCGCCATCAGCACGGTGGCGCCGCCCGCATCTGCGACCTGAGTCGCGCTCAGACCCCGGCCGTCACAACCTGCGGGGACGACGCTTCGGCGTCGTCGGCGAACAGGTTCTCCGCGGTCGCGGCGTCGTACGTGGCGACGTCGAGGATGCCCTCACGCTTCGCGACGATGGTGGGGACGAGCGCCTGCCCGGCCACGTTCAGGGCGGTACGCCCCATGTCGAGGATCGGGTCGATGGCCAGGAGCAGCCCGACGCCGGCGAGCGGCAGGCCCACGGTCGACACGGTGAGGGTCAGCATCACGACCGCCCCGGTGAGCCCGGCCGTCGCCGCGGAACCCACCACGGAGACGAACGCGATGAGCAGGTAGTCGGTCATCGACAGGTGAACGTCGAAGATCTGGGCGATGAAGATCGCGGAGATCGCCGGGTAGATCGAGGCGCAGCCGTCCATCTTGGTGGTGGCGCCCAGCGGCACGGCGAACGACGCGTAGTCGCGCGGCACGCCCAGGTTGCGCTCCGTCACCCGCTCGGTGACGGGCAACGTGCCGATCGACGAGCGGGACACGAACCCGAGCTGGATGGCCGGCCAGGCCCCGCGGAAGTACGAGGCGATCTTGAGGCCGTGCGCGCGCAGCAGCACGGGGTAGACGACGAACATCACGAGTGCCAGGCCCACGTAGACGGCGATGACGAACACGCCGAGCGAGCGCAGTGACGTCCAGCCGTAGGTGGCCACGGCGTTGCCGATCAGCCCCGCGGTGCCGAGCGGCGCGAGCCGGATGATCCACCACAGCACCTTCTGGACGATCTCGAGCGCGGACCGGGTGAACGCGAGGAACGGGTCCGCCTTGGCGCCCACCTTCCACGCGGCGATGCCGATCACCAGCGCGACGACGATGAGCTGGAGCACGTTGAAGCTCACCGACGTGCTGGCGGTCACTCCCGCGTCGGCGCTCTCCTGGAGCCGGGTCGACGCGCCGAGGCCCAGCACGTTCCCGGGGATGAGGCCCTGGAGGAAGTCGAGCCAGGTGCCGGTGTGCCCGGGGGCGGACCCCTGGTCCGGGGTGAGGCTCGTGTTGCGCCCCGGCTGGAACAGCAGGCCCAGCCCGATGCCGATCGTCACGGCGATGGCGGACGTGATGGCGAACCAGAGCAGCGTCTGGCCGGCTAGGCGGGCGGCGTTGGTCACGGTCCGCAGGTTCGCCACGGACGCCACGATCGCGGTGAACACGAGCGGCGGGACGATCGCCTTGAGCAGCGTCACGAACGAGGAGCCAATCGTCGCGAGCGTCGTCGTCAGCCCGTTGGGCGTGGTCCCGTCGTCGTGCGGGCCGATGGCGAGGGCCGCCCAGCCGAGCAGCAGGCCGATGGCGAGGCCGAGCAGCACCTGCACGGAGAAGCTGGGCCAGCGCAGGCGTCGCCTGGTAGCCGGTGGCTGGGTCGGGGTAGCAGTGGACAAGGGTCAGCCTTTCGTGACGCCGCGCGGGGTGGTGGCGCCGCGTCGAGTGTGTGGGGGGACGACGGCGAAGGCCCACGCGGGCGGGCGGGGGAGAGAGGGATCGGCGGCGGTGCCGGAGTCGGGCTGGACTCGGTGGTCAGCCGGCGGTGGGCGGCACGGCGCAGGCAGGGGACACGGCGCGGGTCAGCGACACAGCGCGCTCGCGACGCGGGCCAGGTCGACGGCGCGTCGCGAGGTGAGACGGGACGCATGCATAGACGCCCAGGGGGGTTTCACGTCGACAGAATCTATCGACTTCGCTCGAATCGCAAGCCTCGGACGGGGAAATCTCGATAGGTGACCACATCTCGACCAACCCGTGATCATTCGTGGGTCGTCCGCCGGGCCTTGATCACCTCGGGCAGCGCCGCCCACAGGCCGCCGAGGACGCCGATCGCCACGACCATCGCCACGATCGCGGGGCCCCGCCCGACGACGACGTCGAACACGAGCCCCACCACCCCCGAGACGACGAGCGCGAGCAGCGCCAGGGCCGCCCGGGTCATCCGGTCGGCGGCAGTCACGAGCCGGGGCTTGAGGTGGTGGCGGAACAGCGCGCGGTGCAGCGCCACGGGAGCGATCGCCACGCCGGTGGTGAGAGCGGAGAGCACCACGAGCACCAGGTAGAAGTCCCGCTGGAACGCGGTCAGGGCGTCGAACCGCTGCTGGAACGGCACGGTCAGCAGGAACCCGGTGAGGATCTGCACGCCGGTCTGCATGACGCGCAGCTCCTGGAGCAGCTCGTTCCAGTTGCGGTCCGAGCGCTGCTCGAGCGTCTCGGTGCGGCCCGGGACCCCGGCGCCGTGATCCCCGGCCACGTGATCCCCAGCCAGGTGATCCCCGGCCACGTGATCCTTCATGGATCGACGGTAGCCGTCCCGGCCGATCGGCGAGCGTTACAGGGTGCGCTGCCAGGCGGCGATGCGGTCCACCGCACGGGCCACGGTCTCGGGCGCCGCCGCGAAGGACAGGCGCACCCACTCGTGCCCGTCCACCGCGTCGAAGTCCGTGCCGGGCGTGATGGCCACGTCGGCCTCGGCGAGCAGGCGGGCGCAGTAGGTGCGCGAGTCCAGGCCCGTCCCCGCGATGTTGCCGTACAGGTAGAACGCGCCGTCGGCGGGGGCCACGGGGGACCAGCCGAGCTCCGGGGCGCGGGCCAGGAGCGCCTCGCGGGAGGCGGCGTACCGCTCCACGTTCGCGGCCGCGGCCGCGTAACCCGCCTCGCTGAACGCGGCGACGCCCGCGTGCTGGGAGAGCGCCGGGGGAGACAGGGCCACGTTCCCGGCCAGGGCGTCCACGGGACCCACGAGCTCCGGGGGCAGCACGAGCCAGCCGAGCCGCCAGCCCGTCATGGCCCAGTACTTCGAGAACGAGTTGACGACCACGGCGCCCTGCTGTGTGTACATCGCCGCGGTGGCTTGCTGTACATCGGGCTCGTAGGCGATGCCGTGGTAGATCTCGTCGCTGATCAGGCGCACGTCGTGCTCGGCGCACCACCCGGCGATCGCCGAAAGCTCTCCGGGCGCGATCATGGTCCCGGTGGGGTTCGCGGGGCTCGCGATCACGACGCCGTCGAGCCCGCCCTCGTAGTACGCGCCCAGGAGCTGGGACACCGTGGGCTGGTAGCGCGTCTCCGGCCCGCAGTCGAGTTCCACCACCTCGCACCCCAGCGCCGCAAGGATGTTCTTGTATGCCGGGTACCCGGGCCGCGCCAGCGCCACGCGGTCACCGACGTCGAACGCCGCGAGGAACGCGAGCACGAACCCGCCGCTCGATCCCGTGGTCACGGCGACCGCCCCCGGGTCGACGTCGGCGCCGTACCACCGCTCGTAGTGGCCGGCGATCGCCTGGCGCAGGGCCGGGACGCCGAGCGCCTCCGTGTACCCGAGGTCCCCGCCCGCCAGCAGCTCGACCGCCCGGTCCCGCACGACGTCGGAGGCACCCGTGGACGGCTCGCCCGCGCACAGGCTGAGCACGTCGTGGCCCGCGGCCCGGCGCCGGTTCGCGGCCGCGATGATGTCCATGACGGCGAACGGGGGCACGTGGGAGCGGCGCGAGACCTTCATGCCCTCATGATGCCCACCCAGGGCTGCCGAACGGGCGGCTGCTGCGCCACCTTGCGACATCCGAGGCCGGGACGCCCCCAGGGCAGTAGCGTGGCGGCCGTGACCACCGCCGCCGACGTCGCTGCCGCCATCACGTCAGCCCTGCCCGCCGTGCCCCGCCCCGTGTCGGTCGACGGGTTCCTGGACGGCGACCCCGCCGCGCCCGTCACCGGCGTCGTCGTGACCACCATGGCCACCCTGGACGTGCTGCGCACCGCGGTGCGGCTCGGCGCGAACCTGGTGATCACGCACGAGCCGCTGTACTTCGATCACCAGGACGCGGCCCGCGGCGCCCTGGCCGGCGAGAACGACCCCGTGTACAACGTCAAGCGCGCCTTCGTCCGCGACCACGGGATCGTGATCTGGCACCTGCACGACCAGCAGCACGACACGCGCCCCGACGGCATCGACGCCGCCACCGCCGCTGCCCTGGGCTGGGATCTCGACCTGGTCGAGGCGGCGTCGGGCGCCGCGGTGGCCACCCTCGAGCCCATCACGCTCGGCAACCTGGCCCGGCACGTGGGTGAGACGCTCGACGCGCGCGCCCTGCGCTACCTGGGCGACCCGGGAGCCGTGGTCACCCGGGTGGGTCTGGACCTGGGGTTCCGTGGGTTCGCGCGCAACCGCGCCCTGCTGCGCCGCCCGGACATCGACGTGCTGATCTGCGGGGAGGTGCACGAGTGGGAGACGGGTGCCTACGCCGTCGACGCCGTCGCGGCGGGCGTGGCGGTGGGCCTCGTCGTCGTCGGGCACATCCCCAGCGAGCAGTCGGCGATGCGCACGCTGGCCGGCTGGCTGCCCCGGGTGCTGCCGGACCTTCCGGTGCAGTTCGTGCCCACCCCGGACACGTTCCGCGCGCCCTGAGGCGGCAGCACGCGGTGGGCATTGCTAGCGTCCCAGAGGTGGGTCCCGCACCGCCTCCGACTCAGTGGGTCACCGACGTCCTGCCCGGGTTCGAACAGCTCACGCTCCCGCTCGCCGACGACGACGAGGGCGCCGTCGTGGCCACCCTGGTGCGGCGGGTACAGCCCGGAGCCCTCGATGCGGGCGTCGACCTGCTGTACGTGCACGGCTGGATCGACTACTTCTTCCAGACGCACCTGGCCGACTTCTGGGAGTCCCTCGGGGTGCGGTTCCACGCCCTGGACCTGCGCAAGTACGGTCGGAGCCTGCGTGCACACCAGACCCCGGGGTTCATCACGGACCTGCGTGCGTACGACGAGGAGATCGGTGCGGCACTGGCCGCGATGGGGCACGGCACGGACG
Source organism: Xylanimicrobium pachnodae JCM 13526 = NBRC 107786 (assembly GCA_001592145.1). Lineage (GTDB taxonomy): Bacteria > Actinomycetota > Actinomycetes > Actinomycetales > Cellulomonadaceae > Xylanimonas > Xylanimonas pachnodae. The sequence goes on along the minus strand of BCWJ01000017.1, from coordinate 83,595 downwards.
CCGGGACCGGCCGCACGCTGGTGCTCATGGGCCACTCGACGGGCGGGCTCACGGTGTCCCTGTGGGCGGACCGCCATCCGGGCGTGGCGGACGCCCTGGTGCTCAACGCCCCCTGGCTGGAGTTCCAGACCCGCTACCTGGGCCGCCGCGTGCTGGAGGGCCCGGTGCGCGCGCAGGCGGCGGTCGCTCCGCGCAGCCACCTGGTCAACGTGGACCAGGGGTTCTACGCCCGCTCGATCTCGCGGCGGTTCGAGGGGGAGTGGGACTACGACGAGTCGTGGCGCCCGGACCTGGGCTGGCGGGCGACCCCCGCGTGGCTGGCCGCGGTGTTCAGCGGGCACGAGCGGGTGGCCCACGGGCTGGCCATCGACGCCCCGATCATCGTGCTGCTGTCCGCCCATTCCATCCCGCCCGTGCGCTGGTCGGACGAGATGAAGCGGACCGACACCGTGCTCGACGTGCCCGGCATCATGCGGCGCGTGCCCAACCTGGGGACGCTGGTGACGCTCGCCCGGTTCGAGGGCGCTCTGCACGACGTGACGCTCTCGACGGCCGACGTCCGGGCCCGGGTGTGGGCCGAGCTGACCCGCTGGTTCCACGCGTATGTGGCACCCCCCGAGGCCCCCGCACCGCCGCGGACCTTCTGGGGCCGCGTCCGGGACGTGTTCCGGGTCTCGACAGGCTCAACCGCCGGCGAGGGTTGAGCTCGGGGCCTCGCGCGCCAGCTCCACCTCGGTACCGGCCGCAAGCTCGGCGGTCGTCCCGGTGGGCACGAACCCGGCCTTCACGTAGGCCGCGCGGGCCCGCGCGTTGTCGGCGTGCACGTACAGGCGTGCCCGCTGCGCCCCCTGCTCCTGGCCCCAGGCGGCCACGGCGTCGATGGCGCGCTGGATGAGCCCACGCCCGCGATGGTCGGGGTGCAGCCACACGCCCACCACGTGGACCTGCGGCCGGTCCACCGCTCGGCCCGCGAAGTCGGTGCTCCCCGGCGCCTCGAACAGCCCGGTGGCCGTGCCCACCCAGGCCCCGGCGTCGTCGACGATCACGTACTGCGCGACGGCGCCGCCCGAGGCCGCACCCCGCGCCCGTTCTCGCCAGAACGCGTCCGGGCGGGCCGCTTCGTCGTCGTACGTGGTCAGGAAGGCGAGCGGGGCGGCGGGGTCGCGCAGCGACTCCAGGCGCAGGTCCCGCACGGACCGCCACTGCGACGCGGCGACCCGCTGCACGATGTATCTCATGGCCGCGATGGTCTCAGGAGAACCGGGCTCGGGTCAGGCCTGCTCGATCTGTGACCGGATGAGCGCGGAGCGCAGATAGGCCACGATGCCGGGCGTGGCGGCCTCGATCTCTCGCAGGCACAGCTCGAAGTCGTCCGCCCCGCCGTACCAGGGGTCCTCCACGTCGAGCAGGTCCTCGCCGTCGGTGTCGCCGAGCACGGGCGCCTCCGGGTCGAACGAGCGGAACATCCGGATGTCGGGGCCCGCCGCGGCGTCCGGTTCGTCCGGGCCGTCGGTGCTCGCCTCGACCCCGGCCAGGCGGCGCAGCGCCCGCGCGTGGCTGGCGGTCATGGCGAGCACCAGGTCACGTTCGGCCAGGTCGGCGGAGGTGACCCGACGGGCCACGTGGTCGTCGCCGGTGGGATAGCCGTGGGCGGCGAGCACCCGCCGCGCACGGTGGTCGATCGGGTTTCCCTGCTCCTCGCCGGAGACCCCCGTGGAGTCGACGACGACGTCGTCGGCGAGCCCGGCGGCGGTCAGCGCGTCGCGCAGCACCTGCTCGGCCATGGGGGACCGGCAGATGTTGCCGGTGCACACGGTCATCACGCGGTAGGGCACGGTCATGCTCCCGATCCTGCCGTACCCGCCCGCGCACCGAGACCGCGCGGCGCGCGGTGGCCCGTCCTACGGTGGGGCCATGGCACGGCTCGGGGACGACGTGGTCGCGGTGACGGGTGCGAGCGGGCGGCTCGGGACCCGCCTCGCGTTGCGGCTCGCGGCCGAGGGGGCGCGACAGCGTCTGGTGGTGCGGGACCCGGGGCGGGCTCCGCGCCTGCCGGACGGGGGACCGCTGCCCGACGCCACCACCGCCGTCGTCGGCTCCTATGCGGACGTCGCGGGGATGCGGCAGGCGTTCGACGGCGTCGGCACCGTGTTCCTGGTCAGCGGCCGGGAGGGGCCCGACCGGGTGACCCAGCACCTGGCCGCGGTGGACGCGGCCGCGGCGGCGGGCGTGGAGCGCATCGTCTACACGTCGTTCGCAGGGGCGAGCGCCGACGCCGTCTTCACCCTGGCTCGCGACCACTTCGCCACCGAGCAGCACATCCGGCGCTCGGGCCTGCGCTGGACGTTCCTGCGCGACAACCTCTACCACCACGCGATCACGACGTTCGTCGGACAGGACGGCGTGATCCGTGGCCCCGCCGCCTCGGGCCGGGTCGCGTCCGTGTCGCACGACGACGTCGCCGACGTCGCCACCGCCGTGCTGCTTGACGAGCGCGAGCACGCGCACGACGCGCGGACCTACGACCTGACGGGCCCGACGGCGATGACGCTGGCGGAGGCCGCGGCAGTACTCGCCGACCTGACCGGCAGGCCGCTGCGCTACGAGGAGGAGACGGTCGAGCAGGCGTACGCGTCGCGCGAGCGCTACCACGCTCCGCGGGCGGAGGTCGAGGGGTGGGTGACCACGTATACGGCCATCGCGGCGGGAGAGCTGGAGACGGTCTCGGGCGACGTCGAGCGACTGGTGGGCCGCCCCGCGCGGTCGTTCGCGCAATGGCTGGACGACTACCCCGACCAGTGGGCCCACCTGCGAGCGCAAAAACCGTAGACGCGTCCCGGGGTGCGGCGTACCGTTTTCGGCACATCCAGAAGGGAGGTGATCGAAGGTATGAAGTTCCTTCGGACCGAAAAGGTGGTCGCGCGCTAGCGCGTCCGTGATCTTCCGGACCACGGTGGCGTGACAACCGACCACCGGAGCCCGCGGGAGCCGTGCACTCGTCCGGCACGGCAGGGGAGCCCCTCCCCGGCCCGCGGGCTCTTCCGTGCCCTCCTGCCCGCGCCGTCGCCCATGCAGGCCGCTCGTCTACGATCCAACGTCATGGACCGCGCCGGTGACGTCACCAGCTCCGCCCCGCTCTCCGCCGCCCCACTCTCCAAGGCGGAGCGCGTCTACCGCACGCTGCGCGAACGCATCGGCAACGGCACCTACGTGGGCGGGTACCGTCTGGTGCTCGACAAGCTGGCCCGCGAGCTCGACGTGTCACCCGTTCCCGTGCGCGAGGCGGTGCGCCGCCTGGAGGCCGAAGGTCTGGTCACCTTCACGCGCAACGTCGGCGCGGAGGTGCGCGGGATCGACGTGCACGAGTACGCGGAGGCGATGGAGGCGCTCGCCTACCTCGAGGGGGCGGTCACCGCCCTGGCGGCTCCGCATCTGACGCCGGACGCGCTGGCTCGCGCCGAGCAGCTCAACGAGGAGCTGCAGCACCAGGTCGACGGCGACTTCGATGCCGTCCGGTTCACGCACCTCAACGAGCAGTTCCACCACGAGCTGTGCGCGCCGTGCCCGAACCGGCACCTGGCCCGGCTGGTCGAGACCGAGTGGCGGCTCATGGCCATGATCCGGCGGTCCAGCTTCGCAGCCATGCCCACCCGGTCGGCCGAGTCGGTGGCCGAGCACGACCACCTGCTGCACCTGCTGCGCACCGGTGCCCCCGCCACCGAGGTGGAGGCTGCGGCGCGCGCCCACAAGCTGGGCACGCTCACCGCGTTCCTCGCGGCCCGGGCACCGCACTCGCCGCCCCCGTCGTCCGGCACGAGGTCGCAGGACCCTGACAACGCAACGAACCCCCGACCCTGAGGGCCGGGGGTTCGTCGGTGCGTAGGTCAGGCGTCGACCAGGTCGCGGCGACGGTCCACGATGTCGACCGGAGCGGCGGGCAGCGCGACCCGCTGCAGGTAGACGGCGCGGCCGCCGACGATCAGCGCGAAGCCGGTACCGATCGCCATGAGCGACAGGCCGAAGGCGAGCACCGAGGTGAACAGGCTGGCGCGCAGGTTGGCACCGGTCTCGGCGGTGGCACGCCACGCGTCGATCTGGGCGCCGGCGGCGACCTCGGCGTCCACGCCGGCCTCGACCTGGGCGGTCATGACCGGGCCGCGCGGCTCGGCGAGAAGCTCCTCGATGCGGTCGGCGCGCTGGCCGGGGCCCAGGTCGTTGAACGTGAACCCGCCGGTGGCGTTGGTGTTGTCGCCGATGGCCTGTGCCTGCGCCATGGCGGTCAGCGGGCCGGCGACCTCGCGGCCCTCGAAGGTGCGGACGAGCCAGGAGTCACCGTGGCTGCCGTCCGCGGAGGGGACGGTGATCGACTCGGCGCTGAGCTGCGACGAGGCAAAGGCCCAGGCGCTCCCGCCCACGACCATCATCAGGGCGCCGATCGCCATGAGGATGATGCCGGAGGGACGACGGGTGGTGGAGGTGGAACGGCGCATCGTGGTGCTCGCTCTCGTGGCTGGGGCCGGGTGGGCCGGGGTGGGTCCACGGCCTCCCTCGGGTCTAGCTGAGGTAAAGCCGCGGTGTTTGCTGCGCCAATACTGACACGTGGTCAGACCACTGCGGGCTGTCGAGCGACACGTTGAGTGCGATCGGCGCCGTCTCCTTCCACGACCCGGCGCGTTCTGCGCTGTCGCACGCCCCGTCTGTGAGTCCGAGCCCGCCCGGGTAGGGGTCGGCGGGGGACCGCCCTGAGGGTGCCGCGGAGTGCACGGCGCGGCACCACCCTGACCCCGGGTACGACGAAGGCCCCGGTCATCGACCGGGGCCTTCGTCCCTCACGTGCGCGAGGGGGGAGTTGAACCCCCACGCCCTTTCGGGCACACGGACCTGAACCGTGCGCGTCTGCCTATTCCGCCACTCGCGCGTGCTGGAGAACGGTAGCACGATCCGGTCGGCATCCCGGAATCGCCGTCGACGCGGCTCCCAGCGCCACGTGAGGGGCCGATTTCCCCGGACACTCCGCCACTCGTTCACAGGATCGCCGGTCGTGACCCTGTGCGGTTGCCTACGATCTAGATAGTCTGCCCGCGGTATGCGTCGGGCTCGGGAGGAGGTGGCAGTGGGCGTTCTGGACCGCTTTGAGAAGGGTGTCGAGCGAGCGATGAACGGTGCGCTCTCCAAGATCGGCCGCGGCGACGTGAAGCCGGTCGAGCTGGCGAGCCGTCTGCGCCGGGAGATGGACGACCGCGCGGCCGTCATGGGCCGGGACCGGACGGTCGCACCGAACGAGTTCACGATCGACCTGTCGCCGGAGGACTTCACGCAGATCGAGTCCTGGGGTGCGGAGACGCTGGCCGACGAGCTGGCCACCGACCTCACGGAGTACGCCGCGAGCCAGCACTACGCGTTCGTGGGTCCGGTGAGCGTGTCGTTCGAGGAGCACGAGGAGCTCACGGGCGGCCGCTTCCAGGTCCGCTCGGCATCGGTGCGCGGCGCGGTGGCACCGGCGACGTCGTCGGCACCGAGCACGCGCCACCCGCTGATCGACATCGACGGGCAGCGGTACCTGCTCACGGGCCCGGTGACGGTGATCGGGCGTGACGCCGACGCCGACATCGTGGTGGACGATCCCGGCGTGAGCCGCCGCCACCTCGAGATCCGCGTGACCCCGGACGGTGTCGTCGCGACGGACCTGGGTTCCACGAACGGCCTGTACGTCGAGGGCCACCAGGTGCCGGCCGCCACCCTGCTGGACGGCAACACGCTGACGATCGGCCGCACGCGGATCATGTTCTGGTCCGGGACCGCGACCACGGAGGACTGGTGATCCCCCCGACATGACCACCACCACATGAACGGGGCGACATGAGCGAGCTGACGTTCACGCTCCTGCGGCTGGGCTACCTGGTGCTGCTCTGGGTGTTCGTGCTCACGGCGATCGGCGTGCTGCGCCGCGACCTGTCGACGCGCGCCGGGGCGCCCGGCCGACGCAAGCGCCGCGCGGCCGTGCCGCAACCCGCCGGCACGCCACCGCTCGGGGGCCAGCAACCGGTGCCGCCGCCCGGGCCGCGGGCCGCGAGCCGCGGTGCCGGCACGCCCACGCGCCTGGTGGTCACGGCGGGCCCCCTCCAGGGCACGTCCCTGCCGCTGACCGGGTCGTCGATCCTCATCGGCCGGTCCCCGGGGTCCACGCTGGTCCTCGACGACGACTACTCGTCGTCCCGCCATGCGCGGATCTTCCCGCAGGGCGGGCAGTGGTTCGTGGAGGACCTGGGGTCGACGAACGGGACGTTCATCGGCGAGCAGCAGATCCACGGCGTCGTGCCGCTGTCCCCCGGGGTGGGCGTGCAGATCGGCCGATCCGTCGTCGAGCTGCAGGGATGACGACTCTGTGACCGTCTCCTTGCGCTATGCGGCGCGCTCCGACGTGGGGCTGGTGCGTTCCAGCAACCAGGACTCCGCGTATGCGGGCCCCAGCCTGCTCGTGGTCGCCGACGGCATGGGTGGGCACGCGGGCGGTGACATCGCGTCGCGGATCGCGATCGGCGCGCTGCGCGGCCTCGACACCCAGGAGCACACCCCCGAGTCGGCGCTGGCCGACCTGGAGTCGGCGGTCGAGGCGGCCCGGCAGGGCCTGGTGCGGGCCAGCAGCGCGGACCCCAACCTGGCCGGCATGGGCACCACGGTGACGGCCTTGCTGCGCACCGGATCGACCCTCGTCATGGCGCACATGGGGGACTCTCGCGCCTACCTGTTGCGCGACGGCGAGCTCACGCAGGTCACGGTGGACCACACGTTCGTCCAGCACCTGGTCGACATGGGCCGCATCACCCCCGAGGAAGCGGAGCACCACCCGAAGCGCAACGTCGTCATGCGTGTGCTGAGCGACTTCGACCTGGACCTGCACGCGGACATGTCGGTGCGCGAGGCGAAGCCGGGCGACCGGTGGATGCTGTGCTCCGACGGCCTGTCCGGCTTCGTCGGCATCGACCTCATGGCGGAGATCCTGTCCGAGGCGCACGACCCCGGTGAGGCCGCCGACCTGCTGCTCCTCGCCGCGATGCGCGGCAACAGCACCGACAACATCACCGTGGTGGTCGCCGACGTCGTCGACGACGACGCCCCGTCCGACGACGCCGCAGCGGCGGTCGACGACGAGGCGGCCGACGGCGACGACCCGGGCCTGCCCGCGGACGCGGCGACGGGTGTGGGCGGGGTGCAGGTGGTGGGTGCCGCCACGGGGACCGGCCCGATCCCGGGTGAGCTGCCGCCTCCGGAGGCGTCGGCGGACGATGACGGTGCGGCACCCGACCAGGACTCCCTGGCTGCCACCGCCCTGGACATCGGGTCGGATGAGACCCCCGGCGGTCTCGACCCGGAGGCGCCCGACGACGAGGACCCCGACGACGCCGACGCCCGCCCGGCTCCCCGCCGGCACCCGGTCATCGCGACGTTCGTGACCCTGGCGGTCCTCGCCGTGCTCGGCCTGGCCGGCTGGGGCGCCTACGCGTGGACGCAACGCCAGTACTACGTGGGCGTCTCCGACGATCACGTGGCGATCTTTCGCGGCATCCCGGCTCAGGCCGGGCCACTCTCGTTGTCCGCGCCGGTCGAGCTGACCCAGACGCGGGTCAGCGAGCTGCCGCAGTTCTTCATCACCCGGCTCGAGGAGACGATCCGGGCGTCGTCGGAGCAGGACGCGCGCGACCGGGCCGATCGCCTGGTGGAGCAGGCGCGGCGGGCGCAGGAGGAGCAGGAACCGGTGACCCCGGACCCGTCGCCGACTCCCTCACCCACCTCCTCACCGACGGCCTCGCCGACGCCGGAGGGCACGGCAAGCCCGGCCGACGCGGCCGCCGAGCAGGCGGAGGCGGGCGAATGAGCGCACTCGACCAGCAGCTCCCTGACGACGCGGGCCGGGTGCAGCCGCGTCCCCGCCGTCCCCTGCGCTTGTCGGAGCTGTGGCTCCTCATCCTCGCGCTGACGGCGAGCATCGGTGCGTTCGCCCTGGTGGGCCTGGGCATGGACGACACGCTGCCCACCGGTTTCTGGCGCGAGTCGCTGGCGCTGGTGGGCCTGACCCTCGTGGCGCACGTGGTGATCCGCATCAAGGCGCCCTACGCGGACCAGGTGATCCTGCCGGCGGTCGTGCTGCTCAACGGCGTCGGGCTGGCCATGATCATGCGGATCCAGAACTCGGGTGCGCGGCTGGCCGCGGGCGCGGACGTGGGCCGCAACACCCTGTGGTCGGCGCTCGGCGTGCTGGTGGCGTGCGCGTTGATCTGGTTCCTCAAGGATCACCGGGCGCTGCGCAAGCTCACCTACACGGCCATGGTGGTCAGCTTCGTCCTGCTGTTCTCGTCCCTGGTGCCCGGCATCGGCGTGACGATCCGCGGTGCGCAGCGGTGGGTGAACATCTTCGGCTTCTCCATCCAGCCCGCCGAGTTCGTGAAGATCACGCTGGTCATCTTCTTCGCCGGGTACCTGGTGACGAACAAGGACACCCTGGCGTTGGCCGGCCCCAAGGTGCTCGGGCTCCAGCTCCCGCGCATCCGCGACCTGGGCCCGATCATCCTGGTGTGGATCGCGTCGCTGGCCGTGCTGATCCTCCAGCGTGACCTGGGCACCTCGCTGCTGCTGTTCGGCATCTTCGTGGCGATGCTCTACCTGGCCACCGACCGCATCAGCTGGGTGCTCATCGGCATGGTGCTGTTCGCGGGTGGGGCGGTCGCGGCCACGCAGGCGTTCACGCACGTCCAGCAGCGCATGACGGGCTGGCTGCACGCCATGGACCCCGACGTGTTCAACGCCCCGGGCGGCTCCTTCCAGCTCGTGTCCGGCCTGTTCGGCATGGCCAACGGCGGCATGCTGGGCACGGGGTGGGGGCGCGGGTTCCCGTACCTGGTGCCGTTCTCGTTCTCCGACTTCATGTACACGTCGCTGGCCGAGGAGCTGGGCCTGACGGGCATCGTCGCGATCCTCCTGGTGTTCCTCGTCTTCGTGGAGCGCGGCCTGCGCACCGCGATCACGGTGCGCGACGGGTTCGGCAAGCTCCTGGCGGGCGGCCTCGCGTTCTCGGTGGCCATCCAGGTGTTCGTCGTCGTCGGCGGGGTGACCCGGCTGCTGCCGATGAGTGGCATGACGCTGCCGTTCATGGCGCAGGGCGGCTCCTCGCTGCTGTCCAACTGGCTCATCGCGGCCCTGCTGATCAGGGTGTCCGACGCCGCCCGCCGCCCGTCGTCGCTGCCGATGCGCGGCACCGTCGCCGCGGGGCGCATCGTGCCCGACGCCGGAGCGACCCACCCTGCCGACGCGGCGCACCCGTCCACGACGCCCACCGAGGTCATCAGCACGGACCGCACCGACCGGGGGAACGCGTGAACACCACCCTGCGGCGCCTGTCGTCGATCGTCATGCTCATGTTCGTGGGGCTCATGGTGGCCACCACGTACACGCAGTTCCTGCGCGCGGACCAGCTCAACACCGACACGCGCAACACGCGGGCCATCTTCCGCGAGTTCAACAACGCGCGCGGGCCCATCGTGGTGGGCGGCACCCCGATCGCGGAGTCGGTGCCGGTGGACACGCCGTTCGGCTTCCAGCGCGTGTACTCCGGCGGCGACGCGCAGAAGGCGCAGATGTACGCGCCCGTGACGGGGTTCTTCTCCCTGGTCAACGGCACGAGCGCGGTGGAGCGGGCCGCCAACTCGTACCTCAACGGGCAGGCCGACGCGCTGTGGGTCGACCGGCTGACGAACACCCTCACGGGCCGGGCCCAGCAGGGCGCGTCCGTCGAGCTGACCATCGACCCGGTGATCCAGCAGGCCGCGTGGGACGCCCTGGGCGGGCAGCGCGGCGCCGTGGTGGCCGTCGAACCGTCCACGGGCAAGATCCTCGCGATGGTGTCCAAGCCGTCGTACGACCCGAACGTGCTGGCCGTGCACTCGACGGCCGAGGCGGGGCAGGCGTACCAGGACCTGCTCAACGCCGACGACGATCCGCTCATCAACCGCACCATCGGGGCCCTGTACCCGCCGGGGTCCACGTTCAAGCTGGTCACGGCGGCCGCCGCGCTGGAGCACAAGGGCATGTCGGCGGACACCGTCATTCCGGCCCCGGACACGTACACGCTGCCCGGAACGCAGACCACGCTCCCGAACTTCGGCGGGGCGTCCTGCTCGCCGACGGGGGAGCAGACCATCACCGACGCCCTGCGGATCTCCTGCAACACGGCGTTCGCGGGGCTGGCCGTGGACGTGGGGGCCGAGGCCATGCACGAGACCGCCGAGGCGTTCGGGTTCGGCGACTCGTTCCAGGTGCCCATGACCAGTTCCATCAGCCGCTACCCGAGCGGGAAGGACTTCACGCCCGACCGGGTCGCGTTGTCCGGCATCGGCCAGGGTGACGTCACGTCGACGCCGCTGCAGATGGCCATGGTGTCCGCGGCCATCGCGAACCACGGCACGCTCATGCAGCCGTACCTCATCGACACGATCCGCGACCCCGACCTCGAGGTGGTCAGTCAGACCCGCCCATCGGCCATCCGTGACGCCGTCTCGACCTCCACGGCCGACCAGCTCCGCGACATGATGGTGGCCACCGTCGAGAACGGTTCCGGCACGGCCGCGCGCATCCCCGGCGTCCAGGTGGCCGGGAAGACGGGCACCGCGCAGACGACCGCCACGGCGGCCCCGCACGCCTGGTTCACGGCGTTCGCCCCGGCCGACAACCCGCAGATCGCGCTCGCCGTGATCGTCGAGCACGGCGGGGACATGAACCAGGGCGCCACCGGTGGCCGCCTCGCCGCGCCCATCGCACGCCAGGTCCTCGAAGCGGCGTTGAACCGATGAGGCCAGCACGTGGCCTGCTGCTGGGTGACCGCTATCGCCTCTCCCGCCAGGTGGCCGTGGGTGGCATGGGTGAGGTCTGGGTGGCGGACGACTCCGCCCTGGGCCGCGAGGTGGCCGTGAAGGTGCTGCGCGAGGAGTACACGGGCCAGGAGGACTTCCTGAGGCGCCTGCGCACGGAGGCCCGCAACTCGGCCGCGCTCTCCCACCCGAACATCGCGCAGATGTACGACTACGGCGAACAGGACGGCACCGGCTACCTGGTCATGGAGCTCGTGCTCGGCGGGCCGCTGGCCGACCTGCTGGAGCGCGAGCCCGTGCTGTCGCCTCGGCGCCTGCTGCCGATCCTCGCGCAGACGGCGCGCGGCCTGCACCACGCGCACGAGGCCGGCGTGGTGCACCGCGACGTCAAGCCGGGCAACATCCTGCTGCAGCACGCGGGCCGCACCGCGGCGGGCGGGCCGGTGGTCAAGATCACCGACTTCGGCGTCTCCCTGGCCGCCAACCAGGCGCAGATGACCGCGACCGGCATGGTGATGGGCACCGCCCAGTACCTCTCGCCCGAGCAGGCCGTGGGTCAGCTCGCGACGCCCCTCTCGGACGTCTACGCCCTGGGCGTCGTCGCGTACGAGGCGACGGCCGGCAAGCGCCCCTTCACGGGGACGACGCCGGTGGACATCGCGATCGCGCACGTCAACAACCCGGTACCGCCCCTGCCGTCCACCGTGCATCCGGAGCTCGCCGCCCTGATCAACCGGTTGCTGGACAAGGACCCGGCCGGGCGGCCCGGCTCGGCGGGCGGCCTCGCCGACGAGCTGGAGACGCTCGCGCAGACGATCGCCGCGGACCCGCTCGGTGCTCGCTCCCGCAGCGCGCGCCGCCAGCAGTCGGCCTCGTCCGGCATGCGGGCAGCGCGCGCCGCCGGGTCGGCCGGGTCAGCCGCCGGGAAGGGGCCCGCGAGAGCGTCGACGTCGGCCGCACCGGACGCCCCGGAACCGGGTGTCGCACGCGAGGAGCCGACGACGCCGGAGCCGCGGGACCGCACCCCGCTCCCGCTGCGGCGGGACGTCCACGGGTCCCGCTCCGCCGGGCGCTCGCCCGAGGCGGCACGTGCCGTGGACTCCCTGCGGCGTGACCTGGCACGACGCCGGGGCACGCAGTCCGGCCCGGGGCCCCACGAGGGAGCACGCGGCGTGGGACGCCGCCCGTCCGAGCCGCTCCAGCACCGCCGCGCCGCGCCCTCGCGCGCCTCGGCGGCACCGTCATCGTCGGCGTCGGCACGGTCGGCGTCGGCACGGTCGGCGTCGGCACCGTCCGCGTCGGGCGCTCCGTCGTCGGCCGCGGCGGCATCGACCGGGACGCGGGCGCCACGCACGTCGACCACCACCGGTGTCCGGCTGGGCCGGCTGGGTCAGGTGTCCTGGCCGTTGGTCGGTCTCGCCGTCCTCCTGCTGGTCCTGCTCGTGGCCGCGCTGGTCAGCAGCATGAGGGGCGACGGCGCAGCCGACGCCCTGCCACCGGTCTCCGTATCCGACCACGCAGCGTCAGATCCGGACGACTCTGGGATGATGCTCCGTAACGCGTCGCGCGGCGAGCCCGCGACGACCCCGATGTCAAAGGAAGCTTGAGTTGGTGGACAACACGCCCCGCGTGCTCGCAGGCCGCTACGAGGTCGGGGAGCTGATCGGCCGTGGTGGGATGGCCGAGGTACACATCGGGCACGACGCCCGCCTGGGCCGCACCGTGGCCATCAAGGTGCTGCGTTCGGACCTGGCCCGCGACCCGTCGTTCCTGGCCCGGTTCCGCAGGGAGGCGCAGGCCGCCGCCGCGCTGAACCACCCGGCGATCGTCGCGGTCTACGACACGGGCGAGGACGTGCACACCGACGCGGCGACGGGCCAGCAGCAGCACGTGCCCTTCATCGTCATGGAGTACGTCGAGGGCCACACGGTGCGCGACATCCTCCAGGACGGCGCCGCGGTGCCGATCGAGGAGGCCGTGGAGATCACGGTGGGCGTGCTCTCGGCGCTGGAGTACTCGCACCATGCCGGCATCGTCCACCGTGACATCAAGCCGGCGAACGTCATGATCACGCCCACCGGCGCCGTCAAGGTGATGGACTTCGGCATCGCGCGGGCCGTCGCCGACTCGGCCGCCACCATGACGGCCACGCACGCCGTGATCGGCACCGCGCAGTACCTCTCCCCGGAGCAGGCGCGCGGCGAGCAGGTGGACGCGCGCTCGGACCTCTACTCCACGGGTTGCCTGCTGTTCGAGCTGCTCACGGGCCGCCCGCCGTTCATCGGTGACTCACCCGTGGCGGTGGCGTACCAGCACGTGGGCCAGGCGCCGCAGCGCCCGTCGGAGATCGCGTCCGACGTACCCGAGGTGCTGGACCGCATCACGCTCAAGGCGCTGGCCAAGGAGCGCGGCGCGCGGTACTCGTCGGCCGCGGAGTTTCGCGCGGACCTGGATGCTGCCATGCGCGGCGGCGCGGTCGGCGCCCCCGGTGTCGGCGCAGGCCTCGCGGCCGCGGGCGCGGTGGCGGGCGCGGCCACGACGGTCGCGTTCGGCGCCCCCGGGCTGGCCGACGGCGCCACGCAGATCCTGACCCCGGAGGCCGCCGCCACCCAACAGTGGGGGGCCACCGGTCTCCCCACGGCGGCCGGCGCCCCGGGCCTCGACCCCACGGGCGCCAACGGCGCGGGCCGGCCGCCGGCGAAGAAGAGCAGGAAGGGCCTCGTCTGGGGCCTGGTCGCCGGGGGCGTCGTCCTGGTGGCAGCCATCATCTTCGCCGTCGTCCTGCTGAACCGGCCGCCCGAGGTCAAGCTGGTCGAGGTGCCGGAGATCACGGCGTCCATGACGCAGGACCAGGCGAAGGAGCTGGTGGAAGGCGCCGGCTTCGAGTTCCGGGCCGCCATCGCCGAGGACTCGAACGAGCCGAAGGGGACGTTCATCCGGCAGGATCCTGCCGCGGGCGAGAAGGCCCGCGAGGGGACGATCGTCACCGCGTTCTTCGCCGGGGCGCCCAACTCGCTGGGCGTGCCCGACGTCACCGGCAAGACGGTCGAGGAGGCCCGCCAGACGCTCACCGACGTGGGCCTGGTCGTCGGCGATCAGACGTCCGAGTCCAGCCCCGACGTGCCCAAGGACTCCGTCACACGCACCGACCCCGCGCAGGGCCAGTTCGTCAAGGTGGGTGACACCATCAACCTGTTCGTCTCCGACGGCACCGTCCAGCTCCCGGACCTCTCGGGCATGACGCGCGACGAGGCCGACTCCGCCCTGTCCGACCTGAACCTGCGCCCGTCCTGGAACCAGGAGCCGAGCGACACGGTGGCCGTGGGATCCGTCATCCGCCAGAGCCCGGAAGCGGGAGCGGTGGAGCAGAAGTCGACGGTCAACATCTGGATCGCCACCGAGCCGGAGGTCGAGCAGATCCCGGTGCCCAACCTGGTGGGCCGGGAGTGGGACGAGCAGGCTCAGGGCGAGTGCGCTGATCTGAACTGCCTGTGGGAGTACGCATTCAGCGACTCCGTCCCCGCGGGCAGCGTGATCAGCACCAACCCCTCGGCCGGCACCATGGTCGACGTCCACTCCACGGTGACGGTGACGATCTCCAAGGGCGGGGAGACCAGCGGCAGCAGCGGGGGCAACGGCAACAACTCGAGCCCCAGCCCCACGCCCGACGAGGGGTGAGCGGCGACTAGCCGCGGTGCACGAGCGGAGCCATCCCGGTGGCCCGCTGCACCGCGGCGTCGTCCCCGCACAGCTCCAGCCAGTTGGCGAGCAGCCGGTGCCCGCCCTCCGTGAGCACCGACTCGGGGTGGAACTGCACCCCGTGCAGCGGCAGGTCACGGTGCTGGAGCCCCATGACGATGCCCGACGCCGTCGCGCACGTCACCTGGAGCTCGTCCGGCACGGTCTGCGGCTCCACGGCCAGCGAGTGGTAGCGGGTCGCCGTGAACGGCTGCGCCAGCCCGGCCACGACGCCGACGCCGTCGTGCTCCACCTGGCTGGTCTTGCCGTGCATGAGCTCGGGCGCGTGCGACACGGTGGCGCCGTACACCTCGGCGAGGGCCTGGTGGCCCAGGCACACGCCCAGCATGGGTGTGCGGGTGCGCGCACAGGCGCGGATCACGTCCTCCGACGCTCCGGCGTCGTGCGGGGTGCCCGGGCCGGGGGAGACGAGCACGCCGTCGAACGCCACGCCGTCGCCGTCGGTGATCCGGCCCCCCTCGGGGGCTTCCGTGACCGACGCCGGCACGGCGTCGTTGCGGACCACCACCGTGGCGGCGCCGAGCTGGGTGAGGTAACCGACGATCGTGTAGACGAACGAGTCGTAGTTGTCGACGACGAGGATCCGCGGAGTCACGGGCCTCAGCCTACAAGCGCCGCGTCGACGCGAGCCTCGGCGAGCGCCTGTCAGCGCAGCGGGTCGGTCCCCGCCGGCAGCTGGGCGAACTGAAGCTCGGAGCTTCCCGTGTACGCGGGGAGCTCGAGGGTGCTCGACTCGCGCACGTTCCACCCGAGCCCCACGCTCTGCGCCCACTCCAGGTAGCGCTGCACGCCCGGCGCGGCGTCGAGCGCCCGCCGCATGCCCCGGGTGTCGCCCACCGCCTCGATCACGTACGGCGGGCTGAACACCTTGCCGTGCAGCAGCAGGATGTTGCCCGAGCAGCGGAAGGCGGAGGTCATGATCACGCGCTCACCCTGCAGCGTCATGGCTTCCGCGCCACCCGCCCACAGGGCGTTGATGACGTGCTGGAGGTCCTGCTGGTGCACCACCAGGTCGTCCACCGTGACGCCGGGGATGGAGATGTTCGACGGCGGTGCGTCGTCCAGCTGGACGCGCAGCCCAGGGCCCGCGACGGGAATCGTCCCCACCCGTGCGCCCTCGCGCTGGACGGCGTCGGGATCCTCCACGGCATGCACCGGTGCGGCCGCCGCCAGATCGTCGACCTCGGAGCGCAGCGAGTCCACCTGACCGGTGAGGCGTGCGACGCGGTCCGACTCCGTCTGGACCAGCGCGGCCAGATCCGTGGGCTGCCGCAGGACGGACTGCTCCCGGCCGAGCTGCGCGCTCGCGGAGAACAGGAGTCCCACCAGCGCGGCGACCACGGCCACCGTGACCGCGGGCCGGAACCGGCCCCCGGAGGCCGGGAGGCGCAGGACGCGCGGCAGTGCACGTGGCGTCACTGTTCGCACCTCCTCAGGGGCGCCGCGCCCGGGGCTCGCGGTCCGGCCACTACGCTAGTCGACGCACAGTCATTCACGACCCGCCCCGGCGCAGGTCGTCACCCAAGATCGAGGAGCGCGCCGCCGTGCCCGAGTCGAAGTCCCGCAAGAAGAAGGTCCGGCCGTCCGACCCCGAGTTCGTCGCCCGCCAGGCCGAGGCCGCGAAGAAGGAACGGACGGGCAACCCCGCCTGGCTGGTGCCGGTCATGCTCGGCCTGATGGTGCTCGGACTGGTCTGGATCGTCACGTACTACCTCACCGCAGGCCGCGCCGGCGGTGGCTTCCCGATCCCGCCGCTCGGCGCATGGAACCTGGGTATCGGCTTCGCGATGATCATCGCGGGGTTCGGCCTCACCACGCAGTGGAAGTGACGACGCCGACCCGCTGACATCGTCCGTCAGATGACGCCGACGGCGGTGTACTTCGCCAGGACGAGAGCGACCAGGACCACCGCCACCCCGGTCGGCAGCAGCCACCCGAACAGGCGCTGCCGGCCGCGGGGCGCGTGCGCGAACCCGTAACCCAGCGCGAGCCCGACGACGAGCCCGCCCAGGTGCCCCTGCCAGGAGATCTGGGGCACCATGAAGCCGATGACGGCGTTGATGACGATCAGGCCGATGATCTGCGCCGCGTTGCCCCCGAGCCGCCGCAGCACCGGGATCATGGCGCCGAACAAGCCGAACACCATGCCTGAGGCGCCCACGACGCCCGTGACCCAGCTCCGGTCCATCGGGCTGCTCAGCAGCAGCACCGAGACGCTGCCCCCGATGGCGGACAGCACGCACATGGCCACGAACCGCGCCCGCCCGAGCACCGGCTCCAGGAACTGGCCGGTGATGTACAGCGCGTACATGTTGAACAGGATGTGGCCGATGAAGCCGGTCGAGTGCAGGAACGCCGCCGTGAGGAACCGCCACGGCTCCACATCGCCCACCACCGGAGCGAAGAGGAACTGCCGGGTCCACCCCGGCACCGCGAACTGGAGGGCGAACATCACCACGCAGATCCCGATGAGCGTGAACGTGACCACGGGCTTGCCGCGGCGCACCTTGCCGCCCACCGCCGTCGTCGCCTGCCGCGTCGCCTTGCTGGTCTCACGCACGCAGTCCACGCACTGGATGCCCACGGCAGCCGGTCGCTGGCACTCGGGGCACGTGGGGCGGCCACACCGCTGACAGCGCACGTACGCCACCCGGTCCGGGTGGCGCGGGCAGACCGGAACCTCGGTGGGGGCGGGGTGTTCCGTGCTGATGACTGCTCCTTCAGATGCCTGGGGGACGGGTCCCGACGGGCTCGGCCGGCGGTGGCTGAGCCCGTCGGGACCGCTCGACGAACCCTGGGTCCGAGTCCTACTCCTCGATGGTGACGGAGCTGATGACGATGTCCTCGACCGGACGGTCACCCGGGCGCGTGGTCACGGTGCCGATGGCGTCCACCACGGCGCGCGACTCGTCGTCGGCCACGCGGCCGAAGATGGTGTGCTTGCCGTTGAGCCACGGTGTCTCGGTGGTGGTGATGAAGAACTGCGAACCGTTGGTCCCGCCGATCTCACCGGTGACCGGGTTGCGGCGCTTGCCCGCGTTCGCCATGGCCAGCAGGTACTTCTCGCTGAAGCCGAGCTCGGGGTGGATCTCGTCGTCGAACGAGTAGCCGGGGCCGCCGGTACCGGTGCCCAGCGGGTCCCCGCCCTGGATCATGAAGTTGTCGATGACCCGGTGGAAGATGACGCCGTCGTACAGCGGCGTGTTCCTCTCCTCGCCCGTGGCGGGGTCGGTCCAGGCCTGGGTCCCCGTGGCGAGCCCGACGAAGTTCTTGACGGTCTTGGGCGCGTGGTTCGGCAGCAGCTCGATGCGGATGTCGCCGAGCGTGGTGTGCAGGGTTGCGAACATGAGGCAATCCTCCCATGCGGTCCCGCAGCGCCCCTCCGCTGCGGCGCATCTCCTGCGGTGGCATTGTGGAGTCATGGTGCGTAGAAGCGTGACGGAGACCGTTCAGTCGATCGACGCCGAAGCCCTCAAGGACTCGGCGGCCGCCGCTGCGGCCACGTTGTCCGACGTCGGCGCGAAGGCCGCGAAGGAAGCAGGCGTGCTGGCAGGCCAGGCCAAGGAAGCCGCGGCACACGCCAAGGAGTGGGCAGAGCCGCACGCCCGCGAGCTCGCCGCCTGGGTCAAGCCGAGGGCGGAGAAGGCGTGGCACGACTCGGTGCAGGCCGCCGCGCCGCGCGTGGAGAAGCTGGCCGACCAGGCCACCCCGCTTCTCGACACCGCGCACGAACGCCTGGTGCCCCTCATCGACACCGCGCACGAGAAGTTCGTCCCGTTCGTCGACACCGTTCACGTCCGTGCAGGCGAGGCCGTGGACGTGGCGCACGACAAGATCGTCGACGACTACCTGCCGCGCCTGGTCACGGTGGTCAAGGACGCGGCCGCCAGGACGACGGACGGCGCCGAGGGTGCCGTGGGTGCCGTCGTCGCGGCCGTCGAACCGGAGAAGCACCGGCGCAAGGGCCTTTTCTGGCTGCTCGCCGCGGGCGCCGCCGCCGCTGTCGGCTACCTGTTCTGGCGGCGCGCACAGCCGCAGAACGACCCGTGGGCAGAGCCGTGGGAGCAGTCCAGCACACCGGACTACGACGCCGTGGCCCGGGACGCCAAGCACCGTGCCGCCGACGCCGCGGAGGCGGTCGGCGAAGCCGCCGGCACCGCGTACGCGCGCTCCCGCGAGGCAGGGGAGAAGATCGCCGAGCGGGCTGCGGAGGCCGGCGAGAAGATCGCCGAACGGGTCGAGGACGCGGTCGACAAGGCCACCGACGCCGCGAAGAAGGCGACGGCCCGCGCCCGCTCCGAGGCCGACGAGGCCGCGGCCGACGCCGCGGACGCGGTCGGCGACACGGCGGACGCGGTGGCCGACGCCGCCGACGCCGCGGCGAAGAAGGTCGAGGAAGCCAAGCCCAAGCCGAAGCCGAAGCCCGCCAAGCCGTCCAGCGACTGACCACCGGTTCCGCCCATGGGTAAGCAGCCTGCCAAGTCCAGGAGCAAACCCATGGGCAAGGTCAAACGGATCCCGCGCGCCACCTACGAGGCCGAGCTGCGCCGCCTCCAGGCCCAGCTGGTCGAGATGCAGGAATGGGTCCGCGAGACGGGCGCCCGCGTCGTCGTGCTCTTCGAGGGCCGGGACGCGGCCGGCAAGGGGTCCGCGATCAAGCGGATCACGCAGTACCTCTCACCGCGCACCGTCCGGGTGGTGGCACTGCCCACGCCGACGCAGCGCGAGACCACCCAGTGGTACTTCCAGCGGTACGTGGCGCACCTGCCCGCGGCGGGGGAGATGGTGCTGTTCGACCGGTCCTGGTACAACCGGGCCGGCGTCGAGCGCGTGATGGGTTTCTGCACCGACGCGGAGTACGAGAGGTTCCTGCGCCAGGCGCCCCGGTTCGAGCAGATGCTCGTCGAGGACGGCATCGTGCTGTGCAAGCTGTGGTTCTCCGTGAGCCGGGAGGAGCAGCACCGGCGGTTCGTGGCCCGGGCGAGCGACCCGATGCGGCAGTGGAAGCTCTCGCCCATGGACACCGAGTCCATCACCCGCTGGGACGACTACTCGCGGGCCAAGGACCGCATGTTCGCGTCGACCGACGTGTTCTGGGCGCGCTGGGTGACCATCGAGTCGGAGGACAAGCGGGCGAGCCGCCTGGGCGCGATCCGCTACCTCCTCGACACGGTGCCATGGGAGCCCATCGAGCATCCCGCCGTCGTCATCCCCGACCTGCCCGACGACGCCGACGCCATCGACCGTCCCGACCGGGCCGGGTACCTCTACGTCCGCAACCATGCGCGGCAGGGATCGGGCGTGCCTGGCACCGCAGGATGACCCTCGCTAGCCTGGGCGCGTGCGCATCGTTGTGCTGGGAGCAACCGGTCGGCTCGGGTCGTCGCTGGTCACGGCGTTGGAGGAGCGGGGCCACGAGGTGGTTCGCGCATCCCGGTCCGTGGGCGTGGACGCCCGCACCGAAGCCGGCCTGGACCCTGCGTTCGCGGGCGCCGACGTCGTCGTCGACGCGCTGAACGTCAACGCCCGCGGTGCGAACGCGGCCGTGGACTTCTTCACGACGACGTCGCAGCACGTCGTCACCGCGGCGCGGCAGGCGGGGGTCGGGCACGTGGTGGTGGTCTCGATCTGGAACGCCGCCCACCCGGACGCGGTGGTGTACGGCTACTACGCGGGCAAGGCGGCCCAGGAGCGCGTGTACCAGGAGTCGGGCCTGCCCGTGACGATCGTGCGCTCCACCCAGTGGTTCGAGCTCGCGGAGGTGCTGCTCACCGCAGCCCGGCTGGGACCGATCGCGGTCGCGCCGCACATGGTCTCCCGGCCCCTGGCCGCCGACGCCGCCGCCCGTGCCGTGGCCGCCGTCTGCGAGGGCGCACCGCAGCCCGACGGCGTCGTCCTGGCCGGCCCCGATCGGCTCGACCTGTTCGACCTGGCCCGGCGGCTCGCGGGCGGGCGCCCGCGGCTCGTCGCCCTCAACCCGCCCGGTATGCGCGCGTTCGCGCACGGCGTCCTGCTGCCGCCCGACGATGTCGTCGGCATCGGGCCCACCGTCGACGAGTGGTTGGCGGCTCGGGACTGACCGCTCACCCCGCGTCGACCGGCATCAGGTAGACCGTCCCGCACAGCCAGGACTCGTCCTGCCGCTGGCACGACACCCCCATGGTCGTGTAGTCGGGGTCGAGCAGGTTCGCGCGATGACCCGTCGAGTTCATCCACGCGTCGACCACCCCGGCGCCCGTCCTGCTCCCCAGGGCCAGGTTCTCGCCCGCACCCGCCTGGCAGTCCTGCACCACCGGCTCGAGCGGCGGGTGGTAGAACTCCCTTTCGGCCACCAGCTGCGCCACCCTGGCCTGCGCGTGCGAGGTGGCGCACGACGACGACCGCAGCCCGGGCAGCCCGTGCGCCGCCCGCTGGGCGTTGGTGGCGGTGAAGATGTCGGCCTCGATGGCCGCCCCGCCGCTCGCCGACGGTGTCCCCTGCCTCGACTCGGCCTGCGCCGAGGTGGTGGGCACCGCCGTCGGCCCCGCCGGTTCAGGGGACTGCGGGGCCGCCTGCTGGGGCGGCGCGGCCGCGTCCACCGGTGCTGCCTCCGGGCCCTGGCCCGACGCCGGGGCAGGGTCACCGGGGGCAGGCGTGCTCGGTGCTGCCGACGCTGTGGGGCTCGGCGTCGGTCTCGGCTCGTCGGACGGCGACCCGCTCGGGCCGGCTTCAGGCGTGGGCGGACCCGGCGGTGCGGTCACACCCACCACACCGAGCCACGATGCGCCGCCCTGCGCATCCACGCTGACCACAGAGCCGGCCGGGTCCTGGGAGTTGCCGACGTCCACGACCAGCCCGACCTCCACGACGGCCATGGCCGCCAGGGCGACTCCCAGGATGGGCGCCACCCGAGGGGACCCCGAGTCCTGCCGGACGTGGGACCTCGGATGACGACGGTGCGGCAGGTGCATGTGGCTCCCCGGAAGACGCGGTGCAGAGGCCTCCGGCGAGTGGGCACGGCAGCGAGCACACACCGGGTGGCGGCACTGACCAGCAGGGACACGGCGAAGCGTCGGCCGACCCTAGCGCGGCGGCGTCTCGTCCCGCCGATCGCGGTGTTCGCCACTGACATCACCGGTGCGGTCCCGTCCGAACACGTGGTGCTCGCCCCGGAAAAACACGATGGCCTGGGACGACATACGTCCCAGGCCATCCGTGGTGGAGCCAAGGGGACTCGAACCCCTAACCCCCTGCTTGCAAAGCAGGTGCGCTACCAATTGCGCCATGGCCCCGCAGCCGCCTCGCGGCGACGTTCCGCCCGTGGTGTCGGGCGGGTCGTTCTCAGTCGAGCGTGTCCGTGACCTCGGACCACAGGTCACGCTCGGAGTTGCTCTCGGTGTACTTCTTCCAGGCCACGAACCCGGCAGCAGCCACGACCAGCAGCAGGATGAGCTTCTTCATCGATTGCCTCCCTGTCAGTCTTCCGTCCCAGGAACCACATCGTGGCACCGTGAGCACCAACGGCGCCCTCGCGAGTTCGCGTGTTTCGCGATCTGTCGAACTCTCGGGACGCCGTACTGGTGGGGCTACGAGGACTTGAACCTCGGACCTCTTCGTTATCAGCGAAGCGCTCTAACCGCCTGAGCTATAGCCCCTTGCCACCGCCTGGTGAGGCCGCGTGCAGCACGAAACGTTACCTCAGCCAGCGGCCCATCACCAAAACGGTGGGCCGCAGGCCGCCACCCGACCGTCAGTCGTCGGTCAGGGTCACATGCACGCCGCCCACCAGGGCCGCAGTGATGTTGTAGAGGATCGCCATGATCGTGGCCAGCGCGGTCATGAGCACGATGTTCACGATAGCGATGAGCGTCGCGACCGAGACCACGCGGTCGAACGCGACGAAGTCCTCGATGTTGATGGTGGAGTTCTGCCCGATTACCTGCGTGATGAACGACTGGATCTCATCGAACGTGCCCAGACTGTCGACCACCAGCCAGAACACCGCAGCGGCGACGACCGTCATGATCGCGACGGCCACCGAGAGGAGAAACGCGAGCTTCATGATCGACCAGGGGTCGATGCGTGACACCGTCAGCCGCACACGCCGTGGCCCGCCCAGCCCAGCACTCGGTCGCGGTGCCGCCTGCGCCGGGACTCCTGCCGCTCCGGTCGGGGCACCAGAGCCGGGCTGGCCTTCGAACCGCACCCCGGCAGACGTGTAGTGCATGTCCGCTCGCGGCGTCGCGCCGGTCTGGGGTGCGGGCTTGGCCGCACCACCGCTGGGTGCGCCGTCTCCCGGCGCACCTGCCTGCGCCTTCTTCGCGGCGTCTCGCGCGGCGGCCAGGGCGCTGCGGGCCGCCTTCACGGCACCCGCGCGCACCCCGTCGCCGTCGTCGGCGCCCTTCGCCGGGACCGCCCCGGCAGGGCCCGAGGCCTTGGTCTTCACCGCGGGGCCCGACGTCGCCGCGGCCTTGGCGGACGCACCGGAGGGAGGCGCCGGAACGGGAGGCAAGGGTGGAACGGCAGGGACCGAGGAGGGGGTGTTGCCCTTGGTGCCGTGATCCGTCATCGTCGGTTCCCTCACTGTGCCCGTCATCTGGTGCCCGTCACTGGTTGGCGTCCGTCACTTCTCGGCCGCGTCGGCGTCGGCCTGCGTGACCGACTCGGTGACGTCAACGCTAACGGACTCGTCGTCCTCACGTCGCTCGACGTTCCGTGCGACCGCGATGATCCTGTCGCCCTTGTCCGGCTTCGCGAAGGTCACGCCCTGCGTGGTGCGGCCGGTGGCACGCACCTCGCCGACGGCGGAGCGCACGATCTTGCCGCGCTCCATGATCACCATGACCTCGTCGTCGTCGTCCACCACGAGCGCACCGACCAGGTCGCCGCGGTCCTCGGGCAGGTTCGCGACGCGGATGCCCAAGCCGCCACGGCCCTGCTGACGGTAGTTCTCCACCGACAGCTCGGTGCGCTTGGCCAGGCCCGCCTCCGTCACGGTGAACAGGTAGGCGTCCTCACGCACCACGTCCGCGGTCAGCACCTCGTCGCCGTTGCGGAACTTCATGCCGGTGACACCCGACGTCGCACGGCCCATGGGGCGCAGGCTGTCGTCGCTCGCGGGGAACCGGATCGACTGGCCCTTGCGCGAGACCAGGATGAGGTCCTGGTCCGAGTCGACCAGCATCGCGCCGATGAGCTCGTCCGGGGTGCCGTCGTCGTCCTCGCGCAGGTTGATCGCGATGAGGCCGGCGGAGCGCGGCGAGTTGTACTCCTGCAGCTTCGTCTTCTTGACCAGCCCGCGCCGGGTCGCCAGCACCAGGTACTCGGCGGCGTCGTAGTCACGCAGGGCGAGCACCTGGGCGATGTGCTCGCCCGGCAGGAACGCCAGCATGTTCGCGACGTGCTGGCCCTTCGCGTCGCGGGCACCCTCCGGCAGCTCGTACCCCTTCGCGCGGTACACGCGCCCGAAGTTCGTGAAGAACAGCATCCAGTGGTGCGTCGTCGTCGTGAAGAAGTGCTCGACGATGTCGTCCTCGCGCAGCTGGGTGCCGCGCACACCCTTGCCGCCCCGCTTCTGCTGGCGGTACGCGTCCGTTCGTGTTCGCTTGGCGTAGCCGCCGCGCGTGATCGTCACCACGACCTCTTCCTCAGGGATGAGGTCCTCCATCGACATGTCACCGTCGTACGGGAGGATGTGCGTGCGACGCTCGTCGCCGTACTTCTCGACGATGCCGTCGAGCTCCTCGCCCACGATGGCGCGCTGCCGGGCGGGCTTGGCCAGGATGTCCTTGTACTCGGTGATCTCCGCGGTGAGCTTGGCGTGCTCGTCGAGGATCGTCTGCCGTTCCAGCGCGGCCAGGCGGCGCAGCTGCAGGTTGAGGATCGCGGACGCCTGCACCTCGTCGATGCCCAGGAGGTCCATGAGCCCGGCCCGCGCCTGCTCGGCGTCGGGGGAGCGGCGGATCAGGGCGATGACCTCGTCCAGCGCGTCGAGCGCCTTGAGGTAGCCGTTGTAGATGTGGATGCGCTTCTCGGCGTCGGCGAGCAGGTACTCCGTCCGACGGCGGATGACGTCGAGCTGGTGCGTGGTCCAGTGCCGGATGAACGCGTCGAGGCTGAGCGTTCGCGGCACGCCGTCCACCAGGGCGAGCATGTTCGCACCGAAGTTGTCCTGGAGCTGGGTGTGCTTGTACAGGTTGTTCAGCACGACCTTGGCGACGGCGTCGCGCTTGAGCACGATGACGAGCCGCTGCCCGGTGCGCCCGGAGGTCTCGTCCCGGATGTCCGCGATGCCCTGGAGGCGGCCGTCGTTGACGAGCTCGGCGATCTTCGAGGCCAGGTTGTCCGGGTTGACCTGGTACGGCAGCTCCGTGACCACCAGGCAGATCCGGTTCTGGATCTCCTCGACGTTGACCACCGCGCGCATCGTGATCGAGCCGCGACCCGTGCGGTACGCCTCCTCGATGCCCTTGGTGCCCAGGATCTGCGCACCCGTGGGAAAGTCCGGGCCCTTGATCCGGCCCATGAGCGCGGCCAGCAGCTCCTCGCGGCTCGCCTCCGGGTTCGCCAGGTGCCAGCGCACGCCCTCGGCCACCTCGCGCAGGTTGTGCGGCGGGATGTTCGTCGCCATGCCGACGGCGATACCGGCCGACCCGTTGACCAGCAGGTTCGGGAACCGCGCCGGCAGGACGACGGGCTCCTGCTCCTCGCCGTCGTAGTTGTCCTGGAAGTCGACCGTGTTCTTGTCGATGTCCCGGACCATCTCCATGGCGATGGGGGCCATGCGGCACTCGGTGTACCGGGGGGCGGCCGCGGGGTCGTTGCCCGGGCTGCCGAAGTTGCCCTGGCCCGCCACGAGCGGGTACCGCAGCGACCAGTCCTGCACCAGGCGCACCAGCGTGTCGTAGATCGCCGAGTCACCGTGCGGGTGGTACTTGCCCATGACGTCGCCGACGACGCGGGCGCACTTGCTGAACCCGCGGTCGGGGCGGTAGCCGCCGTCGTACATCGCGTAGATGACGCGGCGGTGCACGGGCTTGAGACCGTCGCGGATATCGGGCAGGGCGCGACCGACGATGACGCTCATCGCGTAGTCGAGGTAGCTGCGCTGCATCTCGAGGTTGAGGTCCACCTGCTCGATACGGCCGTGGTGGACCTCGGGCAGCTCGGAGATACCGCCGGGAGTCTCGTCCGTCATGCGTTCAAATCCTTAATCTCTAACGATCTCGAAAGGCTCGACCTGCGGAGGCACCCTAGATATCGAGAAAACGGACGTCCTTGGCGTTGCGCTGGATGAAGCCCCGGCGGGACTCGACGTCCTCGCCCATGAGCATCGAGAAGACCTCGTCGGCCGCGGCGGCGTCGTCCATGGTGACCTGCCGCAACGTGCGGTGGTCGGGGTCCATGGTGGTCTCCCACAGTTCCTGGTAGTCCATCTCGCCCAGACCCTTGTAGCGCTGGATGCCCTTGTCCTTGGGCATCCGCTTGCCGTTCGCGAGGCCGTGCTGCACGACGGCGTCGCGCTCCTTGTCCGAGTACACGTACTCGTGCTCGGCGTTCGCCCACTTGATGCGGTACAGGGGCGGCATGGCCAGGTACACGTGACCCTGCTCGATGAGCGGGCGCATGTACCGGAACAGCAGCGTGAGCAGCAGGGTCGCGATGTGCTGACCGTCGACGTCGGCATCGGCCATGAGCACGATCTTGTGGTACCGCAGCTTGGCGGCGTCGAAGTCCTCGCCGATGCCCGTGCCGAACGCCGTGATGAGGGACTGGACCTCCTGGTTCGACAGCGCCTTGTCCAGGCGGGCCCGCTCGACGTTCAGGATCTTGCCGCGGATCGGCAGGATCGCCTGGTTGTGCGGGTTGCGTCCCCGCACCGCGGAACCGCCGGCGGAGTCACCCTCGACGATGTAGATCTCGCACTCTTCGGCCCGGCTCGACTGGCAGTCCTTGAGCTTGCCCGGCATCCCGCCGCTGGTCAGCAACCCCTTGCGGCGAGTCGCCTCGCGCGCCTTGCGGGCCGCGATCCGCGCCTGCGACGCCGAGATCGCCTTGCGGATGATGTCCTTCGCCTCGTTCGGGTGCGAGTCGAACCAGTCGGTGAGCTGCTCGCGCACCACCCGCTGCACGAAGGTCTTGGCCTCCGTGTTGCCCAGCTTCGTCTTGGTCTGACCCTCGAACTGCGGCTCGCCCAGCTTGATGGAGACGACGGCGGTCAGGCCCTCGCGGATGTCGTCACCCGTGAGGTTGTCCTCCTTCTCCTTGAGGATGGACTTCTCGCGCGCGTAGGTGTTGACCAGCGACGTCATCGCCGCACGGAACCCTTCCTCGTGCGTGCCGCCCTCCGTCGTCGAGATGGTGTTCGCGTAGGTGCGCACCGACTCGGAGTACGCCGACGTCCACTGCATCGCGATCTCCAGCGAGATCTTCTTCTCCGTGTCCTCCGACTCGAAGTCGATGATCTCCGGGTGGATCAGGTCCACCTTCTTGCTCGCGTTGAGGTGACGCACGTAGTCGGTGAGCCCGCCGTCGTAGCGGTACGTGACCGTCCGCACCGACGGAGTCTCCGGGTCGTTGTCATGGTCGCCGACGACGACGCCGTCCGAGTCGGCCACCGGCGGCGTCTGGTCGCCCGCGATCTCGTCCTCGACCACGATGTGACCCGACCGCTCGTCGGTGAGCCGGATCGACAGGCCCTTGTTGAGGAACGCCATCTGCTGGAACCGGGCGCGCAGCGTCTCGAAGTCGAACTCGGTGGTCTCGAAGATCGCCGGGTCCGGCCAGAACGTCTGGGTGGTCCCCGTCTCCTCGGTCTCCTCGAGCCGCTCCAGCTCGCCCACCGGGTGCCCGCCGTTGCCGAACTCCATGCGCCAGCGGTACCCGTCACGGGCGATCTCGCTGACCACGCGCGTGGACAGAGCGTTGACCACCGAGATGCCGACGCCGTGCAGGCCGCCCGACACGGCGTACCCGCCACCGCCGAACTTGCCGCCCGCGTGCAGGATCGTCATGACCACCTCGATGGTCGGCTTGCCCTCGGTCGGGTGGATCGCCACCGGGATACCACGGCCGTTGTCGACGACGCGGACCCCACCGTCGGCGAGCAGCGTGACGTCGATGTGGTCGGCGTACCCGGCCAGCGCCTCGTCCACCGAGTTGTCCACGACCTCGTAGACCAGGTGGTGCAGGCCGCGCTCACCCGTCGAGCCGATGTACATGCCCGGACGCTTGCGGACTGCTTCCAGACCCTCCAGAACGGTGATGTTCCCGGCGTCGTATCCGCCGTTGCTCCGATTCGTCACAGGCCGGTTCGCTCCTCGCAGTCCGTACGCACCACCGCCGGTGCGCGCTGTCCCGGCAATCGGGCCGATCCGGGCGCAGCGCTAGCCGTCGAACGCCAGGGTCGGCGGGAGCGGGGAGCGGTCCGAACAGGCCCGGGATGGTCCGGGACAACCCTCCTAGTCTACCGTGACTCGGCCAGTTTCCCAGGATGTCGGCGCCTTCCGGCGCATCCCCGGAATGCCCGTCCACAGGTTTTTCCACATCTGCGGATAGTCATCCACAGTCTTGTGGATCACGACCACCTGGGCGGCATTCTCCGGCCGGCTCTGCGGGGCTGCGGCCGGTCAGCCCCAGGTGTCCCGGGGGCCCCGGCCACCACGCACCGAGCGCGGGCCGCGACCGAACCCGGGCCCCGCCGGGCCCAGCACCTTGACCTCCTCGACCACGCCCTCGCCCACCTCCTCGGCCAGCCGGCGCAGCAGCGTCGACGTGAGCAGCCGCACCTGCGTGGCCCACGCCGTCGAGCTCGCACGCACCACCAGCACCTTGTCGGTGAACGTCTCCGGGGTGCAGTGATCGGCGATGTCGTCACCCACCACCTCGCGCCAGCGGCCGATGACGCCGCCCACGGACACCTCCTCGCGCCACCCCTTGTCGCGCAGCAGGCGACCGACGACGTCGGAGAGCATCTGGGGGTCCCGTGCGCTCGGTCCGGCCCCTGACCTGCGCGGTTCCGCCAGCGGCGAGCGGCGGGCGGGCGACCCCGGGCGCAGCCCTCTGGCCCGGGCCGCGGCCTTCGCGCGGTTGAGGGCAGCCCGTGCGATCTCCGCCGGCGGCACGTCGGCGCTGGATCCGTCGGTCACGGCCGCCGCACCCGGTTCCTCGCCGGCGACGCCGGAGAAGTCGTCAGGCCGCACGCGTCACGCTCCCCGTCACCACGTCGAACCGCGTGGCCATCAGCCCGGACGGGACGTCGTCGGGCACCGCCGCCGTGATGAGCACCTGCCCGGCGGGGGCGACCAGCTCCGCCAGCCGAACCCGGCGGCGCAGGTCGAGCTCCGCGAACACGTCGTCCAGGATCAGCACCGGTTCCGCACCTGTGCCGAAGTCGTCGTTCCAGAACCTCGGCGTCGTCGACCCTGTGGACAACGGTGTGGGTAACCCTGTGGGTAACGCTGTGGACTCCTGCATCGCCCCCGCCGGGGACGAGCCGCCCAGCAGCCGGTAGGACGCGAGTCGCAGCGCCAGCGCGAACGACCAGGACTCACCATGGCTCGCATAGCCCTTCGCAGGCAGGCCGCCCAGGACGAGCACCAGGTCGTCGCGGTGCGGTCCCACCAGGCTGACGCCCCGCTCCACCTCCTGCGCCCGCATGGCCGCCATGGCATCGAGCAGCAGCCGTTCCAGCTCCTCGGCCGACGGCGGTACGGCCCGTGGGTCGGCCGGCAGGATGGATCCCGCGACGTCGTCGGGCCGGGCCGCGTCGGACAGAGCCGTCTCGAGGCTGGACCGGTAGGCGAGCTCCGCATGCCCGTCCGACTCGCTCACCTGGTCGTACGCCGCGGCGACCTCGGGGCGCAGGGCCTGGACCACCTGGAGCCGCATCGCGAGCACCTGCGCGCCGAGCTGGGCTGCCTTGGCGTTCCACACCTCCAGCGTGGACATGTCCACACCACTCAGGGGCCCGCGCAGCGCCCGCATCGACTTCAGCAGCGCGGACCGCTGGCGGATCACCCGGTCGTAGTCCGCGAGCAGCCCCGCCGCCCGGGGGAGGAGCTGCACCACCAGCTGGTCCATGAGCTTGCGGCGCCCGTCCGGGTCCCCCTTGACGAGGGACAGGTCCTCGGGGGCGAACAGCACCGTGCGCAGAATCCCCAGCACGTCCCGCGACCGGCCCAGCTGACCCCGGTTGATCCGCGCCCGGTTGGCGCGCCCAGGGGTGATCTCCAGCTCGACCGTCGAGGCGCGGTCGCCCCGCACGATGCGGGTCCGCACCACGGCGCGCTCCGCGCCCGCCCGGACCAGGGGAGCGTCGTTCGCCACGCGGTGCGACCCGAGCGTCGCCACGTACCCGATCGCCTCGACCAGGTTCGTCTTGCCCTGCCCGTTACGGCCGACGAACGCGTTGGGCCCGGGCTCGAGCTCGACGTCGACTGCCGCGTAGGAGCGGAAGTCGAGCAGCGAGAGGTGAGAGATGTACATGCGGCGTCGTCCCGATGATTGAGCCTGTCGAAACCACGTGGTGGTTCGAGCTGGTCGTGACAGGCTCGACCACCGCAGGGGTCACTCGGCCGGCTTGACCGCGTGGCCGCCGAACTGCTGGCGCAGCGCCGCGACCGCCTTCATCGCCGGGGACGACTCCTGGCGCGACGCGAAGCGGGCGAAGAGCGCCGCCGAGATCACCGGGAGCGGTACGGCCGCCTCGATCGCTTCGTCCACGGTCCACCGGCCCTCGCCCGAGTCCTCGACCCAGTCGTCCAGCCGCTCGAACTGCGGGTCGTCCTCCAGCGCGCGCACCATCAGGTCCAGCAGCCAGGACCGCACCACCGTGCCGCGCTGCCACGCCTTGAACGTCCCGTGCACGTCGGTGACCAGGTCCTTCGCGGCCAGCAGCTCGTAGCCCTCGGCGTAGGCCTGCATGAGGCCGTACTCGATGCCGTTGTGCACCATCTTCGCGAAATGGCCCGCACCGACCGGCCCCGCGTGCACAAAGCCCTCCTCGCGAGGCCCGTCCGGGCGCAGCGCGTCGAAGACGGGCATGAGCGTCGCGATGTCCTCGGGCGAGCCGCCGGCCATGAGCCCGTAGCCGTTCTCCAGGCCCCACACGCCACCCGAGACGCCGACGTCCACGTAGCCGACGCCGCTCGCGGCGAGCTCTCCGGCCCGCTCCTGATCCTCGATGTAGTGCGAGTTGCCGCCCTCGACGACGATGTCGCCGCGGGTCATCACCGCCTGGAGCTGTGCCAGCACGCCACGGGTCGGCTCACCGGCGGGCACCATCACCCAGACCACACGGCGGTCCGCGGGCAGGGCGGCCACGAGCGCTTCGAGGGACGGGACGTCGCTCACCTCGGGCCTGGGGTCGTAGCCCGTGACCTCGATGCCACCCTGGCGCAGGCGGGCGCGCATGTTGCTACCCATCTTGCCCAGACCCACCAGACCGATGTGACTCACCATGACGTGCTCCTCGCGTGCTTGTTCGGTCCTGCTTCGGGAACGTGCTCGGACGGCGGTCCGGGCGCGCCCGGACCTCGGCGCGTCAGCCCGCGAAACGGATGGGGACCAGCAGGTAGCGGTAGTCCGCCGAGTCCTCGCCGTCCAGCGACTCCTGGCCCGTGAACTCGACCGGCTTGTTCGGGTGAGTGAACGACAGCCGCACGAAGTCGGTGCCCAGTGCCGTCAGCCCGTCGAGCAGGAACTGCGGGTTGAAGGCCACCGTGATGTCCTCACCCACCAGCACCGCCTCGAGCGCCTCGGAAGCCTGCGCGTCGTCGCCCTGTCCGGCGTCGAGCACCACCTGGCCCTCCGAGAACGCCAACCGGATCGGGGTGTTGCGCTCCGCGACCAGCGAGACGCGACGGGCCGCCTCGATCAGCGCCTGGGTGGGCACCACGGCGTGGATCGGCGTCGCGTCCGGGAAGAGCCGACGCACGGCAGGGTAGTCGCCGTCGACGAGCTGGGACGTCGTGTGCCGACCGCCGGCCTCGAACCCGATCAGGTCCATGCCGGTCCCCGTGGACAGCCCCACGTTGACCAGACCGCCCCCGGAGCCCAACGACTTCGCGACGTCGGTCAGGGTCTTGGCCTTGACCAGCGCGACGGCGGTGAAGCCCGGGGTGGCCGGGGTCCAGGTGAGCTCACGCAGCGCGAGGCGGTACCGGTCGGTCGACAGCAGGGTGATGCGCTCGCCGTCGATCTCCACGCGCACCCCGGTGAGCAGCGGGAGCGTCTCGTCCCGGCTGGCGGCCACCGAGACCTGCGCCACCGCGAGGGTCAGCGCGTCGCCCGACACGGTGCCGCTGAGCTCAGGCATCTGGGGGAGCGTCGGATAGTCCTCGACCGGCATCGTCAAGAGGGTGAACCGCGAGGCACCGCAGGTCACCACCACCTTGGTGCCCTCGACGGTGACGTCGACGGGCTTGTGGGGCAGGGCGCGCGCGATGTCGGCCAGCAGGCGACCGGAGACCAGGGCCGTCCCCGGTTCCGCGACCTCCGCGGGGATCTCGGACCGTGCCGAGACCTCGTAGTCGAAGCTGGCGAGGGTGATCACCCCGGTGGCGTCTGCCTCGATGCGGACACCGGCCAGCACCGGAGCGGGTGGGCGCGCGGGAAGGGTACGCGCGGTCCAGGTGACGGCATCGGCCAGGACGTCACGGTCAACCCGGAACTTCATCCCACTCCCTTGTTCGAGCGCTGTCGGTACCCGAACACTACGCGAGTGCCGGCTCGGGCTGCATCCGCGTGGACCGCCTGTGCGTGGAGGTGGCGCCTGCTGGTGCGGCGGCCGTGGCTCCCGCCCAATGAAGGCGCGAGGAGATCTTCTTCTGAAATTCAGGAAGTCGTCGTCATCGGAGTTGTGGAACTTGTTGATATTCGGTGTTTCCGCAGGTCAGAGCCTGATTGGGGGTGTGGACGGGTTGGGGGTGCGCCTGTGGGTGAGCGAGGGGTGCCTGTGGATGGGGAGAGCTGTTCCCACAGGCATCCACCGATCGACCCATGCTGGTCCACAATTATCCCGGGCGTCATCCACACCTATCCACAGCCTTGTGCACAGGTGTTGATGGGGGCTCTGCGCAGCACGACCGGACGTCCACAGAGTTGTCCACACCTGTGGGCGGGTTGTGCGAAAGTCCGTCCGGTCAGCCCCGGTGCTGCTGACGGATGCGGCTGGTCAGCTCCGTGACCTGGTTGTAGGTGGAACGGCGCTCCGCCATCTGCCCCGCGATCTTCTTGTTCGCGTGCATCACGGTGGTGTGGTCACGGCCGCCGAACTGCTGCCCGATCTTGGGCAGCGAGAGCTCTGTGAGCTCCCGGCACAGGTACATGGCGATCTGTCGGGCGGTGACCAGCACGCGGGAACGCGAGCTGCCGCACAGGTCCTCGATGCTCAAGCCGAAGTAGGCGGCGGTCTGGGCGATCACCACGGCCGGGGTGACCTCGGCAGGGTCGTCGTCGATGATCAGGTCGCGCAGCACGATCTCTGCGAGCGGGAGGTCCACGTTCTGGCGGTTGAGGTTCGCGAAGGCCGTCACCCGGATCAGAGCGCCCTCGAGCTCACGGATGTTGCTCGAGATGCGCGAGCCGATGTAGCTCAGGACGTCCTGCGGGACGTCGAGCCGGTCGCTGGCCGCCTTCTTGCGCAGGATCGCGATGCGGGTCTCGAGGTCCGGCGGCTGGACGTCGGTGATCAGGCCCCACTCGAAGCGGGACCGCAGGCGGTCCTCGAACCCGTTGAGCTGCTTGGGCGGCACGTCCGAGGTGATGACCACCTGCTTGTTCGCGTTGTGGAGGGCGTTGAAGGTGTGGAAGAACTCCTCCATCGTCTGTTCCTTGCCCTGCAGGAACTGGATGTCGTCGATGAGGAGCACGTCGACGTCGCGGTACCTCCGCTGGAACGCGCCCTGCTTCTTGTCGCCGATGCTGTTGATGAAGTCGTTGGTGAACTCCTCGGAGTTCACGTACCGGACCCGCACGTGCGGGTACAGGTTGTGCGCGTAGTGGCCGATGGCGTGGAGCAGGTGGGTCTTGCCGAGACCCGAGCCGCCGTAGATGAAGAGGGGGTTGTACGCCTTGGCGGGTGCCTCCGCGACGGCGACCGCGGCCGCGTGCGCGAACCGGTTCGACGCACCGATGACGAAGGTGTCGAACACGTAGCGGGGGTTGAGCCGGGTCGGCTCCGCGGCCGGGTGGGCGGGCTCCGGCAGCGGAGACGACGGCACCTCCGGCATGCGCGCGTCCTCGGGGATACGGGAGTCGTCGGCGTCGACATAGTCGGGCGTCGGGCCGGAGATGGACTCCATGCTGAGCTCGGGGTCCACCGTGATGCCGAACCGGACGTCATAGTCGAGCACGGAGGACAGCGCGGAGATGAGCTGCTCGCGCACGCTCGTCTCGATGTAGGCACGGGTCGCCTCGTGGGGAACCGCGATGAACGCGGTTCCGCCCACGACCGCCATCGGCTTCGCCTCGCGGACGAAGGCAAGCTGACGGGGAGTGACGTCAGGGCGCGCCTCGAGCGCCTCGAGCGTCAGCGCCCAAACCTTGCTGATGTCCTCGTCCGCCACCGGGGAGCTCCTTCGTCACGTCGTCCTGCTGCGTCGGTCCGTACGTCGTCCTGAGTGGGCCGACGGCGTCTCCCGCCACCTGTACTGTGCACATCGTCCGACGCACGCGAGCAGCCAGGCTCGGCGCGTGCGAGGGTTGAGAACTCGGAGTGTGCCACGCCCGGAGGCAGACCACACCCGCGCTGTCCACATGGTTGTCCACAAGCTGTGGAATATGGACCGGGTGTCGCGGTACTGGCTCGGCAGCCGTCGCGGGCCCGGCGCCCATCATCTCTCGCCCTGGCGTGGGTTTGACCGCTGCGGGGTGCCACGCGTAGCGTTGGGTAGCCACACCGGGTGCTTTCGCGCGCTCTCGCGCTAGTCCGACACCAGGTGACGGCC
Organism: Xylanimicrobium pachnodae JCM 13526 = NBRC 107786; assembly: GCA_001592145.1. Taxonomy (GTDB): domain Bacteria; phylum Actinomycetota; class Actinomycetes; order Actinomycetales; family Cellulomonadaceae; genus Xylanimonas; species Xylanimonas pachnodae. The sequence continues at coordinate 49,046 of BCWJ01000017.1, read as the reverse complement.
CCGGCCGGTCCTTCGTCCGGACACCCTGTCCGGACACCCGGCACATGCTAGAAACCTCGACCCCGTCGGGCGGCTATGCCGTCCGATGTCATCTCAGGAGCACTTGTGAGCAAGCGGACCTTCCAGCCGAACAACCGCCGTCGCGCGAAGACCCACGGCTTCCGGCTGCGCATGCGCACCCGCGCCGGGCGCGCCATCCTCGCTGCGCGGCGCCGCAAGGGCCGCGCCGAGCTCTCTGCCTGAACACCCGCTCCCGCGTGCTCCCCTCGACGCACCGGTTGCGTCGTTCCGCCGACTTTCAGCGGACGGTGCGTCGAGGCGCGCGCTCAGGACGAACGACCGTGGTGGCACACGTGCTCGTCGACGACGTGGTCGTCGACGAGCCGTCGAATGCCGGACCACTGGTCGGTTTTGTCGTTTCCAAGGCTGTGGGTAACTCCGTGCAGCGGAACCGCGTCAAGCGTCGGCTTCGCGAGACAGTTCGCCCGCTGCTGGACCCCCGTGGCCAGCTGTCGCTCCCCGTCCGAGCCCACATCGTGCTGCGCGCTCTTCCTGCCTCGTCGACGGCGACGCCGGAGCAGCTCCGCGCCGACGTGCAAGGGGCCCTCGCACGAGCCCTGCAACGGGTGGCGACCGGATGACCCTCGAACGGCTGCGCGACCTGCCGACCAGCGTGCTGGTCGGTGTGATCCGGGTGTACCAGGTGGTTCTCTCACCGCTGAGCGGGCCTACCTGCAAGTACTACCCGTCGTGCTCCCAGTACGCCGTCGTCGCCCTCCGGACCCACGGCGCGCTACGAGGAACGGGACTGGCGCTGTGGCGGATCCTGCGCTGCAACCCCTGGAGCCTCGGCGGCGTGGACGACGTACCGCCGGCAAGGCCGCGCGCGGGCCGTGCCATGGGTTCTACCCCCGTGGCACAGGATGCGACTCCTGCGGCCGGCGGCGTGCGCCGGGATCTGACGCAGCACCCGCGCGGGCACTGAACACGGTTCTACCCGTGACGGCCCGGCGGACGCGCCCCGCGCAGTCCACAGGTTTGTCCACAGACTTTTCCTCAGGCCTATCCACTAGGAGACACGACCGGCATGAACTTCCTCGATCCGATCCTCGCCCCCATCATGTGGGTGGTCTCCTGGATCCTCTATGGGACGCACTGGGTGTTCGCCCACATCGGCTTCGGGGACGGGCCGGGCATTGCCTGGGTGCTGGCGATCGTCGCGCTGACCCTCATCATGCGGGCCGCGATGATCCCGCTGTTCGTGAAGCAGATCAAGGCCTCGCGCGGGATGCAGCTCATCCAGCCCGAGCTGCAGGCGGTCCAGAAGAAGTACAAGGGTAAGACGGACCCGGCTTCTCGCGAGGCGATGACCCGCGAGACGATGGAGCTGTACAAGAAGCACGGGACGAACCCGTTCTCCTCCTGCCTGCCCATCCTGCTGCAGTCCCCGATCTTCTTCGCGCTGTTCCGTGTGCTGAGTCACCTGCAGAACATCGCGGCAGGTGACGAGCTGGCGCGGCCGTGGTCGTTCGGTCCGCTCACCCAGGAGGTCGCGAGCGACTTCGAGGCATCGAGCCTGTTCGGCGCCCACCTGTCCGAGGTGTTCCTCCAGACGGAGGACATGGCCGCGCGCGTGGTGGTCATCGTGCTGATCGTGCTGATGTCGGTGACGACCTTCACGACCCAGCGCCAGTTGACCATGAAGAACATGCCGAAGGCGGCCCTCGAGGGCCCCATGGCGAGCACGCAGAAGATGATGCTCTACGTCCTGCCGCTGGTCTTCGCGGTGTCCGGCGTGAACTTCCCGGTGGGTGTGCTCATCTACTGGACCGTGACCAACATCTGGTCCATGGGTCAGCAGTTCTACACGATCCGCCGCATGCCGGCGCCCGGCTCTGAGGCCGAGCGCCGCCTGAAGGAGCGCAAGGCCCGCCAGCTCGCGGCCAAGGGCATCGTGCCCGAGATCGAGACCCCGACCGAGACCCCCAAGCCCTCGGGACAGCGGGTCCAGCCGCAGCGTAAGAACCGTAAGAAGAAGGGCTGACACGCCATGACCGACGTGACACCGGAGAGCACCACGCAGCACGCGACCCCGCTGGAGGATGAGGGCGAGATCGCGGCCGACTACTTGGAAGAGCTGCTCGACATCGCGGATCTGGACGGCGATATCGACATCGACGTCCGGCATGGGCGCGCGGCCGTCGAGATCGTGGCTGAGGACCAGCGCTCCATCAACCATCTGGTCGGGAAGGACGGCGTCGTTCTCGAGGCGCTGCAGGACCTGACCCGGTTGGCCGTGCAGGCTCGCACCGGTGAGCGGAGCCGTCTGATGCTCGACGTCGCGGGCTTCCGGGCGACCCGTCGCGCCGAGCTCACCGCGCTCGCGACTGCCACCGTGGAGCAGGTCAAGGCATCGGGCGAGGAGGTCTCCATGGCTCCGCTGAACGCGTTCGAGCGCAAGGTGGTGCATGACGCCGTGGCGGCGGCCGGCCTGGTCAGCGACTCGCGGGGTGTAGAGCCGGACCGCTACGTCGTGGTTCAGCCCGCGCCCGCCGAGTGACGCGACCGGCTCGGTAGGCGCACGGTAGGCGGACAGCAGGCAAGGGCAGGCAGCGACGATGGAGCCTTCGATGACACACGCGCCGGGGGAGGGCCAGGAACGGTCCCCACGAGCCGAGGGCGAGGGCTCTGACTCTCGTCTTGGAGCGAGCTCGGCTGTCCAAGAGTTCTTCGGGGCCGCGTACGGAAACGTTGCGGGGTTCGATCGGCTGCTTCGCGAGCAAGGGGAGCAGCGTGGCCTCATCGGTCCACGTGAGGTGGAGCGCCTCTGGGAACGGCACCTGCTGAACTCTGCGGCGCTCGTCCAGTACCTTCCGGACTCCGGCACGGTGATCGACGTGGGATCGGGGGCGGGCCTTCCCGGGATCATCGTGGCCATGATGCGGCCGGACCTCGACGTGGTGCTGATCGAACCGATGGAGCGGCGGACGACGTGGCTCTCCGAGGTGGTCGAGACGTTCGGTCTGAAGAACGTGACGGTTCGGCGAGGGCGAGCCGAGGAGTATCACGGCGCGCTCGAGGCAGACGTTGTGACGTCTCGCGCAGTCGCGAACCTCGCAAAGCTCGCGCGCATGAGCATGCCCCTCGTTCGCCGCGGCGGCCGCATGGTGGTGTTGAAGGGCCGCAACGCTGCGAATGAGATCGAGCCAGCCCGTGTGGTGCTGCGTAAGTTCCGAGCAGATGAGCCCGAACTGCTGCGTGGCATCACGGTAGTAGGGGTCGAGCCCACGACGGTCGTGAGCGTGCGAAGGGGCTGAGGTCGCCGCTCGTCGCTCCGGGCCCCGCATGTTTCACGTGAAACATGCGGGGCCTTCCCATGGGAAGTGTGCGGTCGCCGAGCGTTTGCGACGCGCGGAGGTTTCACGTGAAACACCGTGCGCGTCACTACTCCGTCCACCGCGGAGTGGACTCCCCGCGTGGGGTCGAGTGAGGCCGTAGGCTGTGCGCGAGGTTGTGGAGGTGCTGCTCCGGCGCGCCCTCTGACGTGCGCTGACGGCCCCGCCGCCTCATCCGTACTGAAGGAGGACGAGGAGAGCATGGCATCGGACGAGCGCAGATGGCCCTGGAACCGCGTTAACTCCCACCCGGCCAGCAGTGCGCGGGGGCCCCGGGAGACTCCTCACGCCGGAGCCAGCGCGGATGCAGAGCACGGTGCGTTCACCTCCTGGGAGCGACGGGCCGTCACGACCACGCCCGGAGACTCGTCGAGCTCGGTCGAGGAGACGGTGCCCGCGTCTGACGGTCAGGAGCCGGTGGAGGCTGGGCCTCCGCGGACGACGTTCGAGAGCCCCTCCGTGGACGGTGCGAAGGCGCCGGCGACCGTGGCCGGTGTCCCGGCCGTCACACGGACCCCCGTAGGGGACGTCAGTTCGCCCGATGCCGCGCTGCCAGGAGCCGTGGCTGTCGCGACGGTGACCCGTGAGCAGGTCCGATCCTCCCTGATGGAGACCATCCCGGATGGGGACGAGGAGACGCCGCTCGCGGCGCAGCTCGCGGTCGATGCTCGTCGGCGGATCGACCTGACCGGTCGCCGGTTCCCGCGTCCGGACCAGACTCGGGTGCTCACCGTCGCCAACCAGAAGGGGGGCGTGGGGAAGACGACCACCACGGTCAACCTCGCGGCGGGACTGGCGCAGGCCGGTCTGAACGTGCTGGTGATCGACAACGATCCGCAGGGGAATGCCTCCACGGCCCTGGGCGTCGAGCATCGCGCTGGGACCCAGTCGATCTACGAGGTGCTCGTCGAGGATGCCCCGCTGCGGTCGGCGGTACAGGCGTGCCCCGACATTCCGGGGCTCTGGTGCGTGCCGGCGACTATCGACCTGTCCGGCGCGGAGATCGAGCTCGTCTCGATGGTTTCACGTGAAACACGGCTCCGGCGTGCTCTGGATCGGTACCTCGAGGACCGGGCCGAGAGAGGTGAGGAGCGGATCGACTACGTGCTGGTGGACTGCCCTCCCAGCCTCGGGCTGCTCACCGTCAACGCGTTCGTGGTGGGACGTGAGGTCCTCATTCCGATCCAGTGCGAGTACTACGCCCTGGAAGGGCTGAGCCAGCTCCTGAAGACGATCGAGCTGATCAAGGCGCACCTCAACCCACATCTCGCCGTCTCGACGATTCTCCTGACGATGTACGACGGTAGGACGAATCTCGCGCAGCAGGTTGCCGAGGAGGTGCGCTCGCACTTCCCGGCGGAGACCCTCAGGACCACCGTGCCGCGCTCGGTGCGCATCTCCGAGGCCCCGAGTCACGGGCAGACGGTCATGACCTACGACCCGGGATCCACGGGCGCGCTGGCGTATCTCGAGGCCGCTCGCGAGCTCGCCGATCGGCACACTCAAGCGGCTGACCTGCACCAACGCGCATAGGCTCTGAGGAAGGACTGCGTACCAGGCTGTGGACGACGAGACGAGGGAGCAGTTGTGAGTGGTCAGAAGAAGCGCGGTCTTGGACGCGGACTCGGCGCGCTCATTCCGTCGGGACCTGAGAGTGACCGACCCGTCGACGTCTTCTTCCCGGCGGCGAATCGCGTAGAGGCGGGCCCCGAGTCGCCTGAACGGGCCGAGCGGTCTGAGGACGATGTCACGGAGGCGCCCGGTTCCCCAGCCGCCACGGGAACCCGCGCCGGCTCCTGGGACGCGGCGATGTCGAGCGGACGCCTGGCGATCAGGACCGGCGGGAAGAGTCCCGTGCGTGCGCGCATCTCGCCGGCGGCAGCCGCAGTTCTGGGGCACGAAGGTACGCTGACCACGACGGCCGAACACGATGCCTCAGGCTCCACGGTGTTCCTCGTGGAGGAATCGGGTGGCAGCGAGCCCACGGATCTCTCCGCCATCACGGGGTCGATCCCCGTGGGTGTGCTGGGTGCCGACCCGGAGCCGGACGCGATTGCGCCGGAGGTCTCGCACGTTTCACGTGAAACGGACACCGGCGAGGCCGACGGTAGCGAGCTGCTCCCGGTTCCTGGCGCCTCGTTCGCTGAGCTCCCGATCGACGCGATCCGTCCGAACACCTGGCAGCCGCGGTCGGTATTTGACGAGGTCGAGCTGGACGAGCTCGTTGACTCCATCCGGGAGATCGGGGTTCTGCAGCCCATCGTGGTGCGGCCGGATCGGTCTGAAGCGGGCAAGTATGAACTCATCATGGGGGAGCGCCGTTGGCGCGCGAGCCAGCTTGCCGGGTTGGAGGCTATTCCCGCGATCGTCCGCGACACGGATGACGCGGACATGCTGCGCGACGCCCTGCTGGAGAACCTTCACCGTGCGCAGCTCAACCCTCTCGAAGAGGCGGCCGCATACCGACAGTTGCTGGACGACTTCGGCTGCACGCACGAGGAGTTGGCGACACGGATCGCGAGAAGCCGACCGCAGATCTCGAACACCCTGAGGCTTCTGAAGCTGCCGCCGCTGGTCCAGCGCCGGGTAGCGGCGGGTATTCTCTCCGCGGGCCATGCCCGGGCACTGCTGAGCCTGACCGACGGAGCGGAGATCGAGCGTCTGGCGCAGCGAATCGTCTCGGAGGGCCTCTCGGTGCGTGCCGTCGAGGAGGTCGTCGCGATGTTCAACCAGGAGCCCGATGCGGTCAAGCGGCGGGCACCCCGCGCCGGTCAGCACAGCGTCGCGGTCGACGAGCTCGCCGGGCGGCTGTCGGACCTGTTCGAGACCCGTGTGAAGGTGCAGCTCGGCAAGTCCAAGGGGCGCATGACGGTGGAGTTCGCGTCGGTCGAGGATCTCAACAGGATCCTGGCGGTGATGGCTCCGGAGGAGAAGGGTCTTCTCAAGGGCGCCTAGTCAGTGAGTGGGGAGCCGCCCAGGACCGGCGGGGCGCAGGTTTCACGTGAAACCTGCGCCCCGCCGTTTCACGTGAAACATGCGGCTCCGTGCGTCAGGGCCGTGCGGCGGACGCTGCCTCGGGAACCGCGAGAGCAACCAGCCTCTGGTAGAGGCTCCCGAGCTCATGACCTGCGGCGAGAGCAGCCTGGGGGAGGAGTGAGGTCTCGGTCATCCCGGGGGCGACATTGACCTCGAGCAGGTGGACCGTCCCGTCCGGCGCGAGAATCATGTCAGCGCGGGAGATGTGCCGCAGGTTGAGTGCGCGATGGGCGGCGATCGCGACGTCCGACACGTGCTGAGCCTGGGATCGAGTGAGCCGCGCGGGCGTGAAGTACTCGACTCTTCCGGGGTTGTATCGGGCGTCGAAGTCGTAGGCGCCCTCCACGGAGATCTCCACGGCCGGCAGCGCGGCGGGGCCGTCCGCGCCGTCGATCACGGACACCGCGAGCTCGATCCCCTCCACGTGGCGTTCGATCAGCGCGGTATCGCCGTAGGCGAAGCAGTCCACCATCGCACGGGCAAGAGCGTCTGGCCTGGTCACGCACGTGACGCCGAGGGCGGAGCCGCCCCGCGTGGGCTTGACGACGACCGGCAGGTGGAACCGTTGGGCGACGATGTCGAGCACACCGCGTGCACCGAGATCACGGAACAGCTCCTGCGGGAGGGTGAGCCAGTCGGGGGTGACGAGCCCGGCGGCGACGAACCGCGCCTTGGCGATCGGCTTGTCCCACGCGAGCCGGCTCGCGTGCGGGCCGGTACCCACATACGGGTATCCGAGCAGTTCGAGCACGTCACGCAGGGACCCGTCCTCCCCGCCCGCTCCGTGGAGCAGCGGCCAGACGACGTCCGGGCGTCGTGCGTCGAGGTCGCCGAGGAGGGCGGAGTCGACATCGTGGATAGACACGTCGACGCCTGCACCGCGCAAGGCCTCCGCGACGCGACGTCCGGAGCGCAGGGAGACGTCCCGCTCATGGGAGAGTCCCCCCGCCAGGATGGCCACCCGGAGACCAGCGCCGTGGGACGGGCCGGCCAGGGGCGCGGCGTCGGCGAGACCTGGTGCGGTCACCTCGGCCGTTCGGGGTGATGTCGAAGTGGTGCGGGGCTGGTTCACGGGCACGTCACCTGCTTGGTCGGGGTGCGGGCTGTCGGGTGTCAGGCGAGGTTGGGGGAGGGGTACTCGGCATCGCGTGGGTCCTCGTCGAGGCCGGCGCTGGTGCCGAAGAGCTGGACCAGCTCCGCCTCGGCGTTCACGACGGTGGACAGCCGACGCACGCCCTCACGGATGCGTTCGGGAGTGGGATAGCAGTACGAGAGTCGCATATGGCCCGAACCCTCGCCGTTGTAGAAGAACGCGGTACCCGGGACGTAGGCGACGCGCGCCGTGACGGCACGGGGAAGCATCGAGCGGGCGTCGATCCCCTCGGGCAGGGTCACCCAGACGTAGAACCCCCCGTCGGGCACGTTCCAGGAAGCCGTGGGGAGGTGCTCGGCCAGGGCACCGATCATGGCGTCGCGCCGCTCGCGGTAGAGCTCGCGGTAGGACTTGATCTGCCCCTTCCAGTCGAACTCGTTGAGGTACGTGGTGATCGCCATCTGCGAGGCGTTGGACGGGGAGAGGATCGACGACTCGCTGGCGAGGACCAGCTTCTCGCGCACGGCGTGGGGGGCGATCACCCAGCCGACGCGGAAGCCGGGCGCGAACGTCTTGGAGAACGACCCGAGGTACAGCACACCCTCGGAGTCGAAGGCGCGCATGGCCGGCAGGGGCTCCCGGTCGAAGCCGAGCAGCCCGTACGGGTTGTCCTCGACGATGAGGACCCCGAAGCGCTGGCAGATCTCCAGCACCTGGTGCCGGCGCTCCAAGGTCAGCGTGACCCCCGCGGGGTTGTGGTAGTTCGGGATGGTGTACAGGAACTTGACGGTCTTGCCCGCCGCGCGTGCGTCCAGGAGGGCGCGCTCGAGCGCCTCGGGAACAAGCCCGTACGCATCCATGGGGACGTGCTCCACGAGAGCCTCGTAGGACCGGAACACGCCGAGCGCGCCCACGTAGGAGGGGGCCTCGGCCAGGACGACGTCGCCGGGGTCGACGAAGATGCGCGTGACGAGGTCGAGCGCCTGCTGGGAGCCTGTCGTGACCACCACGTCGTCGGGGTGCGCGTTGGTGATCCCCTCGAGCGCACAGACGTCCAGGATGCGCTCGCGCAGAGCGACGTCGCCCTGGCCCGACCCGTACTGGAGCGCCGTGGCACCCTGCGTGGCGATGAGGCGGTGGAGGGACTCCCCGAAGACCTCCAGGGGAAGTCCCTGGATGAAGGGCATGCCGCCCGCCAGGGAGACGACCTCCGGGCGGTTGGCCACCGAGAACAGCGCCCGGATCTCGGAGGCGCGCATGCCGTGCGCCCGCTGCGCGTAGCTGCCGAACCAGGGGTCGAGCCGCGTGCCCTCGCCTCCCGACCCGCCGGCCTCAGCCGACACCGCTCCTGGCGCGGGGGCCGCGTGCTCGTCCGGCGTCGTGCTGTGGGTGGGCTGCGGTGTCATGCCGGCCTCCGGCTCTTCGATGATCCCGGTGTCGATCCCGGGTCGTGCGGGGACAAGGGCGAAGCCCGTGTCGGGGTGGTAGGTGATCACCTGACCGGACTCGCGCAGGGTGCGTTCGACGTGGTCGAGGTTCCGCGCTTCCTCGCCGGTCAGGGTCTGCCCCTGGGCCCGGCGGTGGAAGGCGAGGATGGCACGGCGGTACCCGCTGGAGCGGTGCTCGGGGCGCACGTCCCACGGGACGACCCTGCGGGTGGAGTGCTGCGCCGGAACAGCGGTGTGCCGCTTGCGAAAGGTCGAGATCGCCTGGGGGGACACGTCGATGCCCTCCTTGCTCCTCAGGTGCTCGACGATCGCGCTCGGGCCGAGTCCCTCCTCGAGGAGTCGGGTGACGAGCGGTGCCGGGAGCTTGCGGGCCATGTGCGGCACGCTACACCTCGTGGCAGACCATTCACAACCTGATGGCAGTGGCGGCCGCCGACCAAATTGTGAATGTGTTGTTACATCCTTGGCCGAGGACGACGACGGCCGGTGACCCGTCGTTCCGGGTCACCGGCCGTGAAATCGTGTCGGGGGTCAGCCCACGGGGTCCAGCAGCGGTTCGATCTCCGCGAGGAGGGCCTTCTTGGGCCGGGCTCCGACGATCGACTTCACGAGCTCGCCACGCTGGTAGACGTTGAGCGTCGGGATGGAGACCACGCCGTACGCCATGGTCGTGGCCGGGTTGGCGTCGGTGTCGAGCTTGGCGACCTTGAGCCGGCCCGCGTACTCCTGCGCGATCTCCTCGAGGATGGGGGCGACCATGCGGCACGGACCGCACCAGGTGGCCCAGAAGTCGACGAGCACGGTGCCCTCGGCTTCCAGGACCTCGGACTTGAACGTGTCGTCGGTGACGGTGACGGGCATGGTTCCTGCTCCTTCGGTCTCGATCCGGGGGGCTGTGGCCGCAGCCACGAGGGTCTCGTCCGCGGCGTCGTCGTCCAGCGCGGTCAGGTACGCCTGAGCGTCCAGGGCAGCGGAGCAGCCGGACCCGGCCGCGGTGATGGCCTGGCGGTAGGTGTGGTCGACGGCGTCGCCGCACGCGAACACACCCGGCAGGTTGGTCCGGGTGGAGCGCCCCTCGACCAGGATGTACCCGTCGTCGTCGAGGTCGATCTGTCCCTTGACCAGGTCGGTCCGCGGGTCATGACCGATCGCGACGAAGAGCCCCGTGGCGTCGAGCTCCCGCGTCTCGCCGGTGACCGTGTCGCGCAGGGTCAGCCCGCTGACCTGCGAGTCCCCGGAGATCGCGGCGACCTCGCTGTTCCAGGCGAACTCGATCTTCGGGTCGGCGAGCGCGCGCTCGGCCATGATCTTGGAGGCGCGCAGCGTGTCGCGACGGTGGATCACCGTGACCTTGGAGGCGAACCGGGTGAGGAACGTGGCCTCCTCCATCGCCGAGTCCCCGCCGCCGACCACCGCGATGTGCTGGTCACGGAAGAAGAACCCGTCGCAGGTGGCGCACCAGGAGACGCCCCGCCCGGAGAGCCGCTTCTCGTCCGGCAGGCCCAGCTCACGATATGCCGAGCCGGTGGCCAGGATGACGGACCGTGCGAGGTAGGTCTCGTCCCCGCCCGTCACGATCTTCTTGAGCCCCGCCTCGTCGCCGGCCAGCGAGACCGTCTCGGCGTCGTCCCAGACGACGGTGGCGCCGAACTTCTCCGCCTGCTCACGCATCTTGTCCATGAGGTCGGGCCCCATGACGGCCTCGGGGAAGCCGGGGAAGTTCTCGACCTCCGTGGTGTTCATGAGCGCGCCTCCGGCGGTCACCGAACCCGCGATCACCACGGGTGCGAGCCCGGCGCGAGCGGCGTACACCGCAGCCGTGTACCCCGCGGGCCCGGAACCGACGATGACGACGTCGTGCACGGTGGGGGAAGCCTGCTCAGTCACTCAAGTCTCCTTCTGGTCGACGCTCGGGCGTGACCGGGTGGGGCGTCGGTGGTGGGGTACCGGTGGGGTCAACGTGCCGGAGGCCGGGGATGTTCCGGGCCCCCGGCCCGCCGGGCTCCGGGCGGCCTGCTACTGCAGCATGATCTCGGTGAGCTCCAGCCGGTTGTCGCCCGCCGACTGTGGCAGCTCCGTGACCCAGATCACGAACGACTCGCCGACCTCGGGCTGCGCGAACGTGAGCTCGGTGGTCGCCGAGATGGGACCCTCGGCGAGCACCGGACCCTCGGTCGGCTTGTCCACCGTGGTCTTGCGGACCTGGACATGCCCGCCCTCGCTGTTGGTCAGCAACGTGATCGAGTTGACGGGAGCCGGCTCGCGGAGCGTCACCGCGATGCCCACGCCGTCCTTGAGGCCGCCGAAGTGGGCGTCGTTGTAGGTGCAGGTGAACCAGAACGTCGAGGGATCGCCGTCGACGGTGAGCGGTGCCTGCTCCGGCTGCTCGCCGCGGCACTCGGCCGCAGGCCCGACCTGGAGGGCCGTGTCGATGACGGGGCGCACCTCCGTGGTGGTGCCCGGGGTGTCGGTGGCGGTGTCCCCGCCGTCGGCGGTGTCTCCAGGGGCCGGCGTCGCGGTGTCTCCGGTGGGACTCACGGCGACCTGCGTGCCCGGGTCGTCGCCGAACGGCTGGAACGCACGCATGACGGCCCAGCCGGCGGCGGCGATGACGGCCACGAGAAGGATGCCCAGCACGATGGGCGTGGGGTTGACGCCGCGTCGTGGGCGCGGTGCCGCCTCTGTCGCGAAGGCGGCGGTCTGGGGCTGTGCGTAGGCGGCCGGACCCTGCGGCGCGGGTCCCTGGGCGGAGGCCGGTCCGTACCCGGGCGTGGGTGCGGCATACCCCTGCGGTGGGTATGCCTGCGTCGCGGTGCCCGGGTCCCAGGGCGGTGGCGTCGCCGACGGGGTGCGCGGCGCGGGAACGGCGCCGGGTGGGGGAGGCGGCGGCACGGCACCGGCCGCGCCTGCGACGGCGCCGCTCGCGGCCGCCCCGGTGGACCGGGCGATCCGGCCCGTGGGCCGGCGCACGGGAGCACCCGCCGCCGGGGTCCCGGTGGACCGCACCGACTGGCGCACGGGCGCCCCGCCCGCGGGCTGTACGAACCCCGGCAGGGCCGCCACGACGGACACCTCTCCCCAGGGGCGTAGCGCAGCCGCCAGCTCGCCAGGTGTGTGCGGGGCGTCGTCCGCGCCGGCGAGCGTGCGGTCCACGACGCTGCTCAGCATCGGATCGACGTGGGGCACGAGCGAGGCCAGCGAGACGGGCAGGCCCCGGTCGTCGACCTGCGCAGGCAGGGGGCGCACGGCGTCGGCCGCGATCCAGGGTTCGTCGAGGCTGTCCCCGGCCCAGCGCGCCGTCAGGGCGTAGTACGCGAGGGCGGCGAGCTCCCGAGCGTCGGTGGCGGCGCTCGCCGCGCCGGACGACGTCCCGCCCGCCCCGTCGACGCCGGCGAGTCCCGCATCGAGCCCGAGGCCCGTGACCAGCACGCGACCGGCGTCGACCCGGACGGCGTCGGGCCGCAGCGCGAGGTGGTGCACGCCACGTTGGGCTGCGGCATCGAGCGCGGCCGCCGCCTCCCCGACGATCGCGCGGGTCTGCTGGGCGTCGACGAGCCCGCTGGAGACGATCTGCGTCAGCGTGGACCCGGCGAACGGCTCGTTGACGACGTAGCCGACCCGTTCGGTGCCGAACCGGGTGGTGCCGACGTCGAGCACACGGGACAGGCGCGGGTCGGCGACGAGCGCGGCACGACGTGCGGCGTCGAGCGCCGCGGTGGCACCCGCGTCCAGGAAGGTCAACCGCACGGGGCGGTCCAGGATGGTGTCGCGTGCGAGCCACACGGCGGCGCCCGAGAGGTCGGTGGCCGCGGGCTGCTCGATCCGGTAGCGGTCGACGACGACGGCTCCGGGCGCGATCGCCGGTGTGGTCGGTGGCACTGGCGGGGGTGGTGGCGTGGGGCCGCCGGGCGGGACAGTGCTCACCTGGCCTCCTCGTTGATATGGGCGGGGTTGCTGTCCGGTTGGATCATCGTAGGGGTGCCGGGTGGTGCCGGTCATGGGGCACCGCCGGGCAACAGGGGATCGGGGATGTCGGTGTCGACCGCCCGGCGGGGGGAGCGGCCGCGCCGGATCGTGCGCACGATGCCGACGACGAGGAGCAACGCGACGAGCCCGGCGGCGACGGCCGTGCCCACCGTCTCCCAGCCGGCCCGGACCGCGAGCTGCAACGTGATGGGGGCGGCCACGGGTGTGCCGGAGGCGGTCAGGACCTCGACGGTGACCTCGACGTCACCCGAGGAGAGCGCTTGCACCGGGACGTTGACGCGGCTCTGGCTCTGGGCGGCCACCGTGGTCAGGTCGGTGGGCTGGACCACGAGCCGGGGATTGTCGGGGCGAAGCGCCACCCGGATGGTCACGTCGACGTCGAGGTCGTTGCTGACGATGACCGGAAGGTCGCCCCGCGCGGAGATGAGGGTGGCGTCGGTGGCCGCCACGGACAGCTTGTGCTCGAGCGCGGTGACGGCGTCGACGGCGGCGGTGACGGCCGCGGCGCGCGCCTGTGGCGTCTGGGATCGCGATGCGATCGAGAGCGGTGCTGCGAGCGCGGTGGTGAGCGGCGTCGTGAGGTCGTCCGGGTCGGTGGCGATGCTCGCGAACCGCCGGAGCGTGGTGCGGGCCGTGGTCAGCCGGTTCACCTCCTGCGGGCTGAGCTCGCCGGTTTGCGCGGCCGAGTCGTCCAGGGGGCGGCGCTGCACCGTGGGAGCGGTCGTGGCCACGAGGTCGGACACGGGTGTCAGTCGTACCCAGCCGCTGGTCGCCAGGGCGTGGAGGGTGGTGCTCACCGCGTCGGGGTCGGGAGTCCAGTCGCGTGGGAGCACGGCGAGCAGGTGCGTCGTGTCGTCGGCGTTCTGTGCCGAGACGACGGCGGTCTCGGCCAGCAGCCGCTGCACGGCCAGCGCCGCCGATCCCTGCGACGTCGACGTGAGATCGGTGGGCGTCGTCGTCGTCGGCATCGTGGACGCCGTGGTGGCAGGGCTCGTCGCCCGCGTGAGTGCCTGTGAGATCACCGGGTCCGCGACGAGCGCCCGGATCGACCCGGCCGGCGTGTCGACGTCTGCCCGTCCGGTCGCGGTGCCCCACACCGGGGCGAGTCCGGCAGGCAGCACCGCCGTGGCGAGCCCCGCGGCGCGGGCTGCGGTGAGCGTGGCGAGGTCGGGTGCTTGCGCATCCGCGGGCCACGCGATCGGGGCGCCCCAGGACTCCGGCACCTCCCATCCGCCCGGCAGCGTCGAGGAGACGGCGTCCCGGAGAGCATCCTGGGCGGTCCCGGCGTGCGCCAGCGCCGCCAGGTCGGGATCGAAGGCGGGCAGGGGGCGGACGTCGGTGAGGTCGCCGAGCCGCGAGGCGGCGTGCGCCCAGGCGGAGACCCGCGTGTCCGGTGACGTCGACGCCGTCGCCACGAGGGCGGGATCCACGGCGAGCGAGAGCGCCCCGCGGGCCCCCGCGCTCTGGCCCGCGACGTCCACCGCGGCGAGGACCTGTGCCAGGCGCCCGCCGGGGGCGGTGGCATCGGCCAACCAGCTCTCGTCCGTGGTGCCCGTTCCCGTCTCGTCGGCCACCGGGCCCGCGACGGGGGCGAGGATCGAGAGGTCGACGGCGTCGTCGTCCGGAGCACCACCGGACCCGGTGGTGGGGTCCCAGAGCAGGAAGGTCCGCAGCTCGGCCCGCACCTCATGGCCGTGCCGCAGGGTGACGGACAGCGACCGGGGGGCACGCTGGTTCCCGTTGATGCTGAGGCGGTCCACCGCCAGCTCGAGAGCGACGACGGTGGTGGCGCCGGGGGCGAGGTCGGGCACGTCCGTCGTGACCTGGGTGGTGGGCCGCGACCCGACGCCGGAGACCCAGTCGTCGAGGGTGCTGCGGGTGGTGAGCTCCTTCCACCCCGCCCCGAGGTCGAGCACGGCACCGGAGATCGCGGTGTCGGTGGGGTTGTCGACGAGGACGGACAACCGCAGCACGTCGCCGGGGTGGGCGACGGTGGGACTGAGGGACTCGAGGCGGAGCGTCGGGCCCGACTCCGTGGTGCCGGTGTCCGTGGTGTCGGCCGCCGGTGCGGCGGGAGAGGTCGTGGGATCGGCGGCGGCGGTGCCGGGGACCAGGGCGAGCAGGCCCAGGGCGAACGCGGCGCTGGCGGCGAGCACCCGTGGAAGGCGACGGGTCACGAGGCCGCCGTGGGGAGTGCCAGCCCGGGGGTCTGGGCCAGGAGCTGCCGGGCGACGACGGCGAGCCGCTGTTCGTTGGGGTACGACAAGCGTTCCGACAGGGTGGCTACCGGCACCCAGTGCGCGTCCTCCGCCTCCTGGTCGGGGTCGTTCTCCACGGTGAGATAGCCGCCGGTCATCGCCAGGAGATAGTGGTGGACCACCTTGTGGACCCGGCGCGTCTCACCGGAGAACCAGTAGTCGATGATGCCCAGGGTGGTGCGGACCTGACCGGCGATCCCGGTCTCCTCCTCGACCTCGCGCACCGCGGCCTCGGGGGGCGTCTCGGCACCCTCCAGATGCCCCTTGGGCAGGCACCATTCCAAGCGGCCCGCACGGTTGCGCCGGACGATGACGGCGGCCTGCGGCCCGTGCTCGCCGTCGGCGGCGGGCCGGACGACGACGCCGCCCGCCGACGTCTCGTCGACGATGGGCAGTGCGGCGGATCCGGGCGGGCCGGCGGGGCCCGGGGCGCGGCGCAGCGTCGTCGGATCCACCCGCAGCGGACTTCCCCCCGGTGGCACGGGGGGAGAGACCCGGCGCGGGCGCGGCTCGTCGCCCGTCGTCGACACCCCATGCATACGTGTCACCCTACCGACCGCGTGAGGGAACCCTCTCCGAAGGGGTCCCACGGTGGCGCGTCCGCCGACACCGGTGCGCCCGATCAGGGAGAATCGTGTCTCGTGTCTACCCCTGAGCAGGATCTGCTGCTGCGCGCGCTGCGCACCCTGACGACGATGGCCCCGGTGGCGATCGAGCTGGGGTCGGCGTTCCGCGACGCCGGCCATGAGCTCTCCCTGGTGGGCGGGCCGGTGCGCGACGCGTTCCTGGGCCGGTCGAGCAACGACCTCGACTTCGCGACGTCGGCCACGCCTGACCAGAGCCTCGCGCTGCTCGCGCGGTGGGGCGACGCGCACTGGGACATCGGCAAGGAGTTCGGCACCATCGGGGCGAAGCGCGGTGACGTGGTTGTCGAGGTCACCACCTACCGCTCGGACCAGTACGACCCGGCCTCCCGCAAGCCCGTGGTCGCGTTCGGGGACTCGCTCGACGGCGACCTGTCGCGCCGCGACTTCACGGTCAACGCGATGGCCGTGCGGGTGCCCGACCTGGTGTTCGTGGACCCGTTCGACGGGCTCGGCGACCTGGCACGCGAGGTGCTGCGCACGCCCATCGCACCCGAGCGGTCGTTCGACGACGACCCGCTGCGCATGATGCGCGCCGCCCGGTTCGCCGCGCAGCTCGGGTTCACGATCGAGCCGGGGACGCTCGCCGCCGTCGGCGCGATGGCCGAGCGGATCGATATCGTCTCCGCCGAACGCGTGCAGGCCGAGCTGACCAAGCTGCTGCTCGCTCGCCAGCCACGGCGCGGCCTGGAGATCCTGGTGGACACGGGCCTGGCCGACCAGGTGCTGCCCGAGCTGCCCGCCCTGCGTCTCGAGATCGACGAGCACCACCGGCACAAGGACGTCTACCAGCACACCCTGACCGTGCTGGACCAGGCCATCGCGCAGGAGACCGGACCGGACGGTCCGGTGCCCGGTCCCGACCTGGTGCTGCGCCTGGCGTCGCTGCTGCACGACATCGGCAAGCCCGCCACGCGCCGCTTCGAGGCGGGCGGCGGCGTCAGCTTCCACCACCACGAGGTCGTCGGGGCCAAGCTCGCCGCGAAGCGGCTCAAGGCCCTCAAGTACGAGAAGCACGTGGTCAAGGACGTCGCGCGACTGGTGGAGCTGCACCTGCGGTTCCACGGCTACGGCGACCCGTCGACGGGTGCGGGAGCCGCGTGGACCGACTCCGCGGTGCGCCGCTACGTCACCGACGCCGGACCGCTGCTGGAGCGTCTGCACCGGCTCACGCGCGCCGACTCGACCACGCGCAACCGGCGCAAGGCGCAGCGCCTGGCCGACTCGTACACGGACCTGGAACGACGCATCACCGCCCTGCGCGCCCAGGAGGAGCTCGACGCGATCCGGCCCGACCTGGACGGCACGCAGATCATGGCGATCCTCGGCATCCCGGCGGGCCCGGCCGTGGGTCAGGCGTACCAGCACCTGCTCGCCCTGCGGATGGAGCACGGCCCGCTGGGTGCGCAGCGGGCCGAGGCCGAGCTCCGGGAGTGGTGGGCGGCCCGCTCCGTGGGTTGAGCCCGGCCCGCGCACACGGCACAGTGTGACCGTGCTCACTCGCCGCGTCGCCGTCTCCGCGTTCTACCTGGTCCAGGGTCTGTGCTTCGGCGGGCTGCTCGCGCAGGTGCCCACCCTGCAGCACCACCTGGGGCTCACCGACGGCGTCCTGACCCTCGTCCTGCTGCTGGTCCCCGTGGTGGCCGGTGCAGGGTCCGTGCTCGCCGGCGCCCTGGCCCCCCGGTGGGGCTCCGGCACCCTGCTGCGCATCGCCGGACCCCTCGTGGCGGTGGCCGTGCTCGGCACGGGGCTCGCACCGTCGGTGGCGGTGCTGTTCCCCGTGGTCGCCGTCGTCGGGCTGGGGCTCGGGCTCGTGGACGCGACCATGAACATGCAGGGCGTCGCCGTGGAACGGGCCGCCGGGCGGAGCCTGCTGAACTCGTTCCACGCCGCATGGAGCGTGGGCGGCATCGCGGGATCGTTGGCCGCGGTGCTCGCGCACGCGCAGGACTGGAGCTTGCCCGTGGGCCTCGGCGTGGTCGCGGGGGCCGCGCTCGTGATCGACCTCGCCGCGGCGCGCGGCCTGGTCCGGGACGATGCCGTGCCCGCGCACGATCCCGGCGACGAGGCCGCCCGGCAGGGCTCGCCGCACGTCCCCTGGCGGCCCGTCGTCGCCATCGGCATCCCCGTCACGATCATGTACATCGCCGACTCGGCGACGTCGTCGTGGTCCACCAAGTACATCGAGGACGTGCTCACGGCGTCCGCGACCCTCGCGCCGCTCGGGCTCGCGGCGTACCTGGCGTGCCAGCTCCTGGCCCGGCTCGGCGCCGACGCCCAGGTCAACCGGTTCGGTCCCGCCCGGACCGTGCGGGTGGGAGGAGCGGTCGGGGCCGCCGGGCTCACGCTCGTGGCGGTGGCGCACGCCCCGTGGACGGCGGTGGCGGGGTTCGCGCTCACGGGGCTCGGGCTGGCCGTGGTGGTGCCGCTCGCATTCTCGGCCGCCGGGGCGCTCGACCACACCCACGGCGGCGTCGCCGTCGCGCGCGTCAACCTGTTCAACTACGTGGGGTTCGTCCTCGGTGCCGCGCTCATCGGCGGCGTGGCCGAGATGAGCAGCCTGCGCGTCGCGTTCGCCGTTCCCGCCGTGCTCGCGCTCGGCGTGATCGGCCTCGCGCCCGCGTTCCGCGTGCCCGCGCCCGGCTCCGATCAGCGCGCGGTGGCACCGCTCGGCTCGTAACGGGCCGGGTCGACGTCGCACGGCGTGCGCGTGCCGAACCCCCAGAACACCGCCGCGACGACGACGTAGACGGCGCCCAGCACCAGGAACAACCACCGCGACCAGCCCGTGTCCGGCACCACGAACGCCGCGAGCACGGCCGCACCCGTGAACGCCGCGTTGAACAGCAGGTCGTAGAACGCGAAGGCGCGGCCGCGGAACGCGTCGTGCGTGTCCGTCGCCACGATCGTGTCCACCGCGATCTTCGCCGCCTGCGCCGCCATCCCCAGCAGGAACGCGCACAGGTACACCAGCCAGCGGTCGTACGACACCGCCATCGCCACCTGGGACGCCGCCGCGAACGCCAGCATCAGGGCCACCCACGCCTGCGGGCCCGTGCGCGGGGCCACCACGGGCGTCACCACGACGGCCGCCGCGCCGCCCACCCCCGTCAGCCCCACGATCACCGCGAACGTGGCCATCCCCGCGGTCAGGTCGCCCGGCTCCAGCAGGTTGCGTGCGATGAGGATCGAGGCGATGAACACGACGCCGTACAGGAACCGGTGCAACGCCATCACCAGCAGGCCCTCGCCCGGAGTACGGCGCGCCACCAGGTAGCGGGCGCCGCGGCCCAGATCGCCCAGCACCGCGGCCACGTCGTCGCGCAGCGGGACCGTGGGGGCCTCCAGCGGGCCGAGCTGGCGCGCCCCCAGGCTCAACGCCGCGGCCGCCGAGCCCAGCATCAGCAGGCTCGCCACCAGGAGCGCCGCACCGTCGCGGATCCCCGCGGCCACCGGCAGGAAGCCCAGCACCAGGCCCACCCCGCCACCCACGAACGTGGCGCCCGCACCCAGCGTGGGCACCACCGAGTTCGCCGTGAGCAGCAGCTCCCTGTCGAGCACGTTGGGCAGCCCGGCCGACAACCCCGACAGGATGAACCGGTTCAGGCTCAGCGCCACCAGGCCGATCGCCGCCACCACCCACGTGCCCGCGCCGGCCAGCATCGCCGCCGCCGCGGCCATCGTCACCAACCCGCGCGCGACGTTGGCCCACAGCAGCACCTGCCGACGCCGCCACCGGTCCAGCAGCACCCCCACGAACGGGGCCACCACGAACGGCGCGAACATCACCGCGAAACCGCCCGCCACCTCCCGGGCCGTCCCCGCGTTCTGCGGGGAGAAGAACAGGACCGTCGCGAGGCCCACCTGGAACGCCCCGTCACCCGCCTGGGACAGGAGCCGGACCCCGAAGAGCCGTCGGAAAGCCCGGACGCGCAGGAGCACGCGGAGGTCCGAGATGGCTTGCACGCGTTCAGCCTTTCACAGGGGTGTGGAGAAGACGGAGAGCGGACTACCTCGCTCGGTAGTCCGCTCTCCGTCCTGGTCAGTGCGCCGGGTCGGGTCAGCGCCTGTTTCTCTGCGCGCTGACCCTGCGCTCCGCGACGTGCGAGTGCCTCGTTCCTCGGCCCTCACACTTCGCTGCGGTCAGCGCCTGTTTCTCTGCGCGCTGACCCTGCGCTCCGCGACGTGCGAGTGCCTCGTACCTCGGCCCTCACACTTCGCTGCGCTCCGGGTCAGCGCTCGATGTCCCCGGCGATGAAGGCCTCCAGGCGGGCACGGCCCTCGGTGTCCTCCATCTGGACCGGCGGGGACTTCATGAAGTACGTCGACGCCGACAGGATCGGGCCGCCGACGCCGCGGTCCTTGGCGATCTTCGCGGCACGGACGGCGTCGATGATGATGCCGGCCGAGTTGGGGGAGTCCCACACCTCGAGCTTGTACTCCAGGTTCAGGGGCACCTCGCCGAACGCGCGGCCCTCGAGGCGCACGTACGCCCACTTGCGGTCGTCGAGCCAGGCGACGTAGTCCGACGGGCCGATGTGGACGTTGCGGTCGTCCTTCTTGCCGGCCAGCGGGCCGTCGTGCAGGTTCGAGGTGACGGCCTGCGTCTTCGAGACCTTCTTGGACTCCAACCGGTCGCGCTGCAGCATGTTCTTGAAGTCCATGTTGCCGCCGACGTTGAGCTGGTACGTCCGGTCGAGGATGACGCCGCGGTCCTCGAAGAGGCGGGCCAGCACGCGGTGCGTGATGGTGGCGCCGACCTGCGACTTGATGTCGTCGCCCACGATCGGGACGCCGGCGGCCTCGAACTTCGCGGCCCACTCGGGGTCGGACGCGATGAACACGGGCAGGGCGTTGACGAACGCGACGCCCGCGTCGATGGCGCACTGCGCGTAGAACTTGTCGGCCACCTCGGAGCCCACCGGCAGGTAGGAGACGAGCACGTCGACCTTGGCGTCCTTGAGCGCCTGGACGACGTCGACCGGCTCGGCGTCCGACTCCTCGATGGTCTGCGAGTAGTACTGGCCCAGGCCGTCGTTCGTCGGGCCGCGCTGGACGGTCACGCCCAGCGGCGGGACGTCCGCGATCTTGATGGTGTTGTTCTCCGAGGCGTAGATCGCCTCGGCCAGGTCGAAGCCGACCTTCTTCGCGTCGACGTCGAACGCCGCCACGAACTCGAGGTCGGACACGTGGTAGTCACCGAACTGCACGTGCATGAGACCCGGGACCTTGCCCGCCGGGTCGGCGTCACGGTAGTAGTGCACGCCCTGGACCAGTGACGATGCGCAGTTACCGACGCCAACGATGGCGACACGGATGGAAGTCATCCTCGCTCCTTCTGATGTGTTCGCGGGTCCCGCACGACGCGGTCCCTTTCCTGGGTGATGAGGGCATCCAGCCAGTGCACCTCGCGCTCGACCTGCTCGAGGCCATGGCGCTGCAACTCGAGCGTGTACTCGTCGAGCCGCTCACGGGTGTGAGCTGCGGACTCCCGGACCGCCTCCAGACGCTCGGTGAGCCGGCTGCGCCGGCCCTCGAGGATCCGCAGGCGGGTGTCGGCGTCGGTCTGCGCGAAGAGCGCGAAGCGAACGTCGAAGTTCTCGTCCTCCCACGCGGCGGGGCCGCTGGAGGACAACAGTTTCTGCAGGTGTTCCTTGCCGTCCGCCGTCAGCTCATACACGATGCGGCCACGACGACCGGCCAACGAGGGTGTGGCACCCGACGCGGCAGGCTCTGTCGTCGCGATGAGGCCACGCGCCTGCAAGGAACGCAAGGCGGGGTAGAGCGTGCCGTAGCTGAAGGCGCGGAACGGTCCCAGGAGCAGCGAGAGCCGCTTGCGCAGCTCATAGCCGTGCAGCGGTGACGAGCTGAGCAGGCCGAGCACGGCCGTCTCCAGCACCGTCGAACGACTGCGCACCTGGTCACCTCGCAACCGACTGGGGCGGCCGGGGCCGCATGAAGAGTGGATCAGACCTATCGACTCGATACATCCTGGAGATACATCATAGCGACGTAGCGCGGCGAGCGTGAGGGTACGCCCCGGATTCGGCCCGACGCAACGAACCGGCGCGTCACCGCGGTGGTGCGCCTGCCGTTCCCGGATGTGAAGGTTCGGGGTAGTGCGTCGGGTCCCGCAGGGGAGAGTGAGGGTGGATGGCCGTGAGCAGTGCCGCACTCTGACGCATTTTGAACGCGATCGCCTACTGTTCTGCCCCAGTGCGCACAGACGTCGACGCGGGAGGTAGTCAGCAGGTGGCCACGACAGGGAGTTCACGGCCCGCGGGTGCACGGCCTACGGGCGCGCGCCGGCCGGCGAAGCGGACCGGCTGGCGCCGGTTCTTCAACTACCCGCGGCGTGGCAAGGGTCCGATCCGCCGCTGGGTCCCGTCGTGGCGCATCGTCGTCGGCGCGTTCCTGGGCGTCTTCGCCCTGGGCGCGGGAGTGGCCGTCGCCGCCTACGCGACCACCGTGGTGCCGGGGAACCTTGAGTCGGTCAACGACCAGGTCACGACGATCTACTACGCGGACGGCGTGACGCCGATCACCACGCTCCAGAACGAGACGCGCGTCCTGGTCGACCTGCCCGACCTGCCCGACTACGTGGGTGACGCCGTCATCGCGTCCGAGGACTCGTCGTTCCGCACCAACATGGGCATCAACCCCCGTGGCCTGGTGCGCGCCATGTGGTCCAACCTGACGACGTCCGGCCCCACCCAGGGTGCCTCCACGATCACGCAGCAGTACGTGGAGCGGGCCATGACGGGCACCGAGAAGAGCTACCTGGGCAAGATCCGCGAGATGATCATCGCGCTCAAGGTCAACCGCACGTACACCAAGGACGAGGTGCTCGAGGGCTACCTCAACACCATCTTCTGGGGCCGCAACGTCAACGGCATCGGCGCCGCCTCGCAGGCGTACTTCGGCAAGCCGGCCCAGGAGCTGACGCTCTCCGAGTCGGCCATGCTGGCGGGCATCATCCCGTCGCCCAGCAACTGGGACCCCGACAAGAACCCGGAGATGGCCAAGAGCCGCTGGGCGCGCGTGCTGGACCGCATGCTCGACCAGGGCCTCATCACGAAGGCGGAGCGCGAAGAGGCCACGTTCCCGGAGTTCCTGCCCCGTCCGGCGCCGTCGAACAAGCTGGGCGGTCAGGTCGGCTACCTCGTGGACATGGTGCAGAACGAGATCGGCGACCAGGAGCAGTTCGCCGACGGCCGGCTGAGCACGGCCGGGCTGAGCGTCTACACCACGATCGACAAGCGGCTCCAGGACCAGGCCGTCGCCGTCGCGGCCACGGCGTACCAGGGCGACTACCCCGCCGACCCACGGCTGCGCGTCGGCCTCGTGTCGATCGACACCGCCACCGGCGGGTTGCGTGCGGTCTACGGGGGAGCGGACTACGTGGCGCAGGCACCGCCGGGCGGGCAGTTCAACTTCGCGATGCGCGGCGGCGCCCAGGGCGGCTCGACGTTCAAGCCGTTCACGCTGCTCGCGGCGCTCGAGGACGGCCATCAGCTCAGCGAACGCGTCGACGGCAGCAACAACCAGGCGTTCCCCGGGACCTCCTGGACCACCGAGCACCCGCTGCGGAACTTCGACGGGTACAACCCCGGCATGATCAACCTGGTCTCGGCCACCGCCAACTCGGTCAACACGGCGTACGCGAACCTCAACATCGAGATCGGCCCGGGGCGGACCGTCGAGGTCGCGCACGAGCTCGGCATCCCGGACCCGGTCAAGGACCCGACCAGCCCCACCGACAAGGAGAAGAAGACGCCGGGCTACATCGAGGACAACCCGGGCAACGTGCTGGGCACCGCGACCGTGCGGCCGGTGGACCTGGCGACGGCCTACGCCACGCTCGCCAACGGTGGGTACCGGGTGACGCCGCACCTGGTGGCCAAGGTGACCGACCTCAAGGGCAACCTGCTCTACGAGGCGGACACGACACCCCAGCGCACCTCGTTCGCCTCCGAGAACATCGCGGCCGTCACCTACGCGATGACGCACGTCATCACCGAGGGGTCCGGCAAGACGGCGCTCGAGCTGGACCGCCCGGTGGCCGGCAAGACCGGCACGTCGAACGACAACATGTCGGCGTGGTTCGCCGGGTTCGTGCCACAGGTGGCCACCGTCGTCGGCCTCATGCAGGAGGACGAGGCCGGGAACGCCGCGCAGATCACGCCGTTCGGGCAGTGGCACAACGGGACGATCACGGGCAGCACGTTCCCGGTGCGGGCCTGGACCGACTTCATGAAGACGGCGCTCGACGGCGTCGAGGTCAAGGACTTCCCGGCGTACACGATGCCGCGCTCGACGGCATCGCCGACGCCGTCGCCCTCGCCGTCCCCGACCGAGGAGCCCACGCCCGAGGAGGAGCCGACCGCCGACCCGAGGGCGGACTGGGTCACCGTGCCCGCCGATCTGGTGGGCCGCCAGGTCAACGACGCCAAGAAGGCGCTCGAGAAGCTCGGCCTGCGAGTGAACACCGTCGCCGTGGCCTCCGACGAGCCCAAGTCGACGGTCGTCGAGGTGGCGCTCGCAGGCCAGCAGGTGCCACGCGACTCCCAGATCACCCTCAGCGTGTCGACGGGCAACAACGGCAACGGCAACGGCAACGGGAACGGCAACGGGAACGGGAACGGGGACGGCGGTGATGACGGCGGTTCGGAGGACGCGACCCCGACACCGTCGCCCACGCCGTCATCCGACACGGGCCCGCTGGGCCTCCCGACGGCGCTGCCCGGCGCCCAGGGCTGAGAACGCGTGAAGGCGCGGTGAAACCTCCCGGGGCATCGCGGGAAGGCCGCCACGGGCGCGTGTGAACCGCGCCGTCGCGCCGGTGGGCCAGGGCACGTCTCCTAGCGTGCTAGGTCGAGCGGAGCCCTGACCTCAGGGCCCCGTGCCGGTCGGGGCGCTCCTGGTCGGCCGACCGGGAGGAACAAGACGTGGCCACCTCTGGCAAGCCCCGCCTGCGCGACCGCCTGTGGAACTACCCGCGCCGCGGCAAGGGCCCGATCCACCGCTGGGTGCCGTCGTGGCGCTTCGTCGTCGGCGCGTTCCTGGGCTTCGTCGCGCTCGGCACGGGGGCGTTCGCCTCGGCGTGGCTGACGACGTCGGTGCCGCAGAACCTGGGCGACATCACCCACCAGACGACGACGGTGTTCTTTGCCGACGGCGAGACGGAGATCGGCCGGCTGGGCGCCCGCCGCCAGATGGTGCGCCTGGACGACCTGCCGAGCTACGTGGGCGACGCCGTCGTCGCCTCCGAGGACGCGACCTTCTGGACCAACTCCGGCATCCACGTGCGCGGCATCCTGCGTTCGGCGTGGAACAACCTGCGCGGCAACCCCACCCAGGGCGGCTCGACCATCACCATGCAGTACATCGAGCGCACCCGCACGGATGCGACGTCGGGCATGGTGGACAAGGCGCGCGAGGCGATCATGGCCCTCCAGGTCACGCGCACCACGCCCAAGGAGGACATTCTCGAGGCGTACCTCAACACCATCTACTGGGGCCGCGGCGTGTTCGGGGTCGAGGCGGCCGCCCAGGCGTACTTCGGCACGCCGGCCGCCGACCTGACGCTCTCGCAGGCCGCGCTGCTGGCCGGCATCCTGCCCTCCCCGAACAACTGGGAGCCGGGCGTCAACGAGGACCAGGCCCGCTTCCGGTGGCAGCGCAACATCAACCGCATGTACTCCGAGGGGCTCATCTCGGCGCAGCAGCGCGCCGAGGCCGAGTTCCCCGAGTTCCTGCCGCGCCCGACGGCGACCAACACCCTGGGCGGGCAGGCCGGGTTCCTGGTCAACGAGGTGATCCGCGAGCTCAGCGACACCGACGAGTTCCGGGACCGGCCCGAACTGCTGCGTACCCGCGGCCTGCACATCGTCACCACCATCGACCCGGCGCTCCAGGACGCGGCAGTGGACGTCGCCACGTCGGCGTTCGAGGGGGAGAACCCCGCCGACGACGCCCTGGCGGTGTCCCTGGCCGCGATGGACCCCGAGACGGGGGAGATCCGAGCCCTGTTCGGCGGCATGGACTACCTGGAGCGGCAGTTCAACACCGCGACACAGGGCAGCGCCCAGGCCGGTTCGACGTTCAAGCCGTTCACCCTGGTGGCCGCGCTCGAGGACGGGTTCTCGCTCGAGGACCGGTTCAACGGGCAGAGCCAGAAGACCATCCCCGGCTGGGACCCCGCGAACGGCAACCGCGGCCCGCGGAACTTCGGTGGAGCGAACTTCGGCAACATCACGTTGGTGGACGCGATGGCCGACTCCGTCAACACGGTGTTCGCGCAGCTCAACGTCGAGGTGGGCCCGCAGCGCACCGTCGACGTCGCGCATCGCCTGGGCATCCCCCGGTCCGTGAGCATCCCGGCGGTGCCGGCCAACGTGCTGGGACCCACCGACGTGAGCGTGCTGGACCTGGCGACGGCGTACTCGACCATCGCGAACGGTGGCGACCGCGTCACCCCGCACATCGTGCGCGAGGTGCGCACCCTCGACGGAGCGCTGATCCACGAGGGGCCGCGCCACGAGCGGGTGGACGAGTTCGACCGGGACGTCATGGCCGCCACCACGCACGCGCTCGCCGCGACGGTCGAGAACGGGTCCGGCCGCACCGCCCGGGAGCTGCGCGGGCCGAACGGTGAGCGCCGCCCCGCTGCCGGCAAGACCGGTACCAGCAACGACAACGTCTCGTCGTGGTTCGCCGGGTACGTGCCCCAGCTCGTCACCGTCGTCGGCATCCAGCAGGAGCGGGACGGGCGCCTGGAGACCATCGCCCCCTTCGGGCAGTGGGCGGGTAGTGCCAGCGGTATGACCGGGTCCACGTTCCCGGCCCGGGCCTGGACCGACTTCATGCACGTGGCCACCGAGGGGATGGCGGTGCAGGAGTTCCCGCGCTACACCCCCACGCGCCCGACGCCGGAGGCGCCCGTCGAAGAACCGGCGGACGAGGAGCTGGACGAGCAGGACGACGAGCAGGGCGACCCCCAGGAGCACTGGGTGACGGTCCCCGGTGGCCTGGTGGGCCAGTCGCGCGGCCAGGTGCAGGCCACCCTCGGTGCGCTGGGCCTCCAGGTGCGTGTCGAGGAGGTGGAGTCCACCCGGGTGCAGGGCACCGTGCTGTCCGTGAGCCCGAGTGGCGGCCGCGTGCCGCCCGGCTCCACCATCACGATCGAGGTCTCGGCCGGGCCCGCGGCCGCCCCTGACCCGACGCCGCCGCCCCCGTCCCCGACCCCGCCGTCACCGCCGGGCGCTGGCGACGACGGCACGGCCGGGTCCGACGACGGCGCCGACCCGGGGCAGGATGCCGGGCATGGCGCGGGGAACGACACCGGGCACGACACCGGGCACGACGCCGGCTGAGGACCCGCCGGAGCCCGGCCTGGAGTCGGGTATCCTGGACGACTGTCTGTGCCCGTCCGCCTCTGCTCCCCACCCGGGGCGCCAGGTGCGGGAGAGGGCACAGCGACGCACACAACCCCTTCTGCCACGGATGGACCGTGGCCGCACAGACCAGAGGAGGTGGGTATGAGCATGCGTCAGTACGAACTGATGGTGATCCTGGACCCGGAGGTCGACGAGCGGACGGTTGCCCCGTCGCTCGAGAAGTACCTGTCGGTCATCTCGACCGAGGGCGGGTCCGTCGACAAGGTGGACATCTGGGGTCGTCGCCGCATGGCGTTCGACATCAACAAGAAGTCCGAGGGCATCTACGCCGTCGTCGACTTCACCGCGTCGTCCGACACCGCGAAGGAGCTGGACCGCCAGCTCGGCCTGAACGAGGCCGTGCTGCGCACCAAGATCCTGCGCACGGACGCTCGCTGAGACTGATCCAGCACACCCCTCCCAGACATACGCCCAGACACGAAGGAGCTTGCCATGGCCGGTGAAACCATCATCACCGTCGTCGGAAACCTGACGGCAGACCCGGAACTGCGGTTCACCAACTCCGGTGCCGCGGTCGCAAGCTTCACCGTGGCCTCGACGCCGCGCACGTTCGACCGCCAGGCCAACGAGTGGAAGGACGGCGAAGCGCTGTTCCTGCGCTGCTCGGTGTGGCGCGAGGCGGCCGAGAACGTCGCCGAGTCGCTGACGAAGGGCATGCGCGTCATCGTGCAGGGCCGTCTGACGCAGCGCTCGTACGAGACGCAGCAGGGCGAGAAGCGCACCGTCGTCGAGATGCAGGTGGACGAGGTCGGCCCGTCGCTGAGGTACGCCTCGGCCAAGGTGACCCGCAACCAGCGTGGCGGCGGCGGTGGCGGCGGCTTCGGCGGTGGCGGCAACCAGGGTGGCTACGGCCAGCAGGGTGGCGGCTACGGCGGCGGCCAGCAGGGTGGGGGCTTCGGATCCTCCGGTGGCGGTCAGCAGAACGACCCGTGGGCCTCAGCCGGGCCTGCGTCGTCGGGCGGCTCGTTCAACGACGAGCCCCCCTTCTGACCTGAACCTTCTCCCCAGATCACCTCTTTCTCCGAAAGGAGTACCACCATGGCCAAGCCTGTGGTGCGCAAGCCCAAGAAGAAGTCGAACCCGCTGAAGACGGCGAAGATCGAGACGGTGGACTACAAGGACACCGCGCTCCTTCGCAAGTTCATCTCCGACCGCGGCAAGATCCGCGCCCGTCGCGTGACCGGCGTCTCCGTGCAGGAGCAGCGCCAGATCGCCCGTGCCGTCAAGAACGCCCGCGAGATGGCCCTGCTGCCGTACTCGTCGTCGGCCCGCTGAGTCAGGAAGGACTGGACAACCATGGCTGTTTCCAAGCTGATCCTGACGCACGAGGTCACCGGTCTCGGTGAGCCCGGCGACGTCGTCGAGGTCAAGGCCGGGTACGCCCGCAACTACCTCATCCCGCGCAACCTCGCGACCCCGTGGACCAAGGGCTACGAGTCGCAGATCGGCGCGATCCGCAAGGCCCGCAAGGCCCGCGAGATCGCGACGCTCGACGAGGCCAAGGCGATCGCCGACGCGCTGGCCGCCAAGCCGGTCGTCGTGACCGCGAAGGCCGGCGAGTCCGGGCGCCTGTTCGGTGCCGTGACGACCGCGGAGATCGCCGCCGCGGTGAAGGCTGCCGGTGCCCCGGCCGTCGACAAGCGCAAGATCGAGATCGCCCAGCCGATCAAGGCGACCGGTGAGTACACCGTGTCGGTGCGCCTGCACCCCGAGGTCTCGGCGAAGATCGCCGTCTCGGTCGTCAGCGCCTGATCTCACAGGTGAAGGCCCCGGTTCCCCTTACGGGGAGCCGGGGCCTTCGCGCGCTCAGGCCCCGGTGATGTGCGGCGCGCTCACGCGCCGGTGACCATCCAGCGGCTGCCGCGGGCCCGGAGCCCCGTGGTCAGTGCGCGGGCGGCCATGAACACCCCGGCGAACGCGGCCCACAGCCAGGCCAGCCCGGCGGCCCCCGGAGGCGCCCACGCGCCCACGGCGAGGGCGAACGGGGCGTAGACCACGAGCGTCAGGACGCCGACGGCGGCCAGGTAGCGTCCGTCTCCCGCCCCGATGAGGACGCCGTCGAGCACGAACACCCAGCCCGCCATCGGGAGGAACACCGCCACGACCACGAGTCCTGCGGTCACGGCGGCGCGGACGGCGTCGTCGGCGGTGAAGAGCGCGGAGATCCACCAGCCGCCCGCCGCGAGGACCACGCCGAGCACGGCCCCGGCGGCGACCCCCCAGCGCAGGCAGCGGCGCAGGACCGCGCGGACGCGCGCGAGGTCGCCCTGGCCGAGCCCGTGGCCCACGAGCGCCTGGGCGGCGATGGCGAGCGCGTCGAGGCCGAACGCGGCCAGGCCCCACAGGCTGCCCACCACCTGGTAGCCGGCGAGCGTGACGTCGCCCAGCCCGGTCGCGACGGCGACCGTGAGGAGGATCGCGACGCGCAGCGACGCGGTGCGGACCAGCAGCGGGGCGCCGTGGGCGGCCGCGGTCCAGATGCCGCCCGCCTGCGGGCGCAGCGACGCGCCGCGACGGCGGGCGCCACGCACGACGATGACGGCCAGGACGGCACCCATCGCGAGCTGGGTGAGCGCCGTGCCCAGGCCGGAGCCCGCGATGCCCATGCCCGCCCCGTACACGAGCGTCACCACGAGCACCGCGTTGACCACGGCGCCCGACGACGCCACCACGAGCGGGGTGCGCGTGTCCTTGAGGCCGCGCAGCACGCCGGTGGAGGCGAGCACCACCTCCATGCCCGGCAGCCCCATGGCCGACCAGCGCAGGTAGGTCACGGCGTGCTCGGCGACCTCGCCCGTGCCGCCCAGGGCCGCGACCGCCCACGGGGCCGCCAGCCAGGCCACCGCGCCGAGTACGACGCCGATGCCGAGGGCCAGCCACATTCCGTCGATCCCCGCCTGGAGCGCCTCCTTCTCCCGGCCCGCGCCGAGCAGCCGGGACACCACCGCCGTCGTCGCGTACGCGAGGAAGACGCACAGGCCCACCACCGTGACCAGCAGGTTCGAGGCGAGCGAGAGCCCGGCGAGCTGGGCGGTGCCCAGGCGGCCGATGACGGCGGAGTCGACCAGGACGAACAGCGGCTCCGCGACCAGGGCGCCGAGCGCGGGGACGGCGAGGGCCAGGATCTCGCGGTCGAGCCGTCTCGCATCCTGTCGCAGTGCGTCCGGTGTGCGGCGCGCATCACTCACGAGATTTTCCTCCACAGGCAACGGGAGACATCCTGCCAGGTCAACGATGGTTTCCCATGCCTGGCGCGCGCAGATGGGTTGCCCATCCACATGGTTGTCCACCGACTGTGCACAGTAGCGCGGCGTCGTCCACAGGTTGGTCCACACCTGTGTCCACAGGTCGCATTGCGTGGTCTCGGTGCGTGCCTCTACCTTCGTGCGGGGTGCCACCGAGACGGTGTGTCGGTGGTCTGCGGTAGGACGGATCCCGGGCTTGGTCGGCGCGTCACGCCGGCACGGAATCTCACCGGTTCGGAAACGCTCAGGGAACGGGGACGGATGTCGATCGAAGAGCTGGAGTCCTCGTACTCCTCGGCACCGGCGTTCGACCGCACCCCGCCGCAGGACGTCAACGCCGAGATGTCCGTGCTGGGCGGCATGCTCATCTCCAAGGACGCCATCGCCGACGTCGTCGAGACCATCCGGGGCAACGACTTCTACCGCCCGGCGCACGAGGTCGTCTACGACGCGATCATCGACCTGTACGGCCGCGGCGAACCGGCCGACGCCATCACCGTCGCCGACGAGCTGCGGCGCCGCGGCGAGCTCGAGCGCATCGGGGGGGCCGCCTTCCTGGCCGACCTCGTGGCCGGCGTCCCCACCGCGGCCAACGCGGGCTACTACGCCCGCATCGTGCGCGAACGGGCCGTCCTGCGCCGCCTGGTCGAGGCCGGCACCCGCATCGTCCAGCTCGGCTACGCCCGCGAGGGAGGCGACGTCGACGACATCGTCAACAACGCCCAGGCCGAGATCTACGCCGTCACCGAACGACGCACCACCGAGGACTACCTGCCGCTGGCCGAGATCATCGGCGGCACCATGGACGAGATCGAGGCCGCCGGGAACCGCAAGGAGGGGCTCACGGGTGTGCCCACCGGGTTCGCGGACCTGGACCGGCTGACGAATGGTCTGCACCCGGGGCAAATGATTATTATTGCCGCCAGGCCGGCAATAGGCAAGTCCACGCTCGCCATTGATATAGCGCGTGCGGCGTCCATTAAAAATGGCCAGACTTCCGTGGTGTTCTCCCTTGAAATGGGGCGCAACGAGATCACCATGCGCCTTCTGGCGGCGGAGGCGCGCGTGCACCTGCAGAAGCTCCGCAACGGCAAGCTGGGTGACGACGACTGGCAGAAGCTGGCCAAGGTCATGGGCAAGGTGTCCGAGGCGCCGCTGTTCATCGACGACTCGCCCAACATGTCGCTCATGGAGATCCGCGCCAAGGCCAGGCGCCTCAAGCAGCGGCACGACCTCAAGCTCATCGTCATCGACTACCTCCAGCTCATGACCTCCGGCAAGCGCGTCGAGTCGCGGCAGCAGGAGGTCTCCGAGTTCTCGCGTGCCCTCAAGCTGCTCGCCAAGGAGCTTGAGGTCCCCGTCATCGCGCTCTCGCAGCTCAACCGCGGGCCGGAGCAGCGGCAGGACAAGAAGCCCGCTATGTCTGATTTGCGTGAATCGGGCTCGATCGAACAAGATGCTGACATGGTCATTCTTCTGCATCGCGAAGACGCCTATGAAAAAGAATCACCGCGCGCAGGCGAAGCCGACCTGATCGTTGCCAAGCACCGTAATGGCCCCACCGACACGATCACCGTCGCGTTCCAGGGGCACTACTCGCGCTTCGTGGACATGCAGGCCTGACGCAAGGTTGTCGGTGCCGGTCGTGAGCCTGTAGAGCCCGCAAGCCGTGATCTGAGCGCCTCACGTAGGGGACTGCTCCCGGCATCTGAGAGCCTCGTGTGTGCTCACAGGCGTCGCAGCACCTGGATGCCCTCAACCTGGTGGTGATGCCGTCACCGGGCCGTCGTCGCCCGGACCCTTGTCACTGGCCCGTGAGGGTGCGGTCGAGCGCTGCGTCGACGGTTCCGCGGGCCCCGGGGGCGATGGCGAAGTGCGCCCATTTGCCGCGTTGCTCGCGGGTCACGAGGCCGGCCTCCGCGAGGAGCTTCATGTGGTGGGAGACGGTCGGCTGTGCCAGGCCGACGGGCTCGGTCAGGTCGCACAGGCACACGTCGCCGTCGGGGGCCGCGGCGATGATCGACAGGAGCCGCACGCGGGCCGGGTCGCCGAGCGCCTTGAAGGTGCGGGCGACGGCGGCGGCCTGCTCGGGGTCGAGACCCGTTGCGGCCGGTGTGCAGCAGGCGGCGTCGGTGGGAGGCCCGAGGAGGGGCAGCGGCGTGCTCATCGGCCCATGGTCGCACACGTATTGACAAACATTGATTCGACCACCAGAGTTCCAGTATCGATAGACATCGATACGAACCGGGCGAGCGGGAGGTCGGATATGGCGGTGGACGAGACGGTGCGTGGGCAGGTGCGTGACCGGTACGCGGAGGCGGCCCGCACCGCGAGTGCGGGTCAGTACGCGGAGGCCAGTGACTGTTGTGGCGGCGGAGGCTGCTGCGGCGCGGACGAGGCCCCGCTGCCGATCACGTTCGGCAGGCGGCTGTACGACGCCGTCCAGGTGGAGGGCCTGCCGGACACCGCGGTGCTCGCGTCGCTGGGCTGCGGCAACCCCACGGCCGTCGCCGATCTGCGCGCGGGCGACCGCGTCCTCGACCTTGGCTCGGGCGGCGGTATCGATGTGCTGCTCTCGGCCCAGCGGGTCGGGCTCACCGGGTTCGCGTACGGCGTCGACATGACCGACGAGATGCTGGACCTCGCTCGCGCCAATGCGGCCGAGGCCGGCGCGACCAACGTGGAGTTCCGCAAGGGCACCATCGAGGACCTCCCGTTCGACGACGGCAGCGTCGACGTCGTCATCTCCAACTGCGTGATCAACCTGTCCACGGACAAGACCGCGGTGCTCGCCGAGATGTTCCGCGTCCTGGCCCCGGGTGGGCGGGTCGGCGTGTCCGACGTCGTCGCCGAGGATCACCTGACCGCGGTGCAGCGCGCGGAGCGCGGCTCGTACGTGGGCTGCATCGCGGGTGCGCTGTCGAAGCAGGAGTACCTGGACGGGCTCGCCGCGGCCGGGTTCGTCGACGCGTCGGTGACCTTCACGCACGAGGCCGCACCCGAGATGCACGGGGCGATCGTCAAGGCGGTCAAGCCGACGCAGGGGTGAGGGAAGGGTCGCCGGGGAGGCCGGGACCCGATCCCGTCGTCGTGCCCTTCGCGGGGACCACGGCATCCTGGCTGCGGGCCCCTGCCCGCAGCCCGGCGAGCATGACGTCGACGTAGAAGTCCGGGTGGTGGCCCCCGCTCACCCGCACGGCGTGCTCGACGCCGCAGCCGAGGTTCCGCAGCAGTTCCGCGGTGAGGTCGGCCCGCACGACGCCGGCGTCGCGCGCGGCGGCCACCACCTGCTGGGTGACCTCGCCGAGTTCCGCCTTGAGCTGCGCCACCTCGGGGGACGCGTCCTCGGGGGCGAGGAGCACGGCCTGCAGCCCACCGTCGGCGAGCTGCAGGGCCAGCCCCTCGCGCACGAGCGTCTCCAGGGCGACGGCGGGGTCCGGTTCGGCCGCGGCCCGGTGGGCGAGGTCGCGGTAGCGGGCCAGGTCGTCGGTGGTGAGGGCCTCGACGAGCGCGTGCACGGTGGGGAAGTGGCGGTACACCGTCCCGACGCCGACCCCGGCGCGCCGGGCGACGTCGTTGAGGCGCAGGTCGTCGCGCGCGCACTGGCGGGCGGCCCCGAGGATGCGCTCGCGGCTGCGGACGGCGTCGGACCGAGGACTCATGGACCCAGCGTAACGGATACGGAATCCGGTTCAGGTGGTACGGTGCAAACGGATGAGCAATCCGCTTAGACGAGACCTTCTGGAGCCACCATGTCCTGGACCCCCGCTCACCTGCCCGACCAGACCGGGCGCACGCACGTCGTCACCGGGTCGACGGCCGGCATCGGCTACTTCGCCGCCGAGCAGCTCGCCTCCGCTGGAGCCCACGTGATCCTCGCGGCCCGCTCGCCCGAGCGGCTCGCGGCGGCTCGCGCCTCGATCCGCGACCAGGTGCCGGGTGCGGCGGTGTCCACGGTCGTGCTCGACCTCGCCGCGCTTGCCTCGGTGCGCCGCGCGGCCACCGAGCTCGCCGCGCTCGGTCCGATCGACGACCTGTTCCTCAACGGCGCCGCGATGCGATCCACGAGCGGGACGACGTCGGACGGACTGCCGATCCTGCTCGGCACGCACGTCGTGGCGAACTTCGCCCTGCTGGGGCTGCTGCTGCCCGCGCTCGCCGCGACGGGCGCCGCGCGCGGCATCCCCGCGCGCATCGTGCACGCGTCCACAGGGTTCGTCCGCAGGCTGCGGCTCGACGTCGACGACGTCATCGCCCCGCAGCGCGGGTTCTTCCGCAGCTACACGCAGGCCAAGACCGTCACCGAGCTGTACGCCTACGAGCTCGACCGCCGCCTGCGCGCCGCCGACACGCCGGTGGCATCCGTCCTGACGCACCCGGGCGTCGGCGTGGACGCGAAGACCCCGGCGCGCCGCGGCGTGTACGACCCGCGCACCCAGCGCCGCCGCAACCCGTTCAGCCCGTGGGCCCAGGGCAAGGACGCCGCCGCCTGGCCGGCAGTGCGCGCCCTGACCGACCCGGGCGTCGTCGGCGGTGAGTACCTCGGCCCCGCGAACGGACGCCGGGGCGAGCCGGTGCGCGTCGAGCACAACGCCCACACCGCGCATCCCGACGGTGACCGGGCAGCGCGCGTGTGGGAGCAGCTCGAGTCGCTCACCGGCGTGCCCGTCCCGGCCTGAGTGGACGACCGCCCGCGTCAGCCGCCGATCCGGTCGAGCTCGGCGAGGTCCGCCTCGGTGAGGGGGAGACCGGCCCCGGCGACGTTCTGCCGCAGGTGGTCCACGGAGCTGGTGCCCGCGATGAGCAGGATGTTGGGGGAGCGGTGCAGCAGCCAGGCCAGCGCCACGGCGATCGGCGTCGCCTCATGACGGCGCGCGACGGCGGACAGGGCGGCCGACTGCAGCGGGGTGAACCCGCCGAGCGGGAAGAACGGCACGTAGGCGATGCCGTCGCTGGCGAGCTCGTCGATCAGCGCGTCGTCGTGCCGCACGGCCAGGTTGTACAGGTTCTGCACCGCCACGATCGGGGCGATCGCTCGCGCCTCGCGCACCTGCTCGGCGGTGGCGTTGCTGACCCCCAGGTGCCGGACGAGGCCCTCGCGCTGGAGGTCGGCGAGCGCCCCGAAGGCCTCGGAGATCGGCTCCGGTGCGGTGCCGGCGGCGGTGCCGAGCCGCAGGTGGACGACGTCGAGCACCTCGACCCCGAGCGACTCGAGGTTCTGGTGCACCTGGCGGCGCAGGTCCGCGGGCTGCCGGGCGGCCGGCCAGCCTCCCTGGGCGTCCCGGGTGGCACCCACCTTGGTGGCGATGGTCAGCGAGCCGGCATAGGGGTGCAGGGCGTCGCGGATGAGCTCGTTGGTGACCTGTGGCCCGTACGCGTGGGCGGTGTCGAGGTGGGTGAGGCCCAGGCCGACGGCCTCGCGCAGCACGGCCAGGGCGCCGTCGCGGTCGGCGGGCGGGCCCATGACTCCGGGGCCGGCGAGCTGCATCGCGCCGTACCCCATGCGGGTCACGGGCCGGTCGCCCAGGGTCCAGGTGCCGCCGGGGAGGGTGGTCGCGGTGGTCGTCGCGGTGGTGGTCACAGTGGTGGTCATGGTGCGTCCTTCCGGTTCGGGTCGAGGCGGCCGTCCGGCCGCCCGGCTGCCATGATTCGTGGCAGGGTTACCGAACGGAAGTAGGCACCTTGAAGTGCGTAACGCACCTGCGGTGCGACCAGGAGGAGCGATGACGACGACGACGGCGGCGCAGCGGCGCGCCCACGCAAAGGTGGAGTACGACGCCTATCTGGCCGTCTGCCCGAGCCGACAGCTTCTCGACCGGCTGTCCAACAAGTGGGTGACGTTGATCCTGGCGGCCCTGGGTGACGCGTGCGCCGACGAGCCCGCCACACGGCCGCTGCGCTTCTCGGAGCTGTCCCGGCAGATCGTGGGAGTCAGCCAGAAGATGCTCACCCAGACGCTGCGCTCGCTGGAGCGGGACGGCCTGGTGCGGCGGACCGTCGTCGCGAGTGTCCCGGTGACCGTGACCTACGAGCTGACCGATCTGGGGCTCTCGCTGCAGGACACGATGCAGGCGCTCAAGTCGTGGGCGCAGGATCACATGGGCGAGGTGCTCGCGCACCGTGCCGACCACGATGTTGCACGGGTGTAGTGTTGCAGGGCTGCAATAATCCTGCGGGGTGATCCCGCGGGCCCGTGCGTCGGTGGAGGTGCCCTGGTGAGCCGGTCGTCGTGCTCGTTGCGTGAGCTGGTCGACTCGCTCTGCCCGCGGCAGGCCACCGGGCTCGGTCTCCGTGAGCGCAAGAAGCAGGAGCGCCGTCGCGAGATCGTCGACGCCGCGCAGGTCCTGGTGGCTGAGCGGGGCTTCGACGCCGTGACGGTCGAGGAGATCGCCGCCGCGGTGGACGTCTCCCCGCGCACCTTCTTCAACTACTTCGGCTCCAAGGCCGACGCCGTGCTGGGGATGCCCGAGGACCCGTTGCGTCCCGAGCTGACCGACACGTTCGCCGCCGGGGGCCCGACGGGTCACCTGCTCACCGACCTGCAGGCCCTCGTCGGGGCGCTGCTGACCGGCTTCGTGAGCGACCACGCCCGTGCGGAGCGGGCGTTCGCGCTCGCCCGGGCCGAACCGCAGCTCATGACCCAGAAGTTCGACTGGCACCAACGCCACGAGGCCCGCCTGCGCGAGATGTTCACCGCCCGCCTCGCCCGCGACCCGGTACCCACGGTCACCCCGGAGCTCCTGGCGATGACCGCGTTCCTGCTGGTGCGCACCACCGTGACCGCCTGGGAACAGGCCGGCGCCCAGGGAGACGTCCTGGACAGCCTGCCCGGCGCCGTCGACGCGCTGCGGGGCCTCGTCACGCCCTGAGCCGCCCCCAGAGACACCCCCCGAACAACCCCCGAACCACGAACCCTGAGGGACCCTTCCATGAGCCACGCACCCACCGTCGACGCGGGCGCGCCCGTCGTCGTCCTGACCCGGCGCACCATCTGGTTGATCTTCGGCGCCCTGATGGCCGGCATGCTCCTGTCCTCGCTGGACCAGACGATCGTCGGCACCGCGATGCCCACGATCGTCGGCGAGCTGCACGGCGTCGAGCACCAGGGCTGGGTCATCACCGCCTACATCCTGGCGATCGCGATCGTCATGCCGCTGTACGGCAAGTTCGGCGACCTGTGGGGGCGGCGCTGGCCGTTCCTGGTGGCCGTGGCGCTGTTCACCCTCGGGTCGCTGCTGGGTGGCATGGCGCAGTCGTTCCCCGAGCTCGTGGCCGCGCGCGGCGTGCAGGGCCTGGGCGGCGGCGGGCTGATGATCCTGTCGCAGGCGATCATCGCGGACATCGTGCCCGCCTCCGAGCGTGGCAAGTACATGGGCCCGATGGGTGCCCTGTTCGGCATCTCCGCCGTGATCGGCCCGCTGCTGGGCGGCTGGCTCACCGACGGCCCCGGGTGGCGGTGGACGTTCTGGATCAACGTGCCGGTGGGTGTCGCGGCGCTGGTGGTGGCCTGGTTCGCGCTCAAGCTCCCGACGCACCGCTCCCAGCGGCCGATCGACGTCGGCGGCATCGTGTTCATGGTCATCGCGACGGGCGGCATCGTGCTGCTGACGAGCTGGAAGTCGCTGGGCAACGCCTCGTACGACTGGAGCGACTGGCGGCTGCCCGCCCTCCTGGTGGTCACCCTGGTGGCGGTCGCGGTGTTCATCGTGGTGGAGAACCGGGTGGCCGAGCCGCTCATCCCGCTGCGCCTGTTCAAGAACCCCACCTTCACGATCACCACGCTCATCGGCCTGGTGATCGGCATGGGCATGTTCTCCGCCATGGCGATGCTGCCCACGTTCCTGCAGATGTCCACCGGGGCGGGCATCACCGAGTCCGGGTGGCTGATGCTGCCCATGATGGCGGGCCTCATGCTCACCGCCATCGGGTCCGGCTTCCTGATCTCGCGCATCCGCCGGTACAAGGCGTTCGTCGTCGTCGGCCTGATCATCACCACCGTCGGGATCGCATGGCTGACGCAGATCACGGGCGAGATGTCGATGTGGCTGTTCGGCGCGATGATCTTCGTGCTCGGCCTGGGGCTCGGCCTGCTGATGCAGAACATCGTGCTCGCGGTGCAGAACTCCGTGGACCCGCACGAGCTGGGCACGGCGACGTCGTCGAACAACTTCTTCCGGGAGATCGGCGCCGCCGTCGGAACGGCCCTGTTCACCACGATCTTCACCTCGCGGCTGACGGACAACTTCACCGATCTGGCCGCCAGGCTGGCCGCGAGCGGCGGGGCACCGGCGGGCGGCGGGTTCGACGGCGCCAGCCTGACGCCCGACCAGGTGCAGGCCCTGCCCGAGCCGATCAAGACGGGCGTGATCGACGCGTTCACCAACGCCCTGGCGCCCACGTTCTGGTACCTGGTGCCGCTGGTGCTCGTGGGCCTGGTGCTCTCGCTGTTCCTGCGCGAGGTCACGCTGTCCGACCAGGCCGGCATGGTCGCCCGCGGGGAGGCGCGCGCCGACGTGCCCCAGCACTGACGGGCAGGGTCCACGGCGGGCAGGGTCCACGGCAGGCAGGGTCCACGGCGCGCAGGATCCACAGCGGACACATAGCGACGGCACAGGTTCGGCAGGGACGTGTCCCGCACCATGGCCCCATGAACCCCGAGCCGCTCCCCGCGGTGCGTGCCGTGCGCGCCCAGCCCGCCCTGACCCGCCCCGGCGGGAGCCCGCTGAAGGTCCTGGTCGTCGACGACGAGCCCAGCCTCGCCGAGCTCCTGACGTCGGCGCTGCGCTACGAGGGCTGGGACGTACGGGCCGTCCTGGATGGGCACGGCGCGATCCGGGCCGCCCGCGAGGTCGAGCCCGACGTCGTCGTGCTGGACGTCATGCTGCCCGACCTGGACGGGCTGTCCGTGCTGCGGCGCATCCGCGAGCACGACCCGCACGTCCCGGTGCTGTTCCTCACGGCGCGCGACGCCGTCGAGGACCGGGTCGCGGGCCTCCTGGCCGGCGGGGACGACTACGTGACCAAGCCGTTCAGCCTGGAGGAGGTCGTGGCCCGGCTGCGTGGGCTGCTGCGCCGCGCCGGGGCCTCGGCCGCCGTGCCCGACGCGGCGATCGTCGTCGGCGACCTGGTGCTGGACGAGGACTCGCACGACGTGACCCGCGGCGGTGACCCCGTCGCGCTGTCGGCGACGGAGTTCGAGCTGTTGCGCTTCCTCATGCGCAACCAGCGCCGGGTGGTGTCCAAGGCGGAGATCCTGGACCGTGTGTGGCACTACGACTTCGGCGGGCAGACCAACATCGTCGAGCTGTACATCTCCTACCTGCGCCGCAAGATCGAGAAGGGCCGCACCCCGATGATCCACACCCTGCGCGGCGTGGGCTACGTGCTCAAGCCCGGGGCGGACGCGACGTGACCCGCCCGCGCTCGCGGGGGTGGCCGCTGCGGCGCCAGCTCGTGGTGGTGCTCATCGCCGTGCTGCTGGCCTTCACCTACGCCGTCTCGCTCGGCTCCACGCTCGCGCTGCGCGGTCAGCTCGTGTCCCAGCTCGACCAGCAGCTCACGCAGGCCGCGGAGCGGCTGGTCATGCCTCCGCCCACCAACGGGCCGTTCGAGTCCGGCGGGCTCCCCCCGTCGGACCGGAGCGACGTGCGGCAGTTCGGCCCGTGGATCGGTCAGGACGCCGGGACCGTCGTCATGCTCGCATCGGGGGGTTCGGGCGAGGTCCAGAGCGCCGGGTACCTGACCCAGGACAACCAGTTCACCGACCTGACCACCGAGCAGATCGCCGCCCTGCGGACCGTGCCCCGTGACGGCGCACAGCACGACGTGGACATCCCCGGCCTGGGCCGCCACCGCGCCATCGCCACCACGATGTTCCAGGGCGACGAAGCGGTCATCGCGCTGCCGACGGCGAGCATCAGCGAGACGGTGCACCGCTACCTGGTGGTGCAGGCCGTCATCGGCGGCGTCGCGCTGCTCCTGACCGCCGCGGGCGGCACCGTGCTGGTGCGGCGCTCGCTGCGCCCCTTGGAGCAGGTGGCCGGCGCCGCCAGCCGCGTCTCCGAGCTGGACCTGTCGAGCGGCGAGGTGGGCGCGATCCCGCGCGTCGACGCCGCGCACACGGACGAGCGCACCGAGGCCGGCCAGGTGGGTGCCGCCCTGAACCGCATGATCGACAACGTGGAGACGTCGATCGCGGCCCGCCACCGGTCCGAGACGCATGTGCGGCAGTTCGTCGCCGATGCCTCCCACGAGCTGCGCACGCCGCTCGCCTCCATCCGCGGGTACGCGGAGCTGGTGCGCCGCTCCCCGGACGTGGTGCCGCCCGACGCCTCCCGCGCGCTCGACCGCATCGAGTCCGAGGCGACGCGCATGAGCAGTCTCGTCGACGACCTGCTGCTCCTGGCCCGCCTGGACGCCGGGCGGCCCCTCGATCGTGTCCCCGTCGACGTCGGGCGCCTCGCCGTGGACGCCCTCACCGACGCGCACGCGGCCGGACCGGGCCACCGGTGGGAGCTGGACCTGCCCGAGTTCGACGACGACCCGCCGTCCGACGACGCACCTGACGCACCGGACGACCCGCACGACGGGCTCGTCGTCGTCGGTGACGAGGCGCGGCTGCGGCAGGTGCTCACGAACCTGCTCGCGAACGCGCGCGTCCACACGCCCGCCGGGACCCGCGTCGTGCTCCGGGTGCGTCCCGACGGCGGGGGAGGGGTGGTGGTCACCGTGGCCGACGACGGCCCGGGCATCCCCGCCGCTCTGCGCCCCCTGCTGTTCCGGCGCTTCACCCGCGGGGACGCCGCCCGCACCCGCGCCGCGGGCTCGACGGGCCTGGGGCTGGCCATCGTGCAGTCGATCGTCGGCGCGCACGGCGGCACGGTGGCCGTCCTCGACAGCGACGCCGGAGCCACGATCGAGGTGCGCCTTCCCGGCCCCTCGGCCGAGGGGCCCGCGCCCGAGGCGCCCGCATCCGACGTCCAGCGCCCGAGGTCATAGCGGGCGCATAGGAAGTTCCGACCTCTCTTTACATCGGGGTCGTTACCTTCCCGGCATGACCTCCACATCTGTCGCCGAGTTTGCAGGGCCGGTCGGCTCGGCCGAGCCGACTGGGACCGAGGACGCGGGCGGCCGGGCACGGCCACGCGCGCGCCGACTGTCCCGTCTCTGGGCTCGCCCGCTGGGCAAGATCTCCGTCATCGTGCTGGCCGTCGCCGTGATCGCGGCGCCCGCGCTCACCGTCTGGTGGGTGATGCGGGACCAGGCGGCCGCCGCCGCCCCGCAGATCACGTCGTCCACCGTGACGGCCACGGTCGGGACCGCTACGTTCGAGAAGTCGGTGTCGGGCACCGGGACGCTGACGCCCACCGTTCAGGACTCGGTGAGCTTCGACGCGGCGGGCACCGTGACCGCCGTCGACGTCGCCGCGGGTGACACGGTGACGGCGGGGCAGGTGCTCGCGACCATCGACACGCTGCAGCTCGACGCCGCCGCGGCCTCGGCGAAGGCGACGCTCGCGACCGCCCAGGCGCAGCTCGCGTCGGCCACCGCGGACGATGACGGGTCGGATGCGGCCCAGGCGCAGATCGAGTCGCGGCAGGCCGCGGTGGACGTGGCCCAGTCGGCGTACGACGACGCGCAGGCGAACCTGGCCGACGCCACTCTCACGGCACCGCACGCCGGGCTGGTGACGGCGGTGGGTGTGGCGGTCGGCGACGTGGTCGGGTCCACCAGCGGCGCCCCCTCGGGGAGCGCGTCGGGCACGTCGGGCACGTCCGGCGACACGTCGACCGCGGACTTCCAGATCGTCGGCACCGACGCCTGGGAGGTCTCCGTGAGCGTCGGCGAGAGCGACGTGGCGAACGTCAAGGCGGGCAACCAGGTGGAGCTCACGGGAGACGACCTGACCGACACGGTCTTCGGGACGGTCACCTCGGTCGCCCTGCTCCCGTCGACCAGCTCGGGGGCGGTCAGCTACCCCGTGACGATCGCCGTGACCGGTTCCCCGGAGGGCCTGCACGACGGCGTGTCCGTGACGGCGACGATCATCTACGAGCGGCGCTCCGACGTCCTGTCGATCCCGTCCGCGGCGGTCACCACCGCCGACGACGGCACGACGACGGTCGACGTCGTCGGCGACGACGGCGGCGTCACCGCGACCACGGTGACGCTCGGTGACCGCAGCGGGCAGAACGTGGAGGTGACCGACGGCCTCACCGAGGGTCAGACGCTGCAGTACACGCAGACGAGCGTGACCCGGCAGGGCGGCACCAGCGCGAACAGCGGCCAGAACGGGCAGTTCCCGGGCGGGTTCCAGATGCCGGACGGGTTCCAGGTTCCGGACGGCGCCCAGATGCCCCAGATGTCCGGCCGCCAGATGCCCGGCGGTGGCCAGTGAGCACCGGCACCCTGGCCGAACCGGTCATCGAGCTGATCGGCGGGCGCAAGACGTACCAGACCGGCGCGCTGAGCTTCGAGGCGCTGCGCGGGGTGGACCTGCGCGTGGAG
Organism: Xylanimicrobium pachnodae JCM 13526 = NBRC 107786; assembly: GCA_001592145.1. GTDB lineage: Bacteria > Actinomycetota > Actinomycetes > Actinomycetales > Cellulomonadaceae > Xylanimonas > Xylanimonas pachnodae. The sequence goes on along the minus strand of BCWJ01000017.1, from coordinate 5,974 downwards.
GCCGGCGAGTACGTCGCTGTCATCGGGCCCTCGGGATCGGGCAAGTCGACCCTCATGCACGTGCTCGGCTGCCTGGACGTGCTCACGCAGGGCACCTACCGGCTCACGGGGCACGACGTCGGTGAGCTCGACGAGGTGGACCTGGCGATGGTGCGCAACACGCAGATCGGGTTCGTGTTCCAGCAGTTCCACCTGCTGACCTCGCTCTCCGCGGTCCAGAACGTGGAGCTTCCCCTCGCGTACCGCGGGATCGGGCGGGCCGAGCGCCGCGCGCTGGCCGTCGAGGCGCTGGAGCGCGTGGGCCTGGGCGACCGGCTGGAGAACCGGCCCGGCCAGCTCTCCGGCGGCCAGCAGCAGCGCGTGGCGTTCGCCCGCGCCCTGGTGGGCGACCCGGCGATGATCCTCGCGGACGAGCCGACCGGGAACCTGGACTCGACCTCGACCGAGGAGGTGCTGGGCCTGCTCGACGAGCTGCACGCGGCCGGCCGGACCATCCTGCTCATCACGCACGAGGCCGACGTGGCCGCGCGAGCCGCCCGCGTGGTGCGCGTGCTGGACGGCCTGATCCAGGAGGACGCGCGATGACCTGGGCAGAGACCTTCCTGACCGGCTGGCAGGCCATCCGGACCCACGTGACCCGGTCCCTGCTGACCGTGCTCGGCATCCTCATCGGGATCGCCGCGGTGATCCTCACGGTGGGCCTGGGGCTGGGCACCCAGCAGGACGTCAGCGCGCAGATCAGCTCGCTCGGCTCCAACCTGCTCATCGTCACCCCGGGGTCGACGACGTCGTCCGCGGGGATGCGTGGCGGCTTCGGCTCCGCGACGACGCTCACGGTCGCGGACTCGCAGGCCATGGCCTCGCCCGTCGTCGCGCCCGACGTCGACGCCGTCGCCGCGCAGCGCACCAGCTCGCAGAGCCTGACCGCCGGCGACGCGAACTGGACCACCACCCTGGTGGGCACCACGGAGTCCTGGGCGGACGTGCGCTCGCGCACCGTGCTGCAGGGCCGGTTCCTGACCGACGAGGACGAGACCTCGCAGGCCACCAACATCGTGCTCGGCACGGAGACCGCCACCGAGCTGTTCGGCACCACGTTCGCCGTGGGACGCACCGTGACGATCTCGGGCACCGAGTACACGGTGGTGGGTGTCCTGGCGTCGGCGGGGTCCAGCACCGAGGACAACCTGGACGACACCGCGATCATCCCGCTGTCGACCATGCTCAACTCGATCGTGGGCGGCACCGGCCGCACCGCGGTGTCGACCGTCTACGTCAAGGCCACCAGCACGGACACGATCTCCGCGGCCCAGCAGCAGGTCACCGCCCTGCTGCTCAACCTGCACGGCATCACCAACGCCGACGACGCCGACTTCACCGTCTCCAGCCAGGACGCCCTGGTGGACACCGCGACCGGCGTGTACCAGACCCTGACCGTCCTGCTGACCGGCATCGCGGCCCTCTCCTTGCTGGTGGGCGGCATCGGCGTCATGAACATCATGCTCGTCTCGGTCACCGAGCGGACCCGGGAGATCGGCCTGCGCAAGGCGCTCGGCGCCCCGCCCGGGGCCATCCGGCGGCAGTTCCTCATGGAGGCGTCGATCCTCGGCCTGGTGGGCGGGATCGTCGGCGCCGCGCTGGGCATCGTGGCCGCCACCGTGCTGCCGGGCCTGATCGGATCCTCCATCGTCGTCTCGCCCGTGGCCGTGGTCGGGTCCATCGCCGTGGCCCTCGCCATCGGCCTGGTGTTCGGCGTGTACCCCGCCGTGCGCGCCGCCCGCCTGGCCCCCATCGACGCCCTGCGGTCGCAGTGATGGCGCCGCACCCCGCTCTCGTGTCACCCACCGTCCGCAAGGAGACCTCCGTGTCCGCTCACCGCACGAACAACAACTCCGCCTCGCTGGCGCGCGGCCTCGGGGTCCTCGGCGCCGTCGTCGCCGTCGGGCTCACGCTCACCGCGTGCGGCGGCGGCGCAGGCGCCGCCGACACTCCAGCCGCGGCATCCACCGCCAGCACGGCGCCCGACGACGGCGGCGCGGGTGGCTCGGGCGGCTCCGGCGCGGCCCAGCGGACCCTCCCCGGCGCGTCGGGCGAGGTGGCCGCCGTCAACGGCGACATCGCCCAGGTGCAGGGCGACGGCACACAGACCGCGGTGACCTGGACGTCGAGCACCACCGTGACCCAGCAGGTCGCCGGTTCGTTCGCCGACGTCACGGTCGGTGCGTGCGTCTCGGCGTTCAGCGCCAGCGCCGACGACGCCGCGAGCACGGGCGCCGGCAACACTGACAGCAGCAACACCGACAGCAACGGCCCGATCGCCGCGACGACGGTCAGCATCACCCCCGCGGGCGACGACGGCACGTGCGGCGGCGCTCGCGGCGGCATGGCCGGCGGGTCCTCCGGGGGCGAGCGGCCGAGCGGCATGCCCACCGACCTGCCCACGGACATGCCGACCGACATGCCCACCGACCTGCCGTCGGGCTTCCCCGGTTCCGGGGACGGTTCCGGGCGGCAGAGCATGGCCTCAGCCGGGGTGTTCGGCACGGTGACCGCCGTCTCCGACACGGGCTTCACGGTCGAGCAGACGGCCTTCACCCGGCCCGGGCAGGACGCGTCGGCCGATCCGGAGACCACCACGCGCGAGGTCACCGTCTCCAGCGACACCACCTACACGACGACGGCCGCGGGTGACACGTCCGCGATCGCCGTCGGGCAGTGCCTGACCGCGCTGGGCACCGAGGACGACTCGGGCATGATCACCGCGGACTCCATCGCCCTGACCGTCAAGGGCGAGAACGGCTGCACCTCACGCCTCGGCGGCGGCTTCTCGGGTGGTGGCTTCCCGGGTGGCGGCTCCGGTGCGCGTGGGCAGGGCGGCACCGATGACTGACACCCGACCCGCGCAGACCGGGCCGCACGCGCCGTTCGCGGCCGGCCTGGCCACCTTCCCCGAGCTCGGCCAGAACGCCGCCGCCCGGCGCCGCCGCACGACCCGCCGACGCCGGATCGTCGCCGCCGTCGTCGCCGTCGCGGTGGTGGGCGGCGGGGCGAGCGCCTACGCCGCGACGCGCGGGCCCGCCGACCGGTACCGCACCGCCGAGGTGACCACGGGCGACGTCGCGCAGAGCGTGACCGCGACGGGCACGGTCGCCTCGGCGGACCGGGACGACGCCGCGTTCGCCGTCGGCGGGACCGTGGCCAGCGTGGACGTCGCCGTGGGTGACACCGTCACCGCCGGGCAGAACCTCGCCACGCTCGACCCGCAGGCACTCGCCGACGCCGTCGCGCAGGCACAGGACGACCTCGCGCAGGCGCAGCAGACGCTGGCCGACAACCTCGAGGCGCAGGCCACGGGCGTGGCGCCCGCGTCGTCGGCGTCGTCGGGATCCAGCCGCGACTCCGGGCTGGCCGTCGACCCCGCGAGCGCCGACACCTCGGCCGGTGACTCGTCCGGCGGCACGGGCACCGCCACCGCCACGACCGTGGCGTACGTCGTCCCCGCGGCCGCCACACCCGGAGCGGGGAGCACGCCGCAGCCGACGTCGTCGCCCTCCAGCGACGACACCGCTGCGGAGCAGCAGAGCGACCTCGCCACGCTGCAGCAGGCCGTCAAGGACGCCCAGCAGCACCTGCTCGACCAGTACGACGCCGTCAACACGGCGCTCGCGGGCGCGCAGGCCGCCATGGACGACGAGTCCACCGGGTCGACCGCGACATGTGCCGCGTTCCTGGGTGCGGCGAACGACGTCGCGGACGCGGCGGCCGCGCCTGCGGACCAGGAGACGGGGGCCGACGCCGGGGCCGACGCGGACGGCACCGGCGTGGACGGCACCGGTGCAGCCGACGCGGGTGGGGAGGACGCGGGCACGGCTGATGACTCTGGCGCCGGCGGTTCTGGCGCTGACGAGTCTGGCACCGAGGGTTCTGGCGCCGCTGACGCCCTGGCCGACCTGCGGGCCAAGCTCGACGCCTGCACCGCCGCGCTGGGCGCGGTCCAGGACGGCCAGTCGGCCACCCAGGCCGCGCAGCAGGAGCTCCTGACCGCGGCGCAGGCCCTCGACGACGCGGTCAGCGCTCTCAACAGCGGTGCCGGGAGCGGGCCCGCCGCGGGCGGCGAGGGCAGCCCCAGCGCGGACGGCTCCAGCGCCAACGGCCCGAGTGCCTCAGGCCCGAGCGCCTCAGGCCCGAGCGCCTCGGCGCAGGGTGCCACGGGGTCCGGTGCCGGTGGCGTCGGTTCCGGTGGGGCGGGTGGGTCGGGCTCCGGCGCCACCCCGAGCGGGTCCGGCGCGACCACCACGACGGTCACCATCTCGGCCGAGCAGATCCTCGCCGACCGGGCCGACGTCGACGCGGCGACGGCCGCCCTGGCGGTCGCGCAGGCGAACGCCACGCGCACCGCGCTGACCTCCCGGATCGCCGGGACGGTGGCCGCGGTCGACGTGACGTCCGGGTCGTCGGTGACGGCCGGGAGCACGGCGATCACGGTGGTCGGCGAGACGGGGTACCTGGTGGACATCACGGTCCCGTTGTCGCAGTCGACGCTGCTGGAGCCGGGTCAGCAGGCCTCCGCCTCGGTGGCCGGGACGGCGACGCCGGTCACGGGCACCGTCAGCAGCGTGGGCATCGTCAACCAGTCGGAGACCTCGACGCCGTCGTACACCGCGACGATCGCGCTGGACACCGAGTCCGGGACGCTGTTCGACGGCTCGTCCTCCCAGGTGGCGGTCACGGTCGCGAACGCCACGGGCGTCACCGTGGTGCCGACGTCCGCGGTCAGCACCACCGACGGGCACCGCACGGTGCAGGTGGTCAAGGACGGCACGGCGTCGCCGGTGACGGTCGAGGTCGGTGCGGTGGGCCCGGAGCTCACCGAGATCACATCGGGCCTCACGGTGGGCCAGGAGGTCGTGCTGGCGGACCTCTCCCAGCCGGTGAGCAGCAGTTCGGACACGTCGGAGCAGAGCGGCCTGAGCGGCCTGGGCGGGTCGCAGTCGGGCCGCAGCTTCTCGACCGACGGGTTCTCCGGGGGCGGTCTCCCGGGTGGTGGTCCGGGGTTCGTCGTCTCGGGCCGCGGCTGACGCGAACCGGTGGCTGACGCGGAGGGGGCGCACCCGCTAGGTTGCTCGACCATGGATCGCTGGTCGCAGGGGACTCAGATCATGTGGCGGATGGGCAGGCCCGGCGACGACTGGGTCCAGCCCATGACGGTGGTGCGTGACGATGAGCGGGGCCTGGTCGCGTGGCTCGCGATGGGCACCCCCGTGATCACCAAGGTGTGGCCCGACGGCCGGGACCGGCGTGCGGAGGCCCGCGCGGTGCAGGCCGCGGGCGGGGATGTCCGCGCGGTGGTGGACGAGGCGCTCCAGGCCGCGCGCGTGCGCACCGTGGGCGCCTGGGAGGGCACCCACGTGCTGCGGGTGGTGCCGGCGGGCGCCCCGTGGTCGGTCTGGCACTTCTTCGACGGCGTGACGGGCGACTTCCAGGGCTGGTACGTGAACCTGGAGCTGCCGCACGCGCGCGAGCCGTTCGCCACGCGCAGCCAGGACCTCACGCTTGACCTGTGGATTACGCCGGATCGCACGGTGCACCGCAAGGACGAGGACGAGCTGGCGCTGTTCGTGGAGCGGGGCCGCATCACGCCGGACGAGGCGGATCGGATCCGCGGCGTGTGCGCGCACGTCGAGCAGGTCGTCGCGGCGTGGGGCAGCCCGTTCTGCGACGGGTGGGAGACCTTCCGCCCGGACCCCGCCTGGCCGGTGCCGGGGCTGCCCGCGGCGGAGGTCGAGGCGCTGGCCCCGGTCGGTTGACGCGCCGCGGCGTGCGGCAACCTCCCGGGGCCCGTGCCGCTACCGGAGGCCGGAGATCGGCGTCGGCCGCACCCGGGTGACGACGGAGCGCTCCTTGATGAGGAGGCCCGCGACGATCGGGGAGATCGTGTCGGTCCACTCCGGGTCGTCGTAGGCGGCGGCGTAGC
>BCWJ01000016.1 GCA_001592145.1 Xylanimicrobium pachnodae JCM 13526 = NBRC 107786 | reverse complement strand
GGTGCCGCGGGGCACCCCCGCCACGACGTGCTCGCGGACTGCTACCAGTTGGCCAGACGTTCCTGGATACCGGCGTTGATGGCGTCCTCATACACCTTGACGTCGATCTTGCCGATCGTGTCGGTGTAGTCCTTCCAGTTCGACTCGAAGTCGGCGGGGCTGCCGGCGATGATCTTCGGCAGGTTCTGCACGTTCGCGTCGGTGAGCTGCTGGTTGACCTGGTTGGCGTCGTCATCGAGCTGGATGTTCCACGCCGGGTAGTACTTGGGGTTGTCCGGAGCCGTGTTCATGAACTCACGCCAGGTCTGCTTGTCGTACTTCTCCATGAAGTTCTTGTCGTACTCCGTGAGAGTCGAGAGGTACTCGCCGGGCTGGTCGTCCGGGCCGAACGCGTTGCCGTCGGAGAACTGGCCCTCGTGCTTGGGCAGCATGCTCATGAGGGCCATGAGCTTGTTGGAGGCCTTCCAGGTGGTGTCGCGGGCGTTCGTGCGCTGCTCGTCCGTGCGGGAGAACACGCCGTTCTCGTCGACCTGGTAGTCCTCACCCTCGATGCCCCAGGAGAGCACCTTCTGCCACGGCTCGGAGAGCATCATGTCGAGGAACTTCAGGGCCTTCTCCGGCTGCTTGCTGGTGGTGGAGACGCCGAAGCCCTGCTGGATGTTCATGACGGGGCGGTCCTGGTACCAGGGCTCCACGCCGTCGTAGACGGGCATGAGGGGCACGTACGTGTACTCGTCCTCGCCGGCGCTCTGCAGGGCCGCGGTGGCGGTACCGAAGTCCCAGCCCTGGTCGTGCATGCCGAGCACGGCACCGGTGGCGAGCTTCGCCTGGTACTGGTCGTAGGTCAGCGTGAAGGACTCGGGGTCGATCAGACCGTCCGCATACTTCTCGTTGAGAACCTTGTAGAAGTCCTTCGAGACGTCCTTGTCGGCGTAGATCTCCGCCTTGTTGTTCTCGTCGACGATCACGCCGCCGTTGTTCGGGGAGCCGGCCAGCAGCGCCGGAGGGTTGGTCATGCCCCACTCGCGGCCCACGGATGCCAGCACCTCGAAGCCGACGGTCGGGGCGCCGTTGGTCTCCGGGTTCTTCGCCTTGAAGTCCTCGATCAGCTGGAAGTACTTGTCGAGCGTCATGTTGCTGAGGTCCGGGTACCCGGCGTCGGCGAGCACGCGCTTCTGGATCCAGAACGCGGGGCCGTAGTAGTAGCCGCCCGTGGTCTCACCGTAGAAGCGGTTGTAGTTCGGGAAGATGTACAGACCCGGGTCCACCTCGCTGCCCGAGTAGCTCATCTTCTTGATGTCGTCCTTGACGTGCTCGGAGAGGTTCGGGTAGTCCCCGGTCGCCAGCAGGTCGTCGAGAGGCTGGAGCGCGCCGCCCTCCAGGAGCCGCACCTTCAGGTCGCCGGTGCCGATGAGGTCGGGGTAGTCGCCGCCGGCGAGCATGACACCGATCTTCTGGTCGGTGTTGTCCGGAGTGACGATGTCGTACTTCAGCGTCACGCCGAGCTGGTCCTTGATCAGCTTGGTGAGCTTGTTGTCGGGGGCGGGAGCCTGCTCCGCCGTCTCGATGTACACCGAGATCTCGGTGGGGTTGCTGGGGGTCAGTGTTCCCGACTGGTCGGCGAGATCTCCTGCGGGGATGACGACGTCCTTGGGGTCGACCTGCTGGGCCGCGCCGTCAGAGGTGCATCCGACGAGTCCGACTGACACTGCTGCAGCCAGGACCAGAGTTGACAACTTTGTTCGTGCGGTTCGCACTTTGTTCCCTCTTCCTCGAGCGAAAACGATTTCCCCGATCCGCGCGGGGAGCCGTGGCGCCCAAGTTAGGGGCAGGGGGTCGCCCTCGACAACGGTTTCGCAAGCGCCGTAATCATTTCGCAACCTACGCCCGGCGCGGCGGGCGTAGGCGCGCCGGAGTTCGCGGCCCGGCGAGGCAAGGTTCCCCAGGTCGCGCGGCTCCGCGGGTGGCCGCTACCGCGGTCCTGGGGGCGCTACCCTGTCTCCGAGCAGATCCGCTGCGAAACAGTTTCGTGGGTCTGGAATGGCCGCGCGACAGACCGAGGGAGTTCAGATGCGTGACGAGGCGTCGACGTCGACCCTGATCATCGACGGGCAGGCACCGGCTGATGCCGTGCTGCGGCACGTCTGGAACGAGTGTGTTGGTGCGGGTCGGGCGAACGAGGCGTTGCGTGCGGACTGGCAGGTGCAGTTCCGGGAGGCGGTCGGCGTGCTGGGTGCGCGGTACGTCCGGTTCCACGGCCTGTTCCACGATGACATGTTCGTGTACCGCACGGAGAACGGCGGGGGTTTCGGGCCGGCTGGTCGGCTGCCCGAGCCGGTCTACACGTTCGCGTACGTGGACAAGGTGTTCGACGCGATCCTCGATGCCGGTGCGCGGCCGTTCGTCGAGCTCGGCTTCATGCCCCGCCAGCTCGCGACGCAGACCGAGACGTTGTTCTGGTGGAAGGCGCACTGCAGCCCGCCCAAGGACATGGGCGCGTGGGTCGAGCTCGTCACCGCGACCGTGACGCACTGGATCGACCGGTACGGCATCGACGAGGTGCGGCGGTGGCCGTTCGAGGTGTGGAACGAACCGAATCTGGTGCCGAACTTCTGGACCGGGACGCGCACCGAGTACTTCGAGCTGTACGGGGCCACCGCGCGGGCGATCAAGGCGATCGACCCCCGGCTGCGGGTCGGGGGCCCCTCCACGAGCGTCTTCGTGCCCGATGCCCGCTACGCGGGGGAGTACCACGACCCGTCGCTCGAGTCGGAGACCGCGGGTGCCGCGGACCCGGACGACCTCGACTGGCAGCCCGTGTGGATCCACGAGTTCATCGAGTACTGCGCGCAGCGGGGCCTGCCGATCGACTTCCTGTCCACGCACCTGTACCCGACCGACTATGCCGCCGACTCCTTGGGCAAGGTCGCCGCGATCACGCGGCACAAGGACGCCACGTACGACGACCTGCAGCTGATGCGCAAGATCATCGCGAACAGCCCCTACCCGGACGCGGAGCTGCACATCACCGAGTGGTCGACCTCACCGTCGAGCCGGGACGCGATCCATGACACGCTCTTCGCGGCGTCGTACATCGTGCGGGCGTTCCTCAAGGGGGCACCGTTGGCCGAGTCGATCTCGTACTGGACGTTCACCGACGTGTTCGAGGAGGGCGGCGGTGGCATCGGCCCGTTCCACGGTGGGTTCGGGTTCGTCAACGAGAACGGCCTGCACAAGCCGACGTTCCACGCCATGGCCATGCTGGCCCGCCTCGGGGACCGCCTGCTCGTCGACCTGGAGGACGGGGCGATCACCCGGTCGAGCGCGACGGGCGACGTCTCAGCGATCTTCTACAACTACCCGGCCGACATGGGCAAGACCGGGCTCGCCTCCCGCAACACCTATGCCGACACCCGGCACCTCGCCGACGTTGGCCCGGCCAAGACGGTGCGGCACACGATCGAGGGACTGCCCCCGGGCGCGCGGTTCGCCGTCGAGATCCTCGACTGGGACCACGGCAACGTCGCGGAGGCCTGGCACCAGCTCGGCGCCCCGCTCAACCTCTCGCGCCAACACGTCACCGACCTCACGAGGGTCGCCGACAGCCTGGACCGCCGGACCATCACGGTCGACGCAAACGGCGTCCTCACGATCGACATCGAACTCGCCCCCTGGGCCGTGATGTCGATCGCACCGAGCGCAGCGGACGAGACGAGGGTGTCGTGACACGGCGACTCGACCCCGGGCTGGAGGCTCGCCGACACCTCATCGAGGGTTACGAGGAGTTTCCCGCCATCCCCGCAGAGGTGGCGCAGCAGTGGGGGGCACCGTTCGGCCCGCCCGAGGACTGGCGGCTCGACATCCGGGACGCCACGGTCCCCGGCCGGCACGGACCGGTGCCGATCCGCATCTACACGCCGCACGGACCCGCACCCGAGAGCGGTCGGGCATGCCTCGTATGGATGCACGGTGGCGCCTTCGCGTGGGGCGACCTGGACATGGCTGAGGCGCACGAGGTGGCGCGTGGGGTTGCAGGCCGCGCCGACGCCGTCGTCGTCTCCGTGGACTATCGCCTGTGCCCGGTCCCGCCGGAGCTGGGGGGAACGATCGACGGTCGCGTCGACGAGCGGGGGCGGCCCGTGCGGTTCCCCGTGCCGCAGGACGACTGCGAGGCCGTGCTCGACGCCGTCCGCGCCGCACCGGGGCGGTTCGGCGTGGACCCCGAGCGGGTGGCGGTGGCAGGGGCGAGCGCGGGAGCCTCGTTGGCTGCCAGCGTGACCGCGCGTGCCGCCCGCGCCGGCCGGCCCCCGTGGCAGACGCTGCTCGTCTACCCGCTGCTGCACCCCGAGCTCCCCGCGCCTGACGCCGAGCTCGCGGACGCCCTGCGCGCAGCACCGCGAGCGCTCCAGTTCCCCGCGTGGATGAGGGCGGCGATCGAGCGCACGACGTGGGGCGACGGGGAAGCAGCGACACCGGACTCCCACCCCGCGATCGGAACCGACCTCGCGGCGTTCCCCCCGACGTACATCGAGAACTGCGAGTTCGACGCGTTCCGCTCCAGCGGCCAGCTCTTCGCCGAACAGCTGCGAGCCGTGGGTGTCGACGTCGTCGAGGCGACGCGGCCCGGGGTGCCGCACGGGCACCTGGACCTCGTCGGGTTCCAGCCGGCCCACGACACCCTGGATGCTCTGGGCGCGCGGCTGAGGGGCGACGCCCGCCCGGCACCTCTCCCCGGAGCGTGACGGATGCGGATCGAACCGTTCACGTGCACGGTTGACGGGCTCACCCTGCGCGGGTCGCTCCATGCCCCGCCCGGCGCAGGTCCGTTCCCCGCCGTCGTCCTCTTCCACGGGTTCGGCGGCCAGCGGATGGAGAACGGTCGCCTGTTCGTCGACCTGGCCCGGGCGCTCGTCGCCCTGGGCTTCGTGGTCCTCGCCTGGGACCGGGCCGGGCACGGCGAGTCCGACGGCGAGTTCTTCGACACGACCGTGACCCGAGACGTATGCCACGCCCGTGCCGTGATCGCGGCGCTCGCCGTCCGTGACGACGTCGACGAGTCGAACCTGCACCTCGTCGGGTACAGCCTCGGCGCCGTCGTCGCCATCACGACAGCCGCCTCGAGCGAGCGCTCGCTCCGCTCGGTGACCCTCTGGTCGACGGCATCGATCATCGTCGACGACGCACGTGCCGGAGCTCTCCTCGGAGTTCCGCTCACCGAGCTCGACGAGCGCGGTTTCATGGACATGTCGGGCCAGCGGCTCGGCCCCGCGCTCGCCGCCGACGTCCTGCCGTTCGACCCATACTGCGCAGCCGCCCCGTACCCGGGAGCGGTGCTCCTGATCCACGGCGACGCCGACTTCGTCCCCGTGTCCTGCGCCACCCGCTACGCCGACGCGCTGACGACGGCGGAGGTGCTCGTCGTCGAGGGTGCCGACCACGGCTGGGGAACCGTCGCCCACCGTGACCGGCTCATCGCGGCGACCGTCGCCCATGTGGCCGCGCACCGGTAACTCGTCGGGACTGGCTTGCTGGCGGGTGCCGGACCGGAAGCACGTGGGCCCTGCCCGACGGTCGGTGGCCGGACGGTGGGCGCTTCCTCGGCGACCTACGCTACGGGGCATGAAGGCTGCACGGCTGTACGGGGTGGGGGACCTCCGGGTCGATGACGAGGCGGAGCCGGTCGCGCGGGACGGCGAGGTGCTGGTGCGGGTCACGGCGGTGGGCCTGTGCGGATCCGATCTGCACTGGTACGCGGAGGGCGGCATCGGGGACGCGACGTTGGCCCGCCCGGTGGTCCCGGGCCATGAGTTCGGCGGAGTCGTTGCGAACGGACCGCACGCCGGCCGGCGGGTGGCGGTGGACCCGGCCGTCCCGTGCGGGCGGTGCGAGCTGTGCCAGGAGGGTCACCCGAACCTGTGCCCGTCCGTCGCGTTCGCGGGCCACAGCACGCTGGACGGGGCGCTGCGCGAGCTGGTCGCGTGGCCTGAGCACCGCGTGGTCCCGGTACCGGACTCCTTGACGGACGCGGACACGGCGATGCTGGAACCCCTGGGCGTGGCGATCCATGCGGTCGATCTCTCCCACCCGCAGGTCGGTCACACGGTGGTGGTCGTGGGATGCGGACCGATCGGGCTGTGCGCCGTCCAGGTGGTGCGGGCAGCGGGGGCGACCTCCGTGATCGGCGTCGAGCCGCTGGCGCACCGGCGCGCGGCTGCGAGCGCCTGGGCCGATGTGGTGCTCGACCCGCACGTCGGGGACTTCGCGGACCGGTTGCGGGCCGCGGTCGGCCCGCTCGGGGCGCACACCGTGATCGAGTGCGCGGGGAACGACGACGCGGTGGCCGTCAGCGTTGCTGCGGCCCGTCCTGGGGCGACGGTGGTCCTTGCGGGGATCCCGGACGACGACCACACCGGGTTTCCGGCCGGCCTCGCCCGGCGCAAGGGTCTGACGTTCCGGATGGTGCGCCGGATGAAGGAGGTCTACCCGCGCGCGATCGCGCTGGTGGCGTCGGGCCGCGTGGACGTGCGCTCGCTGGTGTCGCACACGTTCTCGCTCACCGACGCGGTCGAGGCGTTCGAGACCGCTTCCGCGCGGGCGGGCCTCAAGGTGGTGATCGTGCCGTGAGTGGTGTGGTCGCAACGCCGCTGGTCGTCGCGGTCGACTGCTCGACGACGGCGGTCAAGGCGCTCGTGGCCGATGCTGCGGGAGAGGTGCTCGCGGCAGGTCGATCGCCGCTGACGACGTCGTCGCCGCGGGCGGGGTTCGCGGAGCAGGATGCGCGCACCTGGTTCACGGCGACGATCACCGCCGTCCGGGCGGCGGTGATGGCGCTCGCCCCGCACGACCGTACGCGCGTGGGCGCCCTCGCGCTCACTCACCAGCGTGAGTCGTTCGTGCTGCTCGACGACGACGGCGTCCCGGTGCGCCCGGCGATCCTGTGGATGGATACCCGCGCTCACGAGCAGATCCTGGCGCTAGGCCCACGAACCCTGCCGGACGGCCGGTCCGTGCACGAGACGTCGGGCAAGCCGCCGGACACCACGCCGGCCCTGTACAAGCTCGCGTGGGTGGCGGAGCACGAGCCGGAGGCGGTTGCCCGTGCCGCCCAGGTGGCGGACGTGCAGGGTTATCTGGCTCTGCGTCTGACGGGCAGGCTCGCGACGAGCGTGGCGAGCGCGGACACGCTGGGCATGCTCGACCTGGCTGCGGGGACGTGGTCGCCGTCGCTGCTGGCCCTGGCCGGGCTGGACGGCGTCGGGCTGCCCGGCCTGGTGCCCGGTGGCGAGCTCCTGGGCCCGCTCCTGCCCGAGGTCTGCGAGGCCGTCGGCCTGCCCGGGCCCGTGCCGATGGTTGCCGGGATCGGTGACGGGCAGTCCGCGGGCATCGCGCTCGGCATGGCGGAGCCGGGCGTCGCGTACCTCAATCTGGGCACCTCGATGGTGTGCGGCCTTCAGGTGGGCGCCTACACCACCAGCTCGGCCTACCGCACGCTCGCCGGGCCGCGCCCCGGGACGTATGTGCTCGAGACCCTGGTCAACGCCGCGGCATACCTTGCCGACTGGGCGGCCCGGTTCGCGGGCTCCGACGTCGCGACGATGGAGGCGCACGCCACCTCGGTGCCCGCGGGGTCGGAGGGCCTGCTCGTGCTGCCCTACTGGAACGCCGCGCAGACCCCGTACTGGGATCCGCTCGCGCGGGGCGCCGTGGTCGGCTGGCACGGCCGTCACACGCCGGCGCATCTGTACCGGGCCGTCCTCGAAGGGGTCGCGTTCGAGCTGCGGCTGCACTTGGACGCGCTGGAGGAGGCGCTCGGGCGTCCGGTACGGGAGCTGCGCGCCGTCGGCGGCGGGGCGCGCTCGCCGCTGTGGACGCAGATCGTCGCCGACGTCACGGGTCGTCGCGTGCGGGTCTGCGCCGACGCCGAGGTGAGCGCCGCCGGGGCCGCCGTCCAGGCCCACCAGTACCTCGGCGCCTCACCGGGAGACGGCCGGTACGCGCGGGACGGCCGCGACGTCGAACCCTCGGCGGATGCGGATGCCTACGTGGCGCAGTTCGCCGCCTACCGGGAGCTCTACCCGGCGCTCAAGGCGACGTTCGCACGCCTGAGCGTGACCGGAACGGCGGCAGCGCTCGCGCGATGACGTCCACCGGGGCGTCGATCGTGACCGGCGTGGTGAGTGACGTCTTCCCCGGCGCGCGCTGCGCCGCCCGATGATCTCCGGACCATCGGCTCGGGGACGAGGCCTGCGCAGGCGGCCGCTGCTGCGTCAGGCTCTCGCGGGTGGTGCGGGGTGCGCGAGGCGGGCGTCGAGCATCCGCTCGATGGCGTCGACCGTTCCGAGGGTCGAGGCGTCGTGCGAGACCAGGAGCGTCGCGGCCCCCAGCTCGCGGGCGAGCCCGGTGATGAGCTCGACCACCTGGGTGCCGCGATCGTGGTCGAGGGCGGAGGTGGGTTCGTCGACAAGGAGCACCTCGGGTCGCCTGACGAGGGCGCGGGCGATCGCGACGCGTTGCCGCTGCCCGCCGGAGAGCTGCGCGGGCCGCTTGCCCGCGTGATCGGCCACGCCGACGGCCGCCAGGAGGTCCATGCTCCGCGCGCGCACGGCGGCAGGGCGCTCCCCGCGCAGGTGAGCGTGGAGCTCGAGCTGCTCGAGCGCCGTCAGGGATCCGAGCAGCCGCGGCGACTGGAACACCATGCCGATGCGCTCGAGCCGCACCCGGGTCGCCCGGGCCACCGAGGTGCCGGGGGTGAAGACGACGTCGTCACCGATGGTGACCGTGCCCCGGGTGGGCCGGGTCAGCCCGGCTGCCACGGCGAGCAGACTCGACTTGCCGGCCCCGGACGGGCCCAGCAGGGCGGTGGTGGTCCCCGCGGGGATGGTGAGGTGCACGTCGTCGACGGCGGTGAGGTGGGTATCGCCGTCGGGGTAGACGAGCGTGATGTGATCCAGGTGCAGGTCCACGGGGCGTTCCTCCGGTGGGTGGGGCGGGCGGTCAGCGGGCGGCGAGTGCCGCGTGGGGGTCGATGCGCGCGATGCGCGCTATCGCGACGCCTGCGCCGGTCAGGCCGAGCAGGATCAGGCTCACGGCGGGTACGAGGCTGGTCGTGGGGGTGACGGCGATGGGGACGACGCCGGACAGTGCGGCTGCGGCGGCCGCGGAGAGCAGGGCGCCGATCGTGACGCCTCCACCGAGCAGCACGGCGGCCTGGCCGAGAGCGTCGCGCAGCAGGTACCGAGTGGTGGCGCCGAGCGCCTTGAGCACCGCGAGGTCACCGGACCGGCTGATGGTCCACACGGTGAAGAACGCGCCCGCCACGAGCGCGGAGATCACCAGCAGGAATGCCTGCATGGTCGTCAGGGACAGGTTCTCCGCGGTGAATGACGACACCGCGGACCGCGCGTCCGACGTCGTGAGCGTCGTCGTGCCCAGGGCGGCGTCCGCCCCGGCGAGGTCGGCGGTGCCGGACGTCGTCAGCGCGACCACCGTGGCGCTCACCGCGGCGCCCGGTGCTCTGGCAGCACCACGAGCGCCGATGCTCTGCCAGTCGTCGAGCGTCATCCACACCACGGGGGTGTGGGAGAACGACTGGTCGGTGTCGAGCGTCGCGGCGACGGTGAGCCGCGTTCCGCCGAGGGTCACTGCGTCGCCCACGTGGGCGTCGAGGGCGTCGGCTGCGGCCCGGGTGAGCACGATGGTGCCGGGGTCGACGTCGCCGGGAGTCCCGTCCTCGCGCACAGGTGCCACGTGCGAGCCGGCGGCTACGCCGAGGGCGGTGACCGACACCGTGGCGCCGGGGGTCTCGGCGCGGGTGGTCGCCACGCCGAGCGGGTCGGCGGACACGACGCCGTCGACGTCGGCCCAGCCCTCCCACTGGTCGGCGTCGACCCGGGAGGCGATGAACTCCGGGGGGTCACCCGGGGTGGGCATGGAGAACGCGAGGTGGTCGGCGGGCAGGTCGGTCACGGCTGACGTCGACTCGCGGGCCAGGCCGGCCGTGAGGGACGCCAGGAACGTGACGAGGACGGTGATCAGCACGATCACCATGGACATGAGGATGAAACGGCCTCGGGCATGCTTGAGGTCGCGCAGGGCGACGAACACGGGGAACCTCCGCGGACGAACGGTGGGGACTGGTCCCAGCCTCCGCGCCGACCGGCCCGCGGTCATCGCGATCCGGGGTGATCTCCCGGAACCGAAGGGAGGCCTCGCGGATCAACCTTTCGGACGATGCGCGGCGTCCGGGCGCCGGTACCGTGTGACGGGTGATCCACCATCCCGGGCCGTCCGCGACCCGCGGCCTCGTTCACGGGCTGGATGTCCTGATCGGGGCCCTCGTCGTCGTCGCGGTGGTGCAGGCACCGCCGGGTGCGGGGTGGCCCGCGCTGATCGTGGCCGTCGTGCTCACTGCCGTCTACGTCTGCGGGCGCCTGGTCGTGCGCGTGCACGAACGGCCCGTGGACACCCCGCGGGGGCGGCGGTGGCCCGATGCCGCCTGGGTTGCGGCGCTCCTGATCCCCTGGACCGTGCTGCTGTGGCTGTCGCCCGCGGCGCTCTGGGTCGCTTTCCCGCTGATGCTGCTGCAGATGCACGTCCTCGGTCCCCACCGCGGCGTCGGCGCGGTGGCCGTGACCACCGTGATCGCCGTGACCGAGGGTCTGGTGGTGCAGGCGGGGGCGGGGGACTCCCGGACCGGCTTCGTCCTGGGGCCCGTGCTCGGCGCCGCCGTCGCCGTGGGCGTCGTCGTCGGGATCGAGGCGTTCGTGCGGGAGTCCCAGACGCGGCAGCGAACCGTCGACGAGCTGACCCAGGTGCGCCAGCATCTGGCTCAGGCGGAGCGAGAGCGGGCGGTCACCGACGAGCGGGCCCGCCTCGCCCGCGACATCCATGACACCCTGGCGCAGTCGCTGTCCGCGATCGAGCTGCTCCTGCGTGCGGCGGACGATGCCGTCAGTGCCGACGGCGACCTGGCGCGCACGTTGATCGGGCAGGCACGCGTCGCCGCGCGCGACGGCCTCGCCGAGGCGCGCCGGGTCGTCGAGGACCTCACGCCCGGTGAGCTCGACCGCACCACTCTGGTCGCGGCACTGCGCCGGGTCGCGGACCGCGCCGCGGCCACCCACAACGACACCGACGTCGGCCGGCGCACACCGTTGACCGTGGCCGTCGAGGCGAGCGGCACCCGCCGCCCCCTCGCGGCCCCGCTGGAGACCGCGCTGCTTCGGGTCGCCCAGTCGGCCCTGGCCAACGTCGTCGAGCACGCGGCGGCCTCCCGCGCCCACCTGACGCTGACCTACGAGGACGACACGGTGACCCTCGACGTGGTGGACGACGGCGCGGGGTTCGATCCCGCACGCGCGGGTGACGACCGCGGCCCCGGGCGGGGGTTCGGCATCCCCGCCATCCGTTCCCGCGCCCACGAGCTCGGTGGCACCCTCGTCCTGGAGTCCCGTCCCGGCGGGGGCACGGCCGTCGCCCTGACCCTGCCCACGCGGGAGCCGGAGGACGCCCGATGATCGACGTCGTCCTCGCCGACGACCATCCGGTGGTCCGCGCCGGGCTGCGTGCCGTCGTCGACGGCCAGCCCGACATGCGGGTCGTGCACGAGACCTCGACGGCCGAGGATCTCCTCGACTGGCTCGCCGGCGGCGACCGCGCCGACGTCATCCTGCTCGACCTACGCTTCGGCGCCACACGGATGAGCGGGGCCGCTGCCGCCGGCACCATCGTCCAGCGGCATCGCACGCCGGTGCTCGTCGTGACGACGTACGGCACCGACGCCGACATCCTCGCCGCCATCGAGGCGGGCGCGACCGGCTACCTCCTCAAGGACGCCCCGACCGAGGAGCTCGTCCGGGGTATCCGCTCCGCCGCCGCCGGTGAGGTGGCACTCGGCTCGGACGTGCAGCGCCGTCTCCTGGGGCGCCTGCGGGCACCCGGCGAGACCCTCAGCGCACGTGAGCTCGAGGTGCTCCGCCTGGTCGCGGCGGGCCGGTCGAACGATGCCATCGCGCGCGAGCTGTTCCTGTCCGTCGCGACCGTCAAGTCCCACCTGGCGCACATCAACACCAAGCTCGGCACCCAGTCGCGCACGGAGGCGGCCGCCACCGCCCGAGACCGCGGCATGCTCTGACCCGCCGGCACGGTACGACGCGCTAGCCGAGGTGCCGCGCGAAGAACCGCGCCGCGTCCTCGCCCGCATGCGCCGGAACCCCCGTGTGCCCGCCCAGGTTCGCCTGCAGGGTCTTCTCCTTCGAGCCGAGGGCGTCGAACAGGTCCAGGGCCACCTGGCGGTCGTTCCCGGCGTCGTCCCACTGGAGCAGCATGTGCACCGGAACCGTCACGTGGCGTGCCTCCTCCAGGATGGTGCGCGGCACGTAGCTCCCGGCGAACAGCCCGGCCGCGGCGATGCGCGGTTCGAGGGCGGCGAGCCGCACGCCGATCGAGATCACCCCGCCGGAGATCCCGACGGGTCCGCGTACCTGGGGCAGCGCGAGCAGCCCGTCGATGGTGGCCTGCCATTCCGGGACGGCGGTGTCGACGAGGGGCAGCACGAGCCGATCCACGACGTCGTCCGGCACCCTCTCGCCCGCCCCGATCGCGCGCCGCAGGTCACCTCGGGCCTGATCGACGCCGGGAAGCGGGGGCCGGTTGCCGCTGCCCGGCAGCTCGATCGTCGCGGTGGCGAACCCGTCGGCTGCCGCGCCGCGGACCCGCCCGATCAGCCGCGGGTACATGGCGTCCAGCCCACCAGGGTGGCCCAGCAGGATGAGGGGGGACGGGGTCTCACCGGCTGGGGTCCAGAGGATGCCGGGGACGTCCCCCAGCGTGAACCGGTGTTCCAACAGTTCACCGTCGACCTGGCGTGCGGCGGTGACGTTCAGGGATTGCCGGGGGTGCATGCGGTGCCTTTCCGCGGTGACAGTACCCCGCCCGGCAACCCGGCGACGAGCGCCCCTCGCTCTCCGCTGGCCCCTCGCGTCATCGCCTGAGGAGGAGCTCGTGAGGGGAGTGCCCGACGTACTTGCGGAACACCCGCACGAAGTACTTGTAGTCGGGGATGCCCACGCGTTCGGCGACCGTGTAGACCTTGGCGTCCTCCGCGATGAGGATCTGGACGGCCTGCTGGATGCGGTACCGGTTCAGGTAGTCGTTGAACGTCGTGCCGATCTCCTGCTTGAACTGGGCGTTGAGGTACCCGGAGGTCAGGTTGATCTGCGCGGCGAGGTCCTTGAGCCGGATCTTGCGCATGTACGACGTGTGAGCGATGCGCAGCATCGCGGCGACGTGCTCGGAGTGCTCGCCGTCCGTGCTCGGCACCGTGTTGAGGAAGCCCTGAGCGATCCGCAGCGCCTCGGCCTCGTCGCGTTCGTGCTCGGTGCGGTGCCACAGGCGTAGCCGCGTGGATGCCGACTCGATGCTCTGCTGCAGTTCCTCGGGTGCCACCGGTTTGAGGAGGTAGTCGATGACGCCGAGGCGCAGCGCCCGCTTGACCAGCTCGAACTCGTCGAACCCGGTCAGGACGATCGCCTCGTAGCCTTCGCCGGGCGGCCGGGCCGCGAGCATGGCGAGCCCGTCGATGCCGGGCATCCGGATGTCGGTGATGACGATGTCGGGGGAGAGGGCATCGAGCAGCTCCAGCCCTTCGGCGCCGTTCGCTGCCTCCCCGACGACGACGCAGCCCATGGCTTCCCAGTCGGTGGAGAAGATCAGGCCCTTGCGGATCGGTTCCGCGTCCTCGACCACAAGTACTCGTTGCATCTCGGTGCGCCCTCCTCTCACACCTCGTGGGGCAGTCGGACCGTCGCCCGGGTGCCGGCGGCGTCGTCCGAGGTCAGGTGCAGACCGTACCCCTCGCCCCGTCCGTAGATGAGCGTGACCACCCGGTGGACGAGGAACAGTCCCAGGTGTGCTGCGGGCTGCTCGTCGCCCGCGAGGCTGTCCTCGATCCGGTGCAGCAGGCCTGGGTCCAGGGCTCGGCCGTTGTCGGCGACACAGATCGTCAGTACGTCGTCGATCACCTCGGCGCTGACGTGCACGCGCAGGGCGGTCCCGCTCGGGGGCCGGGCATGGGCGAGCGCGTTCTCGACGAGCGGCTGGACCAGCAGGCGGGGGACCAGCGCTTCGGCGGCGTCGGGGGTGCACGAGACCTCGCAGTCGAGCCGGTCGCCCATGCGCCGCTGGTGCAGATCCAGGTAGGCGGTGAGGTACTCCAGGTCTTCGCTGAGACGCACCGCGGTGCCGAGCCCCCGGACCGAGTAGCGCATGAGCCTGGCCAGGTCCAGCACGATCTGGCTGGCCGCCGCCGGATCGGTGGCGATCTGGTAGCGCACGATCTCCATCGTGTTGAAGATGAAGTGCGGGTTGAACTGCATCTCCAGCTGCCGCTTCTCGAGTGCGGTGTGGGAGCGTTCCAGGGCGGCGTTGCTCGTGATCTGGGCGTCGAGCTCGCCGATGAGCTGGTTGAAGCTCTGGTAGATCCCGGCGAACTCGCCGAAGGTGGGTTCGGCCAGCCGGTACTCGAGCCTTCCGCCGAGCCATTCGCCGATCGCGTGGTCGAGGCTCGCCAGCGCCTGCGCGGAGCGTCGGGAGCGGCGGCGGGTCACGACGCGTGCGAGGACGATCATCAACGCGGCGGCGACGGCCAGTGCCGCGAGGCTCGTGGTTGCGAACCGCCAGAAGAGCCGTTGCGGAGCCAGGACGGTGACGGTGACCGCCGTGCCGGGGTCCGTCTGCCGGGCGAAGAAGTAGTCGATCCCGTTGGCGTGGAGGGTCAGCGCGTTGCGCACCTCGGCGGTGAACTTGCCGCCCAGCGCGTCGTCGGCGGCGCTGGGCCGCACGGCCGTGTCGAGGAGGATGTTGTCGAAGGCGTCGGTCACCACGATGCGTTCGATGCTCTGCGCGCGAGCCTGGACGAGCAGACCCTTCTCGCCGAGGACCCCGATGAGCAGTGAGCCGTCCCAGACCCCGGCGTCGTCGGTGAGGCGCCGCGCGGTGACGTACGCCCCGGTGTGCGGGTCCGCCAGGCGGGTCCACAGTGCGCGACGCGCGATGCCGACCGGAGAACGTTCGACACTCGCTCGCAAGGAGGCGATCATCCCGGGATCGCCGAGCGACGCCTGGTTGGCCGCGTACAGGTTGCTCGCCACGACGACGCCGTCAGCGTCTGTCACGGCGAACGACGACTGTGGTGCCCAGGCGTTCACCTCGTCGTAGAGGACCTCATAGGCGGCCGCCCGATCGTCGGGCGTGCCGTCGCGCAGGGCGGCGACCGAGACGCGGGCGTCGCCGTCGAGCCGACGCAGCCCGCGTTCGATGTCGGAGACGCTCTGCGCCCAGAACGCCGACAGGCGGGTCGCGCCGTCGTCGAGCACGCTCACCGTCGACTGCTGCAGGTTCACGGCCAGCCCCACCGTGAGGATCAAGAAGAGCAGGAGGATGGCCGTGAGCGCGTACCGGAACAGCTCGGTGCTCAAGTGCTCGACGTAGTGCTTCACGGGTTCCCGCTCACGGTCGGCGAGCCTCGAAGCGGCGTTCGATCTCGTCGGTGTGGTGTGCGACCCAGGCGTCGTCGTACGTGTCGAAACGTGCGATCTGTGCCGTGGGCGTCAGGTAGTCGGCGAGCGCCACCCCGTGGCGCAGCGGCCTGATCGTCGTGGTCTGCCCGACCCGCTCCTGAACGTCCGGTGACAGCAGGTAGTCGACGAACCGCCGCGCGCTCGACAGGTGCTGGGCGCCCTTGACGATCTGCACGGACTCGCTCGGGACGATCGCGCCCTCCGTAGGGAAGACGACGGCGACGGGCGCACCGGACCTCACGAGGTTCGCGGCAGGATCCTCCCAGGTCAGGCCGACGACGAACCGACCCGAGGCGACGCCTTCGTAGACCTGCGCGGAGGAGTCGAGGATCGTCCCGTCCAGGTTGTCCAGGAACGCGTCGACGAAGTCCCACGCCTTCGTGGACAGCGGGTCCTCGTCGGTGCCCGCACCGTAGAGCATGGCCAGCAGGGACTGGAACGCCGACGACGAGCGGGCCGGGTCGCCGAAGGCGATCTTGCCTCGGAGTGCCGGGTCGAGGAGATCCGCGTAGCTCGTGATCTGCCTGCTGCCCTCGAGGTTCGTGTTGACGATGAGTACCGTCGGGTCCGCGAAGGCGGGGGTGAAGTATCCGCTCTTGTTCCGGAACGTCGGGTCCATGTGGGCGTCCTCGGGCGAGATGTACCTCTCGAAGAGCGCGATCGAACCGGCGAGCATCGTCCGGTCCCCGGCCCAGAGCACGTCGGCATGCGGGTCGGACCGCTCGGACTCGACCCGGTCCAGCAGCTCGCCGGTACCCCCGGTGACCAGGTTGACCCTGATGCCGGTGGTCTCCTCGAAGGCGGGTATCACGGCGTTGTTCAGCGTGCTGCTGCGCGCGCTGTAGACGACGAGCTCCTCGTGAGGGGCGGGGGAGTCGCCGGGACCGCAGGCCGCGAACGCCGACGCGACGAGCGCCGCGAGGGTGACGACGGTGCCGAGCCGGCGGTGCATGGGGCCCCATTGAACGGACCGGTGCCCGGGGCGTCAACTTGCCGTGTCACGCTCGGCTCCCGCCCTGGGCCGCGAGTCGGCCGACGATCCACGGGAATGGGTGGACAAAGCACCACTGGACGCTCCTGGCGCTTGGTTCGGCCGGGCGGCAGGGATAACTTACCTAACGCATCGCCGCAGCAGACGCCGATCATCAGTGTTCGATGACGGACGGTATTGCGATCCGGCCATGCGCCAAATTCCCTGACGAGGAGGTCAGCAGCAACATGAGAAACGTGGTGCGAACCGTCGCTGCGGTTGCCGGTGTCGCGAGCCTGGCTCTGGTGGCGGGCTGCGGTGGGGGTGACGGCGGGAACGGAACCGATGACGCGGCGTCGTCGAAGCTGCAGTCGATCATCAAGCAGGCCGAGGGCATGACGAACGACGAGCTCTTCAAGAAGGCCATCGAAGAGTCCGACGGAAAGACGATGTACGGGATCGGCAACTCCAGCCGAGGTGCCGATGCGGCGACGGAGTTCATCGCGGCCCTTCAGGAGATCGACCCGAGCTACAGCGGCAAGATCGAGTGGTCGCAGCCGAAGAACAACTCGATCTTCACGGTGCTGAACGCGGACGTCAACTCGTCGTCGCACCAGTACTCCATGACGCTGATCCAGGACGCGAACCAGATCCAGACCAAGATGATCGACACGGGCGTCCTGCTCAACTTCGTCCCGAAGGACTGGAAGGACGCCAAGGGCGTGAACGCGGACGTCGACTCGACGCCCCTGCTGACGCTCCAGACGCTGTCCAAGGTGTTCCAGTACAACAACCTCGCCGGCACGTCGTACGGCAACGTCTGGGACTTCGTCGCCGAGGGGGAGTCGCCCATGTTCATGGGCGTCAACTCCGAGCCCGTCGGCAAGAACTTCCTGTACATGCTGACCGAGGACACGTACGCGACCACGCTCAAGGACGCCTTCGACAAGCTCGACGCCGGCCAGCAGGCGGCCTTCAAGCCGACCGTCGACGCCATGGCCGACGAGGCGAAGAGCCTGGGCCTGGAGGGCGACAACGCCAAGTACGCCCTCGCGTGGATCAAGCTGTGGGCCTCGCAGTACAACGAGCAGACCGATGACGGCCCGATCGAGCAGCAGCTCGTCACGACGTCCGCGAAGGGTGCCACCGGCCTGCTCGTCTACTCCAAGCTCCGCTCCATCGAGGAGTCGGCGACGTCCTCGGTCAAGAACGTGGACATCGCCGCGTACCAGGACGGCTACGCGGGCCCGGGCGGCTTCGGCTACAAGCACTACCTCGCGCTCCCGAAGACGTCGCCGCTCCCGTGGACGGCCATGGCGTTCATCTCCTTCATGGTCACGGACGAGCAGGGCTTCGCCGCCTGGGGCAAGGACATCGGCGGGTACTCGGCCAACCCGAACATCAACCAGGACCACACGCAGGACGGCGTCGTCGACGGCAAGGACGAGTTCCCCGCGATGGACGACAAGGGCCACGACTGGTGGGTGTCCGACGACGGTGGCCGCCTCGTCCTCGAGGACGCGCAGTACCTCGCGAAGGTGGCTCCGGTCATGAGCGACTGGATCGACATGATCGTCGGTTCGCGGTAAGCGACCCGGCCCACACAGCGCTCGGCCCCCGGTGCACGGTCTCGCCGCGGCCGGGGACCGAGCGCGCCGTGGCACCGCGCGGCCCGGACCGAGGGTCCGCCGCGCCGGTGCCGCCTGACCGAGACGTCCCGTGAGGGACGACGCCTCCTGCCGCGAACGAAGGAAGTCACGTGAGCGCTGTACAAACCGCGTTGCCCGGTCCGGGACCCGGCGGCGTCCAGGTCGCGTTGCGTCGCACGAAGTCCTACCTGTCGAAGCCGTGGAACAGCGTCCTGCTCGTCCTCGGCGTCGTCCTGACGATCTCGACCATCGCCCCGCTCGTCACGATCGTCGTCGACACGGTGACCGTCCATGCGGGATCGATCGACGACGAGCTGGGGACGGGGCGGGGGTTCACCCTCGCGAACTGGCAGGACCTGTTCGGCGGCATGCTGCGCGGGATCAACTTCACCACCCCGCTGCTGAACACGGTCGCGATGGCCGTGATCGCGTGCGCCGGAGCGATCCTCTACGGTGGCGCCTTCGCCTATCTGGTCACCCGGACGAACCTGCGGTTCAAGGGCTACCTGTCGGGCATCTTCATGTTCCCCTACATGATGCCGCAGTGGACGCTGGCCATCGTCTGGAGCAACTTCTTCTCGTCCTCCGAGGTCACCGGCGGCTCGGACGGGCTGCTGGCGTCGGTGTTCGGCATCCACACGACGGCGTGGATCGCCGAGGGGCTGCTGCCCTCGGGACTCGTGCTCGCGATGCACTACGCGCCGTTCGCGTACATCCTCATCGGCGCGATCTTCCGGAACATGGACGCGAACCTCGAAGAGGCGGCGACCATCTTGAACACGCCGCGCTGGAAGACGCTCTTCCGGGTCACGCTGCCCATGGTCACCCCGGCCGTGCTCTCGACCATCCTGCTCGTCTTCGCCTCCGCGGTCGGCTCGTACCCCGTGCCGCACTACCTGAAGTTCACGACGTTGGCGACGCGCTACGTCGAGATGAGCGTCAACCGCCAGGGTGAGGCGTCGATCCTCGCCGTCACGATGATGACGTTCGGCATCGTGCTGATGATCACCAACCAGCTCTCCACGTCGGGACGCAAGAGCTACACGACCGTCTCCGGGAAGTCGGGCCAGACCAGCAAGGTGAACCTCGGGGCGATCGGGCGGTACGTCGTCGCCGGCGTGTTCGTGGTCCTCACCCTGGTCACCTCGATCTACCCGATCCTCGCCTTCGCCCTGGAGACGTTTCTGCCGAACCCGGGCGACTACAGCTTCCTCAAGACGTGGGACACGGCGAACCTGACCACCAAGTGGTGGCTGACGGACACCAACACCAACGAAGCCCTCTACGGCCAGTACGGCATCCTGCACAACTCGCTGATCTGGGCCGCGGTGGGACGCACGATCCTGGTGGCGGCGCTGACCGCGCTCGTGGCGGGCACGATCGGCCTGCTGGTCGGGTACTGCGTGTCGAAGAACATTCGCAGCAGGTGGGCGAACTTCGTCAACTCGATGGCGTTCCTGCCCTACCTGATGCCCTCGCTGGCCGTCGGCGTCGCGTTCTTCATCTTCGGTTCACGGCTGGGAATCTTCAACTCGATCCTGCTGCTCGTCATCGCCGGCACGGTGAAGTACATTCCGTTCGCGTCACGCGCGTCGTTGAACTCGATGCTCCAGATCAGCCACGAGATCGAGGAGTCGGCGACCATCCAGAACATCTCGTGGTGGCGCCGGATGACGCGGATCATCATTCCCATCCAGAAGTCGGCCATCATCTCCGGATACATGCTGCCGTTCATGAGCACGCTGCGGGAGCTGACGCTCTTCATGCTGCTGGTCTCGCAGACCAAGATCGTGACCACGATGCTCAACTATTACGACGAGATGGGTCTGTACGCGTTCTCCGCGGCGATCAACCTGATCCTGATCGTCATCATCCTGGTCTTCAACACACTGGTCAACAAGCTGACAGGCGCCAGCCTGGACAAGGGCATCGGAGGAAACTGACATGCCGCAGATCAAGCTCGAGCACGTCACCCGGCGGTGGGGCGGCTTCTACGGTGTCGACGACCTGTCGATGACGATCGACGACAACGCCTTCGTGACCCTCCTGGGCCCGTCGGGGTGCGGCAAGACGACGACGCTGCGCATGATCGCGGGGCTGGAGACGCCCACCAGCGGCCGGATCACGATCGGCGACCAGGTGGTGTTCGACTCCTCCGCCGGCATCAACGTGCCGGCGAACAAGCGGCGCGTCGGCTTCCTCTTCCAGAACTACGCGCTGTGGCCGAACATGACGGTCTACAAGAACATCGCGTTCGGGTTGGCGAACGTCAAGGAGGACCTACCCACCATCGACGAGAAGGCCCAGCGCGCCGCCGGGATGCTCCGGGCGCTGGGCAAGCCGCGCACGTTGCGCGACCACGTCCTCGACGCCAGGGGCAAGAAGGGCGGCCTCGACACCGCCCGGGCGTGCCTGCGCCTCATCGACGCCTACGAGGTCTCGATGTCCTCCGCGAAGGAGCTCGTCGGACTGGGCGTGCACACGGCGTCGGACCCCGACTCGGTGGCGAAGGCCGCGGCGGCCAGGTACTCCCAGACGCTCGACGCGGCGCGCGCGGCACGCACGGCGGCCGGGGAGACCCTGACCGACGACTTCCAGGTCGTGGGCCGTGACGGCGCGGTGCGCAGCACGCTGCGCAAGCTGAGCAGTGAGGAGATCGACCTGCGGGTGCGCCGCGTGGGCCGGATCGTCAAGGTGGGTCAGTTCATGGACCGCTACCCGAGCGAGCTGTCGGGCGGTCAGCAGCAGCGCGTCGCCATCGCACGCACGCTCGCCCCGGAGCCCGGCGTGCTCTTCATGGACGAGCCCCTGTCGAACCTGGACGCCAAGCTCCGGCTGGGCATGCGTGCCGAGCTGCAGCGCCTGCACATCGATACCGGGTCGACGTTCGTGTACGTCACCCACGACCAGATGGAGGCCATGACGCTGGCCACGCGCATCTGCCTCATGGACAACGGGGTGCTCCAGCAGTACGAGGAGCCGCTGACCGTGTACTCCCGACCCGCGAACCTGTTCGTCGCGGACTTCGTGGGCAACCCGTCCATCAACTTCATCGACGCCGCACCGCTCCCGTCGCAGGAGGGCACGCTGCCCTTGGCCATCCTGGGGGGCGCGGCGACGGTCGGCTTCCGCGCGTCCGAGTCGTTCGACCCGGCGGCGTCGGCCGCGCACGAGGCGCGCCTGGACGAGGAGGCGGCTGCTGCCGAGCGTGCTCGGCAGCAGCAGAAGGGAGCAGTCGCCAAGGAGAACAAGCAGTCGCGCTTCCGCTACCACGTGGCCACCGTGGAGGACGTCGTCCCCGAGGCGGACGAGGTCGAGTCCGACGACGACGGTGGCTACGTGCTCGGGGTGCGTCCCGAGTTCGTCGCGGTGTCCGAGCAGGGGATGTTCGAGGCGGAGGTCTACTCCTCCATGCCGGCCGGCATGGAGACGACGCTGCGGGTCCGCGTCGGGGACTTCCTGCTCACCAGCGTCATGTTCGGCGGGCCGGTCCACCAGATCGGCCAGCGCGTCCGTGTCGACCTGACGGGCGACGCGGTGATGCTGTTCTCGCGTGCCAGCGGACGACTCGTCGCCCAGGGCACCCTGGAAGCCCTGTGAGCGGGATGCCTCAGCCCCTGGCCCGCGGCGACGACTTCCTGGAGCGCGTCTTCCGGGTCGGCGACGAGGTCGCCTACATCGGTGTGCTGTCGGCGCTGTGGATCGTCGCGAGCATCCCCCTCGTGACGATCCCCGCGGCGACGGTGGG
This sequence comes from Xylanimicrobium pachnodae JCM 13526 = NBRC 107786, assembly GCA_001592145.1. Taxonomy (GTDB): domain Bacteria; phylum Actinomycetota; class Actinomycetes; order Actinomycetales; family Cellulomonadaceae; genus Xylanimonas; species Xylanimonas pachnodae. The sequence continues at coordinate 86,438 of BCWJ01000016.1, read as the reverse complement.
CGTGTACGCCACCGTGACGGCGCACGTCGCCGACGGTCGGCGGGGTTACGTGCGCCCGTTCTGGCGTGCGTTCACGGGGAGCTTTCGCCGGGTGACGCTGCCCGGTCTGGCCTGCCTCCTGCTGCTGGCCGTGTTCGTGCTCGACGCCTTCTACTACCTCACCGGGGGCGCCACGTCGCCCGTCGCAGTGGTGCTGGGTACCGCGCAAGTGCTCCTGGCAGCGTTCACGATCGCGACGCTGACCCACCTGAGTGCGCTCTGGGGTCGAGCCCAGGCCGCGCGGGGCGGGGAGCACCCGCGGCTGATCGAGGCCCTCTCGCTCACGTGGCGGCGGCCGACGTGGAGCCTGGCCGTGCTGGCCGTCACGGTTGCGGTGCCCGGAGCCCTCCTGCGGCTGCACCTGTGGCAGCTCGCGCCGTTCGTGGTGGGACTCGTGTGCTATCTCAACGCGCGGGTCCTGGTGCGGATGCACCGTTGGGGTTCCTGAACCCCGCCGTGCGGGCATCACCGCGTGCGTCTCGTGGAGTGAGACGTTATGTCCTCCCGTGGAAATGGATAGGTGCCTCGGGCTACGTTTCGCGACTATGGCCACGGTTACCTCCGCCCGCACCCCGCGCGCCCTCCTTGCCCCGGTGCCCACCCGCGCTCCCGCACCTCAGGCGCCGGCACTGCCTCCCGTCTCGCGCGCTCCGCTCGCCATCGCTGCCGTCGTCGGCGTCGCGCTCCTGGCCTGGACCTGGACGCAGCACGGCACCAAGCCCGCCGTACTGCTGCTCCTCGGCATGGGCTTGGGAGCGGCACTGTTCCACTCCCGCTTCGGGTTCACCTCGGCCTGGCGCCAGCTCGTCGCCGTCGGCAACGGCACCGGGCTGCGAGCCCACACCGTGCTGCTCGGGGCCACCGCGACCATCTTCGCGGTCCTCATCGGCTCAGGTGTCGGCCTCTTCGGCACCATCGCGGCGCCGAGCGCCGGGAAGATCGGGATCGGCCTGCTGGTCGGGTCCTTCGTCTTCGCCGTGGGCATGCAGCTCGGTGGCGCGTGCGCCTCGGGCACGCTGTTCGCGGTGGGCGCGGGCCAGACGTCCATCGTGCTGACCCTGGGCGGGTTCGTCGCGGGGTCGACGCTCGCGGCGTGGCAGGCGCCGCTGTGGCAGGACCTGCCAGCCCTGGACCCCGTGCTGTTCGCCGACTGGTTCGGCGGCACGGGTTGGGCCTGGGCCGGGTCGCTCATCGTCACGGTGGCCGCGCTCGCCGCGGTGTGGGCCGTATCCCGTGCCGTGCAGGCGCGCCGCACGCCGCCGCCCGTCGACGTCGTGCCGTCCGCACGGACCGCCGGTGCCCGGATGGTTCGCGGCTCGTGGCCCCTGCTCGTGGGCGCGCTCGTGCTGGCGGTGCTCGGCGGGCTCGTCCTGGTTGTGTCGGGCGGTGCGTGGGGTGTCACGAGCGCGTTCGCGCTGTGGGGAGCCAAGCTCGTGGGCGTCCTCGGCGGTCACCCCGAGACGTGGGCCTTCTACGGGCCGGAGCGCCAGGCGGCCTCGCTGGCCGGGCCGGTGCTCGCGGACAAGACCAGCCTGACCAACATCGGCATCATCGTCGGTGCGGCGCTGGCGTCGGCAGCGAGCGGCGCCTGGCGGCTGCACACGCGCGTGCCCGGGAACGTCGCGGCCGGCGCACTGCTCGGCGGCATCCTCATGGGCGTCGGCGCCCGCCTGGCCGGGGGCTGCAACATCGGCGCCTACCTGGCGGGCATCGCCTCGGGCTCCCTGCACGGCTGGATCTGGGGCGCGGTCGCGTTGCTCGGCACCTGGGCGGGCATCCGGCTGCGGCCGGTGTTCGGGCTCGGCGTGCCGAAGCCGACGGACTCGGTCTGCTGACGCCATGACGTCCCCATACGACGAAGAGAAAAAGGTAGTGATGACAACCGTTGACGCCCCCGCCACCGAGCCCCGGGGCACCCTGGGCGGACAGCCCCGCGCCGTCTGGGCGGTCGCCTTCGCCTGCGTGGTCTCGTTCATGGGCCTGGGGCTGGTCGATCCGATCCTCACGGCGATCGCCAAGGATCTGAGCGCCACCTCCAGCCAGGTGTCCCTGCTCTTCACCTCGTACCTGGTCGTGACCGCCGTCGCGATGCTCATCACGGGATGGGTGAGCTCACGAATCGGCGTGAAGTGGACGCTGATCAGCGGTCTCGCGATCATCGTCGTCTTCTCCGCGCTCGGTGGGCTCATGAACAGCGTCGGGGGGATCATCTGGGCTCGCGCGTTCTGGGGGCTGGGCAACGCCCTGTTCATCGCCACGTCGCTGGCCACCATCACGAGCCTGGCCAAGGGCCCGCTCAAGAAGGCGATCCTGCTCTACGAGTCCGCGCTGGGCATCGGTATCGGCCTGGGCCCCATCGTCGGCGGCCAGCTCGGCGAGCACATCGGATGGCGGGGGCCGTTCTTCGGTGTCGCGGTGCTCATGGCGATCGGCCTGGTGGCAACCTTGCTGTTCCTCCCGGCGACGCCCAAGCCCGCGCACAAGGTGTCCGTCACGGACCCGATCAAGGCGCTGCGGTATCCCGGGCTGCTGGTCGTGGCCGTCGCGGCGCTCCTGTACAACTTCGGCATGTTCGTGCTGATGGCGGTGGCCCCGTACCCGCTGTCCCTCGGGGCCACCCACTTCGGGGCCGCGCAGATCGGGTGGGTGTTCTTCGGCTGGGGCCTGTGCCTGGCGGTCATGTCGATCTGGGGCTCCACGTGGCTCGAGGACCGCGTCGGCACGTTCCGCGCGATCATGGTCGGCCTGGCCGGGTTCACCGTCTGCCTCCTGCTCATGGCCGTCTTCTCGCAGGGCAACACCTCCGAGGGAGTCAGCGGCGGGCAGCTGTGGGGCATCGTCGCCTGCCTCATCGCAGCGGGCCTGTTCCTCGGCATCATGAACACGACCGTGACCACCCTGGTCATGGGCGCCGCCCCGGTGCCCCGTCCGGTCGCGTCGGCCGGGTACTCGTTCGTGCGCTTCTTCGGCGGTGCCGTGGGCGCCTACGTCGCGGGCAAGGTGGCTGAGCACACGTTCCGGGGGGCCTTCGTCCTCGGGGCCGGCGTCACGGTGGTCGCGCTGGTCGTGCTCGTGGTCTTCCGGCGCTACGTCGGGAACGCGCCGGTCCCCGCGCACGGCTCCGTGGAGGAGGCCGAGGTTCTGGAGTACGCCGACATCGACTGATGGCGCGCACCCGGTCGCCGTCCGCCACGTGCCGACCGACGACCGGGACCTCGCCGGGGGATGTGGGGCACGCCCGGCCCGCGCACGCGGTGCGCGGCGACGTTCCCCTCGACGGCGGTGGCACCGGCGTGCGCTACCCCTGCTGGGGACCGGCCCCGGTAGCAGCCGTGGCGCGGGCGTCGTCGGCCGATGCCGATCCGGACCCGGCGACGGACCTCGGCAGGCGGCGTGGGCGTGGCTTGCCGCGACGCTGGGCGCGCACGCGATCGGCGACGATCGCGACGCCGAGCACGAGGCCGAGCGCGACCTGCTGGTAGAACGGCGAGACGTTGAGCACGATGAGCGCGTTGTTGATGAGCATCAGCAGGAGCGCCCCGGCGACGACGCCGATGACGCGGCCCTCGCCGCCGTACAGGCTCACGCCGCCGATGACGGCCGCGGCGATCGCGTCGAGCTCCCAGCCGCTGCCCACGCTCGGGTCCCCGACGCCGATCCGTCCGATGACGAGGACGCCGACGATGCCGGCGCACGCTCCGCTGACCACGTAGGCGAAGAGGAGACGGCGCAGCACGGGGATGCCGGACAACCGGGCCGCCTCGATGTTGCCGCCGACGGCGTACACCTGCCGCCCGGCGTAGGTGCGCTCCAGGTAGAACCACGCGCCGACGGCCACGACGGTGAAGACGATCACGGGGACGGGCACCCCGGCGACCCTCGTCTCGACAAGCGTGAGGTAGGCGTCCGAGACGCCGCTGATCGGCTGTCCCTTGGTGAGGGCGAGGGCGCCGCCCGCCGCAGCGGTGAGCGTGACCAGGGTGATGGCGAACGGCGGCACGTTGAGCCGGGTGATGAACCAGCCGTGCAGGTATCCGATGACCGCGCCGACCGCGATCGACAACACCACGCACAGCAGCATCGGCACGCCCAGGTTCGCGTTGGCGTAGGCGCTGACCATCGAGGTGAACGCGACGAGCGACCCCGGTGACAGGTCAATGCCGGCAGTGAGGATCGTGAAGGTCACGCCGATCGCGAGGATGCCGTAGTTGGCGAGGTCCAGCCCGATCACCTGGAGGTTCGACGGGTTGGCGAAGCTGGGCTTGAGGAGGGTGACCCCGATGAACACGACGACGCAGGCGGTGATCACGCCGAACTCGGGCACCTCGGTGATACGGCGCAGTCTCATGTCGACACCGCCACGCCGGTCGCACTGCGCATGATGACCTCTTTCGAGAACTCGCTGTGGTTCAGGACCGTGTCGATGCGCCCCTTGCGCAGCACGGCGATGCGGTCGGCGAGCCTGAACAGCTCGTCGAGCTCGGAGGACACGACGATCACCGCGACGCCCCGGGCCGCCGCACCCACGATGAGCTCGTAGATGTCGGCCTTGGCTCCGACGTCGACGCCTCGGGTGGGTTCGTCGAGGATCAGGAGCCGCGGATCGACGCCGAACCACCGGGAGAAGACGACTCGCTGCTGGTTGCCGCCGGACAGCGACCGCACGGGCAGGTCCATGGCGGAGTGCCGCACGCTGGTCAGGTCGAGCAGCGCGGTCGCGCGGCGTCGCTCGGTGGCAGGCCCGAAGATGCCGTGGCGCCCGAGGTGGTGAACGGTGGGCAGGGTGACGTTCCAGCGCACGGGGGAGCCCGGCACGAGGGACTGCGCCTTGCGATCTTCCGGCACCAGGGCGACCCCGCGGTCGACGGCGTCGCGCGGGGTGCGAGGTGCGAACACCTGCCCGTCGAGGGTCATCTGCCCGGCGGTCGCCGGGATGGCTCCGAAGATGGTGTGCACCAGGCGGGACCGGCCTGCGCCCATCAGGCCCGCGACCCCGAGGATCTCACCGGCGTGCACGGCGAGGTCGACCGGTCCGAGCCCGGGCGCCTCCAGGCCCTGCACGGCCAGCACGGCCCGCGGATCGGCGTCGCCGTCGTGCTGCCCGGCTGCCGCTTGGAAGATGTCGCGGCCCACCATCGACCGGATGAGTCGGTCGCCGGATGCTTCCGCGATGGGCATCTCGTCCACCGCGCGCCCGTTGCGCAGGACGACGATGCGGTCGCAGGCGTCGAGCACCTCTTCGAGCCGGTGGCCGACGAACAGGACCGCGCTGCCGCGTGCCGCGTGCCGTCGGGCGATGGCGATGACCTTGTCCGCCTCGACGGGGCCGAGGGCCGACGTCGGTTCGTCGAGCACCAGAAGCCGCGAGGGCCGGCCCACCGCCTTGGCGATCTCCAGCATCTGCCGGGTGGGCACGGACAGGGACGAGACGATCGCGGTGGGGGAGACGTCCAGCCCGACGCCGTCGAGCATCCGCTGCGCCGCCCGGGCGACGGCGTGGCCGTCGTACCCGAAGCGGCGGGCGCCGTCGGGGCGCATGCCCAGGCACAGGTTCTCGGCGACACTGAGCTGGCTGACCAGCGGGAACTCCTGGGACACCATGGCGACGCCCGCGGTGCGGCTCGCGATGGGTGAGCCGGTGGTGAGCGGCTCGCCCGCGATGGCCACCTCGCTGCCCGGGTCGGGCGTGACGATGCCCGACAGGATGCCGAGCAGGGTCGACTTGCCCGCCCCGTTCTCGCCGACCAGCCCGGTCACCTCGCCGAAGCGCAGGTCGAGCTCGTCGAGCGAGAGCACGGTGGTCTCGCCGTACGTCTTGGCGACGTGGCGCAGGGAGACCGTCTGGCCCCCCTGCCCCGCGTGCCTGGTGGGCTGGGTCCCCGGACCCTCAGCCATCAGGGGAACCTCAGGAATCACTGGGACTTCAGTCCGATCTTCGACCAGAAGGCGGTGAAGTCGGCGAGGTTCGCCTTCGTCATCACGCCGACGCCGGTCGACAAGGTGCCGGTCGAGGCGAAGTACGGCTTGATCAGGGCCATGGCCGCTGACTCGCCGAGGGCCTTGTCCGCAGCGAGCGCATAGGCGTTCATGTACCCCTGGTAGTAGGGGCGCTGGAGGATCGAGGCCGCGATGAGGCCGCTCTGGACGTCGGCCACGGTGTCGGACTCGCCGTCGTCGGAGACGATGGTGATGTTGCCGACCTTGCCCGCTGCGCGCACGGCCTGGCCGGCGGCGCCGCCGTCGTACGAGTACACCGCGTAGATGCCTTTGATGTCCGGGTTGGCCTGGATGGCCGCCTGGAGCTGCGAGACGGCGCTGGAGACGTCCTGGTTGTCGTTGAGCGTCTGGACGACCTTGACGCCGGAGCCCATGCAGTTCTCGAAGCCCTGCACGCGCTGCTGCGTGTTCTGCGCCGTCAGTGACCCGGAGATGGCGACGACGTCGCCGCTGCCGATCGCCGAGGTCATGGCCTTGCCCGCGGCGCACCCGGCGTCGGTGTTCGGTGTCCCGATGTAGAACTGCGCCTTGGTGTCCGGCAGCGGCGAGTCGAATGCGATGACGCTCTGGCCGTCGGCGACTGCGGAGGCGATGGGCTGTGTCAGGGAGTCCGAGGTGACGGCCGAGACGGCCCAGCCGGTGTAGCCCTGCGTGGTGAGGGTCTCCAGCAGTGAGACCTGCGCGCTGGCGGTGGACTGGGTGGGCTCCTCGAACTGGCCGGACGCGCCCTTGGCGGAGAGCCATTTCATCGCGGCGTCCCATCCGGCCTTGGCCTCGTTCCAGTACGACGAGTTGCCGTTGGTGACCATGGCGATCTTGACGTCGCTGAGGTCCTTGGACCCGATGGCGTCCTGGATCTTCCCGGTCAGCTCGTCGAGCTTCGAGTCGTTGAAGGACGACGTTCCCTGGATGGATGACGCGCTCCCGGCGGAGGCGGACGACCCGGAGGCGGCGGTTGACGACCCTGTGGTCGCGTTGCCGGCGCTGGAACACCCCGCCAGGAGGAGGGTGGTTGCCGCCGTGGCGGCGAGGACGGGTCCGATGGTGCGGCCCCGGAACAGCATGTTCATGGAACAAACCCCCAATGTGCGCTCAATCGTGCGTGCCGACCGAAGTCGAGTTGTGTGAGCGGTCACATGATGTGGCCCATCGGTGACGCTAACGCCGTCGTGCCGTGATCCCAAGAACAGTTACCAAACTGTGACAGCAAAATGAGAGCGATCACATTGCGTGAACCAGACATACTTGCTACGTGACCAAGTCGAGCCCGGCGGGGCGGCCCAGCATCCGCGACGTCGCGGAGCGGGCCATGGTGTCGCGCCAGACGGTGTCCCGCGTGATCAACGAACAGACGAACATCCGCGACACCACCCGTGAGCGCGTGCTCCAGGTCATGCGCGAGCTCGACTACCGCCCCAGTCGCGCAGCACGCATGCTCGCGACCAACCGGAGCCGGCTCGTCGGCGTCGTCGCCACCGTGAACGGCGTGCACTACGGCCCTACGCGCATCATCGCCGCGATCGAGGACGCGGCCCGGGCCAACGGGTACGCGGTCATCCTGACCACCGTGCGCAACCTGTCACCCGTGGAGCTGGCTGACGGCGTGGACCACCTGGTCCGCGAGGGCGTCGAGGGCATCGTCGCCGTCGCCCCGCAGGCGCACGCACTCGACGCCATGTCCGCGCTGGCGCAACCCGTGCCCGCGGTCATCCTCCAGGCCGACGGGAGCCGCAGCGACTCCGGCCTGTCCGTCGACAACGAGCTGGGCGCGGCCCTGGCCGCGCGGCACCTCACCGGCCTCGGGCACCGCAGCGTCGCCATGGTCAGCGGGCCCAGCGACTGGAGCGAGGCGGTGGCGCGCACCCGGGGCTTCGCGCACACGGTGCAGGCGTCTGGGGCCGCGATCGTCGGCGTCGCGGAGGGTGACTGGACCGCGGAGTCCGGGTACCGCGCCTGCCAGCAGCTCCTGGGCACCGGTGCGACTGCGGTGTTCTGCGCCAACGACCAGATGGCCCTCGGGCTGCTCCACGCCGTGACCGACAGGGGGCTGCGCGTCCCGGTCGACCTGTCCGTGGTCGGGTTCGACGACGTCCCCGAGGCCGCGCACTACCTCCCGCCCCTGACCACGATCCGCCAGGACTTCGACGAGCTCGGCCAGCGCGCGGTGGCCACCCTGCTCAGCGTGGTCGAGAACGGTCGGGCGACGCGCCGGCCGCCCATCCCGCCGCACCTGATCGTGCGCGCGTCCACCCTGCCCCTGGCCAGCGCGCTCGCCGCTCCGCGCGACCCTCGCCCCGGCCTCTGACCCCCGCCCCGACGCAGACCGCGCCGGATGGGCGCGCGGGACGGACGATGAGTGGTCACCGGTGGCTCAGGGCGCGCAGGGCCGGGGCGGTGTGGGTGAAGAAGGCGTGGTATCCGGCGCACAGGTAGTTCAGGCCGGGCTCGCCGTCGGCGGTGCGGAGGAACCGGTCCTTCGGGCAGCCGCCATGACACGCCCACCGCACCGGGCAGGCGCGGCACTGCCCGGGCAGCGCCGCGAGCTTGGCCGCCCCGAACCGCTGCTGGTCCTCGCCCGCCAGCAGGTCCGTGAACGCGTCGGTGGCGACGTTGCCGCGCCGGTACCCGGGCTCCACGTAGTGGTCGCAGGCGTACACGTCGCCGCCCGGCTCGACGGCCACCGAGCGGCCGCACACGGGGGAGTGCACGCACAGGGTGTGGCGGCCGCGCAGGTTCCCGAGGGCCACCTCGACATCGCCCACGACCACGGTGCCGACGTCGTGGGCCAGCCACTCGTCGAACACGGCGCACAGGAACTCCCCGTACGCGACCGGGTCCACCGAGCGCGACGTGACGCGGTCGCCGTGCTGGCGGTAGAGCACGGTGCGGTGCCCGTGCGCCCCCGGGCGCCAGCCCTGCTCGGCGAGCGGCAGCAACGGTGCGGGCGCGCGTTCGACGACGGGGATGAACTGCAGGTGGGTGGCCGCCAGGTCGTCACGGAGGTACCGGTACACGGCCAGCCCGTGGTGCTGGTTCACCGCGTTGACGGTGCACAGCACGTTGGCGGCGACCCCGTGGCGACGCAGCACCTGCCACCCGCGCAGCACCTGCGCGTGGGTGCCACGGCCGGCCCTGTCGACCCGGTGCGCGTCGTGCAGCGCGGCGGGCCCGTCGACGGACAGCCCGACGAGGAAGTGGTGCTCGGCGAGGAACTCGCCCCACGTGTCGTCCAGCAGCGTGCCGTTCGTCTGGATGACGTGGCGCACCTGCTGGCGGGGGCGGCGCAGCTCCTCGGCCAGTGCCACGGCCCGGCGGAAGAACGCCAGCCCCCGCAGCGTCGGCTCCCCGCCCTGCCACGCCACCTCGACCGGTCCGTCCGGGTGGCTCGCGAACAGGTTGGCCAGGTAGGCACGGACGACGTCGTCGGGCATCTGCCGGCCGGCGTCGTCCGCGAGGAGCTCCTTGGACAGGAAGTAGCAGTACGTGCAGTCGAGGTTGCAGGCGGCGCCGGCCGGCTTGGCCAGCACCGAGAACGGCAGCCGGCGCCCGGGCACGTCAGTTGCCGTCGCGGATCGCGTCGGCCCACGTGGGGACCCCCGCGAGCGCCTCGGCGTCGTGCGGGCCCCAGACGGGGTGCGGGGTGTCCGGGCCGGCGTAGGGGCGGTCGGCGTAGCGGGCCTGGTACTGCGCGAGGCGGGCTTCGAGCTCGGCGCGCACCGCGGCGTAGGCGGGGTGGTCGGCCACGTTGGTGAGCTCGGCGGGGTCGGTGCGCAGGTCGTAGAGCTCCCATTCGGGATCGGTGGTCCGCTCGGAGGCGCCGGGGACGCCGAGCCCGCCGCCGTAGTAGCAGATCAGCTTGTGGTCGCGCGTGCGGATGCCGTAGTGGGCGGGCGCATGGTGGATGGGGTCGTCGTGCTCCCAGTAGCGGTAGTAGGCGGCGTCGGGCCAGTCGGGGACGTCCTCGCCACGCAGGAGCGGCAGGAAGCTGCGCCCCTGGGAGGTGGGCAGGGCGCCTGCGGCGTCGATGCCGCAGGCGTCGAGGAAGGTGGCGGCGAAGTCCACGTTGGTGATGATGGCGTCACACGCGCCGCCGGGGGCGATCTGCGCCGGCCAGCGCAGGAGCATGGGCATCTGGAGGGACTGGTCGAACATGAGCCGCTTGTCGAACCAGCCGTGGTCTCCCAGGAAGAAGCCCTGGTCGGAGGTGTAGACGACCAGCGTGTTCTCGGCGAGTCCGTGCCGGTCGAGGTGGTCGAGCAGGCGTCCGGTGTTGTCGTCGATCGACTGGACGGTCTGGAGGTAGGCGCGCATGTAGCGCTGGTACTTCCAGCTCATGCGTTCTCGGCGCCGGTCGGGACCGCGCAGCTCGTCGGGCAGCGGTTCGCCGAGCTCGTCGGCGCTCAGGTCGTCGGCGATGGTCATGTGGACGCCGCGCACGGCCTGGGAGCGGGTGGCGTGGTCGTCGAAGAACGTGTCGGGCTCGGGGATGGCGGCATCCGTGTAGAGGTGGGCGTGGCGGGGGTCGGGGATCCAGGGCCGGTGGGGTGCCTTGTGGTGGACCAGGAGGCAGAACGGCTGGTCGGGCTCGCCGGTGGCGAGCCAGTCGAGCGCGAGGTCGGTGACGATGTCGGTGGCGTAGCCGGGGTGCACGGCGCGGCCGTCGGGCGAGATCATCTCGGGGTCCAGGTAGTCGCCCTGGCCGGGGAAGATGGTCCAGTCGTCGAACCCGCGCGGCAGCGCCTGCGCCGACTCGCCCAGGTGCCACTTGCCGAAGATGGCGGTGCGGTATCCGGCCGCCTGGAGCACCTGGGTGAACGTGGGAACCCGGTAGTCGAGCTCCGTCCAGATGGAGGAGACGCCGTTGATGTGGCTGTACGTGCCGGTGAGGATCGATGCCCGCGACGGGCTGCAGATCGAGTTGGTGCAGTACACGGAGTCGAGGCGCATCCCCGCGCGTGCGATGCGGTCCAGGTGGGGGGTGCGGTTGACCGTGCTGCCGTAGGCGGAGATGGCGTGGGCGGCGTGGTCGTCCGACATGACGAACACGATGTTGGCCGGGCGTGGCGTGGGCACGGGCGCTCCGTTCGTCGGGTGACCAGGGCAGGGATCGTCGGGGAAACTAAATCGAGCCAGTAGGCCTGTCAACGCGACGCGCGGCGCATCGGAGTCATCTGCCAGCCCTGCGAACACCTGCGAACCATCTGCTTCACGGGGCGCCGAACCTGTGTGACGCTGGGCGGCAGGCGAGTCTGTATGGTCCCAGCACCGCCGACTTGCTGTAACGCTTTAGTGGGATGGTCCGCTGGAGCGTGCTGTGTCGAGTCCGTTTTCGAAGGAGAAACACCATGACGGTCCGCAGGATCATCGCGGCGGCCGCGGTCGCCAGCACGGCACTAGCACTCGCCGCGTGCACGGGCGGCGGCACCGAGGCCCAGTCGGCGCCGAGCGGCAGCGGGGGTGACATCACCGGTGACATCACGTTCCAGACCTGGTCGCTGAAGAACGACAAGTTCACGCCGTACTTCGAGGCCGTCGTCGCCGCGTTCGAGAAGGCCCACCCCGGCGCCAAGGTCAACTGGATCGACCAGCCGGCCGAGGGCTACGAGGACAAGGTCCTCCAGCAGGCCGAGTCGGGCGAGCTGCCCGACGTGGTCAACCTGCCCCCGGAGTACGCCTACTCGCTCGCCTCGGCGGGGCAGCTCACCGACCTCAAGAGCGCCTCGAAGGTGCTCGGGGACTATGTCGACGGCGGCGTGGCGGCCTACACGTACGACGGCCTGGACGGGTCCTACGGGTTCCCGTGGTACCTGGGTACCGAGCTGAACTACTGGAACAAGTCGCTGCTCGCCAAGGGCGGCGTGACCGAGGCGCCCAAGACCTTCCAGGACGCGCTGGACGCCGCCGAGAAGCTGGCCGCCCAGGGCATCCAGACGATCTCGGACGTGCCGAGCCCCAAGTCGCTGCAGTCGATGGTGACGGACGGCGGCGGGACGCAGGAGGTGTTCAAGGACGGCAAGTTCGTCTTCAACACCCCGCAGGCCGAGGCGATCATCGAGCGCTACGCCGCGCTGTACAAGGAGGGCGCGATCTCGCCCGAGGCGCTGGCCAACGCGGGCACCGCGAACGCGAACGTCAACAACTTCAACAAGGGCACCGTGGCCTGGACCACTGCCGGCCCGAACTACATCGACAAGGACGTCGCGGTCAACGCCCCCACGCTGCTGCCCGACGTCGAGGTCACGCACGGGTTCGGTACGCCGCCGCTGTTCGTGCAGGGCATCAGCGTCTCGTCGAAGTCGAAGAACGCGGCCACCGCAATGGCGTTCGCCGAGTTCGTGACGAACACCGAGAACCAGATCGCGTTCGTCAAGCTCGCGGCGGGGTTCTACCCGGGCACCAAGGCCGCCAACTCTGACGCCTCGGCCTTCGCCGAGACCGCGCAGAACCCCGAGCAGCAGGTGGCCACCGACCTGGCCGCCTCGCAGATGAACGACGCACGCATGCTCGGCGCCCCGCAGTACACCGAGGCCATGGAGACGTACGCCAAGCAGCAGATCGCGCTCGCCGTCAAGGGAGAGATCTCCGCCAAGGAGGCCCTCGACAAGTCCGTGGAGTACGCGCAGCAGAACCTCGGCTGACCGCCGACCGACGAAGGGGACGGGACCGTTCGATGAGACGCCAACGCTGGTACACGCCATACCTCCTGGTACTACCGGGCGTGGTCTGGGTGTTCGGGTTCGCGCTCTGGCCGTTCCTGAACACCGTGGTGCTGGCGTTCACCGACGCCCGTCCCCTTCGTCCCGTGAGCTTCGTGGGGCTGGCCAACTTCCAGAAGCTGTTCGACGACGAGCGGTTCGTCTACGCGGTGACCACCTCGCTGGTCTACGTGCTGGTGTGCGTGCCGCTCCTGACGTTCCTGCCGCTGCTCCTGGCCCTGCTGGTCCACGCGAAGATCCCGGCGATCGGGTTCTTCCGCACCACCTTCTACTTCCCGGTGATCGCCTCCGCCGTGGTGGTCGCGATCGTCTGGGAGTTCCTCTTCTCCGGGTCCGGCACCGTCAACGCGGGCCTGAAGTTCTTCGGGCTGGTGGACCGACCGGTCGAGTTCCTCTCGGACCGCTGGCTGCTGATCGGCTGCGCCATCGGCCTGACCGTGTGGAAGGGGCTCGGCTACTACATGGTGGTCTACCTCGCCGCCCTCGGGAACTTGGGGCGTGAGCTGCACGAGGCCGCCGCCATGGATGGCGCCGGCCGCTGGCGCCGCTTCTGGTCGGTGACGGTACCCGGGGTGCGCGGTCCGATGATGCTCGTCTCCGTGCTGGTCTGCGTGGCCGCCATGCGCATCTTCACCGAGCTGTACGTGCTCTCGAACGGTTCGGGTGGGCCCGGTGGCCGCGCCATGAGCATGGTCATGCTCATCCAGTCGATGGGCAAGGGTCTCAACGGCCAGGTCGGGTACGCCTCCGCCATCTCCCTGGTGCTCTTCGTGATGACCTTGGTCCCGCTCGCCGTCGTCGGCGTCGTGAACAACCAGGACCTGATCCGCGAGGGCGCCGCGGAGCGTCGCATGCGGCGCGCCGCACGCCAGGTCACCCGGACGGAGGCCGCAGCATGACCCTCATCCGCACGCGCCGGTCGACGACGACGCCGCCGACCGACCCGGCCCGCCCGGCCGCCCTGCGACGCACGGACCGCCCCTATCGCGGCGGAGGGTCCGTCGACCTGATGAAGCCCACGCTCGGGGGCCTGGTCGGCAAGTACGGCGTGCTCGTCGTGATGCTCGCCGTCATGGTCTTCCCGTTCCTGTGGCAGCTCGCGACGTCGCTCAAGGGCGCCACCGAGAACATCTACGAGTTCCCGCCCACCCTGGTCCCGCAGGCCCCGACGCTCGACAACTACCGCGAGGTGTTCCGCACCATCCCGGTTCTCGACTACGCGTGGCACTCGCTGCTGGTCGGCGTCGGCACCGTGGCCTCGAACCTCGTGTTCGCCACGCTCGGTGGCTACGCGCTCGGTGCGCTGCGCTTCCGCGGCAAGGGCATCGTCATGGCCGTCTTCTTCTCCACGCTGCTGCTGCCCGGAGAGGTGACCCTGACCAGCCAGTACCTGACCGTCAAGTCCCTCGGCCTGGCCAACACGCTGTGGGGTGTGTTCCTGCCGGGGGCCGTCGGCGCGATCAACGTGCTGCTCATGGCGGCCGCGTGCCGCATGATCCCCAGCGACACCCTCGACGCCGCGATCATCGACGGCGCCAACACGTGGCAGCGCCTGCGCCACATCGTGTGGCCCAACGTGCGGGGCATGGCCTCCGTGGTCGCCCTGTTCGCGTTCATCGGCGCCTGGGACGACTTCCTGTGGCCGCTCGTCGTGCTCTCCGACCCCGCCAAGTACACGCTCACGGTGGGGATGCAGTACCTGAGCTCCAACTTCGCCGCCAACCCGCGCGTGATCGCGGCGGGCACCATGGTGGCGCTCATCCCGATCATCGTGCTGTTCGCCGTCCTGCAGAAGCAGTTCTTCCGCGGTGTCGAAGAGGGGAGCGTCAAGGGGTGAGCGCGCCACGCTGGTGCGCGCTGCCGCAACCCACGTGGACCGAGCTCACCGACGGCGAGTGGCGGCCACGCACGGCGCGCGTCGTGGCCCGCGAACCCACGCTGGAGCGGGAGGCCGAGCGGCTGCGCGGCGAGCTCGCCGTCCTCGGGATCGGCGACGGCGACGGGTCCACGGTGACGCTGGCGCTCGGTGCGTCCGGTGCGTCCGGTGCATCCGGGGCGTCCGGCGCGCTGACGCGCGAGGCGTTCGAGATCGACGTGAACCTCGACGTGGAGATCGCGGCCGGTGGGGCCGCGGGTGCGTTCCGCGCCACGCGCCAGCTCGTGCACAACCTGCGCGCCCGCGGTGCCGTGCCCTACGGCGTCGTGGGGTCCGCTCCGACCGTGCGGGAACGCGGCTTCCACCTGGATGCCGCCCGCAAGTACTTCCCGGCCGCATGGATCGTGGGGCTCCTGCACGAGCTCGCCGACGTCGGCATCAACGCCTTCCAGTGGCACCTGTCCGAGAACGAGGGGTTCCGGCTGGAGTCGGCGGCCTTCCCCGAGGCGGTCAGCGCCGAGCACGTCACCCGGGCGCAGGCGCGGGAGATCCAGCGGGTCGCGGCCGACCTGCACATCGACGTCATCGTGTCCCTCGACATGCCCGGCCACCTGCGCCACGTCCTGGACGCGCACCCGGGCCACCGGCTGCCCGCCACGGACGGGCTCGACACCAGCGGTGCGCTGGACATCACCGACCCGGACGCGGTGGCCTTCGCGCACGCCCTGCTCGACGACGTCGCCGACGCCTTCCCGGGCGCGAGGTCCTGGAACCTGGGCGCGGACGAGTTCGTGGACTTCTCCCGCCTGACGCAGAGCGCCGTGCTCACGGCGGCCGCGGCGCGCCGCTGCGGCCCGCGCGCCGGGGTGTTCGACCTGCTCACCTCGTTCGTCAACGAGACCGCACGTCACCTGGCGGCACGCGGCCTGGCTGCGCGCGCCTGGAACGACGGGATGCTGCGGGCCGAGCACGTGCCGCTCGACGCCGGCGTGACGCTCGCGTGGTGGACCAACTGGCACGCCGGCATGCGCCCGCTCGCGGCTGCCTTGAGCGCCGGGTACGACGTGGTCAACTTCCACGACGCCCTCTTCTACTACGTGCTCGGCGAGCGCGCGGGCTACCGCTACCCCAGCAGCGAGCGCATCTGGGCCGCACGGTGGCATCCGGGCCTGTTCCCCGACCTGCCGGGCGGGGGTCGCCAGGAGATCGCCGCGCCGTACCCGCGTCAGCTCGTGGGCGCCACCTTCTCGGTGTGGTCCGACGACGCCGAGGCGCAGACGCCGGCCGAGGTCGCGCGGGGCATCCGCGACCCGCTGCGGGCGATGGCCGAACGGTCCTGGAACGCAGGAAGCGCCCTGAGCCACGAGGAGTTCGCCGCGTTGTGCGCGGCCATCGGCGCGGCTCGCTAGAGTGAGCGCTTCCACGGCGCGACGGCCGGAGTCCGGCACGAGATCCGGTGAATCACGACGTGAGGGGCGGGAGATGGCGAAGCCGAAGCGGGTGACGATCTCGGACATCGCCCGGCTGGCCGGGGTGTCCCCGGGGGCCGTCTCGTTCGCGCTCAACGGCCGCCCGGGGGTCAGCGAGGAGACGCGTCGGCGGATCCTCGCCGTCGCCGCACAGCATCACTGGCTGCCCAACACCGCGGCGAGGGCCTTGGTGGGCAGCCGCGCCGGGGTGGTCGGGTTCGCCGTCAACCGGTCCGCGGGGACGCTGGGCGCCGAGGCGTTCTTCACGGACCTCATCGCGGGCATGCAGTCCACGCTGACCGCCAAGGGCGTGGCGATGCAGATGGTCCTGGTGTCCTCGATGGAGCAGGAGGTCGAGACCTACCGTCGATGGCGCAGCGCGAACCAGGTGGACGGCGTCATCGTCATCGACCCGCGCGACGACGACACGCGCCTGACCGCCCTGCGCGAGATCGGCCTGCCGGCCGTGGTGCTGGGCAGCCGCGCGTCGACACCTGACGAGCCCGCCGCGATCTGGCTCGACGACCGCCGCGTGGCCCACCTGCTGTTCGACTACCTGTGCGCGCTGCGACTGAACCGCATCGTGTACGTGTCGGGTCCGGCGGAGTTCCAGCACACCCGCTTGCGGGCGGCGGTGCTCGACGCGCTGGGGGCGCGCGGCGTCACGGGTGAGGCGATCGCCACCGACTACTCGCCCGAACAGGCGGCCGCCGCGGTGCGCGCGGTGCTCAGCCGCGCCGAACGGCCCGAGGCCATCGCGTTCGACAACGACGTCATGGCGCTCGCCGGGCTGCGCGTGGCCCAGGAGATGGGGGTGCGCATCCCGCAGGACGTCTCGCTCGCCTCGTTCGACGACTCGGTGGTGGCTTCACTGGTCCACCCGTCCGTCACGTGCGTCTCACGCGACACGTTCGCGCTGGGTGCGCAGGCCGCCGCCTTCCTGCTGGAACAGGTGGACGCCCCCGAGGTCCTGGCGGACCGCGAGGGCGCCCTGCCGCAGCTCACCGTCCGGGAGAGCACGGCAGCGGCACGCTGAGCCTGCGGGAGGGCGGGTCTCAGGCGGGCGTCCCCAGGGCGAGCGCGGCGGGCGGGATCGCGGCCAGCCTTGCCCGGTGCGCCTTCTTGCGGGAGAGCACCACGAAGAACACGGCCACCGCGACGATGTTGTTCAGCTCGATGATGATGCCGATGGGGTTGAACGTGTCGAGCGGCGTGTTCAGGAGCAGCACCGCGATGGCGTAGAACACGGCTGTGAACCGCACCAGGTACACGCCCGGCATGTACTGGCCGACGACGAACGCCACCACACCCAGGAGCAGCAGCACCTGGAACGGCTGCGTCTCGGGGCGGGCGTCCGGGATCGCGATGACGGAGCTGACCGCCGCGATCGCCAGGGTCGTGTACATGGTGCGGCGGGCCACCATCCGGCGTCGCGGAGAGTCCTTGGCCAGCGCCCACCAGAACACGACGCCGCGCAGGGTGGAGAACGTGGCGACCAGCAGGACGGGCACCTGGGCGCCCATCGTGAGGTACATGCCCAGCCAGGCGGCGCTGCCCAGCGTGAAGCGCAGGAAGTACACGCGCTGGTCGCTGGACTGGTACGCCCAGAAGTTGAAGAACAGGGTGAGCAGGCCCAGCGCCTGCCCCAGGATGAAGCGGTCCATGCCGACCTCGATCGGCATGCCGAGGAATGAGTCCATGAGGGTTCGGTTCGCTCTCGTGTGGTGGGCGCGTCAGGCGGCGGGTGCGCCGGCGGACTGGTCGGTGGGCGTGCGGGTGTCGACGTACAGGTCCTCGACGTGCCCGGCGAAGTCGGCGAGCACCTGGGCCCGCCGGATCTTCAGCGACGGAGTGAGGTGCCCGCCCTCGATCGTGAAGTCGCCGCCGAGGAACGCCCACTTGCGGATCGACTCCGCCTGCGACACGGCCTCGTTGGCTCGTGCCACGGCGGCCTCGACCGACGCGCGGACGTCGGCGTCGGCCAGCGCCTCGGCGGGGGTCATGGCCGGCTTGTTGTGCATGGTGAGCCACCCGGCCAGGCCCTCGGGGTCCAGCGTGATCAGGGCGCCGATGAAGGGCCGGTTGTCGCCCACCACGAGGCACTGGCTCACCAGGGCGTGCGCGCGCACCCGGTCCTCGAGCACCGCGGGGGCCACGTTCTTGCCGCCCGCGGTGACGATGATCTCCTTCTTGCGGCCCGTGATGGACACGTAGCCGTCGGAGTCGACGGTGCCCAGGTCGCCGGTGCGGAACCAGCCGTCGGCGTCGAACGCCGCGGCGGTGCCCTCGGGGTTCTTGTGGTACCCGCGGAACACGTGCGATCCCTTGACGAGCAGCTCGCCGTCGTCGGCGACCTTGACGGACGCACCGGGAAGGGGCAGCCCCACCGAGCCGATGCGGGTGCGGCCGGGGCGGTTGACGGTGGTGGGGGCCGTGGTCTCCGTGAGGCCGTAGCCCTCCAGCACGTTGAGCCCGATGCCGCGATAGAAGTGGCCCAGGCGCTCGCCCAGCGGGCCGCCACCGGACACGGCGTGCGTGACGCGCCCGCCCAGCTTGTCGCGCAGCTTGGAGTAGACCAGGCCGTCCGCGAACAGGCGCTGGAAGCGCAGCCAGGGCGACGGACCGCGCTCCGTGTCCAGGGCGCGCGAGTAGGCGATCGCCACCCGGGCGGCCCAGTGGAAGTAGCCACGCGCCTTCTCCGCCGCCGACGACTGCTCGGCCGCGTTGTAGACCTTCTCGAAGATGCGCGGCACGCCGAGGAGGTACGTGGGCTTGAACGTCATGAGGTCGGACGTCAGGTGGCGGATGTCCGGGGCGTGGCCCAGCACCGAGCCGCCCGCGACGGCGACCACCTGCACGTAGCGCGCGAACACGTGCGCGAGCGGCAGGAACAAGATGGTGCGACCCATGCCGTTGAAGATCTCGCGCACGTCCGCGACGGTGTTCAGCGCGAGCGTGGTGAAGTTGCCGTGCGTGAGCTCGGCCCCCTTGGGGCGGCCGGTGGTGCCCGACGTGTAGATGATCGTCGCCAGGTCGTCGCCCGTGGCCAGGCGGCGACGACGGTCGATCTCGGCGTCCGGGACGCCGGCACCCAGGGACACCAGGTGCTCGATCGCGCCGTCGTCCAGCGTGAGCACGTCGCGCAGCAGGGGGGCGCTGCTCCGCACCGACGCCGCGGTGGCCGCGTTGCCCGCCGTCTCGGCCACCAGCACGCGGATGTCGGCGTCGGCCAGGATCCACTCGACCTGCGCGGCGCTGGAGGTCTCGTAGATCGGCACGGGCACCGCACCGGCCGCCCAGGCGGCGAAGTCCACCAGGGTCCACTCGAAGCGGGTGCGGGACATGATGCCCACGGTCTCCCCGGGCTGGACGCCCAGGGCGACCAGGCCCTTGGCGAGCGCGACGACCTGCTCGTCGAACTGGGCGACGGTCACCTGCCGCCAGGTGCCGTCGCGCCGCACCTCGGCCAGGACGGCGTCCGGCTCGGTCGCCAGGCGCTGCCGCACGATGGCGTCGATGTTCGCGGTGCGGGGGACGTGCAGGCGCGGTGGCACGGTGGCGACGCGCTCGGGTGCTGCGACGTCGATGGTGGCGGTGGCGTTCACAGGGACTCCGACAACTCTCGAGGGGGGACGTGAGGACCTTAGGGGGCACGTCGCCTCCTCTGTTTGTCGAAACCCTACAAGCGATGCCCCCGATCCCTGGGAACCGAGCAATCGCCTGGCCCGTGCGACCACAACCCGACGACCGGGGCGTGGAAGCGACGCCGGGGAACCGGACGAGATGCGACAGCACGGCTCCGCACAGGACCGATCACCGGGTCCTTGCACGGCGGAGGCGGCCACCCCGACCATGCAGCGGCCGCCGTCCGCGGCCGTGCCCGCAGCACCGGCCACCCGACACGCAGGAGATCGCCCATGAACCCCACCCTCGGACCCGGCCCCGCGGTGCTGGCCTTCGACGTGGGCGGCACCACGATCAAGGGGGCGCTGGTCGGGTCCGACGGCGTCGCCCGTGCCGTCGTGCGCGTCCCGACCCCGCCACCCGGGGCCGGGTGCGCGGGGGCCGTGCTCGACACCGTGGCCCACCTGGCGCCCGACCTCGAGGCCCGCGCGGGCGAGCACGGCCGACCGGCCGGCGTCGGGATCGCCCTGCCCGGCGTCGTCGACGACGCGACCGGCCGGGGCATCTGCTCCGAGAACCTCGGCTGGCGCGACGTCGACTTCGCCGCCCTGGCCCGCGACCGGTTCTCCCTCCCCGTCACGATCGGGCACGACGTGCGCTGCGCGGGCCTCGCCGAGACGACCGTCGGGGCGGCCCGCGGTGCCGAGGCGGCGCTCGTCGTCGCGATCGGCACCGGCATCGCCGCCGCGGTCGTCGTCCATGGGCGGCCCGTGGTCGGGGGCGGCTACGCCGGCGAGATCGGGCACGGCGTCGTCACACGCGGCGGCGAGGCGTGCCCGTGCGGCAACCAGGGATGCCTCGAGGCGGTCGCATCGGCCGGTGCTGTCGTCCGGCGCTACAACCGGGCCACAGGTGCGCACGCCTCAGGGGCACGGGAGGTGGTGGCGGCCATGCGGGCCGGTGACCGGGTGGCCACCGCGGTGTGGGCGACCGCGACCGAGGCGCTCGCGTTCTCGCTGGCGCAGGCCGTCGCCCTGATCGTGCCCGACGTCATCGTCCTGGCGGGTGGGCTGGCCTGCGCCGGCGACACCCTGATCGTCCCCGTGCGTGACCGGCTCGCCGGGTTCCTCGCCGTGACGCCGCCGCCGCCCGTGGTCCGGGCGACGGCCGGGCAGGACGCGGGACTGCTGGGGGCCGCGCTCGCGGCCCGCCGCCACCGCGCGGGTGGGCCGCACCGTGAGGTTCGCGCCGGAACCTCGCGCACGGCGCACACCGCGCTGGGCGGTGTCGTCGCAGCCCAGTAGCGTGAGCGGGACCTCAGACGGCGCACTTCACCGGGGTTGCCCGCGCGCGCGGATTCGATGCGTGCGAGCCACACTGGGGAAGGCCGGCCCGAGCCGGTCAGCCGTGCCGTTCCCGCAACCGAAAGCGCACCTCCACGATGTCGAGCCCCCTGAGCCCTGCCGCCCACACGGTGTCGCACGCGCCCGCGCCTCTGTCCGGTGCGCGCATCGTCGTCGTCGGCGCGGGCATGACCGCCCACCGCTTCGCCGAGAACCTCACGACGCAGGACCCGGAGGGCTCCTGGTCGCTGACCGTCATCGGTGACGAGCCGTACCTGCCGTACGACCGCGTGCACCTGTCCGAGTGGTTCGCCACCCGGGATGCGGGTGCCCTGTCGATGAACGTGGACGTGTGGGACGACCCGCGCGTCACCCTGGTCACGGGTGACGGCGTGGCCGCGCTCGACCGGCAGGCGAACGTCGTCACCACCAAGTCCGGGCACCAGGTGGGCTACGACCACGCCGTGCTCGCCACGGGGTCGTGGGCGTGGACCCCGCGCGCCGAGGGCACCGACCTGGCGGGCACGTTCACGTACCGCACCATGGAGGACGTCGAGCGGATCGCCGAGTGGGTGCGCCTGCGCGAGCAGTCGCTCGGTCGTCCGGTGCGCGGCCTCGTCGTCGGTGGCGGGGTGCTGGGCCTCGAGGCCGCCGCGGCACTCCAGTCGCTCGGCGCGAGCGCCACCGTGGTCGAGTTCACCGACCATCTCATGAGTGCGCAGCTCGACCAGGGTGGCGGCGAGATGCTGCGCCTGCTGGTCGAGGACCTGGGCATGGCGATCCGCACGGGAGCGGCCGCCCAGCGGTTCCTGCCCGCCGGCGACGGCCCGGTGGGCACGGCGGAGCTCTCCGACGGCACGGTCCTTCCGGTCGACGTCGTCGTGTTCTCCGTGGGTATCCGGCCTCGCGACCGCGTGGCGCGCGAGGCCGGCCTCGCCATCGACGAGCGGGGCGGCGTCGTCGTGGGCACCACCTGCCAGACGTCGGACCCCGCCGTGTGGGCGATCGGCGAGTGTGCCTCCTTCGAGGGGGTGTGCGCCGGCCTGGTGGCCCCCGGCAACGACATGGCCGACGTCGTCGCCGACCGGATGCTGGGCGGCGACCGCACCCACCACCGCGCCGACGAGGGCACCAAGCTCAAGGGCGTGGGCGTCGACGCCGCGTCGTTCGGCGACGTCAACGCGCTGAGCGCCGGGGCGCTCGAGGTCTCGTTCGTGGACCCCGTCAACCGCCAGTACCGCAAGCTCGTGCTGTCCGACGACGCGAAGACGCTGCTGGGTGGCGTGTTCGTGGGGGACATCGAGCTGTACGCGGCCCTGCGGCCGCTGCTGGGGCGCCCGCTGGGCGCGGACCCGGCCGCGATCATCTCGCCCGACGGCGGCGGGGGTGTCGAGCTGGAGCTGCCCGACGACGCCATCGTCTGCTCGTGCCAGAACGTCACGGCCGGCACGGTGCGCGGGGCCGTCACGGAGCAGGGCTGCACCTCGATGGGCCAGATCAAGGAGTGCACCAAGGCCGGCACGGTGTGCGGCTCGTGCGTCCCGGCGCTCACCAAGCTGCTCAACGCCGAGCTCGTGAAGTCCGGTGTCGAGGTCTCCGACGCTCTGTGCGAGCACTTCGCCATGTCGCGCGCCGAGCTGTACCGCCTGGTCAGCGACGAGGACCTGGCCACGTTCTCCGAGGTGGTGGCGAAGTTCGGCACGGGCCGTGGCTGCGCGATCTGCCGGCCCACGGTCGCCTCGATCCTGTCCACGCTGCACGGCGGCCACGTGCTCGAGGGCGAGGCCGCGGCGGTGCAGGACACCAACGACCACGTCATGGCGAACCTGCAGCGCAACGGCACCTACTCGGTGATCCCGCGCATGTACGGCGGTGAGGTGCGCCCCGACCAGCTCCTCGAGTTCGCCAAGGTTGCTCAGGAGTACGGCCTGTACGTGCACATCACGGGCGCGCAGCGCATCGGCATGTTCGGCGCGCGGCTCGACCAGCTCCCCGAGATCTGGCGCCGCCTGGTGGCGGTCGGCTTCGAGTCCGGGCACGCGTACGGCAAGTCGCTGCGCAACATCAAGACGTGCGTGGGTCAGGCCTGGTGCCGGTTCGGCGTGCAGGACTCCACCACGATGGCGGTCAAGCTGGAGACGCGTTACCGCGGGCTGCGCTCACCCCACAAGCTCAAGTTCGGCGTGTCGGGCTGCGCGCGCGAGTGCGCGGAGGCGCGTGGCAAGGACGTGGGCGTCATCGCGACCCACAAGGGCTGGAACCTGTACGTGGGTGGCAACGGCGGCGCGAACCCCGTGCACGCCCAGCTCCTGGCCGAGGACCTCGACGAGGCCACGCTCATCCGGTACATCGACCGCTTCCTCATGCTGTACATCCAGGAGGCGGACCGCCTGCAGCGCACCGCCCCGTGGGTGGCCGAGCGGGCGGGCGGGCTGGACGAGCTGCGCCGCGTCGTCGTCGAGGACTCGCTCGGCATCGGCGCCCAGCTCGAAGCGACCGTGCAGGAGCACGTGGACAGCTACGAGGACGAGTGGAGCGTGACGCTCGCCGACCCGGCCAAGCTGCGCAAGTTCGTCCAGTTCATCAACGCCCCCGGGGTGGCCGACCCCGACCTGGCGTTCGTCCCCGAGCGCGGGCAGATCAAGCCTGCCGCCGAGGTGGACGCCGTCACCTACCATGACCCCCGGGACGCCCGTGACGCGGGCCTGGCCGGCTCGGAGGGAGCCCGATGACGTTCGTCGACGTGTGTGCGCTGGAGGACCTGGTCACCGAGCGGGGGACCGGCGCTCTGCTGGGTGACACCCAGGTGGCGGTGTTCCGGCTGGCCGACGGCACGGTGCGGGCCGTCCAGCAGCGCGACCCCTACTCGGGGGCCAACGTCATGTCGCGCGGCCTCGTCGGCACCACCCGGGTCGCCGGCGCGGACGGCGCCGAGCGGGACGTCGCCACGGTGACCACGCCCATGCTCAAGGAGGTGTGGAACCTCGAGACGGGCGAGGTGCTCGACTCGGGCGGGAAGGTCAAGAAGCCGCTCCTCGTGTTCGCGACGGAGGTCCGCGACGGCCGGGTGCTGGTGGCTGACGCCCCGAACCCCCTCGTGGAGGCCTGATGATCGCCGAGGTCGGCTCCGACGCGGTTCTCGCACCCGGTGCCGTCGCCCTCGTGGGTGGCGGGCCGGGGGCGGTCGACCTGATCACGGTGCGCGGCCTCGCGCTGCTGCGC
The DNA here is from genome assembly GCA_001592145.1 of Xylanimicrobium pachnodae JCM 13526 = NBRC 107786. Classification (GTDB taxonomy): domain Bacteria; phylum Actinomycetota; class Actinomycetes; order Actinomycetales; family Cellulomonadaceae; genus Xylanimonas; species Xylanimonas pachnodae. The sequence continues at coordinate 62,152 of BCWJ01000016.1, read as the reverse complement.
CAGGCCGACGTCGTCATCGTCGACCGGCTGGCACCGGCGGGACTGCTGCCCCTGCTCGGCGACGACGTCGAGGTGGTCCCGGTGGGCAAGGAGCCGGGCAAGCACTCGATGCGCCAGCGCGACATCGAGGCGCTGATCCTCGCGCACGCCCGCGCGGGCAAGCGCGTGGTGCGGCTCAAGGGCGGGGACCCGTACCTGCTGGGGCGCGGCGGCGAGGAGGTGCTCGCGTGCCGGGCCGCCGGGATCGACGTGCAGGTCGTGCCCGGCGTGACGTCGGCCATCGCCGGTCCCGGGGCGGCGGGCGTCCCGGTGACGCACCGCGGCGCCGCCGTGGCCACGCACATCGTCAACGCGCACGGTGACCTGGGACCGGCGGACATCGCCGCGCTGCGCGACCCGCAGACCACCACGGTGCTCATGATGGGCGTCGAGTGGCTGCCCCGACTCGTGGCCCAGGCGCTGCTCGACGGCGTCGACCCGGCCACGCCCGTCGCCGTGGTCCAGGCGGCGACGCTGCCCGAGCAGCGGGCCGTGCACGCGACGCTCGGCACGATCGCCGCGGTGGCAGCGGAGGCCGGTATCGGCTTCCCCGCCGTGATCGTGGCGGGTCCGACGGCGGCCGAGGGCTTCCTGGTGCCGCCGCACCCGGCACCCGAGCTGCACGGTTCGGGCCGCGAGGCGACGGCGCAGGGCGTTCCCGCACCCGCCCCCGCGGCGCCGCCTGCCGTCGGTGCGCCCACGCTCATCGGCTGCGCCCACGGCACCAGCAACCGGGAGGGACGCGATGTGATCCGCGCGATCCTGACCCGGGTCGCGGGGCTGCTCCCGGACGTGCCGGTGCGCGAGGCGTACGTGGACGTGCAGACGCCGAGTCCCGCCGACGTGGTGCGCGAGGTGGTCCCCGCGGCGGGGGAGGTCCGCACACGCGACGCCGCGCCCGACGCGGTCGTGGTCCCGCTGCTGCTCTCGACCGGCTTCCACGTGTCGCAGGACATCGGGGACGCGGTTGCGGGCACGACGGCGGTGGCCACCGCTCCGCTCGGCCCCGACCCGCGCCTGGCCGACGTGCTCGCCCAGCGACTGGCCGAGGCCGGGGCGCTGCCCGACGACGCGGTGGTGCTGGCGGTGGCCGGCACGCGCGACGAGCGCGGGCGCGAGCAGGCCCACGCCATGGGCGCCCTGCTCGCCGACCGGCTGGGCCGCGACGTGACCGTGTCGTTCGTCGCGGCGGCCTCCCCGAGCGTGCCCGACGCCGTCGCGCAGGCACGCGTCGCCGGGGGCCGCGTGGCGGTGGCGAGCTACCTGCTGGCGCCCGGGTACTTCCACGGCCTGCTCGCCGGGGCCGGCGCTGACGTGGTGGCCGCCCCGCTGGGTGACCACCCCCTGCTCGCCGACGTGGTCCGCGACCGCTACCTGGCCGTCACCGGCGACTGACTGACGCGCCCGGGGCCTGCGACCGCGCGCAGGATGACCACCGCCGTCATCCTGCGCGCGGGGCGTCGCAGGACCTCCGCGCTACGTCCGGCGTGACAGTGCGCGGTTCGCGCCGGCCAGGGCGAGGACGGTCCAGGCCGCGAGCACGAGCGCGGGCCGGGTGCCCATGGAGAACACATCCGAGACCAGTGACGCGCGCATGAGGTCCGCCATGGGCGCGATCGGCAGCCATTCGTGCGCGGTCGCCAGCCACTGCGGCAGGCGCTGCGTGGGGATCGAGATGGGTGAGAACAGCAACACCACGAACACGATGACCTGGCTGACGAGCATGGCGAGCTGGGGCCGCAGCAGCAGTGCGATCGAGTAGCCCACGGCGGTGGCGATGACGGCGACCAGCGGGGCGGCCAGGGCCAGCCACGGGGAGAGGGACAGGGTCACGCCGAACCGCCAGGTACCCACCACGAGGCCCAGCACCGAGCCGGGCAGGGCGACGAGCGCGTAGACCACCAGGTCGGAGGCCAGGAAGGTCCAGCGGGGCACGGGCAGCGTGCGCATCCACGCGAGCGAGCCCTCCGTCTTGGCCTGGGCGACGCCCTGTGGGGTGAGCACCAGTCCCACCATGATGAGGTTGACGGTCGCTGCGCCCGTGGCCAGGAACAGGGCCGCGTCGGGCGGCGGGTCCCCGACGAGCAGGCCGTAGCCGAACACGGTGGTGGCCGCCAGGAGCGTCTGCACCACGGCGAGCAGGGGGAACATCTGCGCGCCGCGGCGGAACTGCCACTGGATGAGCAGGCCGAGCTGGCGCACCACGGACGTGCCGAGGGTCGCGGCGGGGGAGGCGGTGGCGGCGCTCATGCTGCGGCCGCCGTTGCGCTGCCACGGGCGTCCTGGTGCCCCACGAGGTGGATGTAGACGTCTTCGAGGGTGTCCCCCGGGTGGCTGGCGACGAACTGCGCGGGGGTGCCGTGGGTGACGACGCGGCCTTCGTCCAGCAGGACGACCTGGTCGACGACGTGCTCGGCCTCGTGGATGTTGTGGGTCACGAGGAGTACGCCCTTGCCGTCGTCGGCGATGCGCCGGATCTCCTGCCACAGCAGCCAGCGCCGCACGGGGTCGACGTCGTTGGTGGGCTCGTCGAGGACCACCAGGGCCCCGGGGGCGATCGCTGCCATGGCGAACGCCGTGAGGCGTGCGACGCCGCCGGAGACCTTCTCCGCGGGCTTGTCGGCCCAGGTGATCAGGTCGAGGGCCTGCAGCAGCTCGTCGGCGCGGGTGCGGGCGGCGGGCTTGCGCAGACCCCGGACACGACCGACCAGCTCGATCGCCGTGCGGGGGGTCAACCCCGTGATCGGCACGTTGGCTTGCGCCTGGACGCTGGCGAGGGCGCGGGCGGCGGCGGGGTGGGCGACGGCGTCGATGCCGCCCAGCAGCACCGTTCCGGCGTCGGGCACCGTGAGGCCCACCACCTGTCCCACCAGGGTGGACTTGCCGGCGCCGTTGTGGCCGAGCAGGCACACCACCTGTCCGGCGGACACGCTCAGGTCGATCGCATCGTTGGCCTGGACGGCGCCGGGGCCGGAGCCGAACCGCTTGCTCAGGCCGGACACGACGAGGACTTCGGGGGTCATCGGGTGCTCCTTGTCGACAATGAAATACCGAGGGGTATGTACTGAACAGTACGCCGGTGATGATACGCGCCGGGCTCGTGTGTCGCATACCGACCGGTACTTTTCGCGTCCCGGGACTCCGTACCGGTCAGGATGTACCCTGGTCGGGTGAGTGACACCGAAGACCTCCGTGCCGCGTCCCGCGCACTCAAGGACGCCATCACGGGCCTGAGCAAGGCGCTCGGGCAAGGCTTGTCCGACGTCGGCGCCGACGTCGGGCGCGAGATCGCGACCGAGCTGAACGAGGCTGCTCGGGGCCTGACCGCCGAGCTGTCCGCGGCCTCCGGTGGCGCGGCCCGGCGCGCGGCGCGGCGCAGTGCCAAGGCGGAGCAGACGCGGGCCGACCTCCTGGCGGCGGCGGCTCGGGTGTTCTCCGAGCGCGGGTACGAGGCGGCGTCGGTGGCCGACCTCGCCCAGGCCGCCGGATACACCAAGGGTGCGCTGTACGCGCACTTCGCCTCCAAGGAGGAGCTCTTCGTCGAGCTGATCACTACGGTGAGCGCCGCGTCCCCGGCGGACGGTGGCGACCGCGACGCCGCAGCGCGCGAGCCGCTGGCGCCCGAGCAGGACCTCACCGACGTGGTGCTGTCGCTCGAGGCGTACCTGTACGCGCTGCGCCACCCGGAGGTCCGGCCGCGCTTTGCCCCGATCGCTCAGCGGCAGCTCGGCGACCTGGCCGCGCGAGTCCACCAGCAGCGCACGGGCGCGGCCGGCGAACCCACCCGCGACGACCGGGAGACCGCGCTGGGGATCGCCTCCTGCGGGGTCGTGGGCGGGATCATGGAGCAGGTCCTGCCGCCCGAGTGGCAGGTGCGCGCGGCCGTCGAACGGCTCCACGAACGGCTCGTGCGCGGCGGGGAACCCGCGGCCTAGGGGTGGGTCAGCGTGCGGCCGTGGCCGCGAGCTCGGCATCCCGCGGCGTGGCCGAGCGCGCGGGATCGGTGAGCAGCATCAGATCCGCCTCCGTCAGCGTGCCGGAGACCGGCGTGTCGAGGTCGCTCAGTTCGTCGCCGCCCGTCGAGGCGTCGTCGGCGGCGACCGGCAACGGGCGGGCTGCGCGGGCCGCGACGAGCGCGCACACCGCGGGGATCGCGATCACCAGGAGCGCGGCACGGTAGCCGACGTGCCCGGCGATCGCGCCGATGACGCCCGGCCCGAGGATGTAGGCGCTGAACCCGATCGTCGTGACCACGGAGACGCGCATCGCGGCCTTGGCGGGGTCGTCGGACGCGGCGGAGATGCCGAGCGGGAAGCCCAGCGCGGCGCCCGCGCCCCACAGCAGCGAACCGGCCAGGGCCAGCGGTAGCGAGGGCGACAGGACGAAGAGGGACAGGCCCGCCAGGACAGACCCGGTGCACAGCCGCAGGGTGGCGACGCGGCCGATGCGCTGCACGATGGACGACCCGGCGAGCCGCATGACCAGCATGGACGCGAAGAACAGGGTGACCCCGGTCGCGGCGACCGACTCGGAGGCATCGAACCCGGCGACGAGCGCGACGCCCGTCCAGTCGCTCGCGGAGCCCTCGGCGAGCGCGGCGCCCAGGATGACCAGCCCGATCAGCAGGGTGCGCGGCTCGCGCCACACCGCGAGGGTCTCGCGCACGGCGCCGCCGCGGGGGCGGGTGCCCGCAGGGGTGCCGCGCCCGGGGGTGTCGAGCGCGGGCAGGAACGCCCGGGCGCTGAGGACGCCCACGGTGATCGCGAGCGCCGCGGACAGGCCGAAGTGCGCGAACAGGGGCAGGCCGGTGGCGGCGATGAGCGCACCGGCGAGCGACCCGGAGACGGTGCCGAGCGACTCACCGGCCTGGAAGCGGGACATCGCGGGGTAGCCGAGGCGGCGTTCGACGTCGGCGCCCTGGATGCTGGTGGCCGCGTTCCACACGCCCTCGCCCATGCCGGCGGTGAAGAGGCCCGCGATGGCGAGGGGGACGCTGCCCAGGGTCACGGCGAGCGCCAGGGTCAGGTGGCCCAGCCCTGCGGCGACGGAGGCGGCTGCGGCGGAGCGGGCCGTGCCCAGGCGTGCGCTCACGGCGCTGGACAGCGGCAGGGCGAGCACGGATCCGAGCGACCACAGGAGCAGCACGACGCCCATCTGGGAGCTGCTGACTCCGAGCCCGGACCGGACCGTGGGCAGGCGGGAGGCGAGGGTGCCGATGGCGAAGCCGGCCGCCCCGTAGGCGGCGAACACGGACCAGGCGGCGCGCGTCGTCCGCGCCTTCATATCGTCAGGCACCACGCTGCAATTCTCTGCAACCTCTCAGTACGGTTGCGCCGTTCGGCGTGCGGTGGGGCGTGGCGTGGCGCACGGCGCGCCGGGTCGTCACGTCAGGTGGTGGGGACGCCCTCGAACTCCCAGTGCCAGGGCTCCGGGAGGATGCCGCCCTGGCGGGCCCAGGGCGGGTGCTCCCACCCGAACGCCGGGGCGTTGGCGCGCATCCACTGGTGGGCGGCGGTGCCGAACCGGTTCACGCCCGAGGCCAGGTCGACCGCGATGCCCCAGCCGTGGTTGGAGGTGCCGGGGGTCGCGGCCATGTGGCCGTGGTTCTGACGCGCCTGGACCTGGCCGGCGAACGAGCGGTACGAGCAGGTCACGGCCAGGTCGTGGCCGAACTGGGCGCGGAACGCGATGTTGAGCCGTTCGAGCTGGGCGGCGGCGTCGGGGCGCAGCTGGTGGCCGGGTGCCCACGACAGAGCGGTGAGCGCGCTGTCGGGCAGGCGGCCGTTCTGATGGCCGCGGGTGACGTCGGCCAGGGTGGCGAGCCGTTCCGCATCGGCCTGGCTCGCGCCGATCTGGTCCGCGAGGACCTGGGCGGGTGTCGCCGGGGCGGGCTCCACCTCGACGGCCGCGAGCGGCGCCTCCGCCAGGATCGTCTCGAGGTCCGCGGCCACCCGTTCCAGGGCGTGGGAGACCAGGTGCGTGGTGGTCTCCTGGTCGGCGCCGTCCATGCCGAGGTCGGCGGCGACGGCCTGGAGCACCAGGTCGACGGCCTCTGAGAGCTCGTCGTCCGGATCCGCCTCGGTCGTGGCGTCGGGGGGCTCGGGCTGCGGGCCCGGTTCGACCGTGAGCGCTACCAGGGTTGGCCTGTCGATGTCCTCGGAGCGGCGGATCAGCTCGACGAGCACGCTCGACGCGGCCAGCACCTCGTCGTGGACCGCGGGGGTGGTCCGCACCTCGGTGGCGATCAGGGCGGAGGCGCGCGCGACGGCGTCGCGGGCCAGCCGGCGCGCCTCCTCGACGTCGGGCGCGGCCGGGGTGTCGATCTGGTCGGCGGTGTCGGCGCGTGCGGCGGAGCGTGCCGCTGCGGCGGGGGCGCGGTGGGTCGTGCCGACGCCCGTGGTGGTGGCGTCGTCGCTCGTGGCGTCGCCGGCGGCCCGGTCGATGGTGACTCCGGCCAGCAGGATGGCGGAGGTGACGGCTGCGAGCGAACCCGTGTGGACGGTGCGCCGACGCTGTGCACGGCGCCGGCGTTCGTCGGCGCGGTGGGCCAGGCGGCGCTCGGCGCGCGAGGTGGCGTGCCCTGCCTCGTCTGCGGGAGCAGGAAGCGGCGCTGCGGCACGGTGCACCGTGGAGCGGCTCGGGTACTGCTGCGGCATGGTCCAGCTCTCGGGACGGCGACTCGGGCTGGACGAGAGTACGAGGGTTCACCAGGTCACGGAACGGCAACGACGCGATGTGGTGGTCCCGATGGCCGGGATCGGCGGGCCCGGGGCCTTGACCGTGCGGCTGCGGTGACGGCCGAAGGCCGACGACACCAGGGGGGATGTCGCCGGCCTTGACCGTCACGGGCCGCGCTGCCTCGGGACGTCTGGGTCACCGCCCGGACCAGGGTCCGGGCGGGCGCTCAGGCGGTGCGCGTGATGAGGATGCGCCACTCCTCGGGGCCCTCGACCAGGTACTCGACCTCGATGGGGCCGCGCTGGGCCAGCTGGTTGAGCAGGGGCACCGGGGCGTGCGGGGCGATGAGGACGAGCGAGCCGCCGGGGCCGATCTGGTCGACGGCACCGAACACGACACCGTGGCGTACCGCATGCGGGATCGTCCGCACGTCCAGGACGGGGACGTCGGCGTCGTGCTCACCGCAACCGCACGAGTGGCCGCTCGCGGCCTGCGGGGCTGGTGCGGACCGGAGGATCTCGACGGGCTCGTTCACTGGCTGCTCCTTCGTGGTACGGGGTGTTCGCCGCGGCGCGCGCCGCGAATATCGAGGATGCTACTCCGACTTATTCGCGCGTCCACCATCGGCGCTCGCCGCATGCGGCACGAGGTGAAGCTCACACAGGTCGGGCTCCACGAACGGGCGCAGCCGGACCTCCGTGTCGCTGCCCCCGGGCAGTCGCGCGGTCAGGCCCTCCGCGAGCCCCCGGTGCACCTGGCACACCACCTGGGGATGGGAGCGGGCGGCGGCGCGGAACGGGCACGCCCGCAACAGCAGCGACGCGCCCTCCTGCTCCGGGCCGAACCCCAACCGCGTGAACACCTGCGCCACGGTTGCCAGCGCCTCGCCGGGTCCCGTCGGATCGGGCAGCCGCTGCGCCCACCGCCGCCCGGCGGCCCGGGCCGCGTCCGCGCGGGTCGCGTCGGTGGGTTCCGCGAGCGCGTCGGCCAGCGCTCCGATCATCTCGTCGCGCGCTCCGTCCAGGTCGACACCCTCCGACGGTGCGCCATCGCCATCGCCATCGCCGTCGGCGAGGCCCGCCCCGACGACGCGGAAGTGCACGCCCGGCCGCCCCCGCCCGGTGCCGTGCCTGGTGTGGCGGCCCACGAGCCCGGCCGTCTCCAGCTGCTCGAGGTGGAACCGCACCGTGGTCACGTGCAGTCCGAGGGTGGTGGCGAGCTGCTGTGCGGTGGGAGCGTCGTCGGCGGCACGCAGCACGTCGAGCACCCGCTGCCGCGTGGGCGAGGCGAGTGCTGCGTGGAGCCGAGTGTCACGCGTTGCCTTCGTCACCTTTAGAAAGTACCAGGCTCCGATATATTCGCCGTGCCGACAGGTCGCCGCACCTGCCGGCCGCAGCACGTCCCGCCCGCACCGCCCCCTTCACGCGGCGCACGGGGGGACCCGACGAGAGGAACACCTATGGGTCGCCCGGATCGGGCGCGCATGCCGCGGGGCCGGCTCGCCGTCCTCCTCGCGGCAGGCGTCTCCCTGCTGGCCGGCCTCGATGCCGCCCTGCTGCGCCTCGGGGTCAGCGCACCGGTCGCCGGAGACTCCCTGGCCCAGCTGCACGGCCCGCTCATGATCTTCGGATTCGTGGGCACCGCGATCACTCTGGAACGCGCGGTCGCGCTGCGCAGCGGAGCCCGGTCTCCCCAGCACGCCTGGTGGGGCTTCGCGTCTCCGGTGGCGGCGGGCGTGGGCGCCCTCCTCGCGATCCTGGGCGCGTCGCCGCTGCCCGTCCCCGGCGGGCGCGTCCTGCCCGGCGTCGCCTGGACCCTCTCGACAGCGGTCCTGGCCGCCATCTACCTCGCCGTCTGGCGGCGCCAGCAGTCCTACGCGGTCCTGGTGCAGGCGCTCGGCGCGTTCGTGGGCATCGGCGGCGCCGCGCTGTGGGCCCGCGGCTTCGACACCCCCCAGCTCGTGGCCTGGTGGGCCGGGATGCTGGTCCTGACGATCGTCGGCGAGCGGCTCGAGCTGGCGCGCGTCGCGTTCGTCGCGGCGAGCGCCGGGGGGCCGCGCACCGAGGCCCGCATCCTCGCCGAGTCCTGCGTCGTCGTCGTCGCGCTCGTCGCCTCGCTGCTCGACCCCGCATGGGGCTATCCGCTGCTCGGGATCGCGCTCGGCGTCCTCGTGCTCGACGTCGCCTGGCACGACGTCGCACGCCGCACCATCCGCTCGACGGGCCTGGTGCGGTTCGTGGCGGCCTCCATGCTCGCCGGCTACGTCTGGGTCATGGTCCCCGTCGTCGTATGGACCGCCCACGGGCCCGCCTTCGCCGGGTACGCGTACGACGCCGTCGTGCACTCCCTGACCATCGGGTTCGTGCTGTCCATGATCATGGCGCACGCCCCCGTCATCGTGCCCGCCGTGGTACGCAGCCCTCTGCCGTACCACCCGGTCATGTGGGCCGTGTGGGGCCTGCTGCAGGGCGGGCTGCTCGTACGGCTCGTCGCCGGCGCCCGCCAGGCCGGGCTCGCGTGGCAGATCGGCGGCACCCTGTCCGTGGTCGCGCTGCTCGCGTTCCTCGTCACCATGGTGACCCTGGTCTCGTCCTCGCGGCGGCGCACCGGAGCCCGGAGCAACACCCCCGCCGACGCCGAGGTGGCACCGTGAGCCCCCGCCCCGCGCCGACCCCGGGGGCCCGCCGCCGGCCACGCACCGACCGCATGACCACCGTCTGGCTCATCGCCGCCGTCGTCGTCGCCGCCATCACCGTGATCTCCCGCTCGGCGCTCCCGCAGCCGCTGTGGACCGCCATCCACGTGGTCACCCTCGGCGTGCTCACCAACGCGATCCTCCAGTGGTCCTGGTACTTCGCCAAGGCGCTGCTGCACCTGCCCGTGCACGACCACCGCGCCGGACGCGACGCCGTACGCCGCTCGCTCGCGTTCAACCTCGCGCTCGTCGGGCTCGTCGCCTCCATGTGGACGGCCTGGGTGGTGGGCACCATCGTGTTCGCCGGGCTCGTGGGCGCCGTCATCGCCTGGCACGGGCTCGCCCTGCTGCGTGCCGCGCGCGGCCGGTTCGCGTCCCGCTTCGCCGTCGTCATCCGGTACTACGTGGCCGCCGCCGCGTTCCTCGTGATCGGCTGCGTGCTCGCCGGGTTCCTCACGGTCGCGATGTTCTCGGCCGATGCCCCCGACTGGCTGCTCGACTCGCGCGACAACCTCACTCTCGCGCACGCCATCGTCAACCTGGCGGGCTGGGTGGGACTGTCCATCTCCGGCACCGTCGTCACGCTCTGGCCCACCATGCTGCGCACGAAGATCCAACCTGACGCCGTGCCCACGTCCCTGACCGCCATGCCCGTGCTCGCCGGCGGCGTCGCCGTCGCCGGGCTCAGCGCCGCGCTCGGCTGGCTGCCCGGCGTCGGGCTCGGGCTGGCCGCGTTCGCGGTGGCGCTCGCGGGCGGCGTGGCCGCGCCGCTCGTGCGCACCGCGATCCGTGCCACCGTGCGCGGATACGCCTCGTGGACGATGGCGTCCGGGCTCGGGTGGGCGGTCGTGTGTCTCCTCGTGATCGCCTTCCACGCGGTCGCCGCCGACGACGCCGCCGCCCTGCGCAACGCCGACCTCCCGTGGCTCGCGCTGCTGGGCGGTGGTGGCGTGGGTCAGATCTTCATCGGCGCGCTGAGCTACCTCATGCCCGTGGTCATCGGCGGCGGCCCGGACATCGTGCGGCGCGGCATCGCCCCGCTGGAGACGGCGGCGGCGACCCGGCTCGCCGTGCGCAACGCCGCGATCCTGCTGCTGGCCGTGACCGTGGGTCCGGCTGGCGCCGGGGCCGTGCGTCCTCTGCTGTGGGGGTTGGTGATCGCCTGTTTCGCGGTGGACGTCGTGATGTTCGCGCGATCCGGGAAGACGCAGGCCGCCGCGCGGCGGGCACTGGCCGCGGCCAGCCCGCAGGCGCCCGGACTCAGCGTGAGCACCACCTTCCCCGTGAGCCTCGGGGGAGCGAAGGGCGGCGGCCTCGCCATCGGCTCCCCGGCACCTGCCCGGCCCACGCCACCTCGAGCGAACGGAGCGAGCAGTGACTGAACGGCCCTCGGACCGACCCGTGCCGCCGGATCCCGGAGCGGACCCCGCGGATGCGAAGCCCACCGCGGCGGGGGCTGCGACGTCGACTGCGGCCGGGGCCGCGACGCCCGGGCGCCGCCCCAGCGGACCCCGCACGCTGCCCGGCCAGGAAGGAGCGCCCGTGTCGCGCGCCGGGGGAGCCGTCATCGGCATCGTCGTCGTGGCCGCGGTGGTGCTGACGGCGCTCCTCGTGCGGCCCTCCCTCGCGTCGGGCGGCGCGGGCGGAGGTACGCCGGGAGCGGCGACGTCGGGGACGACGCCCGCCGCGGTCACGCCCACCGGGCACACCACCGAGGTCACGCTCACCGTCGAGGGGATGGCGTTCACCCCGTCGACCATCGAGGTTCCGGCCGGAGACCGGCTCGAGGTCACGCTGGACAACACGGGCGACCAGCGTCACGACCTGGTGTTCGCGAACGGCGCGGCGCTCGACCCGCTGGCACCCGGCGACAGTGCGACCCTGGACGTCGGCGTGATCGGCGCGGATCTGGAGGGCTGGTGCTCGCTGCCCGGGCACCGCCAGATGGGCATGGTGGTGCACGTCGTCGTGACGGGCGGCACGGAGGGCGCCGACACGAGTGATCAGCCGAGTGGCGACATGGCCGGCATGGACCACGGCGCTTCCGCGACCTCCGGTCCCACCATGGTCGAGCTCCTGGACACCGCGCGCGCCACCGACCCGTACCCGGCCGAGCTGCCCGCGCTGCCGGCGTCGGACGGCACTCCCGCCGACCACCGGTACACGTTCACCGTCACCGAGCAGGAGGACCCGGTGACGCCGGGACTGACCAGGACCGTGTGGACGTACAACGGCACGTCCCCCGGGCCGATCCTGCACGGGCGGGTGGGGGACACGTTCCACATCACTCTCGTCAACAAGGGGTCGATGGGGCACTCCATCGACTTCCACGCGGGCGACGTGGCACCCGACGAGCCCATGCGTACCATCGAACCGGGAGAGTCGCTGGAGTACGTGTTCACGGCGCAGCGCTCCGGCATCTGGATGTACCACTGCTCGACGATGCCCATGACGCAGCACATCGCGAACGGCATGTTCGGCGCCGTGGTCATCGAACCTGACGGCCTCGAACCCGTGGACCGTAGCTACGTGCTGATCCAGTCGGAGCTGTACCTGGGCGCCGACGGGGCCGTGGCCGACGCCGCCAAGCTCGCCACCATGACGCCCGACGTCGTCGCATTCAACGGGCGCGCCTTCCAGTACGACGCCCACCCCCTGACCGCCCGCGTGGGCGAACGCGTCCGGTTCTGGCTGCTGGACGCCGGTCCCAACCTGGGGCTCGGATTCCACGTCGTGGGCGGGCAGTTCGACACGGTGTGGCGTGAAGGGGCGTACTCCGTGTTCCACGGCACGTCCACCGACGGCCACACGCAGGGCGTCACCGGCTCGCAGGTCCTCACGCTCGGCGCGGCCGAGGGCGGGTTCGTCGAGCTGGTCCCGCACGAGGCAGGGCACTACCCGTTCGTCAACCACGCGATGACCCTGGGCGAGAAGGGTGCCCACGGCGTCCTGGTCGTCACCCCCTGACCTGGCCCCGCCCGTGATGACCACGCGCCCCGGAGCGCGTCGGCCGAGCGGGTACTCTGGGCGACCGTGCCCCCCACCGTCGACGACGCATCCTCGAACCAGCGCGTGAGCCGCGTCGGACGGGTCGCCGTCGTCGGGAGGGGCCGTCTGGGCACCGCGCTGTCGGGCGCGCTGCGCGCCGCCGGCATCACGGTGGACGGGCCGCTCGGACGGGGTGCCACCGCGGACGGCGCCGACGTCGTCCTGCTCGCCGTTCCCGACGCCGCGATTCGCGCAGCCGGTGCCGCCATCGCACCGGGGCCGTTCGTGGGCCATCTCTCGGGTGCCACCTCGCTGGCCCCGCTCACCGCACACCACGCCTTCTCGCTGCACCCCCTGATGACCGTCCCGGCCCAGGGCCCGGACGTGCCGGCCACCGACTTCCAGGGGGTGCCCGCCGCCGTCGCGGGTGTCGATGAGGATGCGCTCGCGGTGGCGGGGAACCTGGCCCGCGCGCTCGGGCTGGTGCCGTTCGAGGTGCCCGAGGAGGACAGGGTCGCCTACCACGCGGCGGCGTGTGTGGCGTCGAACTTCCTCGTCACGCTGGAGGGGATCGCGGAGCGCCTCGCGGGGACGGCGGGCGTGGATCGTGCCGCCCTCGTGCCCCTGGTGCGCGCCACGGTCGAGAACTGGGCGAGGCTCGGGGCCAGGGAGGCGCTGACGGGACCCGTCGCACGCGGGGACGCGGCGACCGTGGACGCCCACCGGGTCGAGATCTCCCGGCGCGTCCCGGAAGCGATCGGGGTGTTCGACGCGTTGACACAAGCGACGCGTGCGCTCGCCGCGGGCGCCGCCCGCGAGGAACCTGCTGGAGGACCGGGAATGACCACCGTACGGACCGTCGCCGAGCTGCGGGCCACCCTCGCCGCGCACCGGGCCGCGGGGCGGACCGTCGCCCTGGTACCGACGATGGGTGCGCTGCACGAGGGGCACCTCTCCCTCATCCGTGCGGCGCGCGCGACCAGCGACGTCGTGGTCGTGTCCGTGTTCGTCAACCCGACCCAGTTCGACGACCCGGCCGACCTGGCCGCGTACCCGCGCACCGAGGCCGCCGACGTCGCCCTGGCCGCCTCGGCCGGTGCCGACCTGGTGTTCGCGCCCGCGCCCGATGAGCTGTACCCGACCGGGTTCGCCACCACCGTGAGCGTCACCGGCCCGGTCACGGCCACGCTGGAGGGCGCCCACCGCGGGCGCGGCCACTTCGACGGTGTGGCGACCGTGGTCACGAAGCTGCTGATCGCCGTCGCCCCCGACGTCGCGTGGTTCGGCGCGAAGGACGCCCAGCAGGTGGTGGTGGTCCGCCGTGCCGTCGCGGACCTGGGCCTGCCGGTGCGGATCGAGGTGGGCCCGACGGTGCGCGAGCCGGACGGCCTGGCCATGTCGAGCCGGAACGTGCGCCTGGGCGCCGACGACCGCCGCCGCGCGCTCTCGCTCTCGCGGGCGTTGCGCGCCGTGCAGGACGCCGCCGCCGCGGGGTCCACGGCGGCCGACGCCCGGGAGGCCGGGCTGCGTGAGCTCGCGGTCGACGGCGTCGAACCCGAGTACCTCACCCTCGCGGACCCGGCGACGCTCGAACCCGTCGCTACCCTGGACCGGCCGGCGCTCGCGCTGGTCGCCGCGCAGGTGGGCCCCGTCCGCCTCATCGACAACGTCACCATCACGCCCGCCATCACGCCCGCCGCTGCGGGCGCTGCACCGACCGGAGCACGCTGATGCAACGCACCATGCTGAAGTCCAAGATCCACCGCGCCACGATCACCGGCAGCGACCTGCACTACGTCGGCTCCATCACGATCGACGCCGACCTGCTCGACGCCGCCGACATCCTGGAGCACGAGCAGGTCGCCGTCGTCGACGTCGACAACGGCGCGCGGTTCGAGACGTACACCATCGCCGGCGAGCGTGGTAGCGGGACCATCCAGGTCAACGGCGCCGCGGCCCGCCTGGTGCACACGGGCGACACGATCATCGTGATCTCGTACGGCCAGTACGATCGCGCGGAGCTCGCGACCTACGAGCCGCGGGTGGTGCACGTCCAGCGAGGCACCAACGCCGTGATCCAGGTGGACGACGCCGTCGCCACCCTGCTCGAGAGCCCGCTCGCATGAGCCACCACCCTGACCCCTCCGCATCCGTGACGCCGGCCCGCAAGCGGGTCACCCCGCCGTCCCTGGCGCAACTCGTGGCCGCCGGTGACAAGCTCGTCATGGTCACGGCCTACGACTACCCGGCGGCCGTGGCCGCGCAGCGGGCCGGTGTGGACATCGTGCTGGTGGGCGACTCCGGCGCCCAGGTGCAGCTCGGTTACGACTCCACCGTGCCCGTCTCGGTCGACGAGATGCTGGTTCTCGCGAGCGCGGTGCGCCGCGGCACGGTGACCGCGCTCGTCGTCGTCGATCTCCCGTTCGGCTCCTACGAGGTGAGCGACGAGCAGGCCGTGGCCACGGCGATCCGCTGCGTCAAGGAGGCCGGCGCCGACGCCGTCAAGCTCGAAGGCGGCGGCCCCGTCCCGGCGGCACGTATCCGCGCGATCGTCGGCGCGGGCATCCCCGTCATGGGGCACGTCGGCCTGACCCCGCAGACGGCGACCGCTCTGGGCGGCTTCTCCGCGCAGGGCCGCACCGTCGAGGCGGCCCGCCGGGTGCGCGACGATGCCCTCGCCGTCCAGGAGGCGGGCGCGTTCTCGGTGGTGCTCGAAGCCATCCCGTCCGACCTCGCGGCGCAGATCCACCCGCTGCTGCACATTCCCGCCATCGGCATCGGCGCGGGTCCCGCGGTGGACGGGCAGGTGCTGGTGCTGCACGACCTGCTGGGGCTGACGCAGGGGCGCGCCGCCAAGTTCGTCAAGCGCTACGCCTCCGTGCTGGACGTCATGACCGACGCCCTCGCGGCCTACGCGGCTGAGGTCCGCTCGGGCGCCTACCCGGCCCCGGAGCACGGCTACGCGATGCCCCCCGGCATCCTCGACTCCATCTGACCTCCTGGCCTTCGCCGCACACGGGAACGCCCCGTCCCCCGCCGCGTGGGCGGGAGACGGGGCGTCGCGGTCGTCAGGATCGGCGCACGGCCCTGCGCAGGTTGCGTCGTCCGAGCGCCTTGGCGGCCTCGACGATCAGGAAGATCACCACGGACGCCCCGGCGGCCTTGCCCCACTCGGCCAGGCCGATGCCCTGGACGCGGAACAGGTCCTGCATGAACGGCAGGTACAGGAACGCGACCTGGAGGAGGATCAGGGCACCGGCCGACCACCACAGCGTCGGGTTGCCCTTGAGCACGTCCACGGTGAGCGAGGACCGGTCCAGGAACCGGCAGGAGAAGAGGTAGGCGAGCTGGCCCAGCGCCAGCATCGTGACGGCCATGCCCTGGGCCTGGGCCGTGGGCATGCCCGCGTTCTTCTCCAGCTGGAACAGGAACAGGGTCGCGGCCGCGATGAGCGCCGAGACGAACAGGATGCGGCGCAGGAACGCGCCGGAGATGAGCGGCTCCTTCGGATCGCGCGGCGCCCGGTTCATGAGTCCCGGCTCCTTGGGCTCGTTGGCGAGCGGCAGGGACAGGGTCACGGAGGTGATCATGTTGATCCACAGCACCTGCACCGGCTCGAGCGGCAGCACCGTCCAGCCGAACAGGATCGCGAAGAGGATGACGATCGACTGCGCACCGTTGGTGGGCAGCAGGAACAGCACCGCCTTGCGGATGTTGTCGTAGATCCGTCGGCCCTCGGCCACGGCCCGCTCGATGGTGGCGAAGTTGTCGTCCGCCAGGACGACGTCCGCGGCCTCCTTGGTCGCCTCGGTGCCCTTGATGCCCATGGCCACGCCGACGTCGGCCTGCGTGAGGGCGGGGGCGTCGTTGACGCCGTCGCCTGTCATCGCCACGACCTCGTCGTGCGTCTGCAGTGCCCGCACGATGCGGATCTTGTGCTCGGGGCTGGTGCGCGCGTAGACGTGCACGGACTGCACGACGCCCGCCAGCTCCTCGTCGCTCATGGCCTCCAGCTCGGCACCCGTGAGGGAGGGTGCGTCGACCTGGTCGATGATCCCCATCTCGTGGGCGATGGCCTTGGCGGTTCCGGCGTGGTCGCCCGTGATCATGGTGACGGCGATGCCCGCGTTGCGGGCCTCCTCGATGGCCATGATCGCCTCGGGCCGGGGCGGGTCCACGATGCCGACGACGCCGAGCAGCGTCAGGCCGGTGGGGCCGCCCTCGGGAAGGGTGTCGGTGTCCGCGGGGACGTCGAGCCGGGCGGCGGCCAGGACGCGCAGTCCCTGCGAACCGAGCTCGACCACCTGCTGGTCCCAGAACCCCTGGTCGAACGGCTCGACGCCGTTCGGGCCGGCCTGTGTGGTGCAGCGTGCCGCGACGGAGTCGAGCGCGCCCTTGACCAGGATGTGGCGCTCGCCCGCGGGGTCCTGCGCGAGGGTGGCCATGTACTTGGTGGCCGACTCGAACGGGATCTCCGCGTGACGGGTCCAGCCCTCGCCGGTCACCCCGGCCTTGCGGGCGAGCACCAGCACGCCGCCCTCGGTGGGTTCGCCGATGAGCTGCCAGCGCCCGTCGATCTCCTCGATGTGCGCGTCGTTGGCCAGGCCCATGACCTCGGCCACGGCGAGCAGGTCGGGGTGTGCGGCGGCGTCGACGGGCACGCCGTCGAGCGTGATGTCACCGATCGGTGCGTAGCCGCCGCCCTCGACGTGGAACTCGTGGGTGCGGGTGCGCACGTCGCGCACCGTCATCTCGTTCTGGGTCAGCGTGCCGGTCTTGTCCGAGCAGATCGTGGACACCGAGCCGAGCGTCTCGACGGCGGCCATCTTGCGGGTGATCGCGCGGCGCTGGGCCATCTGCTGCACGCCGAGCGCGAGCGTGATGGTGACGAGCGCCGGCAGGCCCTCGGGGATCGCGGCGACCGCGAAGCCGATGGTCGCGGAGATGAGCTCGCGGCCGCCCAGGCCGTGGACCAGCCAGCCCACGAGCATCATGAAGACGCCCATGCCGAGGATGAGCCAGGCGAGCGTCATGCCGAACTTGCCCAGGGTCCGCGCGAGCGGCGTCTGGAGCGACTCGGCCTCGCTGATCATGGTCTGGATGCGGCCGATCTCGGTGTTCACCCCGGTACCGGTGACGACCGCGGTGCCGGTGCCGGCGACGACGAGCGTGCCGGAGAACAGCATGGAGGTGCGGTCGCCGACGTTGGCGTCGGCGGCGACCTGTGCGACGTCCTTGACGGACGCGACCGACTCACCGGTCAGCGCCGACTCCTCGACCTGGAGGTTCGCCGAGTCGAGGAGGCGGCAGTCCGCCGGGATGCGGTCGCCGGGGCGGATCTTGACCACGTCGCCGGGGACCAGGGTCTCGGCGTCGACGTCGGAGACGGTGCCGTCACGCAGCGCGTGCGCGCGCGTCGAGAGCATGCCCTTGATGGCGTCGAGCGCCTTCTCGGCGCGACCCTCCTGGATCATGCCGATCGCCGTGTTGATCACGGCGACGGCGAGGATCACGGAGAAGTCGACCCAGTCGCCCATGAACGCCTTGATGGCAGCCGCGGCGAGCAGCATGTAGATGAGGACGTCGTTCAGGTGGCCGAACAAGCGCTTCAGGAACGGGTCGCGAGGAGGCAGGGGAAGGCGGTTGGGCCCCTCGGACGCGAGGCGCGCCTCCGCCTCGGTGGTGGTCAGGCCGTCAGGGCGTGCGTCCAGTCCTGCTAGGACGTCTTGAGGTGTGCGTGCCCACGGTGAAGTCAACGGATGTCCTCTACGTTGTTGTTGTGGTCCGGGACCATCCTGCCTGGCCTGCTGTGATCCGGCATCCCTGAGGCCGGACCACACCCCTGGTTCGGCGCGTAGTGCCCTATTTCCTCACGTGAGGATATTGACGGACCGCCCACCGTGCGCATCACCGGAGTCCCGCGAGGTGCTTGGCACGACCGAGCACGTCGTCGAGCATCTGCGGCGTCAGGCGGCCGGTGAAGGTGTTGTGCGGGGAGGGGTGGAAGCAGCCCAGCAGCGTGACCGACCCGCCGTCGGGACGGTCCACCGTGACCTCTGCAGCGTGTGCGAACCGGGGGCGCGGGCGGGGGACGGGCCAGCCCTGCTCGCCGAGGGTGCGCAGCGCCGCGTCCCACCCGATCGCGCCGAGGGCGAGGATGACGGCGAAGCGGCTGCCGAGCAGCTCCAGCTCGCGCGCGAGCCACGGCCCGCAGCGCTGCCGCTCCTGCGCGGTGGGCTTGTTGGCCGGAGGAGCGCACCGCACGGGAGCCACCATGCGGACGCCGGTGAGCACCATCCCGTCGTCGGCCGACGTCGCCGTCTCCTGGCTGGCCAGGTCCACGCGGTGCAGTGCCGCGAAGAGGAAGTCTCCGCTGCGGTCGCCCGTGAACATGCGCCCCGTGCGGTTGGCGCCGTCGGCGGCGGGTGCCAGGCCGACGATGACGATGCGTGCCCCGGGGTCACCGAAGCCCGGTACCGGCCGCGCCCAGTAGGTCTGGCCGCGGAACGCGGCACGGGGTGCGGCGGCGGCGGCCTCTCGCCAGGCGACCAGGCGCGGGCAGGCCCGGCACTCCACGAGCAGGGTCTCGAGACCGAGGAGATCGGGCGCGGTGGCCGCACGGGTGGGATAGTCCGGGGCGTCGGGGCGCATGGGACCATCGTGCACCCCGGGCCGGGGGGCCGCCGCAGCCCGGCCCTGGCGCCGTGACACGCCAGCGCCGAGCGTCCCCCGCGCGCCGTGATCGATCGGCGGGTGCGAGGAGCGCTCGGCGCTGTGCTGCGGGGGAGTGGTTCTCAGGCGCTCGCGAGCTCCGGCTGGCGCGCCGGGGAGGCGGGTGCGGTGGCGGCGACGCGGGTCAGGGCGAAGCCGTTGATGGCCGACAGGACGCCGAGCCCGATGATCAGGGCGGCGACGCCGAAGGCGATGACCGAGGTGTACAGGGCCGACTGGAGGCCTGCGGCCTGGTTCGCGGTGTTGCGCAGGGCGAGGATGGGCGCGGCGTCGTCCGCGGAGATCGTGCCGTTCTGCACGCCGCCGTTGACCGCCGTGTTGATGTCGCCGAGGGTCGAGTAGTTGTAGGTGGCGTCGGGGTCGACGGTGATGCCGACCGAGGCGAGCAGGTCCGCGTTCGCCTCGAGGGTCTCGACGGCGCCGTGCTGCTGGTGCACGCCGATGATGTCGGCCTGTGCCATGGCCGAGAACGGGTTGTTCACGGTTGACCCGGCGAGGTAATTGGCGTCGTCGGGAACGGTGATCTCCTGTGCGCTGAGCTGGGACGTGGTGAAGCCCCACACGACGCCACCCACGATGATCATGAGGACGCCGACGATCAGGCCGATGAAGCCTGAGATGCGCACTGGTTTGGAACCGCTCATGGTGGTGATTCTCCTTGTTGGGGCCGCTCAGCGAGCGGCGCTGGTGATCCGACCCTGTGGTCTGACCTCTGAGTACGAGACTAGTGCCTGAGGTCTGACCACATCAACTCGACGCCAGGACGAGTTGGCGAGCGGGTCATGACGTTGCTGACGTTGCCAGGCCGTGGTAAAGCACCCCCGGCGTTTGGCGCCCAGTGCGAGGGAAGACTGGCGAACTCGTCTGCCCGTGCGCGGTCGTGGCGTCCGCAGTACGTTCGCTGGAGAACCGTGCGCAGCGACCGCGGTACTCCGACCGCACCGACCACAACCGAGGGAGTGCAGATCATGGGCGTTTTCGACGAACTGGGTGACAAGGCCAAGGAGCTGGCCGACAAGGCCAAGCACCTCGCCACCGACGAGCAGATCGACTCCGTCGCGGAGAAGGTCAAGGGTCTGACCCCGGACTCGATCGACGGCAAGATCGACGCGGCGAGCGAGAAGCTCAAGGACCTCAACGACTGACGAGCCGCCGTGAACCCGACTCCGACGCCCCGTGCGTCGGGATCCGGTCCGCACATCGGTACGATCGAGGGGCGTCGCCGACCGGCGACGCCCCTCGGCGCGTCCGGGCCGCTCGTGAGCGGTCGCCAGGCGCGCCACCCCGCACCCGCGCCCGGCGGCCGCCGTATGCCGGTGGGCGCACACGTAAAGGAGCAGCACGTGTCCGACGTCGTCCCCCCGCAGTCACCGTCCTCGGAGCCCGCCTCATCGCTCGTGACGACGACGACGCCGACCACGGGTGCCGAGCTCTTCGCGGACCGCAAGGACGTGGTGGTCGTGCGCGTCTTCGCGGCCGACGACGCCGACGGCGAGCTGTGGGACCTCGACCGTGCGCTGCCCGCCGGCGTGCGCGTCGAGCCGGTGACCATCCAGGAGCCGGACGGGCTCATGGTGCTGCGGCACAGCGCCGCGCACGTGCTGGCGCAGGCCGTCCAGCAGGTCAACCCGGACGCGAAGCTCGGCATCGGCCCGCCCGTGCGGGACGGGTTCTACTACGACTTCGACACCGCGACCCCCTTCACCCCGGAGGACCTCAAGGCGCTCGACAAGGCCATGAGCCGGATCATCCGCGAGGGCCAGACGTTCCGCCGCCGCGTGGTCACGGAGGAGGAGGCGCGTGCCGAGCTTGCCGCGGAGCCCTACAAGCTGGAGCTCATCGGCATCAAGGGCCACGCCGAGGGCACCGAGGGTGCCGACGTCGAGGTGGGCGGCGCGGAGCTGACCATCTACGACAACGTGCGCGGGGCCGGGCGCGAGTCGGAGACGGTCGTGTGGAAGGACCTGTGCCGCGGCCCGCACCTGCCGAGCACCCGCCTGATCGGCCAGGGCGTCCAGCTCATGCGTTCGGCGGCTGCCTACTGGCGCGGCGACCAGGCCAACGCCTCGCTCCAGCGCGTGTACGGCACCGCGTGGCCGTCCAAGGACGAGCTCAAGGCGTACCTGGAGCGCCTCGCCGAGGCCGAGCGTCGCGACCACCGCAAGATCGGCGTCGAGCAGGACCTGTTCAGCTTCCACCCGAGCATCGGCTCGGGCCTGCCGCTCATCCACCCGCGCGGCGGCGTGATCAAGCGGGTCATGGAGGACTACGTCCGCCAGCGCCACATCGAGGAGGGCTTCTCGTACGTCGGCACGCCGCACATCACCAAGGAGGAGCTCTTCTACACCTCGGGGCACCTGCCGTACTACGGCGACACGATGTTCCCCGCGATGGAGTTCCACGACGACGACCACCCGGACGCCCCGGCGCAGAAGTACCGCCTCAAGGCGATGAACTGCCCGATGCACAACCTCATCTACTCCTCGCGCGGCCGCTCCTACCGCGAGCTGCCGATCCGCCTGTTCGAGTTCGGCACCGTGTACCGCTACGAGAAGGGCGGTGTGGTCCAGGGCCTGACGCGCGTGCGCGGGCTCACGCAGGACGACTCGCACTCGTACGTCATGCCGGAGCAGGCGGCGGACGAGGTCAAGCACCTGCTGAACTTCATGCTGAGCGTGCTGCGGGACTTCGGGCTCAACGACTTCTACCTCGAGCTCTCGACGCGGGACGACTCCAAGCCGGACAAGTTCGTGGGCTCCGACGAGGACTGGGCGAACGCGACGGCCCTGCTGGAGAAGGTGGGCCGGGAGTCGGGGCTGGACCTCGTGCCCGACCCGGGTGGTGCCGCGTTCTACGGTCCGAAGATCTCCGTGCAGGCCAAGGACGCGCTGGGCCGCACCTGGCAGATGGGCACCGTGCAGTACGACTTCAACCAGCCGGCCCGGTTCGGCCTGGAGTACACGGCGCCGGACGGCTCGCGCCAGCAGCCGGTCATGATCCACTCGGCCAAGTTCGGGTCGATCGAGCGGTTCATGGGCGTGCTGATCGAGCACTACGCGGGAGCGTTCCCCGCGTGGCTCGCACCGGTCCAGGTGCTCGCCGTGCCGGTGGCGGAGGCGTTCGACGGCTACCTCAAGGACGTCGTCGCACAGCTCACCGCCCGCGGCATCCGCGCGGAGGTGGACCTCTCTGACGATCGCTTCGCCAAAAAGATCCGCAACGCGTCCAAGGACAAGGTGCCCTTCGTGCTCATCGCGGGCGGCGAGGACGCCGCCGCCGGGGCGGTCTCGTTCCGGTACCGCGACGGCCGTCAGGAGAACGGCGTGCCGGTGGCGGAGGCCGTCGAACGCATCGTCGCCGCGGTGCGGGACCGGGTCCAGGTGTGACCGAGGAAGAACACGTCCAGCAGGGCGCCGCGGCCGAGTCGGCCGCGGCGTTCCCGCCACCCCTGGACAACCTGGAGCGCCTGTGGACGCCCCACCGGCTCGTGTACGTCGGTGGGCAGGACAAGCCGAAGGACGCCTCCGCGTCGCAGTGCCCGTTCTGCGGCCTGGACGACGTCGACGAGCAGCGGGCGCGCGACCGCCTGGTGGTCGCCCGCGCCCAGACGTGCTTCGCCATCCTCAACCTGTACCCGTACAACCCGGGCCACCTCATGGTGGTGCCCTACCGGCACGTGTCCGGGTACGCGGACCTCACCGGCGCCGAGACCGAAGAGCTGGCTCGGACGACGCAGACGGCGCTCCGCGTCATGACCTCCGTGCTGAGCCCGCAGGGGTTCAACCTGGGCATGAACCAGGGAGAGGTCGCGGGGGCGGGGATTGCCGCGCACCTGCACCAGCACGTGGTCCCGCGGTGGCTGGGCGACGCGAACTTCCTGCCGATCGTGGGACGCACCAAGGCGCTGCCCGAGCTGCTCGCGGACACCCGCGATCGGCTTGCCGCCGCCTGGCCGCCCGCCTGAGACGACATCCGCTCGCGGCGGTTGCCGGCAGGGAGCCAGCCGCCCACGACTTCGCCGCCCGAGACTTCGCCGCCCGAGACTTCACCGAACGAGCCCGAGGAGCCCCCCGATGTTCTCCCGCCTCCGCGCCACGATGCAGGCGGTGTTCACGCCGCTCGCGCGCGTGCTGATGCGTCGCGGCGTGTCGCCCGACGCCGTCACGATCGCGGGCACCGTCGTGGTCACCGGGCTGGCGCTCGGCCTGCTGCCCACCGGTCACCTGTTCCTGGGGGCGCTGCTCATCGGCGTGTTCGCCCTGTTCGACTCGCTCGACGGCGTGCTCGCCAGGATGTCGGGCCGCAGCGGCCCGTGGGGTGCCTTTCTCGACTCGACGCTCGACCGCATCTCCGACGGTGCGGTGTTCGCCGGTATCGCCCTGTGGTTCCTGCGGCACACCGAGGGGACCGTGCAGGCCTGGGGGGTGGGTGTGACGCTGGCGTGCCTGGTGCTCGGCGGCGTCGTGCCCTACGCCCGGGCGCGCGCCGAGTCGGTGGGGGCCGACGCGCACGTGGGCATCGCGGAGCGCTCCGACCGCCTGGTCATCGCGCTGGCGCCGACCGCGTTCGTGCAGTTCGGCCTCCCCGTCGTCGTGCTCGTCGTGGTCCTGGGGCTGCTCGCCGCGGCGAGCCTGGTCACGGTGGCTCAGCGCGTCCAGGCGGTGCATCGGCAGGTGGTGGTGCACGGCGCCGGCACCCCGGGAGCGGAGTCGCCTCGTGGTTGATGTCGCCGCGGCCTACACGTTCGCCTGGCGTCATGCGGCGAAGGTGCCCGAGCCGGTCCTGCGCGGCGCCTTCACGCTCGCCGCCGACATCGCGTGGCTGCGCCGCGGCGCGGGCGTGCGCCGCATGGAGGCCAATTACGCGCGGGTTCGCCCTGAGCTCGACGCGCGTGGGGTGCGGAGTCTTGCCCGCCGTGGGATGCGCTCGTACCTGCGGTACTTCCGCGAGGCGTTCACCCTCCAGGCGCTCACCGCGGACCAGGTGCGCGGGCGCGTGCGCGCCGAGGGTCTGGAGCACATGCGCGCGGTCCGGGACGACGGCGCCGCCGTCGCGCTCGCCCTCGCCCACCTGGGCAACTGGGACCTGGCCGGTGCCTGGTCGGGGCCGAACCTCGCCCCGGTGCTCACCGTCGCGGAGAGGCTCAAGCCCGAGGAGCTCTACCAGGAGTTCGTCGCGTTCCGCGAGTCCGTGGGCATCGAGGTGCTCGGCCTGGGCGACCCCGGGGTGTTCCGGGACCTGGTGCGTGGCGCGAAGGAGGGTGGGTGCATCATCCCGCTGCTGGCCGATCGCGATCTGACGGCGTCAGGGGTGGAGGTCGACCTGTGCGGGCACCGCGCCCGGGTGGCTGCGGGGCCGGCCACGCTGGCCCTGGCTGCCGGTGTCGACCTGGTCCCGATGATGATCCACTACGAGCGACTCGACCCCGTCCGACGCGCCGAGGCCCGGTCGCCGTGGGGGATCGTGCTGCACTTCTACCCGCCCGTCGCGGTGCCGGAGGCCGACGCGACACTGCCCGCCCCGCAGCGGCGCCGCGCGCAGGTGGCCGCCATGACGCAGTCGTGGGTGGATGCCATGGCCGACACGCTCGTCACGCACACCGAGGACTGGCACATGTTGCAGAAGGTGTTCATCGCCGACCTCGACCCGCAGCGCTACGACAAGACGCGGGCGGAGGCGGGCGAGCTGTGAGCCTTCCGCGGCCGCTCAAGGTGGGCATCGTGTGCCCCTACAGCTTCGACGCCCCGGGTGGCGTGCAATTCCACGTCCGGGACCTCGCCGAGGCGCTCATCGCGCGCGGCCACAGCGTGTCCGTGCTCGCTCCTGCCGACGACGACGCCGACCTGCCCGACGTCGTGACCCCTGCGGGCAGCGCCGTCGCCGTGCGCTACAACGGATCGGTGGCCCGCCTGACGTTCGGTCCGCGCGCCGCGGCCCGTGTGCGCCGCTGGATCGAGGCGGGCGGGTTCGACGTGCTGCACCTGCACGAACCGATGGTGCCGTCGCTGACGATGCTCGCGCTGTGGATCGCCGAGGGGCCCGTCGTGGCCACGTTCCACTCCGCGCAGGTGCGCTCACGGGCACTCCAGGTGGCCTACCCGCTGCTGCGCCAGTCGCTGGAGAAGATCGGAGCGCGCGTCGCGGTCTCCGAGGATGCCCGGCGCACGCTGGTGGACCACGTGGGCGGCGACGCCGTCGTGATCCCCAACGGCGTCTACGTGGACACCTTCGCCGACGCCGCCCCCGAACCCCGCTGGCAGGGCACGCCTGAGGCACCCACCATCGCGTTCCTCGGCCGGTTGGACGAGCCGCGCAAGGGGCTGCAGGTGCTGGCCGCCGCGATCCCCGCCGTCCTGGCCGAGCACCCCGGCGCCCGGTTCCTGGTCGCGGGTCGGGGGGACGAGGGGCGCGACCTCGCGATCGCCGCGCTGGGCCGCCACGCCGCCTCGGTCGAGTTCCTGGGCGGCATCAGCGACGCGGAGAAGGCCTCGCTGCTGTCCTCGGTGGACCTGTACGTCGCTCCGCAGACCGGCGGTGAGAGCTTCGGCATCGTGCTCGTGGAGGCCATGAGCGCCGGTGCCGCCGTCGTCGCCTCCGACCTGGGCGCGTTCCGTCGCGTGCTCGACGACGGCGCTGCCGGTGCCCTGTTCCACACCGACGATCCCGCCGACCTGGCCCGTACCGTCAACAGGGTGCTGGCCGACCCGCAGGGCACGGCCGCGCGGCGGGCGCACGCCGCCGGGTGGGTGCGACGCTACGACTGGTCGGCCGTCACCTCGCAGGTCGAGGCGGTCTACGAGATGGCCGTCGAGGCGGCGGAGGCGATTCCCGTGGCTCCCGACGTCGCGCTGCGTACCGCTCGGGCGCTCTGGCCGCGCGCCGGGTCGACGGGGTCGAGCCGTGCGGCGTCGTCCGAGCCCCGCAACCGTTCTGCCGGCTCCCGCGGAGGTGACCGATGACGTGGTCCGAGGCGACGCTGCTCGCCATCCTGGTCGTGGCGATCCTCGGATGGCTCGCGTGGATCTCGGCGTCCCGCGTCGATCGGCTGCACCGTAAGCTCTCCGCGTCCCGTATCGCGCTCGACTCCCAGCTGGTGCGCCGGGCGAGCGCGGCAGCAGACCTGGCGACGTCCGGCCTGCTCGACCCGGCGTCGAGCGTGATCGTGGCCGACTCCGCCTATGCCGTCATCGACGAGCACGGCCCCGTGACGGCGCCCGAGCAGGCGCTCGTGATGGCGGGCCTCGGCGAGCGCCGCGAACGGGTCGAGAGCGCGCTGTCCGCGACGTTGCGCGAAGCGCTCGCCGACGCCGCGGAGGTCGCGACGCTGCGTGCCACGGTGGACGGCGGTCCGCTCCTGACGAACTTGGCCGCCTCCTGGTACCGCGCGCAGCTGGCACGGAGGTTCCACAACGAGGCCGTGGCACAGGCACAACGCGCCCGGAGGCACTGGTACGTGCGCCTGCTGCACCTGGCGGGCCGGGCTCCCTGGCCCCAGACCGTGGAGCTGGACGACCAGATGCCGGCGGGCCTGGAGGCTGCTCCCCAGCCGTAAGATGGCGGGGTGACCAACGAGAACCTGAACACCACTGCGCCCTCGGGTGCCCCGGCTGAGGCGTCCGCTGGCGTCGTCGGCACCGCCCGCGTCAAGCGGGG
This sequence comes from Xylanimicrobium pachnodae JCM 13526 = NBRC 107786, assembly GCA_001592145.1. Lineage (GTDB taxonomy): Bacteria > Actinomycetota > Actinomycetes > Actinomycetales > Cellulomonadaceae > Xylanimonas > Xylanimonas pachnodae. The sequence continues at coordinate 35,367 of BCWJ01000016.1, read as the reverse complement.
GATGGCCGAGATGCTCAAGGGCGGCGTCATCATGGACGTCGTCACCCCGGAGCAGGCGAAGATCGCCGAGGACGCCGGTGCGGTGGCCGTCATGGCCCTCGAGCGCGTGCCGGCCGACATCCGCGCCCAGGGCGGCGTGGCGCGCATGAGCGACCCGGACATGATCGACGGGATCGTGGAGGCCGTCTCGATCCCGGTGATGGCCAAGGCGCGCATCGGCCACTTCGTCGAGGCGCAGGTGCTCGAGGCCCTGGGCGTCGACTACATCGACGAGTCCGAGGTGCTGACCCCGGCCGACTACGCCAACCACATCGACAAGTGGGCGTTCACGGTGCCGTTCGTGTGCGGCGCCACCAACCTGGGCGAGGCGCTGCGCCGCATCACCGAGGGCGCGGCGATGATCCGCTCCAAGGGTGAGGCCGGCACGGGTGACGTCTCGAACGCCACCACCCACATGCGCCAGATCCGCCAGCAGATCCGGGCCCTGTCGTCCCTGCCCGAGGACGAGCTGTTCGTCGCGGCCAAGGAGCTGCAGGCGCCGTACGAGCTGGTCGCCGAGGTCGCCCGGACGGGCCAGCTCCCGGTCGTGCTGTTCACCGCGGGCGGCATCGCCACCCCGGCCGATGCCGCGATGATGATGCAGCTCGGTGCGCAGGGAGTGTTCGTCGGTTCCGGCATCTTCAAGTCGGGCGACCCGGTCGCGCGGGCGAAGGCGATCGTCCAGGCCACGACGTTCTACGACGACCCGGCCGTGATCGCCAAGGTGTCGCGTGGCCTGGGCGAGGCCATGGTGGGGATCAACGTCGAGGCCGAGCCGGCGCCGGTGCGCCTCGCGGAACGCGGCTGGTGACCGTCGCGCCGTCGGCCATTGTGCGCGGCTTCGTCGCCGTGCGCGCCGTCGCAGGACCCACGCCGTGAGCGGTGCCTCCTCGCTCGGCCCCGACTGGGTGCTGGGCGAGGACGGCCTGCGCCGCCGGAGCGCCGCCCGCGTCGTCGTGCTCGACGACGCGGGGCGCGCGCTGCTGGTGCGTGGGCACGACGCCGACCAGCCGGAACGATCCTGGTGGTTCACCGTGGGCGGCGGCATCGACGCGGGGGAGTCCCCGGTCGAGGCGGCGCTGCGTGAGCTGCGTGAGGAGACCGGACTGGCGCTGGGCGCCGCGGACCTCCAGGGACCGGTCATGACCCGGACCGGGTACTTCCACTTCTTCGCCGAGACGTGCCGGCAGGACGAGGTGTTCTTCCTGGCCCACGTGCCGGGCGGCACGGTGTTCGACGACGCGGGATGGACCGACGTCGAGCGGTCGGTGCTCGACGGGCTGGCGTGGCTCACGGCGGCGGAGCTGCGCGCGCAGCCGCTGGAGGTCTTCCCGGTGGTGTTGCCGGACGTCATCGAACGGCTGGCGACAGGGTGGGACGGAACGGTGCTGCATCTCGGAGAGGAACATGACGACTAGGCCCACCATCGGCGTGCTGGCACTCCAGGGCGACGTGCGTGAGCACGTCCGCGCGCTCGAGGCGGCCGGAGCGCGCCCCGTCCCCGTGCGGCGCCGCAGCGAGCTCGACGCGGTCGACGCCCTGGTGCTCCCGGGCGGCGAGTCGACCACGATCGACAAGCTGCTGCGCATCGTCGAGCTGGACGAGCCGTTGCGGGCCGCGGTGCGCGGCGGCCTGCCCGTGTACGGATCGTGCGCCGGGATGATCCTGCTCGCGGACCGTATCGAAGGGGGCATCGAGGGGCAGCGCACCCTCGGCGGCATGGACGTCACGGTGCGGCGCAACGCGTTCGGACGTCAGGTGGACTCGTTCGAGGCCGACCTGGACGTCGCCGGGATCAGCGACGCGCCGGGTGGCGAGCCCGTGCGTACCGTGTTCATCCGGGCGCCGTGGATCGAGCAGGTGGGCCCGCAGGTCGAGGTCCTGGCGCGAATCCCGGCACGCGCGACGGACGGCAGCCCTGTCGCGGTCGGCGCCGGTAAGATTGTCGCGGCACGTCACGGGCGTTTGCTCGCCACCTCGTTCCACCCGGAGATCACCGGGGACGCACGCGTCCACGCGCTCTTCGTGAACCTTGTTCGTGAACAGGTGTGACGGCGGCCCACACGCAAGCTTGTCGGCGACGAAGGAGACAGTCAGTCCATGTCCGGTCACTCCAAATGGGCCACGACCAAGCACAAGAAGGCTGCGATCGACGCCAAGCGCGGCAAGCTCTTCGCAAAGCTCATCAAGAACATCGAGGTAGCGGCCCGCGTGGGTGGCGGCGACGTCGGGGGTAACCCGACGCTGTTCGACGCGATCCAGAAGGCGAAGAAGTCGTCGGTCCCGAACGACAACATCGACCGCGCCGTCAAGCGCGGGTCGGGCGAGGGCGCCGACGCCGTCGACTACCAGACGATCATGTACGAGGGCTACGGCGCCAACGGCATCGCCGTGCTGGTCGAGTGCCTCACGGACAACAAGAACCGGGCCGCCTCCGAGGTGCGCCTCGCGTTCTCCCGCAACGGCGGCTCGCTGGCGGACCCCGGCTCGGTCTCCTACCTCTTCTCCCGCAAGGGCCTCGTCGTCGTACCCAAGGCGGACGGCGTGGGCGAGGACGAGGTCATGATGGCCGCTCTCGAAGCCGGCGCGGAGGAGGTCACGGACGAGGGCGACGCGATCGAGGTCCTGTGCGAGGCCACCGACCTGGTCGCGGTACGCACCGCGATCCAGGACGCCGGGATTGACTACGACTCGGCCGACGTGATCTTCCACCCGTCCATGGAGGTGGAGGTCGACGCCGAGGGCGCCCGCAAGATCCTCCGTCTCATCGATGCGCTCGAAGACTCCGACGACGTGCAAAACGTGTATGCGAACTTCAACGCGTCCGACGACGTCATGGCGGAGCTCGAGGACGACTGACGTCCCGCGACCGACCGGGAGCACCCTGATGAGCCACGTGGCAGCCGGGCCGCCGACCGTGCCTCCGCCGGGCACCCCGCGCAGCGGCGGGGGCACGGCACGGCTCGTGGTGCTCATCCTGGGCGTCGTCTACCTGCCGCCCGTCGCGCTCGTCTACTGCACCGTCACGATCGTGCGCACGCTGCGAGCCGGCGGCCGGGTGGCACGGCGCATCTGGAACGCCGCGATCGCGTCCGCGATCCTGTGGACGGCACCCGCCGTGGTGCTGCTCGCCGTGACGGCCGCCGGCCCGGGTGACGACGGCACGGCCGGCAGGGTGGCCTTCACGGTGGTCGGATCGATCCTGAGCCTCCTGTGGGTCGCCCCCGTGATCGCGTGCGGCGTCGCGATCCAGCGGGCCCGGCGTGCCACGCGCGTGCGGGCGGCACGGGTGGAGCGGCGGCTGTTCGACCGTTCCGCGGCGGGCGGGCGTGTCGAGAGGGCCCTGGAGACCTTGGCCACGGTCGCGCCGCGGTACGGGAGCCACCGCATCGGTGGCGAACCGGTCGTCGACAAGATCAACCGCATCGTCGCGGAGACCCACGAGCTGATCCGGCGCCTGCGCGCCAAGGGCACCCGCCAGCAGGTCCTGCTGGCCGAGACGCAGTACGCGGACACCCTCGAGAAGGTCGTCCTGTGCGTCTCGCCCGACTACCTCCTGGACGTCATCGAGAACCGCCGGCTGTGGCACGACCCCGACGAGCGCGTCGCCGCCGTCGGCCGGGCGCTCGACACCGTCGCCGAGCAGATCGTCGACAACATCCGCCAGGCGAACGCCCACGCCGACCTCGACTTCCAGGTGGCTCTCACGACCCTGAGCGCCATCACCGACGACTCCGAGTTCGCCCAGCTCTACCAGAGAGGTTCGCGATGACGGACCAGCAGCAACCACCGGTCGACGTCGACTTCGCAGCGCTGCTGGCGGGCGCCGACCCCGCTGCGGCGCCCGCGACGCCGCTGGAGGCAGCGGTCGAGAGCGCCGTGGGCGGCCCCGGCGGGGTCGGGACCGGGACCGTCGAGCAGTTCCAGTTCCGCTCGCTGCTCACCGAAGAGCAGCTCGCGTCGCTGCGCGCCGGGGCCCCGGCGCTCGCCGCCCGGATGACCGCGGACCTCAACCTGGTCATCACCTTCGGCGGGCCCGTCATGAAGAAGGTCAACGACGCCTCGGTGCGCCTCCTGGAGGCTCAGCGGGACATCGAGATCCCGGGGGCGGACCAGATCGTCAACGATCTGCTGCGCGAGATGGACGGGTACGAGAAGCGGTTCCGCAACGTCCGGCTCGAGGAGACCGGCAAGAAGTTCTTCCGGTCGCTACGCGGGGCGAAGTACACCTTCACGACGATGGTGCGCGAGTCCAAGCCCATCGCGGACAAGCTCGACCTCGCCGAGGTCAAGCTCCAGGAGCTCGAGTCCCGTCTCGCGGAGAACGTCACGCGCGGCCAGCTCCTGCACCGTCAGTCCCTGGAGCACATGGACTCCGTCATCGGGGTGCTCGCCGCGCTCGAAGAGGTCGTTGACATCGTGCGGGCCGACGTCGCCGCCGCCGACGAGGCGCTGACCGCCGCACGGGCCGCCGGTGCCCAGTCCACCGTCTGGAAGGGCGAGACGGTGGCGACCGACGAGCTCGCCGAGACCTTCGCCACGCTCACCACCGCACTCGCCGAGATCGAGAAGACCTGGCACGACTGGCGCCAGCAGTTCTTCATGGGCTTCGCGAACGCGCCCAGCACCCGGAACCTGGTCATGACCCAGTTCTCGTTGCGACGCCGTCTGGCGACGTTCCGGACGATGGGCATCCCGCAGGCACGCCAGTCGCTCGCCCTGTGGCAGCAGGCGGCGTTCGCCCGCGAGGGCGCCCAGATGGGTGACGCCGTCCAGGCCGGGGTCAACAGGATCATCCAGCAGTCGTTCGGCGCGACGGCGGACGCCGTCGGCGAGGTGGCACGCGCCGCCCAGGCACCCGTGATCACCGAGGAGACGGTGTGGGCCGTGGTCGACTCGGTGCGCAACCAGTGCCGGGCGATCGTCGCGGCGGACACCGCGGGGCGGGAGCTGCGCGCACGGAACCTCGCTGCGCTCGCCGGTGGCGAGGTCACGATCAAGGACGAGTTCCTGGCCGCCCAGAGCCAGCTGGGGCGCAACGCGCTCGCCACGTCGACGGGTGATGCCGGCGCCGCATCCGCGTCCGACGCCGGGCCGGACGACTTCCTGACGAACCTGACCTGAACCGCGCACACATCTTCGTAGGGTGGTCCCGTGCGCGTTCTCGGTGTTGACCCTGGCCTGACCCGGTGCGGCGTCGGCGTGGTCGACTCGCTGCCCGGGCGTCGAGCCCGCCTGGTCGCGGTGGGCGTCATCCGCTCGGACCCGGCGTCCAGCGTGGACCTGCGGCTGGCCGCCGTGGCGGACGAGCTCGACGAGTGGCTCGACGAGCACGTGCCCGACGTCGTCGCCGTGGAGCGGGTGTTCGCGCAGCACAACGTGGGGACCGTCATGGGGACGGCCCAGGTCGCCGGGCTGGCGATGGTCGCGGCGGCGCGGCGGCGCGTCCCGGTCGCGCTGCACACGCCGTCCGAGGTCAAGGCAGCGGTGACCGGCTCGGGCCGCGCGGGCAAGGCCCAGGTCCAGCGCATGGTGCAGGGTCTGCTCGGGCTGGCCGAGGCGCCCCGGCCGGCGGACGCCTCGGACGCCCTCGCCCTGGCGATCACCCACCTGTGGCGTCCCTCGGGGGCACTGCAGGGGGGCGAGCGCAACGAGCTCACCCCGGCGCAGCGGGCGTGGGCCGCCGCAGAGCACGCCGCGCGCCGCTCCCGCTGAGCACGCCGCCGTCGACCCGCGCGCACCCGTGAGGCCCAGGGCGCCCGCCCCCGCCGCGTCGCCACGGTCCCTCGGGACGCGAGTTGATAGGTTGTCACCGTCGTACGGGTGTTCGACCCTGCAGTCCTACCCCCGCCGTTCGAGCTGAAGGAGTCTGGGTGATCGCGTCGCTGACCGGGACCGTGGAGCATGTCTCTCTCGACCGGGCGGTCGTCAACGTCGGGGGAGTGGGCTACCTGGTGCACGCGACCCCGGGCACCCTGGCCGGCCTGCGGGTCGGGGAGCAGTCCACCGTGTTCACCACGATGGTGGTCCGGGAGGACGCGATGACGCTCTACGCCTTCGCGGACGACGACGAGCGGGCGCTCTTCGAGACGGCACAGTCCGTGTCGGGAGTGGGCCCGCGCATCGCGCTCGCGGTCCTGGCGGTGCACACGCCGGACGCGGTCCGACGCGCCGTGCACACGGGTGACGTCAAGGCGCTGACGCGCGTACCCGGTATCGGCCCGAAGGTGGCGCAGCGCGTGCTGCTCGAGCTGGGCGGCAAGCTGGGCGCCCCGGTGGGCGACGGTGTCTCCCCGGCACCGGCCGCGGCGTCGACGGCGGACCAGCGTGGTCGGGTGGTCGAGGCGCTCGTGGGCCTCGGCTACAACCTCAAGACGGCGGAGGACGCCGTGGCGAGCATCCTGGCCGAGTCGGGGGCACAGACGGTCGGGCCGGCGGACGTCTCGGAGACCTTGCGGCTGACCCTGCGGATGCTGGGTGGTCGCCGTGGCTGAGGGGCGGTACGAGGAGCCCCAGTTCAGCAGCGAGCGGATCGTGGCGACGTCGGCGGACGACGTCGAACGTGCCGCCGAGGCGGCGCTGCGCCCCAAGCGGCTCGCGGAGTTCGTGGGCCAGCCGGTGGTGCGCGACCAGCTCTCCCTGGTGCTGGAGGCCGCCCTCGCGCGGGGTGCGGCGCCCGACCATGTGCTCCTGTCCGGGCCACCTGGGCTCGGCAAGACGACGCTCGCCATGATCATCGCGAGCGAGCTGGGTACGTCCTTGCGGGTCACGAGCGGCCCGGCGATCCAGCACGCGGGTGACCTCGCGGCGGTGCTGTCCTCGCTGGAGGAGGGCGAGGTGCTGTTCATCGACGAGATCCACCGGCTCGCCCGCCCCGCTGAGGAGCTGCTGTACGTGGCGATGGAGGACTTCCGGGTCGACGTCATCGTCGGCAAGGGCGCGGGCGCCTCGGCGATCCCGCTGGCCCTGCCGCCCTTCACCGTCGTCGGTGCCACCACTCGCGCGGGCCTGCTGCCGGCGCCGCTGCGCGACCGGTTCGGTTTCACGGGCCACCTGGACTTCTACGACGCGGCCGATCTGGAGCGGGTGATCCTGCGCTCGGCCGGACTGCTGGGCGTCGAGCTGAGGCACGATGCGGCGCACGAGATCGCCGGGCGGTCGCGGGGCACGCCCCGTATCGCCAACCGGCTGCTGCGCCGCGTACGCGACTGGGCTCAGGTGCGTGGGGACGGTCACCTGGACCTGGGGGCGGCGCGGGCTGCGCTCGAGGTGTTCGAGGTGGACCCGGTGGGCCTGGACCGGCTCGACCGGTCGGTGCTCGATGCCCTGTGCCGCCGGTTCGGCGGGGGGCCCGTGGGACTGTCGACGCTTGCGATGACGGTGGGCGAGGAGGCCGACACGGTGGAGACCGTGGCCGAGCCCTACCTGGTGCGGGAGGGTTTCATCGCCCGGACACCGCGGGGCCGTGTCGCCACGCCCCTGGCCTGGGAGCACCTGGGCCTGAGCGCGCCGGCCGCAGCCCCTGCGGCGCAGAGCACGCCAGGAGGCACGCTGTTCGACGCCGCCGGGGACGAGGCGGGAACGTAAGCGGCGCCGGGGTCGTTGGCCGGAATGAATAGACTGGTCGGGCTTCGCGTGTGTGCGGGGCTGACCAGCGATGCCCCCTCAACCAAGGACTTGCCACCGTGGGATTCGAATTCCTCTTCATCATCGTCGCCATGCTCGGCCTCATGTTCTTCATGTCGTCGCGCCAGCGTAAGCAGCAGAAGGCGCAGCAGGCGTTCCGCAGCGAGCTCGAGCCCGGCCAGGAGGTCATGACGGCATCGGGCCTGTTCGGCACGATCGTCGCGGTCGACGAGTCGAACGACCGCATCACCCTGGACTCCGCAGGTTCGCGCTCCGTCTGGCTGCGCGCCGCGATCGCCAAGCGCGTCGACACTCCGGCGGACGACGCCGTGACCGCGGAGCCCGCGGATGCGGGTACGATCGCGCCCGCAGACGCCATCGACGTCCCTGACGACATCTCCGGTCTCGACACCGCCCAGCGCGAGTACCGCGAGCAGCAGGCCAAGGGCGACGACGGCAAGTGACGTGCTGCGCCGGCCGGGTCCGCCCGGTCGGCGCAGCCCGCACCGGTCGACCGGCCGGGGCGCACACGGAGAGAAGAACTGAACTTGGCGAACTCCAGCACGCGGCGATCGCGGCCGGTCCGTACCCTTGTCGTCTTTGCGATTCTGACGATGCTGGTTCCGTTGGCAGGCCTGGTCACGGGCCTGTTCGTTGACGGTCGCAGCGCCGAGAACCCGGGTGGGGCGAGCTTCGTCCCGGGCCTGGCTCTCGACCTGGAGGGTGGCACGCAGATCATCCTGCGACCCACGACCACGGACGGTTCGCAGGTCACCGACTCCGCGGTGGCCGAGGCCATCAACGTGATCCGCCAGCGTATCGACGCGAACGGTGTGTCCGAGGCCGAGATCACCAGCCAGGGTGGCAAGAACATCGTGGTCGGCATCCCCGGCAAGCCCGATGACGCCACCATCGCCCTGGTCAGCCAGGCCGCGCAGATGCGATTCCGGCCGGTGCTCGAGGTGGGCTCCGGTCTGCCGGCCGCCGCGGAGTCACCGTCGCCGTCGCCCGAGAGCACCGACGCCCCCGCGGACGACGCGACCGGCAGTGCGACCGATGCGCCCGCGGACGAGGCCACCGACGCCCCCGCCGATGACGCGACCGATGCCCCCGCCGAGGGTGCGGTCGACCCGGGCTACAGCCCGAACGGACGCTCGTCGGGCACCGCTGTGACCGTCCCGGCGGAGACGGACCCGAGCCCGTCGCCCACCGCGGAAGCCACGGCGACGCCCGCCGAGACGCCTGCCGACGAGTCGAACCCGAGCGACCTGGCCCAGATCACCCCGGAGATCCGCCAGCAGTTCGACGACCTCGACTGCACCGCGGAGGGTGCGCTCGTGGGCAAGGGCGGGGACGACCCGGACGCGCCGCTCGTCACCTGCTCGGCCGACGGCAAGGTGAAGTACATCCTCGGTCCGGTCGAGGTCGAGGGCACCAGCATCACGTCGGCGGGCTCCGGCCTGAAGGCGGGGCCGAACAACACGGTGACCAACGAGTGGGCCGTCAACCTGACGCTCGACAAGAAGGGTGCCGAGGAGTTCGCCAAGACGTCGCAGCGCCTGTACGACTTCGGTCAGGGCAGCGTGCAGAACCAGTTCGCGATCCTGCTCGACGGCATCGTGATCCAGTCCGCAGGCATCACTACGCCGATCACCGACGGGCGCGCGGAGATCTCCGGCTCGTTCACCCGGGAGACCGCGGCCACGCTCGCCAACCAGCTGAGCTTCGGTGCGCTGCCGATTCAGTTCGAGGTGCAGAGCCAGCAGGAGATCTCGGCGACGCTCGGGTCGGAGCAGCTCCAGAACGGACTGCTCGCCGGACTGGTGGGTCTCGCGCTCGTCGTCGTGTACTCGCTGTTCCAGTACCGCACGCTGGGCCTGCTGACGGTCGCCTCGCTGGTCGTGGCCGGCATCGTCACCTACCTGTCGATCGTGCTGCTCGGCTGGGGCATGGGCTATCGCCTGTCCTTGCCTGGCGTCGCGGGCCTGATCGTCGCCATCGGCTTCACGGCGGACTCGTTCATCGTGTACTTCGAACGCATCAGGGACGAGCTGCGTAACGGTCGCACCCTGCCGTTCGCCGTCCAGCACGGGTGGGAGCGCGCCAGGCGCACGATCTACGCTGCCAAGGCCGTCAACCTGATCTCCGCGATCGTCCTGTACTTCCTGGCCGTCGGCGGCGTGCAGGGCTTTGCGTTCACCCTGGGCCTGACGACGATCATCGACGTCATGGTGGTGCTCTGGTTCACCCACCCGGTCATGGAGCTGCTGACCAAGGTCAAGTTCTTCCGGGACGGGCACATCGCCTCCGGCTTCAACCGGGAGCGGCTCACGCTGTCCGCCGCCCGGCCGCGGTACGTGGGGGCCGGACGCGTGGCCCGCCCGGTGGTCGTCGCCGAAGAGGTCGCTGCGGAGGTGGCGGCGCAGGTCGACGGTGAGCAGCCCCCCCAGGACCAGGCGGCCCTGGTCGGCGTGGGGCGCGCCCCTCTGCCGGCGCCCGCGACGGATGCCTCCGGCCGCCGTCTGACGATCGCCGAACGCCGTGCCGCCGAGCGCAAGGCCGCCGCGGGCGAGCCGGGCAACGAGAACGAGGAGGGCCGCTGACATGGCGGGGTTCAGTTTCGCCGCATGGGGCAACGACCTGTACACCGGTCACCGCTCGTACCCGGTGGTCGCCCACCGCAAGCGCTGGTTCACCGTGGCGGCGGTACTTGCCGCCGCCTCGATCCTGCTGCTCGTCTTCAAGCCGCTCCAGCTCGGCATCGACTTCCAGGGCGGCACCGAGATCACGGTGGAGAACGTCTCGACCACCGAGCAGGGGCCGGCGAACGACGCCGTGCGCGCGGTGCTGCCGGGCGAGGAGCCACGGGTCGCCTCCGTGGGAGCCAGCGCGCTGCGCATCCAGGTGAGCGCGCTTGACGACGCTCAGGTGAACCAGCTCGGTGAGAAGCTCGCGGACGCGTACGGGATCGACCCGCAGACCGATATGTCGGTCTCCACCATCGGCCCGACCTGGGGGCAGGGGGTCTCGCTGCGCGCCCTGTGGGGTGTGGTGGTGTTCATCCTGGCTGCGGCCGCGTTCATGGCGGTGTACTTCCGCGCGTGGCGCATGTCGGTGGCGGCGATCGTCTCGATGCTCGCCGACCTGCTCATCTCGGCCGGTGTGTACGCGCTGGTGGGCTGGGAGGTCACCCCGTCCACGGTGATCGGCTTCCTGACCATCCTGGGCTTCTCGCTGTACGACAAGATGGTCGTGTTCGACAAGGTGCGCGAGAACGCCGAGGGCGTGCTGGACCAGCACCGGACCACCTATGCCGAGCGTGCGAACCTGGCCGTGAACCAGACGCTGGTGCGCTCGATCAACACCTCGGTCGTGGCACTGCTGCCGGTCGGCAGCATCCTGTTCGTCGGGGCGATGCTGCTCGGCGCGGGCACCCTGCGCGACCTGTCGCTGTCCTTGTTCGTGGGCATCGCCGTGGGCGCGGCGTCGTCGCTGTTCCTCGCGACGCCGCTCGACGTCGCGCTGCGCGAGCAGGAGCCGAAGATCAAGGCGCACACGGCCGAGGTCCTGGCACGTCGCGCCGGTTCAGCAGGCGGGGAGGACTTCGCGTCGTCCGCTGTCGTGGGCACCATCTCGGCACAGCTCCGTCCCGGCCAGCACCTGGGCCAGGCCGCGCAGCCCCGACGGAAGCGCTGAGGCGTCGTGGATGACATCGCGCCGGTTGCGCTGAACGGCCTGGGCTCGCAGCGGGCGCGGCAGATCCGGGCGTTGATCCGAGACGTGCCGGGGTACCCGCACGACCCGATCGTCTTCCGGGACATCACGCCGATGCTCGCCGACGGCGCGGCGCTACGTGACGTGGTCGAGGCGTTCGCGCGCCTGTGCGAGGGTGAGTCGGGTCACACGGTCGACGTCGTGGCGGGGATGGAGGCGCGCGGGTTCCTGCTCGGCGCCCCGCTCGCCACCCGGCTGGGCGTGGGGTTCGTACCGCTGCGCAAGGCAGGCAAGCTGCCGCCTCCCGTCGAGAGGGTCAACTACGAGCTGGAGTACGGTTCGGCCGCGATCGAACTGCGTACGGGGACTCTTCCGGCCGGCTCGCGTGTTCTTCTCGTGGACGATGTGCTGGCGACAGGTGGTACGGCGGCTGCCGCTGCGGACCTCGTGGAGCGGTGCGGCGGCCAGGTGGTCGCGGCTGCCTTCCTCTTGGAGCTCGACGGTCTGGGCGGGCGTGAGCGGCTGTCCGGACGTGTCGTCGAGACACTCTTGCGCGTCGCGGAGCACGCGGCGTCATAGACTGTCGCCTTCGCGGAAGGGGGGCGGAGATGAGCGACGAGACCAAGGTCGCCCGGGGTGAGAGTCCCGGGTCCGGTCCCGCCGGAGCCGCGCCCACTCCGGGTACCGGCATCCGTAGCCGCTTGGTGCGCCTGGGGGTGCGCGGCGGGAGCAGCGGGGTCAGCCCCGCGCTCGAGCCGCTGCTCCAGGCCGTGCGGGCGGCGCACCCGCGCTCCGACCTCGCGGTGATCGAGCGCGCGTACGCGACGGCCGAGCGTGCGCACCGCGGGCAGGAGCGCAAGAACGGCGACCCGTACATCACCCACCCCGTCTCCGTGGCGACGATCCTGGCCGAGCTGGGGTTCGAGGGCACCACGCTCGCGGCCGCACTGCTGCACGACACGGTGGAGGACACCGACTACTCGCTGGACCAGCTCCGGTCCGACTACGGCGACGACGTCGCGCTCCTGGTCGACGGCGTCACCAAGCTGGACAAGGTGAAGTACGGCGACGCCGCGCAGGCCGAGACGGTCCGCAAGATGGTCGTGGCGATGGCCAAGGACATCCGCGTGCTGGTCATCAAGCTGGCGGACCGGCTGCACAACGCGCGGACCTGGAAGTACGTGTCCGCGGCGTCGGCCGAACGCAAGGCCCGCGAGACCCTGGAGATCTACGCCCCCCTCGCCCACCGGCTGGGCATGAACACCATCAAGTGGGAGCTGGAGGACCTGTCGTTCCAGGCCCTCTACCCCAAGGTGTACGACGAGATCGTTCACATGGTCGCGGAGCGCGCCCCGGCCCGCGAGGAGTACCTGTCGGTGGTCCGCGAGCAGATCCAGGCGGACCTGCGGGGCGCGAAGATCAAGGCGACCGTCACGGGGCGGCCCAAGCACTACTACTCGATCTACCAGAAGATGATCGTGCGTGGGCACGACTTCGCGGACATCTATGACCTGGTGGGGACGCGCGTGCTGGTGGACTCGGTGCGCGACTGCTATGCGGCCTTGGGCTCGCTGCACGCGCGGTGGAACCCGGTTCCGGGGCGGTTCAAGGACTACATCGCGATGCCCAAGTTCAACATGTACCAGTCGTTGCACACGACGGTCGTGGGGCCCGGTGGGAAGCCCGTCGAGATCCAGATCCGCACGCATGACATGCACCGACGGGCGGAGTACGGCGTCGCGGCGCACTGGAAGTACAAGGAGCCGGCCAAGCAGGCGCGCCCGGGTGGCACGGACGATGCGCGCACCGGAGACATGGCGTGGCTGCGCCAGCTCGTCGATTGGCAGCGCGAGACGGCCGACCCGTCGGAGTTCCTCGACTCGCTGCGGTACGAGATCGGCGGCGCAGAGGTCTACGTGTTCACGCCCAAGGGTCAGGTCATCGCACTTCCGGCGGGGGCGTCGCCGGTGGACTTCGCCTACTCCGTGCACACCGAGGTGGGACACCGCACGATGGGGGCGCGCGTCAACGGGCGCCTGGTTCCGCTGGACTCGCAGCTCCAGAACGGCGACGTCGTCGACATCCTGACGTCGAAGGCGGAGAGCGCCGGCCCGTCGCGCGACTGGCTGGCGTTCGTCAAGTCTGCGCGCGCACGCAACAAGATCCGGGCGTGGTTCACCAAGGAGCGCCGTGAGGAGGCGATCGAGCACGGGCGTGACGCCATCACCAAGGCGATGCGCAAGCAGAACCTGCCGATCCAGCGCCTGCTGTCACACGAGGCCCTGGTGGGGCTTGCCACCGAGCTGCGCTACGCGGACGTCTCCGCCCTATATGCGGCGGTCGGCGAGGGGCACGTGTCCGCGCCCCACGTCGTCGAGCTCCTGGTCAAGTCGCTCGGCGGGGACGCCGGCACGGAGGAGGACGCCGCGGAGGCGGCCGTCCCCGGTGTGCCGACGACGCACCGGCGCACGCGGGTCGGGGACCCGGGTGTGGTGGTGCGCGGGGTCGAGGACATCTGGGTCAAGCTCGCCCGGTGCTGTACCCCGGTGCCGGGGGACGACATCATCGGGTTCATCACGCGCGGCGCGGGCGTCTCCGTGCACCGCGCGGACTGTGCGAACGTCGAGGGGCTGCGCGCCCAGCCGGAGCGCATCGTCGACGTCGCCTGGTCCGCCGGGTCGAACACGACGTTCCTGGTCCAGATCCAGGTCGAGGCGCTCGACCGGTCGCGGCTTCTCTCGGACATCACGCGCGTCCTGTCCGACCATCACGTCAACATCCTGTCGGCGACGGTCTCGACGACCCAGGACCGCATCGCGATGTCGCGGTACGTGTTCGAGATGGCCGAACCGGCGCACCTCCAGCAAGTGCTGACCGCAGTGCGCAAGGTGGACGGCGTGTTCGACGTCTACCGCATCACCGGGGCGAAGGCCGGGGAGCATCCGCCCGTGCCGTCCAACTGAGCGCGTGGCGCGTGATCGAGCCCTGACAGGCGGCTGAGCCTGTCGAAACCACCGCCCGGTGGCAGCATCGATCCATGACGTTGCCGATCAGCCCGCCCGTCCTGCCCATGCTGGCGGCACCGGTCGCCGCCGTTCCCGACCAGGGGGACGGCGACCTCGAGTGGGACTACGAGCCGAAGTGGGACGGCTTCCGCGCGATCGTGTACCGCGACGGCGACGACGTGCGCATCGACTCGCGCAACGCCCGGCCCATGCAGCGGTACTTCCCCGAGGTGGTCGACGCGGTCAAGGCGGCGCTGCCCGACCGGTGCGTGGTGGACGGGGAGATCGTCATCGCCCAGCCCGGGGGGACGCCCGGTGCGGCCGCCCGGCTCGACTTCGAGGCCCTGACCTTGCGGATCCACCCGGCCGCCTCCCGGGTGGCGATGCTCGCCGCGTCCGTCCCGGCAAGCCTCGTGGTGTTCGACGTTCTCGCGCTCGGCGACGATGACCTCACGGGGCGTCCGCTGCGCGACCGGCTGGTCGCCCTCGACTCGCTGCACCTGACCGGCCCGCACGTGTTCGCCACGCCGCGCACCACCGACGCCCGCGTGGCACGCGAGTGGTTCGTGCAGTTCGAGGGGGCGGGCCTCGACGGCGTGGTCGCGAAGCGGGTGGACGAGGGGTACCAGCCCGACAAGCGGGTGATGCGGAAGATCAAGCACGCCCGCACGGCCGACGTCGTCCTGGCCGGGTACCGGCTGCACAAGACGTCGACGCCGGACAAGCCGATGCTCGGCTCGCTGCTGCTGGGCCTGTACGACGACACGGGTGGCCTGCAGTTCGTCGGGGTGGCGGCGTCGTTCCCCGCGGCGCGGCGCGTGGCCCTCATCGAGGAGCTGGCGGACCTGGTGCTCACGCCCGGTACGGGAGCCCACGGGGAGCATCCGTGGGCGGACTGGGAGGACTTCGGGCCCGCCACGGTCGGCGAGGGTGGCGGGCGGGGCCGGCGCCCGGGGGCGCAGTCGCGGTGGAGCGCCGGGAAGGACCTGTCGTTCACGGCACTGCGCACCGAGCGGGTGCTCGAGGTGGGGTACGACCACATGGAGGGCACCAGGTTCCGGCACACGGCCCAGTTCAAGCGGTGGCGTCCCGACCGCGAGCCGGCGTCGTGCACGTTCGCTCAGCTGGAGGAGCCGGTGAGCTACGACCTGGCCGCGCTTCTGCCGGGCGCACCCGGCACCGTCTGAGTCATGCTGGCCGCATGGGAACACTGCGGTACGGGCCGCTGACCTGCTCGCTGGACGGGTACATCACCGACGCCGAGGGCCGGATCGACTGGTCGGCGCCGACCGTGGAGCGGCACGAGTTCGTCAACGACCTGGTGCGTGACGTGGCCGCGTTCGTGATGGGCCGGCGCATGTGGGAGACGATGCGGGTGTGGGACTCGATGCCCGCCGGTGGCGAGCCGGTCGAGGACGAGTTCGCGGCCATCTGGCGTGCCGCCGCAAAGATCGTCTGCTCGGACACGCTGACCAGGATCGACTCGCCCGGCGTCGCGCTGGAGGGCCGGCTGACCGCTGAGCGGATGGCTGAGATCGTGGACGCGACGCGGGGTGTCGTCGAGGTCTCCGGCCCTACCACGGCCGCTGCGCCGTGGCGGGCGGGCCTGGTGGACGAGGCCCTGGTGATCGTCGTGCCGCAGCTCCTCGGGGGCGGGGTGCGCGCTTTTCCCGACCGCGTGCGGATGGGGCTCACCCTCAGCGGCGAGCACCGGTTCGCGGACGGGACTGTGTACCTGCGCTACTCGAGGGGCTGATCGGCGGCGCCGTCGCCGGGCGCTGCTATCGGCGCGCGCCCGGGTCCTCGCGGTCGCTCGGGACGCGCTTCCCGGCGTCGTCCCAGTGCGCCGCCACCTTCTTGCTGGGCTGCACGCGCGGCGGCTCGCCCGGCATCTTCGGGTACTCCGGCGGATACGGGAGGTCGCCGAGGTCATGCTCCTCCTCGTCACGGCGGGCCAGGTCGAGGGCCGCGTCCAGCGAGCAGTCGAGTGCCGGGTCGCGGTCGGCGCGCAGCGGCGCGAACAGGTCGCCCACCTGCGCGAACCGAGCGGGCATGGTCGTCACGGTGAAGTCTGCGGGATGGGCCGAGCCGACCTCGTCCCAGCGCAGCGGCGCAGACACGGTGGCCTGGGTGCGGGCGCGGACCGAGTAGGCGGACGCGATGGTGCGGTCGCGGGCCATCTGGTTGTAGTCCACGAAGATGCGCTCTCCGCGCTCCTCCTTCCACCAGCGGGTGGTGACCTGCTCGGGAAGCCTGCGCTCCAGCTCCCGGCCGATGGCGATGGCCGCTCGGCGTGCCTGGACGAACGACCAGTGCGGGGCGAGCGGTACGAACACGTGCAGGCCGCGCCCACCGGACGTCTTGGGGTACCCGGTCAGCCCCAGCTCGGTGAGCAGCGCGCGCAGGTGCGGTGCGACGGCGGCGGCGTCGTCGAACGTGGTGCCCGGCTGGGGGTCCAGATCGATGCGGAGCTGGTCGACGGCCTCGACGTCCTCGCGGCGCACCGGCCACGGATGGAACGTGAGCGTGCCCAGGTTCGCGGCCCACGCGACCACGGCCAGCTCCGTGGGGGCTACCTCCGCGGCGGTGCGACCCGACGGGAACGCGATCGTGGCGGTCTCGACGTAGTCAGGTGCCCCTTGGGGCAGGCGCTTCTGGTAGAACGCGTCACCACGCGAGTCGGCGCGGGTCGCCATGACGGCGCCCTCGAAGAACCCCTTCGGCCACCGCTCAAGCGTCGTCGGCCGGTGCAGCAGGGCCCCGAGGATCCCGTCGCCGACGGCAAGGAAGTACTCCACCACCTGGAGCTTGGTGATCCCGAGTGCAGGGAACACGACACGGTCGGGTGAGGAGATGCGCACGGTGCGCCCCCCGGCGGTGCGCTCGACGGCAGGTGTCGTGGACGAGGCCATGCCCCCACGCTAGGGGGCGGCGTCCACCGCGGCGACCCGTTCGAGCAGGGCGTCGGGGTCCTCCAGGCGGCGCGCCTCCGCGAGGACCGTCCGGGCCCGCGGCCGCCCGACCGCACGAGTACGCAGCTCGAGCGAGCGCGTCGCGGCGGCCAGATCGGCGCCCGCCACGCGCAGCGCGGCAACCATCCTGAGCGCCTCGGCCGGTGGCACGCGCAACGCCACCTCCACGGCGGTGCGCTCCAGAGTCGTCACCGGAACCCCGCCGAGCAGCACCGAGTCCGTGGGGAACCCGCGTCCCGACCACACCGACGTGAACGCCCACACCTCCGGGCGGTGCGTGCCGTCGCGATGCCCGACGTACAGACGGTCCGGCGGACGGCCCCCGCAGTGCACCCACACCGCGCTCGGCCCCGTCACCACCGTGCGCCGGGGGACCTGCGGGGCCAGCGTGAGCGCGCGGTGCACCGCCGTGACCGGGTGCGCGGCCGTGACGGCGGCGTCGTCGGTCAGCGGCGTCAGGCAGCCGTCGCGCACCATCACGGACCACGGACCACGGCCCCCCACGTCCGCCGGACGGACGAGCGGGGAAGGAGACGCGACAGGCTCCATGAGGGCGGACATGCGGGCGAGCTCCATGTCCCAGGACGCTAGCGGCGCGACCGGGGGCACGGAGCCCGCCTGTGGACGAGGCGTCAGCCTCGGGCTGGTTGCGGCGGACGCCTGCGCTCCGCGACGGGCGAGTGCCTCGTACCTCGGCCCTCACCCGTCGCTGCGCTCCGGTGTCAGCCTCGGGACTCCTCCGCGGCGCGGGCGACCTGCTCCAGCCACGACCTACGGGCCGCCAGAGCGGTCTCCAGTTCGGAGACCTTGCGGGTGTCGCCGCGCTGGGTGGCGGCGGCGAGGTCGGCCTCCAGGCCTTCGATGGCGGCCTCCAGCTGGGCCGCCGCACCCTCGGCGCGGGCGCGCGTCTCCGGGTTGGTTCGGACCCACTGGGCCTGCTCCGCGTCACGCACCGCCTGCTCGACGGCGCGCAGCCGCCCCTCGACCCGCTGCACGTCACCACGCGGCACCTTGCCCGCGGCCTCCCAGCGTTCCTGGATGCCGCGCAGGGCAGCCTTGGCCGCCGCCAGGTCCGTCAGCGGGAGCAGCGCCTCGGCCTCGGCGAGGATCGCCTCCTTGACCACGAGGTTCTGCCCGTACTCGGCGTCGATCGCCGCGTTCTGCTCGTCACGCGCGGTGAAGAACGCGTCCTGGGCGGCGCGGAACCGTGCCCACAGGGCGTCGTCGTCGCGTCGGGACGCGCGACCCGCAGCCTTCCACCGGGTCATGAGATCGCGGAACGCCGCTGCCGTGGCGCCCCACTCGCTGCTCGACGAGAGCTTCTCGGCCTCGGCGACCAGAGCCTCCTTCGCGGCCTTCGCGGACGAGTTGCGCTGCTCGAGCTCCGCGAAGTAGTGGCGCCGCTCGCGGTCGAACGCGGTGCGCGCATGGCTGAACCGCTTCCAGAGGGACTCCTCCGTGGTGCGGTCGATGCGCGGCCCGGACCGCTGGGCGTCCTTCCACTGGTCGAGGAGCTGGCGCAGCTCTTCGCCGGCGGGACGCCACTGCATGCGCTGCGGGTCGGTGCCGGCGATCTTCTCCGCGGCCTCCACGATCGCGGTGCGGGCCGCGATGGCCTCCGCCTTCGCGGCGGCGCGCGCCGCCTCGAGGGCTGCGCGGCGTTCCGTGGCGACGGCACCCAGGGCCGCGACCCGCGTGCGCAGGGCGTCGAGGTCGCCGACCGCGGCCGGTTCGGCGGTCTCCTCGGTGAGCTTCGCGAGGGTCTGGTCGATCTCCTTGATGGAGAGGTCGGTGCCCCCCAGGCGCGCCTCGAACAGGCTCACCTTGGCGGCGAGGTCCAGGTAGCGACGCACGTACAGGCTCATCGCCTCGGCCTGCGGGACGTCGGGGAACTGCCCGACGGCGCGCTCACCCGCGGCCTCGCGCACGTACACCGTGCCGGCGTCGTCGACCCGCCCGAACGCCTCTGCGGCGCTGACGGCGGCGGCGTCGAGAGCGGGGGGCACGGGGGTGGGCGCCACGGGGCCCGCCTCGCCGGCCGGAGCCGCGGGGACGGCACGGCGCACCGCGGACGGCTTCGGCGGGCCCGACGGCTTCGGGGCACGCGGTCGCGGGGCTGGAGCCGGACTCGGAACCGGCGCCTCCGTCGCTGCGGGGGCCGGCGTGACGGGAGCCGGAGCGGCGGCCTCGGTCGCGGTCGTCGGGGTGTCGACCGTCGGCTCCGTC
The DNA here is from genome assembly GCA_001592145.1 of Xylanimicrobium pachnodae JCM 13526 = NBRC 107786. Lineage (GTDB taxonomy): Bacteria > Actinomycetota > Actinomycetes > Actinomycetales > Cellulomonadaceae > Xylanimonas > Xylanimonas pachnodae. The sequence goes on along the minus strand of BCWJ01000016.1, from coordinate 15,785 downwards.
ACCGGGGTGGCGGGCGCCGCGGGGGAGACGGGGGCGGGGGCGTCGGTGGCCGGAGCCGGGTCCGGGGTGCCAGCGGCGTCGGGCGCCTGCGTGGCGGCGCCCGCGGCAGGTTCCACGACGTCGTCCTGGACGGGCGCGGGATCGTTCGCACCGGTGACGTGATCGCTCACTGGACCTCAACTCCTTCGATGGTGACCGGGGTGGCCGGCGCCCCGTCTGAGGCACCACCCGCCACACCCGCGTCAGCGACTGCCCGGACGGCGTCCAGGCCGGACGTGATCCGCCCGAGCACGGTGTACCCACCGGCGGCGTCGGACGGAATGGTGGAATCCTGGTACACCAGGAAGAACTGGGAGCCCATCGACGCGCCGTCGTTGCTGCGCCGGGCCATCGCGATCGTGCCGGCAGGGTAGACGTCGTCCGCGGGGGCGTTCTCGATAGGGCCGAACGAGAAGCCGGGACCGCCGCCACCCGTACCGGTGGGGTCGCCGCACTGCAGGACGTAGATGCCCGCCGTGGTGAGGCGGTGGCAGTCGGTGCCGTCGAAGAAGCGGGCTTGTGCCAGTGTCACGAACGTGGCGACGGCCTGGGGTGCCGCCGCACCGTCGAGCTCGAGCGTGATGTCACCGGCCGAGGTGGTCAGGGTGGACGTCCAGGTGCGGCCCTCGGCCACCGACGGGTCGGGTGCTGCCGTGGGTGCCGAACCGTCGGCAGCACCGCCGGTGCCGGCCGAGGCCGCCACGGTGGCGAGCACGCCGCCACCGGCGAGTGCGATCACCAGCACGATCGCGGAGATGAGCGCCAGACGCTGTTGGCGCGTGCGGCCCGGGGCTCTGCCCGCAGATGCCGTGCCCTGGGGTGTGCGCGCGCCTACGCGGTGCTGTTGCGTCGGTGACACCGGCGCCCCTTCTGCTTGGTTGCTCGCTGCGGGCACGCGCAGGTGCGCGCGTGCCCGGACAGTCTAGGCGCCACGCCTGGTGCGGACCCGACCCGAGCCACGCGTCGCGTCCTGATCTGACCGTCCGGGCGTGCGGCGGGTTAGCGTCGTCCGGTGCAGATCCACGTCGTCGTCGCGCCCGTGTTCGCCACCAACTGCTGCATCGTCGTGGACGGCGACGGGCAGCGCGGGGCCGACGCCGTCGTCGTCGACGCCGGCGCAGGCGTCGCCCGGGCGGTGACCGAACTGGTCGCCGAACGGGGCTGGACGGTGCGGGCCGTGCTCGCCACGCACGGGCACGTGGACCACACCTGGGACGCGGCCGTGCTGTGCGAGGAGTTCGGGGTGCCGTTGCGCATCCATGCTGCGGACGCCTACCGGCTCGCCGACCCGTTCGGGACGCTGGCTCCCGCGCCGCGGCACGGTGGCGGGGAGGGTGGGGCGGCGGGCGTCAGCGGCGCTCTACGGCAGGCGCTCGCGGGCCTGGGCCTGCGCGCCGAGGACTACCGCGTACCGGGCGCCGTCGTCCCGTTCGACGCCGACGGGGACGACGGCGAGGGCACGCTCATCGAAGGCACCCTGCGGCTGCGGGCGATCCCGGCACCGGGGCACACCGAGGGCGCGACGCTCTTCGTCGCCGACGGGGTGCTGCTGGCCGGTGACGTGCTCTTCGCGGGTGGCGTGGGTCGTACCGACCTGCCGGGCGGGGACGACGCCGTGATGCGCGCGACGCTGCGCGACGTCGTCGGGCACCTGGACCCTTCGCTCGACGTGGTGCCCGGGCACGGGCCCACCACGACGGTGCGCCGGGAGCTGGCGACGAACCCGTATCTGTGAACCGCCGCCGGGCGCGGTCCGCTGATCTGGGAGAATCCCCCCATGGCTCGCATCGCCCCCCTCTCCGGTTTCCCCGAATGGCTCCCTGACGCGCGCATCGTCGAGCAGCACGTCCTGGACACCTTGCGCCGCACGTTCGAGCTGCACGGGTTCGCCGGGATCGAGACGCGGGCCGTCGAACCGCTCGAGCAGCTCCTGAGCAAGGGCGAGACGTCCAAGGAGGTGTACGTGCTGCGCCGCCTCCAGGCCGAGGACGACGCGCCCGCCGACCGGTCCGGGCAGCTCGGCCTGCACTTCGACCTGACGGTGCCGCTCGCCCGCTACGTCCTGGAGAACGCGGGCCGGCTCGCGTTCCCGTTCAAGCGGTACCAGATCCAGAAGGTGTGGCGCGGGGAGCGGCCCCAGGACGGCCGGTTCCGTGAGTTCACCCAGGCGGACGTCGACGTCGTCGGCGCGGGGGACCTGCCGTACCACTTCGAGGTGGAGCTGCCGCTGGTCATGGCCGACGCCCTGGGCCGCCTGGCCGAGGTGGGCCTGCCGCCGGTGCGCATCCTGGTGAACAACCGCAAGGTGGCCGAGGGCTTCTACCGGGGCCTGGGGCTCACGGACGTCGAGGAGGTGCTGCGCCAGATCGACAAGCTCGACAAGATCGGCGCGGACGCCGTCGGTGACCTGCTCCAGGAGCAGTGCGGGGCCACCGCCGACCAGGCGCGGGCGTGCCTGGCGCTCGCCGCGATCTCGGGCGCCGACGTAGGCGTCATCGACGCGGTCCGGGAGCTCGCCGCCGTTCACGGCTCGGGGACCGACCTGCTGGAGACAGGCCTGGCGGAACTCGGCGCGCTCATCGAGGCGGCCGCGGTGCGCGCCCCCGGCGTGGTCGTCGCGGACCTCAAGATCGCGCGCGGGCTCGACTACTACACGGGGTCGGTGTACGAGACGGTGCTCGTGGGCCACGAAGGGCTCGGGTCGATCTGCTCGGGCGGCCGCTACGACACGCTCGCCTCGGACGGGAAGAACACCTACCCGGGGGTGGGCCTGTCCATCGGCGTGTCCCGGCTGGTGTCCCGCATCGTCGCCGCAGGCCTGGTGCGCGCCACCCGCTCCGTGCCCACCGCGGTGCTGGTCGCCGTCGTCACGGAGGAGGACCGGGCGGCGTCCGACGCCGTCGCCGCGGCGCTGCGTGCCCGCGGCATCCCCGCCGACGTCGCACCCAAGGCGGCGAAGTTCGGCAAGCAGATCCAGTTCGCGGACCGGCGCGGCATCCCGTTCGTCTGGTTCCCCGGCGACCGGGCCGGGTCCGTCAAGGACATCCGCTCCGGTGATCAGGTCGACGCCGACGCCGCGACCTGGGAGCCGCCCGCCGCCGATCTCTGGCCCCGCGCGGTGCCCGCCGTCTGAGGCGCGGCACCAGCGGGTCGGGAGCCGTCCGCATCGCCCGCGCGCGTCCCGCCGCCCCCGTCGAGACGTCGCGGACTGGCGACCCGACACGATGCGACGGCCGCGGAATCCCGCGGAAACTGGTCGATACCCTGGGTGTTCGCGACCGACACGGCACCGAGGGGAGGCACGACGTGGAGTCTCCGGCTGCCGTCCTGAGCCCTCCCGCCGCGAGCCCCGGGCCGGACACGTCACCCGCCCCCCGCAACGAGGGCACCGACGTGCAGACCGTCAAGTTCCGCCTGCTCGTCGCCCTGTGCCTCGTCGCGATGGCGTTCGGCGTCGTCATCGACAACCCGGCCCGGCTGCTCGACGGCACCCTCGCGATCATCACGTCGCCGTCGAACCTGCTCACCGACTACTTCGCGATCGCGTCCTCCGGTGCCGTGTTCTTCAACGCGGGCGCCCTGACGCTGCTGTCCGTGATCCTGGTGCGCGTGGAGAAGACGGAGTTCTCCGGTCCGATCATCGCCGGGCTCTTCACCGTCTTCGGGTTCGCCTTCTTCGGCAAGAACCTGTTCAACTCCATCCCGATCACGCTCGGCGTCCTGCTGTTCGCCAAGCTCGAGAAGAAGCGCTTCCGCGACTACCAGGTCGAGTCGCTCTTCGCGACGGCGCTCGGCCCCGCGGTCAGCTACATCGCCTTCGGCAAGGGCCTGCCGCTGTGGCAGGGCATCCTCATCGGCTACGCGGTCGGCATCTTCGCCGGGCTGGTCATCGCCCCCATGTCCGCCCACTTCAAGAAGTTCCACCACGGGCTGAGCCTGTACAACGTCGGGTTCACCGCCGGGATCGTCGGCATGGTCATCGTCGCCGTCATGAACATGATGGGCAGCGACGTCGTCAACACCAGCATGCCGCTGTCCACCGGGCTCACCACGCGGCTCAGCCTGCTCACCGGCGCGCTGTGCGTCGCCCTGCTGGTGTGCGGGTTCGTGCTCAACGGGCGCACCGTCCGCGGCATGGGCGGCCTCATGCGCCGCTCCGGGCAGGCCCCCAGCGACTTCATCGCCCTGGAGGGCCTGGGCCGCACCGTCATGAACATGGGCCTGACGGGGCTGCTCGGCCTCGGGTTCGTGCTCGTCGTGGGCGGGGAGGTCAACGGGCCCGTGCTCGGCGGCCTGTTCACCCTGATCGGGTTCGGCGCCTTCGGCAAGCACCCCCGCAACTGCCTGCCCATCCTGGCCGGCGTCGCCCTGGCCACCACCTTCACGGGCGCTGACATGGGCTCGACCGCCGTCATCATGACCGCGCTCTTCGGCACCACGCTCGCCCCGATCGCCGGGGTGTACGGCCCCGTCTACGGCGTCGTCGCCGGCATCCTGCACATGGCGCTGGTCGCGAACGTCGGGTTCCTGCACGGCGGCATCAACCTGTACAACCACGGGTTCGCCGCCGGGTTCATCGCGTTCGTCCTCTACCCGGTGTTCAACGCCAAGCTCCGCATCCGCGGCAAGGACCACCGGGTGGCCGCGCACACCCCGCAGCACTGACCGCTGCCACCGGCCAGGTGCCCGACAGGCGCCCGGCCGGTGCTCTGCCCCCGGGTAGACTCGCGGAGGCGTGGGCCACCGCCCCGCCCCACCCGCCACCAGGAAGGATCCCTCCGTGCTGCGCACACACACGGCCGGCTCACTGCGGGCCGAGCACATCGGTTCGACCGTCACCCTCACGGGCTGGGTCGACCGCCGCCGCGATCACGGGGGAGTGGCCTTCATCGACCTGCGCGACGCCTCGGGCATCGCCCAGGTGGTCATCCGCGACGAGGCCGTGGCCCACCCGCTGCGCGCCGAGTTCGTGCTCCAGGTCACCGGCGAGGTCGCCGCGCGCCCCGAGGGCAACGCCAACCCGAACCTCGCCACCGGCGAGATCGAGGTCATCGCCACCTCCGTGGTGACCCTCAACGAGTCCGCACCCCTGCCCTTCCAGGTCTCGACGGCGCTCGCGGACACCGAGGTGATCGGTGAGGAGGCGCGGCTCGCGCACCGCTACCTCGATCTTCGCCGGCCCGCACCGCAGCACGCCATGCGCCTGCGCGCCAAGGTCAACCAGGCCGCACGCCGGGTGCTCGACGCCGAGGACTTCGTCGAGATCGAGACGCCCACCCTGACCCGCTCGACCCCTGAGGGTGCGCGCGACTTCCTGGTCCCGGCCCGCCTGGCGCCCGGCTCCTGGTACGCCCTGCCGCAGTCGCCGCAGCTGTTCAAGCAGCTCCTCATGGTGGGCGGCATGGAGCGGTACTACCAGATCGCCCGCTGCTACCGCGACGAGGACTTCCGTGCCGACCGCCAGCCGGAGTTCACCCAGCTCGACGTCGAGATGTCCTTCGTGGAGCAGGACGACGTCATCGCCCTGGCAGAGAAGGTCCTGGTCGCCCTGTGGGAGCTCATCGGGGTCACGATCCCGACGCCGATCCCGCGCATGACGTTCGCCGACGCGATGCGCCTGTACGGCTCGGACAAGCCGGACCTGCGCTTCGGCAACCCGCTGGTCGAGCTCACGTCGTACTTTGCGCAGACTCCGTTCCGCGTGTTCCAGTCCGAGTACGTGGGCGCCGTCGTCATGGCCGGTGGCGCCTCCCAGCCGCGCCGCCAGTTCGATGCCTGGCAGGACTGGGCCAAGCAGCGCGGCGCGCGCGGCCTCGCCTACGTGACGTTCGCGCAGGACGGCACGCTGGGCGGCCCCGTCGCCAAGAACCTGTCCGACGCCGAGCGCGACGGGCTGGCCGCGGCCACCGGTGCGCAGCCCGGCGACGCCGTGTTCTTCGCCGCGGGCAAGACGGATGAGGCGCGCGCCCTGCTGGGTGCCGCCCGCATCGAGATCGCCAAGCGGACGGGCGCCGTGGACGAGGACGCCTGGGCGTTCGTGTGGGTCGTGGACGCGCCCCTGTTCAAGCCCACCGGTGAGGCCGTCAGCGAGGGTGACGTCGCGCTCGGCAACTCCGCCTGGACTGCCGTGCACCACGCGTTCACGTCCCCCAACCCGGAGTGGATCGACCGCTTCGAGGAGGACCCCGGTCACGCGCTGGCCTACGCATACGACATCGTGTGCAACGGCAACGAGATCGGCGGCGGCTCGATCCGTATCCACCGCCGAGATGTGCAGGAGCGCGTCTTCGACGTCATGGGTATCGGCCCTGCCGAGGCGCAGGAGAAGTTCGGGTTCCTGCTCGACGCGTTCGCGTTCGGTGCCCCGCCGCACGGCGGTATCGCGTTCGGCTGGGACCGCATCGTGGCCCTGCTGACCAAGGCGCCCTCCATCCGCGACGTCATCGCGTTCCCGAAGTCGGGCGGCGGCTACGACCCGCTCACCCAGGCGCCCGCCCCGATCACCGCGGAGCAGCGCAAGGAGGCGGGCGTCGACGCGAAGCCTGCCGCGCCGAAGCCTGCCGCCCCGGAAGCCGCCGCGTCGAAGTGACCCCACCCCCGCCGGCCGGACGGTGGGTGGCCGGTGTCCCGCAGCCGTGGGACGCCCACCCGATCGTGGTCACCGAGTCGGCGCACCACGCGTGGGACGTCCGCGACGCGTGGTGCGACGACGAGGCCCTGCTGTTGCGGCTGCACCGCAACGCGCCCACCGAACCGCCCGGCGCGGGCCTGTACGGGATCGGCACGCCCGACGGTGTGGCACGCCTGATCCTCGACGCGGGGGACCTGGGTGAGATCGGGCGCACCACGGTGCCGCGGGGCACCCGCGCGGCTCTCGCGCGGGCGTCCGGCTCGGTCCCGGCCCCGTTCGACCGGCCCGCGCACGGGTTCTGGGACTGGATGATGATCGACCGCCCACCGGACCCGCTGCCCGGGGAGGACCGGGCCGAGGAGCTCATGGGCACCCGCGCGCTCGCCGAGGCGGCCGCCGCCCTGGCCGTCGCGCACCCGGACGGTGAGCTCGCCGTCGGCGCGCCGCGCGCTCGCTGGTGGGGGTGGCGCGACGCAGCCGGGGTGCTGCGCGGCGTCGTCGGCGCCGACCGGCGTGTGCCCGGGGCGCCGTGGGTGCTCGGCTCGATCGGGACCGACCCCGCGTGGCGGCGCCGGGGCGTCGCGGCCGCGACCACGGCGGTCGCGGTGCGCGCGGGTCTCGGGGAGGCGCCCATCGTCACGTTGGGCATGTACGCCGCCAACGACGCGGCCCGCGCCGCCTACGCGCGGGTCGGTTTCGTGGTGGTCCAAGAGAACGAGAGCTCTCGCTGAGAGGGCTCAGACGGGTCAGCCCCAGTCGACCACCAGGTCGGCGTCGCCCTTCGTCGCCGTGACGAGCTCGGCGTTGACCTGGTCCGGGCCGAGCGCCCAGGCGCGGGCGTCGTCGGGTGACTTGCCGAAGGCGACGTGCCTCGCGGCGAGCCGCTCCTGGCGCAGCGTCTCGGGGGCGACCAGGAACCAGACCTCCGCCAGGCGGGCGCGGGCCGCGGGCCACGCCCCGGTGCGCGCGAGCAGGTAGTTGCCCTCGGTGACCACGAGGGGCACGTCGGCCCGGACCGCGACTCCTGCGGCGACCGGTTCCTCGAGCTCGCGTCGGAACACGGGTGCGTACACGGGCCCGTCCCCGGGTCGCTGGTTCGCGATCCGGGTCAGGAGGGCGGCATACCCCGCGTCGTCGAACGTGTCGATGGCGCCCTTGCGGTCCCGGCGCCCGAGCGCGGCGAGCACGGTGTTCGACAGGTGGAACCCGTCCATGCCCACGCCGACGGCGAGATCGGGTCCGAGCGCGTCGACGAGAGTGCGCGCGAGGGTCGACTTGCCCGCGCCCGGCGCCCCGGCAACACCCAGGATCGTGCGGGTGCCGCGATCGGCCAGGGCCGCGGCCCGTGCGAGCAGTGTGTCGGTGGGGTGCGGAGCCGTCATGGCATCACAGGGTGGCACGCCGCGGTGAGGTGGCGGGTGAGGTGGCGGGCGTCGTGGCGGGTGAGCCCGGCGCACCGGCCGTGCGGTACGCGCCTGCGACGTAGCCGTCGGGTCGCACGAGCAGCGCGTCGGAGCCGCCGTCTGCGCGCCGCACGACGACACGCTCGGCGACGTCGACCTCTCCGGGCACGGGCGCGAAGGACGCGTCCGGGCCCGCCGCCTGGACCACCACGAACCGTCCCGGGCGCAGGGCCTGCGCCAGCGTGGCGCCACCGGGACCGGGCCGCAGCGGGAGGTCCGCCGCACGCCGGCCGACGAGCGGGTGCGCGCCGCGCGGGGACGGGTAGGCCACGCCGATGGCGGAGACGGTCAGGGCAGCCTTGCGTGCCACCGGGCGGACGTGGGCGAGCAGCCAGGGGAGCAGGCGCCGTCCCGCGGCGGCGAGCGGGCCGCGGCCGACCGCGAGCCGCAGGACGGTGCCGCTCGCGCGCAGGACCTGCCGCCCCACCGGGTGGCGTTCGGCCTGATAGGTGTCCAGCAGGGCGGCATCCGCCCCGCGCACGACGGCGGCGAGCTTCCACCCGAGGTTGGCCGCGTCCTGGAGGCCGGTGTTCATGCCGAGCCCGCCGGCCGGGCTGTGCACGTGCGCCGCGTCGCCGGCCAGCAGGACCCGCCCCGCCCGGTAGGTCGGCGCCTGGCGTTCGTCCGCGGCGAACCGGGTCAGGAACCGGGCGTCGTGCATCCCGTAGTCGTCCCCGAGCGTGAACCGGGCGATGGCCCGCGCCTCGTCGAGGGTGACCGGGTCGTCGAGCGTGCGCTCGCCCGCCCACCCGATGAAGCGGTACCACCCGTGGCCGAACGGTGCGAGGAAGCCGAGCGCCCCGGACCGGCCGGCGACGGTGAGCGGGTCCGTGGGCGTGGTCGTGAGGCGCACGTCGGCCAGGACCATGGCACGGATGACCGTGCGGCCGGGGAACGGGATGCTGACGGCGGGACGGACCGTGGAGTGCACGCCGTCGGCGCCCACGAGCCACGCCGAGCGCAGCGTCTCGGGGCCGTCGGCTCCTTCGACGTCGACCGTGACGGTGCTCGCGTCCTGGCGGATCGCCGTGACCCGCGTGTCGAACCGGAACGTGACCGCGCCCTCGGCGCGGCGTCGCAACAGCCGCTCGACCTCGTACTGCGGGGTGATCAGCACGAACGGGAAGCGGGTCGGCAGGCGGGAGAGGTCCACGTCGATCCGGCCGAAGAGCCGCACGCGGGGCACCACCTGACCGGTGGTCAGCAGGTCGTCGGCAAGGCCGCGGGCGTCGAGCACCTCCAGGGTGCGGGCATGCACGGCGAACGCCCTGGTCAGGTTGCTCACGGTGGCCGGCCGCTTCTCCACGACGGTGACGCGCACGCCCTGCGCCGCGAGGTCGCCGGCGAGCAGCAGACCGGTGGGTCCGGCCCCGATCACGATCACGTCTGCGTCCACGGTTCCTCCTCGAGATGGGATGGACGATGCCCACCCCTGTCTACGGCCCAACCCGCCGACGCGCCATCGGCCACGACCGCGTCAGCCACACGTCCTCGGTCGACGGCGTCGTCACAGGAGCGGTCTCGCTCCGCCGCGCACCCACGGCGTCGGTGACGCTCCGTAGGGTGGGCGCATGGACCTGTTCGACGCGATCACCACGGGCGAGCACGGCACCCCCGTGGTGACCCGCACCGGACCCTCAGCCCCGCTCGCGGTCCGCATGCGCCCGGTGACCCTGGACGAGGTCGCCGGGCAGGACCACCTCCTGGCCCCCGGATCGCCCCTGCGCCGCCTGGTCGAACCCGTCGATGACGTTGCCCGGCGCGCCGCCCCCGGCTCCGTGATCCTGTGGGGCCCGCCCGGCACCGGCAAGACCACCCTCGCCTACCTGGTCGCCACCGTCTCCGGGCGCCGCTTCGTCGAGCTCTCCGCCGTCACCGCGGGCGTCAAGGACGTGCGCCAGGTCGTCGAGGACGCCCGCCGCCGCCTCGCGGCGTCCGGCGAGGAGACGGTCCTGTTCATCGACGAGGTGCACCGGTTCTCCAAGTCCCAGCAGGACGCCCTCCTGCCGTCCGTCGAGAACCGCTGGGTCACACTCGTCGCCGCCACCACCGAGAACCCGTCCTTCTCCGTCATCTCGCCGCTGCTCTCGCGCTCCCTGCTGCTCACGCTGCGCCCCCTGACCGACGACGACGTCGCCGCGCTCGTCGGCCGCGCCGTCACCGACTCGCGCGGCCTCGCCGGCACCGTCACCCTCGCCGACGACGCCGCCGACCAGCTCGTGCGCATGGCCGGAGGAGACGCACGTAAAGCCCTGACCATCCTCGAAGCCGCCGCCGGGACGGCCCTCGCGGACCGGAGCCCCCGCACCGGTCACGCCGGCACCACCGACGCCGGCACCGGCACGGAGGCGCCCGTCGTCGTCGACCTCGCCACCGTCGAACGCGCCGTCGACGTCGCCGCCGTGCGCTACGACCGCGACGGCGACCAGCACTACGACGTCATCAGCGCGTTCATCAAGTCCATGCGCGGCTCCGACGTCGACGCCGCCCTGCACTACCTGGCCCGCATGATCGCCGCGGGAGAAGACCCCCGCTACATCGCCCGCCGCCTCATGGTCCACGCCGCCGAGGACGTCGGCATGGCCGACCCCTCCGCCCTGCAGACCGCCGTCGCCGCCGCCCAGGCCGTCGCGCTGGTGGGCATGCCCGAGGGACGCATCATCCTTGCCGAGGCCGTCATCCACATCGCCACCGCCCCCAAGTCCAACGCCGTCGTCGTCGGCATCGACGCGGCGCTCGCGGACGTGCGCGCGGGTCGGATCGGTACCGTGCCGCTTCCGTTGCGCGACGCGCACTACGCCGGCGCGAAGGTGCTGGGTCACGGGAAGGGCTACGTGTACCCGCACGACGTGGAGTCCGCCGTCGCGCCCCAGCAGTACCTTCCGGACGAGCTGGCGGACCGGCGCTACTACGAGCCGACCGACCGCGGCTTCGAACGGCAGGTCACCGACCGCCTGCGCCGCATCCGCGAGATCCTGGGCCGCGGCAGGCGGGCCTGACGGCGGCGACCCGGCGGTGGGGTAGGATGGTCAGGTTGTCCGGGCGGGTTTCGCGTGAGCGAACCGACCGGCACTCCTGGGACCTCGGCCCCCGAACCTCCTCCGGGAGCGTCTCACTCGGCTGGTCCCGCACCCGACACGGAGAACTCCGGGCTCGGGTGTGACCTCATCAGCTCCTCAACAGGACAGGAAGCACCGTGACCTCTGTCACCCGCTCGCGCCGCCAGGTTCGCCTGAGCCGCGCCCTGGGCATCGCCCTGACGCCGAAGGCCGTCAAGCACTTCGAGAAGCGTCCCTACCCGCCCGGTGAGCACGGCCGCGCCCGTCGCCGCACCGAGTCGGACTACGCGGTCCGTCTGCGCGAGAAGCAGCGTCTGCGCGCCCAGTACGCGCTGCGCGAGAAGCAGCTCGTCAAGGTCTACGAGACCGCCCGCAAGACCGCCGGCCTGACCGGTGAGGTCATGGTCGAGGACCTCGAGACGCGTCTCGACGCGCTCGTGCTGCGCTCCGGCTTCGCCCGCACCATCCTGCAGGCGCGCCAGGCCGTCACCCACCGCCACATCCTCGTGGACGGCAAGATCGTGGACCGCCCGTCGTTCCGCGTGAAGCCCGGCCAGACCCTCCAGGTCAAGCCGAAGTCGCAGGCCACCACGCCGTTCCAGGTGGCCGCCGCCGGTGCGCACCGCGACGTGCTGCCCGCCGTCCCGGGCTACCTGGACGTCTCGCTGGAGAAGCTCCAGGCCACGCTGACCCGCCGCCCCAAGCGCGCCGAGGTCCCCGTGACCTGCGAGGTCCAGCTGGTCGTCGAGTTCTACGCACGCTGAGAGCCGAGCACGCTCGCTGATCCACCCGGAGCCCCGCCATCTGCCGTGTCGCAGACGGCGGGGCTTCGCCCTTGCCGGGTAGGGTGACGTGGGCGTTCGTCGAGAGCAGGGGAGTGGAACATGACCGTGGGTGACGTGGCAGGGCTGATCGCCGCCATCGCCTTCGTACTGCTGGTCGGGTTCCTGGCGCTGCCACTCGTCAAGCTGGGTCGCGTGTTCGACGAGGCGACCCGTTCGCTGCGGGAGGTCACCGAGCACTCGGTCCCGATCCTCGACGAGGCGAAGGACACCGTCGCGGGCGCCAACACCCAGCTCGGCAAGGTCGACACCATCACGACGTCGGCGGCGCAGGTCTCGGAGAACGTCTCCGCGCTGACCGGCCTGTACGCGGCGACACTCGGCCGCCCGCTCGTCAAGGTCGCAGCGTTCTCCTACGGCGTGCGCCAGGCGTTCGAGAAGGCGTCGGCGCGCAAGGGACGGCACTGAGATGCGCCGCCTCGTGTGGGTGGGCGTCGGCGTCGCCGTGACCATCGTGGTGTACCGCAAGGGCCGCGCCATCGTGCAGCAATACCTTCCGTCGTCGGTCGCCGAACGTGCCGAGCGGGCCGCGCACGACGCCGGGGAGCGCGCGAGCGGCTGGCTGGCGGACTTCCGTGAGACGTTCGGGGAGGCCCGCGCCCGCCGTGAGGTCGAGCTGACCGACGCGCTCCTGGCCCGCGGCCAGCAGCACCCCGACGTGACGCGCGCCGAGCGCGCGGCCCAGGGCCGAGCTACCGGCGCCCGCAGGGACTCTCCTGCGGGCGGCCCCAGCGGCGTGGTCGACGACGTCGACACCGACGAGTCGGAGCTCGGCTACTCGTTCTGACGAAGCACGAGCCCGGCACGTCCCGCGCCTGCCACCGGACCCCATTCCCGGCCCCACCGTGTGCCCGGCGCGTTGCGCCCCGGCCACGCGAGACAATGGGCCGACCCCCACGTTCTTGCGAAGGACTTTGATGCGCACCGCCGATATCCGCCAGCGTTGGCTCGACTACTTCGAGTCGAAGGGCCACGCGATCGTGCCCAGCGTCCCGCTGGTCTCGCCCGACCCGTCGATCCTGTTCACCATCGCGGGCATGGTCCCGTTCATCCCGTACATCCTGGGTACGGAGCCTGCCCCGTGGCCGCGTGCCGCGAGCGTGCAGAAGTGCATCCGCACGGCCGACATCGAGAACGTGGGCCGCACCACCCGGCACGGCACGTTCTTCCAGATGAACGGCAACTTCTCGTTCGGGGACTACTTCAAGACGGGCGCCATCGAGATGGCGTGGGAGCTGCTGACGAGCGCCCAGGACCGCGGCGGCTACGGGTTCGACGGCGACCGCCTCTGGGTCACCCTGTGGGACGAGGACACCGAGTCGTTCGACGCCCTGACCAAGAACATCGGCCTGGACCCGAAGCACATCGTGCGGCTCCCGCGCCAGGAGAACTTCTGGGACACGGGCCAGCCCGGCCCGGCGGGCCCCTGCGCGGAGTGGCACTACGACCGCGGCCCCGCCTACGGGCCCGACGCCGTCGGCGGCACGGTGGACCCGGGCGGCGACCGCTACCTGGAGATCTGGAACCTGGTGTTCGACCAGTTCGTGCGCGGCGAGGGCGTCGGCAAGGACTACCCGCTGCTGGGCGAGCTCGACCGCAAGGCGATCGACACGGGCGCCGGCCTGGAGCGCATGGCCTTCCTGCTCCAGGGCAAGGAGAACATGTTCGAGATCGACGAGACCTACCCGGTCATCGAGCGCGTCGAGCTCCTGACCGGCAAGACCTACGGCGCGAACGGCGAGGACGACGTGCGCATGCGCGTCATCGCCGACCACGTGCGCTCGGGCCTGATGGTCATCGGCGACGGCGTGCGCCCGTCGAACGAGGGGCGCGGGTACGTGCTGCGCCGCATCCTGCGCCGCGCCGTGCGCTCCATGCGCCTGCTCGGGTACGACGCCGAGGCGCTGCCCGCGCTGCTGCCCGTGTCGATGGAGGCCATGAAGGCGTCCTACCCGGAGCTGGAGACGAGCTTCGCGAACATCTCGGAGGTCGCGTACGGCGAGGAGGAGGCGTTCCGCCGCACCCTGGTGGCGGGCACGACCATCCTGGACGCGGCCGTCGCGAAGGCGAAGCTCGCGGCCGGCTCGTCGTCCTCGTCGCGGGCGGGCGGCACGCTGGGCAGCGAGGGTGGGCGCGCGTCGCTCCCCGTGCTGGGCGGCGCCGCGGCGTTCCAGCTCCACGACACGTACGGGTTCCCGATCGACCTGACCCTGGAGATGGCGGCCGAGCAGGGCGTCACGGTCGACGAGCCCGCGTTCCGGGCCCTCATGGCGGAGCAGAAGCGCCGTGCCCGGGCCGACGCGCTCGCCAAGAAGACGGGGCACGCCGACCTGCGCGCGTACGAGTCGATCGCGCACGAGCTGGCTTCGCCGGTCGAGTTCCTCGGGTACACCGACCTGGACTCCGCGGTGACCGTGGTGGGTCTGCTGGTCGACGGCGTCCCGGCGCCGGCGGCGACGGTGACCGAGGGGCATCTCGACGTCGAGGTGGTGCTGGACCGCACGCCGTTCTATGCGGAGGCGGGCGGTCAGCTCGCCGACCAGGGCACGATCGTGCTCGACGGCGGCGCCACGATCGAGGTGGACGACGTGCAGCGGCCCATCAAGGGGCTGAACGTGCACCGCGGGCGCCTGATCGAGGGCACCGTCGCGCTGGGCGACCCCGGCACCGCGACGGTCGACACCGAGCGGCGCGTGGCGATCAGCCGCGCCCACTCGGCCACCCACATGATCCACAAGGCGCTGCACGAGCTCGTGGGCGAGGACCGCACGCAGGCCGGCTCGGAGAACGCGCCGAGCCGGGTGCGGTTCGACTTCCGTTCCCCGAGCGCGGTGCCGGCCGCCACGCTGGGCGAGATCGAGGAGCGCGTGAACCTGCGCCTCCAGGAGAACCTGGACGTCACGGACGAGCTCATGTCGCTCGACGCGGCCCGCGCCCTGGGCGCGCAGGCGTTGTTCGGGGAGAAGTACGGCGAGATCGTGCGCGTCGTCTCGATCGGCGGCGACTGGTCGCGCGAGCTGTGCGGCGGCACCCACGTCAAGGCGTCGGGTGAGATCGGGCGCGTCGCCCTGCTCGGCGAGGCCTCGATCGGCTCAGGCGTGCGTCGCGTAGACGCACTCGTGGGCGACGGCGCGTACGGCTTCCAGGCCAAGGAGCACGCCCTGGTGGGCCAGCTCACAGGCCTGCTGGGCGCACGTCCCGAGGAGCTCACGGACCGCGTCGGGTCGCTGCTCGCCAAGCTCAAGGAGACGGAGAAGGAGCTCGCCGCGCTGCGCACCCGCCAGCTCCTGGCCGTCGCGGGCGAGCTGGCCGCGCAGGCCCCGAGTGTCGGCGGCGTGCGGGTGGTCGCGCACGACGCCGGTGACGTCGCGTCGGCGGACGACCTGCGCACCCTGGTGCTCGACGTGCGCGGGCGCCTGGGCGAGGCCGACCCGGCCGTCGTCGTCGCCGGTGGCGTGGCCGGGGGCAGCCCCCTGGTCGTGGTCGCGACGAACGCCGCCGCGCGGGATCGGGGCCTGCGGGCAGGGGACTTCGTCAAGGCCGCGGCCAAGACCCTGGGCGGCGGCGGTGGTGGCAAGCCGGACCTCGCGCAGGGCGGTGGCCGGGACGCGTCGGCGCTGCCCGCGGCGCTGGCCGGTGTCGCCGACGGCGTGCGTTCCGCCGTCGGCGCGTGAGCGACGAGATGGTTGAGGTCGGCGCGTGAGCGGCGCCTACGGCGAGGCGGGCGCCCCGGGACTTCCCCGGGGCGCCC
>BCWJ01000015.1 GCA_001592145.1 Xylanimicrobium pachnodae JCM 13526 = NBRC 107786 | reverse complement strand
CGGGCACCACCCACGCGACCTCGCTCGCCGACGGTGCGGTGGCCTTCGACCACGCCTTCTGGTGGGCGGTCGTGTTCACCGCCGTCGCCGTCGTCGTGTCGTTCCTGCTCCCGGGGCGGGTAGCGGACCGCCGGTGACGGACGTCCGCGTCCGCCGTCGTGGGCCGCGTACCATCGTCGGGCAAGCACAAGCACCCGGCGGGCCGTTGAGAGAGACGGAGGCCGGCGACGAAAAGGATGAGCATGGCACTTGTCGTGCAGAAATACGGCGGATCCTCGGTCTCGGACGCGGAGAGCGTCAAGCGGGTCGCCAAGCGGATCGCGGAGGCCAAGCGGGCCGGCAACGACGTCGTCGTGGTGGTGAGCGCCATGGGCGACACCACGGACGAACTCCTGGACCTGGCCGCACAGATCACCCCGCTGCCCCCGCAGCGTGAGCTCGACATCCTCCTGACGGCGGGCGAGCGCATCTCGATGTCGCTGCTGGCGATGGCGATCAACAACCTGGGCGTGAAGGCCAAGTCGTTCACGGGTCAGCAGGCCGGCGTCATCACGGACGCCGTGTACGGCAAGGCGAAGATCGTCGACGTCGTGCCCGCGCGCATCCGCGAAACGCTCGACCGGGGCCAGGTGGCGATCGTCGCCGGCTTCCAGGGCGTCAACCGGGCATCGAACGACGTGACGACGCTCGGCCGCGGCGGGTCGGACACCACGGCGGTCGCGATCGCGGCGGGCCTGGACGCGGACGTGTGCGAGATCTACTCCGACGTCGACGGCGTCTTCACGGCGGACCCGCGCATCGTGCCGACGGCGCGCAAGGTGGACCGGCTGACGTACGAGGAGATGCTGGAGCTCGCCGCGTCGGGCGCCAAGATCCTCGCGCTGCGCGCCGTGGAGTACGGGCGCCGCTACGGCGTGCCGATCCACGTGCGCTCCTCGTTCTCGAACGCCACGGGGACCATGGTCGCGGGCACCCACGGCGACCTGATCGACCCGAACGCACTCACTTCGACCGCCCAGGAGGCTGGCGTGGAAGCTCCGATCATCTCCGGCGTCGCGCACGACCGCAGCGAGGCCAAGATCACCGTCGTCGGCGTGCCCGACGTGCCCGGCATGGCCGCGCGCATCTTCGAGGTGGTGGCCGCCGCGGGCGCCAACATCGACATGATCGTGCAGAACGTCTCGGCCGCCCACACGGGCCTGACCGACATCTCGTTCACGCTGCCCGAGGCGGACGGCCCGCTCACACTGGCCGCGCTCAACGGCGTCCAGAAGGAGATCGGGTACGACTCCCTGCAGTTCGACGACCAGATCGGCAAGCTGTCGCTCGTGGGCGCCGGCATGAAGACCAACCCCGGCGTCTCGGCCCGCCTGTTCGGCGCGCTGCGCGACGCGGGCATCAACATCGAGATGATCTCGACGTCCGAGATCCGCATCTCGGTGGTGACGCGCGCCGACTCGCTCGACGCGGCCGTGCGTGCCGTCCACTCGGCGTTCGAGCTGGACTCCTCCGAGGGCGAGGCCGTGGTCTACGCCGGGACGGGGCGCTGACATGGGAACCCCGATCAACCCCGAAGGCGTGAACGTCGCCGTGGTCGGCGCGACCGGACAGGTCGGCGCCGTCATGCGCGACCTGCTCGCGCAGCGCCGCTTCCCGGTCAAGGAGATCCGGTTCTTCGCGTCGGCCCGCTCGGCCGGCCAGGTCCTCGCGTTCGAGGGCGTCGACGTCGTCGTCGAGGACGTGGCTGCCGTGCCCACCGAGGCGCTCGCGGACATCGACATCGCGCTGTTCTCGGCCGGTGGGGGCACGTCGACCGAGCACGCGCCGCGGTTCGCCGAGGCCGGCGCCGTGGTGGTGGACAACTCGTCCGCGTGGCGGCGCGACCCGCGGGTGCCGCTCGTGGTGGCCGAGGTGAACCCGGGCGCCGTCGGCGAGGCCGAGCTGGGCATCATCGCGAACCCCAACTGCACCACGATGGCCGCCATGCCGGCGCTCAAGCCGCTGGCCGACGCCGCCGGGCTCGAACGCCTGCGCGTGACCACGTTCCAGGCCGTCTCCGGCTCGGGGCTCGCGGGCGTCGCGGAGCTCGCGGGGCAGGTGCGGGCCGCCGTCGGGCAGGACCTGGAGGGCCTGGCGCGTTCCGGGTCCGCGGTGACGTTCCCGGAGCCCGTCAAGTACGTCGCGCCCATCGCGTTCGACGTCGTCGCGCTGGCCGGGTCGATCGTCGACGACGGCTCGGGCGAGACCGACGAGGAGCAGAAGCTGCGCCACGAGTCGCGCAAGATCCTCTCCCTGCCGGACCTCGCGGTGGCCGGGACGTGTGTGCGCGTGCCCGTGTTCACCGGCCACTCGCTGTCGATCCACGCGGAGTTCGCGAACCCCATCACGCCGGAGCGGGCCGCCGAGCTGCTGGCCGGTGCCCCCGGGGTGGAGCTCGTGGACGTGCCGACGCCGCTGGCAGCGGCCGGCGCGGACGTCTCCCTCGTGGGGCGCATCCGCCAGGACCAGTCGGTGCCGGACGGGCGCGGCCTGGTGCTGTTCGTCAGCGGGGACAACCTGCGCAAGGGCGCCGCGCTCAACGCCATCCAGATCGCGGAGCTCGTGGCGGCGGACCTCGCGGAGCTGGCCACCCTGGAGGCCGCCGAGTAGCACCTGAGCGGCCGCCGTCGGCGGTCAGCGTCCGGCTGTCGACCAGCCCCGATGCCCCTCGAGCGCCCCGTGGCGCCGGTGTTGTCAAGCCGGTGTCGCGGGGTGCTCTTTCTCGTGCGCGGGGTGTGGCGCGCCGACCGGGCAGCCGGCGCCGGAACAACGCCCCTCGCGCCACCGTGTGACAGTTTGATAACACTCCTGCCAAATATCACCCACCCCCCTAGCGCAACCCCCGGGTGGGTTAGTTAGCATCCCCTACTATCGCAAGCCCCCGACGCAGTGGGCGTTCACGGGGCATGGTGACCGAAGGGGATCAACCATGAGTGCATGGACGGCGCGCAAGCGCTGGGCTGCGGCGACCGCCGTGGCGGCAACGGTGACACTCCTCGCTGCCGGGTGTGGCGGCGGCGACGAGCCGTCCGACAACAACACGGCAGACGCGGGGAACACGGCGGCCGCGGGCGGCGCCACGGATCGCGAGCTCGTCATCTGGGCCGGGTCGCAGACGCCGATCGCGCCGAACTTCAACCCGTACAGCCCCAGCGTGCTGCACCTCGCGAACGGCGGCATCTACGAGACGCTGTTCGCGTACAACAAGCTCAAGGACGTTCCGCCGACGCCGATGCTGGCGACGGACTTCACGTGGAACGACGACGGCACCGAGCTCGACGTCACGATCCGCGACGGCGTCAAGTGGAACGACGGCGAGGACTTCACGGCGGACGACGTCGTGTACTCCTTCACCAACGACACCGCCAAGCCCGACTTCCTCAAGGACGCGACGGCCGACGGCAACACGGTGAAGTTCGCCTTCAACGAGGCCGCGTTCGCCAACGAGTTCCAGGTGCTGGGCTCGACCTACATCGTGCCGGAGCACGTGTTCAGCAAGCAGGGCGACCTGACCAAGTGGGCCAACGACACCGACCCGGTGGGCACGGGCCCGTACCTGCTCGCCACGGCGTCGGACGCCGCCTACACCGCGACGGCCAACCCGGACTACTGGGGCGGTGAGCCCAAGGTCGAGAAGCTGCGCTACCTGGGCATCGACGCCAACCAGTCCGCCGAGGACCTGCTGCGTTCGGGCCAGATCGACTGGACCACCATGTTCGTGCCGGAGCCCGACGCGCTCGTGGACGGCTCGGGCGGCGCCATCGGCTACCTGAACACGCCGATCGACCCGACCGTGCTCTACACCTGCGCGAACGCCGACCTCGGTTGCACCGGGTCCCAGACCGACGTCGCGGTGCGCCAGGCGCTCTCCGCGGCCATCGGGCGCGGCGAGCTCAACGAGAAGGCGTGGGTGGGCCTGGCCAAGGAGATCTCGCCGACGTTCGCGCTGCTCGGCCGCGACGACAAGTGGATCGCCGACGGCATGCCCAAGGCCATCGACCAGGAGGCCGACGCCGCCAAGGCCGGCGAGATCCTCGAGGCCGCCGGCTACACCAAGGGTGCGGACGGCTTCTACGCCAAGGACGGCAAGCCCGTCACCCTGACGCTGACCTCGGTGGACGGCTGGACGGACTACAACAACGCCGCGAAGCTGATCGAGGAGCAGGCCAAGGCCGCCGGCATCAACCTGTCCGCCTCGACGGTGTCGTGGAACGAGTTCTCCGACGCCCGCCAGTCCGGCAACTTCGAGCTCATCATGGGCGGCGTCGTCGGCACCTCGATCGCCGACCCGTTCCAGATCTACCACGACTGGTTCGGTGGCGAGTCCACCCAGCCGGTGGGCACGCAGCTCGAGTCGGGCGAGTGGAACTTCTCGCGCTACAGCAACGCCGACGTCGACGCGGCGATCCTCGCGGCTGCTGCCACCAACGACGAGGACGCGAAGAAGGCGGCCTACGCCACCATCCAGGAGAACATCGTCCGCGACCTGCCGTACATCCCGCTCGTGGTCAACGCGACCCAGACGTTCTTCAACACGAAGGACTACACGGGCTGGCCGACGGAGGACGACATGTTCATGTTCCCGCCGTCGTGGCAGGGCCCGTCCTCGGGCGTGATCCTGAGCAAGCTCGCCGGTAAGTGACGGACCCCGCTCGGGCCGAGGAGGAGTTATGACGTTTTTCCTCAGGAGAATCGCGTTCTATGCGGTCACCCTGTGGGCTGCGGTATCGCTGAACTTTTTGATCCCGCGTCTGTTGCCCGGCGACCCGGTGAGCATCATGCTCGCCCGCCTGCAACGGAACGGAACCATCTCGCCGGCGATGGAACGCAGCGTCAGAGTCCTCCTCGGCTCGAGCGGTGACACCTCGATGTTCCAGGACTACCTGGACTACTGGGGCCGGCTGTTCCGCGGGGACCTCGGGGTCTCCGTGACCCGGTTCCCCACCCCGGTGGCCGACCTGATCGGCGGCGCGCTGCCGTGGACCGTGGGCCTGATCGGGGTGTCGACCGTCATCGCGTTCGTGATCGGTATCGGTCTGGGAGCCTGGGCGGGCTGGAAGCGCGGCACGTGGGTGGACGCCATCATTCCGTCCACCACGCTGCTCCAGTCGCTGCCCTACTTCTGGCTCGCGCTGCTGTTCGTGTTCCTGTTCGCCGTCTCGTGGGGGATCTTCCCGATCATCGGCGGGTACGACGTCTTCAACTTCAACGGCCCGGAGCTGAGCTGGGCGTTCGTCGGCTCGGTGATCAGGCACGCCACCCTGCCCGGCCTGACCATCGTGGTCTCGTCCGTGGGCGGCTGGCTGCTCGGGATGCGCAACATGATGGTGGCCACGCTGTCCGAGGACTACGTGACCACCGCGGAGGCCAAGGGCCTGCGCCCGCGCCGGGTCTTCATGACCTACGCGACGCGCAACGCCGTGATCCCGTCGCTGACCGGGTTCGGCGTCTCCCTGGGCTTCGTCGTCTCGGGCTCGCTGATCATGGAGCGGGTGTTCTCCTACCCGGGGCTCGGCAAGCTCATGATCGACGCCGTCGGCAACAACGACTACTCGCTGATGCAGGGCACGTTCCTCATCATCACTCTCGCGGTGCTGGCCGCGCTGTTCATCATGGACCTCGTGCAGGGGCTCATCGACCCGAGGACTCGTCACCATGGCTAAGGGCGCACTGAGGCAGCTACTCCCGTCCCGGTCCGGAAAGCTGACGACCGGCCTCGTGATCGTCATCGGCATCACGCTCTTCGCGATCATCGCCCCGTTCTTCACGCAGAACCCGCGCTCGTCGCAGAACCCGGCCATGCTCCCGCCCGGCGCGGACCACCTGCTGGGCACCACCTCGCTGGGCTACGACGTGTTCGCGCAGCTCGCCGAAGGGGCGCGGTCGTCGCTCCTGGTCGGCGTGACCGCGGGGGCCATCGCCATCGTGCTGTCGATCATCTTCGGCATCGTCGCGGGCTACGTGGGCGGGTGGACCGACGCCGGCCTGCGGCTGGTCACCAACATCATGCTGGTGATCCCGGCCATCCCCCTGCAGATCGTGGTGGCGAGCTACCTGCAGAAGCGCAGCCTGGTGCTGGTGGCCGTGATCCTGGGCGTGCTCGGCTGGGCCGGCGGCGCCGTCGTCCTGAGGTCCATGGCCCTGTCGCTGCGCACGCGCGACTACGTGTCCGCCGCGAAGGTCGCGGGCGAGAAGACGTGGCGCATCATCCTGGTCGAGATCATGCCGAACCTGCTGCCGCTGCTGGCCGCCCAGTTCCTGTTCGCCGTGATCCTGGCGATCCTCAACGAGGCCGGGCTGTCCTACCTGGGTCTGGGCCCGAACAACTCGATCACCTGGGGCACGATCCTCAACGACGCGCAGGGCGGCTCCGCGCTCACGCGTGGCGCCTGGTGGTGGTTCGTGCCGCCAGGCGTCCTGATCGCGCTCTTCGGGTGCGGCATGTCGCTGATCAACTTCGCCATCGACGAGATCATCAACCCGAAGCTGCGGAGCGCGCCTCAGGCGGCGAAGCGGGTTCGCAAGGCCGGCGGTGACGTCGTCGTCAACGCCGAGCAGGAGCCCGAGAAGGTGAACGCATGACGTCCGAAGCCGTCCTCACAGCCCGCAACGTCTCCATCACCTATGAGGTCAACCCACCCGTCCACGCCGTCAAGGACGTCTCGCTCACGCTGTACCGCGGGGAGATCCTGGGGCTCGCCGGGGAGTCGGGGTGCGGCAAGACGACGCTGGCCTACGGCCTGAACCGGCTCCTGAAGCCGCCGGCCGTGCTGCGCAGCGGCGAGGTCACGTTCCACGACGAGTCCGGCACGGACATCGACGTCGTCGCGCTCAGCAAGGAGGCGCTGCGCACGTTCCGCTGGGACAAGGTGTCGATGGTGTTCCAGGGGGCGATGAACTCCCTGAACCCCGTGATCTCCATCCGGTCGCAGCTCCACGACGTGCTCATCACGCACCGCCCCCAGATGAGGGCGCAGGAACGCGACGAGCGCGCGGCCGAGCTGCTCACGCTGGTCGGGGTGGACCCGGCCCGGCTGGACAGCTTCGCCCACGAGCTCTCGGGCGGGATGCGTCAGCGCGTCATGATCGCCATGGCGCTCGCGCTGCACCCGCAGGTCATGATCATGGACGAGCCGACGACGGCGCTCGACGTCGTCGTGCAGCGCGGGATCCTGCGCGAGATCATGCGGCTGCGCGAGCAGCTCGGCTTCGCCGTCATCTTTATCACCCACGACCTGCCGCTGCTCCTCGAGATCTCGGACCGCATCGCGGTCATGCTCCAGGGCGAGATCGTGGAGCTCGACGAGGCCAAGAACATCTACGAACGGCCGCAGCACCCCTACACGCAGAAGCTGCTGGGGTCGTTCCCCAGCCTGCTGGGGGAGCGCGGCGACTTCATCAGGACGGGGGCCACCTCATGAGCGCGAGCCAGGTGCCGGTGGGTGGAACCGGCGTTCTCGAGGTCAAGAACCTCGTCAAGGACTTCACGGTCCGCAGCGGGTGGAAGCGTTCGAAGCTCCGCGCCGTCAACGAGGTGTCGTTCACGCTCGAGCCGGGCAAGACGATCGCCCTGGTGGGCGAGTCCGGCTCGGGCAAGTCCACGGTGGCGCGCATGATCGCCCAGCTCGAGACGCCGACGACGGGGGAGATCCACCTGGACGGCCGCGCGATCGCACGGCACGGAGACGCGTTGGCCCGGTACCGGCACGCCGTGCAGATGGTGTTCCAGGACCCGTTCGCCTCGCTCAACCCGTACCACACGGTGGGGCACCACCTGGAGCGTCCGCTGAAGATCCACGGCGTCGCCAAGGGCGATGACCTGGAACCGGCCGTGCACGCGCTGCTCGAACGCGTGAACCTGACGCCGGGCGAGGTCTTCGCGGCGAAGCGCCCCCACGAGATGTCCGGCGGGCAGCGGCAGCGCGTCGCCATCGCGCGGGCACTCGCCCCGGGCGCCCGGTTCCTCGTCGCGGACGAGCCCGTCTCGATGCTCGACGTGTCGATCCGGCTGGGGGTGCTCAACCTGCTCGCGCGACTCCAGCGCGAGGAGAACCTGGGCGTCCTGTACATCACGCACGACCTGGCCACCGCGCGGCACTTCAGCGACGAGATCCTGGTCATGTACCGCGGCAACGTCGTGGAGCGGGGTCCGTCGGACGAGGTGATCCTCAACCCGCAGCACGACTACACCAAGACCCTCCTGGCCGCGGCCCCTGAGCCGTCGCGGCACGGCAAGCTGCGCGACGAGGTGCGTGCCGAGCTGGCGGGCAACGCCTGACCGTCACGGTCCCAGCAGGCCGCGGATGTCGTCCGCGTCCAGTGCTCGCGAGAACAGGTCGTCGCCGTCGCCCAGCACCGCCGAGACGGCGGCGGCCTTTCTCTCCTTGAGCGCCATGACCTTCTCCTCGATGGTGCCCGAGGCCACCAGCCGCACCACGTTGACGGGGCGGGTCTGCCCGATCCGGTGGGTACGGTCCACCGCCTGCGCCTCCGTGGCCGGGTTCCACCAGGGGTCGAGCAGGAACACGTGGTCGGCCTCCGTGAGGTTGAGGCCGAACCCGCCCGCCTTGAGGCTGATGAGGAACACCGGCGCGTCCCCCTCGCGGAAGCCGCGCACGACGTCGGCGCGCCGCCGCGTGGTGCCGTCCAGGTACGCGAACCGCATCCCCAGCGAGTCGAGCCGTGCCGCGACGAGCGCCAGATAGCTGGTGAACTGGGAGAACACGAGGGCCCGGTGCCCCCCGGACGCCACCTCGTCGAGCTGCTCGGCCAGCACGTCGAGCTTCGAGGACGGCACCCCCTGAGCCTGCGGGTCCACGAGCGACACGTCGAGGGCCATGCGGCGCAGCGTCGTCAGCGACTTGAAGATCGCCAGGCGGTTCCCGTCGACGTCGTCGAGCATGCCCAGCACGCGGGTGCGCTCCCGTTGGAGGCGGGCGTCGTAGGCGCGGCGGTGCGCGGGCGCCAGGTCCACGGCGAACACCTGCTCCTGGCGGGCGGGCAGCTCGGGGGCCACCTGCTCCTTGGTGCGGCGCAGCATCAGCGGGCGCACCCGGCGTCGCAGCAGGGCCGCCCGCGCGGTGGCGTGCCGGCGCACGTCGGGGGCCGCACCAGGCCGGGCGGCGGCCGTGAGCGGCTTGACGAAGTCCTCCGCGAAGCGGCGGCGCGACGGGTACAGGCCCGGCGCGACGACGGCGAGCAGCGCCCACAGCTCGCCCACGTCGTTCTCCATGGGGGTCCCCGTGATCGCCACCTTGAACGGGGCCGGCAGCGACCGCGCGCACGCGTTCGCCCGGCTTGCGTGGTTCTTGACGAACTGGGCCTCGTCCAGCACCAGGCCCGCCCACGGGACCTCGGCGAACGCCTCGTAGTCCAGCCGGAAGATCGCGTACGAGGTCACGACGACGTCGGCGTCCGCCGCCTCCTCGACCAGCGGGCGGGCGGCGCGCGTCGACGTCGTCGTGCGCGTGGCCACGCGGAGACCTGGGGTGAAGCGGGCCGCCTCGGCCGACCAGTTGCCCACCACCGACGCCGGGGCGACCACCAGGAACGGGGCACGCGTCGCCTCCCGCGTGTGGGCGATCAGGGCGAGCGTCTGGAGGGTCTTGCCCAGCCCCATGTCGTCCGCGAGGATCCCGCCCAGCCCGTGCGCCTGGAGGAACGCGAGCCACTCGAAGCCCTGCTGCTGGTAGCCGCGCAGGGTGGCGTGCACCCCCGCTGGCACCGGGACGGGGGTGGGTCGCGCTCCGCTGCCCGTCAGGGCGAGCAGCCCGCCGACGCTGTCCCGCCAGGCCGCCGTGACGTCCACGGCGTCGGCCAGCTCGTCGAGCTCCTCCCACAGGCCCGCGTGGTACCGGTTGATGCGCGGCGCGTACGGGCGGCCCGGACGGTCCGCCAGGCGGGACGCCTCCTCGAGCAGCTCGCGCAGCCGGTCCAGCGCGGGATGGTCGAGCGTGAGCCACGAGCCGTCCACCAGCAGGAGCCGCTTCTTGCCACCCCCGAGCGCCTCGATCAGGGCGCGCAGCGGCACCTCGTGGCCGTCGATCCGCACGGAGACGGCCAGGTCGAACCAGTCGGTCCGCTCGGTGTCGACGGCGGCGACCGTGACGTTCGGCGCGCCCGTGAGCTGCTGGTACGTCGGCTCCCGCTCGACGTCCACCCGGACGTCGTCGACCTGTTCGAGCGCGGGCAGCAGCACCTCCGCGGCGTCGAGCGCGTCCACGTCCACGAACGTCAGGGCCTCGCCCAGGTGGGTGCCCGCCAGGGCGGGCAGGTCCCGGATCGCGCGGCTGACGTCGTCGCGCACACGCTGCTCGGCCGCCAGGTCGCGGCCGGCGGCGTCGCGGGTGGTCGCCTGCCACGCGTGGCGCACCGGGCCGGACGGCGTCTCGTACTCCCAGTCGCACGTGACCCGCAGCAGGGGTGGTCCCTCGAACCGTGCCGTGACCACCAGGGTGGGCAGTGCCGGTGCGGGCAGGTCCACCGACCCGTCGCTGCTGGTCAGGGTGATCTGCCGGGCCAGGCGGGGGTGGTAGGACGTCCAGAAGTCGGGGACGTCCTCGGCCGGGACCACCACCGGGTCGGCGTGCAGCAGCTCGATCGCGGCGAGGCTCAACGGTTCCGGGGTGGGGCCGAGCAGCAGGGTGTCGTCCAGGACGGCGAACACCCCGCCCGTGCCGATCGCGCCGCCGGTGCTGCGGGCCGGCACCGGGAGGCCGTCGAGCGCCATGGTGGGGGTCAGGTGCAGGCCGCCGCCGGCGTCGGAGGTCAGGTCGAGCGCGACGTCGCCGCCCTGCGCGACCTGGACCACGGCGCCCGGGCCGGAGCGGCGTTCGCCGACCAGTGCGACGCCGAGCTCCTCGGCCCGGGCCAGCTGGGGCCACAGCAGGCGGGGGCTGAACCCGGCCAAGGTCTCCCACGCGCTGCCCCCGAACCGGCGGCCCGACGACTGCCGCATGGCGGACAGCTCCAGGAGCCAGGCGTGCGCGACCGGCTCCCACCGGTCCCCGTAGTAGTGGTGGGGCAGCAGGTCCCAGCTCAGGTCGGCGCCGCCCACCCAGGTCCCCTTCGGGTTCCGCTTGACGGGCCGGACCCACACCGATCGGCTGTCCGTGCGGAACTGGAGAGCCAGGGTGATCAACGGTGCCTGCCCGGGCAGCTGCGCCGGGGCGGTGCTCGGGAGGCGGTCCAGGGTGCGGCGCCAGGCGGGGGACGCAGCGCGGCGCCCGGCCGTGCCCGTGCCCGTGCTCGTGCCCTCGCTCGTGGCCGCGCCGTCGTCGGCCGGGAACTGTGCCCTCGTACGCCACTCGAGCAGCAGCGCGGCCACGTGCTTGCAGTCGAACCCGACCGGGCAGGTGCAGCTGGTCTCGGAGACGGTGGGGCGTCCGCGCTGGACGGCGAACCAGACGGACGTCGTATAGACCAGGTACCCGCTGCCGGCCACCCTGCCCTCCAGGCGGAGGTCGCCCGGGGACCACCGGACCTTCTGGACCCGGCCCTGGTCGCGGTAGGCGGCGCCGCGTGCGAACGCGCCCGGGCCCACGAGCTCCGCGACGGCCGCGGGGGAGGGCGGGAGGAGGTGGGTGGGCACCTGGCGATGATGGCACGGGGGACTGACGCACCGGCGGGCCACCCGGGTTGACGAGGGGTCTTCGAGGCCGCGCGGGGCACCCTATGGGTCGCCAGGCAGGCGTGTCATGCCGAGTCTCGCCCAGTGGGAGGTTTCGCCGGAAGTCCGTCTCATCATTGCCCCTGCGTGACGCCCTCTGCTTCGGTGGAACCTGCCCGCAAGAACCAACGAGAGGAGCTCAGCGTGCTTACCGTGACCGATAACGCCCGAGCGGCAGTCGAGGACCTGGCGCAGCAGGCAGGCGTCCCCAGCGAAGGTGGTCTGCGGATCGCCCAGTCCGAGGCTCAGCCCGGCAACTTCGAGCTGGCCCTGGTGCCGGCACCGCAGCCTGACGACCAGGTGCTCGACCAGACGGGCGACACCCACGTGTTCGTCGAGAAGGGCGCGGCAGACGCGCTCGACGCGCTCACCCTGGACACCGACCCCGCTGCCCAGGGCCCCGGGTTCGTGCTGACGCCCCAGGGCTGAGCCGCCCGGAGCCGACGACGACGGCGCCGCCACCCATCAGTGGCGGCGCCGTCGTCGTGCGTTCAGGGCGTGACCGGGCCCACGATCCACCACGCGCCCAACGCCAGTGCGCCCGCGGTGACCAGCAGGAACACCGCCACCCAGAACAGGCCGGGCAGGCCGGTGAGCCGCGCGAGCTGATCGGCGTCGGACTGGCGGGCGCGGCGCCGGAACCGTTGCGCCTGGAGCTCCAGGACGGGCCGCACCGCGCCGATCAGCAGGAACCAGGTGACGGCGTAGGCGATCGCGGACTGGGTGGGCTCGTCCAGGAACCAGGACACCCCCACGAGGGCCGTGCCGGCCACCAGCACGGACCACAGCCCGAACAGGTTGCGGATCTTGAGCAGCACCAGCGCCAGCAACGCCACGAGCAGCCACAGGAGCCCGACGGCGTAGCCCGCCCGCAGCAGCCAGGCCGCACCCAGGCCCACGAGGCCGGGGCCCACATAGCCGGCGAACGTCGTCGCGACCATGCCGAACCCGCGGGGGCGCCCGGCCGAGATCGTCAGGCCGGAGGTGTCCGAGTGCAGCCGGATCGCGTCGAGCCGACGCCCCGTGAGCATCGCGACCAGCGCGTGCGCGCCCTCGTGCGCGATGGTCACCACGTGCCGGGCGATCCGCCACACGGGTGTCACCAGCACCACGGCCAGCGCGGCCAGCGCGAGTGCCAGCACCACCGCCTGGGGCGGCGCGGGCACCGGGGTGGTGGCCGCCTGCCAGATCTGGGCCAGGACGTCGCCGACGCGCTCGAAGCTCACGGCGCCCATGCAATCACAACGGTGCCCGCCCCCGTCGCTCCCCGCTCTGCGGGGGCCGGCGAGCATCCGTGAGACACTGGTGGCTACGTGCGCCGTGACCCAGCAGGTCCATCCTGCGGCGGCGCCGACGTCGTGGTGATCGCCCCCGGACCTCCGCCCACGGAGGACTCCCGTTTCGCGCCGGCCCTGTACCTGCCGCCGAACGATCGTGCGCGGCGAGCCACGCCCCGTTGAAAGGCACCATGAACTTCTCTGACTTTGGTCTGCCCGCGCCCGTCGTCGCCTCCCTCGCGGAGCGCGGTATCACGAGCCCCTTCCCCATCCAGACGGCCTCGCTGCCCGACTCGCTCGCCGGCAAGGACGTGCTGGGCCGCGGCCGCACCGGCTCCGGCAAGACGGTGGCCTTCGCGCTGCCCGTGGTCACCCGGCTGGCCGGCGGCAAGCGCACCCCGCGCCGCCCGCGCGCACTGATCCTGGCCCCCACCCGAGAGCTCGCGCTCCAGATCGACGCGACCGTCGCGCCGCTCGCCGCGACGCTGCGCCTGCGCACCACGACGGTGTTCGGCGGCGTCGCGCAGTCCCGGCAGGTGACCGCGCTCGACGCGGGCGTCGACATCCTGGTGGCCTGCCCCGGCCGCCTCGAGGACCTCCTCAACCAGAAGCTGCTCACGCTCGACGGCGTCGAGATTACCGTGCTCGACGAGGCCGACCACATGGCCGACCTCGGGTTCCTGCCCGTGGTGCGCCGCCTGCTGGACCGCACCCCGGCGCGCGGTCAGCGCCTGCTGTTCTCCGCGACGCTCGACAACGGCGTGGACGTGCTGGTCAAGCGGTATCTGCACCAGCCCGTGACGCACTCCGTGGACGACGCCGCGGCGCCGCCGCCCGCCATGACCCACCACGTGCTCGCCGTGGCCGACGCCGGAGCCAAGCGTGACGTGATCCAGCAGCTCGCCGCGGGCACGGGACGCCGCGTGCTGTTCACGCGCACCAAGCACCACGCCAAGAAGCTCGCCAAGCAGCTCACGCTGGCCGGCATCCCCGCCGTGGACCTGCACGGCAACCTGGGCCAGGGCGCTCGCGAGCGCAACCTCGCCGCGTTCACCACGGGCGACGTCAAGGTGCTCGTGGCCACCGACATCGCGGCGCGGGGCATCCACGTGGACGACGTCGAGCTCGTGGTGCACGTGGACCCGCCTGCCGAGCACAAGGCGTACCTGCACCGTTCCGGGCGCACCGCGCGGGCCGGTTCGGGCGGCGACGTGGTCACGATCATGCTGCCCGAGCAGCGCCAGGACGTGGCCGACCTGACCCGCAAGGCGAAGATCACGGTGCGTCCGCAGCCCGTGACGGCCGGCGACGCGACGGTGACGGCCCTGGTGGGCGAGGCCGCCGCACCCCGGTTCTCCGCCGAGACCCGCGCCGCGCAGGCCCGCGCCACCGCCACGCAGGCCGCCCAGGCGAAGGCGCAGCAGCGGCCCTCGCGGGCAGGCGCGTCCCAGCCCCGTTCGGCCCAGCCCCGCTCGTCGCAGCCGCGTTCGGCCCAGCCGCGTTCGGCCCAGCCGCGTTCGGCCCAGCCGCCGATGTCGCAGCCGTCGCCTGGGCAGCCGTCGTCGGGGCAGCGTCGTCGTCGGCGCGGGAACAGGCCCGCGGGTGCGCCCGTTTCCCACAGCGGAGGTGCGCGATGACGCAGTACGAGGTGACCAAGACCGACGAGCAGTGGCGGGCCGAGCTGGACCCGCAGGAGTACGCGGTGCTCCGGCAGGCGGCCACGGAGCGCCCGGGCACGGGCGAGCTGCTGGGCGAGCACCGCACCGGCGTCTACCGGTGCCGTGCCTGCGGCAACGAGCTGTTCCGCAGCGAGACCAAGTTCGAGGCGCACTGCGGCTGGCCCAGCTTCTACAGCCCGCTGGCGGGCGACCGCGTCGAGCTGATCGAGGACCGCACCCTGGGCATGGTGCGCACCGAGGTGCGCTGCGCGCGATGCGGCAGCCACCTGGGCCACGTGTTCGACGACGCCCCGCAGACGCCCACGGGCGACCGGTTCTGCATGAACTCCGTCAGCCTGACGTTCGAGGCGGCCTGATCACTGCCGACCTCGGCCCGGGTCAGCCCTCCGGGTTCGCGTCGCGCCAGGACTCCCAGTCCGTCGAGTAGCGGCGCAGCAGCTCGGCGAGCCGGGCGACGTCGTCCATGTCCCAGCGCGCCAGCGCCTGCCCCAGCGCCGTGATGCGGCCGGCCCGGGCGGACTCGAACCCGGCCTCGCCCTCACGGGTCAGCGTGATGAGCTGGCCGCGGGAGTCGTCGGGGTCCACCTCGCGGTGGATGAGGCCGAGCTGGTCGAGCCGGGCGAGCTGGCGCGACACCGTGGCGCGGCCCACGCCGAAGTGCGCGGCCAGGTCCGATCCGCGCGTGCCCGGGTGCATCGCGATGTGCGCGAGCAGCGGGTACGCGCTCGCGTCGAGGTCGGGATGGACCCGCAGCGCGGTTTGGGCCGCCGACGACGACGCCCGGCGCACCAGCACGCGCAGCTCTCGTTCGAGGGCGCCCACAGGGGTGTGGGCCGGGTCGGGTGCTGTGGTTGCGGACGCCATGGCCACATCATGGCCCCTGATCAGGCCCGACGGGTAGGCGGCGGCTTGTCGAGCACACCCGGGCGCCCACACCGGACCCTGGTGCGCGACCGGCCCGAGCTCGCGGGTGGTGGACACGACGACGGCGAGGACCCTGGGAGGGTCCTCGCCGTCGTTCGTGCTGGACGTCAGGGTGCGACGAGCGTGCGCTCCTCGCCCTCGGCGGGTGCGTCGCCGCCGGCTGCCACGGCCTGTGCCTGCTCGGGGGTCAGGTCGGGCGTCTGCTCGAGCGCCTGCTCGATGCCGGAGCGCAGGCCGAGCGGGATCTCCTTGAGGAGGGCCACGCACACCAGCGCGATGACCGCCATCGGCACGGCGATCAGGAAGATCTCCGAGATGCCGTCGGCGTAGGCCGACTTGACGATGTCGGCGACGGGCGCCGGCAGGGTCGCGATGTTCGGGACGGTGCCGCCCACGCCCATGGCGTCGGTCGCGACGCCGAGCTTCGACAGGCCGTGGAGGATGTCGTCCTTGACCGTCGTCGCGAGGACGGCGCCCAGCGCGGAGACGCCCACCGCACCGCCGAGCGAGCGGAAGAACGCGACCGCCGCGGTGCCCGAGCCCATGTCCCCCAGGGCAAGGGTGTTCTGGACGGCCAGGACCAGGTTCTGCATGAGCGCGCCCACCGAGATGCCCAGGGCGAACAGGTAGACGCCGATGAGCACGAAGCTGGTGTCCACGTCGATGGTGCTCATGCCGAGCAGCGCACCGATGAACACCACGCCGCCGCCCACCATGATCGCCTTGTAGCGGCCGGTCTTGCTGATGATGCGGCCCAGCACGACACCGGCGAGCATGGTGCCCACCACCATGGGGATGGTGAGCAGGCCCGACTCGGTGGGCGTCTTGCCGCGCGCGATCTGCAGGTACTGGGCCAGGAACACCGCGGTGCCGAACATGGCGACACCCACGGAGACCGAGCCGATCACGGCGAGCACGAAAGTGCGGTTCTGGAACAGGCGCAGCGGGATGATCGGCTCCGCCACCACGCGCTCCACGAGCACCGCACCCACCAGCGAGGCGAGGGCGACGCCCACCATGACGTACGTCTGCCACGACAGCCACGCGTAGTTGCCGGCGGAGGCGAACGTGACCCACACCAGGATCATGGCGACGCCCAGCGAGATCAGGGCGGCGCCCCAGTAGTCGATCTTCGCCGTGCGGCCCGAGGTGCGCGGCAGGTGCAGCGTCTTCTGCAGGACGACGATCGCGAGGATGGCGAACGGCACCGCGATGAAGAAGTTCCAGCGCCAGCCCAGGAACGAGTCGGTGATGACGCCGCCGAGCAGCGGGGCGCCCACCTGGGCGACCGCCATGACACCGCCGACGATGCCCATGTACTTGCCACGCTCGCGCGGGGAGACGATGTCGGCGATGAGGATGGTCGCCAGCGCCATGAGGCCGCCCGCGCCCAGGCCCTGCACGCCGCGGAAGGCGATCAGGGTGCCGATGTTCTGCGACAGGCCCGCGGCCGCGGCGGAGAGCACCGTGATGACCAGGGCGATCTGCACGAGCAGCTTGCGGCCGAACAGGTCGGCGAACTTGCCCCACAGGGGCGTGGACACCGTCTGGGTGAGCAGCGTGGCCGTGATGACCCACGTGTACGAGCTCTGCGAACCGCCCAGGTCGCTGACGATCAGCGGCATGGACGTGCTCGTGATGGTCGCCGCGAGGAGCGCGACGAACATGCCGAGGATGATGCCGGAGAGGGCCTCGAGGGTCTCCCGGGGGGTCATCGCGGGCGCGGTGGTCTGCGCCGGTGGCGTGGTGCCTGACATCAGTGGCTGCCTTCTTCTGTGCTGTCTTCGTACGTGCCGTGGGGGGTGGTGCTGTGGTGAGTCTCGTCGTGGTCGCGGTGCGCGGTGATGGCTGCGGCCACCGCCTGGATGTGCTCCGCGGCGTCGGCCAGCGCGGCGGCGTCCCACCCCGCGAACACCTCGTCGAAGAGCTCGGCGAAGCGGGCCGACATCGTGGCGATGACGGCGTGCCCCTCGTCGGTCAGCTCCAGGACGCGGGCGCGGCGGTCGCAGACGTCCACCGTGCGACGCACGTAGCCGGCGTCGACGAGCTGGGCGACCTGGCGGCTCGCCACCGACGGGTCGACGCGCAGCTTGGCGGCGACGTCGGTGAGCTGCACCGGCCCGCACGTGGCGAGCAGGCGGAACACGCCGATTCCGGCGCGGGGCCAGTCCAGGCGGCGGGCAAGCCACGCAGACGACTCGCGCTGGGCACGACCCAGCTCCTCCAGGGCGGAGTAGAGCATCTCTGCGGGGGATTGCAACACCGACGGGGCCGTGGATGCGAGGGCGATCACGGAGACTCCTTGGTTGCTGTCCGCAACGGTATACCCAGTTGTTTGCATCAAGCAACCACTGTCGGCGCCCGGGGAAGATGTCCCGGGTCACACTGGAGGGGTGAGCGAACCCCGATTCCGGCGTCCGGCGCGGCTGGACCCCCGCGACGCCGAAGAGCTCGTCGGCGCGACCGATCCCGCGCTGCGCGATGACATGGCCCACACCACGGCCCGCGCCGTCGTGCACCGTGCCCGTGGCAGCGAGGACCCCGCCGTCGTGGAGCGCCTGATCCGGCTCGTGGAGTCCGAGGGGCTCGACGTCGTCGCCGGGCTGTGGGCCGACGCCGCCCCCGTCAGCCTGCCCGGCGCCCTGTGGCGCCTGTACGCCCTGCGCGAATGGGTGCGGCGCGACCCGCAGACCGTCGCGCTGCGCTACCGGCTCGGCGTCGCCGCCGCCCCTGTCGACGAGGCCGTCGCCGGCGTGCCCGCCCCGCCCGAGCCGGGCGACCTGCGCGCGCTCGTCGACACCGTGCTCTCGGGCGTCTACGCAGGTGACCTGGCCGTCGCCCTCCAGCGCGCCGCGTCGTTCTGCCGCATCCTGGCCACCGGCGCCGCGTTCGACGCCGACGCGCGCGAGGCCGCCGACCCCGACGGCGCCGACCGGCTCACCCGTGGCGGCGCAGGTCTGCAGCGGACAGCGCAAGAGCTTCAGGCCGCCGCCCGGCAGTGGCGCTCCGGGAGCCTGGACTAGACTTCCCGTGCGGCGTCGGGCCGCGGCAGCCCCGGGCTCCATCTTCAGCCGCTACGAGCGGCCACGCGCCGAGAGGCGCTCCCGGTCCGACGTCGCTTTCCTGTCGGTCCGAGCCGTGCGTCGCGTCGCCAGCGCCTACCTACAGCGTTGTCGGGTTCTACCCAGCGTGAGTGGCATACCCTTTGTTCGCACTCCATTCACCCTTCGCTCCTGGAGACCGACGTGCGTCTGCGCCTCACCCCGCGCGATACCACATACTTCGACCAGTTCACCGAGCTGGCCAGCCATATCGTCACCGGCGTCGGCCTGCTGAGCGAGCTGCTCGGGGCGGACAAGGCGGAACGCAAGGCGATCGCAGCCCGGTTCGTGGAGGCGGAGCACGCCGCCGACGACGCCGCGCACGCCATCACGTTGCGACTCAACCAGACGTTCGTCACACCGTTCGACCGCGACGACATCTACGGCCTGACCAACGCGCTCGACGACGTCGTCGACTCGATGGAGGAGGCCTGCGACCTCATCGTGCTCTACAAGCTCAACGACCTGCCGAAGCGGGTCTCCGAGGTGGTCCAGGTGCTGCAGCGCTGCGCCGAGATCACGGCCGAGGCGATGCCGAAGCTGCGCACCATGGAGACGCTCAACGGGTACTGGGTGGAGGTGCACCGCCTGGAGAACCAGGGCGACAAGCTGCACCGCAAGCTCACGGCGGAGCTGTTCGACACGTACGCCGGCGACGCCGTCGAGCTCATCAAGCTCAAGGAGGTCGTCGACGTCCTCGAGGAGGCGTGCGACAGCTTCGAGCGGGTGGCGACGATGGTCGAGACCATCGCCTTGAAGGAGTCGTGATGCGGAACGCAGCGGAGGTGAGGGCCGAGGTACGAGGCACTCGCCGTAGCGGAGTGCAGCGTCACGCCGACCAGACCGGCAAGGTCGTGATGCGGAACGCAGCGGAGGTGAGGGCCGAGGTACGAGGCACTCGCTGTAGCGGAGTGCAGCGTCACGCCGACCAGATCAAGGAGTCGTAAGCGGTGGAGGCTGCGCTCGTCGTCCTCGTGGTGGCGCTCGCCCTCGGGTTCGACTACACGAACGGCTTTCACGACGCCGCGAACGCCATCGCCACGTCGGTCTCGACCAGGGCGCTGACGCCG
Source organism: Xylanimicrobium pachnodae JCM 13526 = NBRC 107786 (assembly GCA_001592145.1). GTDB lineage: Bacteria > Actinomycetota > Actinomycetes > Actinomycetales > Cellulomonadaceae > Xylanimonas > Xylanimonas pachnodae. The sequence continues at coordinate 94,323 of BCWJ01000015.1, read as the reverse complement.
CGCGTGGCGCTCCTCATGGCGGCGGTCATGAACTTCGCGGGCGCGCTGCTGGGCACCGAGGTGGCCGAGACGATCGCCAAGTCGATCGTGGCCCTCGATCATGCGTCCGTGGGTACCGAGCTCACCGTGGTGCTCTGCGCACTGGTGGGCGCGATCGTGTGGAACCTGATCACGTGGTGGCTCGGCCTGCCGTCGTCGTCCACGCACTCCCTGATCGGCGGCCTGGTGGGCGCCGGCCTGGCCGGTGGGCTCACCGTCCACTGGGACGCGATCGTCGACAAGGTCGTGCTGCCCATGGTGTTCTCGCCGCTCATCGGGTTCGTCCTGGCGTTCGCGGTGATGATCGCCATCCTGTGGATCTTCAAGAACGCGGCCCCGGCGCGGACGCACCGCCGGTTCCGGATCGCGCAGACGGCGTCGGCGGCGGCGATGGCCCTGGGCCACGGCCTGCAGGACGCGCAGAAGACCATGGGCGTGATCTTCCTGGCGCTGCTCTCGGTCGGGTGGGCACCCCGGGAGGAGGGCATCCCGCTGTGGGTCAAGATCGCCGCGGCGAGCGCCATCTCGCTGGGCACCTACTCGGGCGGGTGGCGCATCATGCGCACGCTGGGACGGCGGATCATCGAGCTCGACCCCGCGCGCGGGTTCGTCGCCGAGGGCGTGTCCGCGTTCGTGCTCTACTTCAACGCGTTCGTGCTGCACGCCCCCGTGTCGACGACGCACACCATCACCTCGGCGATCATGGGCGTCGGTGCCACCCGCCGCCTGTCCGCGGTGCGCTGGGGCGTGGCGAAGAACATCGCCGTGGCCTGGGTGCTGACCATCCCGGCGTCGGCTGCGGTGGCCGCGGTGATGACCTGGCTCATCACGATGTGGTGAGCCACGGCTCCGCGGGTGCCGAGGCGGTCGTGGTGGGCGCGGGTGCCGGCCCGTCGCCGTCACGCACCTTCTCGATCCGCACGGCGGAGACCTTGAACTCGGGTTGCTTGGAGACGGGGTCCCAGGCGGCGAGCGTGAGCTCGTTGGCCGCGGTGTCGGGGTCGCCGCCGTAGTGGAACGGGGCGAACACGACGCCCTGCCGGATGTGTGAGACCCGGGCCGGGGCGACGATGTCCCCGCGCCGGGACGTGACCCGCACGATGTCGCCCTCACGGATGCCGTGGGTGGCGGCGTCCGCGGCCGAGACCTCGACCCACATGGCGGGTGCCGCGTCCTGGAGGGGGACGGCGCGCTTCGTCTTGGTGCGGGTGTGGAAGTGGTACACGGTGCGCCCCGTGGTCAGGCGCAGCGGGTACTGGGCATCCGGGGTCTCGTAGGCGTCCTCGTACGGGGCCGTCTTGAGGAAGGCGCGCCCGTGCGGGTCGGCGGCCACGTACTCCTCCCGGGTGGTGGGGGTGCCCGTGAGCACGTCGTGCCCGTACGTCTGGCAGTAGTCGACGAGGGTGGAGAACCGGGCGTCCTCGTACAGCCGCTCGGCGCCGTCGGGCGTGCTCGCCGTGACCGGCCACTGGATGCCGCCGCGCTCGCGCAGGGCCGCGTAGGTCAGGCCCGAGTAGTCGCAGGGCCGCCCGGCGCTGCACGCCTGCCACCCGGCGAACGCGCCCTGCGGGGTGTCCCAGGCGGGCAGCGGGTCGCCGTCGGCGTCGTGCAGGCCCAGGCGCCGCGCGTACTCCACCCAGATGTCCAGGTCGCTGCGCGCCTGCCCGGGCGGGTCCACCGCCTTGTCCTGCAGGTGCACGGTGCGGTCCACGTTGGTGAACGTGCCCGTCTTCTCCGCCCACAGCGCCGCGGGCAGCACCACGTCGGCGAGCCGGCCCGTCTCGGTCAGGTAGCCGTCGGAGACGACGACGAAGCACTGCTCGCCGCCGAGCGTGGCCCGCACCTGTGCCAGGTCCGGCATCGACACGGCCGGGTTGGTGCCCGCGATCCACAGGAACCGGATCGACCCCTCGCGCGCGTGGCGGAAGATCGTCATCGCGTCGGTGGGCGGTGCGTCGTGCGGGATGACGGCCGGGTCCACGTTCCACAGCCGCGCGAGCTCGTCGATGTGGGCCGGGTTGCGCCAGTTGCGGAAGCCGGGCATCGAGGCCCCGCAGCCCGCCTCGCGGTTGTTCTGGGCCGAGGGCTGCCCGTTCATCTGCAGGATGCCCGCCCCCGGGCGGCCCAGCATGCCGCGCAGCAGGTGCAGGTTGTTGACCTGGCAGGCCGCGGCGGTGGCCTGGTGCGACTGGTAGAAGCCCATCGAGCAGGTCGAGACGATGCGCTCGGAGGTGGCGAAGATCGTGGCGGCACGCCGGATGTCGTCGGCGTCGACCCCGCAGATCTGCGCCGCCCACTCGGGGGTCGCGTCCGCGGTGGTGCGGGCGAGCTCCTCGAACCCCACGGTGTGGGCGTCCACGTAGTCGCGGTCGATGGCGCCCAGCGCGATCAGCTCGTGGATCAGCGCGTTCATCAGGGCGAGGTTGGTGCCGTTGCGCACCGCGAGATGCACCGTGGCCCGCTCGGCCACCTTGGTGCGGCGCGGGTCCACGCACACGAGCTGCGGCGGGTTCGGCCCGTCCAGGCGGTCCAGCATGCGTGACCACAGCACCGTCTGCGTCTCGGCCACGTTGTGCCCGAACAGGAACAGTGCGTCGCAGTGGTCGATGTCGGTGTACGAGCCGGGCTGGCCGTCCGTGCCGAACGTCTCCTGGAACGCGGCGCCCGCCGTCGACGTGCACAGCCGGGTGTTGCCGTCCATGTGCGGGGTGCCGATGCCGCCCTTGCCGATGACGGCGAGCGTGTAGTACTCCTCCAGCATGAGCTGGCCCGACGTGTAGAAGCCGTGCGACCCCGGGCCGCGGCTGTCCAGCAGGGCGCGGGAGCGGTCCACGATCGCGGACATCGCCTCGTCCCACGTGGCCGGGACCAGCTCGCCGTCCTTGCGCAGCAGAGGAGTGGTGAGGCGGTCCCGTTGGGCGCCCTGCCAGCCGTACAGGCCCTTCGGGCCCAGGCGGCCGTGGTTGACCCGATCCTCCGCGCGGCCCCGGATGCCCACCATGCGCCCGCCGGCCACGGCCACCTCGACCCCGCAGCCGTTGGAGCACAGCAGGCAGGCGCCGCGCACCCACTGCTCGACGTCGGCGTCGGTGACGCCGTCCGCCAGGAACTGGTCCACCCGCTGCGGCCACCGGCCCCCGGACGGGTACGGCGTGCGCTCCCCCCACAGGTTCGCGATGCGGTCGGGGGTGGACTGGTCTGGTGTGCGCACGGCAACCTCGCTCCGTCGGTTCCTGCCCGTCGCAGCCTGGTGGCGGGCACGGCCCATGATCGTCCCGACGCCGCGGGGCGGCCACCGTTGCGCGGTGCGGGACGGGTGGGTGCCGCCGAGTCAGCTCAGGGGCGGCGCGACCTTCTCGACGGCGACCACCCGCGGGCCCTTGCCCGTCTGCGCCACGTGCGCCACCAGCAGCTCACCGGGGTCCAGGAACGGGTCGGTGGCCGGCAACAGGTCGGCCACCGAGCGCCGCGAGTGCTGGCCCAGCACGTCCAGCACGGTGGGCAGCACGGGGCGGTGCGTGCACAGCACGGCCGAGGCCGGACCCTCCAGGAGGTCACGCACGGTGGCCGCCACCCGGGCGGGAGAGCGCTCGTGGTCCGACTCCGTGAGGTGTTCCGAGTACCAGGGCTTGAGGCGGGCCGCCAGCACGTAGGGCGCGACGGTCGCCGCGCACCGCTCCCAGCGTGAGCTCACCACCCGGGTGACGCCGTAGGCCGCGAGCACCGGCACGAGGGCGGCCGCGTGGGCGTGGCCGATCGGCGTCAACGGGCGGGTCGACTCGTCACCCCCGGGCCAGGTGGACCGGGCCATCGCCTTGCCGTGCCGGGCGACGACGACGGCGTGGGTGGCCAGGCGGCCCTGCTCGTACTCCTCGATGAGGGTGGCCAGCGGCTTGCGGTCGGTGCGCCGCGTGAGGATCTTCGGGGCGGCGGCCGCGTCCACCCAGCGGGACTTGTCGATCTCCTCGACCGAGACGGGTGGCACCGGGATCCGGGCGGCCAGCGCGGCGAAGTCGTCGATCGTGCGGGTGCGGCGGGCCGCCCAGTACGCGACGGTCTTCCACCCGCCGTCCGGCATCCGGTAGCGCACCGGGGCGAGCGGCACACCCAGCACCACCGGCTTGCCCGTCTCCTCGGCCACCTCGCGGGCGCCCGCGGTCTGGTGCGCCTCGCCCGGGTCGAGCTTGCCCTTGGGCCACGACCAGTCGTCGTAGCGCGGCCGGTGCACCAGGAGCACCTGGAGCTTGCCGCGGCGCACACGCCACACCAGCCCGCCTGCCGTGCGGACGGCGGGGACCCGCGCGCTCACCGGGCGCCCTGCAGCCGCCGCCGGTGCCGTCGGATGAGGGTCGCGTGGAGGTCGGCCAGCGGCTTGCCCTCGGCGTCCAGATGATGGCGGGTCCAGGTGCCGTCCGGTTCCAGGTGCCAGGAGGCGGTGGCGTCCGACATCGACAGGTCCAGCAGGTCGAGCAGCTCGGCGACGTGCCCGTCGTCGGTGATCCGCACCAGCGCCTCGACCCGGCGGTCCAGGTTGCGGTGCATCAGGTCGGCGGAGCCGATGAACACCTCCGGGCCCGTCTCGGGGCCCTCGCCGATGGCCGGCCCCACGGAGTTCGCGAACGCGTAGATGCGCGAGTGCTCCAGGAACCGGCCCAGCAGGGAGCGCACCCGGATGTTCTCGCTCAGCCCGGGCACCCCGGGGCGCAGCGCGCAGATGCCGCGCACCACCAGGTCCACCCGCACGCCCGCCTGCGACGCCCGGTACAGCGCGTCGATGGTCGCCTCGTCCACCGCGGAGTTGACCTTGATCCCCACCCACGCCTCGTGCCCGGCGCGTGCCGCCGCGATCTCCCGCTCGATGCGTTCGATGATCCCGGCCCGCACGCTGCGCGGCGCGACGAGCAGGCGGTGGAACCGGGACTGCGGGGCGTACCCGCTGAGCTGGTTGAACAGCCGGGTCAGGTCCTGGCCCACGTCCGGGTCGCAGGTCAGCAGGCCGTGGTCGGTGTAGAGCCGCGCCGTCTTCGAGTGGTAGTTGCCGGTGCCGATGTGGCAGTACCGGCGCAGCCCGTCCGCCTCCTGGCGCACCACCAGGGAGAGCTTCGCGTGCGTCTTGAGGCCCACGATGCCGTAGACGACGTGGACGCCCGCCTCCTCCAGCTTGCGCGCCCAGGAGATGTTGGCCTGCTCGTCGAACCGCGCCTTGATCTCCACCAGGGCGAGCACCTGCTTGCCCGCGTCCGCGGCGTCGATCAGGGCGTCGACGATGGGGGAGTCGCCGCTGGTGCGGTACAGGGTCTGCTTGATCGCCAGCACCCGAGGGTCGGCGGCGGCCTGCTCCAGGAACGTCTGCACCGACGTCGAGAAGGAGTCGTACGGGTGGTGCAGCAGCACGTCACGGCTGCGGATCGCCTCGAACACGTTCGTCGGGTTCGCGGACTCGACCTCCGCGAGCTGGCGGTGCGTCGTCGGCACGAACGACGGGTAGTGCAGGGCGGGGCGCTCGACGTCGGCGACGATGTTCAGGCCCGTCAGGTCCAGCGGGGCCGGCAGCTCGTACACCTCCGACTCCGGGACGCCCAGCTCGCGCACCAGGAGGTCGCGGATGCGCGGGCTGATGCCCTCCGCGAGCTCCAGGCGCACCGGTGGGCCGAACCGGCGGCGCAGCAGCTCCTTCTCCATCGCCTTGAGGAGGTTCTCGGCGTCGTCCTCCTCGACCTCGACGTCCTCGTTGCGCGTGACCCGGAACGTGTGCGAGCCGACGATCTCCATGCCGGGGAACAGATGGTCCAGGTGCTGGGCGATGACCTCTTCGAGCGGCACGAACGACGTGGGGCGCTGGCCGGAGGCTGCGGCGGCGCCGTCCGCGCTCGGGTCCGACGGGCGGCCACGCTCGTCCACCGCGATGAAGCGCGGCAGCAGCGGCGGCACCTTGACCCGGGCGAAGTGCTCCTTGTCCGTCACCGGGTTGCGCACCAGCACCGCGAGGTTGAGGGAGAGGCCCGAGATGTACGGGAACGGGTGGGCCGGGTCCACCGCGAGCGGGGTGAGCACCGGGAAGATCTGCTTGCGGAAGAACTTGTGCAGGCGGTCCTGCTCGCGCGTCTCCAGGTCGTCCCAGTGGACGATCGTGATGCCCTCCGCGGCCAGCGCGGGCTGCACGTCCTGCGCGAACACCTTCGCGTGGCGGTCCATCAGCTTGTGCGCCGCCTTGCCGATGCCGGCCAGCACCTCCAGCGGCGAGCTGCCCGACGCCGACGTGACCGCGATGCCCGTCGCGATGCGTCGCTTGAGGCCCGCGACCCGGACCATGAAGAACTCGTCCAGGTTGGAGGCGAAGATCGCCAGGAACCGCAACCGCTCCAGCAGCGGCAGGTCCACGTCCTCCGCGAGCTCGAGGACGCGCTGGTTGAACGCCAGCCAGCTCAGCTCACGGTCGGCGAAGCGGTCCTCGGGCAGCGGGGCCTCGTGCTGCGCGGGGGTGCCGTCGTCGCCGTCCTCCTCACCGATGTGCTCGGCGATGTGCGCGGCCAGCTCGGGGTCGAGGGCGCGGGCGAACCGTCCGTGCTCGTCTCGGGTGCGAGTCTCGGAGTCGCTCATGCACCGATCATGGCATCGCTCGCCGCTGCGTACTGCACGTCGACGGCGGAACGGGTGAACCCGGCGCGCTCATAGGTGGCCCGTGCCGCGGTGTTGTCGCCGTCCACGTACAAGGTGGCGCGGCGTGCCCGCGTGCTCAGGTGGTCGAGCGCGATCCCGGTCAGCGTTCCGCCCAGGCCGTGGCCCTGATGGTCGGGATCGACCCCGACGGCGTAGATCTCGCCGTCGTCGCCGTCCACCTTGGTCCACAGGAACCCGGCGAGGGTGCCGTCGGGGGCCTCGGCGAGGAAGAAGCCGGACGGGTCGAACCAGGGTTCGGCCATGCGGTCGTGCAGGTCGGACACCGTGATCCGGCCCTGCTCGGGGTGGGTGGCGAAGGCCCGCGCGTTGAGGTCCACCCAGGCGTCGTCGTCCCGCCCGGGGACGAACGTCCGGATCGTGTACCCGTGCGCCGCGTCGTCGGGACCGGGATGCCGGTCGCCCAGCGGGCGCGTGAGGAACAGCAGCTCGCGGACGACGACGTAGCCCGCGCTGCGCGCGAACCCCTGGGCGGGGGGCAGGTTCCCGTGCGCCCAGACGCGCAGCGGCTTGCCGCGCTGCCCGGCCGTGCCGCCGAACTGGGGCAGGGTCGCGTCCCGCTCGGCCGTGCGCAGCAGCAGCCGTCCGACGCCGGAGCGCCGATGATCCGGGTGCACCACGAGCTCGGCGCTCGCGTCGTCGCCGCCCCGGTCGACCTGGACGTACCCGATCACCTGCCCGTGCTTGGTGCGGGCGACGGCGTGGGTCAGCCATCCCTCGTCCGTGGCCAGGCGCAGCAACGGCTGCTCGGACAGGGGGGCCACCCCGTCGACGCGGGCGGCGTCGGCGGCGAGCGCCCGGACGTCGTCGGCGTCGCGGGGGCTCAACGGGCCGATCTGGAGCGGGGGAGCCATACGCACGCACCCATCATCGCCCGTAGTGGGGCTCCTCGGTCGTTCCCGGCGGGTGTGGGAGCGCCGTCGGTCGAGGAGGACCGTGAGGGTCCCGACGACGAGCAGGAGCCCCGCAACCGTGACCGCACGGGCGCCGCCGATCGGCGTCGTGCCCGGCCGCCGTGATGCGCCGAGCAACTCGGACACACGCATGACAACGCTCCCAGTCTTGTTCTGGTTCCATGAGCTCGTCGTGGGCTGTTGATCCGGTGTTCTGCTCGCATGCTGGCTGGAAGCCTCGTGCCACGACAGATGGTGCGGTGTCGTGGTGGCATGCTGCGATTGCGGATCCCGACCCGTTGCTGACTCGGCTGCTGGCGGTTCGCGGCGAGGATCCGGTGGGTTATGTCGATCTCCATGGCGACGCGAGCGAGGTTCGCGAGCTCGGTTTCGTCATCGGCCCGTCTTCGCGGTGGCGTCAGGGTTGGGGAACTGCCGCGGCGCTGGCGGGCCTCTCATACGGGTTCACCGTGTTGGACTTGTCCGAGATCTGGGCCGAAGCCGCGGAAGCCAATGTTGGCTCGGTGCGGATCTTGCGACAGATCGGGATGACGGAGACCGGCCTGGGCGGTACTGAGACGTTTCTGGGTGCCCCGTCTCGATATGTTCAGTTCAGCCTGTCTCGTGCTGATTGGTCGGCAGGGCGTCATGAGGCCAACGGCAGTCTTTGACGACCACTTCAGCCGCGCTCGCTGAGCACGTCCCCGACCTCGCGCAGCAGGCGGTTGTAGAGGACCAGATCGACGAAGAACTCGTCGTCCTCCAGCACGATGCGCCGCTGCCGGGCGACGAACGAGCTCAGGAGTCGATACTGGCTCCAGTTCAATTCTGACCGCACCGCGGTCAGAATCGGGTAGGCGGTGTAGAACTGCTTCGCGCGCCAGAGTTGCCGAGCGGCGAGACCGCCCCCGAACTCCGGCTGAAGCCCCTCCGCAAGCCGGTCGATGATTCTCTTGCCGTACTCGGCCCGTGCCTCACCGCCCTGCTCTTCCTCGACGATGCGCTGCCCGAGCCGCCAGTACATGCGCACTCGCTCGGCATCGACGCTGCGCACCGCCCGGGTGCGCGCGTCGAGGATGATCTGCCGTGCTTCGCTGAGCAGCGCTCCGGAGGCGTCCACTTGGGAACGTGTGACCTGGCTTGAGTGACGTGAGCCTCCGGCGCGGCCGACTGCCAGGCCGCTGTACTGTTGCGCCGAGCAACTTCAAGTCGCCAGAAGGGCGCTGGCACCGCCCCGGCAGACCGTGCCGCGTGAAAGGGACGTGATATGGCCGAGGCCGCAGCGGCGCCAGTCCGGTGGGGTGCACTTGCTGTCTGTATTGCTGCTGGCTTCGTCACCACGCTTGATGTCTCGATCGTCAACGTGGCGATTCCATCGGTGGAACAGTCATTGGCCGCAGGCCCGGGACAGTTGCAGCTCATTGTCGGTGGCTACGCGCTGGCGCTCGGGATCACCCTGGTCCCCGCGGGTCGACTCGGCGACGCTCGTGGACGTCGCCGCATGCTCATCACAGGTCTGGTGATCTTTGCGATCACCAGCCTGGCAGCGGGCCTAGCCCCTTCCGCCAGCCTTCTGGCCGCCGCCCGCCTGGCGCAGGGCGTTGGCGCCGGGCTGGTGCAGCCCCAAACATTCGGCTTCATCCAGCAACTGTTCCGGGGCCAGGAGCGTGGCCGGGCGTTCGGTGTCTTTGGTGCGACGATGGGGTTGGCTAATGCACTGGGGCCCGTGGTAGGTGGTCTCATCATCACAGTCGGCGGTCCCGCCAATGGGTGGCGTTGGGTGTTCGGCATCAATCTGCCAATCATCGCCGTGGTCATTGTCTTCGCGCTGCGTCTGCTTCAGGACCCGATCACACTTCGCACGAACCTCACGGTGCGCCGACAGTCGTTCCGGCCCGAACTGGATCCCGTCGGCCTGCTTCTGATCACCGGTGCCGCCTTGACCTTCATGATGCCGTTCATGACCACCTCCGGCACCCAGGGCGCGTTGCGTTGGGGCTGGCTGGGGGTGTCCGCCGTGCTGGCTCTCGCCTTGCTGCGGTGGGAGCCGCGCTATCAGCTGCGCACGGGAGAGGCGGTCCTCGACCCGGCACTGCTGGGCGATGAGTCCTTCCGCAGCGGCGTACTCCTGGGCATGATCTACTTCGCCGGCTTCACTCCGGTCTTTCTCGTAGTGTCGCTGTTTCTCCAGAGTGACCTTGGTTTCGGGGCGTTGCGGGCGGGACTCGTCACCGCGCCGTGGGCGGCCGTTGCCGCCCTCTCCGCCTGGCGCTCGGGGCGGTGGCTGGCTCGCTGGGGTCGCGCACTGGTTGTGGGCGGCCTATTGGTTGTTGTGATCGGTGTGACGGGTGCTGCGATCACCGTCCACGTCCTCGCCGCAAGCTCGCGCACCGGGCTGACGTGGCTGCTTGCCGGCTGCCTCGCAGCGGCCGGGTTCGGGTCTGGACTCGTGATCTCCCCCAACCAGACGCTCTCGCTAGCCGACGTGCCAGTCAGTCGCGCCGGAGTGGCCGGATCCATGCAGCAGCTCGGGCAACGCGTCGGTGGAGCGGCCGGTGTCGCAGTCGTCCTGGCGACCTTCTCCGCATTCCCACGGGACAGCGGCCACGCGACCGCCGCCATGGCCGTGATCGCCGCGATCATGGGTGTGGCCCTCACCATCGGCATCTACGACGCTCGACGTCGCTCTCGGCGGCGGGCGCCGCTCAGTTCCCTCGATGCTCCATGTAGTCACAGGTGATGAGCCGCGACCGACATGCTGGTTCCCGCTGTTCGCAGTGATCGTCAGATCCCTCAGGGAGTGAGGGCGGATCGGTTTTGTGGATAGCTCACCGCACCAGACGTAGGGCCTGGTCCGGGCCGTACGTGCGGTCGGACCAGGCCCTACGGAGGCGTGCTCAGTCGTCGGCGGACTTGGTGGCCGTCAGGCCGTCGCTGATGAGGGTCATCACCGAGGCGTCCGCCAGCGTCGTCGCGTCACCGACCGCCCGGTTCTCGGCGACGTCGCGCAGCAGGCGGCGCATGATCTTGCCCGAGCGCGTCTTGGGCAGCTCGGGGACCACGAGGATCCGCTTCGGCTTCGCGATCGGGCCGATCTCCTTGGCCACGTGGTTGCGCAGCTCCTGCTGCACCTCCGCCGCGCCCTCCGGTGTCGCGGCCCGGTCGGCGTGCTCCCCGCGCAGGATGACGAACGCGACCACGGCCTGACCCGTCATGTCGTCGTTCGCGCCCACGACGGCGGCCTCGGCCACGATGTCGTGCGAGACGAGCGCCGACTCGATCTCCGTGGTCGACAGGCGGTGGCCGGAGACGTTCATGACGTCGTCGACCCGGCCCAGCAGCCAGACGTCGCCGTCGTCGTCCTTCTTGGCGCCGTCGCCCGCGAAGTACAGGCCCTTCCAGCGGGACCAGTACGTGTCCTCGTAGCGCTGCCGGTCCCCCCAGATGCCGCGCAGCATCGACGGCCACGGCTCCGTGAGCACCAGGTAGCCGCCACCGCCGTCGGGCACGGAGCGGGCGTCGTCGTCGACGACGTCGGCCGCGATGCCGGGCAGCGGCACCTGGGCGGACCCGGGCTTCGTGGCGGTGACGCCGGGCAGCGGGCTGATCATGATCGCGCCCGTCTCCGTCTGCCACCACGTGTCGACGATGGGTGCGGTGTCCCCGCCGATGACGCGGCGGTACCACATCCACGCCTCGGGGTTGATGGGCTCGCCCACCGAGCCGAGCACGCGCAGCGACGACAGGTCGAAACCGGCCGGGATGTCCTCGCCCCACTTCATGCAGGTGCGGATCGCGGTGGGTGCCGTGTACAGGATCGAGACGCCGTACTTCTCGATGAGCTCCCACCAGCGGCCGCGGTGCGGGGTGTCCGGGGTGCCCTCGTAGATCACCTGGGTGGCGCCGTTGGCCAAGGGCCCGTACACGACGTACGAGTGGCCCGTGACCCAGCCGATGTCGGCCGTGCACCAGTAGACGTCGTCGTCCTTGAGGTCGAACACGTACTTGTGCGTGTACGCGCACTGGGTCAGGTAGCCGCCCGTGGTGTGCAGGATGCCCTTCGGCTTCCCCGTGGTCCCGGACGTGTACAGGATGAACAGCGGGTGCTCGGCGTCCACCCAGACGGGCTCGTGGAACGTGTCGGCGCTCTCCAGCGCGTCGTCCCACCAGATGTCGCGACCCTGCGTCCAGGCGGTGTCCTGGCCGGTGCGGCGCACCACGAGCACGTGCTTGACCGTGTCGGTGCCCTCGCCGTCGAGGGCCTCGTCGACCGCCGGCTTGAGGGCGCTCGGCGCGCCCCTGCGGTACCCGCCGTCGGCGGTGATGACCAGCTTCGCCTCGGCGTCGGCGATGCGGGAGCGCAGGGCGTCCGCTGAGAACCCGCCGAACACCACGGAGTGCACGGCGCCGATGCGTGCGCACGCCAGCATGGCGACGACGGACTCGACCAGCATGGGCAGGTAGATCACGACGCGGTCGCCCTTGGCCACGCCGAGCGCGGCGAGCGCGTTGGCGGCGCGTGCGACGTCGCGCTGCAGGTCCGCGTAGGTCACCGTGCGGGTGTCGCCCGGCTCGCCCTCGAAGTGGAGGGCGACGCGGTCACCGCGCCCCGCCTCGACGTGCCGGTCGACGGCGTTGTAGGCCGCGTTCAGGGTGCCGTCCGCGAACCAGCGCGCCACCGGCGCGTCGGTCCAGTCCAGCGTCTGGGTGAACGGCGTGTGCCACGAGACGAGGTCCCGGGCCTGGTCGGCCCAGAAGCCCAGGCGGTCCGCGGCCGCGTCCGCGTAGAGCGAGGGCTGGGCGTTCGCCTGCGCGGCGAAGGCCGGTGACGGTGCGAATGACCGTTCCTCATGGAGCAGGTTCTCGAGACTTGCGGCCTCGGGGTGTGTGGTCAACTCCGGACACCTCCAGCGTCGGGTTCGACGGCACCGCCGCGTCGCGGCGCCGCGGTCGGCAGTGTAGACCCGTGAGTGATCGGCGCCATAGACGTGCGTCACATCCGTACCGGTCCGGGAGTGGTGGCTTCGTAGGATCGCCGTCATGGCTCTCCTGTTCGAACCGTTCCACCTGCGCGACCTCACCGTGGCCAACCGGGCGTGGTTGGCCCCGATGTGCCAGTACTCCGCCGACGACGGCGTACCGGGCGACTGGCACCTCGCCCACCTGGGGGCGCGGGCCGCGGGTGGGTTCGGCCTGCTGATCGCCGAGGCCACCGCCGTCGTGCCCGAGGGCCGTATCTCCCCACGGGACACGGGACTGTGGAACCAGGACCAGGTGGCCGCCTGGCGGCGCATCACCGAGTTCGTGCACGGGCAGGGTGCGGCGGTGGGTGTGCAGCTCGCGCACGCCGGGCGCAAGGCGTCGACGTACTGGCCGTGGGCGCCCGTCTCGGGGTCGGTGCCGCCCGGCGAGGGCGGCTGGACGGCGCTCGGACCGACGGCGGAGGCGTTCCCCGGGTACGCCGCCCCGGCGGCGATGACCGCCGAGCAGGTGGCGGACGTCCCTGAGCAGTTCGCCGCGGCCGCTCGCCGGGCCCACGCCGCCGGGTTCGACGCCGTCGAGGTGCACGCGGCGCACGGCTACCTGCTGCACCAGTTCCTGTCCCCGCTGACCAACCGGCGCACGGACGGGTACGGCGGCACGCCCGAGAACCGTGCGCGCCTGCTCGTCGAGACCGCCGCCGCGGTGCGCGAGGCGTGGCCCGACGGCAAGCCCATGCTGGTGCGCGTCTCCGCGACCGACTGGACGCCGGGCGGGCTCGAGGTGGACGACGTCGTCGCCGCCGTCAAAGGGCTGGGCGCCGACCTCGTGGACGTCTCGACGGGTGGGCTGGTGCCGTCGCCCGTGCCCGTGGGGCCCGGCTACCAGGTGCCGCACGCGCGCCGGGTGCGGCAGGCCGCCGGGGTGCCGGTGGCGGCGGTGGGACTCATCACGTCGGGCGAGCAGGCGGAGACGGTGCTGCGCGACGAGGCTGCCGACGTCGTGCTGATCGGGCGTGCCGCGCTGCGTGACCCGCACTGGGCGCACCGCGGCGCCCACGACCTGCGCGTGGCGCAGAACTGGCCTGCGCAGTACGAGCGGGGTGCATGGCGCTGACCGGCCGGACGCGGCTGCGGCTGCGGGGGGAGGCTGCCGGGGGCTTCGCGGCGGGCGAGAAGGTGACCACACGACCGTGGCACCCGGGAGTCGATGTCGACCGGGTGCCACGCTCGCCGGGGGGCACGGGTAACAGGCGCTATGTCCTGCTCCGTCACGGGACCTGGCCCGCCGGAGTGTCCTGTTAGCGGACTTCCTTTGGCGTGGGTTCCGTGCCCTGCCGAGTTCTTGCTTGACACCCATCAGACGCCTGATCCCGGGGTTCTGCAACTGTGCGTGGCAGGGAAAGATCGGTTCAGCGCGCAGGACGTCGCTTCCACAGCCACCAGGCGATGACCAGCGCGGCGGCGGCCGCGAGGCCCGCCAGGACGGGCTTGGGCGGCGTCAGGGCGGTGCGCAGCGCGACGGGGCGCGTGAAGGTGAGCATTCCCCACCCGCGTTCGGCGGCGATCCTGCGCATGGCGCGGTCCGGGTTGACGGCGAAGCCGTGGCCGACGGCGTCGAGCATGGGCGCGTCGGTGATCGAGTCGGTGTACGCGTAGCAGGCGCCCAGGTCGTAGCCGCGCTCGGCGGCGAGGTCCCGGATCGCGGCGGCCTTGTTCTCGCCGTACGCGTAGAAGTCGATCTCGCCCGTGTACTTGCCGTCCTCGACGCGCATGCGGGTGGCGATGGTGCGGTCGGCGCCCAGCACGGCGGCGATGGGCTCGACCAGCTCGGCGCCCGAGGCCGAGACGATGACGACGTCGTGGCCGAGCTCGTGGTGCTCGGCGATGAGGTCGACCGCCTCGGCGTACACGTACGGGTCGATGACCTCGTGCACGGTCTCGGCCACGATCTGGCGCACCTTCTCGACGTCCCAGCCGGTGGCGAGCTCGGAGAGGTGGCGGCGCATGCGTTCGGTCTGGTCGGCGTCGGCGCTGCCCAGGACGAACAGGAAGTGGGCGTAGGCGGAGCGCAGCACGTCGCCGCGAGTGACCAGGCCGCCGTCGTAGAAGGGACGCGACAGGGCCGCCGACGCGCTCGTGGCAATGATCGTCTTGTCGAGGTCGAAGAAGGCGGCGACGCGGATCACCTTCTGAGCCTACTGGGCGGCCGCGACCGCCTCGTGCACAAAGGTTGTGCAGAAGCATTGTGCAGAGTTATCGTGCACGCATGGCCGCACCGTCGTACCTCGAGCTGACCGCCGAGTCGGTCAAGGTCCTTGCCCACCCGCTGCGCTCCCGCCTGCTGACCGAGCTGCGGCGCGGCGGCCCGGCGTCGGCCACCACCCTCGCGGCGGCGCTGCACACCAACACCGGGGCGACGTCGTACCACCTGCGCAAGCTGGAAGCGGTGGGCCTGGTGACCGACACCGGCGAGGGGCGCGGCAAGGAACGCCTGTGGCGTCCGACGACGGAGAGCCACGGCTGGCGCCCCAGCGCCTACGCCGACGACGAGGACGCGCGCACCGCGGTCGGCTGGCTGCTGCGCGACTACAACCGCATGTTCGCCGAGCGCTACGCCGCCTGGCTCGACGTGGCCGAGACCTGGCCGGCGCCGTGGCAGGACGCGCTCGAGTCGTCCGACGCCGTCGTCGAGGTGACCCCCGAACAGATGAGCGCGCTGAGCGCGGAGCTGGAGGCGCTGCTCGTGCGGTACCGGAGCGCGGGCGCGGGCGACCCGCGGGCGCGCAAGGTCGCCGTGTACCGCGTGGCGATGCCGCAGGACCTCGGGTCCGAGCCTCCCGGGGCGGACGAGCCGTGACCGGCGGCGCGGCGATGACCCCGCAGGCCGCCCGGCGCGTCTTCCTGCTGCTCACGGTGACCCGCTGGTTCCCGGTGGGCCTGGTGGTCACCGTCACCACGCTGCTGCCCATCGAGCGGGGGCTGTCCGTGGCGCAGACCCTCACCCTCGCGTCGGTGGCCGGGTTCACCGTGTTCTTCCTGGAGCTGCCGACGTCGGGCACCGCCGACGCGCTGGGGCGCAAGCCGATGCTGGTGGCCGCCGCGATGGCCCAGGTGATCGCCGCCGCCGTCTTCTCCCTGGCGCACTCGTTCTGGGCGTTCGCGGCGTCGTCCGTGCTCATGGGCGTGTTCCGCGCGCTGGACTCCGGCCCGCTCGAAGCGTGGTTCGTCGACGCCGTGCACGCCACGCACCCCGGGGCCGACGTCGACAAGACCCTGTCCCGGCAGGGCGCCGTGCTGGGGCTGTCGATCGCCCTGGGGGCGCTGGTGTCGGGCGGGCTCGTCTGGTGGGACCCGGTGGGCGCGTGGTCGCCGCTCACCCTGCCGTACGTGGTGTACACCGGGCTCGCCGTCGTGCACCTGGGGGCGGTGACGCTGCTGCTCACGGAGGCGCCGGGAGGCGCCGCGGGTGCGCCGCGGACCGGGACGGGTGCACCGCGGCGCGGTGTGGCCGGGGCGTGGCGTGAGGCGCGGCGGGCGCCCCGCGTCGTGGCCGACGGCTTGCGCCTGGCCGGGGACAACCGGGTGCTGCACGCGCTGCTGCTGGTCGAGGTCGCCTGGTCGGTGGGCATGGTGGTGTTCGAGACCTTCATGCCCATCCGCATGGGGGAGGTGCTGGGCTCGACCGCACGGGCGGGCGCCGTCATGGGTCCCGTGGCCTCCGTGGGGTGGGCCGTGTTCGCGGGCGGGGCCGCGCTCGCCGGGCTGGCCTCGGCGCGGTTCGGCCTGGCGCGCTCGGCGATGGCGGCGCGCATGCTCAACGGGCTGGGCGCGGTGTGGATGGGGCTCGTCGCGGGGCCCGTGGCCCTGGTGGGCGCCTACCTGGTGACGTACGGGTTGCACGGGTCGGGCGGGCCGCTGTACTCGTCGCTCCTGCACCGCGAGGCCCGCGCCGGGAACCGGGCCACCGTGCTGTCGATGGCGTCCATGCTCGGGTTCGCCGCGTTCGGGATCGCCGGTCCGGTGCTGGGGTTGCTCGCCGAGGGCGTGTCCACCCCCGCGGCGATGGTGGCCGGTGGGGCGTTCTCCGTGCTCGGCGTGCTCGGGTTCTGGCCTGCATGGCGCCGGGAGAGGGCTGACCGGGCCGCTGGGGCGGTCGCCGCCCGGGTGTAGGCGGCCGCCACGCTGCCCCGGGCTCCGCTGGGGTGGGGTTTGTGCACAGTGTGCAGCCTCGCTCCGGGCCTCCGGTGCGGGCGCGGCCCAGGGTGGGCACATGCCGAACACCCCCCTCATCGCCGTCGTCGGCGCCCGCGGCGGCGCTGGAACCTCCGTGGTCGCCGCTGCGCTCGCGCACGTCGTGCGACGGATGCTGGGCCGCGGCGTGCTCGTGGACCTCGACGCGGGCAGCGCCGGCAGCGACGTGCTGCTCGGCATCGAGGACGAGCCCGGAGCCCGCTGGCCCCAGCTCGATGAGGCGCGCGGCGACGTCGACGGGCGCGGCCTCGTGGCCGCCCTGCCCCGGTGGGGCAGCGTCCCCGTGCTCGCCACCAGCCGGTTCAGCCCCGACCCGCCCGCGGACGACGTCGTGCTCGACGTCGTCGCCGCCCTGCTGGGGGCCGGGGAGGCCGTCGTGGCCGACCTGCCCCGGCCGGGCGCGTGGACACCCGCCGTGCGGGCCCTGCTCGCCGACGCCGACGACGTGCTGGTCGTGGCCCCCGCCACCCTGACGGGGGCCGGCGGAGCCGTCGCGGTTGTCCGGGCCCTGGGTGAGACAGCCCCGGCCACGGCGCGGCTCGTGGTGCGTGCGGTGCCGGGCGGCGGTCCCCACGCCGACGACGTCGCCGACCTCACCGGGCTTGCCCTCGCCGCCCGGTTCCCCCACGACCGCGGGCTCGCCGCGGCGCTCGACCGCGGCGAAGGGCCACGAGTCGGGCACGGCACGCGCCTGGGCCGCAGTGCGGCAGAGGTGGCCGAGGCGCTCGGCGTCGGCGGTGCGCGGTGAGCCGACTCGATGCGGGCCGACTCGATGGGGGCCGACTCGATGGGGGCCGACTCGATGGGGGCCGACACGATGGGGGCCGACTCGATGCGGGCCGTCTTGATGCGGGGCTGCTCGCCGACGTGCGCGGGCGGCTCGTCGGCGCCGCCGCTGACGATGCGCCCGTCGACGACGCCTCCGTGGGGGCGGCGCTCGCGGCGAGCGGGCGGGTGCTCGGGTCGTCAGCGCTGCGCGACCTGACCCGGGCTGCGCGCGCCGAGCTCGCCGGGGCGGGCCCGCTCCAGCCGCTGCTCGACCTGCCCGGCGTCACTGACGTCGTCGTCAACGGGCCGCATGACGTGTGGCTCGACCGGGGCGAGGGGCTCGAACGAGCCGACGTGGACCTGGGGACGCCCGCCGCGCTGCGCGCGTTCGCGGTGCGGCTCGCCGCGCTCGCCGGGCAGCGGCTCGACGACGCCGCCCCCGTGTGCGACGGGCGGCTGCCCGACGGGACCCGCCTGCACGCCGTCGTCGAACCCGTGGCGCCCACCGGCGCGGCGATCTCGCTGCGCGTGCTGCGGCAGTCCGGGCTCGCGTTCCCCGACCTGGTGGCCGGCGGCGGCGTCGCCCCCGGCTGGGAGGGGCTGCTCCGCGGCCTGGTCGCCGGGCGGGCCAACCTGCTCATCTCCGGGGGCACGGGAACCGGGAAGACGACGCTGCTGGCCGCCCTGCTCGCGCTCGTGCCCGCGGACGAACGGATCGTGACCGTCGAGGAGGCGCGTGAGCTCGCCCCCGCCCACCCGCACGTGGTGCCCCTCGCGACCCGGCGCGCCAACGTCGAGGGAGCCGGGGCCGTGGGGCTCACCGAGCTCGTCCGCGCCGCGCTGCGCATGCGGCCCGACCGCATCGTCGTCGGCGAGTGCCGCGGCGGCGAGGTGCGGGAGGTGCTGCTCGCCCTCAACACCGGGCACGACGGCGGCCTGGCCACCCTGCACGCCAACGCGGTCGAGGCGGTGCCCGCCCGGCTGGAGGCGCTCGCCGCGCTCGCCGGGATGACGCGAGACGCAGTTGCCGCACAGGTGGTGGCCGCCGTGGACGTGGTGCTCCATCTACGCCGGGAGCGAGGACGCCGGTTCGTCGCTGCGATCGGCGTCGTCGTGCGGGACGGTCACGGGTTCGCCGTGCGGGAGGCGGCACGGTGGGACGGGTGCTCCGCCCCCGCCGTTCAGGACGCGCAGGCGTGGGAGCGGCTGGGCGCGCGGTGGGCGGCATGAGCGGCGGGGCTGCCGCGGCGGTGGCCGGGTTCGGGGTGGGGCTGGCGGTCGCCGTCGCGCTCTGGCCCGGGTTCCGCCGCACTCTCGCCGTCGCCTCGCCGCGCGGGCGGCGCGGGCGGGGCCTGCTCGACCGGCTCGCCACCCGACACCGGGACGCGGACCGGGTGCGCGTCGTCGTCGCACACGTGTCGGCGATGGTCGCGGCAGGGGCGCCCCCGGGAGCCGCCTGGACCCGGGCCGCCGGGGTGCCGGTGGACGGGCTCGGGGTGCCCGAGGTGGATGCGCTCGGGGCGGTCATCGGTGCCGGGCCCGCCCAGGCCGTGTGCGCGGCGACGCGCCTCGCGCTGACGGTGGGCGCTCCGCTGGGCCGGGTCCTGGAGACGGTGTCCGACGCGCTCGCCGCGCAGGGGGAGGCCGCCGCGGAGCGCGAGGCAGCCCTCGCCGGGCCCCGCACCACCGCGCGCGTGCTGCTGTGGTTGCCCGCCGCGGGCGCGCTGCTCGGCCTGGCACTGGGCGCGGACCCGGTGGCCGCCGCGACCGACGGCGGCGTCGGGACCGCCGCCGCGTGCGCCGGGATCCTGCTGCTCGCCGTGGGCCGGTGGTGGACGGGACGCCTGGTCGCGTCCGCCCGGCGGGCCGGGGACCACCCATGACCGGCACGCTCGCCCTCCTCGCTGGGACGGCCGTGCTGCCCTGGGTGCTCAGCGCGCATCGGGCCCGCCGACGGTGCGCGGCACTGGCCGTGGCCGCCCCGGCCGCCCGCGAAGCCGCCGCCCACGAGGCGGTCGACGCGACCGTCGTGCTCGAGCTCGTCGGCGCCGCCGTCCGGGCCGGGGCAGGGATCCCGCGGGCGCTCGCCGCCGTCGCAGAGTCTCTCGGCGGTCCCGACGGCGTCGCACTGACACGCGTGGCCACCGCGCTGCGGCTCGGCGCGCCCTGGGGTGCCGCCTGGGACGGCGCACCGGCACGGTTCGCCGTGGTGGCCGGCGCACTGCGACCCGCCTGGGAGGAGGGGGCCGCTCCCGGAAGTGCGCTGACGGCCGCCGCCGACGAGCTGCGCCGGGCCCGACGTGAGGCCACCCGCACCGCGGCCGGGCGCCTCGGCGTGCGCCTGGTGCTGCCGCTGGGCACCTGCTTCCTGCCCGCATTCCTGCTGGTGGGGCTCGTGCCCGTGCTGCTCGCCCTGGGCAGCGGCGTGCTGGGCGGCGGCTGACCCGCTTCGGCGGGCGACCGCCGACAACGACGTCCCGGCAACCGGCCGGGTCAACGGATACACCACAACACTCAGGAGGTTCGGATGGAACGGGACACCTACGGCGACGGCAGCCCTGAAGCAGGCCACGACGTCGCAGACCACGCAGTCGCGGGGCGTGAGGTCGCGGGACAGGAGCTCGCGGGGCACGACACGACCGGTGAGGAGGGTATGGCGACCGCCGAGTACGCCGTCGCGACACTCGGCGCCGTCGGGCTCGCGGGCCTGCTCATCGTCGTCCTCAAGAGCGAGATGGTGCGCGGCCTGCTCGAAGGCCTGATCAAGACCGCACTGTCCGTGGGGTGAGTGCACGTGAGGAGTGAGCACGCTGTGAGGAGTGCGCGCGCGGCAGACGACCGTGGCGCCGTCACGGCCGAGCTTGCCGTCGGGCTGCCCGTCGTGGTGCTGGTGCTTCTCGCCGTACTCACCGTCTCGGCCGCGTCCAGTGCGCAGCTGCGCGTGCTGGACGCGGCCCGGGCGGGTGCCCGCGCGGTGGCCATCGGCCAGGACGACGCCGCCGTGCGGTCCGTGGTGGAACGGGTGGGCGGGGCGTCGGCCGAGCTACGCGTCCAGCACGACGGCGAGTGGGTGGTGGTCCACGTGTCCCGGCCCGTGGGCGGCGGCTGGTTCTCACGGGTTCCCTGGCAGGCGAGCGGGGAGGCGACGGCGTGGGTCGAACCGTGACGCCCGGCGACCGGAGACCCGACGGTGCGCCCGGACCCGGCGGTGAGCGCGGCGCAGGAACCGCGCTGCTGCTCGGCGTCGTCGCCGTCGTCCTGCTGCTCGGGTTCGCGCTCGCGGCGCTCGGGGCGGCCCAACGCGCCCGGGAGACCGCGCAGACCTCTGCCGATCTGGGGGCGCTCGCGGCGGCCACCGCACTGCGGTCGGGGCGTGATCCGTGCGAGATCGCGCGGGCGGCGGTCGAACGCAACCGCGGCACCCTCGCCGCGTGCGTGCCCGAGGGCGGCGGCGTCGTCGGCGTCACCGTGACGCGGGCCGCCGCAGGGCTGCCCGGCTGGCCCGGCGGCCGAGCGCGGGCGACGGCCCGGGCGGGCCCGCGCCCTACGCCTGCCGGTCCGTAGCAACCTCCGGTGCGTGCGCGAGCACCGCGTTCAGCAAGGTGACCGCCGCGGCCTTGTCGAGCGGGGAGTTGTAGTTGCCGCACTTGGGGGACTGCACGCAGGCGGGGCAGCCGTGGTCGCACGGGCACGCGGCGATGGTGTCGCGGGTGGCGCGCAGCCAGGCGGCGCCCAGCTCGTACCCGCGTTCGGCGAAGCCCGCCCCGCCGGGGTAGGCGTCGTAGACGAACACGGTGGCCTCGCCCGTGTCGGCGTGCAGGTCGGTGGAGACGCCGCCCAGGTCCCAGCGGTCGCACGTGGCCAGCAGGGGCAGCAGGCCGATCGATGCGTGCTCCGCGGCGTGCAGGGCGCCCGGGACCACGTCCGGGTCGAGGCCCGCGGCGCGCAGCACGAACTCCGGGACCGACCACCACACGGCCGTCGTGGCCAGGGAGCGCTCGGGCAGGTCGAGGGCCTCCGTGCCCAGCACCTGGAGGTCGGGCAGGCGACGCCGCTCGAAGCTGATCACCTGGCTGGTCACCTCGACGGGTCCCAGACCCCACGTGATGGGTCCCCACTGGCGTTCGTGCGCCGACGGCCCCTCGACCGCGCCGGGCTCCTCGATGCTGATGGTCATGACCTCGCGCGACCAGGTGCCGTGGTCGACATCGCGGCGCACGACGAGGGCCACCCGGTCGGTGAGGTCCAGGTGGTCCACCACGAACGTGGCGCCCTGGTGCACGTAGACCGCGCCGTCGTGCACCTGCCCGTCGGCCGACCCGGCGTCCACGGTGCCGAGCAACCGCCCGGTGGGCGCCTCGACCACGCGCACGGGCCGCCCGCCCGTCCCGCGCAGGTCCGCCATCGACGCCGCCGGCTGCGCGTGGGTCCAGTACCAGCCCGAGGGCCGACGCCGTAGCGCCCCTCCCTCGACCAGCTCGTCGAGCACCCCGCGCACGTGGGCCGGGTCGCCGAACCGGCCCAGGTCCTCGGCGCGCAGCGGCACCTCCTGCGCGGCGGCGCACAGCTGCGGGGCGAGCACGTACCGATTCGCGGGGTCGAACACGGTCGCCTCCAGCGGGGCGTCGAACACCGCCTCCGGGTGGGTGACCAGGTACGTGTCGAGCGGGTCCTCGCGCGCGACGAACGCCACCAGCCCGTCGGCTCCCGCACGTCCGGCCCGCCCGGCCTGCTGCCACAGCGACATGCGGGTGCCCGGCCAGCCCGCGATGAGCACGGCGTCGAGACCCGAGATGTCCACGCCCAGCTCGAGGGCGTTCGTGGTGGCCAGGCCCAGCAACGCGCCCGTGCGCACGGCCCGCTCCAGCTCGCGGCGCTCCTCGGGCAGGTACCCGCCCCGGTAGGCGGCGATCCGGCCCGCCAGGTCGGTGGAGACGCGCCGCAGGTGGTCGCGTGCCGCCTGTGCCACCGACTCCGCGCCGCGCCGCGACCGCGTGAACGCCAGGGTGCGCGCCCCGTGCGAGGCCAGGTCGGCCAGCAGGTCCGCCACCTCGGCGGTCGCAGAGCGGCGCGGGTGCTCGGCTGCGGCGTCCGGGGTCACGACCGTGAGCTGCTCGCCCTGTGTGTGGTCGGGGTCCAGGGGGTCGGGCAACGCCCAGGGATCGTCGTCCGCGCCGTCGTCGTCGGCCCCCGTCCGGGAGAACGTGAACGCCGTCAGCTCGGGTGGCTGCCACAGCACCACGGTGCGGCGGCCCGACGGCGAGGCGTCGTCGGTGATTGCGGCGACGTCGTCGACGCCGACGCCGATGAGGCGCGCGGCGCTCGTGGCGGGCGCTGCCGACGTAGCCGAAGCGACCACGAACGTGAGCGGGCCGCCGCGATGGTGCTCCACCAGCCGGGCCAGGCGACGCAGCACCAGGGACACGTGCGCGCCGAACACCCCGCGGTACGTGTGCCCCTCGTCCACGACCACGTAGCGCAGCGCCCGCAGGAGCCGCGACCACCGCCGATGGTTCGGCAGCAGCGAGAAGTGCAGGAAGTCGGGGTTGGTCAGGACGGCGTCGGCGTAGTCCTGCACCCACCTGCGTTCCTCGGTGGGGGTGTCGCCGTCGCACGTCGCGACGCGCAGCGTGCGCCCCCCGTCGTCGGGCATCGCGGCGAGCACCCGCTCCAGCGCGGCGAGCTGGTCGGCCGCGAGCGCCTTGGTGGGCGAGAGGTACAGCACGGTGCCGCGCCGCTGGGCGGGCCGGGTGCGCCCCACCGCCGTGAGCGCGGGGAGCCAGTAGGCGAGGGACTTCCCGGACCCGGTGGAGGTGGCGAGCGCGACGTGGCGCCCGGCCCAGGCGGCGTCGGCGGCGGCGGCCTGGTGCGCCCAGGGCCGGTCGACGCCGAGTGACCGGTAGGCGGCGACGAGGCCGGGGTCGGCCCAGGTGGGCCAGTCGGCGGTGACGCCTTCGCGGGCGGGCAGGGTGCGCACGTGGGTGGCCCGCTCGGCCCGCGCGCCGCCCGCGAGGAGCACGTCCAGCAGGGGGTGGGGGTCGGCGTCGGGCACGAGGGCCATCCTCGCAGCAGCGTCGTGCCGTGGGCTTCTTGCGCGGTGTGACGGCTCTCAGAACTTGTGCATCGTCTCGATCGCGGTGGCGGCAGCGTCGATGATCGCGGTGCCGAGGCGGATGGCGTCGTCGACGTCTTCCGCGAGCAGCTCGGGTGCGTCGAGGTCCGGATACTCGGCGCCGTTACGGGTTCTTCGCATCCAGGTGAAGTGTTTGAGGGTTCCGCCCAGCTGCGGGTCGAGCTGGGCTACGCACACGTCGAGGAGTACTGCGTGAGCACCGGGGTGCGGTAGTGGCGCGGAGGCCTTGGTTGGCGAGTATCGCCATCAATGCTTTGCGTGCGGCGTCGTACGCGGTCTGGAAGGCGGCCGTGGGATCGGTGGTGGCGATCGAGGATGCCGTCACCATGTGGGTGCGTGCCTGCGTGATCATCCTCTCGGCGAGCTCCCGCGATGGCTCGACCCGTTGGATCCGTTCTGCGCGGATGAGCCGGTCGATGGCGGCTCGGCCTTGCTCCCAGCGTGGGATCACGTGCGCTCTCCGCTCAGATCGAGCCGCACGAGCGGCTGACTCTTGACCGTTCGGACGAACGGGTCGGTCGCAGCCTGCCAGGTGCGGGGCGTGACTCGGGTGATCTGCACGGTTATCCCCAACTCGGCCTCGGCGTCGTCGGCGACCTGGTTGAGGAGTGCACGGTCAGGGCTACCGATGACGAGCACGTCGACGTCGCCGGGTGCTCTTCCGGTCACTCCGCTGAACCGGGCTGCCCAGGAACCGTAGAGGTAGGCCTCGGTGATGCCGTCGAGGCCGGTCAGGAGCCGCGAGAGCACGGGTATGGGTCCGAATGTTGCCGCCAGGATCTCGGTCAGTGGATCGAGGAGGTGATAGTCGCGGTTGGCGCGAACGAGTCGGGTCCGACCAATGTGCTCGTCGACCAGGACACGTGCCTCGACGAGGCGCCCGACCTCGCGCGAGATGACCGACTGTGGTGCCCCGGTGACGCGGGCAAGATCGGTGATCGACCGGGCTGTCCCTGGTCGTAGCAGGAGTTCGGCGAGCAGGCGTGCCTGGGTCTCCGACCGCAGGTACGGCGCAATGGCAGGCACGCTAGTTCTCATAACGTGAAAATATCATCGCACTAACAGATGATCGATCGCTGGTTTCCCCCTACGCTGGACGGGTGGCCCAGAAGATCACCAAGCGCAACGCGCGGTTCCAGCAGCTCGAGACCTTGCTGACGAACCGGACCAAGAGGGGGCGGGCCGGGCAGTTCGTGGTGCAGGGGGTGCGCCCCGTGACGCTGGCCGTCGAGCAGGGGTGGCAGGTGGACGCGATCTGCTACGACGACTCGCGGCGCCTGTCCGACTGGGCGCGTGACCTGCTGCGGATCGACGGCCCGGAGCACCTGGCACTGGCCCCGGACCTGCTCGCGGAGGTGGCGGAGAAGCCGGAGGGGGAGGCGGAGCTGGTCGCCGTCGTCGCCATCCCGGACGACGACCTGGACCGGGTGCCGGTCCCGGCGGACTTCCTGGGCGTGGTGCTGGACCGCCCGACGCAGCCGGGCAACGTGGGCTCGATCATCCGCTCGGCGGACGCGTTCGGCGCGCATGGCGTGATCGTCACCGGGCACGGCGCCGACCCGTACGACCCGCGCGCGGTGCGGGCCACCACCGGGTCGCTGTTCGCGGTGCCCGTGGTGCGCGCACCCTCGCACCGCGAGGTCATGGCGCAGGTGGCGGAGTGGCGGGCGGCGGGCACCCCCGTCACCGTGGTGGCCACGGACGAGGACGGAGACGCCGACATCGCCGACGTGGACCTGACCGGCCCCGTGCTGCTGCTCGTGGGCAACGAGACCTCCGGGCTGACCCGCGCGTGGCGCGAGCAGGCCGACGTCGTCGCGAGCATCCCCATGGTGGGCGCGGCCAGCTCGCTCAACGCGGCCAACGCGGCGTCCGTGGTGCTGTACGAGGCGCGCCGCCAGCGCGACGCCCGGCGGGTGTAGACGACGCGGCGCCCGGCGGGCGTAGACGACGCGGAGCCCGGCGGGCGTAGCGCTCAGGCCGCCAGCACCGCCGCCATCGCGCGCGACAGGTACCAGGGGTCCACGACGGCGGTCAGCTCGCGCGCCGAGTGCATCGACAGGATGGGCACGCCCACGTCGACGGTGCGGATCCCCAGGCGGGTCGCGGTGATGGGGCCGATGGTGGAGCCGCACGGGAGCGCGTTGTTGGACACGAACTCCTGCGAGGGCACCCCCGCGGCGGCGCACGCGGCGACCCAGCGGGCGGCCCCGTGCGCGTCCGTCGCGTAGCGCTGGTTGGCGTTGATCTTGAGGATGGGGCCCCCGCCCACGTGCGGCTGGTTGGCGGGGTCGTGCCGCTCCGCGTAGTTGGGGTGCACCCCGTGCCCGACGTCGGAGGACACGTGGAACGACGCGGCGAACGCCTGGGCGCGCTGTTCGGCGGTCGCCCCGAGGGCTGCGCCGATCCGCGTGAGCACGTCGGCCAGGAACGGGCCGGCCGCGCCCGAGCGGGACTCGGAGCCGATCTCCTCGTGGTCGAACGCCGCGACGACGGCGATGGACGCCACCTCCGCTGGCAGGGACACCAGCGCCGTCAGCGCCGCGTGCGTCGAGAGCAGGTTGTCGAGCCGGCCCGAGGCGAACAGCGCGTCCCCTGCGCCGAACGCGCGCGGCTCCTGCGTGTCGGCGGCGACGACGTCGTACCCGCCGATCTGCGCGGGGTCCACCCCGGCCGGGGCGAGCGCGGCGAGCAGGTCGGCGTCGGCGACGTCCCCCAAACCCCACACGGGCTGGGTGTGCCGCTGCTTGTCCAGGGTCAGGCCGTCGTTGACGCTGCGGTCCAGGTGGATGGCGAGCTGCGGCAGGCGCAGGAACGGCCCCGTGCGCACCAGGTGCTCGGTCCCGTCCAGGAGCACCACGCGCCCGGCCAGCTCCACCTCCCGGTCCAGCCACGAGTTGAGCAGCGGCCCGCCGTACACCTCGACGCCCGCCTGCCAGAACCCGTGGCCCCCCGTCGTCGGGCGCGGCTTGAGCTTGAAGCCGGGGGAGTCGGTGTGGGTGCCCACGATCGTGAACGGCGTCGTCGGCCCCGCGTCGCCGGGCAGCGCGAACGCGACGGCGGCGCCGTCGCGCACCACCACGTACCGGCCGCCGGGGGTGAGCGACCACGCGTCGGTCTCCGTCAGCGGCGTGAAGCCCGCCGCGGCGGCCCGCCGCGCGATCTCGGCGGCGGCGTGGAACGACGACGGCGAGGCGACCACGAACCGCCCGAGGTCTTCGGTGTGGGCGCGGGCCTCGGCGGGGACAGGAATGCTGGGCATGCCGTCAGTCTCGCACCGCGGCCCCGCGCGCCCGTCAGTCACCGCCCACGAAGAACTGCCACGTGCCGTCCGGGGCGATCCCCACGCGCCAGCCCTGGTAGCCCACGCCCGCGGCGCGCATGGTCGCGGCCAGGTCGGCGGACACCCCGCCCGCGGCGACCGCCTCCGACCAGGCGGCGTCGTCGTCGGCCCACTGCGGGGCGAACACGCGCGGCCAGGCGACGGTGCCGCCGTCCAGGACCGCCCAGCGGGTGTCGCGCAGCAGCCCGGCCAGGATGGTGTAGACGGGTTCGTCCGCCTCGGCGTCCGGCAGCGTCCAGAACTCGGCGGCGGTGCGGCCCCCGAACGTCAGCGTCGTGCCGTTCTCCTGCGCGAGCGCGATCAGCGCGTCCGCGTCGCAGCGCTCCGCGGCGTCGAGCAGCCGCTGCGCGGTGTCCCGCACGGGCTGCGGCACGGTCGCGTCGTCGGCCAGGGCGCCGCCGGAGACGGCGTCGGAGCCAGGCGTGGAGGTCGACGACGACGCCGAGCAGGTGGCGTCGGGCACCGTCGCGGAGGACGTCGGGGCGGACGGGCTGGGTGTCGTCGGCAGGACGACGCCCGGCACGGTCTCGGGTGCGGTCTCGGGCGACCGTTGCAGGACGGTGCCGCCGGCGACGACCAGGCCCCCGACGGCGAGGGTTGTCGCCCCCACGCCGGCCTGCTTGGCCGCGCGCCGCCGCCGCACCCGGCGCCGGACGGTGCCGAGCAGTGCGTCGGGGCGGGCTGCTGCCGCGCCGGCCCCGGCGAGCGCGTCGAGCACCCGCACCAGCGTCTGTTCACGGGGATCGTCGAAGTGGGTCATCTCTCGTCCTCCGTCGGGACGGCCAGCACGTCGCGCAGGGCGGCGGCGGCATCGGCCAGGTATCTCTTGACGGTCCCCGTGGCGAGCCCCATGGACTCGGCCACCTGCGGGATCGTGAGGTCCTCGAAGTAGCGCAGCACGACGGCGGCACGCACCCGCGGGGCCAGCCCGGCGAGCGCCGCGGCGACGTCGGCCCGTGCGGTGACCCCGGACTCGGGGCCGCGGGCGGCGTCGGGGCCGGCGACCAGGTGGCGGCGCTCCCGCCAGCGGGTGGCGCGGCGGCGGTCGTCGATGAACAGCGTGAGGATGGCGCGGCGCACGTACGCCTCGGTGCCGGGTTGCGGGGACACGTCGTCCAACGGGTGCACGGTCGCCGGCCCGGGCGTCCCCCGCAGTCGCGCGTACACCTTGACCAGGGCGTCCTGCACCAGGTCCTCGGCCGCCCGCGCGTCGCCGCACAGGAGGTACGCGTAGCCCACGAGCGCGCGACCGCGATGCGTCACGAGCCCGGTGAGCTCGTCGTCCCAGGTGGCCATGGGTCTCCCTCCTTGTCCCGTTCAACGGTCGGGGAGCGGGAAAGGTTGGGGGTCGAGCGCCGTCGCGTGCGCGGAATCTTCACGCAATTTCCGGACAACATCGTGACCACGCTCACAGTGTGGGTACACTCCACGGCATCCCGCCGTCAACGGCGCCGGCGGGCCATCCCAGCCATTCGGGGCGCGTCGAGGAGGACGGATGCCTGAACTCGGAACCGGCAGCATCGTGATCGTCGCGGTGATCGCCGTCATTGCTGTGGCAGCGCTGGCCTGCGCGTTCGTGCTGCGCCGGCAGGTGCTGGCCGCGGACGAGGGCACGGCCTCGATGCGGGAGATCGCCCGCGCGGTGCAGGAGGGCGCGGCGGCCTACCTCAACCGCCAGTTCCGCACGCTCGCCCTGTTCGCCGTGGTGGTGTTCGCGCTGCTGTTCCTGCTGCCCGGGGACGGCGGGGTGCGCGTGGGCCGGTCGATCGCGTTCCTGGTCGGCGCGGCGTTCTCCGCCGCGATCGGGTACCTGGGCATGTGGCTCGCGGTGCGCGCCAACGTGCGCGTCGCCGCGGCCGCCGCGCAGCCCGGCGGGCGCAACCAGGGCGCCCGGATCGCGTTCCGCACGGGCGGCGTCGTCGGCATGTGCGTGGTGGGCCTGGGCTTGCTCGGCGCCGCGCTGGTGGTGCTCGTGTACCGGGAGAACGCGCCCGTGGTGCTGGAGGGCTTCGGCTTCGGCGCCGCGCTCCTCGCCATGTTCATGCGCGTCGGCGGCGGCATCTTCACCAAGGCGGCCGACGTCGGCGCCGACCTGGTGGGCAAGGTCGAGCAGGGCATCCCCGAGGACGACCCGCGCAACGCCGCCACCATCGCGGACAACGTGGGCGACAACGTGGGCGACTGCGCCGGCATGGCCGCCGACCTGTTCGAGTCGTACGCCGTGACCCTGGTGGCGGCGCTCATCCTGGGCCGGGCCGCCATGGGTGAGCAGGGCATGGTGTTCCCGCTGATGATCACGGCGATCGGCGCGTTCGTCGCGCTGCTCGGCGTACTGGTGACCCGCGTGCGCGGCACCGAGAACGGCCTGACGGCCATCAACCGCGGCTTCTACCTGTCCGCCCTGGTGGGAGCGATCGCCTCCGCGATCGCCGCGTACGTGTACCTGCCGTCCACGTTCGATCAGCTCCACGGCACCGCCGACCTGGGCGAGATGCACGGCATCTCCGCCGACCCGCGCCTGGACGCCGCCCTCGCCGTCGTCATCGGCGTGGTGCTCGCGGGCGTGATCCTGTGGATCACCGGGTACTTCACGGGGACGACGTCGAAGCCGACGCTGCACGTGGCGGCCACGTCCCGGACCGGTGCGGCCACCGTGGTGCTCTCCGGCATCGGCGTCGGCTTCGAGTCCGCCGTGTACACCGCGGGCATCATCGCGGCGGCCATCTGCGCGGCGTTCCTGGTGGCGGGCGGGTCGGTGTGGCTCGCGCTGTTCCTCATCGCGCTGGCCGGCTGCGGCCTGCTCACCACGGTGGGCGTCATCGTGGCCATGGACACGTTCGGGCCCGTGAGCGACAACGCGCAGGGCATCGCCGAGATGTCCGGGGACGTGGACGAGGAGGGGGCGAAGACCCTGACCGACCTCGACGCCGTGGGCAACACCACCAAGGCCATCACCAAGGGCATCGCCATCGCCACGGCCGTGCTCGCCGCCACCGCGCTGTTCGGCTCCTACGCCGACGCCGTCGAACGTGCCCTGGCCGACGTCGGGCACCGCGGCACCGGCCTGGTGAACGCGATGCTGAGCTTCGAGATCATCTCGCCCGTGACCCTGGTGGGCGTGATTCTGGGTGCCGCGACCGTGTTCCTCTTCTCGGGTCTCGCGGTCGACGCCGTGACCCGCGCGGCGGGCGCGATCGTCTACGAGGTGCGCCGCCAGTTCCGCGAGCACCCCGGCATCATGACGTTCGAGGAGCGGCCCGAGTACGGCAAGGTCGTGGACATCTGCACGCGCGACTCGCTGCGGGAGCTCGCCACCCCAGGCCTGCTCGCCGCGTTCGCGCCCATCGCCGTCGGGTTCGGTCTGGGCGTCGGGCCGCTCGCCGGGTTCCTGGCCGGGGCCATCGGCGCGGGCGTGCTCATGGCGATCTTCCTGGCCAACTCGGGCGGCGCCTGGGACAACGCGAAGAAGATCGTCGAGGACGGCGCCCACGGGGGCAAGGGCTCCGACGCGCACGCCGCCACCGTCATCGGCGACACCGTGGGCGACCCGTTCAAGGACACCGCCGGCCCCGCCATCAACCCGCTCATCAAGGTGATGAACCTGGTCGCGGTGCTCATCGCGCCCGCCGTCGTCGCCATGTCCATCCCGGAGGACGCCAACCACTGGCTGCGCATCGGCCTGGCCACCGTGGCCGCGCTGATCGCGTTCGGCGCCGTCATCGCCTCGCGCCTGCGCGCCGCCCGCGCCGACCGGGAGTCGATCAAGGCGGCCGACGCGGAGATCACCGCCGCCCTGCGCGGCTGAGCCGACCGGCGTTCGCAGAGCCCCGCCCGGGTCACGGGCGGGGCTCTGCGGCGTGGGGGCGGGCCGCCGGGTCGCCGTCCGTCCCGCCGGAACCCGGGCTTCACCCGGCGGATCGCACGCGCTAGCCTGCCCGGCGTGACAGGACGTGCGACGACGCCGACGGTGCCGGGAGGCCGCCAGCATCGAGGCGTGCGCCGGCCCGGCGCGCCGCAGTGGGCGCCACTGTCCGGAACACCCCTGTCCGGCACGCCCCAGTCCGGCACGCCCCAGTCCGGCACACCGCTGGTGGCATCCGGTGGCGGCTCGTCGTTCCGGGACCTGCTGGGCCCGGTGGACGCCGCCGGCCCCTCATGGCCCGCACTCCACCCCGTCGAGCCCGTGCCCGCGGAGCCCGTGCCCGCGGAGCCCGTGCCCGTGGACCCCGTGCCCGTCGAGCCCGTGCCCGCGGAGCCCGTGCCCGTCGACCTCGCCCCGGTCGGTCCTCCTCCGGCCGTCGACGTGCCGGCGCCGCTGCCGTCCGCGCGTCTCCGGCGTCGCCGCCCGGCGATGCGGGGCCGACGTCGCCTGGCCGTGCCCGGGCGGCTCAACAGCCGGTGGGCGCTCGCCGCGGTCGGCGTGGTCGCCATCGGGGCAGGACTCGGCGGAGCGGCGGTGACGGGGCGCGGCCCGCAGCAGGGGGTGGCCGAGCCCACCACGCCCGAGCAGTGTCAGGCGATCCAGGCGGCGTGGACGGCGTCCGCGTCGCACCAGGTGGGGATGTCGGCGGACGACCCGGTCACGTTGCGGGAGGGTTTCATGGGTGCCAGGGACGCGCTGGTGGACGCCCCCACGCCCTCCGGGGTGGCCGACGACTGGGCTCTGGTCACGCACTACCTCGACACCGTCGCGGCGGCCGTCACGCCGGTGGCTCCGACCGACGGGGAGGCCATCGCCTCGGCGGTGGGGGCCACGCTCGCCGAGCTGGACACCCCCGAGGTCACGGCGGCGTCGGCGCGGATCACGGCGTACCTCACGGGTGGTTGCGCGAACTGAGGACGTGTTCGGGCGTGCCGCCACCCGCCGGAAGATTTTCGTTCCGGGCCGCTGGTGCGTCACGATGGAACGATGCTGCCCAGCCCGAACCTGTTGCCCCGTGCACGTGTCGGCACCGCGGTCGGCGCGGTGCTGGCCCTGGGCCTGCTCGCGGGGTGCGGCGGTCCTTCGGGGTCGCCGGACGGCCCGGCCTCCCCGACGCCCGTGCCCACGGCGTCGTCCGTCGAGGTGCCGTCGGACGCCGTCGTCCCCGACTCCGACGGCGGTGGCGCCTCCGCCAGCCCGGACGCCGCCCCCGACGACACCCCTGACGACGCCGCGGCGTGCGCCGCTCTCCAGGAGGCGTGGAGCGCCACGAACCAGGCCCTCGTCAACCTCAGCTCGGAGCACCCCCGCAACCTGGTGAACAGCTTCCGTACCGCCGGCGAGGCGATGTCCGGGGTCCGCGTGCTCGACCCCGTGGCCGACGACTGGGCGGACATGTCCGCCTATCTCGCCCGGGTCAACCGGGCGCTGGAGGACGTCGACGCCAACGACGCCGACGCGGTGGCCACCGCGCTGAACGACACCATCACGGCGCACGACACCCAGGCGGTGACGGCCGCCGCCGGGCGCATCACCGACTTCCTCGCGGCCGACTGCGTCGAGTCGTGAGCCGCGCCGCCGCCCCGAGCGGCCCTACCTCGAGCGGCCCTACCCCGAGCGATCCGGCCCCGGTTGCGACGCCCGCCGCGCTGGCCACCCTGCGTGCCGACCTCACGGGCTCCGGCTACACGGTGGACGGCGTCGCCGACCTGCTCGGCGACCTCGCGAGCGCTGCGCTGCACCGTGAGCAGGCGGTCCCGGCGCGCCGCGCGGTGGCGGCGGCGACGGCCGGCCGGGAGCCGTCGCGCTGGGATCCGCGTGCCACGCTCGCGCACCTCTTCCTGCTCGGCGGGCAGGTTCCGCGGGCGGCGCTCGACGCCGCGGTGCCCGCCACGGGAGCCGTCGGCCTGGAACACGCCGGCCTCGTCGTCGGCGCGGGATCAGGGCGGGACGACGCCGTGCGCGCCGCCGTCGACCTGGCCCCGTACGCGGCCACCGACGCGTCGGGGGACGTGGCGTGGTGGCTGGCCTCCGACCGCTCCGAGCTGGCTCGGGACGCCGCCATCGCGCCGGACCACGTGCTGGGTGCGGGCGGTGCGTCGCTGACGCTCGCGCAGGTGACGTCGCGCGCCCCGGTGGGCCGGGTCCTGGACCTGGGGACGGGATGCGGCATCCAGGCGTTGCACGCCGCCCGGCACGCCGGGAGCGTGCTGGGCACGGACATCTCGGCGCGGGCGCTGGCGTACGCGCGCTTCAACGCGGGCCTGAACCTCGAGCCCGCGCAGGTGATCGAGCTGCGCCGCGGGTCGATGCTGGAACCGGTGGCGGGGGAGCGGTTCGACCTGGTGGTGAGCAACCCGCCGTTCGTCATCACCCCGCACCAGGGGGCGGCGGGCCGGGCGGTGCACGACGCGCTGGGCGACTTCGAGTACCGCGACGGCGGCCGCGCGGGTGACGACCTGGTGCGCGACCTCGTCACGAACCTCGGCAGCGTGCTCGCGCCCGGCGGCACCGCGCAGCTCCTGGGCAACTGGGAGCATCGCCGCGGGCAGCCGTGGGCGGAGCGGGTGGGTGAGTGGCTCGACGCGAGCGGCCTGGACGGGTGGGTGATCCAGCGCGAGGTGCTCGACCCGGCGGAGTATGCGGAGACGTGGATCCGGGACGGGGGCACCACGCCCGACCGGGACCCGGCCGGGTGGGCGGCGGCGTACGGCGCGTGGCTGGACGACTTCGCGGCGCGTGACGTGGCGGCGATCGGGTTCGGGATCGTGACGTTGCGCCGGCCCGTCGACGGGCCGGCGACGCTGCGCCGACTGGAGGAGCACACCGGGGCGGTGCGCCAGCCGCTCGGCGCGCACCTGGCCGCGTCGCTGGCCGCGCACGACTGGCTCGCAGCCCGCGACGACGCCGCCCTGGCCGCGGAACGCCTGGTGGTCGCCCCGGACGTGACGGAGGAGCGTTACCTGACGCCGGGCGCGGCCGACCCGAACGTCGTCGTCATCAGGCAGGGCGACGGGCTGGGCCGCGGCGTGCACGCGTCCACGGCCCTGGCCGCCCTGGTCGGGGCGTGCGACGGGGAGCTGAGCGTCGGGCAGATCGCGGGAGCGATCGCGACCCTGTTCGACGTCGACGCCGCCGCGCTGCTGGCCGAGCTGGCGCCTGCGGTGCGACGGCTGGTACGCGACTGCTTCGTGCGTCCCGCCGGCGGCGCATAGCGTTACCCCATGCCTGCTTCCCGCCCCGCCGCGCCGCGCGGCCACGACCCGGGCGCGCCCCCGGTCGCGCCGCGGGTGGTGGCTGCGGTGTTCGCCCTGGTCATGGCCGTGGGCGTGCACCTGACGTGGCGGGCCTTCGTGGCCACCCGGGCCGGTCAGCAGGTCGAGGAGTACGCGTTCGACGGTGCCGCTCACGGTCAGTACCGCCTGTGGACGGTCGCCCGCCCGGTGCTCGACGTCGTCTCGATCTCGTTCGTGGTGCTCGGTATCGCGGTCACGGCCGTGGTCTGCGTCATGCGGCAGCGGTGGGTGCTCGCCGCGCAGGTGGCGGCGCTCATCGGCGGTTCGAACGCGACCACGCAGGTGGTCAAGCACTGGGTCTACGACCGTCCGCACCTGCTGCCCGGGTGGAACCGTCCCAACTCGCTGCCCTCGGGGCACACGACGGTGGCCATGTCTGTCTCGGTCGGGCTGCTGATCGCGGTGCCGCGTACCTGGCGGCCCACGGTGGCGGTGCTCGGGGCGGGATGGACGGCGGCCACCGGCATCTCCACGCTCGTGGGCCAGTGGCACACACCGTCCGACGTCGTCGCCGCCGTGCTGGTGGTCGGCGTGTGGGGGGCGCTGGTCTGCGCGCTGACCACCCACGCCACGGGAGACGTCGTCGGCGCGGGCGGTGCGCTGGCCACGCGGAGCACGGTCGTGGCCGGTGTGCTGCTGGGCGTGATCGGTGCGGCGTCCACGCTGGCGGCAGGCCTGAGCCTGGCCCGCGTGTGGTCCGGTACCGGGTCCGCGCGGTTCGACGCGGGGTTGATCGCCTACGCTGGCGGTGTCGCCGGCGTCGTGGCGGTCACCACCGTGGTGTTCGCCGTGCTGCTCCTGGTGCGGCAGTCCACCGCGCGCCTCACGGCGTGACGGGTGCGGTGGTCCGCGCCCCGGACCGTCGGCAGACGTGGGGAGGACACCGCAGGACGGGCCCTCGCCGTCGCGGGTAAGGTGCCCCGACGGCGGCGGTCCAGCCGGCCGGTCTACACGGAGAGCAGGAACGGATGCCAACCAAGCTTGTGATCGTCGAGTCGCCCACGAAGGCTCGCAAGATCGCCGGCTACCTCGGCGCGGGGTTCGCGGTGGAGGCCAGCGTGGGCCACATCCGCGACCTGCCGCAGCCTTCCGAGCTGCCCGCCGAGATGAAGAAGGGTCCGTACGGCAAGTTCGCCGTCGACGTCGAGAACGGCTTCGAGCCGTACTACGAGGTATACGCGGACAAGAAGGCCAAGGTCCGCGAGCTGAAGAAGCTGCTCAAGGATGCCGACGAGCTCTACCTGGCCACCGATGAGGACCGCGAGGGCGAGGCCATCGCGTGGCACCTGATCCAGGAGCTCAAGCCCAAGGTTCCGGTGCGCCGCATGGTGTTCCACGAGATCACCAAGGAGGCGATCCTGCGCGCGCTCGAGTCGACGCGCGACCTGGACACCGATCTGGTGGACGCGCAGGAGACGCGCCGCATCCTGGACCGCCTGTACGGCTACGAGGTCTCGCCGGTGCTGTGGCGCAAAGTGCGCCAGGGTCTCTCGGCCGGGCGCGTGCAGTCCGTGGCCACCCGGCTCGTGGTGGAGAGGGAGCGCGAGCGCATGGCGTTCGTCCCGGCGTCGTACTGGGACGTGACCGGCTCGTTCGCGCCCGTGTCCGGCGGTGATGCGGGGCAGCTGTTCGACGCGCGCCTGTCCGGCATCGGCGGGGAGCGGGTGGCCAGCGGCCGGGACTTCGACGACCGGGGTCGCCTCAAGGTGCGTACGGGTGTCGTGCACTGCTCGGAGGACGTCGCGACGGCCGTCGTGGCCGGGCTGGACGGCGCGGAGTTCGCCGTGCGCTCGCTCGACACCAAGCCGTACTCGCGCAAGCCCGCCGCGCCGTTCACCACCTCGACCCTCCAGCAGGAGGCGTCGCGCAAGCTGCGCATGAACGCCCGCGCCACGATGCGCACCGCGCAGTCGCTGTACGAGAACGGGTACATCACCTATATGCGTACCGACTCCCCGGCGCTGTCCGCGGAGGCGATCGACGCCGCCCGCCGGCAGGCCGCGGAGCTGTACGGCACCGAGTTCGTCCCGGGCGCCCCGCGCCTGTACCAGTCGAAGTCCGCCGGGGCGCAGGAGGCGCACGAGGCCATCCGCCCCGCCGGCGACTCGTTCCGCACGCCCGCCCAGGTGGCCCGCGAGCTGTCGGGAGACCAGTTCCGCCTCTACGAGCTCATCTGGAAGCGCACGGTCGCCTCGCAGATGGCCGACGCGAAGGGGTCGACGGCGTCGGTGCGCCTGGGGGCCGTGCTCTCGGCCGCGGCCGGGGACCTGGCGGGCAAGGACGCCGTGTTCTCGGCGTCGGGCACCGTCATCACGTTCCGCGGGTTCCTCGCCGCGTACGAGGAGTCCACGGACACGGAGGACTCCGAGGGCGCCGCGGGCCGCAAGGGCGATGCGCGGCTGCCGCGCATGGCCGAGGGTGACGCGCTCGACGGCCGCGACCTGACGGCCGACGGCCACTCGACCACGCCGCCCGCGCGCTTCACCGAGGCGTCGCTGGTCAAGGCGCTCGAAGAGCTCGGCATCGGCCGCCCGTCCACCTACGCGGCCACCATCTCCACCATCCAGGACCGCGGGTACGTGCGCACCTCCGGGCAGGCGCTCGTCCCCACGTGGCTCGCCTTCGCCGTGACCAAGCTGCTCGAGGAGCACTTCGGCTCCCTCGTGGACTACCGGTTCACGGCCACCATGGAGCAGGACCTCGACGAGATCGCCGCGGGTGCGCGCGAGCGCCGCGCCTGGCTCACCGAGTTCTACTTCGGTGACGACGGCCAGGCGGACGAAGCGGCCGGGGGTCTCAAGCACCTGGTCGAGAACCTGGGCGAGATCGACCCCGTGGCCATCAACTCGGTGGCCATCGGCGACGGCATCCGCCTGCGCGTGGGCCGCTACGGCCCCTACATCGAGGACCTGTCCGCGCCCGTCGCCGAGGGTGCCACCCCGCCGCGCGCCTCCGTGCCCGACGACCTCGCCCCCGACGAGCTGACCGTGGAGAAGGCGCGCGAGCTGCTCGCCGCGGGCGCCGACGACGGCCGCTCGCTCGGCGTCGACCCGGCGTCCGGCCACGAGATCGTCGCCAAGGCCGGCCGGTACGGCCCGTACGTGACCGAGGTGCTGCCCGAGCCCGTGCTGGACGAGGGCCTGAGCGCCGCCGCCAAGAAGAAGGCGCTCGCCGCCCTGCCCAAGCCGCGCACCGGCTCCCTGTTCAAGGACATGGACCTGGCGACCATCACGCTCGACGACGCGCTCAAGCTGCTCTCGCTGCCCCGCGTCGTCGGCGTCGACCCGGCCGACGGCGTCGAGATCACCGCGCAGAACGGCCGCTACGGGCCCTACCTGAAGAAGGGGACCGACTCGCGCACCATCGCGTCCGAGGCGCAGCTCCTGACCATCACGCTGGACGAGGCGCTCAAGATCTACGCCGAGCCCAAGCGCCGGGGGGCGCGCGCCGCCGTGCCGCCGCTGCGCGAGCTGGGCGACGACCCGACGTCGGGCAAGCCGATCACGGTCAAGGACGGGCGGTTCGGCCCCTACGTGACCGACGGCGAGACCAACCGGACGCTGCCGCGCGACCTGACCCCGGAGTCCATCACCCCCGAACGCGCCATCGAGCTGCTGGCCGAGAAGCGGGCGGCGGGACCGGCCAAGAAGCGCACCACGACGCGCAAGGCGCCCGCCAAGAAGGCCCCCGCGAAGAAGGCGGCGGCCAAGAAGTAACGCACGATTCTCACCCGGCGCGCGGCCCGAGGCGGTTCCAGGCATCAGGTGCGTCGGCATGCGCCCAGTGGGTCACCTCGTCGGTTCGCGTGTCCACCACTACCCAGGTCTGACTCTGCCACGTTCCCCAGAGCCACCGGTTCTCGCGTGCGGTGGAGCCCGGTTCCTCGAGCAGGGCGTGTGTCTTGGAGCCGACCGGCGATGCTGCCACAATCCATCGCACGCACTTCCCTGGCTGCTGGGACTGGACAAGCAGGGCGTGCCAGGCCTCGGCGAGCTCCTTGAGCCACGCAGCCTCCTTGTACGACTGCCAGGCGGCCGCGTTTCTGGCCGTGGCGCGCCGCTGGCTTGCCCGAGCCACCTCGGCGCCGGTGATGATGACGCCCACGAGAAGAAGCCCGGCCGCCCCCGCGAAACTGTTCGGGTTTCCTGCCATGTCGGTGAACGGCCGGGCGGCGGAGCCGACGGCGAACACCGCGAGAAGTGCTTCGGCCACGATCCAGGCGGCGCCTGCGGCGGCTGGTCGCACGGCACGGTGGAAGCACACGATGGCGAGGAATGTGACCGCGACAGGGACACCGCTGGCATCGAGTTGTGGCGCGAGAGCGACGCCGATGCTGGCCGCGACGACGAGTGCG
Organism: Xylanimicrobium pachnodae JCM 13526 = NBRC 107786; assembly: GCA_001592145.1. Lineage (GTDB taxonomy): Bacteria > Actinomycetota > Actinomycetes > Actinomycetales > Cellulomonadaceae > Xylanimonas > Xylanimonas pachnodae. The sequence continues at coordinate 55,664 of BCWJ01000015.1, read as the reverse complement.
TAGGCCACGATCGCGGCCAGCCCCCACCGTCGTCCTGCCCGGGAGCGACGAGGGGCGCCCGGTTGCGGAGGTAACGGGGGTGCGGTCCACGTCAGGGGCACGAAGCCGTTCGATGCGGTGGATGGGCCAGGTTCTGCGCTCGGTTGGTGCTCTGGCCTGGGGTCGGGGGCTGCCGGGCGTTCGGTTCCCCACGCTGGTTCCGGGGTGGCTTCGGGGTGTGCGGGCTCATCTGGTGCAGCGCAGTCGGCGTCGTAGGAGGCACGACTTGCAGCATTGCCCAGTACGGCGAAGGCCGACTCGATCCTGTGAAACGCCTCCGCGGAACCGCCCCGATCCGGATGGTGCGCGCGAGCGAGCCGCCGGAATGCGGCCCGTACCTGCGCGGCCGAGGCATCCGGCTCCAGTCCCAGGACGTCGTAGTAGGAGGTCACCGTGTGGCCCCGCCAGGGATCGCGCGCTGCCCGGGGGAAAGGTCGTACGTCACCTGCGTGACGTTCCATGCCGTGGTGGCAAGAACGGTGCGCGCCGCATCGGCGTCGCGGTAACCGAGCGTCCCCGGCAAGCGGCGCTCAGCGACCAAGACGACGGCTCGGAGGGTGTCGAGGCGAAGGGAGTCCAGGCGGTGTCTCTCGGGATAGCCGTCACCGTCCTTCCACTGCACGAGGGACCCCAGCCAGAGGCGCGGGCTGGGAACGGCGTCGATGAAGCCCTGCTGGACCACCGTGGGGAGGAAGGCGACGGCTTGCGCCGCGGCGTGCTGGTCATCCGGCAGGCGGGGCGCCGGTGCCGACGGTCCCGGCGCAGGCGACGACGCTTTGTCCATCGGGACGGTCCCATCCCTACGACGGGCCGGTGCCGACGGGACAAGGATCTCCGTGTTGTGGTGGCGCCACGCGCCGGAGGGTTCCAGTCTGCCGTCCGGTCGACGGCGGAGTGCTCGCACCGCGGTGGCCACCACGACGCGGTCGATGTAGGCCCGCCAACCGAGCATCCGCTGATGGGGGACGCCGTTGATCCGCAGCGCTCCCCGCGACAGGCGCTCGACGTGCTCGCCGATGGCCTCCGTTTCCCAGAACGCTGCGGAGCGGCTCTCTTCGGGCATGGCGTCCCAGTTGAGGACGGTCCCGGTGAAGTCGTCGTCGGCGGTGCTGGCAGGTGCCACAGCGCGGGGTCCCGTGGGTCGATCCACGGGGCGGCGTTCCACGCGGACAAGGCTCTCGCTCACTGGGCTGCTCCCCTCGCGACTGAAATATGACGGGGATCACGATGCCAGCAACCTCTGACAGCGGTGAGACGAACCCCTGTTGGCGGTCCCCGGGACCGCAGGAGTGATACTGAGATCGTCGCAAGAGTGATATCGAGATTTACGTAAAAGTGATACTGAGATCATCGCAAGAGTGCTAACATACAGGTCATGGCCTATCGGGCACGGGTCGCCGACCAGACCGTCCGTGACGCGCTGGAGACCTTCGGCGCGGTGATCCTCCAGGGTGCCCGCGCCACCGGGAAGACGACCACGGGGCTGGAGAACGCTGCGAGCTCGATCCGTCTCGACGCGTCACCGGAGCTCGCTGCGCTGGCCGACGCCTCCCCCCGAACCGTCCTCGCCGGCGCCACCCCTCGTCTCATCGACGAGTGGCAGCTCGCACCGACACTCTGGAACGCCGTGCGCCACGAGGTCGATGACCGCGGCGTGCCGGGCCAGTTCATCCTCACGGGGTCGGCAACGCCGTCCGACGACGTGACACGCCACAGCGGAGCCGGGCGATTCCGCCGGATCACGCTGCGTCCGATGGCCCTCGCGGAGAGTGGTGAGGGCTCGGGCGAGGTGGGGCTCCGGGCGCTGCTCGACGGCGGGGGTGCCGCCGCGATCGGAGGCCCGACAGTCGAGGACTACGCCGACCTGGCGGTCCGCGGTGGGTGGCCCGCCCTGGTGAACCAGCCGACCCGCTCGGCGCGGGACTACCTCACCAGCTATCTGGACGATATTGCGCGCGTCGACCTCCCCGGCGCCGACATTCGCGTGGACCCCCAGCGGATGCGCGCCCTGCAGCGTGCGCTCGCGCGCAACATCGCGACCGAGATCGCCGCGACCAAGCTGGGCGTGGAAGCGGAGGTCTCGGCGCAGACCGTGCGGTCCTACCTCGATGCCTTGACCCGGGTGTTCGTCGTCGAGGAGCAGCCGGCGTGGGCGCCGCGCCTGAGGTCGCGAGTCCGGCTCCGGGTGCAGCCCAAGTGGCACTTCGTCGACCCTTCGCTCGCCGCGGCGGCGTTGGGCGCGAGTCCTCGATCCTTGCTCGACGATCTGAACACGTTCGGGTTCTTCTTCGAGTCGCTGTGCGTCCGGGACCTGCGGGTCTATGCCGACGCCCTGGGGGGCGCGGTCTATCACTACCGCGATGAGGCGGGTCGCGAGGTGGACGCGATCGTCGAGCTCGCGGACGGTCGATGGGCGGCGTTCGAGGTCAAGCTCGGTGGCGCGAAGGCCATCGACGCGGCGGCGAGGTCGCTGTCGGCGCTGGCCGCCAGGGTCTCGGACGCGTCGCGCGCACAGCTCTCCGCCCTGGTGGTGCTCACGGCCGGCGCAACCAGCTACACCCGGGACGACGGCGTCCACGTCGTCTCGCTGGGCCACCTGGGCCCAGGCTGACAGGCTGTCGCCCGGATGTCGTGGACTGCGCCGTAGCCTGGTCGGGACGCCCACCGGACCGGTACCGTCCCAAGTCAGGAGGTGGTCGCAATGACGCGCATGACGATCTGGGCATTCGACTCGGTGGACGGTGCTGCCCGCGCGGCGCAGGCGCTGGGCCCGGAGACGCCCGAGGCACGGTGGACCGTGCTGGACCAGGTGCTGGTGCGTTGGCCGGTCGGCGCGGACGATCCCGTGATCCTGCATCAGGAGCGGTCCGAGCACGTGCCCCGCTCCGGGTGGACGGTGTTCTGGTCCAACCTCATCGGCACGCTGTTCGCTGCCCCGTCCGGGCTGGCCGGGGGCCTCGCCTGGATGTCGTTCATGGACGACTCTCTGCGCTCGGGCCTCGACGAGGAGCAGGTCGAGGATCTGCGGGAGCGGATGCGGCCCGGAACCTCGGCGCTCATGCTCGTCACCGACGGCGACGACCCCGCGGACGAGGGCGCCCGCCAGCCCGGATGGACCGCCACGGTGGTCTCGGAAGACACGCTCAGTCGGCAGTAGCGACGGCGTCCAGGATGGGGAGCCGCGCCGCCCGCACCGCGGGGCCGATCGAGGCGAGCAGGCCGATGACGACGGCGGCGGCGAGCACCAGGAGCACCTGGCCCCAGGGGATCGCGAGGCGGGTCAGGCCCTGGTCGGCCAGGACACCGGGCAGGGCGGCGGCCACGGCGGTGCCCGTCGCGACCCCCAGCACCGTGCCGTAGACGGCGATGAGCACCGACTCCAGCGCGATCACGGCGGAGAGCTGCAGCCTGCCCAGCCCGACCGCGCGCAGCAGGCCGATCTCCCGCGTCCGCTCCACCACCGAGAGGGCCAGCGTGTTCACGATGCCGAGCAGCGCGATCACGATCGACAGGGCGAGCAGCGCGTACAGGATCGCGATGGCCTGGTCCACCTGCCCGGCCACGGCGGAGGTGGTCTCCGCGTGGTCGCGCACCGAGACCACCAGGAACGGCTTGACCGCGTCGCGCAGGTCCGCCTGGAGGGTGGCGACGTCGGTGCCCTGGGCCGGGAGCACGTAGATCGCGCGCACCGACTCCTGGGTGGGCGGCACGACGGCGTCGAACACAGCGCTCGGCAGGGCGAGCGTGGTGCCCACGATCTGGCTCTCGAAGACGGCGCCCACCGTCACGGTGCGGGCCAGCGCGCCCTGGCCGATCGTGAGCTCGTCCCCGACGCCCACCCCCAGGGTCCGCGCCGCGGTGCGCCCCACGGCCGCCTTGCCGCCGATCAGCGCGGTGGCCGGGTCGCCGTCGAGCGCCTGGACGCGCAGGGCGTCCGTGAAGAAGGTGGTGCTCACCCCGATGACGGTGGCGGCCTGCGCGTGCCCGTCGTCGGACGTGGCGGCGTCGGGCGTGGCGTCGTCGGGCGCCGAGTTCTCGGGCGTGGCGCTCTCGGAGGTGGCCACGGCCGCGCTCGCCAGGCGCACCACCTCGGTGCTCCCCACGCCGGGCACCGCGCGCACGGCGTCCACGGCGTCGGCCGGGATGCGGAACGTGGGCGAGTCGACCACCAGGGGCGCGCGCATCTCCGCGTCGACGATGGTGGCGACCGACTCGCGCGCGGACGCCGCGATGATGCCCGTGCAGGCCACCAGGGCCATCCCGATCGTCAGGGCCCCGGCCGTCGCGGCCGTGCGGCGCGGGTTGCGGGTCACGTTGCCGCGGGCCAGCCTGCCCAGCGTCCCGAGCCACCACACGGCCGGGGCGCCGAGCCCGCGCAGCACCCCGCGCGCCACCGCGGGCGACCCCGTGAGCACGCCCACCAGCAGCAGTCCGGCGCCGACGCCGAGCACCCAGGTGGGGCTGCGCGTGTCGAGCCACGCCCACCCCGTCACGCGGGGGCTCGCCCCGAACCCCGCCCCGAGTCCGGCCACCGTGCCGAGCCGGGAGGCCAGCACCAGCAGGGCCACCCCGGCGCCGGCGAGCAGCACGCCGGACACCGCACGGGCGCGCACCCGGCGCTCAGGGGCGACGTCGTCGCGCATGGCCTCCACGGGCGGGACCAGCGCCGCCTTGCGGGCGGGCAGGGCCGCCGCGACCAGGCACAGGACCGTGCCGAGCGCGATCGCCGCCGCGAACTGCCCGCCCGTGAGCGGGATACGCCCCGCGAACGGCATGCCGAACCGGTCCAGCACGGCCCGGATGCCGTGCACCAGCGCGATACCCAGCCCGGCGCCGATACCCGACCCCACGACCCCCACGGCGAGCGCCTGCGCGAGCACCGTCGCGAACACCTGCGTCGGGGAGGCACCGATGGCGCGCAGCAGGGCGTGCTCGCGCTGGCGTTCGCGCACCGCCATCGCGAACGCGTTGGTGATGATGAACGCGCCCACCACGAGCGCGATGGCGGCGAAGATCAGCAGGAACGTCTGCAGGAACCCGAGGGCGTCCTGGATCGACGCGGTGGCCTCGTCGCGCACCACGTCGCCGGTGACGGCCTGCGCGTTCGCGCTGGCGGGGAGGGCGTCGTCGATCCGCTGCGCCAGCGCGTCGGGGCTGACGCCGGAGTCCGCGTACACGGCGATCTGCTGCACCTGCCCGTCGGGGGCGAACGCCTCGCGGGCCGTGTCGGAGTCGATCACCACGAGCACCGCGCCCGCGGCGGCGGCGTCGATGGCGAACGTGCCGGAGACGGTCATGGTGCTGGGGCTGTCGCCGAGCACCACGGTGGTCGTGTCCCCGACGGCCAGGCCGGACGCCGTGACCGTGCCCGTCTCCAGCGCCATCTCGCCCGGGCCGGGCCAGTGCCCGGCCGTGAGGTGGGCCGTGGGGAAGTCGGGGTCGTGACCGAACGCGATCGACGGCGGACCCTGCGTGGTCACGGCCGTGCCGTCGGCGCCCACGAGCACCACGGGTCCGGAGTAGTCGGGCAGCGCGTGGGCGACGCCGTCGACCCTCGCGATCGCGGTCGCCAGGTCCGCCGGTACCGGGTTGCGTTGCTGTGTCATGCCCGACGCCGACGCCGTCGCGTCCTGCGCGGGTGCGCTGCCCGACGACGGTGCGGCGTCGGCGCCGCGCACGTACACGTCCGCGCTGATCGAGGTGGCCACGATGTCGTCGAACGTGGCCGAGAGCATGCCGCGGAACGCGAACGTGCCCACCACGAACGCGACCCCCAGGGCGACGGCGAGCACCGAGAGGGCGAACCGGACCAGGTGCTCGGCGACGCCGCGCAGGGAGACCCGGATCACGGGGTTCCCGTCGTGCCCGCGGCGTCGTCGGTCCGGCGCGCGCGACGCGCCCGCGAGGGTGCGCCGATCACGGCGAGCGGGCCGGTGGGAGGTCCGGGGACGGCGGCGTAGCGGCCGGTCACGGGTGCGGGCTCCTCGTCCTCCGCGCCGACGGCGGCCAGGATCTGCGCGGGGCTCGGGGCGTCCAGGTCGGCGGTGATCCGGCCGTCGCCCAGCAGCAGCACCCGGTGCGCGTACGCGGCGGCGCGCGGGTCGTGGGTGACCATGACCACCGTCTGGCCCAGCTCGTCCACCGACTGCCGCAGGAACGTCAGCACCTCGCGCGAGCTCTTCGAGTCCAGGTTGCCCGTCGGCTCGTCCGCGAACACCACCGACGGGCGGCTCACCAGCGCGCGGGCGCACGCGACGCGCTGTTGCTCCCCGCCCGAGAGCGCGTTGGGCCGGTGCCTCAGCCGGGCGCGCAGCCCGACGGCGTCCACCACGGCGTCGAACCACTCCCGGTCCACGGGCGTGCGCGCGATGTCGAGCGGCAGCGTGATGTTCTCCGCCGCCGTGAGGGTGGGCACCAGGTTGTATGCCTGGAACACGAACCCGATCCGGGTGCGGCGCAGCCTCGTCAGGGCGCGCTGGCTCATGGCGGACACCTCCTCGCCGTCCACCGTGACCGTGCCGCTCGTCGGCGTGTCCAGCCCGGCCATGCAGTGCATGAGGGTCGACTTGCCCGAGCCGGAGGGGCCCATGATCGCCGTGAGCCTGCCCCGGGCGAAGTCCACCGAGACGCCGTCGAGCGCCCGCACCTGCGTGTCCCCGCTGCCGTACGTCTTGACCAGGTCGCGGGCGGTGGCCTGCGCGGGCGGTGTTTCCTGGACGGCCGGAGCGGGGGCGTCCGGGGCGGGGGCGTCAGGCTCCGAGGCGTCCGGCTCAGGCGTGCTGTGCCGTCCGTGAGGGGTGGTCATGCCCCCATCGTGACCCGCATCGAGGATGTGTGCGTCGAGGTGGCCGCTCGCGGTCGTGTGCTGGCGGGCGCGATCCGGGTGGGGTCACCGTTGACGGTCGGGCGTCCGTGAGATGGCCGACAGAACTGCCTTGGGATGACTGCTAGCGGGTGTTGTGCCTGGCAGCGCGCTTGCCGCACCTGGATCGAGTCACTGCGCGGGAGCGGCGCCCGCGGGCGGGCGCCGGGTGTACTTGGACGCCCTGTACTCGTCGACCGCGGCTCGGCTCGAACGGTAGCGGCCGTCGGGCCCGATGATCGCCTCGAGACGTCCGCGTGATGCGGCTTGCTTGAGTGCGACGAGACTGAAGTCTTCATCGGCGAGCGCCTCGAGGGGCACGTACTTGGCGGGGCCGGCGATGTTGGGGATGAGCCGGTGCAGACTGTCGACGACGGATCGGCAGATGATCTCTGCGAGTGGGCTCAGGTCGCCGTGATCGGCGCGATCCAGGGCTCTGAGGTACCGACGCCGGTGTTCCTTGAGGATGATCGCGGGAGGCCAGCCCAGGCGTACGAGGACGAGGTTGAGAAGCAGTCGACCGGTGCGCCCATTGCCGTCGATAAAGGGGTGGATCTGCTCGAACGTGCGGTGCATGTCGGCCAGCTCTTCGGGTGCGGCGCTGACCTCGATGTGCTGGGCGGCAATCCTGGACCCGAGCTCGTTCACGCTGTCGACCCATGCCCCGACCTCGACGGGAACGAGCGGGTGTGTCGGGGGCTTCATCCCGCCGGCGAACTCGGCGATCTCGTGCTTCCGGAAGCTCCCCGGACCCTCGGAGTCGGATGCGTCGGGATGGGGAGCTACGTCCCATGCCTTCGACATCGCCAAGGTGTGGATCCGGCGGACCTCGGTGATGGTGACCAGTCCGTCGTGAGCCCACTCGTCGGGCGCGACGGCCTGCTGATAGACCCACCGGGCTGCTTCTGAGTACCCGAGCACCTCCATGTAGTCCTTGAGTTCCTTTGACCCGACCGCGCGCCCTTCGTGCAGGAGACGTTCGACCTCGCGCAGCACGAGGGTGTTTCCCTCGATCGCGGTGGAGTGGTGTGCCTCCAGCGCCCAGAGGTCGTCCCACAACTTCCTTGCCTCGTACGGCTTGGGTAAGCGTCCGTAGTTGGCAAGTTCGGTGATCGCGGCAGCGAAGCGTGCGTAGATGACGTCCCGCGAGGGGCGCCCTCGCTTCGGAGTGGTGCCGGACGAGTGTGTCATCGCTCTCCCTGAGTTAATGATCAATGACAACCTAGCAAAGTGTCAGAGGTCGGCGTGGCTTAATCCACAACGACAAACTTCGGTGCCGCGGGTGGCGATGCGCGGTGGCGACGGTCTGTGCGCGCGGTGCAGGCGCGGCGCCCGCTGTTGCACCTGACCCCCGGGCGACCATGTACGGGTATGAGGCCAGCAGAGGACCCACCACCCGACTTCGGCGACGCGTTCCGCGCGCACTACCCGGGCCTGCTCGCGTTCGTGCGCCGCCGCGTGCCGCCCGACGACGTCGAGGACCTCGTGGCCGAGGTGTTCGCCATCGCCTGGGACCGCTGGGACACCGTGCCCGCCGACGTGCGGCCCTGGCTGTTCGGCGTCGCCCGCAACGTCGCCGCCAACCACGCCCGCGCCACCGGCCGCCGCCAACGGCTCGAGCTGCGTGCCGTCGGCACCTCGACCGAGCCCGCGCACGACGACGGCGGCATGGCGTTCACCGCTGCCACCCTCGACCTGCGCGTCGCGTGGGCCCGCCTCGGCGACACCGACCGCGAGGCCATCGCCCTGGTCGCCTGGGACGGGCTGACCGGCCGCGAAGCCGCCCAGGTGCTCGGCTGCACCCGCGCCGCGTTCTCCGTGCGGCTCACCCGCGCCCGACGCCGCCTCGCGCGGCTGCTCGACGACGCCCCGGCCGAACCCGTCCCGGCGGCCCCGGCCCCGACGGCCCCGGCCGCCCGCGCCTACGCCGTCGAACGAGCCGCCCTCCACCCCTCCCCGCTCAGCGCCGGACTCACCTCAGGAGGAGAGTCATGACCGCCCGCCTCACCGACCCGACCCTGCGTCGCGTCGCCGCCCTCGACCCCGCCTACGACGCCTTCCGCGACGCCGCCGACCACCCCGCCCGCGCTGCCGGCGCCCGTCTCACCGTGGCGGAGGCCGCCCGCGCGGACGCCCTCCTCGCCCGGCTGGAGGCTACCCCGCGCGGGACCGCGTCGTCGGAGCACCGCCGACGTCGTCTGCCCGGCACCATCAAGACCCGGCTGGCCGCCGCCGGGGCCGCCGTGCTCGCCGTCGTCGGCGCGATGATCCTCGTCCCGTCCACGGCGTCGGCCGAGGGGGTTCTCCTCCAGGCCGCGGACGCGGCCGCCCTCCAGCCCGAGGCGACCGGCGCGTACTGGTACGTCCACTGGCAAGCCCATGTGACCGACCTGGGGCTGTCGGGTAAGCCCAGGACGGTGGAGTTTGACCGGGAGATCTGGGTGGGCCGAGAAGGCGGCATCCTCCGCGACGGGTTCGCGGCCGCGACGGATGACAACGCTGACGAACTGAGGAACGAGGCGCTCGAGGGACCCACCCTGTTCGGTGATGAGGCACCGTTCACCTGGGACGAGCTGGAGTCCCTGCCCACCGACCCGGCCACGCTGCGGGCCGCGCTCGAAGCGAGGATCCGCGACCAGGAGACCGTCGAGGTGTCGGACTACCGCGTCTACCATGCGGCGGCAGCCCTGCTGACCGAGACGCCCGCCCCGCCGCAGGTTCGACGCGCCCTGTGGCAGGTCCTTGCCGCCATCCCGGAGCTCACGCTCGACGGCGAGACGACCGACGCCATGGGTCGCACCGGCACGGCGATCACCGCCGACTTCTCGGCCGACCGGTTGGGCGTCAACCAGTGGGTCATCGACCCGACGACCGGCACCGTGCTCGAGAGCCGCATGTTCCCGGAGAGCGGAGCAGCGCCGGACACCCTGACACTGGTCGAGCAAGGACCCCGTGACACGGCACCCGCGGCGGACCCACCGCTCTGCGGTCCCGGCTCGGTCCCGCTGCGCAGCTGCTGAGCCCCGACGCCCCCGTCATCGCGCAGTCGCAGGACCCAGGAGTCTCCACGGCCCTGGGTTCTGCGGCTCGCTGTGCGTGATGGTGGTTCAGTACCGCGCCGCTCAGGCGCCCAGTCGGCTCACCGTCGTCGTCGCGGCGACCACGGCGTCCACCAGGGCGGCCGCGTCGAAGGGGGCGTCGAGCGTGAAGCGCACCGAGGTCTGGGCCACGGCGGGTTCGACGCCCAGGGCCAGCAGCACGTGCGACGGGTCGTCGTGGCCCGCCGCGCACGCCGATCCGCTCGACGTGATCACGCCTGCTCGCTCCAGTTCCAGCAGTACCGCCTCGCCGCTCGTGCCCGGGAAGCAGAAGCTCGCGTGGCCGGGCAGGCGGTTCCCGTCAGCGGCCCCGGTGAGCAGCGCCCCCGGCACGCGCGCCAGCACCCCGTCGATCAGGTCGTCCCGGGCGGCGGCGACGTCGTCGGCCCGGGCGCGCAGCGCGGGCAGGCCACGGGCAGCGGCCGCGAGGCCGACGGCGAAGGCGACGTTCTCGGTGCCCGACCGGCGGCCCCGCTCCTGCCCGCCGCCATGGATCAGCGGTTCGAGCGGTGCGCCCGCGCGGACCAGCAGCGCGCCGATGCCCTTGGGGGTGCCGAGCTTGTGGCCCGAGAGCGAGACCGCGTCGGCGCCTGAGCCGCGCAGCGAGACGTCCAGCCAGCCCGCGGCCTGCACGGCGTCCGTGTGGAACAGGGCCCCGGCCTCGCGGGCCACGGCGGCCAGCGTGCGCACGTCCTGGACCGTGCCCACCTCGTTGTTCGCGTGGTGGATCGAGACGAGCGCGGTGTCCGGGCGGAGCGCCGTGCGCACGGCGTCGGGGGTCACCACCCCGTCCGGGCCGACGTCGGCGAACGTCACCTCGAACCCGTGCAGACGGCGCAGGTAGTCCGCCGACTCCAGGACGGCCTCGTGCTCGATCGCCGTCGTGACCAGGTGCCGGCCGCGCGCCCGGGCCCCCCGGGAGGGGTCGCAGGCCGCGAGCGCCAGGCCCTTGACCGCCAGGTTGTCCGCCTCGGTGCCCCCGGCCGTGAACACCACCTCACCCGGGCGGGCGCCGAATGCCCGGGCCACGTCGGCCCGGGCGGCCTTGAGCGCGTCGGCGGCGCGGTGCCCCAGCTCGTGGGTGGAGGACGGGTTGCCGAACTCGCCCGTCAGGTACGGCCACATGGCCTCCAGCACCTCGCGGCGCACGGGGGTGGTGGCGGCCGAGTCGGCGTAGAGCATCAGGCCGTCACGGCAGCGACGTCGACGTCCAGGCCCAGATCCAGCGAACGCACCCCGTGGGTCAGCGCCCCCACCGAGATGACGTCCACCCCGGTCTGCGCGACGCCCCGGATCGTGTCGAGGGTGATGCCGCCGCTCGCCTCGACGATCGCCCGGCCCGCCACCTGCGCCACCCCGGCCCGCAGGTCCTCGTTGCTGAAGTTGTCGAGCATGATCGTGTCCACGCCGGCGGCCACGACCTCCTCGACCTGGTCCAGCCGGTCCACCTCCACCTCGATGCTCGTGGTGTGGGGCAGGCGCTCGCGGGCCGCGCGGATGGCGTCGCCCACCGAGATGCCGGCCGCCGCGAGCACGGCCAGGTGATTGTCCTTGGCCATGACGGCGTCCGAGAGGGAGAAGCGGTGGTTGTGCCCGCCGCCGTCGCGCACCGCAGCGCGCTCCAGCACGCGCAGCCCGGGCGTCGTCTTGCGCGTGTCGACCACGCGGGCGCCCGTCCCGGCCACCTCGGCCACGTAGCGCGCCGTGGCCGTCGCGATGCCGGAGAGCCGCTGCACCAGGTTGAGCGCCACCCGCTCGGCCCGCAGCACGGCGTGCGCGTCACCCGTGACGACGGCGAGCACGTCACCCGCCGCGAACCCCTTCCCGTCCGACGACGCCGCCTCGATCGTGGCCCCGGCGTCGAGCAGCGTGAAGGTGCGCGCGAACACGCTCAGCCCGCTGAGTACTCCGGGCTCCCGGGCCACGAGCGCGGCGCGGGCGCGGGCGCCTTCAGGCAGGAACACCTCGCCGGTCAGGTCACCCCAGGGGGCGTCCTCGGCCAGCGCGCGGGTCAGGATGTCGTCGACGGCGGTGGCGGGGATCATGCGCGGACTCCAGGGGTCAGGGCTGTGGGCGCGAGGGTGGGCACCAGCGCGGACTCGGGCAGGCGCCACGCGGTCGAGGTGGCCTGCGCGGGATCGGTGGCGAGGAAGTCGGCCCGGGCGTGCCCGCCGCGCGACTCGGTGCGCGCGAGTGCCGCGCTGACGAGCGCGAACCCGAGCAGCGCCAGGTTCCGGTCCTCCAGTTCGGCGACGGAGGACGGATCGGGGGTTTGTCGACCGTTCGTGCCCTCGGGGCCCCGAATCGTCGACAAACTCACGAACCGTTCGGTGGCGCCAGCCTCCGGCGCGCCGCCGCCCACGACACGGAGGGCCGCGCGGAGGCCGGTCGCGTCGCGGAACAGGCCCGCGTTGGCCCACAGCAGGGCCCGGAGCGTGGGCCGGTCCAGAGAGGCCCCGTCCAGCACGGCCTCGTCCAGCACGGTCTCACCCCGCGCCGCGCCGCGAGCCAGCGCCGCGCTCCGGGGCGGCAGGGGAAGTTCGCGCACCTCCGACGCCGGCCGGGCCGCACCCAGGACCCCACAGGTGTCCTCAGGGGCGTCGAGCGCATCCGCGGCCCGCCAGCCGAACACCAGCGCCTCCAGCAGGGAGTTCGAGGCCAGCCGGTTCGCCCCGTGCACCCCGGTGCAGGCCGCCTCGCCGACGGCGAAGAGACCCGGCAGGGACGTGCGGCCCGACAGGTCGGTGCGGATGCCGCCCATCCAGTAGTGCGCGGCGGGGGTGACGGGGATCGGCTGGTCCCACGTGTACCCGTGGTGGGCGAGTGTGGCGGTGATGCCGGGGAACCGGGCGGCCATCCGCTCCGCACCCAGTGCGGTGGTGTCGAGCACCACGGGCTGCCCGTCCTGGGCGGCCATGGCGGCGGCGATCCCGCGGGCCACCACGTCGCGCGGTGCGAGCTCGGCGTCCGGGTGCACGTCCCGCATGAACCGGCGGCCCGCGGCGTCGCGCAGCACGGCGCCCTCCCCGCGCACGGCCTCCGAGATCAGCGGGGTTCCGGGCACGGCCAGCGCGGTGGGGTGGAACTGGTAGAACTCCAGGTCGGCCACCTCGGCGCCCGCCCGCAGGGCGGCCGCGATCCCGTCGCCCGTGGTCACGGCCGGGTTGGTGGTGTGCGCGAAGAGCTGCCCGGCGCCGCCCGTGGCCAGGATGACGGCGTCGGCGTGCAGGGCCGACGTCGTGCCGTCCGCGTGGAGCAGGTCGACGCCGACGACGCGGCGCCCGGGGGTTTCGACAGGCTCAACCACCGGGGCGTGGGGCTCAACCAGCGGCCGGAGGGGGACCGTCAGCAGGTCGCGCAGGGCGGCGTGCTCGATCACCTCGACCGGCACCGAGCGCACCGCGTTCAGCAGCGCGATCTCCAGGGAGAGCCCCGTGGCGTCGCCGTGCGAGTGCAGGATGCGGTCCACCGTGTGGGCGGCCTCGCGTCCCAGAGCCAGCGGGGACCCCGGGCCGTCGACCCGGTCGAGGTCCAGGCCGAGCGCCAGCAGGTCACGCACCCGCTCCGGGCCCTCGGCACACAGGACGCGCACCGCCTCGGGGTCGCACAGCCCGGCACCGGCCGCGAGGGTGTTGGCCACGTGGGAGTCGACGGTGTCGCCCCGCCGCGCCGACTCCGGCGTGACGGCCGCGATGCCGCCCTGCGCGTACCGGGTGTTGGCCTCGGGCAGGTCGGCTTTGGTCACCAGGGTGACGTCGTGGCCGCGCGTGGCGGCCCGGTAGGCGGCCAGCAGCCCGGACGCGCCCGAGCCGACGACGATGACCCGCATCAGGCGACCGTGGTAGCGACGGGCTCAACCACCGGGGAGGTCGAGGCGGCCGGCGGCTTGGCGGCCAGCATCCGCTCGAGGGCCACCTTGGCGTCGGCGGCGACGTCGTCGGGCACGGTGACCTGGTTGACCACCTCGCCCTTGACGAGGGACTCGAGCACCCAGGCGAGGTACCCGGGGTGGATGCGGTACATGGTGGAGCAGGGGCACACCGTGGGGTCCAGGCAGAAGATGGTGTGCTGCGGGTGCTCGTTCGCGAGCCGGTTCACCATGTTGATCTCGGTGCCGATGGCGAACACGGTCGGCTCGGTGGCGGTGGTCACGGCGCGGCGGATGTAGGCGGTGGACCCGGCCTCGTCGGCGGCGTCGACCACCGGGGCGGGGCACTCGGGGTGCACGATGACGCGCACGCCGGGGTAGTCGGCGCGGGCCTTGGCGATCTGGTCCACGGTGAACCGCTTGTGCACGGAGCAGAAGCCGTGCCACAGGATCACGCGGGCGTCGGCCAGGGTCTCCGGGGTGTTGCCGCCCATGCGCTGGAAGGGGCTCCACATCGGCATCTGCTCCTCGGTGATGCCGAGCGCCTTGGCGGTGTTGCGCCCCAGGTGCTGGTCGGGGAAGAACAGGACGCGCTGCCCGCGTTCGAACGCCCACTTGAGCACGGTCTCCGCGTTGGAGGAGGTGCACACGATGCCGCCGTTGCGCCCGCAGAACGCCTTGAGGTCGGCGGCCGAGTTCATGTAGGTGACGGGGATGACGGGCTGGCGGCCGTCGGCGTCGGGCTCGGTGCCGTAGACGTCCATGAGTGACGCCCAGGCCTCCTCGACGGAGTCGATGTCCGCCATGTCCGCCATGGAGCAGCCGGCGGCCAGGTTGGGCAGGATCACGGACTGGCCGGGCTTGGCCAGGATGTCGGCCGTCTCGGCCATGAAGTGCACGCCGCAGAACACGATGGCTTCGGCGTCGGGCACGGTCTGGGCCGCGTTCGCGAGCTGGAACGAGTCGCCCAGGAAGTCCGCGTGCGCCACGATCTCGTCGCGCTGGTAGTAGTGCCCCAGCACGACGACGCGGGAGCCGAGCTCCGCGCGGGCCGCCTCGATGCGGGCGTGCAGCTCGTCCTCGGGCGCCTCGCGGTACTCGGCGGGCAGGGTGCCCTGCCGGGGGGCCGACGGCGGTGCGACGTCGTTCGCGGAGGCCCCGGGGCCGTAGCCCGGCACCTGGTCGAAGTCCCAGGGCGCGGTGGCGAGGTCGGGGTCGCAGGCGCTCTCGGGTGCGGCGGCGATGGTGAGGTTGACGGAGGTCATGAGTTCTCTCCGGGCGGGTCGGCGGGTGTGGGGATGGGTGGGTCGGCGGCCAGCGGGCCGAGGTCCGCGAGCGGTGCCGACGTGTCGTAGCGATACAGCCGTGGCGGCCGATGGCGGCCCCCCTGAACGTGCTCCCCGGTAGCGACGACGGTGCCGGAGCTCTCCACCTGGCGGCGGAAGTTTGCGGGATCGAGCACGCGGTCCAGCACGGCCTCGTGGACCTGGCGCAGCTCGCTGAGCGTGAAGGTGGAACCGATGAGTCCCTGGGCGATGGCGGAGTACTCGACCTTGGTGCGCAGCCGCCACAGCGCGTAGGCGACGACGTCGTCGTGGTCGAAGGCCAGGTGCGGCAGGGCGTCGGCGACGAACCAGGCGACGTTGTGGGCGTCGAACCCGGCGTCGGTCCGCTCGCCGATCTGCTCGGGGCGCACCAGCGCCCAGTAGACGACGGAGACCACGCGGCCCGTGGGGGAGCGGTCGGGTGCGCCGAACGTGTAGAGCTGCTCCAGGTAGGAGGGGCGCACGCCGGTGGTCTCCACGAGGGTGCGGCTGGCCGAGGTCCCGAGCGACTCGGCCGGGTCCACCCACCCGCCGGGCAGCGCCCACCGGCCCTCGAACGGGTCGCGCGTGCGGCGCACCAGCGGGATCGACAGCACGGGCCGCCCGGTCTCCGGGTGGGGGCGCAGGGCGAAGATGACCGTGGAGACGGCCAGGCCGATCTCGGGCAAGCGTCCCCCTGGGGTGGGTGTCCGGTGAGTTAAGGTCAACGTGACCAGAACACAGCCTACCACTTCGGGTCAGAGTGACCACAACTCGAAGGGCGATACCGTCGGGTCATGGCCGCTCCCTCCACCTTTGCCCCGCGTCTGACCGCTGCCGACCTGGACGGGACCGTCCCCGACCTGCTCGCCGCCCCCGCGATCCGCTGGGGGGTGCTCGGCGCAGGCAACATCGCCGGTTCCTTCAGCGACGGCGTGCGTGAACGCACCGCGTCCGACGTCGTCGCCGTCGGCTCCCGCTCGCTCGACAAGGCCGCCGACTTCGCGGCCGCGCACGCCCCCGGCGCCCGGGTGCACGGGTCGTACGAGGCCCTGGTCACCGACCCCGACGTCGACGTCGTCTACGTGGCCACCCCGCACTCGCACCACCTGGAGCACACGCTGCTCGCGATCCGTGCGGGCAAGCACGTGCTCGTCGAGAAGCCCATCACGCGGTCGGTGGCCGAGTCGGAGACCCTGCTCGCGGCCGCGCGCGAGGCCGGGGTGTTCTGCATGGAGGCCATGTGGACGCGGTTCCTGCCGCACGTGGCCGCCCTGCGCGCCGCGATCGCGCGCGGTGAGATCGGGCAGGTGCGCACCGTCGTCGCGGAGTTCGACCTGGCCGTCCCGTACGACCCGGCGCACCGGCTGTTCGCGCCCGAGCTCGCAGGGGGCGCGCTGCTGGACCTGGGCATCTACCCGATCGCGTTCGCCCACGACCTGCTCGGCGCCCCCGAGACCATCACCGTGCGCGGCACCCGCGCCGAGACCGGGGTGGACGACCACGTGGCGCTCGTCCTCGACTGGAGCGACGGGCAGCAGGCCGTGCTGCACACGTCCTCGCGTGCGGCCGGGCCCAACGCGGCCACCATCATCGGCACGCAGGGCCACATCGAGATCCCGCGCAGCTTCTTCACGCCGACGACGATGACGATCACCCGCGCCGACGGCACCACCAGCACCTTCGAGTCACCCACGGGCGAGGGCAAGGCCTACGAGGCGGCCGAGGTGGCGCGCCTCGTCACCGCGGGCGCCACCGCCTCCGACCGGCACACGTGGGCCGACACCGTCGAGGTCATGGCGATCCTCGACGAGGCGCGCCGCCAGCTCGGCGTCGTCTACCCGGGCGAGTGAGCGACCGGCCCGCTGACTCGCCCGGAGGGTGTTGCCGAACTAGGCGTCGCGCGTGAAGCGGCGGCCGCTGACCTCGGTCGCGGTGACGCGCAGCCACACGTTCTTGGGGGTGTCGCCGTTCTCCTGGTACGTCATCAGGCCCGTCGCCTCGGCGGCGGCGATGTCGTGGTCGCTCTCCAGGATCTCGGCCGTGCCCTTGAGCACCACGGAGTACGCGATCTCCGGGCCGAGCTGGTCGGCCTCGAACGCCACGCGACCGTTGACGGCCACCTCGGCGAGCTTCGACCCGGGGGCGGTGCGCACGTAGACGGCACCCGCCGACGTGGCGAAGTTGACGGGGAAGATCTCCGGCTCACCCGCGGCGGCCGTCGCGAGGCGGCCGATGGACTGCAGGCCCAGGAACTCCCAGCACTCGGCATCGGTGAGCGTGGTGACGGTGAGTGACATGGTGAACCTCCGGTGCTTCGCGGGTGGGCTGGCTGATCCCAGTCTGGCGCGCAGCACGATTTGCGCGACAAGGAACGGCCGCCGATGACGTGTGACGCTGGCCACCGCTGATCCATCGCGACCCACCGCGGGTCGGCCGCGGATCCGCCGCCGGGCGGCGTCGGTGGCCGCGGTTAGGGTTTGGGGCGTGACGGAACCCGGGTACTTCGTGTCGTTCGAGGGCGGCGACGGCAGCGGCAAGACGACGCAGGCGCGCCTGCTGGGCGACTGGCTGGGCCAGACGCTGGGCCGCGACGTCGTCGTCACGCGGGAGCCCGGCGGCACGTTCCTGGGCCTGGAGCTGCGCCGCCTGGTGCTGCACAGCGAGGACATGGACCCGCGTACCGAGGCGCTGCTGTACGCCGCCGACCGCGCCCACCACGTCGCCTCCCTGATCCGACCGGCACTCGACCGCGGCGCCGTCGTCATCACGGACCGCTACCTGGACTCGTCCGTCGCCTACCAGGCCGGCGGGCGCGAGCTCGGCGAGGACGAGGTCGAGCGGCTGTCCCTGTGGGCCACCCACGGCCTGCCGCCCGACGTGACGATCCTGCTCGACGTCGACCTGGCGACGTCCGCCGCGCGCATGCCCGCCGACCTGGACCGGCTCGAACGCGTCGACGAGTCCTTCCGGCAGCGCACCCGCGACGCCTACCTGCGCCGCGCCGCCGCCGACCCCGGCCGGTGGGTGGTCATCGACGCCGCCGGCACGATCGACGACGTCCAGGCCCGCATCCGCGCCGCCCTCACGGGCCGCCTGCCCGCCCCCGCCCGCCCGGAGGGCGAGCGCCCGTGACCGTCTGGGACGAGGTGGTGGGCCAGGAGGCCGCCGTCGACGTGCTGCAACGCGCTGCCGGCGACACGCGCTCCATGACCCACGCCTGGCTGCTCACGGGCCCGCCCGGCAGCGGCCGGTCGGTGGCCGCACGCGCCTTCGCCGCCGCGCTCCAGTGCGAGCAGGGCGGCTGCGGTGCCTGCCACCAGTGCACGACGACGCTGGCCGGCACTCACCCCGACCTCACCGTCGTCGCCACCGACCAGGTGACCATCCGCATCGAGGAGGTGCGCAGCCTCATCGGCACCGCCGCGCGCACCCCGTCGCTGGGGCGGTTCCGCGTCATCGTGGTCGAGGACGCCGACCGCATGATCGAACGCACCACGAACGTGCTCCTCAAGGCGATCGAGGAACCCCCCGCGCACACCGTGTGGGTGCTGTGCGCCCCCAGCGTCCAGGACGTGCTGCCCACCATCCGCTCCCGCTGCCGGGCCGTGCCCCTGCGCGTCCCGCCGCCCGAGGCCGTCGCCGAGCTCGTGGTGCGCCGCGACGGCGCCGACCCCACGGTGGCGCTCGCGGCCGCGCGTGCCGCCCAGTCGCACGTGGGCCTCGCCCGGCGTCTCGCCCGCGACCCGGAGGCGCGCGGTCGCCGGTCCGCGGTGCTCGACGTCGCGCGCCGGATCCGCGGCGTCGGCGACGCGGTGCTCGCCGCGGGGGAGCTGGTCGACGTCGCCAAGGCGGAGGCGGCGTCGTCGACGTCGGAGCGCGACGCGACCGAACGCGCCGAGCTGATGCGCGCGCTCGGCGCGCAGGACGGGGCGACGCTCCCGCCCCGGCTGCGCAGTCAGGTCAGGCAGCTCGAGGAGGACCAGAAGCGTCGGGCCACGCGCCGCCAGCGTGACGTGCTCGACCGGTCGATGGTGGACCTGCTGTCCCTGTACCGCGACGTGCTCGTGATGCAGCTCGGGGCCGACGTCGACCTGATCAACGGGCTGGACCCGAACGACCTGGCCGTCGTACGTTCGCTCGCCGCCGACTCCACCCCTGAGCAGACGGTGCGGCGCATGGACGCGATCGGTGTCGCCCGTGAACGGCTCGGCAGCAACGTGGCGCCGCTGCTCGCGATGGAGGCGCTGGCGATCGCCCTGCGACCCCAGGGGTGAACGTGGCGGGAACTGTCACCCGCGCCCGGTATCTTGACGCCCGTGAAGCCCGCCCCGACGTTCGCCCGCACCCTGGTCTCGGCTGCTGCCGTCGTCGCGCTCCTCGCGGGCTGCACGGGTGGTGACGAGCCCGAGGGGGCGTCGCCGTCGGCCACCGCGGGTGCGCCCGCCGGGTTCGAGGAGTTCTACGGGCAGAGCGTCGACTGGGACGACTGCGGCACGGGCTACGAGTGCGCGACCATCACCGCGCCGCTGTCCTGGCAGGACGCCGACGCCGGGACGATCGACCTGGCCCTGAAGCAGCACACGGCCACCGGCACGCGACAGGGTGCGCTGCTCATCAACCCGGGCGGGCCGGGTGGCTCCGGGGTCGAGTTCGTGCCCACCGTGGTCAAGATCGCCGGCCAGCGGGTCCAGGACGCGTTCGACATCGTCGGGTTCGACCCGCGCGGCGTCGGCGAGTCCACGCCCGTGACGTGCTTCGACGACGCCCGCAAGGACGCGTCCCTCGCGATGGACTTCGACCTGGACACCGACGAGGGGCTGGCCGCGATGGCCGACGAGGCCGCCGCATGGGGAGCGGCGTGCGCCGAGAACACCGGTGCGCTGCTCGGCACCGTGGACACCCAGTCCGCCGCCCGCGACATGGACCTCATCCGCGCCCTGCTCGGGCAGGACAAGCTCGACTACCTGGGGTACTCGTACGGCACCCAGCTCGGCGCCACCTACGCCGGGCTGTTCCCGGACCGGGTGGGGAACATGGTGCTCGACGGAGCCGTCGACATCACCCTTGACGCCGACCAGGCGTCCGCCGGGCAGGCCGCCGGGTTCGAACAGGCCCTGCGCAACTACGTCGCCGACTGCCAGGGCGGCACCGGCTGCCCGCTGACCGGCAGCGTCGACGACGGGATGGCCAACATCCGCGACGTGCTCGACAAGGCGTTCACCGACCCGTACCCGACGTCCGGCAACCGGCGCGTCACCCGCACCCTGGCCTTCTACGGCATCGCCGTCACCCTGTACGACCAGGACTCGTGGCCCGCCCTCACCCAGGCGCTCACCGAGGTGCTCACCCGCGGCACGGGCGACGTGCTGCTCTACCTGGCCGACTTCTACAACGACCGCAACGACGACGGCACGTTCGCCAACAACTCGGCCGAGGCGTTCCGCGCCGTCGGGTGCCTCGACTCCCGTGGAACCACGGACGTCGCCGAGATGCGCGCCCAGGTGGCCCAGATCGAGAAGGTCGCGCCCACCGTCGGGACGTTCTTCGGGTACTCCGGGCTGACGTGCGCCGACTGGCCCTACCCCGTGGTGGCCCAGGACTTCGACCTGCACGCCACGGGCGCCCCGCCCATCGTCGTCATCGGCACCACCGACGACCCCGCCACCCCGTACGCGTGGGCGCAGGCGCTGGCCGACACCCTCGACTCCGGCATCCTGCTCACCTACGACGGCGAAGGGCACACCGCGTACGGCCGCTCGAACGACTGCGTCGGCGACGCCGTGGACGACTTCCTGGTGGACGGCGTGACCCCCGCCGAGGGCACCCGCTGCTGACCGTCCGCGCGGCCTGATCCGGTACGACCGCCTGTCGGTGGTAGTCGGTAGGTTCCGGTCCGTGGCAAGACACACGACGTTCCAACTGACGGCGGATCCCACCGCCGAGCAGGCGCGCGTGCTTGCCCGACACGTCGGCGTATCGAGGTTCGCGTACAACCAGGGTCTGCGCCTGCACCTGGACGCCCGCAAGCACGCCGCACGCGAGGGTTCAGACTCGGTCGCGGTGCCATGGACGGGGTTCGACCTGATCAACGCGTTCAATGCGTGGAAGCGGTCCGAGGCAGCCGGACGCCGGATCGTCGTCGACCGCACCGGGCACGCCGACATCGAGGTGACCGGACTGGCGTGGCGGGCGGAAGTGTCCGCGCAGGTCTTTGAGGAAGCCGTTGTCGACCTCGGCAAGGCCCTGCAAGCCTGGACCAACTCCCGTCGCGGTAAACGTGCGGGCGCAGCGGTCGGGCACCCGAGGTTCAAGAGGAAGCAACCCGAGCGCGGCTCGTTCCGCATGCGATGCCGGGTGCTGAAGTCCAAGTCGGGCGAGCGTGCCACGATCCGGATCGGGGAAGACGGGCCACGTTCGGTGACCTTGCCGGGGATCGGGGCCATCAAGGTGCGTGACGACACTCGCAAGGTGCGCCGGATGATCACGAACGGTCGGGCTCGGATCCTGTACGCGACCGTCTCCCGGGTAAATGGCAGGTGGCGGATCTCGCTGAACGTCGAGGCGGCTGATCTGCACCCCGCAACACAGCACCCGACGCAGGACGGCGGAACTCACAGCGGCTGGGTGGGCGTAGATCGTGGCCTGCATGCCCCCGTGGTCGCTGGAACTGCGGGCGGTGCGGAAGCACTCCGAGTGGCCGCGGCGCCGCGGGCATTGAAGACCGCCCAGCCTGTCCTTCGCACGCTGCAGAAGGCGGTCGCGCGCAAGACCAAGGGCTCCGCCAATCGGCGCGAAGCGGCCAGCCGGTTGGCCAGGGAGTACGGGCGGGTTCGTGACCGTCGCCATCATTTCCTGCACCAGGTCTCCAACGTGCTGGTCAAGACCCACGACCGGCTGGTGCTGGAGGACCTCAACATCGAAGGCATGCTCGCCAACCACAAGATCGCGGCCGCGATCTCGGACGCAGCGTGGGGCGAACTCGCCCGCAAGGTTCGCTACAAGCAGGCCTGGCGCGGCGGACAAGTCTTGCTCGCGGACAGGTGGTTTCCCTCGTCCAAGACCTGCTCAGCTTGCGGTGGTGTGAAGACTACGCTCACCCTCGCGGACCGGGAGTATGAGTGCGACAGGTGTGGGCACACGCTTGACCGCGACCTGAACGCCGCGGTCAACCTCGCCGCCTGGGGCGAGAGGCACTCCTTCCAGGTTCCGGACCTCGAAGCGCGAGGCCGGGTCAACAACGCCCACCGACGGGAAGGCTCTGGCCGGTGCTCACGTGCCGGTGAAACCGGTCCGGATGACGTGGGAACCGAAGCCGCCACCCCGGCGGACTGAGGAACGTCCGAGAAGGACGGTGCCGGACCCTCAGCAGGGGGCTCGGCACGCTGGAGCTCAGTCGGCAGGGGCGTGCTGAAGCTGCGATCCACTGGTGCGCCCTTCGTTGATGCTGCCGTAGAGTCGTTCGGCGGCGCGTGGCTGACCGGTTTGGGAACCGCGCCAGGTGTCGGGTAGCCTGTACGTCGCTGCCCGGGCTGTATGGTCACGGTCTAGCACGCCGCTGTAGCTCAGTCGGCAGAGCGGTTCACTCGTAATGAACAGGTCTGGGGTTCGATTCCCCACAGCGGCTCAGCCAGAAGGCCCCGGTCTCGATGAGATCGGGGCCTTTCGTTCGTCCACCTGCCTGCGTCGCTTGCTGCTACCCCTCCGGCGGTTCCCAACCAAGGTCGTTGCAGATGGCCATGAACTCGGCGGCCAGGCCTGGACGGTCTGCCTCGGACGCCTGCGCGAGCGCGCCCGCCGCTGCCACGAGCGCTTCGTGCTCGGAGTCCGACACGTTCGTCACAGCTCGGGACGCGAACCGGTCGAAGGAGCCGGCGTCGTGCCCGCCAGCGATCCACTGGTCGATCCCGGTGCAGGCCGCGTGCTCATCGAGACTCAGACCGCTGGAGCACGCACTCAGAATCAGCATCGCCCCGATGGTGGGGGCGATCACCGGCGTCCGTCGCATGTCGCTCAACGTAGCGGGCTTCCACGGGTGCGGCCGCCGTCAGCGCTGGCTCCCGGCGCTTGCCGTTCCTCGCCGCGGTCTCCCAATGCGCGACAGCCGCGCCGTGAGGTGCGTCAGGCCGAACAAGCACCTCCGGCTGGCGGCACATGATCGTGCGACCAGCGTCCTGAGGAGGAACCATCGTGAACGTACGCCGTGCACTCGCCGACTCACCGGGTGGTGCTCGGCATCGGGCGTCCACCGCTCCAGCCCGACGGCGACGAGGTCACGCTTGGCGGCGGCCGCGCAAGGGCGTCGCCGCGGTCACGAGCACCGCGTTGGTCGCGGGCGCTCTTGTCGCCGCGGGGGTAGCCCTGAGCGATCCCGCGCAGGCGGCATCGGGCGTTTCCCTGCCGAGCCAAGCCGCCTGGTCCTACTCGAACAAGTACACAGGTACTGCCACCATCACGGGCGAGCTGTCATTCGACAAGGACAGCATCTACGTCGCTGCTGTTTCGAGCCCGTTGGCGGCGAGACTGTCTCCGGATGACACCGGATTCCTGGCCTCGTGGACCCCTGTGCCTGAGGTGACTGGAGTCAATGCGCCAACGAATTCGGGTTTCGCGGCGAGCCAGATGGCGACTACGGCCTTCGACTCTGGCGGCGAGGATAAGAGACGACAGCCAACGCGCTACTTCTGGCATTTCAACGCCGTCACTCCGACTATTCGCGCCGATGTCATTGATAACGCACCGCCGCCTGGTTCTTCGTATCGACCTGTCTACTCGTTCATCGAAGACGGGAACACGCCGGACAGGGTCTACTTCGTTCCCCAGGAGTCGGGTTGGTCCGGAGGAGAGGTCGACCAGAATACCGGCTACCTCTACTTCACGGGCAACTACACCAACAACATCGAGTCCAATTTTCAGATGCTCATCTTTGATCCCGTGACGGGAAAATACAACCTCTCTGGCCTCATTCAACCGGACAAACCCTCGGACAAGGTCACTGGCGACCCTGCCTCGGATATGGCGCTGGATGCTGCCGGAAATGCGTACCTGATTGTGAACGGTTCCTCTCAACGTCTGGTAACGCCCTCGGGCAAGGTCACGACGGCGGCTACGCAATGGCTTATCAAAGTTACTCCGGCGGCACCCGGTAAATGGACCTATAGCAGGGTTGTCCCGCTCTTCCAGGACACCACAGGTAACGGTCTCGGCGACTCCTCAATTTTAGGCTCGGGTCACTGGGGAATGGCGTTCCATAATGGCCAGCTCTACTACACGTCCGGCACGGGCGCAATTGGCAACGGGACGTCCATCTCGCGGGTGGACCCGCTGACCGGAACAGTGACCGTGCTCAAGCCTGGCACGACGGCCTCGACCCCCTACGACCTCACTTCGGGCCAGCCAGCGGCGGTACTGAACGGAACCGTGTACAACGACGCAAACGCAGATGGTGACGTGGGTGCCGACGAGGTGGGGGTTTCCGGTCAGACCGTCGTGCTCTACGACGACAAGGGCAAGGTGATCGGCAGCCAGATCACGAACGACTCCGGGTCGTACTCGTTCCTGCTCGCCTCGCGACAGTCCGCGTACTATGTGCGCTTGGCGCAGCCGGTGGTCAACGAGGCGAACGCCGTGCAGACCTTTGGCAAGGGGTCGACGCTGTACGACCGCAACGAGGTGGTGCAGATGAGTCGCGGTGTGGCGGGCACGGGCTCACCGAAGGCGCCGTACGTCGATCCGGTTCCCGACGCATGGGGCCAGACCACGGACCTCGGCACGATCGCGGCGTACGCGAAGGTCACGATCAACAGCGGCGCGGACCTGGTGACGCAGGACTTCGGCATCTCGGTGCTCGGCTCGTACGGTGACGCCCCGGCCCCCTACAGGTCGATGACGCTGCAGAAGGGCCCGCAGGGCATCGAGTCCCCGGCTGGTTCGGGTGTCCGGATGGGTGCGCAGCGCGGGATGTTCGCGGACGGCAGCAATCTGAACGACCACGCGTCGGACGACGGCGTGACCCTTACGGTGAATGGCGAGCAACTGCCGCTGGACAACCAGATCCTGGTCTCGGGCAAGGAGTACCCGCTGAACGTTGCGCTCGCGGGTGACGGCGTGGCGAAGGCACGGGTCAACGCGTGGTTGTCGCCGGTGAACTCGGGGGACACAGGAACGTTCCCGGCGACGCCGACGGCGTCGACGTCGCCGCTGGGGTCGCACGCGACGCTGAACCTGACACCGTCGGGTGTGCCCACGGGCGGCTTGTCCTCGATGTGGTTGCGGGTGAACGCGTCGACGAACACCGATATCACCGCTCCGGACAACTCGACGGGTGAGTACGCCCCCACCGCAGGCTCAGCGGCGTCGAACACCCAGAAGTGGACCAGTGACGGGGAGACGGAGGACTACAAGCTCTATCAGGCGAGCGCGGTCGTGCGGATCGCGGTGCAGAACGACCTGCCGGGCACGTTCGAGTTCTCGAACCTCACGAACGTCAGCCCGAACGCCCCGTCGTCGACTACCGACTCCATCGAGGTCACGACGAAGGACGACCTGACGTACTCGGGCCGGGTCCACGCGGTCCAGGACGCGCAGAAGGACGTCGTGATCACGATCTCCGCCGTGCCGGAGGGGGACGTGCTGCAGAGCGCGAAGATCGTCGACACGATCACGGGTGCCGTGATCTCGGAGACGGAGGCGAGCGGCACCACGTTCACGATCCCGTCCTCCGCGCTGCTCGACGCCGGGGACGTGACGTTGCAGCTCGAGTACGCGGCGACGCCGGTCCTGACGATCAACCAGGCTCAGGGGATGGTAGATCCGACCCTGGCCCGTGACCTGAAGTTCACGTTGACGTCGTCGGTGCCGTTGGAGCGCGCCTCGGTGACGGAGAGCTCGTTCGACCTGGATGCCGCGCCGGTGGAGGGCGTGACGTTCCCGGGCAGCGTCCTGAACCCGCGTGTCGTCTCCATCGAGCAGCTCGACCAGGACCGGAAGGTGTTCGAGGTCGTCGTCCGGGTGGACGACTCGGCGACGGTCACGATCGAGGTGCCCGCCGGGCGGGTGCTCACCCCGGACACCGGGCTGACGAACAAGGCGGCCACGTGGAACGACAACAAGACCGTCTTCCTCAACCCGCTGCAGGTGAGCCCGCCCCGGTTCACGCTGGTCACGGGTGAACCGAACGGCAAGGACTACTCGATTCTCATCAGGGCTGGTGCGCCGATCCCGACGGCGGACCTGAGCTTCGTCGCCACGGTGAGCCAGCCGATCGACAGCCCTGCGCTGACCCTGGACACGACGTCGCCGGTGATCCCGGCAGGGACCTCACAGTCCGGCCCGGTCAACGTCACGGCCGCCGCCGGCCCGGTCGCGGCGAACACGGAGACGCTCATCAGCCACACGGTCACGTCGACCGACACGAACTACGACGGGCTCGTGGTGCCCCCGGTGAACCCGTACCTGTTCGCGACGGACCCGACGATCCGCATCGACAAGCGCGCCTGGGTGGCCCCGCCCGGCGGCACCATGACCCAGGACTCGGCCGAGACGATCGAGGCCACCGGCATCCCGGCGCCGAAGGGCACGCGCCTCAGCGACCGCCAGACGGTGTGCTTCGTCTACACGGTCAGCAACACGTCGCAGGACGACTGGGCGACCAGCATCAAGAACATCACGGTGACGGACAGCGACACCCGGCTCGGGGTGATCGGCACGATCACGGAGATCCCGCAGGGGGCTCCACCGGTCAAGGTCGCCAAGTGCACCGCGCTCAAGGCGGTGGACACGACGACGACGGACGCCCGGATCGGGTAGGTGCATGCACGGGGGAGCCCTCGGCCACTTCGGCCGAGGGCTCCCCCGTGGTCTGCGACCAGTGGTGGCTCAGTCGACGTACGCGATGTCGATGTCGGCGACGTCCTGATCCTCGAGGTTCACCACGATGTTGTCGGGGTTGCGCGTCGTGAGCCACACGAGTTCCTCGCTGTGGCTGAGGTTGCCCTCGATGTGCGGCACGAAGGGTGGTACGTAGACGAAGTCACCCTCCTCGAGGTACACGATCTCCTCGTACCGCTCGCCGAAGCGGATGAATCCGTGGCCCTTGAACACGTAGCCGCCCGTTTCCGCCTCGCCGTGGTGGTGGGGGTCGGAGACCTCGCCGGGCCCGGTGTGCACCTTGCCGAACCACAGGTCCTTGACCTGGGTGTTCTCCTTGCTGACGCCGGAGATGCGGCGGGCGTTGGCCGTCTGGCCGGGGGCGACGGGCAGCTCGCTGCTGCGCTGCACGCTGAGCTGCTTGAGGGTGGGTTGCTTGAGGGTGGGCTGCTTGAGGGTGCCGGGTGCGGTGGTCATGATCGCGTCCTTTGCGGTGGTGCGGGCGGTCGTGGTGCGGGGGTCGTCAGTGCGCGTGGCTCAGGGCGGGCTCCGACTGGGGCAGGGCGGCGACCGCGGAGCACAGCGCGGTGCCGTCCTCGTCGGCCAGGGCCGCGTCGCGCAGCCGCACCAGCGTGGCGGCGGCGTCCTCGGCGCCGATCAGGGCGTCCGCCTGGGCGAGCAGCGTGGTGAAGCTCTCCTCGCCGTGCTGGTGCGTGGCGCCGTAGCCCTTGAGCACGCGCTGGCACTCGACGATCTCGCAGGCGAGGTCGTAGTCGACGGCGGCGGCGGTCAGCGCGAGGTCCAGCCAGGCGTCGATGGCGGTCTGCTCGCGGGCGAACCGTAGCGAGCGTGGCCGCAGCGGGCGGAACGCCGCCATGGCCCACAGCATCGAGAACCCGATGGCGCCCGTGGTGTTGACCACCATGCCGTTGTGGGTGACCTTGCGCACCAGCTTCCCGAACCAGGCCGATCCGGCGACGGCCTTGCCCAGTGCGACGGGCAGGGTGTCGGCGATCTCGTCGAGCTGCGGGTGCAGGTACTCGTGCACGTTGAGGAGCTGGTCGTCCGCGGCCTTCGCCTCGGCGCGCACGCCGTCGAGCCGACGCCGCCGGATCTTCTGCAGCGCCACCTGGATGGTGTCCTGGTAGCACATCCACAGGGCCACGTGCCGGGCCGCCTCCGTGGTGAGCCGGGCGGTGCCGTCGTCGGGTTCGACCGCGGCGAGGCGCGCCACCCGGTCCAGGTAGGCCTCGGTGTACCGCGGGCCCTGGAACACCGCGGTGCGCACCACGCCGTGCAGCAGCATGGACCGGGCCGCCGCGGGGAAGTCGGCGGCCACGCGGGCGGCGTGCGCCTGGAGTGCGGGGCCCACGAGCGACCCGGGGTCGGTGGCGGCCACCTCCTCGCGCCGCTTGGCGGCGGCCTCGGCCGCCTCCTCGGCGGGATCGACGGGGCGGCTGCGCCCGATGGTCACGGAGACCGGCCCGCTGCCGGACGGCGCGGCGGTGGGCCGCGGCGCGGGCCGCTGGGCGGCGTCGTACCCGGAGGCGAACGCGGCGAGCGACGCGTCCACGCCCTTGCCGCTGGCCCGGATCGCGTCCTCGAAGCCGGTGCGCGGGAACGGCAGGGTGCCCGACCCGGCGAGGGCCCCGAACAGTGCGGCGCTGATGACGCTGCGGGCCGCGGAGGCGAGCTCCATGAAGTCGGCCCCGATGAACCGCTGCGCCCCGGCGTGCGCCGCCTCCAGCAGGGTGTTGCTGTCCACGCGGCCGTCGCCCAGCGCGAGCTTCTCGTCCATCGAGTAGACGCGGTTGGTCGAGGCGATGAGCGTGGTCCGGTCGGGAGTGCAGAACCCGCGCTGGATGGCGCGGCCCGCCTCCATGAGCTCGGAGGCGATGACGACGTCCACCTCGCCCGGCGTGGGGAACAGGCTGAGCACGGGCTCGCTGCGCGCGTCGTCGGGGCCGGCGTCGCCGCTCGGGTACAGCTCCACGTAGTACACGGTGGCGCCGGTGCGCTGGGCGACGCCGGCCACCGAGGTGTTCTGTGCGTGGTACCCGGCGGTCTCGCCCACGGCCACGATCCAGTCGGCCAGGACGCCGCCGCCCTCGCCGCCCATGGCGAGGATCGCGATGGTGATGGGCCGGTGGCCCGTGGTCCATGAGGTCGTGCGGTCGCTGGTCATGCGGTCACCTCGGCAACCTCGAAGCGGGCGGCGCGGCGCTCCACGCCCCGGGACAGCGCCCCGATCCAGCCCTTGCGGAGCCTGGCGAGGCCGGTGTCCCGCCAGGTGGGGTTGTAGACCAGGTCGCTGCGGTAGAACGACGGGCACAGCGACGCCGCGTGCGCGTTGGCGCCGCAGGTGCCGCAGCCCACGCAGGAGTCGAGCACCGTGGCCACCGGGTCGGTGCGCATCGGGTCCGGGTTGGCCTTGATGGTCAGCGACGGGCAGCCCGAGACGCGGATGCAGGCGTGGTCGCCCGTGCAGGTGTCGGCGTCGACGCCGAACCGCTCCTTGACCACACGCTTGCCGTCCTTGATGGCCTGCGCGCGCAACGGCTTCTCGCGCCGCTGCTTGTTCAGGGAGCACTCGGACTGGGCGACGATGACCTTGGGTCCGGGCTCCTCGGTGGTCAGCGCCTTGACGAACAGGTCGCGCAGCTTGCCGATCTGGTAGGTGTTCGTCACGGTGCGCGCCCACTTCACCCCGATGCCGCGCACGGCCTTCTCGATGGGGTGCTTGGTGGAGCGCAGCTCGGAGTCGGCGCGTGAGGAGAGCACGTCCTGCCCGCCCGTCGCGGCGCTGTACGCGTTGTCGACCACGAGCACGAGCTGGTCGCTCTGGTTGAACACGGCGTTGCCCACACCGCTGGTCAGGCCGTTGTGCCAGAACCCGCCGTCGCCCATGACGGCGATCGAGGGCCGGTCGGCGTCCTTCGAGTTGAGCGCGGCGGCGCCGGCCGAGCCGAGGCCGTAGCCCATGGTGGTGGCGCCCAGGTTGAACGGCTCGTTGATCGCGAACAGGTGGCAGCCGATGTCGGCGCTGACGTGGTGCTCCCCGGTCTCGCGCTCGGCCAGCTTGAGCGCGGAGAAGATGGGTCGCTCGGGACAGCCGGTGCACAGGCCCGGCGGGCGCGTGCGCACCACCTCGGCGGAGACGCGCTCCGCGAACGGGCTGCGCGGGTCGCTGTGCGGCAGCAGCAGCGTGGGGGTGCCGGGCGCGACGTTCGGCAGGTACTTGCTCAGGTACGCGTGCAGGCCGCGCGTCACGGCCGTCGCCGTGTACTCGCCCGCGACGGGCAGCAGGTCCTTGCCGTGCAGTGCGACGTCGGACCCGGCGCGGCGCAGGATCGCGTTGAGGTTCTGCTCGATGTAGTCGGGCTGCCCCTCCTCGACCAGCAGCACGGCCCGCTTGTCCTTGACGAAGTCGAGGATCTCGGAGTCGATCACCGGGTAGGTCACGTTCATGACGTAGGTGGGGATCTGCGTGTTGCCGTAGGCGTCCGAGACCCCCAGCAGCTCCATGGCCCGGTTGAGCGTGTTGTACACACCACCCTGGACGATGATGCCGATGTCGCTGGTGCCCTCGCCCAGCACCTCGTTGAGGCCGTGGCTGGTGATGTAGTCGACGGCGGCGGGCCAGCGGTCCTCGATCTTCTCCTTCTCGTGCAGGAAGCTCGCGGGCGGCAGCACGATCCGATCGAGCTGGCGTGACGGGTGCTCCGCGGCGTCCTTGACCGTCATCGGCGGGCGCACGTTGTCCTTGGCGGTGAAGCTGCCGTACAGGTGGCAGGAACGCAGCCGGAGCTGGAGCATCACGGGCGTGCTGCTCGCCTCGGAGAGCTCGAACCCGGCCTCCACCGAGCGCACGATGGCGTCGATGTTGGGGCGGGGGTCGAGCAGCCACATCTGGGACTTCATGGCGAAGGCGTGCGAGCGTTCCTGCATGATGCTGGAGCCCTCGCCGTAGTCCTCCCCGACGATGACGAGGGCGCCACCCTTGACGCCGCCGCTCGCCAGGTTGGCCAGCGCGTCGGAGGCCACGTTGGTGCCCACGGTGGACTTGAACGTGATCGCCCCGCGCAGCGGGTAGTTGACGGACGCGGCCAGCATGGCGGCCGCCGTCGCCTCGGACGCGCTGTTCTCGAAGTGGACGTCCAGCTCATCGAGGATCTCGTGCGCGTCGCCGAGCACGTCCATGAGGTGGGAGATGGGGGCGCCCTGGTAGCCGCCCACGTAGGCCACCCCGGACTGGAGCAGTGCCTTCGTGACGGCCAGGATGCCCTCGCCGGTGAAGGTGCTCCCGGCACCCATGCGGAGCTTGCGCACCTCGTGCGCGAATGATCTCTCGGCCATGGTCGGCGCTCAGGCGGGGACGATCGCGAAGGCGCGGGCGGGTGAGCCGGTGCCGCCCACGATGGGCAGCGGCGACGCGATGATCACGGCGCCCGTGGTGGGCAGCCTGTCGATGTTCTGCAGCTGGGTGAGGCCGAACTTGTTGGCGCCGAGCAGGTGGTAGTGCGCGGGGAACGGCGGTTCCAGGCTGGCGGCCTGCCCGGCGTCGATGCCCACGGTCTCCACGGCCACGCCCGTCACGGGGGACGCGGCGAGCCACTCGGCGGCCGCCGGTGTGAGCCCGGGCGTGTGGGAGCCGGTCTCGTCGACGTTGGCGAACGCTGCGGCGTCCTTGCTGTACCGGCCCCAGCCGGTGCGCAGCACCAGCCAGGCGCCGTCGGGGAGCGGGCCGTGCTCGGCGACGTGCTTCTCCAGGTGCACCGGCTCCAGGAGGAAGTCGGGGTTCTCGGCGACCTCGGCGGTGACGTCCACGACGATCGCGGGGCCGATGAGGCGCGACGGCGGGATGGTGTCCACGGAGTAGCCGTCCCGGCCGGTGATCCAGTGCACCGGGGCGTCCAGGTGGGTGCCCGTGTGCTCGCCGGTGTGGATGTTGTTCCAGCCCCACGCCGGGCCGTCGTCGTCGAAGTCGCTGACCACCTCGAGCGAGAGCGGGATGGTGTTGGCGAACGGCGCCGGCAGTTCGAGCACCGGGGTGTCGGGGGACAGGGGCGCCGTGAGGTCGATGATCTCGACCTCGCCCGTGGCGAGACCGGTCAGCAGTGCGGAGATGACGGACATGGGGCACGACCTTTCGCGTGACGTGAGCGTGATCACACGCCGGAGTCAGCAAGTTAGGTCGCGTCGGGAGCGTTCCTCTATCCGCTGTGCGCACCGGTGGTCCGCGGTGCGCACGGCACGGCACGGCTCGGCGCAGGCCGGTGGGGTCGGGCCGGCTCAGCGTGCGCGCGCGAGCGTCTCGCTGGGGGACTCGCCGAACGTGGCCCGGTAGTCGCCCGAGAGGCGGCCCAGGTGGGTGACGCCCCAGCGGTGCGCCGCCTCAGCCACGGAGACCGCGCTGCCGTCCATGAGCGCGTCGTGCACGCGGGTCAGTCGCGCCTGGCGCAGGTACGCCATCGGCGTCGTCCCCAGGCGTGAGCGGAACCCGGCCTGGAGCGCGCGGATCGACACGCCCACGGAGTCGGCGATGTCGGGCGTGCCGAGCGGCTCCGCGCAGTGGTCCTCGATGAGCCGGGCTGCGCGGCGCACCACGCGCTCGGACAGGGTGCGGGTGTCGGGTTCCGGTTCGGCGGGTGCGGCGAGCGCTGCGATGAGTCCGTCGGCCAGAGCCACCTGGAGCGTGGCTGAGGTGATGGGTGACTGGGTCAGGCCCCCGTCGCGCTCCAGGTCGGCGATGACCAGGTCCACGAAACCGCGCCAGCTCCGCCCCGCCCCGCTGCCGAGGTCCACGGACGTGGTGGACTGCGGTGGGGCGACGACGCCGCCCGCGGCTGCGACGGCCTGGCGCCCGCGCAGCAGCTCGGGGGAGATGCGCACCATGAGACGCGGGTTGCCGGCCGAGTACCGCATGCGGACCGTCTCGTCGGGGCCCGTGAGGGTGGCGCTGCGGGGACCGGCGCTCACGGTGCGCGTACCGGTGGACACGGTGGTGAGGCCGCTGAGAGGGATCTGCACCAGGTGGAAGTCGAGGCGC
This sequence comes from Xylanimicrobium pachnodae JCM 13526 = NBRC 107786, assembly GCA_001592145.1. Lineage (GTDB taxonomy): Bacteria > Actinomycetota > Actinomycetes > Actinomycetales > Cellulomonadaceae > Xylanimonas > Xylanimonas pachnodae. The sequence continues at coordinate 22,576 of BCWJ01000015.1, read as the reverse complement.
TCGGCGGTGACCTCTGCCTCCGCGCCGTAGTCGATGTAGTGCAGGCTCACGCGGTCGAGCGCGGCGGCGTTGTGCCGGGCCTCGAACGGCCGGGCGCCGGGCACGGCGGTGAGCCGGTGCGGTGCGAGCGATGCGGTGATCGACGTGCGCGCGTCGTCCACGTCGGTGGTGTGCAGCACGCCGTGCGATCCCAGCGGCGTCGTCACTCGCGTCATGTGGCCTCCTCGCCGACCTGCCGTGACCATCCTGTCGTCCCTGCCCGACATCTGTGTCGAACGTGCAACGATCGTCACGCACGTGAAAGGTACGCGCTGAGTGGATAGTCGTCCACCGTGGGCGGATAGCCTGCCCGGCGTCCCCCGGCACAGCATCATCGCATGATCCGTGTGACAGCCAACACACTTGAGGTGACACCGTCGTCGCTTCGCGGCCAGCTCGCCCGATGGCCCACGGGCGTCGCGATCATCACCGCGAACGGGACGACCGGCCCCCTGGGCAAGACCGTCAACAGCTTCCACTCGGCGTCGCTGGACCCCGCACTGGTGGGCTGGTGCATCGACAAGACGTCGACCCGGTTCGAGGAGTGGGTCGCCGTCACCGGCTACGCCGTGCACGTCATGGCCGGGCACCACACCGACCTCGTCTCGCGCTTCGCCGCGTCGAAGCCCGACCGGTTCGACGGCGTCGAGACGGCGCCGGGCCTCGACGGGCTCCCCGTGCTGGCCCTCGACGACGTCCCGCTACGGCTCGAGTGCCGGGTCGCGCACACGTTCGACGTCGGCGACCACGTCTACCTCATCGGGCAGGTCTGCGCCATGACGGCCGCCGATCACGTCCCGATGACCCTCCAGCGCTGAACCTCCCACCCACCCTCACCCACTCAGGAGACGCACCATGGGCATCCCCATCCTCGACGCGGACCACTTCCGGCTCGGACTGTTCTCGTCCAACTGCACGGGCGGCCTGGCCGTCACCACGATCCCGGAGCGCTGGTCGGCGTCGTGGGAGGACAACCTGCGCCTGGCCAAGCTGGCCGACGCGACGGGCATCGACTTCATGCTGCCGATCGCCCGCTGGATCGGGTACGGCGGCGAGACCAACTTCCACGAGGGTGTGCTCGAGCCGGTCCCGTGGGCCACCGCGATCCTCGCGAACACCACGCGGCTCAACGCGTTCGCCACGGTCCACACGGCGTTCAACCACCCGGCCGTCACGGCCAAGCAGCTCGCCACGATCGACCAGATGGCCCCGGGTCGCATCGGCGTCAACGTCGTCGCCGGCTGGAACCAGCCCGAGTACGTGGCCATGGGCGTGGACCTGCCGCAGGACCACGACTCGCGCTACGAGCTCGCCCAGGAGTGGGTCGACGTCCTGACCACGCTCTGGTCGCGCGACGGCCGCTATGACCTCAAGGGGCGGTTCTGGAACCTGGAGGCCATCGAGTCGATGCCGAAGCCGGCCGCGCGTCGCCTGCCCATCCTCAACGCGGGCTCGTCCGCGCAGGGCAAGGCGTACGCGGCGCGCAACGCCGACTTCGTGTTCACCATCGTCGGCAGCGCCGAGGAGGGCGCGAACGTGGTGACCGAGCTCAAGGCCAACTCGGCCGCGCTCGGCCGCGAGGCGGGCGTGCTCACGCCCACGCACGTGGTGTGCCGCCCCACCAAGAAGGAGGCGGAGGAGTATCTGCACTACTACGCCGAGGAGAACGCCGACTGGGACGCCGTCGACAACCTCATGCGCCTCCAGGGCCTGCACGCCCAGTCGTTCAGCAAGGACCTGCTGGCGAACTTCCGCAGCCGGTTCGCGGCCGGGCACGGCACGTGCCCGCTCATCGGCTCGCCCGACGACGTCGCCGACGAGATCGAGCGCTTCGCGAAGGCCGGGTTCGGTGGCATCACGATGGCGTTCGTCGACTACGTGGGCGAGCTGGAGTACTTCGCCCAGGAGGTCATGCCCCGCCTGGTCAAGAAGGGCCTGCGCCCCGACACGACCTTCTGACGCGCACCCAGGGGACTGCCTCGCGCAGAAGGGGGACGACCTCGCGAGGTGGTCCCCCTTCTGCGCGAGGTAGTCCGTCTATGCGCGTGGCGGGGCGGGCCAGTAGGTGGCTGCGTGGGCGAGCGCCGGGCGCTCCACGGCCTCGACCAGGCGCTCGAAGACGGCGGCGGCGGCGGGGCCCGGCCAACTCGCCGGCAGCACCTCGCGGGGCAGCCCCGGGTCGCGGAAGGGCAGGCGCCGCCACGCGTCGAGCACCGACAGGTAGAGCGTGAACGCCTCGCGGGGCGCGGGCGGCGCCTGCTCGACGTCGTCCGCCACGCCGCCGAACGAGGCGGCGAACCCCCGGTACCCCTGAGCCACGGAGTCCAGGTCCCAGGTCTCGGCGACGAGCGCGGCCAGATCCTGCGGGCCGTGGTACGCGCCCGTGAAGATGGTCGTGAAGGCGTCGAGCCCCAGGTCCGCCACGGCGTGGGTGCCGGCCTCGCGCAGGCGCGCGGGGGCGAGCCACAGGGCCGTGCCCACGTTGCCGAAGCCGAGCGCGGCCAGGTGCGAGCGGAGCTGGTGGCGCAGCGCGCGCTTCGACTCGGGCACGCTGAAGTTGACGAGGCACCAGCCGTCCGCCAGGGCCGGTGGGGTGCGCGCGTGCCAGATGACCTGGTCGCCGGCGGCGAACTCGGTGCGGGCCAGCTCGGTGAGCGTGTAGCCGCGCAGCCCGTCCCGGGTCTGCGACGCGAGCCAGCCCTTGCTCTTGAGCCGGTGGATCGCGGTGCGCACGCCCGGCTCGTCGAGCCCGTGCTGCGTGAGCAGCTCGACGGCGGCGCCGACGGGCACCCACCCGTCCAGGGGCCGCACGACGGCGCCGAGGAAGGTCACCACGGTGGTGCGTAGCTGTCGGGTGGCGGGGGCCCCGCTGCCCGGTGGTTCGGCCGTCACGGCAGGGGCAGCGCGCCGTCGAGCGCGCCCTCGCCCGCGAGGGCGGTCACCCAGTCGGTAGGCCACGGCACGCTCGTGGCCCCGTGCCCCGCACGGTTCCCGACGCCGATGTGCACGGTCACGTACCGGCCGCGTGCGGCGCGGTGCCGGGGGCGGCCGTCGAGCTCCTCGCCCCACACCTCGAACTCCCAGTGCATGGAGCTGGTGCCCACGCGCATCAGGCAGACGGACGTGGTGACGTCCTGCGTGAAGAACAGCGGCGCCTCGAAGTCGGCCTCGAACCGGACGCGCGGGCTGGACGGGAAGTAGTCGGGCAGCCCCCGCTCCACCATGAGGCGTGACTCGGCGGACTCCACGAACCGGATCACCGTGGAGTTGTGGTAGATGCCGGCGGCGTCGGTGTCGACCCACTCCACACGCGTGCGGGCGACACCGACGGCGAGGGGTTCTCCGGTCACGCCGGAACCGTAGCACCGGCGCGCCACCGCAGGTGGGGCACGGTGTCGCTGTCTTCACGCAGCAGCGCCAGGCGTGGCGGCACCTTGTCGGTGCGCGACGTCGGAGGCTTGCGGCGACCTGCCGCCCACGGCTCGGGCCACGCGGCGGCGTCGCCCCGGTAGCCCTGCTCGGCTGCCGCGTGCAGCGTCCAGCTCGGGTCGTAGAGGTGGGTGCGGCCCAGCGCGCAGAGGTCGGCGCGTCCGGCCAGCAGGATCGAGTTGACGTCGTCGTAGGAGGAGATGGCGCCGACGGCGATGACGGCGACGCCGGCGGGCGCGGCCACCTGGTGACGGATCCGGTCGGCGAACGGTGTCTGGTAGGAGCGGCCGAACGCGGGGCGCTCGTCCTTCGTGACCTGCCCGGAGGAGACGTCGATGGCGGCGGCGCCGGCGGCGACGAACGCGCGGGCGATCTCGACGGCGTCGTGCTCGGTGTTGCCGTCGGGCACCCAGTCGGTGGCGGAGATGCGCACGGTGACGGGGATCGTGGTGGGTACGGCGGCGCGGACGGCAGCGAACACCTCGAGCGGGTAGCGCAACCGGTTCTCGAGGCTGCCGCCGTACTCGTCGGTGCGCTGGTTGGACACCGGGGACAGGAACGAGCTGAGCAGGTACCCGTGCGCGGCGTGCACCTCGACCAGGTCGAACCCGGCGTCGACGGCGCGGCGGGCGGCGGCCACGAAGTCGGCGGTGACCTGGTCCAGGTCGGCGCGCGTCGCCTCGCGCGGCACGTGGCAGCCGCGGCCGTAGGGCAGCGCCGAGGGTCCGATCACCTCCCAGTTGCCCTCGTCAAGCGGCTGGTCGATGCCTTCCCACATGAGCTTGGTGGAGCCCTTGCGCCCCGAGTGGCCGAGCTGGACGCCCACCTTCGCCGTCGAGCGCTCATGGATGAACGTGGTGACGGTGCGCCACGCGGCGGCCTGCTCGTCGGTCCACAGACCGGGGCAGCCGGGCGTGATGCGCCCTTGCGGGGACACGCACGTCATCTCGGTCATGACCAGACCGGCACCGCCCATGGCCTTGGAACCCAGGTGCACCAGGTGGAACTCGTTGACGACGCCGTCCCTGGCCGAGTACATGTCCATCGGCGAGAGCACGACGCGGTTCTTGAGTTCGAGCGCGCCGATGCGCACGGGTTGGAACATCGCGGGTGCGGCGTCGTCGCCGGGATGTGCCAGCCCGTGCGCGGCCGCGAACGCGGACTCGATGCGCCCGGCGAAGGCGGCGTCGCGCTCCTTGAGGTTCTCGAAGGTGATGCGCCGCGAGCGGGTCAACAGGTTGAACACGAACTGCGACGGCTCCTGGTCCGCATACATGCCGATGTTCTCGAACCACTCCAGGGAGGCCTGCGCGGCGCGCTGGGTGGACTCGACCACGGGCTTGCGCTCGGCCTCGTAGGCGGCCAGTGCCTCGGGCAGGGCGTCGTGCTCGTGCAGGCAGGCGGCGAGCGCGAGCGCGTCCTCCATGGCGAGCTTGGTGCCCGAGCCGATGGAGAAGTGCGCGGTGTGGGCGGCGTCGCCCAGCAGCACGACGTTCTCGTGCGACCACCGCTCATTGCGCACGGTGTGGAAGTTGATCCACTTGGAGTTGTTGGTGAGGATCGCGTGGCCCTGGAGCTCGTCGGCGAAGATCTCGGCGATGCGGTCGACGGCGTACTCGTCGGAGACGCCGGGCGGGAACTGCTCGCGCTCGGTGGCGTCGAGCCCGGCGCGGCGCCACACGTCCTCGTGCATCTCGACGATGAACGTGGAGCCGGTGGCGGAGAACGGGTAGCCGTGGATCTGCATGACCCCCCAGGGGGTCCGCTTGACGAAGAACTGGAACGCCTCGAACACCAGGTCGGTGCCGAACCAGATGTACTTGTTGGGCCGCCGGTCCAGGGTGGGGCGGAAGTGGTCGGAGTGCTTGGTGCGGATGGCGGAGTTGAGGCCGTCGGCGGCGAGCACCAGGTCGTGCGTGGTGCGCAGCAGGTCCAGGTCGGGGGCGGGCGTACCGAAGTGCACGGTCACGCCGAGCTCGGCGGCCCGCTGCTGGAGGATCGAGAGCAGCTCCTTGCGGGACATGGCGGCGAACCCCTGCCCACCCACGGTGAACGGGTGCCCGTCGAACGTGACGTCGATGTCGCTCCAGCGCGCGAAGCTCGCCTCCATGCGTTCGTGGACCACCGGGTCGGCGCCGTCGATGCTGCCGAGGGTCTCGTCGGAGAAGACGACGCCGAACCCGAACGTGTCGTCCGCGGCGTTGCGCTCCCACACGGTGATGTCGTGCGTGGGGTCGAGCCCCTTCATGAGGGTGGCGAAGTACAGGCCGCCGGGGCCGCCACCCACGATCGCGATCTTCATGACAGCTCTCCCTTCGCGGGCGTGGTGGCCCGGATCATGCCTTCCTGGACGACGGTGGCCACGAGGACGCCGTCGGTGGTGAAGAAGCGGCCCGTCGCGCTGCCGCGGCCGTCGGCCACGGACCACGCCTCCTGGGCGTAGAGGAGCCAGTCGCCCATGGCGACGGGTCGGTGGAACCACATGGCGTGGTCGAGGCTGGCGGTGACCAGTCCCTCGTCGGCCCAGGACAGGCCGAGCACCCGCAGCGCGGGTTCGAGGATGGTGTAGTCGCACAGGTAGGCCAGCGCGGCGGTGTCGCGTTGGGCGTCGGTGAGCCCGCTGACGGGCCGCAGCGCGTCGAACGGCCGCACCCACACGGCCTGGTGCGGTGCGGCGGCGCCGTCGACCCGCAGGTAGACCGGGCCGGGCAGGTGGCGCATGTCCACGCTGCGCCCGCTGGCCCAGTAGTCGTGTGCGGCGGGCGGCAGGGCGGCGTCGTCGAGCGTGGCGAGGTAGTCGGCCGACGTCGACAGCTCGTCGGGGGCGGGCACGTCGTCGGGCATGCCGGGCTGGTAGTCGCGGCCGGGCTCGCCCGCGGCGAAGTTGGCGAGGCACACGTACACGGGCTTGCCGTGCTGGTAGCCGCGCACGTGGCGGGTGCTGTAGCCGCGGCCGTCGCGCAGCACCTCGACCTCGTAGCGGACCTGGGCGCCGACGTCGACGGGACGCAGGAAGTACGCGTGCGTGGAGTGCACCGTCTTGGGGGAGGCGACGGTGCGCATGGCGGCGGCGAGCGCCTGGGCCACCATGTCCCCGCCGTAGGCCTTGGGCCAGGGGCAGGGTCCGGTGGTGGCGGTGAAGGCGACGTCGTACACCTGCGCGGTGGTGGGCGTGAGGGTGAGCGCGTCGGTCAGGGGTTCGGAGGTGGGCGCGCAGGTGGGAGCAGCAGTGGTGGCCGGTGCGGAGGTCATGGTGGGTCCTTCCCGTCAGATGAGCCGGACCGTGTTGGTCAGGGTGCCGATGCCGGGGATGTGCGTCTCGACGACGTCGCCGTCGGCGAGGTACTGCGGGGGCGTCATTCCCATGCCGACGCCGCCTGGGGTGCCGGTGAGCACGACGTCGCCGGGGCGCAGCACGGTGAAGGTGGAGACGTAGGCGAGCAGGGCGGCGGGGGAGAACACGAGGGTGCGGGTGTTGCCCCGTTGGCGTTCGTTGCCGTTGACGCGGCAGATCACCTCGACGCCGGCCTCGGGGTCGATCTCGTCGGTGGTGACGACGACGGGTCCGAACGGGGTGGTGGCGTCCCACGCCTTGCCCTGGAACCACTGGGGGGTGCGGTTCTGCCAGTCGCGCACGGAGACGTCGTTGGCCACGGTGTAGCCGGCGATGGCGGTGCGCGCGGTGGCCTCGTCGGCGTGGCGCAGCTCGTGCCCGACGACGACGGCGAGCTCGGCCTCCCAGTCGGCGTCGTGCCCGGCGGGCAGGCGCAGGTCGGCGCCGTCGGCGAGGAGGGTGTCGGCGAACTTGGCGAAGAGCGTGGGGTGGGTGGGTGCGGTGCGCCCCATCTCGGCGATGTGGTCGCCGTAGTTGAGCCCGCAGCAGATCACCTTGCCGGGCCGGGGCAGCGGCAAGGTGGGCGTCGCGTCCGGGAGGGGTTCGCCGGGTTCCCACGGCCCGCCCGCGGCGAGCAGGGCGGACAGATCGGGGGCGGGCAGGGCGTGCCAGCCGCCGCTGTGCCAGGCCGCGGCGGTGGTGCCGCGGGGGGTGACGACCGTCGTCATTTGCATATTTCAGTTTTCGCACGAACGTTGCCAAGTTGTCAATGCCCGTTCTACGCTGCCCGGCATGAACCCGACGCCCCTGCCGGTCAACCCGGCCACCCTGCCCGCCCCCAGCGGCTACTCCCACGGCACGCTCAGCGGCAACACGCTGTACCTCGGCGGCCAGACGGCGCTCGACGTGGCCATGCGGATCGTCGACGGCGGCATCGTCGAGCAGTTCCGGCAAGCCTTCGGCAACGTGCTGACCACGCTGCGTGCCGCCGGCGGCGTGCCGGGCGACCTCGTGTCGATCACGATCTACCTCACCGACATCCCCGGCTACCAGGCTCACGGACGCCAGATCGGCGCGGTATGGAGGGAACTGGCAGGGCCCGTCTACCCGGCGATGGCCGGCATCGGCGTGACCGGCCTGTGGCAGCCCGAAGCGCTCATCGAGATCGCCGGGGTCGCCGTGATCCCCGACGAGCGGATCGTGCGCCCGGCACAGCCCGCCGGGTCCTGATCGCGAACACGTGCCACGTCACCCCGACGCCGACGGCGGCGAGCAGCACGTAGAGCCATGTGGCGGACACGAAGTACATGGACACGCCCAGCCCCACCCACAGGATCACGCAGGTGCGGATCTTGAACGCCATCGTGATGCCCGTCTTGTGGTGCCAGTTCTCCAGGTACGGGCCCAGCAGGCGGTTGGTGAGCAGCCACGTGTACATGCGCGGGTTGGCCCGCGCGAACAGGATCGACGCGACGATCACGAACACGGTGGTGGGCCACACGGGCACGAAAACCCCGATCACGCCCAGCACCACGCACCCGAAACCCACCGCGTTGTAGACGGCACGCCGAGCCCGGCTGATCGGCTTCGGCCCGCGAGGGACGGTCATGGGCGGCTCGCCTTCCTGCGGGGGCACCGGCCCGATGATCCGTGCCCCATCCACACGGGTCAACCCCGCACGCACGCGAGCTGCGCCGCCATCCGCCGCCAGCACCGTAGCGCCGCCACGAGCGCGAGCGCCGTGGCCACGATGACGGCGCTCGCGGCCACCTTGATCGCGACGATGACGGACGCGAGGGCCGGGTGGGTGTCCACCAGCGGGAACACGGCGTACACGGACCAGGAGAACAGGGTCAGCATGACCAGCAGCGCGCCCCCGAACAGGAACGTCAGCGTGCGCCCGAAGTCGCACCGGTCGCGGTATGACTCCACGGTCGAGGCGACGGTGCCGGTGTAGAAGCACTTCTGGAGCATGCTCCAGCGTCCCTCGCGCCGACGTCGCCACCGCCCGGTTGGCCGAGAAGCACCCGCTGGCCCTGCGCGGCATGTGCGGCCCCCGTAGCCTCGAAGCGAGGCGAGGCGAGCGGTGGGCACAGGGACGGAAGGCACACGGACGGCGGGGGCGCGCATGGCGGCGAAGCGGTCCCGGCGGCCGGTGGGTAACCTCCGGGCAGCGCTGCGCCGGGAGGCGGCGACCATCCGCGCCCGCGACCCGGAGGTCGACGCGAGCGACCTGAGCGAGTTCGCGCTGCCCCTGCTGGCCCGGTTCGCACTTATGGTGGCGCTCGGCCTGGTGCCGCTCCTCGGGATCCGCACCGCGATGCCGCGCGACGCGATCGTGTTCGGGCCGTTCCTTGCCTCGGCGGCGCTCGCGGCGATCAGCGCGACGGCGGTGGCGTGGCTGCTCGTCATCGTGCTGGCGGGGCTGGTGGTGCTGGTCGTGTACCGGGAGGCGCCCCGGCAGGCGTCGCGCAGTGTGAGCAAGGCGGCGCGCGAGTCGTTCGAGCGGATCGCAGCGTTCACGTCCACGCTCACCCTGGTCACGTTGATCGCGGGGCTGGTGGTGCTGTCGTTCGGCCTGCCGGCGCGGTGGGGCAGCGACGCCGAGACGTCCGTGATCGACGACCTGCTGGCCGCGCAGCTCGGCGCCCTGCTGGTGGTGCTCGCGGTGGGCTTCGTGGTGGAGGCGGAGCGGGCCGCGGCGGACGTGCTCGACAACGAGTCGCGCATCTTCGCGTGGCCGTTCGCGCTGGTGCTCACGGTGGTGGCGTTGTTCCTGGCGACGGCGGTGGGGCCGTTCGAGCCGACGACGCTGATCCGGCGCCTGCTCACCGAGTGGCTCCCGGCGGACGTGGACGGAGTGCCCCGTGCGCAGGTCGTGGCCGCGGCCGTGCCGGGCCACCTGCGCGTATGGGCGGCGGTCGCGATCGTGCCCGTCGCCGTCGTCGTCTGGTTGATCACCACCAAGGTGCTGGGCGTGCTGCCGCTGCTGCGGGCCGACATCGCCGCGGCCGGTGCGGCGGAACGCGCCGCAGAGCGTGCCGTCGGGGACGACGGCGAAAGACCTGCCCCCGGCCGGTGACCGCGCCGCGGCTACCCTCGGGGGATGCCCCGCATCTTCGGCCGCCGCCGGCCCACCACGTACCTGCTCGGCGAGCCCGTGAGCGACTGGCCCGCCTACGCGCCCGAGTCGGAACGCGGCAAGGCCCTGCGCATCACGGAGATCGGCGAGCCGGTGCTGCACACCCCGGCGCGCCCGGTCACCGAGTTCGGCACCCCCGAGCTGTCCCGGCTGGTGGACGACATGTTCGCCACCATGGACGTGGCCGAGGGCGTGGGCCTGGCCGCCCCGCAGGTGGGGGTGGACCTGCGCGTGTTCGTGTACGACCTCACCGACGACGCCGGGGACCGCCACCTGGGCGCCGTCGTCAACCCGGTCATCGAGGTGGACGACGACGCCGAACCGGTCACCGAGGACGAGGGCTGCCTGTCGGTGCCCGGCGCGTACGCCCCGCTGGAACGCCCCGGCGCGGTGACCCTGCGTGGTGTCGACCTGCGCGGCGCCCCCGTGCAGCTCACGGCGACCGGCTACCTGGCCCGCTGCTACATCCACGAGACGCAGCACCTGGACGGCGTCCTGTACTGGGACCACCTCACCGCGGAACAGCAGCAGGACGCGCTGCGGCAGCGCGACAAGCAGCGCGCGGACGTGCTGGCGAACCGCCGCGAGATCGCGATCGAGCTCGGCAAGCGCCCGCCGGAGTACCCGAAGGACCCTGCGGGCGGGCGCTGATCGGGGGCACCAGGGGTTTCGACAGGCTCAACCCGCGGGGCGGCGTCAACCAGCGGGGACGGCCCTGAGCCAGTCGGCCACGGCGTCCGCCACGTCCGCGTCGCGCCCGCGCAGGTCGTGGGCGCCCGGCAACGTCACGTAGGTGACGGGTCCGGGGATGGCGGCGGCGTGCGCGGCCAGCTCGTCGGGCGTGCCGAACGGGTCGTGGTCCCCGGAGACGAACAGCACCGGCACCGTGATGGCGCCGAAGTGCTCGACGCGCAGCCGCTCGGGTTTGCCGGGCGGGTGCAGCGGGTAGCTGAGCAGCACCAGCCCCGCCGCGGGCAGCCCCTCGGCCACCGCCATCGAGCACATGCGGCCCCCGTAGGAGCGCCCGCCCAGCACCAGGCCCGACGTCGCCGCGCCCAGGTCCGTCGCGCCCAGTTCCGTTGCCCACTCGGTGGCGGCCTCCACCACGTGGGCGACGGCCACGGGCGCCCGGTCGGGCATCCGCTTCCCGGCGATCCGGTACGGGAAGTCGAGCCGCAGTACGGGCAGGGGAGCGACGGCCTGCTCGACGGCGACCAGCGTGTGATGGTCGCGCGACGCGCCCGCGCCGGGTGTCAGCAGCAGCCCCGCGGGCCCGCTCACGGGACCCCGCGCACCGGTACCGCCCACCGGACGCTGCTCACCGGACGACGGTGACCGGGCAGGCCGAGTACTCCAGCACCTGCCGGCTCACGGACCCGAGCAGCAGCCGGTCGAACCCGCCCAGCCCGCGCGCGCCGACCACGAGCCGGCTCGCCGCGGTGGACGCCTCGACCAGCGCGGCCGCGGGGGACTTGTGGACGACGCTGCGCACCAGCTGCTCGGACGGGAGCCGCACCCCGGCGGCCTCGATCGCGTTGTCGAGCGTCGTAGCGGCGAACGCCTCGTAGTCGTCGAGCGGCGGCGCCCAGCCCCACGTGCCGGGCAGCGGGGCGAGCGTCGTGATCTGCCAGGCGTGCACGGCCTCCAGCACGGCACCGGTGCGCTGTGCGACCTCCGCCGCGTGGTGCAGCGCCAGCAGCGAGGACCCCGAGGTGTCGACGCCGACGACGATCCGGTCGTCATGGCCCGCGTCGTCCTGCGCCCCACCGTCGTCGGACGCGTCATGACCGGCGGCGCCGTCGTCGGACCTCACCACGGTGACGGGAACGGTGGCGCGCTCGACCACCTCGAAGGACACGGACCCGAGCACCAGCCGACCGAACCGGCCCAGCCGGCGCCGGCCCAGCACCAGCATCTCGACGTCGTGCGCGGCCGCGACGAGCGACTCGGCGGCGTCGCCCTCGGCGACGACCGCGCTGGCCTCGACCGAGGTCAGACCGGTGCGGCGCACCGCCGCGTCGAGCAGCGCGAGCAGGTCCTCGCGACGCCGCTCGAGCAGGTCCTGGTACTCGTGCGGCTGGACGCCGCGCGGCCCCGTCCACGCGAGGATCGCGGTCAGCGGCACGCCCCGCGACGACGCCTCGGCCAGGGCCCAGTCCAGGGCGGCGTCCGCCTCGGCCGACCCGCTTACACCGACCACCACACCGTGCACAGTCAGGCCCTCCCCACCGTCGGGTGCCCATCACTCAGGCTGTGTCGCGAGCATATGGCCCACGCCACCCTGGTGGGCAGTGTTCCGGGCGCCAGATGGTTCAGTGTGGTGAAGATCGCCCGGTCGGACGTCGCGCCGCGTTCAGTGCCGCGTCAGGAGTCGTGCTAGTCGTCTTGGTGGAGCACGCTGCGGACGGGCCGCAGGACGACGTCGACGCGCGCCGTCAGGTCCGCCGATCCGGCGACGACGACGGCGCGGCCCGCGACGGCGACGTACACCGCGGTGACCCCGCGCACGACGACGCGGGCGCAGGGCGCCTCGACGCCGTCCACCACGAAGGTGCCCGCCTCGAGCGGCACCTCGTCCACCGCCTCGACCACGGCGCGGATCGCGCTGCGGTACGCCTCGAACCCCTCGGTCGGCTCGGGCGCGGCATGCGCGGTGTGGGGCACGTCGTGCAGCGGGGCGGCCAGTGCACTCGACGCCGCGGCGCGCACCAGGTCCTCGACCATGTCCTCCGGGCAGGGCACGGCGAGCGTCTCGAGCTCCAGCACCTCGCCCGCGAACGTGCGGTAGGCGCGCAGGAACCGCTGCGACGTGGGGTCCCCGGGACGGGCGTCGCCGGTGACCGTCTCCTCTTCCAGGTCGAGCCCCCAGGTCAGCGGGTCGTCGATCTCCGCGACCACACCCGGCGGGCGGGCGAACAGCGCCACGCGTTCCTCCCACGAGCTGGCCATGATGCCCCCCTGCCGTCCCACGGTGCCGATGCTGCCTGTGGTGCGAGCGTGCAACGGGGGGTACCGGTCTGTCCACCGGGCACGCCAGCGCGTCGCTCGCGAGCCATCTGTCACGCCTGCGGCGAACACGGGCAGAACTTCGGGGGGTGCCCGGTTGCGAGCGCATAGAGTCGAGTGAGGCCCTTGTGAGGAGCAGCCATGTTCGAACGTTTTACCGACCGCGCCCGCCGGGTGGTCGTCCTCGCCCAAGAAGAGGCGCGGATGCTCAACCACAACTACATCGGCACCGAGCACATCCTGCTCGGCCTCATCCACGAGGGTGAGGGCGTCGCCGCGAAGGCGCTGGAGTCGTTGAGCATCTCGCTCGACGGCGTGCGCTCGCAGGTGACGGAGATCATCGGTGAGGGCCAGCAGGCGCCGCAGGGGCACATCCCCTTCACTCCGCGCGCCAAGAAGGTGCTGGAGCTGTCGCTGCGCGAGGCGCTGCAGCTCGGCCACAACTACATCGGCACGGAGCACATCCTGCTCGGCCTCATCCGCGAGGGTGAGGGCGTGGCCGCCCAGGTGCTCACCAAGATGGGTGCCGACCTGAACAAGGTGCGCCAGCAGGTCATCCAGCTGCTCTCCGGTTACCAGGGCAAGGAGCCCGTGGCCGCGGGCGGCCCCGCCGAGGGTCAGCCGTCGGGGTCGGCCGTGCTCGACCAGTTCGGCCGCAACCTGACGCAGGCCGCACGCGAGGGCAAGCTCGACCCCGTCATCGGGCGCAGCCAGGAGATCGAGCGCGTCATGCAGGTGCTGTCGCGCCGCACCAAGAACAACCCGGTCCTCATCGGCGAGCCCGGCGTCGGCAAGACGGCCGTCGTCGAGGGGCTCGCGCAGGACATCGTGCGCGGCGACGTGCCCGAGACGCTCAAGGACAAGCAGCTCTACACGCTGGACCTGGGCGCCCTGGTGGCCGGCTCGCGCTACCGCGGTGACTTCGAGGAGCGCCTCAAGAAGGTGCTCAAGGAGATCCGCACGCGCGGCGACATCATCCTGTTCATCGACGAGATCCACACCCTGGTGGGTGCGGGCGCGGCCGAGGGCGCCATCGACGCGGCCTCGATCCTCAAGCCCATGCTGGCCCGCGGTGAGCTCCAGACCATCGGCGCCACCACGCTCGACGAGTACCGCAAGTACGTCGAGAAGGACCCGGCCCTGGAGCGTCGTTTCCAGCCCATCCAGGTCGCGGAGCCGTCGCTGCAGCACGCCATCGAGATCCTCAAGGGCCTGCGCGACCGGTACGAGGCGCACCACCGCGTCTCCATCACCGACGGCGCCCTGGTCGCGGCCGCCACGCTCGCGGACCGCTACATCAACGACCGGTTCCTGCCGGACAAGGCGATCGACCTGATCGACGAGGCCGGCGCGCGCCTGCGCATCCGCCGCATGACCGCCCCGCCCGAGCTCAAGACGCTGGACGAGGAGATCGCCGAGGCGCGGCGCGAGAAGGAGTCCGCGATCGACGAGCAGGACTTCGAGAAGGCCGCGGGCCTGCGCGACAAGGAGAAGCAGCTCACCGCCAAGCGGGCCGAGCGCGAGCGCGCCTGGAAGTCGGGCGACCTCGACACGGTGGCCACCGTGGACGAGGAGCTCGTCGCCGAGGTGCTGGCCATGTCCACCGGCATCCCCGTCGTCAAGCTGACCGAGGAGGAGTCGGGCCGCCTGCTGCGCATGGAGGAGGAGCTGCACAAGCGCGTCGTGGGCCAGGAGGCCGCGATCAAGGCGCTCTCGCAGGCCATCCGCCGCACGCGCGCCGGGCTCAAGGACCCGAAGCGTCCCGGTGGCTCGTTCATCTTCGCCGGCCCCACGGGCGTCGGGAAGACGGAGCTGGCCAAGGCGCTCGCCGAGTTCCTGTTCGGGGACGAGGATGCGCTCATCCAGCTCGACATGTCCGAGTTCTCCGAGAAGCACACCGTCTCGCGGCTCTTCGGCTCGCCCCCCGGGTACGTCGGGTACGACGAGGGCGGTCAGCTCACCGAGAAGGTGCGCCGCAAGCCGTTCTCCGTGGTCCTGTTCGACGAGGTGGAGAAGGCGCACGCCGACATCTTCAACTCGCTGCTGCAGGTGCTCGAGGACGGCCGCCTGACCGACTCGCAGGGTCGCGTGGTGGACTTCAAGAACACCGTGATCATCATGACCACGAACCTCGGCACGCGGGACATCGCCAAGGGTGTCCAGACCGGCTTCCAGGCCGGCGGCGACCTGGTGACCTCCTACGAGCGCATGAAGGCCAAGGTCAACGAGGAGCTCAAGCAGCACTTCCGGCCCGAGTTCCTCAACCGTGTCGACGACGTGGTGGTGTTCCCGCAGCTCTCCCAGAAGGAGATCGTCGAGATCGTCGACCTCGAGATCGCCAAGCTGGACAAGCGCCTGCGCGACAAGGACATGGCGATCGAGCTCACCGGTGCCGCCAAGCAGCTCCTCGCGGAGAAGGGCTACGACCCGGTGCTCGGTGCACGCCCGCTCAAGCGCGCCATCCAGCGTGAGATCGAGGACACGCTCTCCGAGAAGATCCTGTTCGGCGAGCTCAAGGCCGGCGAGCTCATCGTGGTGGACGGCCAGGGCGAAGGGATCCTGGGCGAGTTCACGTTCGAGGGCAAGCCCAAGCCTGCCGGCAAGGAGCCGGTGACCGTCGGCGCCCGCTCAGGCACGGACGTGCCCCGGACGGGCTCGAGCGACGCCCCGCCCACGGGCGAGCTGCGCGCCGGCGCCTGAGGGTCCGGGTTTCGACAGGCTCAACCACCCACGGGTGGTTGAGCCTGTCGTGCGTCACGCCCCGGGTGGTCGATCCTGCGCCGTCCTGAGCCTGTCGAAGGGTCGAGACCGGGCTGCTCGTCGAGGAGGGCCAGCGCCGTCGTCGCGAGGTCGGACACCTCGTGGATGACGCGCACTGCGCCCGCCTCTTCGAGCTCGCCGTCCGACGGGTAGCCCCACGTGACGCCGAGCGTGTCGATGCCGTGCTCGCGGGCGCCGACGACGTCGTAGCGCCGGTCGCCGACCATGAGCGCGGGACCGCCCGCCCACCCGTGCACGGCCAGGGCGCGGGCGATCACGTCCGCCTTGGTGCCCTGCTCGTCGAGCGGCGCGCCGAACACCGAGTCCACGAGCGGCGCGAGGCCGAACCGCTCCACGAGAGGCGCGGCGAACACCTCGGGCTTCGACGTCGCGACGGCGAGCGTGCACCCGTGGGCGCGCAGCAGGTCGAGCTGCGCGGGGATGCCGTCGAACACCGAGTTGTCCCACATGCCGGTGGCGGTGAACTCCTCGCGGTACGCCGCCATCGCCTCGGCGACCCGGGTGGGCGGGACGCCGTGGGCGGGGAACGACTCGGTGATGGGCGGCCCCACGAACGAGCGCAGGGTCGCGGCGTCGGGCACGGGCAGGCCGAGCGCGGTGAAGGCGTGGGCGGCCGAGGCGACGATCCCGGGCGCGGAGTCCATCAGCGTGCCGTCGAGGTCGAGCAGGACGAGTCTCACGCCCGCCACCCTACGGGCCGCCCCGGATCCTCACAGTGAGGCGGCGTGCGCCACCAGGCGGTCGAAACCCGCGTCGAGGGCGGCGTCGACCCGCTGTGCCTCCGGGTGGGCGTCGTACCAGGCCACCTGCTCGGCGGCGGCGTCGTCGTACGTGATGGTGGTACGGAACTCGGGGACCAGGGCCTGGAGCTTGCGGCAGTCGAACACCATCGAGTGGGCCTTGTCGCCCAGCAGCCCGTCGCCCTCGTCGGGCAGCGCGCGGGCGATGGTCTTGCTCGCCACGTGCACCAGCTCGGGTGCACGCACGCCCGCGGCATCGGCGAGCCACGTGTAGATCTGGTTCCACGTGGGGGCGTGCGTGCCCATGATCTGGAAGGCGTCGCCGATGGCGAGCGGGTGGCCGAGCAGGCCCACGAACCCGACGGCGAAGTCGTCCGTGTGGGTGAGCGTCCACTGCGTGGTGCCGTCGCCGTGCACGACGACGGGACGCCCCGCCCGCATCCGGGCGACGTCGGTCCAGCCGCCCGTCGTCGGGATGAGGGTGCGGTCGTAGGTGTGGGAGGGCCGCACGATCGTGGCGGGGAACCCCTGCTCGCGCACCGCCCGGACCAGCACGTCCTCGCACGCGATCTTGTCGCGCGAGTACTGCCAGTACGGGTTGACCAGCGGCGTCGACTCGGTGACGGGCAGGTGTGCGGGCGGCTTCTGGTACGCGGAGGCGCTGGAGATGAACACGTACTGGCCCGTGCGCCCCGCGAACCGTGCGACGTCGCGTGCCACGTGATCCGGGTGGAACGCGCGGAACTGGGCGACCACGTCGAACTCGCGGCCGACCAGGGCGGCGTCCACGGCGTCATGGTCGGTGGCGTCCGCCACCAGCGTCTCGACGTCGGGCAGGGGCCGCGACGCGGAGCGGCCGCGGTTGAGCACGGTGACGCGGTGGCCCTGCGTGACCGCGCGGGCGACGCTCGCATGGCTGATGACGCCGCTGCCGCCGATGAACAGGATGGACCTCGAGGTGGTCATGACTGCATCTTCGCACCCGGCCGAGCCGTGATCGCCCTCAGGCTTCCGTCGGCGACGTGGCGGTCGACTCCCGGACCACCAGCTCGGTGGCGAGGTTGATGCGGGGTGTCGGCGGCCGACGCCCGTCGATCAGGTCGAGCAGCATCCCGGTGGCCACGGAGCCCATCTCGGCCAGGGGCTGGTGGACGGTGGTCAGCGCGGGCGTGGCCCAGGCGGCCTGGGGGAGGTCGTCGTACCCCACCACCGACAGGTCGCGGGGGATCAGCAGGCCGAGCTCGTGGGCGGCGCGCAGGATCCCGAGTGCCGCCATGTCGGAGCCCGCGAAGATCGCGGTGGGCCGGTCGGGGCGGCGCAGCAGCTCGTGGGCGGCCCGGTATCCCGTCTCCATGTAGAAGTTCCCGGACAGGATCAACGACTCGTCGACGGCGGCACCGGCCTCGGCGTGGGCGCTGCGGAAGCCGTCGAGCCGAGCGCGGGAGCAGAGCATGTCGGGCGGGCCGCTCACGGCGGCGATGCGCCGGTGCCCCAGGGTCAGCAGGTGCCGGGCGGCGATGAACCCGCCGTTCCAGTTGTCGGAGCCCACCGTCGGGACGCCCTGCGGCGGCTCCCCGTCCGTGTCGATGACGACGGCGGGGATGGTGCGACGGTCGAGCACCTGCTGCTGCGCGGCCGTCAGGCGTGAGGCCACCAGCAGGATCCCGAGGGGCGGGCGCACCAGGGTCGCGTCGAGCCACGCCTGCGGTGGGCGGTGCACGCCGCCCAGCTCCGAGAGGATCACGCCCACCTGCGCGGCGGCAGCGGCGTCCTCGACCCCGCGGATGATCTCCATCGACCACGGCGATCCGAGGCGGTGGAACACCAGGTCGATCAGCCCCGCGCCTCGGGGCGGTGGAGCGGCTCTGCGGCGCTGATAGTGGTGCCGTTCCAGTGCCTGCTCGACGCGGGCGCGTGTCGCAGGGGCGACGTCGGCGCGGCCGTTGATCACCTTGGACACGGTGGGCGCGGAGAGGCCGAGCTCGCGCGCGATCTGCGCGATCGTGGCGGCGCGCCCCGTGGGCGGCTCCAGCGTCGTCGAGGGCATCGGTGTCCTTAGGTCGCAACTTTCGGGACGGGACTTTACATGGTCGGACGCGACAGCAGTGAGCCAGGCCTCCACGCGGGCGATGAAAACGTTATCAAGCCGTGACGGCCGACGCGCCCGGCGCGTGTTGACGCTTCTTCGGGCGCGAGGCTAGCGTGCATGATCGCGGACGTTCGAACGAGCGATCGCAAGTTTCGAAGCACGGTTCATGGGTGAACAGGCTGGAGTGCGGTGTGGCGCAACAGAACGAGGCGGTCGGCCTCGTGACGGCGGAGGCGGGCTCGGTGTCGAGCCGCGCGGCCGGCGGCGCGGGTTTCGACCATCGACAGGAGCAGCGGCTCCGCAACAAGCACACGTGGCGCCACGCGCTGCGTCGCGACTGGCGCATCTACACCTTCATGGTGGTGCCCGTCATCTTCCTGCTGGTGTTCCGGTACGCCCCGATGTTCGGCAACATCATCGCGTTCCGGCGCTTCCGCCCCGGCGGTAGCCCGATCGGCGAGAGCTGGGTGGGCCTGCACTACTTCGAGATGTTCATCCACAACGCCCAGTTCTGGTCGGTGTTCTGGAACACCGTGATCCTGGGCGGGCTGTGGCTGATCATCGGGTTCCCGCTGCCGATCATCCTGGCGCTGCTGCTCAACGAGGTGCGCTCGCGCAAGTTCAAGCGCACGGTGCAGACGCTGACATACCTGCCGCACTTCCTGTCGATCGTCATCGTGGCCGGCATCGTCTTCCAGCTCACCGCGGTGAACGGGTCGATCAACCAGCTGCTCGGGTTCTTCGGGATCGACGCGATCCCGTTCATGCAGGACCCGGCCTACTTCCGCGCGATCTACATCGTCTCGGAGGCGTGGCAGACCGTCGGCTGGGGGACCATCCTCTACCTCGCGGCCCTGACCACCATCGACGAACAGCTCTACGAGGCGGCCCGCATCGACGGCGCCAACCGGTGGAAGCAGACCTGGCACATCACGCTGCCCGGTATCCGGCCCACCATCATGGTGCTGCTCATCCTCAACATCGGCTCCTTCATGGCGGTGGGCTTCGAGAAGGTCCTGCTGCTGCAGAACCCGCTCATCTACTCGACGGGCGACGTGATCACCACGTACCTGTTCCGCGTGGGCGTCCAGTCCGGGCAGTACTCCTACGCCACCGCGATCGGTCTCTTCGAAGCCGTGATCGGCCTTGTCCTCGTTCTTTCCGCGAACTTCACGTCGCGCCGACTGGTGGGATCCTCGCTGTGGTGACAGATTTCGACGCCGCCCCTGACATCGCGGGAGTCCGCTCCTCCCTGACGCAGGTCAAGGACACCACGGGAACCAAGGTGTTCCGCGCGCTCAACACGGTGTTCCTGACGCTGCTGACCCTGGTGACGATCTACCCGTTCGTCAACCTGGTGGCGAAGTCCTTCTCCTCCGAGGGCGCGATCGCCGCGGCCAAGGTGAACCTGTGGCCGGTCGGGTTCAACACGACCACGTTCACGGCCGTCATCAGCGACTCGATGTTCTGGATCAACTACAAGAACACGGTCGTCTACACCGTGGTCGGCACGCTCATCGCGATGGCCATCACGACGACGTTCGCCTACGCGATCAGCCGCCCCAACCTGCGCGGGCGGGGGTTCTTCGTCGGGCTCGCCGTCTTCACGATGTTCTTCGGCGGCGGCCTGATCCCGAACTACATCCTGGTCACGCAGTGGCTGGGCATGCGCAACACCATCTGGGCGATGGTGCTGCCCGGGGCGCTCAGCGTGTTCAACCTGCTGGTGATGAAGTCGTTCTTCGAGAACTTCCCCGCGGAGCTGGAAGAGGCGGCGGCCATCGACGGACTGTCGAGCTACGGCATCTTCTTCAAGATCGTGGTGCCGCTCTCCAAGGCGGTGATGGCCACCATGACGCTCTTCTACGCCGTCGGGCTGTGGAACTCCTGGTTCGGGGCGTTCCTGTACCTCGATGACAAGACGAAGTTCCCGGTGATGATGTACCTGCGCAACCTGATCGCTGCGGCGACGGGCTCCCAGGACGTCACCGGAAGCGCGACCGATGCGGTGCAGATCGGCGCGAACATCCAGTCGGTGACGATGCTGCTGACGGTTCTTCCCATCATCTGCGTCTACCCGTTCGTCCAGAAGTACTTCGTCTCGGGCGTGATGCTCGGCTCCGTCAAGGGCTGAGGGACGAAGCACCGGGCCTCTGCGCCCACCCCACGTCAGGGCAATGACGTTTCCAACGAAGGAGAATCATGAGAATCATCCGCAGGGGCTCGGCAGCGGTGGCAACGGTCGCCACGCTCGCCCTCGCCCTGACCGCCTGCTCGTCCGACGGCGACGGCTCGGGCAGCGACGACACGGCCGGTGCCGGCGACGAGGTCACCATCGCCGACGCGCAGTCGGTGGGCGCCATGGACGACTTCGCCGTGGGCACCACGTTCAAGGCCACGGAGCCGACGACGTTCTCGCTCATGTACCGCGACCACCCGAACTACCCGGTGAAGGACGACTGGGACTTCTTCACCGACATCAAGACGAACCAGAACGTCACCTTCGACCGCACCGACATCCCGCTGGCCGACTGGGACAACAAGCGCTCGCTGCTCCTGGGCTCGGGCGACTTCCCGGACATCACCTCGGTGTTCTACCCCGGCCAGGAGTCCCAGTACGTGGCCTCCGGGGCGCTCCTGCCGGTCTCCGACTACATCGACTACATGCCGAACTTCAAGGACAAGGTCGAGAAGTGGGGCCTGTCGGACGAGATCGACGCGCTGCGCCAGGCCGACGGCAAGTACTACCTGCTGCCCGGCCTGCGCGAGCAGCCCGACCTGCAGTACACGATCTGCCCGAACGACGACATGTGGCAGAAGGCCGGCATCACCGAGGACCCGGCCACGTGGGACGAGTTCGCGGCTGACCTCCAGAAGGTCAAGGACGCCAACCCCGACGTCAAGTACCCGTTCTCCGACCGGTGGAACGCCAACCCGGCCCCGCTGGGTGCGCTGCTGTCGACGATGGGCCCGAACTACGACACCGTCGCCGGCTGGGGCTACTCGCCCGTCATCTTCAACAGCGACGACTCGAAGTTCGAGCTGACCGCGACGAGCGCCGGCTACAAGGCGGTCGTCACCCAGCTCGCCGGCCTCGTCTCCGACGGTCTGCTCGACCCGGAGATCACGCAGGACGACGACACCGCCAACGCCAAGTTCCTCAACGGCGAGTCCGCCGCGATCAGCTGCAACACGCAGACGATCACGAGCGACATCCGCGCGAAGGCCGAGGAGGCCGGCAAGCCGATCAACACGCACCTGATGGTGATCCCCGGTGGGCCGGCGGGCAACGTCGTGGCCGGGTCGCGCCTGGCCCAGGGCGTGGTCCTCAACGCCGACGTGGCGAAGAAGCCGTACTTCAAGGCGCTGCTGCAGTTCGTCGACTGGCTGTACTTCAGCGACGAGGGCATCGAGTTCGCGGTGTGGGGCCAGGAAGGCCAGACCTACACCAAGGACGCCGACGGCACGCGCGTGCTCAACGCCGACATCAACGGCAACAACCAGAACCCGGACGCCACCAAGAAGCTCCAGGCTGACTTCGGCTTCTTCAACGGCGTGTTCATGGCGGGCGTCGGGTCGACCGCCGACCTGGTCCAGTCGACCATGAGCCCGGAGATCGCCGAGTGGACCAAGACCGTCCTGGGCAACTCCACGCTGCGCCCGGCCAACCCGCCGGCCCCGATGGACGCCGACACGCAGGAGGAGCTGGGCCTGCTGACCACGCAGATCAAGGACGCCGTGGATACCGCGACCGCCGAGTTCATCACGGGCAAGCGCTCGCTCGACGACTGGGACAAGTTCGCCAGCCAGCTCGACGGCCTGGGCGCCCAGACCGTCGTGGACGACTACAACGCCGCCCACGAGGCCTTCACCAAGTAGCACAGCACCACCCCGCACACGACGTCGCCGCCCCTCAGCCAGTGCTGGCGGGCGGCGACGCCGTGCTAGGGCCACCTTCACCCCCGCCCGGCCGTCGGCCACCATCCTTGGAGAGCACCGCAGTGAGCACCATCGTC